>NZ_FQZN01000090.1 GCF_900142015.1 Bacteroides stercorirosoris
TCAGGATCTTTGTATTTGGCATACTTCAGTTCGATGATATAACTGTGCACCATGTCCGGAAAGATATCCAGCAACGGGCATAGGAAGATGTCTACATATCCCGCCTGCGTGTCTTGTTCGGAAATGGGGCGATAGAAGCGGTTCTGTGCTGTCATTGCCAACGTGAAGCCATGTACAAAGGATTCACCTTTCTGTTTGTCACGCTGTGAGGCATAACGCTTCAGGCAGTCGGCAATGTAAGCGAAGTAAACTTGCCACTCACCCCTATAAGCAAGAGCACTGGATAACTCACTCCTCTCGTAATTACTGAAGTTTAAGTCAGCTTCATTGTAAGTGTTTAGCAAATAAGTATAGAGTTGTTCGCGAACCACTTGATTGGGAATAGTAAGTTTCGTCTTACCTTCATGCGTACCGCTTACAGTGAGCATACCAAAATAATAAAGCAGACTTATGAAATTATCAGGGTCGACAATACTAACGGCAGGAAACCCTCTCTTCAGTTCTCCGGCAATGTACCCCTGGCTCACTAAGGTCTGAATGATAGAGGCATCATGAGAGAATTCCTTATCTTTGCGGATGAGCATACGCAGTTTTTCGTAATCAATGCGGATGTTATCTTCTATCATGTCACGCGGCACCTTACCATACAAAATATAATTCTTGACGAAATAGAGTACCATATTGGAGTTATACATCGTGGTTGTATCGTAACTCTCGGGAGCGAAGCAGTAATTATCATACCACGGCTTCATAATCTCAATGATTTCATCAATGCTATGGTTAAAGCGGCAAGTGGTGGAATAATATGCCAACATCTGACGAACCTCGTCTTCGGTGAAGCCCATCATTTCATTAAACTCGGATGAGAGCGAATAGTTAGTTCCAATGTTGAAGCCACTGGTCAGGTCGTCCATCGTCACGGGACTGACGCCGGTGATGAAACAACGCTCAATGGATGAATCCGTCCCCGATTTCACGGTATTAAAGAAAGCCCGCAGATAGCCGGTCTTATGTGTCTCGTCAGTATA
>NZ_FQZN01000009.1 GCF_900142015.1 Bacteroides stercorirosoris
GAGACTTTACAGAAAAAAATTAAGAGAAAAGCTCACGTAAAGTAAAACTGTTCTCTTAATTTATTAGAAAGAGGGACATTTACTGAATATCCCTAATTAGTTTTAAGCACATGATTACAAGTAGAAAGATTTCTCAGATTAACGTTTTCGCAGGTAGTCCCTGGGAAGTGGAAAGCGTGAAGCAGCTGTTAAAGTCAGCTTACATCAACGCTTCAACTGAAGACAAAGGCAACGGCATTCATGTGTCTGTTCCCTGTCAACAGTACACCGCTGCTGTACGGGTTATCAGCAACCGAAAGGCTTTATAAGACTTGAGAGAAGACGAAGTGAAAAAAGGCTGCCCGCCGGAAGATTATTCCGAACGGGCAGTTTTTTATTAATAGATTACTTCTCCTCCTTCGGACTCCTCACTATATCGTATATCAAAGCGTCCCTCTGTTACATTCCCGCCTCTGAACGTTCCACTGATAATCGTTCCGTTCATACGGGTGATATAGGCCTCGCCATCTTCCAGTTTTACGCCATCAAAACTGGCATTGATATAAGTACAGACAGCCCCCTGCCGTGGATTCACAAGCGTAAAATGCAAAGAAGTGAAAACACCGGCATCCGCACCAATCGTAACATAATGGTTACCGTCTTCATCGTAAGTACTGACATACGGCTTTCCAAACCGCCCGGAAGTATGTACCCAGCCGTCTATCAAACAACCTAACGTATTTTGCCCCGTCGTCGTAGCTTCGGGCATCAGTGTCGGGTCCACCGACTTATCTTCCTCGCAGGCACAACAGAGAACCAGCAGGAACAGAAATAACAACTTTTTCATAGCGCTCAAAAATGATAGTTTAAACCGAAGACTAAAGATAACTGACCGAAATAACCGGTACCGGTTTTCGGATTTTCCACATTCCACTTCTCATCGTGATACTTCACCGAATAAGTTTCTGTGCTGGATGCCAACCAGTTCAGGCGGGCCGAAGCTCCCCAGTGGCTCGTCAGGAAATACTCGCCCGAAAGCGCCAAGTTACCTGCAAGTTTATCCATCGAAACATCCCGCGGCTTGCCATACACCTTACTCTTATCCTTATAGAACTGATAGCCTATTCCGCCTGCCAACTGAAGTTGATAATGTTTCTTCACCATCGTCAAAGATACCTGCGGCGCCATGTAGTGCATCAGAATCTTATCCGCCCCAGTGTCGTGCGTATTTTTATAGGAACTTCCCTGATACAGCGCTCCCACCCCGAACTTCAACTTCCGGCCGGCAACTTGCGCCAGATAGCTGACATCCCAAGCCACTCCTTTTCGTAAATCACTGCGATAGGCATCCGATCTGTCGGTGATTCCCATCAATTGTCCCAAATACCATGACGGCCCGGCATGAACGGAAAAAGAGGACCTTTTATCACCTGCACTTTGGGCGTACAGAGAGGTAGTTAACAATACCCCTACAAGGAAACAAAACAAGTACTTCATAATGATTTGTATAGTGTTTTTCTTATTAAATGCAAAAAAAAGAAAAGTACTGCATACCGATAGTTTTTATATCATCTTTTTCTTTCTATATGGAAAGAACATATAAGAGATATTGTTGATTCTTTGAATTATACTGTAAATAAACAAGAAAGAAGTCCATTTCCCATTACTAAAAAATTAGACCTGTAACACAGTATATTGATTGTAACCCTCATACATTTTCCGGTTTACATCTTGGTTTACATGAACCGCATAATTCATAGGAAATGCCACTCAATTTAATGCTAAAGGAGGCTTTTTCTAAAGAAACGGCCTAAAAGAATAAAGCCCCGTAAACATATAGTTTACAGAGCTTTAAACAGTACTCGAAGCGGGACTTGAACCCGCACAGCCGCAATGGCCAAAGGATTTTAAGTCCTTCGTGTCTACCATTCCACCATTCGAGCATCCTATAACAGGAGAGCGGAAAACGAGACTCGAACTCGCGACCCTAACCTTGGCAAGGTTATGCTCTACCAACTGAGCTATTTCCGCAGGTCTTTTTCGAAGAACGGGTGCAAAGATAAGGAGTTTCCCCGTTACAGCCAAATTTTTTACACGAAAAAAGCTGTTTTTTATTAGTTACGGACTTGCAAAGTAGTACCGGACACAGAGACTTTATAATGTCTCAGATACTCTGTACCTTCTCCTGTAGGAAATCCACCACTACTCAGATTGTACTGTGTATGGCACTTCGGACATTCAGCTGTGCCCAAGCCGTCTTCTTTCAATTCAACCGATACACTACGGCTGGCCTCTACCGGACAGGCAGCATCATAAGCAACATAATCATTTCCTTCTGAAAAAACAGACTGCCCGATTATTAATCCGGCATAGCCAACCGGCAATCCATTCACATTCTTCTCCACTTTCAGAAACTGACCGGGAGTCTTTATTACATAATAAGGCGATTGCGCAAGGCTACACGAGAAATTAAACGTCACAGAAGGAATGCTCGACTCATATGAGTCACCGCAACCGACGACACACAACCAAAGCATTCCTATGACTATACAAAATTTCCGCATACAATATCGCATTTATCGTCCTAACAAGGATTTCTCAGCCACTTCCATTCCATGAAAGTTGAAACCATCCACCACTTCTTGCATCAGTGCAGAGATTTCATCGTTACAGAGATTGCCGATGCTACCTTCATGCGTATGGTGCACTTGTTTGCTATGAGAGAACTTTCCAGCTTCAATATCCAGCCCGACCTTCTTATAGGCATCACGGAAAGGCATGCCTTCACGTGCCAACCGGTTCACTTCTTCTACGCTGAAAATAAGCAGATACTTATCATCATCAAGAATATGTTCGTTCACCTTGATTTCATTCATGATGTAAGTCGTCATCTGCAAGCAATCCTTCAATTCCTGGAAGGCAGGAAGAAAGACTTCCTTGATAATCTGCAAGTCACGGAAATAACCGGATGGCAGATTATTGGCAATCATCATAATCTGTTGCGGCAATGATTGCAGTTTGTTACATTTGGCACGAGTCAGTTCGAAAACATCGGGATTCTTCTTATGCGGCATGATGCTGGAACCCGTTGTACATTCATCCGGCAACTTCACAAATCCGAAGTTCTGACTATTGAACATACAAGCATCAAAAGCCAGCTTAGAGATAGTACCGGCGATACTTGCCAGAGCAAAAGCCACGTTACGCTCCATCTTGCCGCGTCCCATTTGCGCATAAACCACATTATAATTCAATGAATCGAAACCCAACAAGCGGGTAGTCATCGTACGGTCCAACGGGAATGAAGAACCATACCCGGCAGCCGAACCCAACGGATTACGATTGCACATCTTGAATGCCGCCTGCAGGAAAAGCATATCATCTACCAAGCTCTCGGCATAAGCACCAAACCACAGTCCGAAAGACGACGGCATGGCTATCTGCAAATGAGTATAACCCGGCATCAATACATTCTTGAAACGCTCACTCTGGCATATCAGCACATGAAACAGTTGTTCCACCGCCTCGGCTATTTCTTTAATCTGCGTACGCGTGAAGAGTTTCAGGTCGAGTAATACCTGATCGTTGCGAGAACGACCGCTATGTATCTTCTTGCCTACATCACCCAGTCTACGTGTCAGCATCAGCTCTACCTGCGAATGCACATCCTCTACCCCTTCTTCTATCACAAACTCACCCTTTTCAGCAGCCGCATAGATATTCTTCAGTTCATCGAGCAAAAGAACCAGTTCTTCTTTCGTCAGCAGACCAATGCTTTCGAGCATGGTGATGTGAGCCATAGAACCTAATACATCATGCTTTGCCAGATAAAGGTCCATCTCACGGTCGCGTCCTACCGTAAAGCGTTCTATATCCTTATTTACCTGAACGGATTTCTCCCAAAGTTTCTGAGCCATTTATTTAGTGATTAATGATTAGTGATACGGTATTATCGACAGCATATCGGCCATCTTTTCCAGTCCTTCCTGCAATGGTTTCTGCACCATACCTTTCATAAAGGGATTCAGTTCCATGCCGATGGTCAGTTTCATCTTACATTCCGTCTCCGAAACGGCGACTATCTGTATCCACAGATTGAATGGCAGCGGTGAAGTTGTTGTGGCAAACTTAATACATTTGCACGGTTCCTTCTCTACGATACTCAGCGCTATCTTACCTACGGGAGCCACCTCTATCATCACGCTTTCCGAGTCAAAACTCAAGTTCTTCACTTTATCCTCCGGCAGGCTGCTCTTAAACTTTTCCAGATTATTCAAATCGGACAACTTCTCATAAACAAGTTCCTGTGAGGCGGGTATCGTCTTCACACCACTTTCAAATTTTGTCATATTTCGATTCTCTTTAAAAGACAAAAAAGAACTATTCGGACAGAATCTATCCGAATGGCCCTTTCGTCATATTAATTACTTTGTAGTATAAACCGCTGTTATTTTCCGGCATCCCAATGTGCAGGATCCTTACGCCATTCGTTCAGCGTCTCAATGTCTTCCTCTTCGATGTAACCTGTACGGAGTGCAACATCCAGAACCGCTTCATAATTCGTCAGCGTCACCAAAGGAACTTTGGCATCTTTGAATGCTTTCTCTGCAATGGGGAAACCATAAGTATACGCAGCTACCATACCGATTACTTCGCATCCGTCACGACGGATAGCTTCTACGGCTTTCAAGCTACTTCCACCAGTAGAAATCAAGTCTTCAACAACCACAACTTTCATACCCGGGCGAAGTTCACCCTCAATCAGGTTTTCCAATCCATGGTCTTTCGGGGTGGAACGTACATACACAAACGGCAAGTTCAGCGCATCGGCAACCAAAGCTCCCTGAGGGATAGCGCCTGTTGCTACGCCGGCAATTGCATCCACCTGCCCGAAACGTTCCAATATCAAACGGGTAATTTCAATCTTTACAAAATTACGCAAAGAAGGATAAGAAAGTGTTTTGCGGTTATCACAGTAAAAAGGAGATTTCCAGCCGGAAGCCCAAGTGAAGGGATTTGCCGGTTGTAGTTTAATCGCTTTTATCTTCAGCAACTTCTCTGCGAATAGTTTTTCTAAAGTTCTCATAACTAAATTAGCTATTTATAATAAATATGGCACAAAAATACGGAAACTGAACGAGAATAAAAAAAAGAATAAAGAGATTTTTCACTCAAAACCTTCATTTTCGTCAGAAAGTTGTATACAACGACTGATATCTTTCATTTCGAAACCGCGGCTCAAGGCAAAACGCATCAGTTTTCCATTCAATTCAAATTCGTTCCCGGCATGAACACTTTTCCGTTTCGCCAGTAACAAACCGTCTAATATAGACAGGTATTCTTCCTCGTCTATCTCATTCAGGAAACGTCGGCATACATTATAAGAGATCTTCTTCAATTGAAGTGCCTGGGCAATCTTCACTTTCCCCCACTTGGCAAAACGGTACTTGTCATTGACAAAAGCACGGCAAAACCGCTCTTCATCAATATACTTTTCATTTTCCAAACGTTCAAGGATGCGTTCAATAGCATCATACGGTAGTCCCCAACGCTGTAACTTCTCAGAGACCTCGGCACGGCAATGCTCCGCAGTGGAACAATAGGCAGCAACTTTACTCAGCGCCTCCGTTTCAGTAATATTTGTCATTTTTCGGCTATTACAAATCTATCATTATGGGAAATATCCTTTTGAAGACGGACGGTGCGATATCCTAAATCACGCAACATAGATACAGTATCTTCTCCAAAAGCACGGTTTATTTCAAAATAAAGTTTTCCACCGGGCACAAGCATTTCAAGCCCCAGCACAGCAATACGGCGATAGAAGCGTAAAGGGTCCGCATCGGGCACAAACAGTGCCAGCGAGGGCTCCCAATCCAGTACATTCTGTTCCATCTCCGCCTTTTCCGCTTCAGTCACATACGGCGGATTACTCACAATAACGTCATAACATTCTGTTACATCAGGAGTATAGGTCAACACATCACGCTGTTCGAACCGGATAGATGCTCGCAAGGCTCCGCCATTAAGAGCAGCAACAGACAAAGCTTTTTCGGACACATCCCAAGCCGTGACCTGCGACTCCGGCAATTCTTTTGCCAAAGAGACAGCTATACAACCACTACCGGTTCCGATATCCAAAACACGGGAAGCGGGAGAAAGTTCTTTCAGCATCAACTCAACCAGTTCTTCCGTTTCCGGACGAGGAATAAGCACATCGGGAGTTACACAAAGCGTTCTTCCGAGAAAACGGGCTTCGCCTAAAATGTATTGTATCGGTTCAAAATTATGCAAACGAGTGAGAATGCTCTCTAATTCCTGTTTCGCTTTTGCAGATAAAGTTATATCTTTGCCCAGATAATAATCCACTGTCCGTTGCCCAAATATCTCACAACAGATAAGTCTGGACAGATTGCCGGCTTCCTGAGGAGTATAATAGCCCTGTAGTTTCCGGCGAACATAAGCAGTGGTAATATTCATAATTTGGATATTTTGGGATGCAAAAGTAAGAAATATCCGAGAAAGGAAGCACACATGGAAGAAGAAAAATATATGCGCCGTTGCATTCAGCTGGCTCAGAACGGGCTTTGTAATGCAGCTCCCAACCCAATGGTAGGAGCAGTAATCGTATGTGGCGGAAAAATTATCGGCGAAGGTTATCATATACGTTGCGGAGAAGCGCATGCCGAAGTGAATGCCATCCGCTCCGTTAAAGACAGTTCGTTACTGAAGCATTCAACAATTTATGTAAGCCTGGAACCATGTTCCCACTATGGGAAAACGCCACCTTGTGCCGATTTGATTATTGAGAAGCAAATTCCCCGTGTCGTCATCGGTTGCCAGGACCCTTTCGCCAAAGTTGCGGGACGGGGCATACAGAAGCTGAAAGATGCCGGTCGGAAAGTCGTCGTCGGAGTACTGGAAGGTGAATGCCGGCATTTAATCAAGCGCTTTATCACTTTCCACCAGCTACATCGACCATATATCACCCTGAAATGGGCGGAGTCTGCGGACGGTTTTATCGATTTATGCCGGAAAGACGGGCATCCCGTTATTCTGTCCACCCCCTTAACTTCAATGTTAGTGCATAAAAAACGGGCAGAGCATGCCGCCATCCTTGTCGGTACCCGCACGGCAGAATTGGACAATCCTTCTCTGAATGTCCGCAATTGGTACGGACGCTCTCCTCTGCGTCTCGTATTAGACCGTAAACGACGCCTGTCGCCTGCCCTCCATCTATTTGACGGAAGTGTACCGACACTCATCTTTACCGAACACCCCCTCCCCTCCCTCCCCAACATAGAATATCTCCCAATAGATTTCCAGCAGGATATATTGCCGCAAATCATGTTAACTTTATACGAACGTGGCATCCAATCCCTTTTGGTGGAAGGAGGCAGTGCCTTGCTACAATTTTTCATCGATGCCGACCTTTGGGATGAAGCATTCGTCGAAGTAAGCCCCATACGATTAGTATCCGGTGTTAAAGCACCTGAAATGAGGGATAAAAATAGTTATGTCAACGAACAATCTTTCGGAAGAAGTATACGGCATTATACAACGACAAAATAGTCCGAAACACCTCATTTTGATGCTTTTTTATCGAGAAAAACGGGCATATTATCTATAATTTTATATAAAACTTCCCTGCAATGCTGATTATAGAAAAAAATGTTCCTATTTTTGCAACTTGTAAATAAACACTATCTTTAGAAAATGAGAATAAAGTTTTTATCCGTAATCCTGAGTTTTCTTCTTATGTCAATAGCCATAAGTTCGTGTCTTGACTCAGATGATAATTATGAATATAGTTCTGACGCAACAATACGCGCCTTTGGCATTGATACTATAGGAAAAGGCATATATTATAAGTTCACAATTGACCAGCTGAAAAGAGAAATTTATAACGTTGACTCTCTCCCTGTTGGCTCTGATACCATCATTGACAAAATCCTGATCGATACGCTGAGCGTAACAGGCTGGGTTACTTCCGGCCTTAACGATACATTATTCAACACAAGTGACTCAGTTGACCTGAGAGAGCCTATCAAGCTCAAGGTTCATGCAGCTGACGGCGTGACGGTTCGTGAATATACAATCAAAGTAAATGTTCATAAGCAAGACCCAGATTCTCTGATCTGGAGAGAAATGGCAGCTCTGCCGGCTTCACCTGTTTCCGGTAAGCAAAAATCCGTTATTCTGAAAGGAGAACTGTTTGTTTACACTTCTTCCACAACTGCATATCGTAGTTCCTTGTCCACTCCTGCCAGTCTTCAATGGAGTCTGATCAACGTTGAACTTCCGGAAGGTGCAAAATTAAACTCCATCGTTAGTTTCAATGACCAGCTGTTCATAACTACAACGAGTGGAGAAGCATTTTACTCTGACAACGGCATCAGTTGGACCCAAATGGATATGCAAGGGATGCAGATGGTAACATTCCTGGGAGGTATTCCGGAAGACAAAATTATAGGGAACAAGAATATACTCACTGGTATCTTTACTAAAGAAGGTGCTAACTACTTCTGCGCAAAAGATACAGAAGAAGCCACTTGGAGAAAGGGTGAAGAAGTGATTCCTGCCGGTTTCCCTCTGGAAGACATATATTCCACTGTTTTCACAAATGCAAGCGGTATCAAGCAAACAGTGATAGTAGGCAATACTGAAACAACGGTTGAAGAAACAGTACCTTGGTTCACTATGGGCGGTCCCACCACTATGGACGGACTGACTTGGACAGGCATGAGTACGCCGACAGATTTCTCCTGCCCGGCCATGAAGAATCCGTCAATCATGTATTATGGAGGCCTGTTCTACATGATGGGTGGAGACTTCAATATCATCCGTACCTCTCGCGTAGGAATAGAATGGAATGAGGCAGCTACTAAATTCCGGTATCCGACAGAAATAAAAGTCACTCCGGGTGAAAAGGAAGATGACAAAGATACGATTGAATACATAAGTTTGTTCAAAGACAAGGGAGATTACTCTCTGGCCATTGACACAAAACATTATATTTGGATTGTATGGAACAGCGACGGTTCTGTTTGGCGTGGCCGTCAGAACAAGCTGGGTTTCAAATAACAATAATAAAATAGTCAATTTCCCGTTTCCTTATATAGTAAGGAGTAAAATTAAAACGGTATGGCTATTACAAGAAATATAAAGATAGTGTTTTGCCTGTTCATGTTCCCTTTCTGTTATGTTACAGCGCAGGAAGAATATACATGGGAACTGGGAGGTGCTATTGGAGGAAGTTTTTATATGGGAGATGCCAACAGCAGTACCCCGTTTAAGAACACAGGAATAGCGGGAGGATTCATGGCCCGGTATCTGTTGAATCCGCATATGGCAATAAAAGGCAACCTGACAGCCGGCAGGATTTCCGGTGATACGAGAGATTTCAAAAATGTGTATCCGAATGGAGAGTACGCCACTTTCAAACGGACGATTTTCGATTTAGGAGCACAGTTTGAATATAACTTTTGGGGATATGGTACCGGTAATACGTACCGGGGCGACCGTCGGTTCACACCTTATATATTAGGTGGATTAGGATTTACGTTCGCGCCTAAACCCGCTAAGACTATTTTCACGATGAACATCCCCATAGGGGTGGGTGTGAAATACAAAGCAACTCCGCGCATCAACATAGGATGCGAGTTTACAATGCGGTTCAGCCTTAGCGACCAGTTAGACGTTACCCAACGGGAAGGTTTACAACTGGAAGACCCGTACCAGATAAAAGGAAAAGGTTGGAAGAACAAAGACAGTTATGCATTTACCGTCTTTTTCGTTACCTACGACCTCTTCCCAAGATGTAAGGATTGTAACAACTAAAAAAGATGCAATATAAAGAACAAATTGATTTGAGCCGGATACCCCAGCATGTGGCAATTATCATGGACGGCAACGGACGGTGGGCGAAGCAGCGCGGACACGAGCGCAGCTACGGACATCAGGTCGGTGCTGAAACCGTGCATATCATTGCCGAAGAAGCCGCCAGACTGGGAATCAAATATCTGACCCTATATACGTTCTCAACCGAAAACTGGAACCGTCCCTCGGATGAAGTGGCAGCCTTGATGGGCCTCCTTTTCGATTCCATCGAAGAAGATACGTTCATGAAGAACAACATCAGTTTCCGGATTATTGGAGATATAGAAAAGTTACCCGCAAATGTACAAGACCGCTTATACAGTTGCGTAGAAAATACTTCCAAGAATACAGGCATGTGCCTGGTACTTGCCCTCAGCTACTCTTCACGTTGGGAAATAACAGAAGCCAGCCGGCAAATTGCCGCATTGGTGCAGAAAGGAGAATTGACACCCGAAGAAATCAACACCGATTTAATGTCGAAACATCTGACGACCAACTTCATGCCCGATCCCGATTTGCTGATACGCACCGGCGGAGAAATCCGTCTGAGCAATTACCTGCTTTGGCAATGCGCATATTCGGAACTCTATTTTTGCGAAACCTATTGGCCCGATTTCCGGGAAGAGGAACTTTGCAAAGCCATCTGCGACTACCAGAGACGGGAACGTAGATTCGGTAAAACCAGTGAACAAATCAGTTAAAACCAAACATATTTAATCCAAAACATAAATGCACTATCGTATTTTCTCTATACTCACAGCGTTTATCTGCCTCTTTGGTTGTGTATTGACAAGCGCCGCTCAAGATGTTAACGGCACCGATGATGCGGAAAAACCAGTCATTCTCTACTCGGGAACCCCCAAGAAGTATGAGATTGCAGAAATTAAAGTAGAAGGAGTTAAGAACTATGAGGACTATGTACTTATCGGCTTGTCCGGTCTGTCCGTAGGCCAAACGATTACCGTGCCGGGTGAAGAAATCACTCAGGCTTGTAAGCGTTATTGGCGTCATGGTCTATTCTCCAATGTCCAGATTACAGCCGACAAGATAGAAGGCGATAAAGTATGGCTGACTATCCATCTGACTCAACGTCCGCGTGTATCCGATATCCGCTATCATGGCGTGAAGAAGTCGGAACGTGAGGATATAGAAAGTAGAATCGGTATGATCAAAGGCGGTCAGGTGACTCCCAACGTCATTGACCGTGCCAAGACTCTGATTAAACGCTATTTTGACGATAAAGGTTTTAAGAATGCAGAAGTAATCATCTCGCAGAAAGATGATGTATCCAACGAAAACCAGGTTATCGTAGATATCGACATCGACAAGAAAGAGAAGGTGAAAGTGCACGAAATCACAATCGTTGGTAATGAGGCTTTAGCAACTAAGAAGTTGAAGCGCATCATGAAGAAGACCAACGAGAAGAATAAGTTGCTCAATCTATTCCGCACCAAGAAGTTCGTAGAAGAAAACTTTGAAGCGGACAAACAGTTGATTATCGACAAGTATAACGAGTTGGGTTATCGTGACGCCATGATCGTAGAAGACAGCATCAAGCCTTATGATGACCGCACGGTAGACATCTTCATGAAAATTGAAGAAGGAGACAAATACTACCTCCGCAATGTAACGTGGGTAGGTAATACATTGTACCCTTCAGAACAGTTGAACTTCATGCTTCGTATGAAGAAGGGTGATGTATACAACCAGAAATTGCTGGAAGAACGTACCATGTCCGACGAAGACGCTATCGGTAACCTCTACTACAACAACGGTTACTTGTTCTATAGCCTCGAACCCGTGGAAGTAAACATCGTAGGAGACTCCATCGACCTGGAAATGCGTATTTTCGAAGGCCGCCAGGCTACCATCAATAAGATCAGCATCAATGGTAACGACCGTTTGTATGAAAACGTAGTACGTCGTGAACTCCGTACCCGTCCGGGTGATTTGTTCAGCCGTGAAGACCTGATGCGTTCTATGCGTGAAATCCAGCAGATGGGACACTTCGACCCGGAACAAATCAAACCCGACATCCAGCCGAGACCGGAAGACGGAACCGTGGATATAGGTTACGACTTGGTATCCAAAGCCAACGACCAGGTGGAATTCTCTGCCGGTTGGGGACAGACGGGTATCATCGGTAAGTTAAGCTTGAAGTTCACCAACTTCTCACTTGCCAACTTGCTGCATCCGGGTGAAAACTACCGCGGTATCCTACCGCAAGGTGATGGTCAGACTTTGACTGTCAGCGGACAAACCAATGCCAAGTATTACCAATCCTATAGCATTTCATTCTACGACCCGTGGTTCGGTGGTAAACGTCCGAATGCATTCTCTCTGTCAGCTTTCTATTCCGTGCAGACAGATATCAGCAGCCGTTACTACAACTCGGCGTACATGAACAGCTACTACAACAGCATGTATAGCGGTATGTATGGTTACGGTATGTACAACTATGGCAACTACAACAGTTACGAAAACTATTACGACCCCGACAAGTCTATCAAGATGTTCGGTGTGGCCGCCATGTTCGGTAAGCGTCTGAAATGGCCGGATGACTACTTCCAGTTTACCGCTGAGTTGTCCTACCAACGCTATATCCTGAGCGACTGGCAATACTTCCCCGTAACCAACGGTAAATGTAATAACCTCAGCATCAACCTGACATTGTCCCGCAGTTCTATCGACAACCCGATTTACCCGCGTTCAGGTTCTGAGTTCTCCCTGTCAGCACAGTTGACTCCACCGTATTCTCTGTTCGATGGAAAAGACTACAGCAAATACAGTACCAGCAATCAGGAAGACATGAACAAGATGCACAAATGGATTGAATACCATAAATGGAAATTCAAATCCAAAGTGTACATTCCGTTGATGGACCCCGTAGCCGTGAAACGTACTCCGGTATTGATGGGTCGCGTAGAATTCGGTTTGTTGGGACATTACAACAAGTATAAGAAATCTCCGTTTGAAACATTCGACGTGGGTGGTGACGGTATGACCGGTTACTCCAGTTATGCTACGGAAAGTATCGCTCTCCGTGGTTATGAGAACAGCTCATTGACTCCTTACGGATATGAAGGTTACGCTTATACCCGTCTCGGCCTTGAGTTAAGATATCCGCTGATGCTGGAAACAAGTACCAGTATTTATGCGTTAGGTTTTGTAGAAGCCGGTAATGCCTGGCAGGATGTGAAGAACTTCAATCCGTTCGAATTGAAACGTTCTGCTGGTGTTGGTGTACGTATCTTCCTGCCGATGATCGGTATGATGGGTATTGACTGGGCTTACGGTTTCGATAAAGTACGTGGTTCTACAGAATATGGTGGCAGTCAATTCCACTTTATCTTAGGACAGGAATTCTAATTGTATCACAAAAACCAAACGTTATGAGAAAGTCTGTTTTATTAATGATCTTGCTGTTTGCCGTAGGCATGACAGCCAGTGCACAAAAGTTCGCCTTGATTGATATGGAGTATATCCTGAAAAACATTCCGGCTTACGAACGTGCTAACGAACAGTTGAACCAAGTTTCAAAAAAATGGCAAAGCGAAGTAGAGAAAGTTGCCGAAGAAGCTAAAACGTTGTACAAGAACTATCAATCGGAAGCCGTCTTTCTTTCCGAAGAACAGAAAGGAAAAAAAGAGGAAGCGATTGTCGCTAAAGAGAAAGAAGCAGCCGAGCTACGCCGCACCTATTTTGGTCCTGAAGGAGAATTGTTCAAGAAACGCGAAAGCCTGATGCAACCCATTCAAGATGAAATTTATAATGCGGTTAAAGAGATTTCGGAACAAAAAGGATACTCCGTAGTAGTCGACCGGGCTTCTGCAACAAGCATCATTTTTGCCTCTCCGCGAATTGATATCAGCAATGAAGTCCTCGCAAAGTTAGGATATTCAAATTAATTTCATACATTTGCTCCGCGAACATAGGCTACACTCCAGCATTAAAAATAAGCAAGCTTATTTTGTATTGCATTCAGTTTGCACTATATTTGCACTTAGACAATGAACAATTAATTAAATAAACAATAAACATTATGCTTAAAAAAATCGCACTCCTTGTAATTGTGTTCGCTCTTCCGTTAGGAGCAATGGCACAGAAATTTGCTCACATGAACTCACAAGAGGTTATCGCTTTAATGCCTGAATACACAAAGGCACAAGCAGACCTTGAAACTATGTCCAAACAATATTCAGAAGAAATGCAGCGTTCTCAGGCTGAGTTCCAGAAGAAATTGCAGGAATATCAGGCACAAGCTGACTCTCTGCCCAAAAACATAGCAGAAAGACGCCAGAAAGAATTACAGGACATGGCCGAAAGACAAGAACAATTCCAGCAGGAAGCTTATCAGAATATGCAGAAAGCACAGCAAGAAGCATTAGTACCTATCTATAAGAAATTGGACGAAGCTATCCAGGCTGTAGGTAAAGCAGAAGGTGCCATCTATATCTTCGACCTGGCTCGTACCTCCATACCTTATGTAAGTTCTACAAGCGTAGATGTAACAGCTAAAGTAAAGACTCAGCTGGGTATCAAATAAGAAAGGCATATCTTATCTAAAGATAGAAAAAGGCGTGGATTGCATACAGTCCACGCCTTTTTCTATCTTCAGATAAGATAAGCGGCATCTCAGCAGAACTTTTTTATGCAAGCATGAAAGTTCTGCATTCGATTTGCATTATCTTTGTAGCGTGTACATAGCTTTTCCATCATGAAACAAGAATTACCCACTATCCCCGGCCCTATCGGCGTATTTGATTCCGGATACGGCGGGCTGACTATCCTCAGCAAGATACACGAAGCCCTGCCCCAATATGATTATATCTATCTGGGAGACAATGCACGTACGCCCTACGGCACACGGTCTTTCGAGATTGTATATGAATTTACGTTGCAGGCTGTCACCAAATTATTCGAGATGGGTTGCCATCTGGTTATCCTGGCCTGCAACACAGCATCTGCCAAAGCATTGCGCAACATACAAATGAATGATTTACCCGGTATGGACCCGTCACGTCGTGTATTGGGCGTCATACGTCCTACTGTGGAATGTATCGGTGGCATTACTCACAGCCGCCATGTAGGCATCCTCGCCACCTCAGGAACTGTCAAGTCCGAATCTTATCCGCTGGAAATACATAAGCTTTTCCCGGATATTCAAGTACAGGGTGAAGCCTGCCCCCTATGGGTACCGCTTGTAGAAAACAATGAAGCGGAAGGAGAAGGAACCGATTATTTTATTCGCAAATACATTGATGAACTCCTTGCAAAAGACAGGCAGATTGACACAGTAATCCTGGGCTGTACACATTACCCCTTACTGCTGCCTAAGATAAAGAAGTATATGCCCGAAGGCATCACCACCGTTGCACAGGGAGAACTGGTAGCTGACAGCCTGAAAGATTACCTGCAGCGTCATCCCGAAATGGATGCGAAATGTACCAAAGGAAGCAAATGTTCTTACTACACTACAGAAGCGGAAGAGAAGTTCATCGAATCAGCATCCACCTTTCTGAACAAGGCAGTCACCGTACAACGGATAGAACTATAATCGTAAAACATTTGGCAATAAAAGAAATCTTTTCTCCGAAATACTTGTTATATTTGTAGAATATAAACTTATTAATACTTACCATTATGAAATCAACAGACAACAGCCGTACAGTTGAGGTGTTCAAAGGATCACCGTGGGAAGCAGAACTTGTTAAGGGGTTACTCGAAAACAATGGTATAGCAACTATTTTGAAGGACGGACTAATGAGCACCATTGCGCCCTACATAACATCAGACATAACGATCCTCGTCAGCGAGGAAAAGTACGAAGACGCGATGGAAATAATCCGGGAGCGTGGCAAAGGTGAAGATGAAGACTAAATTCAGTCTCTATAAAACCACATAAGAAGAATATAACGACACATGGAGCAACAATTTTCGAGAATTGCCGTAAAAGTGGGCAGCAATGTTCTGACACGCCGCGACGGCACTCTTGACGTAACACGTATGTCTGCTTTGGTAGACCAGATAGCTGAACTGCACAAAGCAGGAGTAGAAATTATCCTCGTATCATCCGGAGCCGTAGCTTCCGGACGCAGTGAAGTGCACCCTGCCAAGAAACTGGACAGTGTGGATCAACGTCAGCTATTCTCTGCCGTAGGGCAAGCCAAACTTATCAACCGCTATTACGAATTATTCCGCGAACATGGTATTGCCGTAGGGCAAGTGCTGACTATGAAGGAGAACTTCGCCACTCGCCGGCACTACCTCAACCAGAAGAACTGTATGACGGTAATGTTAGAGAATAGCGTTATCCCCATTGTCAATGAGAACGATACAATTTCCGTAAGCGAACTGATGTTTACGGACAATGATGAATTGTCCGGCCTAATAGCGTCTATGATGGACGCACAAGCGCTAATTATACTCAGTAATATCAATGGCATTTACAACGGTTCCCCAGCCGATCCCACCTCGGAAGTGATACGGGAAATCGGACAGGGCAAAGACCTTTCATCTTATATCCAGGCTTCCAAGTCCAGCTTCGGCCGTGGCGGTATGCTGACTAAAACCAACATTGCCCGCAAAGTAGCCGATGAAGGAATCACGGTTATCATAGCCAACGGCAAGCGTGATAACATCCTTGTCGATTTGATTCAACATCCGAAAGATACCCTCTGCACGCGCTTCATACCTTCTGCCGAGCCCGTATCCAGCATAAAGAAATGGATTGCGCACAGCGAAGGTTTCGCCAAAGGTGAACTGCACATCAATCAATGTGCTACGGAAGTGCTGAATTCAGACAAAGCAATCAGCATTCTGCCCGTTGGCATCACCGCTATCGAAGGAGAGTTTGAAAAAGATGACATTGTGCGGATTATTGATTTCGAAGGTAATCCCGTAGGCGTGGGAAAAGCCAACTGCGACTCTGCACAGGCAAGGGAGGCAATGGGAAAACATGGAAAGAAACCGGTGGTGCACTATGACTATCTATACATAGAATAAGAAGCATGTCAATACTCCGTTTGGGAACTGTCGTTTCTGTTATAGGTCTTTTTCCTGATTTTGATTCATTCCCGCTGCAGTAATGAATCATCATTTCATTCAAAACCGGAAAAAGGAAGCTGTACATTGCCAACTTCTTGCCATCGAAGTGGCACAGTCTTGCCATCGCTTTGGCACAGTCGTGCCATAGGTGTGGCAATGTCTTGCCATAGGCGTGGCAATGTTGCGCCATAGGCGTGGCAAAAGCAAGGAATTTGAATCTAAAAACCGTATAAATATACAGCACTTCTACACTTCCCCGTATACTAATTCTTTTTCAAAGAGATAAAGTGTACATTCTCAATATAATTAGTACATTTGCAAGGTAATCAACACTAAAAAGTACAATAAAGATGAACTTAAACAAAGTATTTGCTACTGTACAAGACGCCAGCCGCGAATTATTATCGCTGAGCGACCAGGAAATCAATCGGATTTTGCTGGCTGTAGCAGATGCCGCTTTGGCAAAATCAGACTTCATTCTTACAGAAAACCGGAAAGACCTGGATAGAATGAACCCGAAAGACCCGAAATTCGACCGGTTGAAGCTGACCGAAGAACGTCTGCAAGGCATTGCCGCAGACACGCGTAATGTGGCAACCCTTCCCTCACCCCTGGGACGCATTCTAAAGGAAAATATACACCCGAAAGGCATGAGGCTCAAGAAAGTGAGCGTCCCCTTTGGTGTCATCGGCATCATATACGAGGCACGCCCGAACGTCAGTTTCGACGTATTCTCCCTCTGCCTGAAAAGCGGAAACGCCTGCATCCTGAAAGGCGGCAGTGACGCCGACTACTCCAACCGTGCCATTATCAGCGTAATTCACGAGGTGTTGGAACGCTTCAGCGTCAACCCGCACATCGTAGAACTGCTTCCCGCCGACCGTGAAGCAACCGCCGAATTACTGAATGCCAGAGGTTATGTAGATTTGCTCATTCCCCGCGGAAGCAGTAGTCTCATCAACTTTGTACGCCAAAATGCCACCATTCCGGTTATCGAAACCGGTGCAGGCATCTGCCATACTTTCTTCGACCGGGACGGTGATGTAAAAAAAGGTGCCGCCATCATCAACAACGCCAAAACCCGCCGCGTCAGCGTATGCAACGCCCTGGACTGTCTGTTGATTGATGCCGACCGCCTCAACGATTTGCCCGCACTTTGCCGACCACTGCCTGAAAGCAACGTGATAATCTATGCAGATTCTTATGCTTACAGCACCTTGAAAGGCAACTATCCGAAAGAATTGCTGAAAGAAGCTACAGAAGAGGACTTCGGTACCGAATTTCTGGACTACAAGATGTCCGTGAAGACCGTTCAATCCATCCGCGAAGCAATCGCACATATCCGGAAATATGGTTCCAAGCACAGCGAATGTATCGTGACCGAAGATAAATCCCGTGCCGAATGGTTCTGCCGCGATGTGGACGCCGCCTGTGTCTACGTCAACGTACCGACTTCCTTCACGGACGGAGCACAATTCGGACTGGGTGCCGAGATCGGTATCAGCACGCAGAAACTTCATGCCCGCGGTCCGATGGCACTGGAAGAACTCACCACCTACAAGTGGATTATAGAGGGCGAAGGACAAATAAGGGAGTGATTAATCAAAAATTACAAATATGAAAAAGTTTACTTGTGTGCAGGATATCGGAAATCTGAAAGCTGCACTGGATGAAGCATTTGAGATTAAGAAAGACCGTTTCAAATACGTAGAGTTGGGCCGGAACAAGACGTTGATGATGATTTTCTTCAACTCCAGCCTCCGAACCCGTCTCAGTACTCAGAAAGCTGCGATGAATCTCGGCATGAACGTCATCGTACTTGACATCAATCAGGGAGCATGGAAGTTGGAGACAGAACGTGGTGTCATCATGGATGGCGACAAACCCGAACACTTGTTGGAAGCCATCCCCGTAATGGGTTGTTATTGCGACATCATCGGTGTGCGCTCCTTCGCCCGCTTCGAGAATAAAGAAGATGATTATAATGAAATCATCATCAACCAATTCATCAAGCATTCCGGGCGTCCGGTGTTCTCAATGGAAGCCGCCACACGCCATCCGTTGCAGAGCTTTGCCGACCTCATCACCATTGAGGAATATAAAAAGACAGCCCGCCCCAAAGTGGTAATGACCTGGGCACCACACCCTCGCCCATTGCCCCAAGCCGTGCCTAACTCATTCGCTGAATGGATGAACGCTACGGATTATGACTTCGTCATCACCCATCCCGAAGGCTACGAGCTTGCTCCACAATTCGTAGGAAATGCCCGCGTGGAATACGACCAGATGAAAGCCTTTGAAGGCGCCGACTTCATCTATGCCAAAAACTGGGCGGCATACACAGGCGATAACTACGGACAAATCCTGAGCAAAGACCGCGAATGGACCGTCAGCGACCGCCAGATGGCCGTAACCAATAAGGCCTACTTCATGCACTGCCTGCCTGTGCGCCGCAACATGATTGTAACGGACGATGTCATCGAAAGCCCACAATCTATCGTAATACCCGAAGCTGCCAATCGCGAAATATCCGCTACGGTGGTGCTGAAGAGATTACTCGAATCTCTCTAACCTGAACAATTCACACTCCGGAGTTAAAGGAGTTAAGGAGTTATCAGCCGACAAATTGGTTTAGGAGTTAAAGCCAATAGTTTTACTTGCATAATACAATAGTACCGGCTCTGACTCCTTAACTCCTAACGAAGTGATAACTCCTTTAACTCCTGCGATGAATAATGCAGGATAGATTTTAATATGCCTTTTTTTCTTCAAAGATAAAGATAAGCTGCACCTCAGCATTAAAAATAAGCGAGCTTATTTTGTACTACCTTCGGTTTGCATTATCTTTGCCCCAAATAACGCTAAGGATTATGACAATAAAGGAGTTTTTTTCTTTCCGGCAGAATAAGTTTTTCTGGGTAAACCTGATTGCAATGGTCATCGTGGTTGCCCTTGCACTGTTCGGAGTCCTGAAGGGACTGGACATATATACCCGTCACGGTGAAGCGGTAGTAGTGCCTAATGTAAAAGGCATGGGAGTGGCAGAAGCCAAAAAGCTGTTCCGCAACCAGAAGCTAAACTGCATCGTTTCCGACTCCAGCTATGTAAAGAACTTGCCCGCCGGTTGCATCCTCGACTACAACCCCTCCGCCGGACAGAAAGTGAAGGAAGGACGGACCATCTATCTGACAATAAACACACTAAGCACCCCCTTACAAGCCGTTCCCGACGTAGCGGACAACAGTTCCATGCGCCAGGCACAGGCACGTCTGCTGGCATCCGGCTTCAAACTGACCGAAAACCAACACGTGCCCGGCGAGAAAGACTGGGTATATGAAGTGAAATATAAAGGACACACACTGGCCAACGGTGAAAAAGTGCCCACAGGCGCCACGCTAACATTAGTGGTAGGTGATGGCGGAGAATTGCCCCAGGAAGGAGACTCTATCGGAACAGCAACCACAGCACCCGTTTCTTCCGGAGATTCTGCTGCGGACGAATCCTGGTTCTAACCGCAACGATATACGAGGTATAACGACTCTTTCATAATATCATATAGAAAAAACGAGAAATGATAGAAGAATTGCCGGACGACATAGCAATTGACGACCTGGACGATGTGGAACCCGTCGGCGAAGGGGCGCAACTTTATGAACACTTCCGCGTGGTAGTGGATAGGGGGCAGGAGATGGTGCGCGTAGACAAATACCTGTTCGACCGCCTGACGAACGCTTCGCGCAACCGCATCCAGAAAGCAGCGCAAGACGGCTTCGTAATGGCCAACAACAAACCCGTCAAGAGCAGCTACAAAGTGAAGCCGATGGACGTCATCACCATCATGATGGATCGCCCGCGCTACGAAAACGAAGTCATTCCCGAAGATATTCCACTTAATATCGTTTATGAGGATAAATACCTCATGGTGGTGAACAAGCCTGCCGGACTGGTTGTCCACCCGGGACACGGAAACTATCACGGAACTTTAGTGAATGCCATCGCCTGGCACATGAAAGATAACCCCGACTATGATGCCAACGACCCTCACGTGGGGCTGGTGCACCGTATCGACAAAGACACATCCGGCCTGCTCGTCATAGCAAAAACACCGGATGCCAAAACCAACCTCGGCATACAGTTCTTCAACAAAACCACCAAACGCCGTTACCGTGCATTGGTGTGGGGAGTCATGGAACAGGACGAAGGAACCGTCACCGGCAACATCGGCCGGAACCCCAAAGACCGTATGCAAATGACCGTCTTGCCCGACGACCAGGGTAAACATGCCGTAACCCATTACCGCGTGCTGGAACGTCTGGGTTATGTCACCCTTGTAGAGTGCATCCTCGAAACTGGACGCACCCACCAGATACGCGTGCACATGAAGCACATCGGGCACGTGCTCTTCAATGATGAGCGCTACGGCGGCCACGAGATTCTGAAAGGTACTCATTTCAGTAAATACAAACAGTTTGTAAACAATTGCTTCGACACTTGCCCACGGCAGGCACTGCACGCCATGACGCTGGGGTTTGTACATCCCGCCACCGGCGAAGAGATGTACTTCACCTCGGAGTTGCCCGACGACATGACCCAGCTGATAGACAAATGGAGAGGCTACATCAGTAACAGAGATTTAGAATGAAACGCACGATTGCTATCGTTTGCGGAGGTGACACCTCCGAATTCCAGGTTTCCCTGCGCAGTGCACAGGGCATCTATTCCTTTATCGATAAGGAGAAGTATACATTATATATTGTGGAAATGCAAGGGCTGGACTGGCATGCGCAACTCCCCGACGGCGGTAAAGCCCCCATCGACCGGAATGACTTCAGTTTCCAGCTGGACGGCCAAAAGGTGACGTTCGACTTTGCCTATATCACCATTCATGGCACTCCGGGCGAAGACGGACGCTTGCAGGGCTACTTCGACCTGCTCCACATCCCCTATTCCTGTTGCGGAGTGCTGGCTGCTGCGCTTACCTATGATAAGTTTGCCTGCAACCAATACCTGAAGGCATTCGGCGTCCGCATTGCAGAGTCCTTAGTACTCCGGCAGGGACAGTCCATCTCCGACGAAGACGTGCTGGAAAAGATCGGCTTGCCTTGCTTCATCAAGCCCAGCCTGGGTGGTTCAAGTTTCGGTGTAACAAAGGTTAAGACGAAAGAACAAATACAGCCTGCCATTGTTAAGGCATTCGGTGAAGCGCAAGAAGTCCTGGTGGAAGCCTTCATGGAAGGAACAGAAATTACCTGCGGCTGCTACAAGACTAAAGAGAAGTCGGTAGTGTTCCCCATCACGGAAGTGGTGACGGAGAATGAATTCTTCGACTACGACGCCAAGTACAACGGACAGGTTTCCGAAATCACTCCCGCCCGCATCTCCGACGATCTGACTCGCCGGGTACAGACGCTGACTTCCGCCATTTATGACATTCTGGGTGCCTCCGGCATCATCCGTGTGGACTATATCATCACTGCCGGTGAGAAAATCAACCTGCTGGAAGTGAACACCACTCCCGGAATGACGACCACCAGCTTCATACCCCAACAGGTGCGTGCCGCCGGACTGGATATAAAAGATGTAATGACAGATATTATAGAAAACCAGCTAATCACTCATCACTAAAACGTTAATCACTATGGAAGTGGAATTTGATGAAATTCGCCCTTATCATGACGAGGAACTCCCTCAGATTTATGAGGAATTGATTGCCGATCCGGCTTTCCGGCAGGTGGCGACTGCTGTTTTTCCGGAAGTTCCTTTTGAGGCACTTGCGCAGAAAATGCGTTCATGCAAGACGAAGTTGGAGTTTCAGAAAGCATTCTGTTACACAATTCTAAGAAGGTTTGCCAAAGATACCACTCAAGGAGTGACTTTGGACCACACGGCACTTTCTGATAAACAAGCCGCCTATACCTATATATCCAATCACAGGGATATCATCCTCGACTCCGGCTTCCTGTCCGTAGAGCTGATAGACCAAGGCATGGACACCGTGGAGATTGCCATTGGCGATAACCTGTTAATCTATCCCTGGATTAAGAAGTTCGTACGTGTCAACAAATCATTCATTGTGCAACGCGCCCTGACCATGCGCCAGATGCTGGAGTCTTCGGCACGCATGTCACGCTATATGCATCACACCATCAAGGACAAGCACCAGTCCATCTGGATAGCCCAACGCGAGGGACGCGCCAAGGACTCGAACGACCGCACCCAGGAAAGCGTACTCAAAATGCTTGCCATAGGCGGAGAAGGCGACATCGTCAACCGGTTGATTGAAATGGATATCGTTCCGCTGGCTATTTCTTATGAATACGATCCCTGCGACTATCTGAAAGCACAGGAATTCCAGCTGAAACGTGACATACCGGACTACAAGAAGACACAGGCGGACGACTTGAAAAACATGCAGACCGGACTCTTCGGATTCAAAGGCCGGGTACACTTCCAGGTTTCGCCCTGCATCAATGAGGATTTGGCAAAACTGGACCGTTCCCTCCCGAAACCCGAACTTTTCTCACAGATTTCCGCCCTCATAGACCGGAGAATCCATGCGAACTATCGCATATATCCCGGCAACTATATAGCCCACGATTGTTTGTCAGATACCGGAACTTTCTCCGGCAACTACACCGCCGAAGAGAAACAACATTTTCTGGAATACATTGACCGGCAGCTCAACCGCATTGAACTGGATAATAAAGACATACCTTTCCTGCGCGAGAAGATATTGCTGATGTATGCCAACCCACTGACAAATTATCTGGCTACCCAAACTGATAATCCGAAATAAAGTAAGGTATGAAAGGTAAGCTACAATTCCCCGTTTCTTTACGCTGGCTCTTGCCCGTACTGATGTGCGTGCTGGTTTCCTGTGGTGATGACGACGACTATTATTATCCACCCGTAAAACTGGAATTCCTGACTGCGCAAGCAGACGCAAGCGGCTATATAAAGTCTGTCCTGACAGATGAAGGAGAAACCTTCGCTGTAGTGGAAGACGCATCCAATACACGTATAGACGCAAATGCCTCTGCCCGTATAGTCAGCAACTACAGTACAGCAGTGGCAACCGACGGTACATCCGGAGTGAAATTGTATGCCTTACTAAATGCCGTATCTCCCGTGCCGGAACCACCATCATCGCCGACATTCAAGGACGGCGTGAAACGCGACCCGGCTGACGTGACAAGTATCTGGATGGGACTCGATTATCTGAACATGATACTGGACATCAGGGCACAGAATGGAAAACATTCATTCCACTTTGTGGAAGAAGAAGTCAGCACGGACGAAGAAACCGGTCATCGGTTCGTTCATCTGCTGCTGTACCATAGCGACGGAGATGTGCAAGCCTACAGCAAACGCGCTTATCTTTCCGTTCCCCTGCGGCAATATGCTGCGGAAGGAATAAAGCAAGTCACTGTACGGTTCTCTCTTATAACCTATTCCGGAGAAGAAAAGAATTATGAATTTGAATATAATCCTAAATAGAATATCCTATGAAAATGAATTCCTTCATTGCAGGTATCTGCCTGTTCTTCAGCTCCCTTTTTTCCTGTCAGCAGAAAGGAGACTTCAAGTCTGTTTCGGCGGAAGAGTTTTCCACGATAATCGACAATTCCGATGTTCAGCGCCTGGACGTGCGTACAGTTGCTGAATATTCCGAGTCACACATTCCCGGCAGCATCAATATCAATGTGCTGGATAAAGAGTTCGCTGCTATGGTCGACTCCACACTACAGAAAGAGAAACCCGTAGCCCTCTATTGCCGCAGCGGTAAACGCAGCAAGAAAGCCGCTGCCATTCTCAGTGAAAAGGGGTACAAAGTCTACGACCTTAATGAAGGCTTCGAGGGTTGGAAGAAAGCAGGAAAAGAAATAGAGGAATAACCGAAAAATATAAATCATTGAAAAGAGAAAAGCCGCAAAGCACTGTTGTCAGTTCTTTGCGGCTTTCTTAATCTCTTTATAACAAGAGTGCGCTTATGCTTTCACTCCGTTGTATTCGTCAGAAACAGTCAGTTTCTTGCGGCCTTTAGCACGACGTGCAGCTAATACTCTGCGACCGTTAGCGGAAGCCATTCTCTCACGGAAACCGTGTTTGTTTTTTCTCTTTCTGTTAGAGGGTTGAAATGTTCTTTTCATTACTGTATATTGTTTTATGTTATTATTTCACGTAATCGGGCTGCAAAAATAGGGACTTTTTTCAAAATAACCAAGAGTTAAGTCTTTTTCTCTCAAAACTTTTTGCGATTTTTACTGATTTCCATTACTTTTGCACCCGCAAAGCTCACTGGAGACAAATTAAATAACATCTAAAATAAAAAATATTAGTATGATTAATGCCCAAGACATTAAAATCGGAACTTGTATCCGCATGGATAACAAGTTGTATTTCTGTATTGACTTCCTGCATGTAAAACCGGGAAAAGGTAACACTTTCATGCGTGTTAAACTGAAAGACGTAGTAAACGGTTACGTACTTGAACGTCGTTTCAACATCGGTGAGAAACTGGAAGATGTACGCGTGGAACGCCGTCCTTACCAATTCTTATATAAAGAAGGTGAAGACTATATCTTCATGAATCAGGAAACTTTCGACCAACATCCCATCGCTCACGACCTGATCAATGGTGTTGACTTCCTGCTGGAAGGAATGGTACTTGATGTAGTATCTGATGCTTCTACTGAAACTGTTCTCTATGCTGATATGCCTATCAAGGTACAAATGAAGATCACTTACACTGAACCGGGTATGAAAGGCGACACAGCCACTAACACTCTGAAGCCTGCAACAGTTGAATCAGGTGCCACAGTACGCGTTCCTTTGTTCATCAGCGAAGGCGAAACTATCGAAATCGATACTCGCGACGGTTCTTACGTAAGCCGCGTGAAGGTATAAGACTGCTTGTTTCATACATATATATAAGCTGCCTGCCGGGAGAATCAGACACTCCTGACAGGCAGTTTTTGTATAAGAACTGCCAAAAGAAAAGATAAATGAAAAGATTATCGGAAAATAATAGTTTATCTTTGTAAGCAATAAAAACGATTGCAGTCATGAACAAACAGATAAAGACAGGCAACGAATATAAAAGTCATCAAGTTGGTAACAAACTAAAAGATTGATTAATGAGATACTCCGTCATCATCCCTGTATACAACCGTCCCGATGAGGTAGACGAACTGTTGGAAAGTCTGACGCAACAAACCTTCAAGGACTTCGAAGTAGTGGTTGTGGAAGACGGTTCATCCATCCCCTGTAAGGAAACAGTAGAAAAATATCAGAAAGAACTGGATATACACTATTACGACAAGCCCAACTCCGGCCCCGGACAAAGTCGGAACTACGGTGCGGAGCGAAGCCTCGGAGAATATCTGATTATACTGGACTCCGACTGCATACTACCCAAAGGCTATCTCTCCGCCATCGAGCAAGAACTTCAAACCTCCCACGCCGACGCCTTCGGCGGACCGGACCGCGCACATGAATCTTTCACCGACATACAGAAAGCCATCAATTACTCCATGACTTCTTTCTTCACCACCGGAGGCATCCGCGGGGGAAAGAAGAAAATGGATAAATTCTATCCGCGAAGCTTCAATATGGGAGTCAGACGGGACGCATACACTGCACTTGGAGGCTTCTCCAAAATGAGGTTCGGAGAAGACATTGACTTCAGCATCCGGATATTCAAAGGCGGTTATCAGTGTCGGCTGTTCCCGGATGCGTGGGTATATCACAAGCGGCGCACGGACTTGAAGAAGTTCTTCAAACAAGTGCACAATTCGGGGATTGCACGCATCAATCTGTACAAGAAGTACCCGGAATCACTGAAGATTGTCCACCTCCTGCCGGCAGCATTCACGCTTGGCGTGGCAATACTGTTGCTCGGCGCTCCGTTCTGCCTTTATAGTCTGACGCCCATCGCGCTATATGCGCTATTGGTATGCGCCGACTCCGCCATCCAAAACCGGAGTTTGCTTATCGGCATTTACTCCATTGCCGCTTCTTTCATCCAACTCATCGGCTACGGTACCGGCTTCTGGCGGGCATGGTGGAACCGTTGCATACGGGGCAAAGATGAATTTGAAGCATTCAAAAAGAACTTTTATAAGTGATGAACGATTAGCGATTAGTATGGAAAAACTAAATATCAACCAGTGGGCGGAAGAAGACCGTCCGCGGGAGAAGATGATACTGAAAGGCGCGGAGGCTTTGAGCGATGCCGAACTTCTCGCCATCCTTATCGGTTCAGGAAATACAGAGGAAAGCGCAGTAACTTTGATGCAACGGGTACTTGCCGAATGCGGAAACGACTTGAATCAATTGGGAAGATGGGAAGTACGCGACTTCTCCCGCTTCAAAGGCTTCGGACCCGCCAAAAGCATCACCATCATGGCGGCAATGGAACTGGGCAAACGCCGCAAACTACAAGAACGGCCGGAACGCGCCACAGTCCGTTCTTCACAGGACATTTACGAACTCTTCCACCCTTTGCTCTGCGACCTGGCTTACGAAGAATTCTGGGTATTGCTGCTCAACCAGTCTTCACGCGTCATCGAGAAAACACGCATCAGCCGCGGCGGCATCGACCAGACCACCGCCGACGTACGCAGCATCCTGCGCGAAGCACTGATACAACGCGCCACGCAGATAGCCCTTGTACACAACCACCCTTCCGGCACCCCCCGCCCAAGCACCGACGACCAACGCCTGACGCAACTCGTGCAAAAGGGAGCGCAAACGATGAACATCCGCCTCATCGACCACGTTATTGTCACGGACGGGAGATATTACAGTTTCAATGATGAAGGAATGATTTAAATGATGGTGTTTTTCAAAACCCGTTCTTTTGTAGTCTCAATTAATTTCTTTAGTTTTGCCTGACTAAACCATACGAATATGACCAAGTTTGAAATAGAAGAGAAAATAGTAGCGATGCTCAAGACTGTATTCGACCCGGAAATCCCGGTAAACGTATACGACTTGGGACTTATCTACAAGATAGATCTCTCCGACAACGGAGAAGTAAATATCGACATGACCTTAACAGCTCCCAACTGTCCAGCTGCCGACTTCATCATGGAAGATGTGCGCCAGAGAGTTGAATCGGTTGACGGTGTCACTGCCGCCACCATCAATCTGGTGTTTGAGCCGGAATGGGACAAGGATATGATGAGTGAAGAAGCCAAACTGGAATTGGGCTTTTTATAACGCAAACTTTAAACCCAGAAGTATGAAGAACGTATATTTCCTTTCGGACGCACACCTCGGCTCCCGCGCCATTGAACACGGACGCACTCAGGAACGACGCCTCGTTAATTTTCTCGACAGTATCAAGCACAAAGCATCTGCCGTGTATTTGTTAGGAGATATGTTCGACTTCTGGTATGAATTCAAAACCGTTGTGCCCAAAGGTTACACCCGTTTTTTGGGCAAACTGTCCGAACTGACGGATATGGGAGTGGAGGTACATTTCTTCACTGGCAATCACGACATCTGGTGTGCCGACTACCTGACCACAGAGTGCGGCGTCATCATGCACCGTGAACCGCTCACCACAGAAATATATGGCAAGGAGTTCTACCTCGCACACGGTGATGGTTTGGGCGACCCGGACAAGAAGTTCAAACTGCTGCGCTCCATGTTTCACAGCGAATTCCTGCAAATCCTGTTCTCTGCCATCCACCCCCGTTGGAGTATGGAGTGGGGACTGAACTGGGCAAAGCACAGCCGCCAGAAACGTGTTGACGGCAAAGAACCCGATTATATGGGCGAAGACAAAGAGTTCTTGATACTCTACACAAAAGAGTACCTGAAAAGCCACCCGAACATCAACTTCTTCATTTACGGCCATCGCCACATCGAGCTGGACCTGATGTTAAGCGCCACAGCACGCATCACGATATTAGGAGACTGGATTAATTTCTTCTCTTATGCCGTCTTTGATGGCGAGAATTTCTTCCTCGAAAACTTCATCGAAGGAGAAACCCGGCTGTAATTCCTGTTCTCGTAAATCATCTGATATGAACCTGTCAAGACTGAAACTTTCCTTCACCGTATGCCTGTTTGCCATAAGCATCTTTCCGGCATGGGGACAATTCACCCAACCCGCCCCTACCCTTGTTATTCGCATTGATGATCTCGGAGCTTTCCACTCTGTTAACGAAGCCTGCATACAGACCTATCAGTCGGGAATTGCCCGCTCTGTAGAAGTGATGCCCGTAGCTGCCTGGTATCCGGAAGCCGTCTGCCTGTTGAAAGAAAATCCGGGACTGGACGTAGGATTGCATTTAGTCATTACCAGCGAATGGGAGAATGTAAAGTGGCGTCCATTGACACATTGCCCCAGTCTGACGGATGAGAACGGATACTTTTATCCAATGATGGGACCTAATCCGGCATATCCGGGACAGTCGGTTATGGAAAATAAATGGGACTTGAAGGAAGTGGAGCAGGAATTTCGTGCACAGATAGAGATGGCATTGAAAAATATCCCTCAACTCAGTCATCTGACGGGGCATATGCTATCCACAGGGTTCACCAAAGAAGTAAATGAAATGGTGCTGCGCCTAGCAAAAGAATATCATCTTCCCTCCATCGACCGTATGGACTCACCGGAAAATTATCAGTTTACCTATATCGGTTATGACGGTCCGAGCCGGACAAGCGCCGAAAAGGAAGAAAGCTTTATCCGTTCACTAAACAAGTTGGAGGCGGGTAAACGTTACCTGTTTCTTGACCACCCGGCACTGGACAATGAAGAAATGCATCCTGTCTTCCATATCGGCTATGAAAATGTAGCGCTCGACCGCCAAGGAGTGACGGATTTACTCACCAGCCCGCGTGTAAAACAAACCATTGAAGATAAAGGCATCAAGCTGATTTCCATCAATCAGCTAACGAAAGGTCTCCCCCGTGCCACCACTCCCGGGAAACTGGGAAAAGCGATGGAAAAATATCTGAAAGCGGCACAGCAAAACAACCAAGACCTGCACAGCATCATGATTGTGCAACATGGCAACATTCTTGCCGAAGAATGGACTTGCGGGCAGGATAAGGAATCTGCAAGCTATATATGGATAGACTCCACAAACGACAAGGAGAAACTCGCTGATTATTTATACCCGCACCTGTTTCGTCCGTTAGGCATTGTTGGCGTGAAGTTTCAGGCAAACCTGCAAAACACCAATCGCAGTGGTTGGAACCTGTTCTTCAAAACGGAAGACCTTGCCAAAATGGGACAACTCTTCCTGCAAAAAGGAAAATGGAACGGTCGGCAGATATTGTCGGAAGAGTGGACCGCCAAAGCATCCGCTTACTGTGCCGACGGAGTAAACGGGCAATACGTCCTTGTCATTCCGGAAAAGGATGCCGTAATTGCAGTGAAGGCACACACCGGAAACGAACAAATTAAGCTGGATTTAATTCGAAAGCACCTGCTTCCGGCACTCTAAACAGATACTTCACCGATTTAATCTTCTGTAAATAGATACGGGAAAACATGATTGCCCGGAACTTTTTGCAAGTAATCTTGTAGTAATATCATAAACCATTAAAGCTTATTTGTTATGGATGATATGATTTACAGAAACGATGCGATTGCCGAAGAGAATATTGACCCGCATGGTCGGCCGGCAAAGGATAAGTTTGAAGAATTCAGTGAAGAAGTTTCCGAGCATACAGACCTCGGATATAAGGATCAAAAGGTTAAATCCAAGAAGGAACGGAAAGAACGCCTCAAAGAAATAGACGAAGTGATTGAGGAAGACTTAAAGTAGTTAGAAGTTACGAGCTACAAGTGGCTAGCTACGCAATTACACTGCATAGCCTTGTAGCTCGTAACTTCTAACTATATTACTTGTACCCCGCAACTTTTGCTATACGTTTTGGGATTTCCGTATTGTCATACTTGCCTGCAAATTCTTTGGAGCCTGCGCCCACTGCATATACAGGAACATATCCCGCAGTATGGCTACCGCTTGTCCAGCCCACCATAGCAATCTGGCTCATGACTTTCCTTGCAGAAGCGGCCAGCGGCTCAGTCTTCGAATAAAGAGTTTCCTCAAAGACCACTTTATTCTTCACGAACGACTGTTCAAATTCATCACGCAACATCTTTTCCTGTTCCCAAGTCAAAGGCAGTTCTTTCCAGAAGCCCATCTTTTCAGCTAACAAAGCTTTAGCATCTTCCCAGGTCACATTATGTCCTTTCGCTTTGCGCAAGTCAGTGATGGCAGTAGAAAGCAGGTCTTGAGACTGTTTCTGATTTTTCAGAGCTTTCAGGTGCAGTTCATATTTGCCTGTACCCAGTCCTAAACCACCGGTTTCATGGTCGGCAGTTACCACAATCAAGGTTTCTTTCGGATGTTTCTTATAGAATTCGTAAGCCACTTTGATGGCATTGTCCATATCAATCACTTCTTCGAAAGTTGTGGCAGGGTCGTTAGAGTGACAAGACCAGTCAATTTTTCCACCTTCTACCATCAGGAAGAAACCTTTGTTCTTGCCTTTGGTAAGGAAAGAAATAGCGCTTTCTGTGATTTCAGCAAGAGTCAGGTCACCTTCCTTGCGGTCAATAGAATAGGGCAAACAAGAAGGAGTAGCACCGTCCTTCTGAATCAAAACCATCTTGTCGGCCTGAGCAGCCTTAGACTTAAAATCATCCACACCTTTTGCAATAGTATAACCGGCTTCCTCGATGATAGGGAAAATACTTGGAGCCTCTTTCTTTTCGGCGGTAGTAGTCGGCTTCAGGAAACCTCCGCCTGCATAGAAATCAAAACCTGCCTTCGGCAAATCAAGGGCAATTTCATAATACATATTACGGTTGGGCTGGTGAGCATAGAAAGCGGCAGGAGTAGCATGGTCTATGCTGACACTGGTGGTTACACCTACTTTCTTTCCGGCTTTCTTAGCCTTTTCGGCAACAGACTGGAGCACATTCTTCTGATCGTCCATTCCGATAGCACCGTTATAAGTTTTCACTCCGGTAGCAAGGGCTGTTCCGGCAGCGGAAGAATCGGTAACGGAGTTGGTGGCGGAAAAAGTAGTGGCAACGCCTACAGCCGGAAACTGGGTAAACAGCAATGGAGTTACGCCGATGCGTCCTTCCTGTTCAGCCAGATACATTTCCGTACCATTCACCTGGTTTACTCCCATTCCATCACCGATGAAATAAAATACATACTTTGCCTGTTGCGCATACGTCATACCTGTCAACAAGACAAAAAACAATAAATACGTAAGTCTTTTCATAAATTGATATATTTAAAGTAGTTTGAATAAATCAAAGGGAAAACAAAGATAAGGATTTTAAACCAGTGACGGAGCAGATATTGTTAAAAAAATAATGCCGGAAGACAATCTGCATTGCTTCCGGCATTATTGTTACATCGCTGTTGCGATGCTATCTACTTTTAAAAGGATTATTTCTTGTTCAGAATATCCATTGTATCCGAGGCAATCATCAGTTCCTCGTCAGTCGGGATAACCACAACCTTCACCTTGGAATCTTCAGCAGAGATCACAGCTTCTTCGCCACGGATTTTGTTCTTTTCCTGATCCAGTTTCACGCCCATGAACTCCAGACCTTCACATGCACCGGCGCGACAAGAAGCCTGGTTCTCGCCTACACCACCGGTGAACACGATAATATCCACACCACCCAAAGCAGCAGCATAAGCACCGATATATTTCTTGATACGATAGAAGTACATTTTCTCAGTCAGGATAGCCATATCATTGTCACCTGCAGCTACAGCAGATTCCAGTTCACGCATATCGCTGGACACGCCGAAGATGCCCATCACACCACTCTTCTTGTTCAACAGGTCGGACACACCGGTAGCAGTCAGGTTCTCTTTTTCCATGATGAAAGTTACGGCGCCCGCATCAATGTCACCACTACGGGTACCCATCATCAAACCTTCCAACGGTGTCAGCCCCATACTGGTGTCCATGCTCTTGCCATCTTTGACAGCAGTGATAGAGCCGCCGTTACCAATGTGGCAGGTAATGATTTTCTTTCCTTCCGGATTCACACCCAGATATTCGCACACACGTTTTGAAACGTAACGGTGAGAAGTTCCGTGGAAGCCATAACGGCGCACACCATATTTCTTGTAAAGTTCGTAAGGGATGGCATACAGATAAGCATAGTCCGGCATAGTCTGATGGAATGCTGTATCAAACACACCAATCTGCGGTACGTTCGGCAGGATAGCAGAGATAGCGTTCACACCTTTCAGGTTGGCGGGGTTATGAAGCGGAGCCAAATCATTGCAAGCAGTGAAAGCATCCAGAACTTCCTGAGTCAGCAATACGGATTCGCTGAATTTCTCACCACCATGCACCATACGGTGACCCACTGCATTTATTTCGTTCAAAGACTTGATGGCACCATATTCGGGACTGGTCAATGTATCCAGAATAAATTCTACTCCTACGGTATGTTCAGGAATATCTTTCTCCAATATCTTCTTTTCGCCATTAGGCAAAGTGAATTTAAGGAAAGAGCCTTGCAGACCGATTTTTTCAATGCCACCTTGTGCGATAACTTCCTTATGATCCATATCAAACAACTTATATTTGATGGACGAGCTACCGCAGTTCAAAACTAAGACTTTCATTTTATATATCAGATTTAATGGTTATTTTTGATTTTTCGCTGCAATAGCCTGATTAGCTGTAATAGCGATCATGCGATAAACATCTTCGATAGAGCAACCACGTGACAAGTCGTTCACCGGACGGGCAACCCCCTGCAGAATAGGACCAACCGCATCTGCATGACCTAAACGCTGTACCAGTTTATAAGAGATATTACCTACCTCAAGACTCGGCACAATCAGTACATTTGCATTACCAGCAATGGCAGAACCCGGTGCTTTGCTCGCTCCTACTTCCGGAACCAATGCAGCATCAGCCTGCAATTCTCCGTCAATAGCCAAATCCGGATCCATTTCCTTAGCAAGCTTCACAGCTTCAACTACCTTATCCACAACTTCATGTTTAGCAGAACCTTTGGTTGAGAAGCTGAGCATAGCCACCTTCGGATCCATACCTACTACAGCCTTAGCCGTACGGGCTGTGCAGACAGCAATCTGTGCCAGTTGTTCAGCATCAGGAACCGGAGTAACAGCAACGTCACCCATTACCAAAATACCATTCTTTCCATATTCGGGAGCATGTGTCAACAGCAACATCGCACCGGATACACAAGTGATGCCCGGAGTCGTCTTAATGATTTGCAAAGCCGGACGAAGCACATCACCCGTAGTGTTACGTGCACCAGCCAACTGACCGTCAGCATCACCATTCTTAATAATCAGACAGCCCAGGTAGAGCGGATTAACCACCAGCTTACGAGCCTCCTCAATGGTCATACCTTTCTTCTTACGCAGTTCACACAACAATTGTGCATACTCTTCTTTCTTCGGATGATTTTCCGGATCGATGATTGTAGCCTTGTTGATGTTCCCAAGTCCCCATTCCGTTGCACAAGCATTGATCTCATCCGGATTACCCAGAAGAATCAGGTCAGCAACTCCGTCTGTCAAAATTTGATTGGCAGCTTTCAAAGTACGTTCTTCCGTACCTTCAGGAAGAACAATACGTTGGCGGTCGGCTTTCGCCCGCTCAACGATTTCATTAATTAATCTCTGCATATATATAAATTGTGTATAAAAATCCAGTAGACGTGTTATTCACGCCGCAAAAGTACACAATTTTGCAATATCAACATTGCAATTCGGGGCATTTTTATACCCCGAACTGCAATTATTATAAAATTTAACACTAACGGATGATTTCCGGAGCTACTTGTTTGTATTGGTCCATGCAGGCACCGATCGGTGCACCGATATAGGTAGGGTCACAAATCAAATATTTGCTGCCGTCATCTAACACCACATAATCACCGGAGATTTCTTCCGTGAAGCGGACGGCCGAAGCAATATGATTGGGATAATCCAGAAGAATGGTATCCAAGCCGAGCAAATCCCTCACTAAAGTGGAATAAAGCATCGCACGGTCTTCGCAATCACAATAAGGATAATAGAATGTCTCATCCGGGAAGTTCGGCTTTTCAAATCCGAATTGCTCTCCGTCCGTCTGATATTCAAAGGCGGTCTGCACAAAGTTGAGCAAAATGTTGGCGGCATCTTTCTGAGACTTACCCTCAATGGCAGTTTTCAACTGTGGATAAAGTGAAGAACGAAGTTCCTCGCTCATCGGGGTTTTATAGTGAATCACTACATCACACTGCGGATAATCGTAATAAAAGTCTATCAGATTTTTATTAACCTGCGTCTGTACTTTCACAGCACCCGTAGATGAAGTCAGACTCCTTTCAAACTCATTCATATAGAAAGAAGGAATACCTTCAATATTCAGGCATACCAGATTCTTGGCATTGGCAAAGTCCTGACGATACGTATAAATGCCCATCGAGCCACCCGGGGTAGGTTCGAACACATAATACTTATTGCCGCCTATAGTAAGATAAGGTGTGCCATAGATGGTACCGGCAGGAGCAACCATCAGTTTTAGCTGGTCGTCAATCTTGGCAAGCTTTACCTTATAGCCGGACTTATTCAAGAGGAACATCTGCAAGAATACGATGTTGTTTGTATTTCCTGCACCATATAACTGTACTCCGATTTGCTTGGTGAAAAGTAAATACGCCCAGTCACTCAGGTTCTTTTCCTTCTTGATTGTCATGCAATCCTTCACCATCTGTTCATAGTTCCTCTTACAAAGAGTTTTCCAGGCATCCGCCACGTCAGATTCACGATTTCCCTTCAAAGAAAGGTCTTCCGCCATTTCCAAAGCCACATCAAACGTAGTACCGTAGAAATTCACAGGTGTACGGTAAATCGTACTACCCGGCTTTACGGAAGGCACTTCCACCAACACAGGAGTATAAGGTTTTCCCGGCACATATATACCCGGTGCGGGCTTATCCTCAATGGGCGGTAAGTCGGGACGTTTCACGTCCACAGGCACCTTGTCGCCCATACTTGGCACAGGGGCATCCGGCACTTTCGGCGCAGCAGGCTTTATGTTCACCGGAGGCATAGCCGGCTTCGTCTTATCAAACTCTACCGGTTTGGGCGGTTCGGGACGTTCAGGAGCCGGAATGGCGGCAAACGCCTCAAACTTCTGCCACGTTTCTCTCAGGAATGTTTCGAACTCCGCATCCGCCTTATTCTTGAAATCATCAAATTCTTGTTGCTGCTGCTTCGCGAAATCATCAAATTCTTTCTCGATATCCTGCGCACACAAAGGCGCTGCCGACAGGAAGAAAGCAGTCAAAGCAACCGAAAAACACTTCATCTTATTCATCTGTATAATAGATTTAGAGAAGTTAAAAATAAAACATGCATTACTTGATAAGTATCATGTCGTAGAAGGCACAACGCTTGTCATTAGGAATGGAATATACCCATTTCAACACATTCTGATAGGTCACCTCATCCGTAAAAGGAATATTTTCTTTGGTAGCCACCATCATCATGTTGATTTTTTCACTTTCTTTCCCTTGCTTTTCCATACGATAATCCACCGCATTACTGAAAGGAATTCCATATTCCTTCTCCGCTTTCAACAAAGTGTTGGGCTCATAAGTATTAGGATAGAGCAACGCCCCACCGGTGCTGTCAAACCAGAAGAATTTCAGATAAGAGTCCGTCCCGTGTACTTTCAGCGTACAGGTAAATACGTCTCCTTCCTTATATAGATTCGCAACGCCCTTCACTTCCAGCGCATACGACTTATCCACCTTTTCCTCTTTCTGCACTACGGCGTCGATAGTCACCACTTTATAGAGGCTGCGGGTATCCGTATCCCACACTTCCTCCACTTTTTTATTAGTGACATTCACCATTCCACCAATCGCGAGCACGTTCATTTGTGAATACGCCTCATGAAATTCCGTACCGCTGTCTTGCGAAATCTGTCCGAACACAGACCACACATTCTCCATGACGCCAGCTTTGCGCAAGGCTTCCTTCTTCGCCTCCATAAAAGCGCGTTCTTCCGCTTCTTTCAGCGTAATCTCCTCACTCACCTGCCAACGTCCCTGCGCGCCTTTCACCTTAACGGTCTGGGCGTGCAGTGGAGCAGTTGTCATACATATCACAAGGAATATCCACCCAATCAGGTTGTTCCTATTCATTCACCATCTGTTTTTTAGAAAACGGAATTAATTAATAGCCCAGTTTATCCAACTGTTTTGCCAGTTCTTCTGACTTGGCAGCCAGTTCCTTGCGGATAGCCTGGATAGCGGCCTGATTGGCAGACTGCATACTGTAGCCGATAGTCACCATTACTTCCACATTCTTGTTAGGCAAAGTTTTGTACACTTCCACTAAAGGAATAGTACGGCCCAATGTAGCAGAAATCACACTCTTGCTGGAAGCTACTACGCTTGACAGGCTGGCAGCCTCTTCCTGTCCCATATCGTCATTAGCCACTTTAGCTTCAATCAACTGAGATACTTTGGTCTGAATCTGACCGGCCAGGTCAATTTTTGCAGCATTGGTTGCTTGCAAGGCAGCCGCCGACTGGTTGCCACCTACCGCTCTTGAAGAAGCGATATACCAATACGGGTTACCTTCCGTATCCAGTTCAGCCTGCTTTTCCCATGCTGTTTCCAGTTGTTTAGCCAAAGGCAATTTGCCTACCGGAGTCTTGAAACCTTCCTTTTCCAGTTTCTTGGCTTCCTTGCGGGCTTCTTTGATTGCTTTTTTCTGCAAATCCTTATCCAAAACTTTTTCTTGCTTCTTCAGGTCTTTATAAGCCTTACCAGTCGCTTTTTCCTGTGCATTCACATTTACACAAAACATCATAACAAACGCTACTAAAGCGCTAATAAATAAACTCTTTTTCATATTCTTCCTGTTTAAAAGATTAATATTTATGTTGAAACTTTATATACATTGTTCCTCGCAAAAATAGGCAAAAATTTCTAATAATATATATATCGCGTCTTTTTTTTTCATTGCCTCCAGACAAATGGAAATAAATATCACGGTAAACAGTGACAGCCAAGCTGCAAAATGCCTAACTTTGCAGCGTTTTCAGTAAACAATTCAGCTTCTGACAGGTTATTAGAAAGGTTTCAACGAAGTTATAACCCCTTTCGGCTGAAGGAAGTCGAGTTTAATAATAACAAATAGGTATATAGTATTATGATTCGTCAATGCGCCATCCTTTTCGGATGCCTGGCTTTGGGTGAATTGGTTGTTTTTCTTACGGACCTCAAACTTCCGTCCAGCATCATAGGTATGCTGCTGCTCACCCTTTTTCTGAAATTGGGTTGGATTAAACTGCAATGGGTGCAGGGATTATCCGACTTTCTGGTTGCTAATCTGGGATTTTTCTTTATCCCACCCGGTGTAGCTCTTATGCTTTATTTTGACATCATCGCCGACCAGTTTTGGCCCATAGTCATCGCTTCATTAGTCAGCACCCTGCTGGTATTGGTAGTAACAGGGTGGGTTCATCAACTAACACGTAAAATAAAATGAGTTACTTAGACAACGAGTTCTTCCTGTTAGCCGTTACGTTTGGCGTATTTTTCTTCTCCAAACTGCTACAAAAGAAAACAGGCATCCTATTGCTCAACCCCATTCTTCTGACCATTGCCGTCCTGATTATCTTTCTAAAAATGGCACATATCAGCTACGACACCTACAACAAAGGCGGGCATCTCATAGAATTCTGGCTGAAACCGGCCGTGGTAGCCCTCGGTGTTCCCCTCTACCTACAGTTAGAAGCCATCAGGAAACAACTGGTTCCCATCCTGCTTTCACAACTGGCAGGTTGCATTATCGGAGTAGTTTCTGTTGTGGTGATCGCCAAGCTGATGGGAGCGCCACAGGAAATAATCTATTCACTCGCCCCTAAATCCGTCACCACTCCCATCGCTATGGAGGTGGCCAAAACATTGGGCGGTATTCCATCATTAACGGCTGCCGTAGTAGTCTGCGTGGGTTTGCTAGGCAGTATTGTCGGTGTCAAAACCCTGAAACTGACCCGTGTAGGTAGTCCCATTGCCCAAGGATTATCCCTGGGAGCCGCCGCCCACGCCGTAGGAACTTCCACCGCAATGGACATCAGCAGCAAATACGGAGCATACGCCAGCCTCGGACTGACGCTAAATGGAATCTTCACTGCCCTGCTCACCCCAACTATTTTACGATTATTAGGTCTGCTATAACAATTTCTCCCTATCTTTGTTATTCTAAGTAATCAACTTAACGAAAACGATTATATGATATCATTTAAAGACATCGAACTTACAGACAAAGAAGTCATCACATCCTATACACAGAACAGCCCCCGGCGCAACTGTGACCTTTCATTTTCCAACCTCTGTAGCTGGCGTTTCCTTTACGATACGCAATTTGCCGTGCAGGACGGATTCCTGATACTGAAATTCTGGGCAGGTGACAAACTAGTGTACATGATGCCGGTAGGAAACGGAGATTTAAAGAAAGTACTGGAAGATATGATAGAAGATGCCGGACAAGAAGGTGAACGCTTCTGTATGCTTGGCGTATGCGCAGGTATGCGGGCAGACCTGGAAGCCATCATGCCGGGCAAGTTCCACTTTGAAGCGGACAGGGATTATGCCGATTACCTGTATCTGCGTACCGACCTCTCCACATTAGCGGGTAAAAAGTTCCAGGCCAAACGGAACCACCTCAACAAGTTCCGTCGGACTTACAATTACGAATACGTCCCTCTCACCCCCGACCGCATCCGGGAGTGTCTTGACCTGGAAGCCGAATGGTGTAAAGTGAATAACTGCGACCAGCACGAAGGTACCGGTAACGAACGTCGTGCCCTCATCTACGCATTGCACAATTTCGAGGCACTCGGCCTGACAGGTGGCATCCTTCATGTGAACGGCAAGATTGTAGCTTTCACATTCGGTATGCCTATCAACCAGGACACATTCGGAGTACATGTGGAAAAGGCCGACACCAGTATTGATGGTGCCTACGCCATGATAAACTATGAATTCGCCAACCATATCCCCGAACAATATATTTATGTCAACCGGGAAGAAGACCTGGGTATTGAAGGATTGCGTAAAGCCAAGCTATCCTATCAGCCGACCATCATTCTGGAGAAATATATGGCGTGCCTGAACGAGACTCCCGTAGAACCTGTGAAATGGTAACTCCATATTTATACAGTCAATTAAGTAATAAGCAACACATAGTTAAGTAGAAAAAGAGAAATGCGTGAGAAAGTAAGGAAACTGTGGAAACTTTGTTTCAATGACAGCAAAGAGTTTGTGGATATGTATTTTCGCCTCCGTTACAACAACGATGTCAACGTCGCTATCGAAAGCGGCAATGAAGTCATTGCTGCCTTACAGATGCTGCCCTATCCCATGACTTTTTGTGGCAATGAGGTAGCTACAGCTTATATTTCAGGAGCCTGCACCCATCCCGATTACCGCAGCCGGGGCGTGATGCGCGAACTGCTCTCACAAGCATTCGGACGTATGTATCGTAATGACATCGCTTTCAGCACTCTTATCCCCGCCGAACCGTGGTTATTCGATTATTACGCCCGTACAGGCTATGTAACGGCTTTCCGCTATGGCAAGCGTACGTTCACCCTGCCTGCTGACGGAAAAGACTCCTTCTCTCCCGTTCCACCTACCGGCATTGCCTGGAAATTCCAGACTTTCACGGACTACAACGAAGACATCTATTGCTACCTGAATCGTAAAATGCAGGAACGTCCTTGCTGTCTGCAACATACGGAAGCCGACTTCCGTGTGGTTCTCGCCGATTTGGAATTAAGTGAAGGATATATTTTCACTTTATCAGACGAGTTAGGGATTGCGGCTCTTGCCGTTGCTTATCCGGATGAAACCTCTTCCATTCTTCATATCGGCGAATTACTATCTGACACTCCTGAAGTGGAACGTCTGCTATTTACCTATATCTGCCGGAGCATACAGACAGAAATCCTTCATATCGTCATGCCCCTCGCAAAAGGCCAACCTGCTTTCGACTTAGGAATGATACGTATCATTCAAGCCAAACCGGTTCTTCAGCTTTATGCAGCCACCCACCCGGAAGAAGAAATGAATATCGACCTCGTTGATGACCAGCTATCTGCCAACAATGGTTATTATTATCTGAACAAGGGAAAGTGCATGTATAGCCACAAGCGCATCCCGGGAGCTCACGAGCGACTGACCATCGGGCAATTGACCGCAAAAGTATTCTCGGCAGAACAGGCGTATATGAGTTTGATGCTGAATTAAAAATCCCGTCCTTTCTGACATCAATCAGGAAAGAACGGGATGTTTATCTTAAAAGGTTATTTCTTTAAAGACCGCTGAAGTCCACTCCTTCAAACACTAATGAAGGTATCAGCCAGCTACGATCTTTACGCGCATCATTTCCGATAGCCGCAAGTGAGTTCCACAAGGTGAGGAAATTCCCGGTAACGTTCATCTCATTGACAGGCTGCGTCAGCTTACCGTTCTCAATGAGGAAACCTTCGATACCGTATGAGAAGTCACCGGTATTGCTATTGCTGTTACCGCCATTCAGTCCGGTCACAAGAATACCGTTAGTCACATCGGCAATCAGCCCGTTCAAGTCTTTATCTCCCGGAGTCAGCACCAGGCGTGACGGGCCGCTGATAGTAGGCGCTACCCCCATCTTCTTAGCATTATAAGTATCGAAGAAGTAAGTCTTCAGCACACCATTCTCAAAAATCGGACGGCGTTCCGTAGCCACACCTTCGCCATCGAAATAGCGTGAGCCATTGGCACCGATAACGTGCGGGTCATCCATCAGCGTCAACTTATCAGAAGCCACCTTCTGGTCCAGCTTATCTATCAGGAAAGAGTTCTTCTGTTGCAAGGAAGAACCATAAAGGGCACTCAATACAGGACTCAACATACGACCGGAACTCATCGGATCAACCACCATTGTATATTTACCCGACTTCACCTTCTTCTGTCCTAACTTACGCAGCACACGCTCCAGAGCCTTGGCGCCGATATCTGTTTTCGGCAATGCATCATAGAATAGTGTACTTTCATACCAATAGTCCGACGGACGTGCCTCGCCCTCTCCCCTGACTGCCACACTGGCGCTTACCGAATACCAGGTTGATTTGGATTCTCCTTCGAAGCCATTGCTCATCAGACGATAGGAAGCATTCTCACCGTCACTGTAAGAAGTCTCCACAGAGATGATACGGTCATTCTTGCCCAATACCTCTTCAGCGGCAGCACGGGCACGGGCTACCTTATCATCAGGATTGATGCCAAAGATTTTACCATCAAACAGTTTCAGGTCGGGCTTGCCACCTTTATAATAACGGGCAGGATCAGCCAGCACACGGAATTCATCTTCAGCCAGGTAACGGGTAGATTCGATACCATTCTTAATGAAACTTTCCAGCTCTTTCTTATCCAGACGGTTGGTAGAATAATTACCATAACGTCCGTCTACGTACAAATTTATTCCCAGACCACTTTCGGAAGCCTGCTGCAAGCGGTCCATCTTGGCGTCGCGCAGTTCGAAAGAAGTATTTGAGTTGGCATACAATATTACTTTGGCTGCCTGGCAACCGTTTTTCAGAGCGAAGTCCATCGCCCATTGAGCCAGTTTTTTATTATCGTCTGTTATCATCAGTTTTCTCCTCCTACCGTTAATTTACTTACTAAAGCCGATGGCATACCGCAGGTCACAGGACAAGATTGTCCGTCCTTACCGCACGTCCACGTACCGTTATCTATCTGGTCATTGTTTGCCACCATGGTGATGTCTGCCAATGCCTTCGGACCGTTACCGATAATATTGATATCCTTGATGGGCTGTGTCAGCTTGCCGTCTTCGATAAGATAGCCGAACTTCACGAAGAAAGTAAAGTCACCCGCACCGATCTGCACCTGTCCGTTAGTGAACTGGTAGGCATAGATACCGTTTTTCACAGTAGAGATGATATCTTCTTCTTTCATGTTTCCGGCTTCCATATAGGTGGCGCGCATACGCGGAATAGGCACATTGCGGAACGTATCGCGACGACCGTTTCCGGTAGGAGCCACACCGTAATGCTTGGAACTGATACGGTCGTGCAGATAGCTGGTCAGCACACCATCTTTCACGATATAAGTTTTCTGACCTTCCACACCTTCATCGTCGAAGTTCACAGAACCACGGTTGAAAGGAATGGTGCCGTCATCTACCACACTGATGTGTTCGTTGCAAACCTTCTTGTTCAGTTGGTCGGCAAAGATGGAAGTGTTCTTGCGGTTGAAGTCGGCTTCAAAGGCATGTCCTATGGCTTCGTGCAACAAAATACCCGAACCACCGGCAGCCATCACTACAGGCAGTTCACCGCCTTTGGGCTTAATGGCCTTGAACATAATTGCCGTATTATCCACCACCTCACGTGCCAGAACTTCAATAATATCATCCGACAGGAATTCGAAACCCTTACGATAAGAACGGGTAGCATAATTATTTTCCATACGCCCATCCTCTTCCATCACGCAGAAAGCCATATAGGACACCATCGGGCGGTAATCATAGTAAGTGACGCCTTCGGAATTGCAGAACAGCACATGGGTAGTGCTATCACTCAGACCGGCCTGCACTTTGCGCACGCGTTTATCCAATGAGAACACCTTGTCATTCAGTTTCTGCAAGTAAGGCATTTTAGCTTTCAAATTCACTTCTTCCCAGGGGGTCACTACGGAGTAACGGTCTCTTTCAATCGTTTTTTCCTTGAACGCCACCGGTTTACCGGCTTTGCCCGAAGAGGCGATACGGGCAGCGGTACGTGCCGCACGCAGCATTTCTTCCAAAGTCACGCCTTCTACGTAAGCATAACCGCTTTGGTCGCCTGCCAATACGCGTACTCCCATACCGAAGTCGATATTCGAACTGCAACTATTTACCTTACCGTCCATCAGACTGACATTATTGTTGAAAGAGTGCTCGAAATAGAGGTCGGCATAATCTCCACCTTTCTCAAGGGCAACGGTCAGCACTTTCTTCAAGTCCGCTTCCGTTACACCGAAATGGTTCATTGCCGCATCTACGGCAGACTTTTTGTCCGTTCCTCCCAAAGCTCCCCGTACCGTATCCGGCAAGGCAAGTGACGGAGCAGCCAGCGAACCTAATACCGCCAAACTCCCCATCCGTAAGAAATTCCGTCTATCCATCTTTTTATTCTTTAAGATTGCTAATAATTATCTATGTTATGCTATTGCTATTCTGTACAATAAGACGCCATTTACTACCATTTTGTCACACCGGACTTTAATTTTCTTTTGTCAACAGGCTCTCCAATTCTTCCGCATTCAGGCGCAGGTAGAATTGTCCCTTGTGAGCAACAGAAATAGAACCTGTCTCTTCGGAAACGATAATAGCCATCGCATCGGACTCCTGGGAAATGCCCATCGCCGCACGGTGGCGCAGTCCCAGCTCCTTCGGTATATCCAGATTGTGCGATACCGGCAATATACATCCCGCAGCTTTAATACGGCCTTTACTGATAACCATCGCACCATCATGCAGAGGACTGTTCTTGAAGAAAATATTCTCTATCAGGCGCTGATTGATGTCGGCATTGATAACCTCACCCGTACGCACCACATCATCCAACGGGAAATTATGTTCGATGACAATCAAGGCTCCTACCTTCTGTTTGCCCATACTGATGCAAGCCATCACCACCGGCATGATTTCCTCATGCTGCATATTCTCTTTCTTATTTCCGGTAAAGAAGCGCACCAACGCGCTGGCATGCTGGTGCGAACCAAGCGTCAGCAGAAAACGCCGTATTTCGTCCTGAAACAGAATAATCAGTGCAACCACTCCCACGCTCACCAACTTGTCAAAGATGGAACCGAGCAACTTCATCTCCAATACCTGGGATACCACCAACCATATCAATATGAATATCAGAATACCCGTAAACACATTGATGGAACCGGAAGCTTTCATCAGCTTATACGTATAGTAAAGCAGAAATGCAACCAACAGAACGTCGATAATATCTTTTACGCCAATATCAAAAAACACGGACTTTAATTTTTAATTATGAACTTTCAATTATTAATTATGAGTGAGGTGACTTTCCATATCACTCCGTCACCTTATCACTGTTTTCCCGCATTGCTTCCACAATCTTCACCGTTTCCACAGCTTCACGCACATCGTGCACCCGGAGGATGTCGGCACCTTTCATCAGGCAGATAGTATCAAGCACTGTCGTTCCGTTCAACGCATCCTGCGGAGTATTTCCCAGCAGACGGTATATCATCGACTTGCGGGAGACACCCACCAGCAAAGGTAACTCAAAAATTCGGAATTCTTCCAAATGCGCCAGTAGTTCATAGTTATGTTCCACTGTCTTTCCAAAGCCGAAACCGGGATCGAGAATAATATCCTTTACACCCAAATCGCGCAATTGCTGCACCTTCCGGGCAAAATACATGAAAACTTCTTTCAGGAGATTGTCATAATGCGGATGTTGCTGCATACTTTGCGGAGTGCCTTGCATATGCATCATGATATAAGGCACGTTCAGTTCCGCCACTGTACGGAACATCTCTGCATCCATCTCTCCGGCGGCAATATCATTGATGATCGCCACACCGTACTCTTCCACACACATCTTTGCCACATCCGCCCGGAAAGTATCGACGGAAATAACAGCTTCGGGATGCGTTTTACGCAAAATTTCCAGTCCCATGCGCAGCCGCTCCATCTCTTCGTGGGGCGAAACGTTTTCCGCATTAAGCCGCGAAGAATAGGCGCCGATATCTATAATCGCGGCACCTTCGTCCAGAATCTGTCGGGCCCGTCCGGCTATTTCAGCCTCAGTCTGCATACGGGAACCGGCATAAAAAGAATCGGGGGTCACGTTCAATATACCCATGACACGGGGAGTGGAAAGGTCGAGCAAAGAACCGTTGATATTGATATATTTAGAGGATACTGCTTCCATGGTTAGTCCTTTTTCGTTTATACTTTGCAAATGTAGCCAAAAAAGAGTATCACAATTGCATAAAATATAAAAAAACAAATTAACTTTGCTCAGTATTGACAACTAATCGAAAGAAGTAGTAAACTATGAAGGTATGCAGGAGTGCCGGAGCGGCATCTTTTTTCCTACTATTATTCTGGTTGCTTACTCCCGGGCGAGTTTGCGGACAAGAAACAAACGAACAAGAAAAATATCACGTAGACAGTACATTATTTGTCTACTACCAGCGTTGTAGGACAGAAGTGACATCACCTTCCGTCATGCAAAAGTTGGATACCCTTTTTCAAATGGCCAAAGAAAAGGGAGACGAACGTATGCAGGCAGTAGCCCTTTCCACTAAAGTAGACCATTTTTATTTCAGCCCGTCTTTCGAAGGACAGGAAGACAGCCTGATTTTCTACACCAATACAGTCAAAGACTTTTCCCTAAAGACCGACCAGCCCCAATACTACTATTTTGCATGGGCAAACCGCCTCATCACCTACTACACCAAACAAAAGAAATTCAACCTGGCGCTTTATGAAGCCAACAAAATGCAAAAAGAGGCTGAAAGCCGGGAAGAGATTGACGGTATGCAAAACTGTTACCAGGCATTATTCCGCATCTATCAGAGCAAGGAACTCTATAAACAGGCTGCTTTGTATGCCCAAAAACTGATAGATATGACCTTGAAATACAATATGAACCAATATAATCTGGCAAATAAGTATCTCGAATTAAGTAATTGTCACCTGCAAAATAATGCCCCCCAAAAGGCCTGGGAAGCTATCGAAGAAGCTAAAAAATACATAATCAATGAAATGCAGCAAGGCTATCTCCTGTGCGCCACTCTCCGTTATTATGTTCATGTAGAAGACCTGCCCAAAGCCGGTACGGTATTGGAAGAGGCAACGCAGCTTTACAACAGCAACACAGAACTAAAGGCCAAGCGCCTGACACACTTATTGGAAGCTGCCGTCGACTACTACATGAAGATAGGTGAATATGACAAAGCCCTGGCAATGCAGACACAGTCATTTGGGATTTTAAAGCAAAACGGGTTTATTCCTCCAATCGCATATCGCAGGCTCGGCCTCATTCATGCCAGCAAAAAGGAATATCAGAAAGCCATTGACAATTATGAACATGCGTTTTTGCTCAGTGATTCACTCGGCAGCATCCAGGAAGACAGATCGGCAGGAGAATTTGCCACCATCCTGGGAATGGAGCAACTGAATCAGGAGAACAAAGAACTGATACGGAAGAATCAGGAAATTCAACTGGAAAACCGGCGGCGCCTCATCATCCTCTTATGCATTATCGTGGCAAGTTTCGCATTCATGTTCTTCCGCGAGGTACGGTTGAACAAGATTCTGCGCCGCGCCAAAGATGTGGAGCAAAGCGCCAGCCGTATGAAAACGGAGTTCATACAGAACATGAGCCACGAGATACGCACTCCACTGAATTCCATTGTCGGCTTCTCTCAATTACTCGGCAGCATCTCCGGAAAAGATGAAGAAGCGAAAGAATATACTGATATTATCGAACAGGGAAGCAACCATCTGCTCCAACTGGTGGACAATGTGCTCGAACTGGCAAACCTCGACAGTGGTACACCTATCCTGACCGATACGAAAGTTGAAATAGGCAAATTGTTCCGGCAATGGATGGAAGAGACGAAAAATTCGTTCAAACCCGGAGTAGAACCGGTTTACGAACCGGGGCAGGAAGAGGTTTACGTACACACTAATCCCGGACGTCTCACCCAGGTGATATCACACCTGCTCCACAATTCAGCCAGGTTTACAGAAAAAGGCAGCATCACACTTGCCTGGCATACCAATCCCAAACAAAAACTCCTGACGATCAGCGTAACGGACACCGGTATCGGAATCCCCCAAGACAAACAGGATTTTGTATTCGAACGTTTTGCCAAAATAGACACATTCTCCACAGGAACCGGACTGGGGCTTGCACTCGGACGCCTCATTATGGAGAAAATGGGCGGCAGTCTCACGCTCGACGGCAAATATACCGGAGGATGCCGCTTTGTATTAACTTTACCCCTGAAATAACACAAACAAAATACCACAAAGTCTTTTAGTTTCAAAAAAGATAAATTAACTTTGCGGAAAGTGCATTAATAATCAACTATGAAAACAAAGAGGACAGCTTTGCATATCCTTACTGTTTTGCTCTGCCTCACGACATTATGCAGCCTCCCGATGCGAGGACAGCAAAGAGACACGCAGAAAGAATACAATGTAGATAGTACATTATACGTTTACTATCTCCGTTGTAAAGCCGAAATGAGTTCTCCCATTATCATGCAAATGTCAGATACCCTCTTCCAGATGGCAGTTCAGAAGAACGACCAACGCATGCAGGCGGTAGCATTGTGTAATAAACTGGATTTCTACTACTTCCAGGGAACGCAAGGAGATAGCATAAGCCACTATGTAGATGTAGTAAAGGATTTCGCCCGCAAAACCCACCAGCCCAAATATTACTACTTCGTATGGAGCAAACGGCTCATCAACTTCCACATCAAGCAATACCAATATAACATTGCCTTGTACGAAGCGAACAAGATGATGAAAGAAGCCGAACAGGAAAAGTATATGGACGGTATAGCCGGCGCCTACAATGTTCTCAGCACAATCTACCAGTGCAAAAGATTGTTCAACCTGGCTGTAGACAATAAAAAGAAAGAGATAGAAATTATTCTGAAATATGGCCTGGACACATACAACCTGACCACTTCCTATTCTGTACTGGCCAACCTCTATTGTGAATTGGGAGAAACCGAAAGAGCCTATGAAAGCCTGCAAAAAAGCGCTTCATGCCTCTACAGCAGTACACAAGAGTTTTATAATTACGTTCGTTTCGCCCAGTATTACCTTGTCATCGAAGACTTTTCCAAGGCCTGGGAATATCTGGAAAAAGCAAAACATTTATCCGATACAAAAAAAGAAGTGCGGAAAAATCTCCAGGAGTATTATGAAGTACTAAAGAGATATTATACGCAGACGAAACAATACGAAAAGGCACTGAAAACCCTGAATTATTCGCTCTCCACCTTCGGGAAGAATAGGAAGGACAATATGGACGCAACGCTCAATCGTGCTTCAATATATTATTATATGGGCGACATGGTCAATGCCGCCAGATATTTCATGGAATATTATCAGCTGAATGACTCGGCACAGATACATAATGAAGACATCACATTGGGAGAATTCTCCGCCATGCTAGGTGTGGAGGGGTTGAAACTGGAAAAGAGCGAATTGCAACAGCAGATGCAGCAACGCGATCTGGTAAACAAACAACGCATCATCATCTTCCTGATAGCGTTACTGACCCTCGGTCTCATTATTTTCTACCGCGAGCATCTCCTTAACGGCCGCTTGCGCATATCCCAAAAGCAACTTAGCGAGAAGAACAACGAACTGCTCCTCTCACAGGAAGCATTGAAATATGCCAAAGAGCAAGCGGAAGACGGCAGCCGCATGAAGTCGGAATTCATACAGAACATGAGCCACGAAATACGCACGCCACTCAACTCCATCGTAGGCTTCTCACAAATACTCAGCAGCTACTTCAGCGATAATGACGACACGAAAGAGTATGCCCACATCATCGAGCAGAACAGCACCAACCTCCTGCAACTCGTCAATGATGTACTCGACCTCTCCTATCTGGATGGCGAACGGGATATACCCACACAGACCATTGCAGACATCACCGGTGTCTGCCAGACTTGCATCGACCAAATACGCTTCAAACTGAAACCGGATGTGCAACTGACATTCATCCCCGAACGTGAGAATTTCACCATGCAGACAAATCCCGACCGTATCTCGCAGATACTGATGAATCTCCTGCAAAACGCGGCAAAGTTCACACAAGAAGGCAGCATCACCCTCACATACCATATCCGCGAAGAAGAGAAAAAGATTCTGTTCAGTGTGGCCGATACGGGCATCGGCATTCCGGCGGATAAGCAAGAAGCCGTATTCGAGCGCTTCACCAAGCTGGATACATTTGTTCCCGGCACAGGATTGGGCTTATCCATCAGCCGGATGATTGCCGAAAAGATGGGTGGTACGCTTGTCGTAGACTCAACCTATACCACAGGTTGCCGCTTCGTCCTGACTTTACCTCTAAAAGAATAAAAACATTTCACCCTAAACGTACCACTGTAGCGGAGAATATCTATCTTTGCAACGTTTTAGACAACAGAGTATAACAACGTTTCAAATAAGGAGACAGTTATGGATATCACCGCCCTTTACAAGATATTTCAGGAATGCAGCAGCGTGACCACCGACAGTCGCAACTGCCCCAAAGGTTCTTTATTCATCGCCCTGAAAGGCGATAACTTCAATGGAAATGCCTTTGCCGCCAAAGCACTCGAAGCCGGCAGTGCTTACGTCGTAGCAGACGAAGCCGAACACGTTCCGGCAGGAGATTCACGTTATATATTAGTAGACAATTGCCTGCACGCACTGCAACAGCTTGCCAATTACCATCGCCGCCAACTGGGCACCCGCCTCATCGGCATCACAGGCACCAATGGGAAAACCACTACCAAAGAGCTGATGGCCGCTGTCCTTTCGCAGACCTATAATATACTTTATACGCTGGGAAACCTGAACAACCACATCGGTGTCCCCCTTACTTTGTTGCGCCTGAAACCGGAACATGAACTCGGCATCATAGAAATGGGTGCCAGCCATCCGGGAGACATCAAAGAACTGGTAGACATAGCCGAACCGGATTATGGCATCATCACCAACGTAGGCAAGGCACACCTGGAAGGTTTCGGCTCTTTCGAAGGAGTCATCAGAACCAAAGGAGAGCTATACGATTACCTCCGCGAACGTGGCAATTCCACCATCTTCATCCACCACGACAACGCATATCTGAAAGAGATAGCCGGAGGATTAAATCAGATCCCTTATGGAAGCAAAGACGGATTGTATATCAGCGGCCACGTAACAGGCAATTCCCCCTATCTGGCTTTTGAATGGAAAGCGGACAAGGAGGGTGAATGCCACGAAGTGCAGACACAGCTTATCGGCGAATATAACTTCCCGAATGCGCTGGCCGCCATTACCATCGGCCGTTTCTTTGGTGTAGAGCCGGAAAAAATAGATGCTGCATTAGCCGCTTATACCCCACAGAATAACCGGTCGCAACTGAAGCAAACCGCAGACAATACGCTTATCATCGACGCATACAACGCCAATCCCACCAGCATGCAGGCTTCGCTTGCCAACTTCCACAATATGAAAGTCGAAAACAAGATGCTGATATTGGGAGATATGAGAGAATTGGGAAAGGACGGACCGGAAGAGCATCAGAAGATTGCAGATTTCCTCACGGAATGTGGTTTTGAGGATGTGATGCTGGTAGGCGAACAGTTTGCCGCAGCCAGACACAGTTTCCCGACCTACCCGGATGCCGCCGCAGTTATCGAAGTATTGAAGCAAAGCAAACCTCACGGGAAAACCATTCTTATCAAAGGTTCGAATGGAATCAGACTGAATACGGTGATTGATTATCTATAATCAATCACCACCTGGTTACGATTTCTTCATCATCCGCGGACGCAGAACGAAGTAACCTATCAGCGAAGCGATAACTGCTCCTGTGGTATTCGCCGCAAAATCCAACCAGTCGCCACCACGGTAAGTGGTGCAATACTCCTGCAACAACTCCACTATTCCACTGAACAGCACCGGGCACACGAATGCCCCTACCCACGCATGCCACAAAGGAGAATCATTTCTCCGATGTGCCCTGAGAAATTCCAGCCACAACATGCCGGACATACCCAGATACATACAAACATGTACAATTTTATCAATATTAGGAATATTGCTTAAATCCGTTGTTGGCGGTTTGAAAAACGACAAATAAATCACTGTCAGTATAATCAGTAACGATGCCGGATATTTCTTAATATAGTATAGCATATCTCAATTTAGAATCGATTTGTGCACAAAAGTACAGAACATTTTCTATATTTGCATGTTTTAGTAGAGAATAATAACGAAATGAAAGAAAAATCTACTTTTTTATGACGAAAAATGATAGAGCCAACTTTGGGAGCAAATTAGGCGTCATACTTGCTTCGGCAGGTTCCGCAGTCGGCCTGGGAAATATCTGGCGGTTTCCTTATGAGACCGGCAATCACGGCGGTGCCGCGTTTATTCTCATCTATTTGGCATGCGTACTTATTTTAGGGATTCCGATCATGGTATCCGAGTTCCTTATCGGCCGTCACTCGCGCGCCAACACAGCAGGAGCTTATCAGAAACTGGCACCGGGCACACACTGGCGTTGGGTGGGCCGGATGGGTGTATTGGCGGGATTCCTGATTCTGAGCTATTATTCGGTAGTGGCCGGATGGACGTTGGAGTTCATCGGTGAGGCAGTTACGGATAATTTTGCCGGGAAAACGTCAGCCGATTATATCAACACCTTCAATTCTTTCTCCGCAAATCCCTGGCGGCCGGTTATCTGGTTGATGCTCTTTCTCTTTGCCACCCATTTCATCATCGTAAAAGGAGTGGAAAAAGGTATTGAAAAGTCTGCCAAGATTATGATGCCGATGTTATTTGTCCTGCTGGTCATATTGGCGGCATGCTCCATATCATTGCCGGGTTCGGGCGCAGGTCTGAAGTTTCTGCTGAAACCCGAATGGGATAAAGTGAATGCGAACGTATTCCTGAGCGCTATGGGACAAGCCTTTTTCTCTTTAAGTCTGGGAATGGGATGTCTTTGTACCTATGCGTCTTATTTCAAGAAAGACACGAATCTGACGAAGACAGCTTTCAGTGTCAGCATCATCGACACATTCGTTGCGATATTGGCAGGACTTATCATCTTCCCGGCAGCATTTTCGGTAGGCATCCAGCCCGATGCAGGGCCGAGCCTCATCTTTATAACGTTGCCGAATGTATTTCAACAGGCTTTTAGCGGTATACCTTTATTGGCATATATATTCTCCGTCATGTTCTATGTCCTTCTGGCGGTTGCCGCACTCACTTCCACCATTTCCATGCACGAAGTAGTGACGGCTTATCTGCACGAAGAATTCCATCTGAGCCGTAAACGTGCGGCAAGTATCGTGACGGGCGGTTGTATGTTTTTAGGTATCTTATGCTCGCTCTCGCTGGGGGTAGGCAGAGATTACACTATATTCGGCCTGAACCTGTTCGATTTGTTCGACTTCGTTACGGCTAAGATTATGTTACCGTTAGGTGGCCTGTGCATTTCCCTTTTCACCGGCTGGTATCTGAACAAGAAGATAGTCTGGGAAGAGGTAAGCAACAACGGGACACTGAAAGTAACGTTCTACAAACTGCTGATATTCATATTGAGGTTTATAGCTCCAATAGCAATTTCACTCATCTTCATCAAAGAGTTAGGATTTCTGAAGTTGTAGGAAGATGCAAAATCCATTCAAAGATTTCTTTTATTTCTCCCGGGGAGAAAGACGAGGCATACTGGCGCTCATAGTCGCAATAGGTATCGTTCTTCTCTCCGGGTATTTTATATCAGTGTGGCAACAAAGAGGCAATATCCGCCCGATGGATATAGCGCAACAAGCCACTGTCCGGCAGGAATACGAGGAATTCATAGCTTCACTGGAAGAGGAAGCATCGCCCCGGAAGAAACAATACACCTCTTATGAACGAGAGGAAGAAAGTACCCCTGTAGTTCTGACACCTTTCAATCCGAACAGGGCAGACTCTACCGCATTCCGGCATTTAGGTTTACCTGCCTGGATGATTAAAAACATTTTGCATTACCGTTCCAAAGGTGGCAAGTTCCGGAAAGCGGAAGATTTCAAAAAGATATATGGCATGACGGAGGAACAATATGCTGTTCTTTCAGCTTATATATACATTGCTCCGGAAGATACAATTCGCAACACACCACAATTATACATCCACCAACCTGCAGCAATAGAAAATATAAAGTATGCATCCGGCACTGTAATCGATCTGAACCTTGCCGACACCACCGAACTAAAAAAGATACCCGGCATCGGAAGCGGTATAGCCCGCTTGATCGTGGGTTACAGACAACAGTTAGGTGGATTTTATCGTATTGAGCAATTGAGGGATATCCATCTCGACGACCGGCTGTTGCAAGATTGGTTCAGTATAAAGCCGGCAAGTATTCATCGTATCAATCTGAACCGCGCCAGCGTAGACAGGTTGCGTTCCCACCCCTATATCAACTTCTATCAGGCCAAGGCATTTGTAGAATACCGTAAGAAAAAAGGCTCGCTGACAAGCCTTAAACCTTTCTCTCTCTATGAGGAATTTACGGAAGCGGATTTAGAAAGAATCAGCCAGTATATTTGTTTTGAGTGATGCCGTTGGGTAAACAAAATGCTTTGTTCAGTCCTGACGGGATTTGAACAGAGCAGGCATTCATTGCGCAGCTCAAGGCTGAAAGCCTTTTATCTTATAGCCCAGGGCAGCGCCCTGGGAATTGAGTAATGTTTATCCCTGCGCCCTGTAAGGGCATAACAGCACACATCGGCTTTTGCCCTTACAGGGCGTAAGATTGTGAGGCCATCCATTACCCAGGGCGTTGCCCTGGGCTATAAGATAAAAGCCTTTCAGGCTTGGGCTACGCTAAATCATCATTTGCTTCATTTCTACACAGTTTTGAATCAAAATCAAGAGTACAAAGCACTGCATCTGATTCTCCGTCAAGATGCTATTCGGACTCTTCCCATTGGCTAATCAGATTTTCCTCATTGCCTACTTTTTATTCGTTCCACTATAGTGGTCCGCAAGGGTAACTATAGTGTTCCTTGCGGACAACTATAGTGGAACGCAAGGACAACTATAGTGGAACGAAGAAAGAATGCCTGACAAAACAAGTCTTGTCAGCCAAGCGGCGAAAAAAGAAAGGCATACAGGAATCATCTTCTGAATACGAAGCAAATAGAAATAATTTATTCCTTCCGTCCGGCAATTTCCCCTTTCTCCTCCCTCCATTGTGTTAAAAACCCAGGATTTAAAAGCCTTTGAAATCTTTTTTTCCTTTTCATTGTTCTGATGCAATATATCATTCACATAAAAATTTAATGCAATGAAGAGAAACCTGAACCCTCCTATGAAGAGAGCCCTAAGGCTTAAAAAACTATTCTTGGCGGTGTGTTTCCTACTGATAGGTACCACCGCTTTCTCTCAGGAACGCACCGTGACCGGTGTCGTTACCGACTCATTTAATGAACCGCTGATAGGTGTATCTATAGTGGTACAAGGCACCAATACCGGCGTAGTAACCGGACTGGATGGAGACTACTCTATCCAAGTACCGGCGGGTGCCACCCTCGACTTCTCCTACGTAGGCATGGAGAAACAAAATATCAAGGTAGGCGACCGTAACGTCATCAACGTCCAGCTGAAAGAAGACTCACAGATGCTTGCCGAAACAGTGGTCATCGGTTACGGTAGTGCCAAAAAACGTGACCTGACCGGCTCCATCACCAACATTAAAGGTGATGAGATTGCCAACAAACCGGTTGCGAACCCGCTGTCCGCCCTGCAAGGCAAAGTGGCCGGTGTGCAAATCATCAACTCCGGCAAGGCGGGCGCCGACCCGGAAATCCGCGTGCGCGGCACGAACTCCATCAATGGCTACAAACCGCTGTATGTAGTGGACGGACTGTTCAATGACAACATTAACTTCCTGAATCCCCAGGACATTGAGTCTATGGAAATCCTGAAAGACCCTTCTTCACTCGCCATCTTCGGTGTGCGTGGCGCCAACGGTGTCATCATCATCACCACCAAGAAAGCCAAAGAAGGACAGACCCGTGTGAACATCAACGGCTCGTTCGGCTTCAAAGCCATCACAAACAAGATTGCGATGGTAGACGCAGAAGGCTTCAAACTGCTGTACAACGAACAGCTGAGAAACGAAGGCAACCCGGAATACAATTTCTCCGACTGGACCGGCAATACCAACTGGCAGGACGAAATCTTCCAGACCGGATTTATCACGAACAACAACATCAGCATCACCGGTGCCTCCGACAGACACAGTTTCTACCTCGGTGCAGGTTATGCCTACGAACAAGGCAACATCAAAAATGAGAAGTACAGCAAAATCACGTTGAACATCAGCAATGACTACAAGGTGACGGATAACTTCAAGGTAGGTTTCCAGTTCAACGGCGCACGTATGCTGCCGGCTGACACGAAGAGTGTCGCCACTGCCCTGCGTGCGGCTCCGGTAGCTCCGGTCTACAATGAAGAATATGGGCTGTATACTTCCCTCCCCGGTTTCCAGAAAGCGCAGATGAACAACCCGATGGTAGACGTGGAACTGAAAGCGAACACCACGAAAGCGGAAAATTACCGCGGTTCGGGCAACATATACGGACAATGGGACTTCCTGAAACATTTCCAGTTCAAGGCTATGTTCTCACTGGATTATGCATCCAACAGCACGCGGACTTACACACCGATTATACAGGTGTATGACGCCAGCGCCGAAGGAGACATCGCCACGCTGGGCACCGGAAAAACCGGAGTGAGCCAGGCGAAAGAAACAGAAATGAAAGTGCAAAGCGACTACCTGCTGACTTACACCAACTCGTGGGGCGACCACAACCTGACGGCTACAGCCGGTTTCACCACCTATTATAATAAGCTCGAAAATCTGAACGGAGCCCGCACACAAGGCGTAGGTCTGGTGATTCCGGACAACTCCGATAAATGGTATGTAAGCATCGGTGATGCAGCCACAGCCACAAACGGAAGTACACAATGGGAACGTAGCACAGTGTCGGTGCTGGCGCGTATCCTCTACAATTATAAAGGTAAGTATCTGTTCAACGGTTCCTACCGCCGCGACGGTTCTTCCGCATTCTCTTACACAGGCAATCAGTGGCAGAACTTCTACTCCGTAGGTCTGGGCTGGCTGATGAGCGAGGAAGAATGGATGAAAGGCATCGAGTGGCTGGACATGTTGAAGCTGAAAGGTTCATGGGGCACACTGGGCAATCAGAACCTGGACAGGGCTTATCCGGCAGAACCGTTGCTGACGAATGCCTATTCCGCCGTATTCGGTACTCCGTCCGCCATCTATCCGGGCTACCAGCTTGCCTATCTGCCCAATCCTAACCTGCGTTGGGAGAAAGTGGAAGCTTGGGAAATAGGTGCGGAAGCCAACTTCTTCCGCAACCGCCTGCACTTCGAAGGTGTGTACTACAAGAAGAAAACGAAAGACCTGCTGGCAGAAGTGCCGGGCATCTCCGGAACAGTGCCGGGCATCGGTAACCTGGGTTCCATTGAGAATTTGGGTGTGGAACTTGCCCTCAGTTGGCGCGACCAGATCGGCGACTGGGACTATAACGTGGGAGTAAACCTGGCAACCATCAAGAATAAAGTCCTGAGCCTCGTGCAAGACGGTTACTCCATCATTGCCGGAGACAAGAGCCAGAGCTACACAATGGCAGGCTATCCTATCGGGTACTTCTATGGCTACAAGGTGGAAGGTGTTTATCAGAGCCAGGAGGAAATAGACAACTCTCCGAAGAACAAGCTGGCAACCGTCACTCCGGGTGACCTCAAGTTCCGGGATGTGAACGGTGACGGTGAAATCACTACGGCAGACCGTACAATGATTGGTAATCCGACTCCGGATGTCACTTACGGCATTACACTCGGGGCAGGTTATAAGAACTGGGAATTGTCCGTGGATATGATGGGACAAGGCGGTAATCAGATTTACCGCACATGGGACAATTATACCTGGAGCCAGTTCAACTTCATGGCGCAGCGCATGGGCCGTTGGCATGGAGAAGGCACCAGCAACACCCAACCGCTGCTGAACACGAAGCATAGCATCAACAATATGAATTCTGAATATTACATAGAAGATGGCTCGTTCTTCCGCATCCGCAACGTGTCTCTAGCTTACAACTTCGACAAGGCGCTGATTTCCAAAATCGGCATGCAGGCATTGAAACTCTACGTGAACATACAGAACTTGAAGACGTGGAAGCATAACACCGGATATACACCGGAGTTGGGCGGAAGTGCCATTGCCTTCGGAGTGGATGACGGCAGTTATCCGATGCCGGCCATTTATACATTCGGATTTAACCTGACGTTTTAGGGGATTTTTTACCTACCACCCCGCCCTTTGGGCACCTCTCCTCCCAGGAGGAGAGGAATTGAGATAGTATCCTAAACCATTAATACCTTTAAATTATGAAGATAAAAAAATATATCCTGTCACTGTTGATTGGCGCAACCGCCCTCTCATTCAGTTCTTGTAATGACTTTCTAGACCGTGACCCGCTGGGACAGTTCACGGAAGATGACGCCCCGAACGCCCTTGTAGGCGGAAAGATATTTAACGTTTACTATCTGATGCGTGGTTACGACATCACCGCAGGTATCCCCGCCTTCATGGTGCACATGGTGCGCAGCGAGGACTCCGAAAAGGGTAGTGATGCCGGTGACGGTGGCGAACAGGCCGCTATGTGGGACGATTTTGAATATACGGCTTCCAATGGCCCGTTGGGCGCCTACTGGAGCCAGAACTACAAAATCATCTACCAGTGTAATGAGATTCTGGACGACATCGCGGGCAGTGACCACAAAGATGACACCGAGTCCATCCGCAACCGCGGCGAAGCGCTCTTCTTCCGTGCCTACTGTTACTTCAACCTAGTGCGTGCCTTTGGCGAAGTGCCTCTGGTGACCATCAAAGTAGTGGAAGCCTCCGATGCCAATGTCCCCAAAACCACTGCCGAGAAGATATACGAACAGATTGACAAAGACCTGACCGAAGCCGAAGACTGCCTGCCCCTGAGATGGGACAGCGACTACACGGGCCGACTCACCTGGGGTGCCGCACGCTCATTGCACGCACGCACCTACATGATGCGGGGTGACTGGGAGAACATGTACAAGGCTTCCACCGAAGTCATCACTTCCGGCATCTACAATCTGAACACTCCGGTAGATAAAGTCTTCACCGTGGAAGGTGAGAACTGTGGTGAAAGCATTTTCGAGTTACAATGCGAAGCCACCGATGCCATGAAGGAAGACGCCAGCATCGGCAGCCAATTCTGCCAGGTACAGGGTGTGCGTGGAGCCGGCGACTTCGACCTCGGCTGGGGTTGGCACATGGCTACCAAACTGATGGGCGAGGCTTTTGAAAAAGGTGACCCCCGCAAAGATGCCAGTTTGATATACTTCCGCCGCAGTGACGAAGAACCTATCACCCCGGAAACGACTAACAAGCCATACGGCGAATCACCCGTATCTACCGCCATGGGCGCTTACTTCAACAAGAAGGCTTATACAGACCCTGCACTGCGCCGTAAGTACACCCGCATGGGATTCTGGGTGAATATCCGTATCATCCGCTATCCGGACGTATTGCTGATGGCTGCCGAAGCGGCCAACGAGAAAGGTCTGATGGGCGAAGCAAGCGGTTATCTGGAACAGGTACGTGCACATGCCCGCGGCACGCTGACGGATGTATTGCCCAAAGTGGAGTCTCTTGACCAAAATGTCCTGCGCGAGGCCATCCGCCACGAACGCCGCGTAGAACTGGCATTGGAGCCCGACCGTTTCTATGACCTCGTGCGCTGGGGTATCGCACAGGAAGTGCTCCAGGCTGCCGGAAAGAACTATCAGCCGAAGAACGCACTGTTGCCTTTGCCGCAGACTGAGATAGATAAATCGAACGGGGTATTGGTGCAGAACCCGGACTACTAATTAATATAAACTGAAGTATATGAAAGCAATATTCAAAAAAGCAAGTCTGTTGCTGCTGGGCACCCTAATGAGTTTGGCAGCCGCACAGGCGCAGAATTCCCCGCTGGACATGGACCGATTCATCGACGCACTGATGAAACGGATGACCGTGGAAGAGAAGATTGGTCAGCTGAACCTACCCGTCACAGGCGACATCACCACAGGACAGGCCAAAAGCAGCGACGTGGCGCAAAAAATCGAGAAAGGGCTGGTAGGCGGCCTTTTCAACCTGAAAGGCGTAGACCGCATCCTTGAAGTACAAAAACTCGCAGTAGAAAAATCACGCCTCGGCATCCCCTTGCTATTCGGCATGGACGTGATACACGGATACGAGACTATCTTCCCCATCCCTCTGGGATTGTCCTGCACCTGGGATATGGCAGCCATCGAGCAGTCCGCCCGCATCGCCGCTATCGAAGCAAGTGCCGACGGCATCTCCTGGACGTTCAGCCCGATGGTGGATATCAGCCGCGACCCACGTTGGGGACGTGTCTCCGAAGGTTCGGGAGAAGACCCTTTCCTGGGTGGAGCTATTGCACAGGCTATGGTCCTCGGATACCAGGGTACGGATTTGAAAGACCAACTGCATCGCAACGATGAAATCATGGCCTGCGTCAAGCACTTCGCCCTGTATGGCGCCGGAGAGGCCGGACGCGACTACAACACCGTGGACATGAGCCGCAACCGGATGTTCAACGAATATATGTACCCGTATGAAGCTGCCGTAGAAGCCGGTGTGGGCAGTGTGATGGCTTCCTTCAACGAAGTGGACGGCATACCTGCCACCGGAAACCGATGGCTGATGACCGACTTACTCCGTGACAAGTGGGGTTTCCAGGGTTTCGTAGTAACGGACTTCACGGGCATTTCCGAAATGGTGGAGCACGGCGTGGGCGATTTGCAAACCGTCAGCGCCCTCGCCTTGAATGCCGGAGTGGACATGGATATGGTGAGCGAAGGTTTCGTAGGTACATTGATGAAATCCATCAAGGAAGGTAAAGTACGGATGGCTACGCTGAACACAGCCTGCCGCCGGATACTGGAAGCGAAATATAAACTGGGATTATTTGATAATCCTTATAAATACTGCGACGTGAACCGTCCGAAACGGGATATATTCACCAAAGAACACCGCGACGTGGCACGGAAGATTGCCGGAGAGAGTTTTGTGCTCTTAAAGAATAGTGCAGGTGTGCTTCCATTGAAAAAGCAAGGCACCGTTGCTGTCATCGGCCCCCTCGGAAACACCCGCAGCAATATGCCGGGCACATGGAGTGTAGCCGCCCGCCTCAACGATTATCCTTCCCTCTACGAAGGTCTGAAAGAAATGATGGCAGGCAAAGTCAACATCACCTATGCCAAAGGCAGTAACCTCATCGGCGATGCCGCCTACGAGGAACGTGCCACGATGTTCGGCCGTTCGCTGAACCGCGACAACCGCACGGATAAGGAGTTGCTGGACGAAGCCCTTCAGACGGCCGCCGGAGCCGATGTAATCGTAGCCGCACTGGGCGAGTCTTCCGAAATGAGCGGTGAAAGCAGTAGTCGCACGGAACTTGGCTTGCCCGACGTGCAGCACACTTTGCTGGAAGCTCTGCTGAAAACCGGTAAGCCCGTTGTACTGACTCTCTTCACCGGTCGTCCGCTGACGCTGACTTGGGAACAGGAACACGTTCCTGCCATTCTGAACGTATGGTTCGGCGGTAGTGAGGCGGCTTATGCCATCGGTGACGTCTTATTCGGTGACGTAAATCCGAGTGGCAAGCTGACAATGACTTTCCCGAAGAATGTAGGGCAGATACCTTTGTTCTACAATCATAAGAACACCGGACGCCCGTTGGCGGAAGGCAAATGGTTCGAGAAGTTCCGCAGCAATTATCTGGATGTGGACAATGAACCGCTGTATCCTTTCGGTTATGGTTTGTCGTACACCACTTTCCAATACAGCGACATTGCTCTGAGCACGCCGACACTGGGGAAAGACGGTTCCGTGACGGCCGTAGTCACCGTAACCAACACCGGAAAACGTGACGGTGCAGAGGTGGTACAGCTTTACATCCGCGACCTTGTAGGAAGCATCACCCGTCCGGTACGCGAACTGAAAGGTTTCAATAAAATCTTCCTCCGCGCCGGAGAAAGCAAGACGGTATCTTTCAAGATAACCCCTGACCTGCTACGTTTCTATGATTATAACCTGAATTACATTGCAGAACCGGGTGATTTTGATATCATGATCGGTGGAGACAGCCAGGCTGTGAAGACGGCAAGGTTGACACTGAAATGATAATTTATCGAAATGAAGAACTAAGAATGAAGAATTACCTAGCGACATGCTTGCATAGCGCAGCCAAATTCTTCATTCTTCATTCATCATTCTTCATTAAATTATCATTTATATCATCATTCACTCATTAACCCTTTATTAATATGAAGCATATACCTCAATACCTTTTTCCCCTCTTCTTCCTCCTCTTTCTTGGAGGCTGCAAGAACTCTAAATCCGGCAGTACCTCCCCGCTTACCGATGATGCCCTCATGGACACTGTCCAGCGCACTACTTTCAACTACTTCTGGGAGGGTGCCGAACCCAACAGCGGTCTTGCTCCCGAACGCATCCACATGGACGGCATCTATCCCGAAAAAGATCAGAACGTCGTCACCTCCGGCGGCAGTGGCTTCGGCATCATGGCCCTGATTTCCGGTATTGACCGTGGTTACATCACCCGTGCCGAAGGTCTCGCCCGTATGGAAAAGATAGTTTCCTTCCTCGAAAAAGCCGACCGCTTCCACGGTGCTTATCCACACTGGTGGTATGGAGATACCGGAAAAGTGAAACCCTTCGGGCAGAAAGATAACGGCGGTGACCTCGTCGAAACGGCCTTCCTCATACAAGGACTGCTTGCCGCACACCAATACTACGTCAACGGTAACGACAAAGGAGTATCTCCCAAAGATTATTCTCAAGGAGATTCTTCCCAAGCCGACAGTACCCTGACAGCCCGCGAGCAATCTCTTGCCCGCCGCATCGACACTCTTTGGCGTGATGTAGACTGGAACTTCTACCGTCAGGGCGACCAGAACGTCCTCTATTGGCACTGGAGTCCCGAATACGGTTGGGCTATGGACTTTCCCGTTCACGGCTACAACGAATGTCTCATCATGTACATCCTTGCCGCCGCATCGCCTACTCACGGAGTTCCCGCTACCGTTTATCATGACGGTTGGGCACAAAACGGCGCTATCGTCGAACCCCACAAAGTCGAAGGTATCGAACTCCATCTGCGTTACCAGGGCTGTGAAGCAGGCCCTCTCTTCTGGGCTCACTATTCCTTCCTCGGTCTGGACCCCACAGGGCTGAAAGACGAATACTGCGCCAGCTACTTCGACGAGATGCGCAACCTGACCCTCGTCAACCGTGCCTACTGCATCCGTAATCCGAAACATTGGAAAGGCTTCGGTGTCGACTGTTGGGGACTGACCGCCAGCTACTCCGTCAACGGCTATGCCGCCCATATGCCGAACGAGAAAGACGATCACGGCGTCATCTCCCCCACCGCCGCCCTGTCATCCATCGTTTATACCCCGGAACAGTCCCTTGCCGTCATGCGCCATCTCTACGAAATGGGTGACAAAGTCTTTGGCCCTTACGGTTTCTACGATGCCTTCAGCGAAACGGAAAACTGGTATCCCAAACGTTATCTCGCCATCGACCAGGGCCCGATAGCCGTCATGATAGAGAACTACCGCACCGGATTGCTATGGAAACTCTTCATGAGTCATCCGGATGTACAGGCAGGACTAAAGAAATTGGGATTCTCAATCAGCAATTAAAACGAATCAGGAGTTGAAATTCATTCATAACCGCTACAGAAAGGAGGTAAATTCAACTACTGATTCATATAATTAAATAAAAAGAAGCCGACAACAGTACACAATCCCCGTTGCCGGCTTCCGCTTTTTCAAAAGTCAATCCTTACGTCCCTATCTTTATAATTCTAATAAACAACGCATTAAATCAATTTGAGTAGTAAATGAGTAGTCTCCTGTTTGTTAAAAATCGGGGAGATGTATTTGTGGTGAATATCTTTTTTGCTTTCCGTTTCCTGAAATTCCTACATTTGCGATGAAGTTGAATTCAAGCCCTGCGCAGAGCGAAGAATAAAAGAAACTGAGTTATCCACTAAAAAATTTAATGCGATGAAGAGTAAGACACATCTTCTGAAAAAAGCCTCATGGCTGAAAAATCTATTATTAGCGGCATGCCTGCTATTGGTGACAATGCCGGCAATCTCCCAAACAAAAACAGTGACAGGCGTCGTAACCGATACCTCGGGTGACGCACTGATTGGTGTATCCATCCTCGTGCAAGGTACCGGCAATGGTGTGGTTACCGACCTGGATGGTAAATATACATTAAAGGATGTTCCCGGAAACGGAACACTCATCTTCAGCTATATAGGTATGCTGACACAGGATGTAAAGGTGAACGGACGTTCGGTCATTAATGTGACACTAAAAGAAGATTCACAGCAGTTGGAAGAGGTTATTGTTATCGGCTATGGTGCAGCAAAGGCCAAAGACCTGACAGCACCGATCACGGTAGTCAAGGGTGAAGAACTTGCAGCCGTGCCGTCGCCTACCCCAATGGCAGCCCTCCAGGGAAAAGTCCCCGGTGTCAATATTGTGAATAATGGTGCCCCGGGCGAAGGTCCTACCGTCCAAATCCGTGGTGTCGGTTCTTTCTCCAACAGCACACCGCTGTTCGTGGTAGATGGCATGTTCTATGATAACATCAACTTCCTGAACAATGCAGATATTCAGGAAATGTCTATTCTGAAAGATGCCTCGGCAGCCGCTATTTATGGTGTACGCGCCGCAAACGGCGTCGTGCTGATTACTACCAGAAAAGGCTCACGCAACCAAAAGGCCAAGATTACATACGATGGTTATGTAGGTATTCAGAAAGCCTCCAATGTGCTCGAACTCTGTAATGCACACGAATATGCAACCATGCTTCTCGAAGGTAACTTCGACTCCTATAAGACGCACTTCATACAGTCCATCGACAAATACGGCGGCAGTCATGACGACCCCGACTTTCACAACTGGACTTTCAAAGCAGACAATGACTGGTATGACCAGCTTTTGCGTACTGCCGCCATCACCAACCACAGTTTGAACATCAACGGTGGTTCGGAGAAAGCTGTTTATTCTGTTGGTGTGAGCTATTTGTATCAAGACGGTATTATGGATGTTGACAACAACTATAAACGCATGAACTTCCGTGGCTCTGTCGATTATGATGCAACGAACTGGCTGAAAGTCGGCTTCAACGGCGTGTTCAGTAACTCCACCCAGCAGGTGCCCAATAACCAGGCATGGCAGAAGGCTTTCAACTGTCCGCCTATCGTAGCTCTTTATGATGACGAATTTAACGAGAAAGGTTTCCCGGATAAATTTGGCTCTCCGGACGCAATCGGTTATACGTCAAACTTCTATAATCCCATTGCAACTGCCAAATATTTCGACTCAAGCAAAGAGAATTATCAGGTACTGAGTAATTTCTATGCACAGATAGACTTCATCCCCAGTAAACTGAATTTCAAGACAAACTATTCTTATAGTTTCCTTTCCACCCAAGGCCGTGAGTTTACTCCGAAGTACTACGTAAGCAGCTGGCAGCAATCAGCCACCACCCAACTTACAAAGAACGAAAACAAGTACTATAACTATATCTGGGACAATACCCTGACCTACAATGACCAATGGGGAAAGCACAGATTCGGTGCAATGGCAGGTTACTCCATGCGTCAGGAACAATGGCGTATGTTCGAAGGTAAAGCAAGCAACGTTCCCGATGGAGCGGATGAATATTGGTACATCAAGAACGGTGATGCGGCAGGTGCTACCGTAAAGGATGATGGCTACTGTTACAGAGGTCTTTCTTACTTTGCCCGCCTCAACTACAATTACGATGACAAATATCTGCTGATGTTTACGATGCGCGCCGACGGTTCCAGCAAGTACCAGGAACATTGGGGATACTTCCCTTCAGTAGGTGCCGCCTGGGTTCTGTCGGAAGAATCGTTCCTGAAAGACCGGGAATGGATTGACTTCCTGAAACTGCGTGCAAGCTGGGGTAAGCTGGGTAACGACCATGTTGCGGCAAGTGATGGCTTTGCTTCTATCGCTACCGGTAACGCTGCATCCGGTGTATTCGGCAACTCTACCATTGCAGGTTATCAGAACACTACATACTTCAGTTGGCTGAAGTGGGAAGTTGTTGAAGAGTGGAATGCCGGTGTAAACTTCATCACGCTGAACAATCGCCTGAACATTGACGTCGATTACTATCACCGTATGACCAATAATGCCGTAATCGCTCCGCTTCTCCCGTTCAGCACCACTACCCTTGCAGGTAACTACGGTAAGATTCTCAACTCCGGTATTGACGTAAGCGTCAACTGGAACGATAAAATCGGCAGAGATTTCTCCTATAATATAGGTGTGAATCTCTCTACCTTAAGAAATCGCGTGAAAGACCTGAACGGCAACAGCATCATCAGAGGAGGCAAAACAGTGAATATCGTAGGAAAAGAAATGAACTCATTCTATGGATTCAAGATGATAGGCGTTTATCAAACTGATGCGGAAGTTGCCGCTGACCCTATTGCGGTTGCCAACGGCTGTGTACCGGGTGACTTGAAGTATGCCGACCTCGACGGGAATGGTGTTCTCGACGGAAACGACCGTACCACATTGGGCTCTTATATCCCCAACTTCACTTATGGCATCAACCTCGGCCTCAATTACAAGAACCTCGACTTCCAACTGACCACTTACGGACAGGCCGGAGCTCAGATGTTCAACCGTAAGCGTGCGCTCCGCTATTCCTCGCAAAACTATAACTTCGACCGTGCCCAATACGAAAACCGTTGGACTGGACCAGGTTCTACAAACTCTGACCCTTCAGCTGCCGCCCTGCTGAAACCCTGGAATGTAAGCGACCAGAAGTATAGCTCTTACTTTGTAGAAAGCGCCGACTACTTCCGCATCCAGAACATTACACTCGGCTACACATTCCGTAACCTCAAGTTAGGCAACTATACCATGCCGGGCCTGCGCCTCAGTCTGACTGCCGACCGTCCGTTCACCACCTTCAAGGCCAACGCATTCACTCCCGAATTGTCCGACAGCCAAGGTTGGGATACAGAAGTATATCCTTTGACATCGACTTATACATTAGGTTTGAGAATCGATTTCTAAGAAATAACCCATTAATAATTTAGAACAAATGAAAACATTAATAAGACCTTTCATATTTATAGTGTCCGCCCTGATGGTGTTATCATTCGCATCCTGCAATGGTTTTCTGGATAAAGAGCCCGAAGGTAAAGTTCCGGAGGAGAAGGTGGATTATACCAATATCAGTAATATGTACCAACCGGTATCAGGTGTGTATGCAAAGATCCGTACCAGCGGTTTGCACTGGGTGATTTGGGAAATTACGACCATCCGCGACCAGGACGTATTCAGCGGCCAATGGAATGGCAGCGACTATTACAACCTGAGCGAATATAAGTACAACGATTCTTTCTGGGGATTCAATGAGTTGTGGATGCAATACTACAACATTATCAAAACCGCCAACGCGGCCATCGAGTCGCTGGACTTATACGCTGAGAATATCACCAACGATAACGATATGAAGAATTACAAGGCCTATCGTGGTGAAGTGATGTTCATGCGTGCCTATGCTTACTACCGTCTGGTTCAGGCTTTCGGTCCCGTCACTATTCTTCGTGACAATAATCAGGTTGATTTGAGCCGTTCCACTGCCAACGCGGTAAACAAATACGCATTGGAAGATTTGCAGTACGGCATGGACAATATGCCGCGCATCCGTCCCAATCAAAGTGAACACAAGGGAGCCGTAACAGCTTTTTCCGCTGCTATGCTGGCTGCTAAGATCCATCTGAACATGGGTAACTATGCAAAGGTGGAAGAACTGACGGACGACATTATCGAGCATGGTAACTTCTCACTCTATCCCGACTTCTATCAATTGTTCAAGATTCCCGGAAAACTTTGTGACGAGTCTATGTTCGAATGCCAGATGACCGACTTCGGCAATGGTTCAGGTGATTTGATTGACGGCGACCAGTGGTTTGTTTGCCAGGGTCCCAACAATTCCGGTAGCGACATCAGTGGCTGGGGAGATTGCGGAATCCTTAAATCCTTCCGTGACTGGGCATATGCCCGTGGAGAGACGATACGCGCCACCACTTCGTTCCTACTGGCAGATTCAACCACACCGGACGGCGATTATATCCGTGCTCAGGTAGACCCAAAGAAAACTGACTGTTGGAACGGAAAGGCTTATACCCCACTCAACCAGCTGACTCCGGGCCGCACGAAATATGGCACAAACAACAATGCCCGCATTTTCCGCTATGCCGATGTACTGCTGATGAATGCCGAAGCCAAAATAAAGAATGGCAAGAGTGGTGACGCCCCGTTCAATGAAGTAAGAAGACGCGCACAGATGCCGGAACTTACCAATGTAACCTTCCAACAGGTTATTGATGAACGCCGCATGGAACTGGTGTGCGAATGGGGTGAACGTTACAACGACCTTGTACGCACCGGTCTGGCTAAGACAGAATTGAAGGGATGGTCGGAAGACAAGGCACTTTTACCGCTTCCTTTCAACCAGTACACTCAGATTCCTGATTTACTGAAAGAGCCTAAAGATGAATAAATATTCGTTGGCAGAATCAATACAGCACGTTGATATCCGAATTCCCCTACCAACGGAGGAGTTTCCAAGAGTCTGATAAACGTATCATTCTGTCATCCTAAACGTTGTCGAAGAATCTCTTCTCAATATTCAAGAGAGTAGATTCTTCACTTCGTTCAGATACTTCAACTTGAGATATTTCAAATTATAACATATAGGTATGAAAAAAAGAGCATTATTTATAGCTTTCTCTTTATCCGCTCTGATGACAACGGCCATGCCGGGGAAAAACAACCCGAAAGATACCCCCCGGGAGATGGACAAGTTCGTAACGGAACTGATGAAGAAAATGACCGTAGAAGAGAAAATCGGCCAGCTGAACTTGCCCGTGACCGGAGAAATCACCACCGGACAGGCACAAAGCAGCGACGTTGCCAAAAAGATTGAACAAGGACTGGTAGGCGGCCTCTTCAACTTGAAAGGAGTGGATAAAATCCGTGATGTACAAAAGCTGGCAGTAGAGAAATCACGCCTCGGCATCCCTCTGCTGTTCGGTATGGACGTAGTGCATGGCTACGAAACCATCTTCCCCATCCCACTGGGGCTCTCCTGTTCATGGGACATGGCTGCTATCGAGCAATCGGCCCGCATTGCAGCTACAGAAGCCAGTGCCGACGGCATCTCATGGACATTCAGTCCAATGGTGGACATCAGCCGTGACCCGCGGTGGGGACGCGTCAGCGAGGGTAATGGCGAAGACCCGTTCCTGGGAGGAGCCATCGCACGGGCAATGGTATTAGGTTATCAGGGTGCAGACCTCGACAATCAGCTGAAACATAACAATGAAATCATGGCCTGCGTAAAGCACTTTGCCCTATATGGTGCAGGAGAAGCCGGACGCGATTACAATACGGTGGACATGAGCCGCAACCGTATGTTCAATGAATATCTGTACCCTTACCAGGCGGCTGTGGATGCAGGGGTAGGCAGCGTGATGGCCTCTTTCAACGAAATAGACGGTGTGCCCGCCACAGCCAACAAATGGTTGATGACGGACGTGCTTCGCAAGCAATGGGGTTTCAACGGTTTTGTTGTTACAGACTTTACCGGCATTGCCGAAATGGTTGCGCACGGCATCGGTGATTTGCAGACCGTTTCCGCACGCGCACTCAATGCAGGCGTGGATATGGATATGGTGAGCGCAGGCTTTGTAGGCACTGTCAAGAAATCCATTGACGAAGGCAAAATCAGCATGGAAACACTGGACACGGCATGCCGCCGCATACTCGAAGCCAAATACAAACTGGGCTTGTTTGATAATCCATACAAATACTGCGACCTGAAACGTCCCGCACGTGAAATCTTCACCAAAGAACATCGTGAGGCAGCCCGGCGGATTGCCGGTGAGAGTTTCGTTCTGCTAAAGAATGGCAGCATACATCCGGGCTCTGCCGAACCTCTCCTCCCCCTCAAGAAAGAAGGTACGGTTGCCGTCATCGGCCCCCTGGCAAATACCCGCAGCAATATGCCGGGAACATGGAGTGTAGCCGCCCGCCTCAACGATTATCCTTCCGTATACGAAGGACTGAAGGAAATGATGGCAGGCAAGGTGAACATCACTTACGCCAAAGGCAGTAACCTCATCAGCGACGCAGCCTATGAGGAACGTGCCACGATGTTCGGCCGTTCGCTGAACCGCGACAATCGCACGGATAAGGAAATGCTGGACGAGGCGTTGAAAGTAGCCGCCGGTGCCGATGTTATTGTTGCCGCACTGGGTGAATCTTCCGAAATGACCGGTGAGAGTTCAAGCCGTACCGACCTGAATATTCCCGATGTACAGCGCACTTTACTCGAAGCCTTGCTGAAAACAGGAAAGCCTGTTGTACTCACCCTCTTTACCGGCCGCCCGCTGACGCTCGTCTGGGAACAGGAGAATGTACCTGCCATCCTGAATGTATGGTTCGGCGGAAGTGAAGCCGCATACGCTATCGGTGACGTACTGTTTGGCGACGTAAACCCAAGTGGCAAGCTGACAATGACATTCCCGAAGAATGTGGGACAGATACCTTTGTTCTATAATCACAAGAATACCGGACGCCCACTGGCAGAAGGCAAATGGTTCGAGAAGTTCCGCAGCAATTATCTGGATGTGGATAACGAACCGCTGTATCCGTTTGGCTACGGTTTGTCATACACCACTTTCCGGTACAGTGACATCACTCTGGATAAAACGGTTATGGGACAAGACGGCTCCGTCACTGCCACAGTCAGCGTAACCAACACCGGCAAACGCGACGGTGCGGAAGTCGTACAGCTCTACATCCGCGACCTTGTAGGAAGCATCACCCGCCCGGTAAAGGAGTTGAAAGGCTTCGAGAAAGTCTTCATCAAAGCCGGCGAAAGCAAGACGATATCTTTCAAGATAACTCCTGAATTATTACGTTTCTACGACTACGACCTCAATCATGTGGCCGAACCGGGAGACTTCAACATAATGATCGGCGGTAGCAGCCAAGCAGTAAAAACAGCACGATTGACCCTAAAATAATTACTCAATTAAAAACAAGAAAACATGAAACACACGGTTTTACTTACCTGCATCTGCGGCCTGCTATTCCTCTGCGGCTGTAAAAGCCATACAGCCCGGAATGAGCGACCTCTGGAAGTCATGACTTTCAACATCCGCCTGGATGCCCCCTCTGACAGCGCCAACAACTGGAAATACCGTAAAGACAACATCTGCCGGATGATTGCCTATTATCAACCCGACCTGCTGGGTATGCAGGAAGTATGCCATAACCAAATGGAAGACCTGAAACAAGGTCTTCCACAATATACCGCTTTGGGCGTGGGACGCGACGATGGCAAGGAGGCAGGCGAATACTGCCCGATATTCTTCAATACCGGACGGTTCACCCTCGTAGAATACGGCAATTTCTCTCTCAGTGAACAGCCCGAAACCATCGGCATCAAAGGCTGGGACGCCTCTTACAACCGCATCACCACCTGGGCCATCCTGCAAGAAAAGAGCAACGGAAAGAAACTCGTCTTCTTCAATACCCACTTGGACAACGACGGAGCAATAGCCCGTAAAGAAGGTGTACAGCTCATCTTGAATAAAATCGGAGAAATAGCTCCGGGTATGCCTGCCGTCATCACCGGCGACTTCAACTGTACACCTAATGAAGCCCCCTTGCAGACTCTGGAAAAAGGAGGAATGGAAAACACCGCGAAAACGGCAACCGTCACCTATGGTCCGTCCTGGTCTTTCCACGACTTCGGACGCCTGCCGGCAGAAGAACGCGTATTGTTGGACTACGTATTTGCAACCGGCGGAACGAAAGCCACCCGTTACCGTGTCATCCAGGATGCCCCGGAGAACGGTTTCCTCTCCGACCACTGCCCTGTTCTCGTTGATTTAACACTTCAATAAGTATAACTATGAAGATGTACCATAGCCTACTATTCCTCCTGCTGTTGCCGGTCTTCACACAATGCAAAAGTCCCGACAGCCAGCCGGTTCCGATGAGCGACGAAGCCCTGATGGATACCGTACAGCGGAGTACTTTCAATTACTTCTGGGACGGCGCCGAACCGAACAGCGGCCTCGCCCCCGAGCGCATCCACATGGACGGCGTCTATCCCGAAGACGACCGGAACGTTGTGACCTCCGGCGGCAGCGGTTTCGGCATTATGGCCATTCTGGCCGGTATCGACCGCGGCTACGTCACCCGCAGCGAGGGACTTGCCCGTATGAAAAAGATTGTCTCCTTCCTTGAGACGGCCGACCGCTTTCACGGTGTCTATCCCCATTGGTGGTATGGAGAAACCGGCAAGGTGAAGCCCTTCGGACGAAAAGACAACGGCGGCGATCTCGTAGAAACCGCCTTCCTCATGCAGGGATTGCTTGCCGTACATCAATATTACATCAACGGTTCCTCCGAAGAACAAGCCCTCGCACAGCGTATCGATACCCTTTGGCGTGACGTAGAATGGAACTTCTACCGACAGGACGAGCAGAATGTGCTCTACTGGCATTGGAGCCCGGAGTACGGTTGGGAAATGAACTTCCCCGTCCACGGCTACAACGAGTGTCTCATCCTGTACATTCTTGCCGCCGCCTCGCCCACACATGGCGTTCCTGCCGCCGTCTATCACGAGGGCTGGGCACAGAACGGCGCCATCGTCGCTCCCCACAAAGTGGAGGGCATCGACCTGCACCTGCGCTACCAGGGTTGCGAAGTCAGTCCCCTCTTCTGGGCCCATTACTCTTTCCTCGGTCTGAATCCGACAGGTTTGAAAGATGAATACTGTGCCAGCTATTTCGACGAAATGCGTAACCTGGCTCTCGTCAACCGCGCCTACTGCATCCGCAACCCGAAGAACTGGAAAGGTTTCGGTCCCGACTGCTGGGGACTGACCGCCAGCTATTCCGTCAACGGATACGTTGCCCACAAGCCCGATGAACAGGATGACCTGAGCGTCATCTCCCCCACCGCCGCCCTTTCATCCATTGTCTACACTCCGGAATATTCGCTGGAAGTGATGCGGCATCTTTATGACATGGGCGAGAAAGTATTCGGTCCGTATGGGTTCTATGATGCTTTCAGTGAGACGGAAGACTGGTATCCCAAACGATACCTTGCCATCGACCAAGGTCCGATAGCCGTCATGATAGAGAACTACCGGAGCGGTCTGCTCTGGAAACTCTTCATGAGCCATCCCGATGTGCAGGCAGGACTAAAGAAGCTGGGATTCTGAGTCAGCCGGGCAAAGAGCCAAACAGAGACAGGGCAAGGTTATACTTGAAGATATCATCATCCGTATTGATGCCTACCATCATCCGTATTGATGATAGTCACAAGTATAACCTCAGCCTGCCCCTACTTACCTTAGAGTCCGTCACAAATCAGCTCAGAAGCATAGCCGGCATTCCCCTCCCCGTGGCGGTGATAAGAAATACCCCCATATTTTTGCACTAACCTTAAATTAACTATCTTTGTCCCAAGAAAAAACAGTAAGGTCGAAAGCCTTCACTAACCTTTATTCAACCTATTATGGACATTCGAAAGCACTTATTAGTCACCTTTGCGTGTCTTTTCACCTGCATACCGATAATTGCCAACCAGAAGCCTTATGTATCCAATCTCTCACGTGACAAATATCATGCAGCCAACAAAAACTGGTCTATCGGACAGGACGAGAAAGGCATCATGTACTTCGGCAACAGCATCGGCCTGCTGGCATCCGACGGCATGGAGTGGAAACTCTTTCAGACTCCTAACGCCGACCTCGTGCGTGCCATAGCCGTAGCAGACCATCAGACCATTTATAGCGGTGGTTCCGAAGACTTGGGACGATGGGACCGCGACCAGTCGGGAGAACTGAAATACACCTCTTTGAAGAGCATGATCAAAGGGGAAAATCCCCTGGACAATCAAAGTTTTTGGCGCATCTGGATAGACGGGGAGAAAGTTTATTTCCAGTCTTTCAGCCACATATATGTATACGACCACCAGACAATCACTCCGGTTGAAGGTCCGAATGCTTTCCTCCTGTTGCTGAAAGTGCGCAACGAATATTGGGTACAGGAGATGTACGGAGCACTCTACCAACTGGATAACGGCAAACTCATCCGGATGCCCGGCAGCGAATTCCTGAACGGTACCACCACACGGGTCATTCTGCCTTATGGCACCGACCGCTATCTGGTAGGTACTTCCACCGGCGAAATATACCTCTACGACCGGAAAAACTTCATCCCCTGGAATCTCTCCCTCTCACGCCAACTGGCAGGGCAGGAACTGAACTGCGCCATCTATTCCGCCAAACGGAATACCTATTACCTGGGTACGCAACTCAGCGGGGTGTACGAGGTCGATACCGAGGGAAACATCCTCAATCACTTCTCCAGCGCCAACACTCTGCAGAACAACACCGTCCTTTCACTCTACGAGGACAATCAGAACAACATCTGGGTGGCACTGGACCGCGGGCTGGCCTATATCCGCTATACGGACGGACTAAGCTATTACCGGTCTACGGACGGCGGTTTCGGAGGCGTCTACAGTGCCACTGTCTGGAACGACCATCTGTTTATCGGCACCAACCAAGGCGTATATTACACTCCGCAAAGCAGACTCAACGACCTGGACATCTTTTCTTCCCTCAAACTGATAGAGGGTACCCAGGGGCAAGTATGGTCTTTCCAGCAAACTGACGGACGTCTGCTTTGCTCACACACCAACGGGTTGCTCGAAATTCTTCCCGATCTGCACATCCGGCATCCCTATCGCATCAATACGGGAGTCTTCCGCACCCTCGATGCGAATATCAACGGCAAACCTATACAGATTATCATCACCTACGAAGAGATGCTGATATTGAACAAGTCTACCGGAGAACTGAATGCCATGAGGCAGATTTCGGACCCGATATACAATGCCGAAACGGACCACTTGGGAAATATCTGGCTGGAAACCGCCAGCCGGGGTGTCTACAAGTGCCGACTGAATGATGAGTTGAATTCTTTCCGCTACTATACCTATTATGGCAATGAGAAAAACAATTCGCTGCCTTCCCACCTGCAATTGTTCAAATCGGGCGGACGCATCCTCTTTCTGGGTAACAACCGTTTTTACATCTACGATGAAATTAACGATAACCTGCAACTTGAGCAGCATCTGAACCGTTGCTTCGAAGCGATATATGACCTCAAAAGAATTGTGCCGATTGACAGCGAGGAGAATTGGGCCATCACCGGTTCATCCGTCTACCGTTTCTTCTACGACGGCTACATCGCCCGCATCCGGGAAGCCTATAAGGTGGAGGCGGACAACCTTTCGCTCATCACCGCTTTCGAAAACGCTTCTGTCCTCAACGACTCTCTGTCGCTCATCTGCCTGGATGCCGGATTCATCCTCCACAACTCCCACCGCAGCAAGCGGCAGACCGTACAATTGTCGGCTCCCAACCTTGAGTTTGTGCATACGGGAAGAGAAGTGAACGCCGGATTTATGGATTTGAGCCGGGATATCCAGGTGGCGTATGAAGATAACACAGTCACCGTCGGCTTTTCCGTCAATGCCGCCTTTGCCGAAAATCTCTTCGTGCAATATCAGTTGATGGAGATGGACAGCACCTGGAGTGCTCCCAAACGTCTGAACAGCGTCTCTTATGCCCGTCTTCCCCAAGGCAAATATACTTTGCGCCTGCGCACGACGGATGGCCTGAACAACTATTCACCGGATACGCTGCTGAATTTTGAAGTACTGCCTCCGTGGTATAATACTGTCTGGTGGTATCTCACCTGCGGGGTACTCACTATCACTACCCTGTTGGGTGCCTTCTATTTGACGAAGCGGCGCCTGCAAGCCAAGCATCTGCGCAGGTTGAAAGCACAGGAGGCGAGGTATCTGCGTATGGTGAACGAGCAGTTGCAAAATGAGATAGAAGAGAAGGATGCCGAAATTTTCACCCAAACTTCTTTCATTATCCATAAGAACGAACTCATTCTGAAGTTGAAGGATATAGTAGATGAAATCTGCGCCAAGAATACACAGAAGGGATTGCTGCCCCTCTATCAGAAGATAAACATCCTGCTTGCCAACAACCTCGATACGGAGGACGACTGGAAAATGTTCCTCATCAAGTTCGAGCAGAAGCATCGTAACTTCTTCAAACGGCTGAAAGAGATGCATCCGCAACTCACCAACAATGACCTGCGTCTTTGTGCCTGCCTCAAACTGAACCTGGAGACGAAGGATATCGCTTCCTTGATGAATCTCTCCGTCCGTGCGGTGGAAAATAACCGGTACCGATTAAGGAAGAAACTGGACCTGAAGCCAACCCAGAACCTGAATGAGTACTTTTTGACTATTGACTAAGTTGGTTTTAACCAAAAAATCCATATCTTTGAGGGAACACTTACTAATACCCCCAAAGATTTATGAAAAGAGTTTTATTGGCCGTCTGCGTGATGGCGCTGTCAGTCCTCTCCTACGGGCAAGACGGCAAAGAACGAGCCTTTACTTTCGCCTGGCTCAGCGATGTACATCTCAATTCTTTCACTTATGCCGAAGATGACCTGCGGCAATCCATTGAAGACATCAATGCCAATCCGGCTGTAGACTTCACCATTCTCAGTGGTGATGTAACGGAATTCGGTGATACGAAAGAATTCCACCTGTTGCAGGAGATTCTGAAGAATTTCCGCAAGCCCTATTTCCTGCTGCCGGGCAATCATGATGTGAACTGGAGTGAAAACGGCTGTACCATGTTCGACAAGATTTTCCGGGCATCCCATTTTTATTACGATTGGCAAGGGGTGCGCTTCATCGGTTGCGGTGCCGGACCGAGCCTCCGCATGGGACCACCCCACATTCCGCGTGAAGAAATCCTGTGGCTCGACTCCATTGTACGCGCCACTCCTCCGGAGCAACCCATCATCTTCATCAATCATTTTCCTATCGACCGGGATTTAAGCAATTGGTATGAGGTGGTCAATATTCTTAAAACACGCAATATCCAAGCCATCCTTGGCGGACATCTGCACGTGAACCGTGCCTATGATGCAGAAGGTATTCCCGCCGTCATCGGCCGTTCCTCCCTGAGAAGGAAAGACCCGATAGGAGGCTACAACCTCGTTACCCTGCACGGAGATAAACTGGAATTCCGCGAACGCATCATCAAGAGCGAAACGCGCCCGGCCTGGAATACTATCAATCTGGCACCCCTACACGAAAGGAAAGATACTGTTTATTATCGTCCGGATTTTAGCGTCAATGCCGCTTATCCGTCAGTCAGTGAGGTCTGGAGACTCAAGGATGTTACTGATGTAGCCTCACAGGGGAACATCGACGGTAACCTGTATGTTTACACCAATACCGCAGGTGTGGTTCATGCGCTGAACGCCACCACTGGTAAGACTTTGTGGACTTACACCACCGGAAATAAAATCTTCTCCGCTCCTTTCATTACACCGAAACTCGTGATTGTTTCTTCCTGCGACGGTTTTATCTATGCTTTGGATAGGAAGCAAGGCACAGTGCGCTGGAAGTACAACACCAACTATCCGATTGTTGCTTGTCCTGTCGTTGCCGATGAAACCATCTACATAGGCAGCAGCAATGGCAAATTCTATTCGCTGAAACTGGCGGACGGCAGCGTAAACTGGACTTGTGACGGATTGCAAGGCTACATAGAAGCACGCCCCGCAGTAGACAAGGAACGTGTATACATAGGAACCTGGGGTGCCATGTTCTATGCCATCGACCGGAAGGACGGGAAAAAAGTCTGGGAGTTCGATACCAAGCGTGGCAGATACTTCTCACCGGGCGCTTGCTGGCCGGTAGTGCTGCCTTACACCGAGCAAAACAAGAAAGCTGAACAAGTCATAGTCCTCAGTTCCGATTACTTCGTCCGGGCCTTCCAACCCGGAAACGGAGAAATAATCTGGGCATCCGACGAAGCCAAAGGCCGGGAGTCACTCGGCTTTTCACCGGACGGAAAAACCATGTATGTGAAGGGGATTAAGAACACGATCACTGCTGTGGATATTGCTCACGGCAAGTATCACTCACTCTGGAGCACAGTTATGCCATACGAAAGCAATTTCATCCCCACCCGCATGGAAACAACCGGACAGCTGGTTTTCATCCCTACCGAGTTCGGCGTACTGTATGCCGTGAAGGCGGACGGAAGCGGCATCGCATGGTCTCACAAGATTTCTCATTCGGCCATTACTTCCCTGAAAAATGCAGGAAAAGGGAAGGTGATTGTGATGACAATGGACGGTACGGTGAGCTGTCTGAAATATACTGATAAGTAAAGGGTTACTAACTTATAGAAGAATAGATACCTAAAAAGTGCGGGAAGCGCGGAGAATCAAATAAATTCTCCGTTCTTCCCGCATTTCAATCTGGATCATCGCTGAGTTTCCTGTTTTCCCTTCTTATTCTATGAATTGAGGAGTAAAACGGAAATCAGAAGTATTATGTCTTGTGGTTGTGAAGTCGGTGCCGGTATAATCCTTCGGACCCGGGACAAAAACCGCATGGTGCAGAATGTATTTCACCCGCGCAGCCTGTTCTGCCGTGAACGCATTGGCATCCGAAATGGCATAATCCATGATATTGGTTGAACGGAACTTCTCACCTGTCTTGCTATGAGTACGCATCACAAATTCCTTATAACCGTCAGAGGTTGTCTTCGTGATATCACCATAATAGGTCAGATAGTTCGTCAGTTTGACGTCATATTGATATTTATTATAAGGAGGAGTGTCTGTGCAGTAGTCAGAATCTTCGTTACTATTTGTATTGCCATTCAGCAACTGATTGAATGCATGATACAATCCCAGGAAATGTCCCAATTCATGAGATAACGTCACAACAACATCCGACATTGAATAGTCGTTTGCACCCTTCGGAATGTCGTAAATATATTTATTATTAATGCTTACACATTGCGGATAGGGGTTCTCATTTAAGTTGGCTCCCTTCTTCACCTGGCTGATACCCTCCATTTCGAAAGGCTCGGGCAACCATGGGAACTGGGCAATGCCAAGCACCAGCTCATCAGAGAAATTGTATAAGACCACATTGATATATTTACTCGGATCCCACAATATATCCTTATATTTTTTATCGCCGCTACCCATAAATGCAGAAGGATCCATCGTTGTGTATTGCCACTTCTCGCGGCTGACTCCCGGTTCTTCCAGCTTATTGCCATCCGGATCTTCCGTAGCCATCACAAAATCAAAGTTCATGGCAGCGCCACAATTATCATAATACTGGTTCACACTATCCAGCACTTTCTGCAAATGTCCTTTTTCCACATAGTGATACTTATTGTTTTCATTCCAATAAAGAACATGGAAAACCACAGGCAACTTATAGAAATGATTTTCACTGAAGGCATAAGCATCCTGCTTAATCGTCACCTTCTGCGAAAGGTTCTCGGCATTGGTCAGCGTAATGTCCGCCGAACGGCTGTCTTTCCCCAGATTCTCACTTACCTTCAGCACCAGTTTGTCTTGTGTAGCCGAACTTTCTGCAGCTACCCATGACGGTGCAGCAGAAATAGTCCATGCACTGGTACTTGCCACTTCTATAGTATACTCTCCCCCTTCTGCAGTAGCCGCCAATTCCGATTTCTGCAAAGTAAGGACAGGATCTTCATCATCTTCCGAACAGCCACTGAATAATGCAACTGCCAACAGTAAGAATAAATATTTCAGTTTCATTCTCTTGATTTATTTTATTTATATTCAAATTTCACTTGGCTGTTCAATCCGCAGCTAACCGCATTGTCCACCGTATAGCGTGATCCGCTTTCATTTTGGGTTACGATAAACACCACACGGGCTTTAGCCAGGTTGGCCACTTCCATGTCTTTCAGGTTGAATTCATAAGAGAACTTCAATGTCTCACCGGCCTGGCATTCGGCTTTTCCACCCAGATTTACACCTGACACCGGATCGGACGAAGAAATGCAACGCAATACATTGCTGTGATGTGTGAAGTCATAATTGGCTTCCAATGCAGGATAACTGTTCAACTGTCCGGTTGCATAAATATCATCCTCTACTACCCATGCAGAGATACGATATTTTCCGGTCTTGCCTACTTTGACCGCAGCAGTCACCTTGATGGATCCGGAAGCCTCAGTGCCCGAAACGGCAGCACTGATACCAGTATTGGCTTCCGCCTTCAACAATGTCTGGGCAGTTGATTGGATGCGCGTAGCTACAGAAGAGGGTGTATCACCTGTTTTGAGTTCAACACGTTCACTGACTGAGCGCATATTGAAGAGCACAATCGGCACACCTATCGTATGGAAGTTCATGCTCCTTGCTACAGCAGTGCTGTATGCTGAAATCATGTCATCACCCTCCATTATGCAGTGTGCGGCCACCAATACAGTGCTTTTACTCTCTTCCAGCTTGGCATACTCAGTAAGCCCGGCAATCATAAGAGGGCAATATGTACACCCCAGGCTTGTGCCCTGCACTGCCAGCAAGCGGTGTTTGAATCCTTCGAACTTGCTCGGTTGCGGGTCGTCGGGCAAATCCAGCATACCACTGGTCACCACCACTACGACTGCGGGAGATTTCTCATTATTATAGCTGGCGAAGAAAGAATAGTCGCCCTGCGTCTTCGAAGAAAAGGAAGCAGAAGGCAGAAGTTCGAAACTTGAACCTTTCTTCTGGTAAATCTTAGCCTCAGCCGTGACATCCTTTTTGCCTTTCAGTACTGTAAATACAGCCTGATCCGTTCCATTATTCTCAATGTAAGTAGCCGAAGAGATTAACGTCAGTTCGCCTGTCTCTCCTTCCGGTTCATCGTCGGAGTTGCCCGAACAAGCTGCAGTAAATACCAACAGAAATGAACACAATAATAAATTCCAATATTTATTCATAAGTCTTGTTTTTTTAGAATGAAGTAGTTAATGTTAGATTAGCCCCTGTGTAAGCGGGAGTATAGCGGCATACGCCTCCCGAACAAATAAATCCGGCACGATTGCGGCCATAGCTTAACTGCAGGCGTGTGTTTTTGCGAGTATAGCTCACTGAGCCATTGTAATAGTGCACTTCCGTAGTACCCATATTATACATATCGCTCAACGAGAAACTCCAGCGAGGTGCCAGGTTGAATTCAATCAAACCCGCAATCCAATCCTTCTCATAATCCTGTGAATAGAGGTACTGCACTTCGGCACGTATCGACTTTTTCTTGTCCAGTTTATACTGTCCGTCCAATACAAATATATTCGACACATAAGTCTTGTCGTCCATACCGTGAGTAGGGCTCCATTCCTGCACCGATACCAGGAAAGTCGTTTTCAGTTGCTTGTTCCACTGGCGTTCCACATCCGCATTGATATCCCGCCACAACAGACGCGATTTTACCGTGGTCGCTTTATCCGAATAGAACATAGACCCGTTGGCATGGAAGTTCCAATATTTGCTGCGGTCGTTCTTGTTACGCAGAGAGTAGTACACATCCACTTGTCCGCCTTTCTCTCCTTCACCGTTGCTTTGGTAAGGATTCAGATTGGCAAGCATATAAGTATACTGGCGCGTTAAAGCCGGCAGATAGTTGAGGATATTCCCCACCCCGTTTCCTGTGAGCGAGAGTTTCGTACTCATATACTTCAGTTCACGGTAAGTGCCCAAAATAGAGAATCCCTTATTACTGTAGCCCAATTCGGCCAATAAGCCATGCCCTTTGGCAGTAGTCCCCATCAAGACAGGCGATACATCTTTACCTTTTCCTACATACTCCACACGGCCATTCAGACCATTCCAGTCAAAGTTGGCACGTGCCGAATACATGTCTACATTAGGCTTCGCTATACTCGCTATATCCTCAGCCACCTCTTCATTACGGTTCACGTAGCTTCCTTCCACATTCAGCAGAATTCCCTGCCAATTGGCAATGCTGGCGAGAGAAATGCTGAGGTCAGCCCCCCGCACCCACGAGTCAGCATAGTCGGTATACAGGCGCGGACGCCCATACAATCCTTTCACCGTGATATAATCCTGATAAGAATACGACCCGAAAAGTCCTTCAACTGAATTGTTAATGCCCAGCGTACGGTCTTCAAAGCTACGGAATATCATTCCCGAACCAAACTGTTCGAAGATATCTCCCGCACGGAAACCGAAGTTTTCATCCTGCCAACTGATGTATTTCACACCCAGAAGTGCTTTCTTGTTACCGTATACTCCAATATCATATCCTTGCAGAGCAGGCAGATAGCCTTCCAACTGAATCCCAGCACTGAATTTTCCCTGTGTATAATCAAGTTTCAGGTAGTTATTGCTTCCGAAGTGGTCGTCGGGATATACACTTCCGGCATCTTTCAACTTGCTGTCTTTCACATAATAGATGCTATTCGATTCCAGTCCTCCGGTCAAATGTCCTTTGCTCTGTGCCGCTGCTTCCGGCATACAGATGCCGACTAACAACAATAAGAATAAAACCTGTTTCATTATTTGCCGATTGCTTTAAGTTGCTCCAACAATTCATATTCACTGCCCGGCGTATAACCGGTATGTGCATAAACCACTTTTCCGTTGCCATCCACAACGAATGTCTGCGGTGTCAGCATCACATTCATCGCACGCTTCAGATCTTGGTTCTTATCAAAGAGGCAAATAAAATTCCAGTCAAATCCTTTTGCCATGGAACGTGCCCGCGCCGTGAAACGGCTGTCGTCAATGGAAACAGCGATAATGTTGAAATCAACTTCCTCTTGCCACTCTTCCATCAATTCATTCAGCGTGTTCAGTTCTGTCATGCAAGGCTTGCAGGTAACACCCCAGAAAGAAACAATCGCCGGTTTCCCACCCAGTATATTCTGTGTGCTGACTACTTCACCTTTCGCATTCTCAACTTTCACATCCGGCCACGCATCTTGCGCAGAAGCCGCTACGGTGAAAAGGAGAAAAAAGACAATATAGATTAATTTATTCATAACCAAAATATTAAAAGAACCTCTAAGGGAGGGCTCTCCCATAGAAGTTCTTTATAATGATGCTAAATTATTTCTTCAGGTTCTTCTTGGTAAGACTTCCGGACGATATCTCCAGTTCTACCGGTTCCATCGGAACATATCCAAAAGGAGAACGAGTTCTGCGGAAGTGGCTACCGCTATTAGGAGCAACCTCAGGTATCACTGCTGTAGAAATGCCACGTGTAGCATTGGCCGGTGCGGCATTCTCTGCAGCACGTGTCAGAACTATACCGGTTCCATCAACCTGATATCCCCATGACAGAGTTCCACCTTGAGAATATTGAATTGCAATACTTGGAGTGTATGTTATACCATCTTGTTCAACCGGCTTAATAGTCATCGTATTCATATCATCAGACAGTTCTACCGGGAAGTCTGCCATATAGAAGCTAGTGGCAAGGTTAGCATCGTATGCATACAGGTTCAGAGTATATTGCCAATCGGACATCGGGTCAATATAACGGCTATAGTAACCGGTCGTCGGGTCAATCATCGTTGATATAACCGTAACCTTATCCTTGCCTTCTTCATCTTTTCCAATCTGGAAGAACAACTTGGGTCCATAATCGCGGAACATTTCATCCGTATCATAAGAGGAATATGAAGTTGACTGGAATAAATCCCACGGGCTGGCAAAAGGTGCATAAACAGGACTATAAGAGAATCCTGTACCCACCAGGCAATTCATATTCTTATATTTCTGGGTATAGTATGCAGTTCTTTCCTGATACTGTGCAAAATAATCAAGCACAAGTTTTTCAGCAGCCTCTTTTGTATAATGCTTCTTATCCATGTAGTAAGTTACCAGATGAGTTTTCACATCTTCGGGTAATGAAGCTATTTTCTCAGGACCCGCAGCGATTGTAACAGGCATTGTCAGAGGCTTGTTTCCTTCACCCGGTTTGGTTATTGTTGCATTCCAAGTACCTTGCAGTTTGCTGAACAATTCGCTATTCACCGGTTCTTCCGGTTTCAGCGGAGCCGACTTGACTCTATAATCAGAGCCATCATAGAACAGTTTAGTCTTTTCATCCGAATTGTAAGATTCCAGGATAAGCCAACTTTCAATATCGTCCATTGAAGTGAAGTATAGATCACAACCTTCACTGCTATTAATCTTGCCCAAAATCTCAGGATCATTAACAGGTTGTCCGAAACTTGACATCATTGTAGCAATTTTTTCTTCTACTTTAGTTCCTTCCATTCCGCTTTCTTCCAGTTGTTTGAACACGGGATACCACTCCTTGGTATAATTAATGATATACTTAAATCCGGCACAATCAGCATTAGGAGCTTTAATATTGAAACCTATCTGATAAGGATTCTCCAAAGCCAATGGGGTCACTTTAAACTCCACAGCCGGTTTATCAGAAACAATGGCTTTAATACCATCTTCCTCATGGAATGTCTGTACTGTTGATTCTTCATTATATAGAGCAACAACCGATAGTCTGTAGCTTACTCCCGGACTTAATTCGATAGACAATTGTTGCGCACCGTCAAACACACGGCCGGAACTCAAAATATAGGCTTGCCAAGTCTCCTCACCGCCGAGAAGAGGAATCAAAGTTTCGGCTTCTTCGCTAGTAGACACATTAACCACATATCGATAAACATCGTCAGTCGGAGTCAAAGTAACCACAGCAGTCTTTTCCGTTACCCGGTCAACATGGATCATTACATTACCGCTGCCTTGATTTGGTTCTTGAGTAACCAGAACGGTTTTTGCACAAAATCCCGTGAATTCCATATTCTCGCTAACCGGCTTTTCTTCAGTATATTCCTTCACATTAGGTAGTTTGGAGCCTAAAATGGGGTCATCATCGTCACCACCACCATTATCAATATAGTTCACAAACCCCTCAGAAGAACCATCCTCATTACATTGAGCGACAAAAATAACATATCCAGTTCCCGGATGTACTTCATACGGATAAACATCATCGTTATAGTCCTTTTCATTAAAAGCACCGGTATAAGCATTAACACCATTTGCTATCGTAATATTTTGAGGACCTTTATAACGGGGATCCTTCATACCTCCATAGGGGCTTGACACTACATAATCGATATCCGTTCTTCCATATTGTATCTTATAGGCCTCATATTTTTCCTTATCAATAAATCCTAAAGAGTAATAGACATCATCAGGCACCTCCACATGCAGTGTCATAGAGGACATATCCGTCTTTATAATCGTCACCAGCTGCGAGTACTCCGGTGTATTAATCTCCTGTGAGTAAATCTTATACTCATCACCCACCTTGAAGATAAAAAATACCGTATATGTTTTGTTGCCTTCCAAGCCAGCCACCAGAGCTTCGTCCGTGTCACCGGTAACGGCTACAATAGTTCCACTCTCTTGTGCCTCAGCATAGACCACAACAGGGTCAGGTTCAGCAGCATTGGCACCTTCCACAGCTTTATAAACATACGATTCGGCCCCTTTGGTGCTTAACTTGAAAGTAGCTGAAGTTGCAAACACGGCATCCGAAGCAGGCGCTTCTACTCCTAAAGTAGAATCTTCCCCATTAGTGCCCGGTTGGTCGTCATCATCCGAACAGCTCCACATACTCCCGGCCAAGACTACTGCGCTCAGCAGGAATAAACATTGAAACAATTTTCTCATAATTCTAACAAATTTAATTAATAAATACGCGAATCAGCGATACATGACATTCCCTAATCCGCTAAAACAAAACCTCTATATATAATCAATAAAATCTATAATATTTACGAATAGATAAAATCTCCGACATAGTTAATCCTGTAGGAAAAGAATTGAATAATACTTTTCCTTTTCAAACAGTTATAATCGTCCCAGAAATTATAAATATGCAAATCTAAAGTCAAGATACAATAGACACCCGCAGACAAATAATTCCTATATGTCCAGATTAACAACTTGTCATTTTATCCTTTAAATAGAAGAGTGGGGAAGATTATCCTCTATCCTTTCGAATATCTTCAAAAGGGAGGAACAGGTGATAGCATGAAATTATCATTAAAAGCGGCATCATTATAGAGGATTGATACTCTGATAGTACCCTCCGACTTTGAACCATTGCAAAAGCAGTACACAAAAAGTACAATGCAATAATTCACCAATGAAAGCGTTTTTTTTGCATTTGGCATATTCGTTATTTTATAATGTGAATAAGCTATTAATCAATCCTTCCAAACAGTCACATCAAAACATTTTATACAACTTTTTACCTACATTGATTTTGTAAACAAAAACAGTATTCCAATCTTTAAAATAGCTAGTTCAAGAAGAACGTTTTTAAATGCTTTAAATCTTGTCTATATGCTCTACAGGGACGATATTTTGATAAGTCTAAAAAAGGTAGAAAGAAAGTGTACCAATATAACATATAAAAGATAATTTCATCCAATAATAGCGACTTGTATGCTCTTGAATGGGAGCAGACTCAGATCAAAGAATAGATAGGTAGAAAACCGGATATAGGAATAAAGGAATTATATAATGCAGCTACTTTACTATAAATATTATCAGCATTGCTATTAATGCTCTCTATTCGATAGCATTAATAGTATTAAACTGATTTATTTGATTACATTTTCACAAAGTTCATTTTTACCACGTTAAAAAGAGCATAAATGTATTGTTTTTACAAAAAAACGCATATCTTTGTAACCGTAACCTAAATGAAACTTAAAAAGTTCATTTATCAGTTACAAGCGATGAGGCGGCTTATTTTTCTTTGTATATATGCATATATATACATTATAATATAAAAAAGAAAACAAAAAACGCCAAGTTCTTCTTGAACTTGGTAAGTTTATTTTCCTTTCAAAAATCATCTGGTATTTCCACAAAAAATGCCAATATTCTACAGAAACAACTGGCATATCTCTTACAAAGGCCTTTTCTTAAAGAAGACAACCAGCCAATATATAGCCAGTTGCCTTCAATAAAAATACATCAATATTTTCATCAGAGAGCAACAAGAGTATATTTACTTAGTTCATCGAAGGAAATATCGACAGATGGAAGAGCGTAAACTGCATTCCTGATAGCATAAGTATCCAAAAGATAATCACTATGCACAGAATAACCAACTTTATTTTCTCGATCTAAGATGTAGAGTACCCCATCCGTATCCCTATAGCAGACACTACGTTCCATGAGCGGGGCATCATAATCAAACACCTTCATATATAGCTCAATCATGTTTGAAGAACCTTTCCCCAATATAATTTTCAAACGATAAAACCTATTAAGCTGTCTCGATTTAGTATTAATCCACGCATCCACATCAGAAACAACCTCATGGGATAGCGTAATAAACTCATGATTTCTAGTATACAAATACACATAACATCCTACCGCCTTATCCCACCAACTTTTCTCACCACATTGAAATATGATTTGTGGCTCTTCATAATAAGGCCTTAGCCCATTGCCTCTTTCCATATACAGCCTTATTCCATCCTTTATATTCTTCTCCAAAATAAATTCAGAAATAGGCAATAGTCCCTCATCAGCTATATCTACAATACTATGAGTCGTTGTATCCGCCAAAGAAGCCATCCATTGAGATAAGTCGAGATTTACATCTTCCAACTTCTGCGGAATAGTAAAGACAGGAAATGCCGGCGAACCTCCAACTGTTTCTATAGCCATAGATATATTTGTCACTCCACTATCTGTACTTGATCCTGAGCCTGTAGAGTTTTTACCAAAACTTAAATCTACTGACGCACCCACATTTTTTAAGCTAAAACTGCCACTAATCTCATTATCCAATGCTTTTTCTTTAACAGCAGAAGTTGCCTCCTGTTCATAAAGACCCGCATAGAAAGCAGTGGCTCGCCCACCGGTAATAAACTTTTTAAGAACAAAAGCACCATAATTATTATAAAACTCACCTATCGGAGTATTATACAATTCATCCTTAAAAGTCGCAGTCAGATATTTCTCCATTATTTTTGATCTGATATTACTGCTGTACTGCATTTCATAGGCATTTTGATCTATCGCAACATTTAGTTCTCCAAATACACTTTGCGTATTATTGGTTACTGTTGAACCAAAAACTTCAGTCATCTTTCTTTTATGCCCAATCTTAAATAAGCCAAGATTTATAGAGAACCCACTATTAACCTTCTTGGAAACTTGTGATTTTTCCATATATCTATCAAAAGAGGCAAAGGAAAAGGAATTAATGACGCTATGCCCTATTCTATTCACCGTACAGTAATCATTATAATCAGCCTCAAGCTTCTTAATATCAATCACCGCATGGCCCAAGTTCTCTGCATCAGCATAAGGATAGGCTGTTGCCCTGAATGAACGCCCCAAATAATCGCTAAAAGTCAGCCTCGTGGCTCTCGTTGTTGGCTCTGAAGGAGTGTATTGTCTCTGAAACAAAATGAGAGGAGAATTAGGATCCCGCTCTTTTAACACTACAACATCTTCGTTAGAATCAGAAGAAAAGTTCTCATCTTCTTCAGTACATGCACCTAATGCTATCGCAAAAAGCGCGAGAAATAGTAGTTTTACTTTCATAACACTTTAATTTAAGTTTAACAATATGTGAGTTTCAAAAAAAATGCGAGTGTTAAGTATTAAAGTTGCGTTTGTACCATAAATGCAAATATATACATTTTTCTTGCATTTCAAACAAGAAAGCGTTTTATTATTGCAACCTCGTGTTACAAAAGAGCCGAAATTAGCCATAACCCACAAAAAAAAGAGGAAGCCTATCAAAAGCTCCCTCTCCTCTTAATCTCCTGGCATCGGATTATTCTCCGCCACCACCACCTTCGCCACCGCCACTCTTCACATCATCATTACTGATGGTGCGGGCAGCTTTTTTCACGCTGGCTCTCAGCTCACCAATGCGATAGCTGATGCTCATGCCGAAACGTTGGCGGGTATATCTATTCCAGCTATCCTGTATAAAGCCAACACCTTCTATGCTTGAAGTAGGATGCATATACTTTTTGAAGAAATTGCTGGCAAATGCCGATAACGTCAGGCGTTTCTTCAGGAATGACTTATTCACGCTCAACCCGTAGTCGAAGAAACTACTGCCTTTCCCCTGCAACATAATCCATGGAGTCTGACCATAAATATTCAAACTAATGCGCCAATCATGAGGCAAAGATTGCTGTGCACCACCGTAAGCAAAAAGATTCCAACCATCATTCTTCAAGCCATTGGCACCTTCCATATACGTATAATTCCCATAAAGATTCGCATAAATACGAGTGTTGGAAGTTGCATTCCAGTTGACATAAGCACTCAAGCTGGCGTTCTTGCTCTTACCAATGTTCTGGTAAGTAGAATAAAGCACTTCTTTACCGGTAGGATTCTGTAAGCCGGGAATATCCGTATCCTTCTTTTGCTCCGTCACACGTTCAATACTATTATTGGTAAAACTATAACGTGCTGAAAGATTGATATTGAACTTCTGCGTGAAGTTGCTATAACTCAAATTAAACGAGTGGCTCTTCTCACTATCGAGGTGCGAATTACCCTGGCTTATATTCGTAGGATTACTATCATCCAGATAAGGATTCAAGTACCAAATGCCCGGACGGTAAATACGCATATTATACCCTAAACGAAGATTAGACATATCCGTCAGCTTATAACCGATACTTGCAGAAGGAACCAAATCGTCAAAGTTCTTATCAAAGTTATCTCCCTTGCCCAGCAGATATTTCACTTCCTGCTTCGTATGCTCATAACGCATACCAAGTCTTCCGGAAATCTTCTTTACTTTCAGTCCGTATCCGAGATATGCAGCCAGAATATCATTCTGGTGTTTATAATGCGAACTGTGGTCATTATCAAACTCATAATCCGCCTGAGTCGCTGTCGCCTGTTCATAGCGGTCATCCTCCGAAGAGTTATCACGGAGAATATATTTCGCACCGGCCTCAAGCGTATGTATCTTGCCGATAGGTGTCGTATAGTCAGCCTGGAAAGTATGTTCAGTAGTATTCTGGGAACCATCATTATGCTGGTTCTTCATACGTTTCATAAAATCCTGCCAATCCGGAGCTACATCCTCCATATCATAATCATAAGTGGAATATGAATCCGAACTTTCCGGCCGGGTATTGATCTTGTAAGAGAAGGTCAACATACGGTCTTTTACGTGGAACATACGTTGGTAGTCAATGCCACCGTCAATAGAATACCAGGAACTTTTGCTTCTATTGTTTGATACATATTGATACAGATCATCACCGGTACCGGGCATCGTTGCAAAAGTATTGCTCAAGCCATTACTGTTATTTCCGCCTCCCCAAAGTCCGAACGACATGGTTATCAAACGTAACGTATCAATCTCATAACTGGCTTCCATGCTACCGGACTGGAAGTTGCCATGTCCTTTGCTGTCACCACTGTAATCCAAATCTGAAGAGCCGTCGGTTATGGCACCTACTGTACGGCGGGTACCACCGGAATAGCTGCGCGGACGATCACTATAATTATAATTGTAACGGGCACTCACCGTCAGCTTACCGCTCTTAATCGTACCGAACAGACCACCGCCGGCACCCATGTTACTGACGTTTCCGCTAAACGTAGCCGTGTAACCTTCCAGTCCGCTACCTACGGTAACGATATTCAAGATACCACCCACACCCTCAGCATCATACTTAGGACCCGGATTAGTAATCACCTCGATATGCTTGATGGAATTGGCAGGCATACTTTTCAGCACTTCCGTCGGATTGTTACTCATCATATTGTTAGGTTTACCGTTCACATACACCTTAAAGCTGCTGCTGCCGTTCACCTTAATATTATCTTCGCCGTCTACGGTTACCAAAGGCACTTTGCGAAGCATTTCCAATACAGAGTTTGATTTCGAGTCAGGATCATCCTGCACATTATATTCTATCTTGTCGATATCTGCCTTTACCAGTGGTTTTTGGGCTACCACTTCTACTTGTCCCAGTTCATTGGAAGCATCCGTAATATACAGTGTCCCAAAATCGACAACCTTTTCTCCTGCCTTCACGGTGAAATCCTTCACAATGGTGTTTCTGCCAATAGAAGAAATAGTCATCACAAAATTACCCGTCCCGGGAACTTTCTCCTGAAACTTACCTTTCATGTCTGTCACCAGCATCTTCAACGCATGAGCCGGTGCTTCTTTTTTTACGATTTTGATTGTGGCGTAAGGTTCCCCCTCCTGCGTCAGCGAGTCCAGCAGAACTCCCTTAATCTGGAATAGAGGTGCCGCATTCTGTGCCGCTACTAACGAGGATACCACCAACATAATGAGCAGCAAAGGGCATTTAATTTTCATTTCTGTTTTTGTTTGTTTGATGAATATTAGTTGACTGTTTTTGTATTAGACGTAACTTGTACCAATTTTGTCACAATGAAAGTGACAAAAATAGGCTGTTTTTCTCTAGCTACGAGAATTTCGGAGTTAAAAAAGCACAAAGAAAAGATGAAAATAGATAATAATTGTAAGTATCTTCAGGATATTTATAACAAATAGAAGAATATCAACAGGCAAACGTTAACCGCAATCACACAGCCAAACCCGCGCAGCACCCACCGCCGCAACGGACTCCGCCCACCTGCAAAGAACAGTGCATAACACATATTCACCGCAATATTGCTCACAATGGCCTGCATGCAACAAGCCGTCACCACCAACACGGCAACGCCCGAACCTTGCAACAGGTTTAAGATAAACGGAGTAATGTCGCTCAGACCAGCTATAAAAGATAAGACATTCAAACCACCCGTACCGGTATAAAGCAGCGTATAGTGCGTCACAATTGTAAATATCACAAACAAGACGGCGAAAATCAATGCGACCTTAAATTCCAGCGGATTACTGCTGTCCTCTTCCTCTGCTACTCCTTCAGTCAAAGAAACCGGCTGGCGTTTCCGGTGCAGAAACCAGGCTACCCCTGCCGTAACCAAAGACATAATGAGCAGATATGGATAAATCACCGCAAGAATCGCTTTACTGAATATTCCTATTAATATAAGGAAACGCAGAAACATCATGCTGACCGCCAACAACATCGCCGCCGCATACTCCGGTGCCTCCTGTGCGGGCGCTTTGCGACTCTTACGTGCCAATACGGAGATGGTAGCCGTACTACTGTACAAGCCACCGATAATACCGGATACCAGAATACCCGACTCCTGGAATACATACCGCCTCAATAAATAAGAGAGGTAGGAAATACCGGATACCACTACCGTAGCCAGCCAAATTGTATAAGGTGTCAGATTAATGTCCGGAATCAGATTTTCATTCGGAAGCATCGGAAGAATGATACCACTGATAGCCAAGAACTTGGCAAGAGTAATCATTTCATCATTCTTCATGCGTTGCGCCAGTTCCGTGAAAGTATGCTTCAACTCCGTGAAAAGCAGAACCGTAACCACTACCATCACATAGAACCAGGAAGGCTGCGTGTCGACAATAGGAGCGATACAATAGGTGATGAGAGCAATGATAATGGTAGTGACCCCGAACACATGAAACTGAGATTGCTTGACGTAGTAGTTCAAACCAAGCAACAACCCCAGTATGGCACCACCACCCATGAACAGGCGGTATTCCATCGGGTCAAGAATATAAAGCAAATACCCCAGAATACCTATGAAAGTGAACGTACGATCCGTACCGAACAACGTCGTTTCACCTTCACGCTTCAAGCTGATTTTCCGCTGTGAAAGCCCTATTAATAAAGAGAATAAGGTCACCAATACAAAGGTGACCAGTTCCCTCGGCAGATATTCATAAAGTTTCTCCATTTCGTCCTCCGAATATACTTGATTAGCAACCATTTGCAAGGAGTTAACTTCCTGTCGGCAAGAAGTTAACTTCTTGCTGACAAACTCTTAACTTCTTGTCGACAGGAAGTCAAGACAGTCTCACCAAGTCGTATATGGACGCTTCATCAGTTGTGAATTATAATAGCGGACATCGCCTGTCACTTCACGGCCGATAAAGTCCGGCTTTTCGAAAGCCTCGTCTTCCGAAGCCAGTTCCACTTCGGCCACAACCAGTCCTTCGTTTTCACCATAGAACTCATCGACTTCAAACATATGTCGTCCGCTGCGCACCAGATAACGGGTTTTATCAATAACTCCCGGTTCACAGAGTTTCATCAACTCTTCAGCCTCACTGAGCGGCAATTCCTTTTCCCACTCATAGCGACTGGTTCCCGAGGCATTGGAAGCACCTTTTATCGTAAGGTATCCCTTTCCGTCACGGATACGTACCCGCACAGTCCGCCCTCTCGCACTACTGATATAACCTTGCACAATGCGGCTTTGTTCATACGCCTTCGATTTATACTCCCCCTTCACGAGGAATTTCCGTTCTATTTCTTGCGACATTTATCCGTTATTTTCCCAAGAACGAGTATCCTATCAGCATAACCAGCACCAATATCAATGCAGATACACCGATAATCAATAACACTTTCTTGGCTTGTTGTTCCTCTTTTTGGCTATGTGTAACCTTTTTCTTGTTCTTTCCCATGGTGTCTTTTAGTATTAAAGTTCAACTGATAACAAAGTAACAGGAAATTTAGGAAGTTTCCAAAATAAAAGAGGGAAATTTATTTGTAGCCGCACAACATACGCTTCTCAGGCGGGCAAGTACATCTCAATTAGAAAGCGCATGTATTTTCGTGATGTTGGATATATAGCCCGTGCGTGTTGTATATATAGATGGGAGACATCGGATATATAGATGGGAGGCGTTGGATATATAGATGGGAGACGCTGGATATATAGATGGGAAACGTCGGATATATAGGAAGTATTGACTGAAAGTGGAAGCTTCATTCCTTCAGAAGATTCTTTCAGCCGTAAGGCCGATGAACAGGATGGTTGACGAGGGCTGAAAGAACTGCAAGATAAAAAACAAAATATGGTATACATATGACCAATGCCGGTCACGTGCATACCATTTTTTTAACTGCATTCAGAGGAAAATCACCCCTCCTGCCCCGCAAATTCCATCAGATACGCCTTAATGAACCCTTCCAGCTTTCCGTCCATCACTCCGTTCACGTCCGAAGTCTGGTAATTGGTTCTGTGGTCTTTCACGCGGCGGTCGTCGAATACGTAGCTTCGTATCTGCGAACCCCATTCGATTTTCTTCTTGCCGGCTTCCACTTTGGCCTGTTCCGCCATGCGGTGCTGAAGTTCCTTATCATATAAGATAGAGCGCAATTGACGCATCGCATTCTCACGATTCTTGGGTTGGTCGCGTGTTTCGGTATTTTCAATCAGGATTTCTTCCTCTTCACCGGTATACGGGTCCTTGAACTGATAGCGCAGACGGACACCGGACTCCACCTTGTTCACGTTCTGACCGCCCGCACCGCTGGAACGGAAAGTATCCCAGGAAATATTGGCCACATTGATGTTCACCTCAATCGTATCGTCCACCAACGGAGTTACGAAAACAGAAGCAAAAGACGTCATACGCTTGCCCTGCGCATTGTAAGGAGACACACGCACCAGACGATGCACCCCATTCTCCCCTTTCAGGTAACCATAGGCATAGTCACCCGAAATCTCGATGGTACAGGTTTTGATACCTGCCTCGTCACCTTCCTGCAAATTGGAAATCACAGCCTTGTAACCGTTAGTCTCGGCATAGCGCAGATACATACGCATCAGCATGCTGGCCCAGTCCTGGCTCTCCGTGCCACCCGCACCGGAATTGATTTTCAGCACACAATCCATTTGGTCGGCTTCATCACGAAGCATATTCTTCAACTCGAAGACCTCGACAGCTTCAGACGCTTTCGCATAAGCCTCATCCACTTCTTCCTCGGTCACAAGCTCGTCCTTATAGAAGTCGAAGGCCAGCTGCAATTCTTCCGACAATGTCTTTATTTCATTATAGCCGGATATCCATTGTTGCAAACCTTTCACTTTTTTCATCTGTGCCTCGGCAGCTTTCTGGTCGTCCCAGAAGCCCGGAGCCTGGGTGCGCAACTGTTCTTCTTCCACCTGGATTTTCTTCCCTTCTATATCCAAATAGCGATAGAGTGCTTCCGTGCGCTCTTTAATGTCTTTCAGTTGTTCTATGGTAATCATAAGTTCTATTTACGATTTAACGATTTACTATTTATGATTGAAATTAGTATCTAAATTATGAAAATATTTACTTTTTGAGTGCAAAGGTATGAAAAAAACGCATACTTTTGCAGTTATCAATCTAATAAGTCAGCTTATGAACAAACTATTCCGACAAATTGGTTTAACGCTTATCCTGCTGGTAGCGATAAGCTTAGGAAGTTGTACTTCGAAGTACAGTTACGAAACAGTGCCCAACGATCCGCTGAAAGCGCGCATCTACACTCTGGACAACGGTCTGAAAGTTTACATGACCGTCAACAAGGAAACTCCGCGCATACAGACGTACATTGCCGTACGCGTAGGCGGTAAGAACGACCCCGCAGAAACCACCGGGTTGGCCCACTACTTTGAACACCTGATGTTTAAAGGTACCAACAATTTCGGCACTCAGAACTACGAAATTGAAAAGCCTATGCTCGACCAGATCGAGGAACAATTTGAAATCTACCGCAAGACGACGGACAGCCTTGAACGCAAAGCCATTTACGCAAGAATAGACAGCATCTCTTACGAAGCTTCCAAATATGCCATCCCCAACGAATATGACAAGCTGATGGCAGCCATCGGCGCCAACGGAACAAACGCCTACACCAGTTTCGACGTGACCTGCTACACCGAAGACATCCCCAGCAATCAGATTGACAACTGGGCGAAGATTCAGGCAGAACGTTTTGAGAACTGCGTAATCCGTGGTTTCCACACAGAATTGGAGACGGTTTACGAAGAAAAGAACATGTCACTGACCCGCGACCCGCGCAAGGTATACGAAGCCGTTCTCTCCTCCCTCTTCCCCCACCATCCTTACGGCACCCAAACCGTGCTCGGTACGCAGGAAGACCTGAAGAATCCTTCCATCAAGAATATCAAGGAATATTATAAGAAATGGTATGTACCCAACAACATGGCCATCTGTCTTTCGGGCGATTTCGATCCCGACCAGATGATTGCCACCATCGACAAATATTTCGGTGGACTGAAACCTAATCCCGACCTGCCGAAACTGAATCTGCCGAAGGAAACAGATATCACCGCACCGGTTGTGCGCGAAGTCTTCGGCCCGGACGCAGAAAGCGTTGCCCTGGCCTGGCGTTTCCCCGGAGCTGCCAGCAAAGATGTGGAAACATTGCAAGTGGTTTCCCAAATACTCTATAACGGTCAAGCCGGCCTGTTCGACCTTGACCTGACACAGCAACAAAAGACGTTAAGTTCTTATTGCTATCCTATGACCATGAGCGATTACAGCGCACTGTTGATGCAGGGACGCCCCAAACAAGGACAGACCCTGGATGAAGTGAAAGACCTCATGCTGGGTGAACTGAAGAAACTCCGCGACGGCGACTTCGACGAAAAGATGCTGGAAGCCAATATCAACAACTTCAAACTGTATCAGATGCAGCAGTTGGAAAACAATGACGCACGTGCCGACATGTTCGTACAGTCATTCGTTAATGGCAGCGACTGGGCAGACGAAGTAACCGCCCTCGACCGTATGTCCCGACTGACCAAGAATGACATCGTAGCTTTTGCCAACAAATATCTGAAAGATGACAATTACGCCATCATCTACAAGAAACAAGGTAAAGACCCGAACGAAAAGAAGATGTCAAAACCGGAAATCACCCCTATCGTGATGAACCGCGACACAGTCAGCGCTTTCCTGAAAGAAATACAGGCAAGCACCGTGCAACCCATCGAACCGGTATTCCTGGATTACTCCAAAGACCTCGCGCAACTGAAAGCCAAATCGGACATCCCCGTGCTCTACAAACAGAACACTACGAACGACCTCTTCCAGTTGATTTATCTCTTCGATATGGGTAACAACAACGACCATGCGCTCGGCACCGCCGCCCAATACCTCGAATACCTCGGCACCGCCGACATGACTCCCGAAGAGGTGAAGAGCGAATTCTACCGGCTCGCCTGCTCATTCTTCGTATCACCGGGCAGCAAGCGCACATACGTCGTGCTCTCCGGCCTCAACGAGAATATGCCTGCCGCTATGGCCCTCTTCGAGAAACTGATGGCAAACGCCCAGGTCAACAAAGAGGCTTACACCAATATGGCAAAAGATATTCTGAAATCACGCAAGGATGCCAAACTGAATCAGATGCAGAACTTCTCACGCCTGTTGAGTTATGTCACTTATGGCCCGAAATCCCCTGCCACCAACATGCTGACCGAGGCCGAACTGACCTCCATGAATCCGCAGGAACTGATTGACCGCGTGAAAGACCTGAACAGCTTCAAGCACCGCATTCTTTACTACGGTCCGAGCAGCCAGGACGATTTGCTCGCTATCATCAACAAAGAGCACCAGGCACCGGAAACATTGAAAGAGATTCCGGAGGGAAATAACTTTGAACCGCTACTCACACCGGAAACAAAGATTTTCATCGCTCCGTACGAAGCCAAACAAATCTATATGTCGCAGATTTCCAACAAGGGAGAAAAATTCGACCCTGCCACCGAATCGGGACGCCAGTTGTACAACGAGTATTTCGGCGGTGGCATGAACTCCATCGTATTCCAGGAAATGCGCGAAAGCCGCGGCTTGGCTTACTCTGCATGGGCAGGTATGATGAAACCGACTTATTTGACCGATCCTTATACGCTCCGCACCCAGATTGCCACGCAGAATGACAAAATGGTAGATGCCATCAATACATTCAACGACATCATCAACAATATGCCGGAATCTGAAGCTGCCTTCAAGCTGGCTAAGGATGGCATGATTGCCCGTATGCGCACCGACCGCACCATCAAGATGGACGTTATCTGGGATTATATCAGCGCCCAATATCTGGGACAGAACGTCGACAGTCGCATCCAACTGTATAACGACGTGCAGAATATGACGTTGAAAGATGTCATCGACTACCAGAACAAATGGATCAAGGGACGTACTTATACGTATGCCATCCTCGGTGATAAAAAAGAACTGGACATGAATGCCTTGAAGAAAGTAGGTCCGGTGATTGAACTGAAACAGGAAGATATATTCGGATATTAATTTATCCGGTTCATAAACTCAGAAATGAGGGTATATCAAAAGTGCCGCGCTTTTGATATACCCTCTTTTTCTTTTTATAACCGTTCGTTTTGTCCCAGTCTATAAATACTCCTTATTACATAAAAATTCCCCCTTCGGCATACTGCCATTGCCTATCTTTGCCCCGCATTCACTTTGTATCACTATCAAAGAACATTATACAAACCATGAAACGTTTATCTATCTTCATTGTGGGAGTAATGGTGGCTGTGGTAGCCATGTCCCGCACATTCGACATGAGAAAATTGGGAGCTGATGCCAAAGGCATCAAGCCGTGTACGGAACTTATCAACCGGACCATCGAGAAAGCAGCCTCAGAGGGTGGAGGAACCATCTATTTTCCTGCCGGAACTTATCTGACTGCCACTATCCACATGAAAAGCAATATAACATTGCATCTGGAATCGGGTGCCGTATTGCGCTTCTCCGACAAGTTTGAGGATTACCTGCCTTTTGTAACCGCCCGTTGGGAAGGAACCGTCATGCAGACCCTCTCCCCACTGATATATGCACACTCGGCAGAAAATCTGACCATTACCGGACGGGGAACACTGGATGGCAACGGCCTCAAATGGTGGTTATGGGAGTTTGACACCCGCAAAGTGATAAAAGAGAATGGAGGCAAACTGCCTTCACTGAACAAGTTGCAACAAATGTGGGTGGATGCCAATAAAGACCTGGAAATATCCGACTATTACAAGCCTTCACTGGAACGCCGGATGTTCCGTCCGCCTTTTATCCAGTTCTACGAATGCAGCAATATTATTATTGAGAATGTGAAAATCATAAATTCACCTTTCTGGACAGTGAATCCCGCCTTTTGTGACAATGTGACGATTCATGGAGTTACCATCAATAACCCGTCAAGCAACCCCAAAGGACCGAATACGGACGGCATCAATCCCAGTTCCTGCCGGAATGTGCGCATTTCGGACTGCTTCATCAGCGTAGGAGATGACTGCATCACCATCAAATCCGGACGCGACGCCGACGGGCGCAAATACGGAAAGGCTTGCGAAAATATTACGATTACGAACTGTATCATGCTCTCCGGTCATGGCGGAGTGGTAATCGGCAGCGAAATGTCAGGAGGAGTGCGCAGGGTAGCCATATCCAACTGCGTGTTCGACGGAACCAATGCCGGTATCCGGCTGAAAGCGTCCCGCGGACGTGGCGGCGTGGTAGAAGATATCCGGGTAGATAATATTGTGATGAAGAATATCCAGGGCGATGCTTTCATTTTCGACCTGTTTTATGACCGCCTGTCAAAAGTGGAACCGGTAAGCGAACGTACACCGGTTTTCCGGAATATCCATCTGAGCAATGTTACGGGAAATGATATCAAGCGGATAGGCTATATAAAAGGTATTGAGGAAATGCCGGTATCGGAGCTTTCTTTCTCCAATATGAATATGGTGGCGGAGAAAGGTTTTCAGGCAGAGACCGCTACCGACCTACGGTTCAACAACGTGAGCTTTACGGTGCAGGAAGGACCTTCACTCAACTTCAGGCAGTGCAAGGAGGTATTCCTGAATGATGTACGGTCGAAGCAACCGGTAGACGGACAGCCTGTGGTGAATATAGAGAAGAACGTGGAGAAGGTGACGATTATCCATTGCGATTCAACACAGATTGTGAGAAAATAAAAAAGACATAACCTACAAAACCAATCTGACATGAGACAACATTTATTCAAAATCTTGTTAGTTTGCTTTGCATCCATAGCAAGCAACCATCTGAATGCCCAGGAAAGAGCCATCTTATGGTATGACAGCCCGGCCGAATATTGGGAAGAAGCCCTCCCCTTAGGCAACGGAAGACTCGGAGCAATGGTATACGGAAATCCGATAAACGAAGAAATCCAACTGAATGAAGAGACGATTTCCGCCGGTTCTCCTTACACGAACTACAATCCGGAAACTAAAAACCACTTATCTGAAATCAGACAGTTGATTTTTGAAGGAAAATATCCCGAAGCGCAGGCGTTGGCAGGTGAAAAGCTTCTCTCGAAGAATGGCTTTGGTATGCCTTATCAAACGGCAGGCAGTTTACGGCTGAGATTCCAAAACCAGGAAGGTTATACAAACTTCCGCCGGGATCTGGATTTGGAAAGAGCTGTCGCATCAACCACCTATACAGTGAATGGCGTTGACTATAAACGCGAAGTATTCACTTCATTTGCCGACCAGTTAGTCATTATCCGGTTGACCGCCTCACAACCGGGGAAACTGACATTCACCACCTCGCTGACATGCCCGCAAGATGTCGACGTCACCACTTCCGGCAAAGACGGCATGACTATGGAAGGAGTGACCAAAGGAAATGAGTTTGTGAAAGGTGCGGTTCGTTTCCGTACGGACTTAAAACTTAAAGTGCAGGGAGGAAAAACCTCTGCCAATGATTCTACCTTGGTGGTAACTCATGCAAACAGTGCTACCATCTATCTGGCCATGTCCACCAACTTCGTCAATTACAAAGACATATCCGGCGATCCCGTCAAACGCAACCAGGCATCCTTAAAGAATGCGGGAAAGAATTATTCCAAGGCACTCCAGGCTCATATCAGTGAGTATCAGAAATATTACAACCGTGTATCGTTAGATTTAGGCCGTACTGCCCAGGCTGATAAGCCTACCGACATACGTGTCAAAGAGTTTGCCACAGCCAACGACCCTCACCTGGTAGCACTGTACTTCCAGTTTGGACGCTACCTTCTGATCTCCTGTTCACAACCGGGAGGACAACCCGCCAACCTGCAAGGCATTTGGAATCAGAAGTTAAATCCGGCCTGGAAATGCCGCTACACCACCAATATCAATGCCGAAATGAATTACTGGCCGGCCGAAGTAACCAATCTGCCCGAAATGCACGAACCTTTCCTGCAAATGATAAAGGAACTCTATGAGAATGGCCAGAAAGCAGCTCGCGAAATGTACGGTTGCCGTGGATGGATGCTGCATCATAACACCGACCTGTGGCGCATGAATGGCGCGGTAGACAAAGCATATTGCGGTCCCTGGCCTACCTGCAATGCCTGGTTATGCCATCATTTATGGGATCGCTACCTGTATTCGGGTGATAAAGAGTTCCTGGTGCAGGCATATCCAATCATGAAAAGCGCTTCCGAATTCTTTGTTGACTTTCTTGTCAGAGACCCCAATACAGGTTATATGGTAGTCACTCCAAGTAATTCACCCGAGAATTCACCTTCGCAATGGAGAACAAAAGCCAATCTCTTTGCGGGCATCACTATGGACAATCAGTTAGTATTTGACCTTTTCACAAATACTGAAAGAGCCGCACGGCTTTTGGAGAAAGATGAGCAATTCTGCGATACGATCCTCTCACTCAGAAAACAGTTGCCACCTATGCAAGTAGGGCAATACGGACAATTGCAGGAATGGTTTGAGGACTGGGATAACCCGAAGGATCATCACCGTCATATCTCTCACTTATGGGGATTCTTTCCGGGATTCCAGATATCTCCGTACTCCTCACCCGTACTCTTTGAGGCTGCACGCAACACTCTGATACAACGTGGCGATCCTTCCACCGGTTGGTCTATGGGATGGAAAGTCTGTTTCTGGGCAAGATGCCTGGACGGAAACCATGCATTCAAACTTATTACCGACCAACTCAACCTCGTTTCCCCCGAAGTGCAGAAAGGACAAGGCGGAGGAACCTATCCTAATCTTTTCGATGCACATCCTCCTTTCCAGATAGACGGTAACTTCGGTTGTACAGCCGGTATTGCTGAAATGCTGATGCAAAGTCATGATGAAGCCATCCACCTGCTGCCGGCCTTGCCGGATGTATGGAAGGATGGTGAGATAAAGGGACTTCGGGCACGCGGAGGTTTTGAAATCATTTCATTGAAATGGAAAAACGGACAGATAGAATCTGCCGTAATCAAATCTACTCTCGGAGGTAATCTTCATCTACGCACACACCAGGAATTGGCTATGAATGGAAAAAGTTTGTCTGTGAGTAATACCGGCAATACAAATCCTTTCTTTGCCAAACAACCCATAAGCCGACCTTTGATAAGCGAGAAAGCTCCTTTGAAGGGTATTGAACTGAAGAAATCATACGTTTATGAAGTAGATACCCAGGCAGGGGAAACTTATACTTTTACGAATGTCCGGTAGTAGGAAACCGGGATTCTTTGTCAAGAGCAGATTTACATAAGATTAACGGACGGGAGGCACAGACCTCCCGTTTTTGCTTTCAGAACAGACCATCTGTTTACCTCAGATACATAGTCTGTTTGCCCAAAACACATCATCCGTTTGCCTCAGATGCATCATCCGTTTCGCAGGGGTGAATCACTGGAATGCCACACTTCAGCAAGTGAAACGAATGGGCTTTAGGCTGTTGAGGTGTGGCATTCGGGTCACTAAGCTGTGGCATTCGGGGAGCAAACATGTGGCATTTGGAAAGACGAACCATAGGGATAAAAAAAGAACGGAGAAGCAGTGCCTCTCCGTTCGCGCTAATTTAAAATTGAATCTTAAATGGATTTACGGATACAAATATACGACATCGGAAAGGCGATGTCAAGTGTTCGGGGATTTTTTTCGCTTTCCAACAACTATTTTATAGCAATCGTCGTCCGCTGCAAATCTTCCTCTTTAGAGCTTCCCCCTACCATAATATCATAGTTACCCGGACACACTCTTACCGTATTGGACTGATCGTCCCACCACTCCAGTTCTTTATCTTTCAGATCGAACTCTACATTGACGGTCTTTCCTGCCGGGATGCGCACACGTTTGAAAGCACGCAGTGTCTTCACCGGTCCTTCCGCATCCCCTTGTTTTCTGAGATAAACCTGCACCACTTCTTCTCCGTCACGCTTACCCGTATTCGTGACAGGTACGGTGAGTCTCAATGGCTGTCCGGCTGTAAGCTCACTCTTGTCAAGTGCGGTTTTGCCATAGCCGAAAGTGGTATAGCTAAGTCCGTAACCGAATGGGAACAAAGGCGCATCCTGCATATATCTGTAAGTTCTTCCGGTCATGTTATAATCTTCAAAATCGGGAAGCTGAGATACATTACGATAGAACGTAACCGGCAATTTCCCGGCCGGATTATAATCACCGAACAGCACCTCGGCAACAGCCGTACCGCCTTGCTGACCGGGATACCATGCTTGCAGGATAGCTTCGCACTTCTGAGTCTCAGGCTCCAGACCGATAGGCGATCCCGAACAGTTGACCAGAATAATCTTCTTACCCGCACGATGCAAGGCTTCAATCAATTCACGCTGAACGGCTGGCAATTCAATATCCGTACGGTCACCTTTCTTGAAACCGGGAAGATTTACTCCCATCTCCTCACCTTCAAGGCTGGGAGATATACCGCTCGCAAAAACAACGATATCCGCATCCTTCACACGTTCCACTGACTTCCTGATATCCACTTCTTTCTTAAATCCGAGATCGAAGTTCAACTGTGCATCACTTCTCAGATATTCAAAATCAAGTTCCAGATCATACGATTTACCGGCCTGCACCTTCATCGCATGGGTAGATTTTCTTGCGCCATGCTTGTTGGAGAACCCTTTCACCTCTTCTCCGTTCACGCGAAGTCTTCCACTGCCATAGCAATAAACCTCAAGGACGATTTCTCCTGATTCTTTTGGAGTAAATACGCTGTTATAAGTTGCGGAGAAATCCGTCAGATTCACCCCCGGAGCAAACACCGTAGCACCCGAAGTGCAGAAGCGGAAAGGAGTGGTGACCTGTGCAGTGGTTACCGGTTCGCCCTCACGCTCCAGGTTATTCCAGTAACGGGCCGTGAAGCCGGGGCCCTTGTCGGACTTACACTGGCTGAATGCACTCTGAATCAGAGTTCTTTCCACCCACGGGCAACCTTGCTCATAGATCAGTTTATCATCAGCACCCAGCATATTCCGCACTCCATCAAGAATGGTAACAGTGTGTGGCGGCATTCCGTTATAATTTCCCCATTGCATCACGGAGTCATTCGCATTCGGCCCCATAACGGCTACCGTCAGTCCGCCACGTTTCAGCGGCAGGAAGTTATCCTTGTTCATCAGCAATGTCATGGACTCGCGAGCTATATTCAATGCCAGAGAATCGTGAGCAGCCGATGCCACTACCGAGAAGGGAATCTTTGTCCAAGACACTTTCTCCGGCTCATCCATTTCGCCCAATGCGAAACGGGCTTTCATCAGTCGTTTGACAGACGTATCCACTGTCTCTTCCGAAATTAATCCTTTCTTCACGCTCTCTATCAAAGCCTTGTAGCTGGAACCGCATTCCAAATCTGTTCCACTGACCACTGCGGCGGCAGAGGCTGATTCCGCATCGGGGTGAGTGTGATGTCCCCGGTCGTTATAGAAATCGGCTATTGCACCGCAATCAGATACGACAATGCCGTCAAATCCCCATTCTCCACGCAATATCTGCATCAACAGACGGTCGCTTCCGCAACAGGGATCACCTTCAAAACGATTGTAAGCGCACATCACTTCTTCCACTTTCCCTTCTTTCACCAACGCTTCGAAAGGCGGCAGGTAAGTTTCATACAAATCACGCGGCTTTATATTCTCCGCATTAAAAGAGTGACGGTTCCACTCCGGCCCCGAATGTACGGCAAAGTGCTTGGCACAGGCATGCAGTTTGTCATACTTTCCATCGGCAGGCCCTTGCAAACCTTTTACTACCATCACTCCCATCCGGCTTGTCAGATAAGGGTCTTCACCGTATGTCTCGATGCCCCTGCCCCAACGCGGGTCACGGTAGATGTTCACTGTGGGAGTCCACATGGTCAAGCCCTGATAGCGCTCACGGCTATCCTGGGATGCGTAGTAGGTATTCTTCGCGCGTGCCTCGTCCGACACGGCATTGAACACTTCATACACCATTTCAGGGTCGAACGATGCCGCCATACCTATCGGCTGGGGAAAGACCGTAGCCAATCCTGCCCTGGCAACGCCATGCAGCGCCTCATTCCACCAGTTATACGGTTTTATACCCAATCGTTCCACGGGACGGGAACCATCCATCATAAGATGCGCTTTCTCTTCCAGCGTAAGTTCCTTCACCAGAAGTTCCGCCCGCCTTTCAGGGGATAAAGAAGCATCCTTGTAGGATGGTTCTCCACAACCCGCCAAAGCAAGGAAAGGCAGTAAGTAAAAAAGTCTTCCTTTCATCATTGTCTATTCTATAATTTCACAAAATTAATATATTAAATGAAATAGTACGACAAAAACCGCAAGATTTTAAATCCGTTGGAGATGAAATCCTGCAGTTTTTTCAAAGCTCTATGTTAAATACCTATTATTGCTGTGGCAGTCCATAGCCATTTGTCACTTTTCCTTTGGATTGACTAATTGTTTCATAAGGAATAGGCCAGTAATAACACGGAACACTCTCTTCCGATGTAATGCCCGGAAGGATATTACTCAGATAAATATCAATATTGGCGGCAAGAGTGCTTCCCCACTCTGTCTTTACATATCCTTCCGCTTCTAATTCCGCAGCAGTCTCACTATCCGGAGCAATATATTCAAATAACCCTTTGATAGCGGTATTATGGTTAGTTCCATTAACAGACAACCCTAACTGAGCAAAATCCAATACACCACGCCATCCCGGGAAAAGTACAGGATCGTTTTCATCCGTACAGTCATAAGTCAGTTTGGCTCCTGCAACCTGCTTTGTCCAGATGTAAGCGGGTAAGATGTTGCCATTCTCAAATTCATGATAACCTTTAGTCTTCAGATTCTCAGCAAGGGTTGACATTTCATTACGTACTTCCATTGCTTTTTGTGAGAATTTACCACTCCGCACCAGGTCGTAACCGGTATGCCCTTCACCGAAAAGTTCAAACTTACGTTCCAGCAGAATAGCTTCTTTCAGAGCTTCACCGGACAAACCGGAAATATTATGCAGATCATCACCAAAAGCTCTTTCACGAATCTGATTAACCAGGCCTATAGCTTCAGTATCTGCATCCAATCCTGCTTTCACTTCCGCTAACATCAGAATAACATCAGCTACACGCATAATCGGCATATTGAAGCCTGCACCCATCTGGGGACCGACAAAGTAAGGATTTTGGCGGCAAATATCCCATTTATTCAAGCAAATACCTCCGTCAACCTTAGCACCTGCCTTAAAAGTAAATGCCAACTCATTACCTTTACCATCCAGTCCGGTAACCACTGCACTGACATCACGACGTTTATCTGCATTGTCATAACCACCGTAATAGAAACTCGGCACCATACGTATACCGGCAAATACTTTATTCGGGGCAGTATTGTTACCACCGTTAGAACCACGACCGAAATCATAGCAATACATACGGCTTGTAGCCTGATTCTGTACACAACCTATTTCAAAGATGGCTTCAGGACTCATCAGAAGATCCATTCCATATTGGAAATGACGTTGGAAAGGATTGTTTGCATAGCTACGCTCATCCGTAGTAACCAGTTTGGTAGTTCCTGCATTGGTTGAAAGAGCTTTCTGCAAATAGTCTTCAGCTATAATATAATAGTTCTTGTAATCAGAACGACGGGCATAAGCGCATTTACGCTTAGCATCCGTACTGAGAGTTTCGAACTGTACACTTCCATAAAGTTCCGGCATATCCGTACGGATAGTTTGATAGCCTCCGGCATAAAGAGCCATTTTACCAATCAATCCATCAACAAATGTCCGCGTAATACGCTCACCGTTCAAACCGCCTTCCCCTACTTTATACATATACGGTTCCGCTGCTTTCAATTTTTCAATCAGTGCATCATAAATATCAAAACGTGAAGTCAGCCCGTAATCATCTACATAGTTATTCTCATAGCCATATGGTACATCGCCACAATGTTTAATCAAGTCAAAATAGCATAATGCACGCAATGCTTCGGCTTCACCTTTCAGGTGTGTCCAGTCGGAAGTTCTGCCTGCTGCGATATCATCCTGATAAACTGCTTTGGCAGCAATCAGATCAGCTGTCTTTCCGGCATAGGAGATCACATTGTACAAAGCATTGAAGCTACCCTTCATGTGGTCACAAGGAATCTGTTCGGGAACCAGCTTTGCATTGATATTATTGGAAGTATTATTCTCGGGGAAATATTCGATATCCGAACGGTAATGGTCGTTCCAATCGTATGCCCCATTACACGACTCACGATAAAGAGCATAAGCTCTTGACAAAGTCTTTAAAGTTTCTGCGGGACTGGAAGTTACAAACTCGTCATCTGTATTAGAAGGAGAAGAAGTTTCCAGAAAGTCACTGCACTGTGCAAACAAGACACAGCAGGCTGACGCAAATGCCATTTTTATATACTTATTCATAATTTCATCTTTTATTAAATGGTTAGAAGCTAAGATTTACACCCAGTACGAAGGAACGTGCACGCGGATAAGTACCCCAGTCCATACCCAATTGAGGATAGGTCTTTGTAGAAGTGGATGTACTTACTTCAGCATCAATTCCGGAATATCCTGTAATCGTAAAGACATTATAGATACTTCCGTAAACACGCAGATTGCTGATGCCCGCCTTCTGAAGAATGCTCTTCGGTAAAGTATACCCCAAAGTCAGTGTATTCAAACGCAGATAAGAGCCGTCTTCAATACCTAATGTAGATACATAACCATTCTCACTGTATGCCAGTGGTAACTTAGCATTCGCATTGGCAGCATTCAGTTGTTCAGGAGTGGTCAATGCGACTAATTCTCCATTCACTACATCATAGATTTTATAGCAATCCTTTACTATAGAGAGCTTATTCTCGTAAACGGCACCTTCTTTATAACCATAAAGTGCTGCCAGCTTATTTACATTATAGATTTCATTGCCATAGCTCCAGTTAAAATACAAACCTAAATCGAAATTCTTATAGGTAGCATTAATATTAAAACCACCGGTATGGACAGGTGTCATATCACCGATAACATCCACGTCATCATCATTGATAATACCGTCATCGTTCAGGTCTTTGAACTTTGCCATACCCGGATAAGCCAACTGTCCTGCAGGGCGTTCGTTTATACCATTGTGCAAGTGATAGTTGGGGAATACAGCAGAAGAAACATCCGCAACTCCTTTTTTCAGGGTATACACTCCATTTTCATAAGTGAAATCATCGGTAGTATAGAATCCATCGGCAGTCAAGCCACGTACCAAGCCAACAGGGCGTCCTTCTTTCAAGACATAATCCGATTTCGGGAAAGTAGATGAAGTAGCCCATTCCGTACCATAAAGTCCGGTAACATTATCAGCCAGCTTGTCCACTTTACCGCGATTGAAGTTAATATTGAAACCAGCCGTTACATTCCAGTCCCTCGTTTTCACGAGTACACCCTGAAGAGCAATTTCAACACCTTTATTGCTGGTCTGGCCTACATTGGCATAGGTTGTAGTAAAACCCGTAATACCCGGTATGGCAGTTTTCATCAGCAAATCCTTGGTAGTATTCCAATAGGCATCAATCGTACCGGTCAGGCGGCTATTAAAGAAACCGAAATCAACACCAATGTTGCGGGTAATCGTAGTTTCCCACTTCAGATCCTTGTTCGCCATATCTGCACCAAGTGAATAAGAAGGTAAGAAGGCACCATTCACAGCTCCCTGATATCTCTTGTCACTGGTAGCCTCCCAATTCTGTGACCACAAACTGGAATTTATACCATCGTTACCTACCTCACCGTAGGAAACACGGAGTTTAAGGTTATCCAACCAGTTCACATCATTCAGGAATGCTTCTTCAGACATACGCCAGCCCAAAGCTGCTGCCGGGAAATATCCCCAACGGTTACTGGGAGCAAATTTAGATGAACCATCCGCACGGAACGTAACCGTCAGCAGATAACGTTCCATAAGGTTATAATTCAAACGACCAAAGAAAGAAAGGATACGGCTCGGCGTAGAAACACTTGAAGAGAAATCCCCCATTCCTTTAGTGCTGTCATATTGATTGATCATAGCAAATGCATTTTCCTTCGTAAAGTTGGCAGGGAAATAAGTTCCTGAGGCTTTCAGTCCGTCACCGCCCGAATCGGAAACTTCATGGCCGGCCAGGATATTCACCCGATGTATCTTACCTAAAGTAAAGTCATAACTCAAAGTATTTGTCCAACGAAGTCCCCAGCTATTCTTTTTCTCCAGATTCGCATTACCTGCATATAAAACTTCGCCGGTATTATCATCCAGATAGTTATTTATGATGGCTCCCGTCCATTCTTTATTCTGATTCCAGGTCTGACTGAGAGACAGGTCAGTATGATAGGTCAATCCTTTTACAATTCCCCAGTTCAGCGAGAGAATTCCACGCAATGACTGCTGGGCATTCGGCGCATACTTGTCATTGATGCGGTTTACCGGATTATATCTGTCCCACTGGCTCTGTTTGGCATAGTTCTCAATCATACCTTCATTCATTGCAGACAAATCACCCAAAATATCATCTGTTGCAATTGGACGGAAACGATAAGAAGATGACAGAACTGATCCGCTACCATTTGTAACACCCTCATCACCCATCTTTTTAATATTGGTATAACGGGTATCAAGACTCAAATCAAGGTTTTTGGCAATCTTCTGGTTCACTTTCAACGACACATTGGCACGTCTGTAATAAGAAGCGAGTTTCATACCATCCTCGTCCATGTAGTTTACCCCAAACAGCACTTTGGTCTTTTCAGTACCACCCGTAACTGAAAGGTCATGATTATGAGAGAAAGAATCTCCATAAATCTTCTTCTGGATATTATCCGCCTTCACATTGCGATAACTTTCTATGCCGCCAGGGTTGGTAGTCGTATAACGTCCTATTCCATACAGTTTCTCCAATGGTTCCATATAGCTGTTACCACCAACCGAAGCTGCACTTGCCCAGCTATATGCCAGGTAGTCATAAGGATTGAGCGCATCCATATACTTAGTCGGTGTATTGAACTTCGCATAACCATTGTAGCTGACAACAACACGTCCTTCTTTAGCCCCCTTTGTGGTAACAAGAATTACACCATTAGCACCACGGGCACCATAAATAGCTGTTGATGAGGCATCTTTCAAAACGTCAATCGACTCAATCTGATCGCCCGGAATATCACTTAACGAACCACTGACTCCATCAATCAACACCAGCGGGTCATTACTCTGTGAGATAGAACCTCCACCACGTACACGAATAGAAACAGCGGCATCGGGACGTCCATCCTGCGTTGTTACATTTACACCGGCCAGCTTACCCTGCAAAGCCTGGGCTGCATTGGCAACAGGCATAGCTGCAATTTGCTCACCCGAAACAGAGGCTACCGATCCGGTAAGGTCCTTTCGTTTCACCGTCTGATAACCGATCACTACAACTTCATCCAGAATCTCAGCATCTTCAGCCAATGTCACATGAACCGGCTGCCCTGCAACAATGGATACAGTTTGCGTCTGCATTCCGATAAAACTTATTTCCAATTGTTTGGCTGTACCCGGCACGGCAAGGGAGAATTTACCATCCAGGTCTGTAATTGTACCGATAGAAGCGTCACTTACTACTCTGATATTAGCACCAATAACAGGATCACCTCTGCTATCGAGCACAACACCTGAAACAGTACGACTCTGTGCAAGAGAGATAAGGCAGATCATACTCATCAAGAGAGTAGCAGCTGTCCTTTGAACAAGTCTTTCAAAATTCATAAGTTAATGTGTTTTTAATAGTTAATGATTAAAATAATTCACTCTGCAAAAATAGCCAACCTGTATCATAGCAACGGAATAAAATCAGGTAACAAGAGTGCACTTTTTCAAAATGGAACAAAAAAGAAGGTGGACTATTCGGGCGAAATATCGGCTTTTTCGGTCAAACAGGTCCTATACTTTTCATTTATTCCCTTTTTTCCATACATTTGTTCTGCACTATTCAAAACGGTACTATGAGACGACTGATTATCTACTTTTTATACCTAATGATACCGATGTTTTCATCGGCACAGCCCATCTGCCAGATTACTGATTTTACAGCAGAGAACGGACTACCCCAAGATATCGCATCAGTAGTTTTACAAGATCAGAAAGGCTTTATTTGGATCTGTACCCGTAACGGACTCAATAAGTTCGACGGATATACATTCAAGAACTACAAATCCGCGCCACATAAAGAATATACACTATCCAACAATCGGATAACCTCCATTTCAGAAACCGCATATGGCGATATCTGGTGCCAGACGTATGACAGCAAGGCTTATATATTCGACACGCATCTTGAAATCTTCTACGATGTCCTGCAAACAGTAGATAAAGATATGCAAAGAAGAAACTTTGTTCAGAAAATATTTCCCCTAAAAGAAGGCATAGCCTGGGTGACATGCGACAAAGGTTATTGTTACAGAATCGATGAAAAGAGATATAAAGAAAAAGACGGAATTACACTCTATAGCACATTCAATGGCTTTTTAAAAGGTGAACACATCCACACTATCTTCCAGGATTCCGATAAGGATGAGTGGATATTGACAGACAAAGGTATATCCATTATAGGTAGCAAGAAAATCGACAGCGATTTTCCTTTCCGGTTTATTCAGGAATACAACGGTACAATTTACCTTGCTTCCGCTTCTGAAAAGATAGCCTATTATAACCAACAAACTGAAAGCATAAAATTCATAGAGCTTCCTTACCCCATCAACAAAATAAGCTCTTTAGACATAACCAACCATGGGCTACTCACCATAGCCACTGATAATGGCGTCATCCTGTTCAATCCGGGAAATAAGACTTCTCAGCTAATTGATATCCGCACTCCCATGCAATCCTCCAATGAAGCTATCTCCATTTATGAAGATAAAGAGGGAGAGCTATGGATATTCCCCACTACTCCCGGAGTGATACGCTTTAATCCGGCAACAGGTGAAAAGCAATACCTCTTTACACCCGAAAAAGAGGTCGTGAATTATGGCAGAGAGAACAAAAATATCATATTTGAAGATAAACAAGGTACTTTATGGCTGATTCCCCATAATGGGAACTTCTGTTATTATGACAGGAAAAATAAAGAATTGAAAGCTTTTTATACAGATCCGGACAACCCCCAATCACTATTTGCTCCGCTTGTTCGCTATCATTATCAAGACAGACAAGGAAACTACTGGCTAGTCAGCGCCAGAGGAATAAAGAAAATGTCTTTCTATCCACAAATTTATGATCTGAAAGGGATAGACAGAGGATTCGAAATCCGTGCTTTCCTTTTGGACAGTTCACAACGATTGTGGGTAGCTTCCAAAAGCGAATATGTCAGGATATACCACCCTGATGGCAGCCTAGCCGGTTACTTGTCTTCACAGGGAAAGATAGATAGAGATAAAGTATCATTCAATGCCAGTGTTTACAGCATCTGCGAAGGAAAGGACGGAACAATCTGGATAGGAACCAAAGGAAACGGACTATTCCAACTCACAAAGAAAGCCGATGGGAATTACAACATACAAAACTATGTGTACGACTCCGAAGACGTATATAGTTTGAGTTACAATGACATATTTACCATATATTCCGATAATCATGACAACATCTGGGTAGGATGCTACGGTGGTGGATTAAATCTGTTGCAACAAACCCCTGAGGGAAAAGTGTACTTTATCAACCACAGAAATAAACTACAAAACTATCCGTTCAGTACCTGCCATAATATCCGCTATATCACAGGAACGGAAAATGGTATCCTATTGGTAGGAACCACCTTTGGTTTAGTGACATTCTCGAATGACTTTGCACAACCGGAAGAAATCAAGTTCTACAGAAATATACAAAACAGGAACAAACCTTCCAGTCTGACAGGAAACGACATTATGCATATATATGAAAATAGCCATAAAGATATCTATGTATTGACATTCACCGGAGGAGTCAACAAAATCACATCCAGAACCCTTCTTAGCGAAAATATTGAATTTCAGTATTATACCGAGCAGGAAGGATTAGGTTCCGATATGGTCCTAGCCATGATAGAAGATTCCCAAAAGAATCTGTGGATAGCATCCGAAAACGCTTTATCCAAATTTAATCCGGAAACAGAGGCTTTCGAGAACTATAGTACAGGATTTCTCAGACAAAAAATGAACTTTAGCGAAGCGATACCCACCTTAAACGCCCGAAAACAATTGATTTTCGGCACAGATATGGGCTTCTTGGAAATTGTTCCGGAACAGATGAAGAAAAGTGATTATGTACCTCCCATCGTCTTCACTGATTTGAAAGTCAACGGAAAGAAATCAATTGTCTCCACCGATGATCTGAAAGAGATAACCTTACATCCTTCGGAACGAAATATTAATGTACAGTTTTCAGCCTTAGACTTCACAAGACCGGATGACATACGCTATGCCTATCGCCTGGAAGGTCTTGAAAAAGAATGGAATTATAGCGATAAAAACAAATCGGCAAGTTACATCAATCTGCCCGCAGGCGAATATCGTCTTCAGGTTAAATCAACAAACAGTGATGAAGTATGGGTAAACAATATACGTACACTTTCCATCAAAGTCATTCCTACTTTCTGGGAGACTCCTTGGGCCTTTTTGGCATACCTTGCAGCATTCATTCTTCTCACCGGGTTAATTCTGTATATCTTCTCCTACATTTATCGTCTGCGTCACCAAGTGGATATGGAACAACAATTATCAAATATCAAACTGAAATTCTTCACCGATATTTCACATGAGCTACGTACCCCATTGACACTTATCTCCAGTCCGGTCAGTGAAGTTCTGGAGGACCAGACCATTTCTCCTTCCGTACGGGAACATCTGACCGTTGTACATAAGAATACGGAACGCATGTTGCGTCTTGTCAATCAGATACTCGATTTCCGGAAGATACAGAACAAGAAAATGAAAGTAATGGTCGAGCAAACAGAATTGATTGCTTTCCTGATGAAAATCACAGAAAACTTCCGCCTGATTGCTGAAGAGAAACAAATAGACTTCACATTCAAAACTGATCAAGAAGAAGTATATATATGGATAGACAGGGACAAAGTGGAAAAAATAGTATTCAACCTGCTATCCAATGCATTCAAATATACTCTACCCGGGAAAACGGTAAAAATTACAGTACAGAGATCGGATCAGCATATCCGCATTTCCATTATTGATGAAGGGATTGGCATTGCTCCTGATAAGATAGGTTCTCTTTTCAAACGCTTTGAGACACTAAGTAAGAACAACAATATTCTGCAACCTTCATCAGGCATTGGTTTATCACTCGTCAAAGAGTTGGTGGATATGCACCACGGAAATATAGAGGTTAAGAGCCAGCCGGGAACAGGCAGCGAATTCAGTGTGACTTTACCTTTGGAACGTGAAGTTTTTGAGAAAGATACCCAAGCCGAATTAATCCTTACTGACAGTTCGGACAATACAGAAGATATTGCTACAGTTGCAGGTAACGGTATAACTGAATCTGAAAACAGCTCGGAAGAGGATTTTTTATCCATTTTAATTGTAGAAGATAATCGTGAACTGAGAAACCTGCTCAGAAATATACTATCAAAGAAATACACTGTTCTGGAAGCAGCAAATGGAGAAGAAGGTTTGAAACTTGCATCGGAAGCTATACCCGATATGATAATCAGTGATGTGATGATGCCTGTCATGGATGGATTGGAAATGATTAAACGTATCAAGGAAAACAAAGATATCTGCTATGTACCGATCATTCTTCTATCAGCAAAAGCATCACTGGATGACCGTATCACCGCTTTGGAACAAGGTATCGATGATTACATTACGAAACCGTTCAGTTCTTCGTACCTCAAAGCCCGTATTGCTTCTCTGTTTACCAAGCGTAAGCAGTTACAGGAAATATTCATGAAGCAGTTATCAGCAAACAATGAAACCGACAATTCCAAGGACTGGACTCCTTCGGAACCTGAAGTTATGCCGCACGATAAGTTATTCATGAAAGAAGTGATGGATTTCCTGGAAGAACAGATGGATAATCCGGATCTGGTAATAGATGATTTCGCCAACAAGTTACTGCTGAGCCGGAGTATTTTCTACCGGAAGCTTAAGTCCATTGTAGGAATGCCTCCGGTAGATTTTATCAGGGAAATTCGTGTAAAGAGAGCCGCCCAGCTGATCAGAAGTGATGTATACAACTTCTCTCAAATAGCTTATATGACTGGCTTCAGCGATCCGAAGTATTTCAGCAGATGCTTCAAAAAACACATGGGAGTTACTCCAAGTGAGTATAAAAACTCCATTAATAACAAGGAGGATAATCCGGATCAGTAAAAGATAAAGCTCTTTATAGCAAGTCCCTGGCTTTGTCCACGGAACAGGAAGTAAATTTGGGACTTATCTTTTACTGTTTCACTGACCTCAAAGGTTTGTTTCTCCCACTCTCCCGGGGTCTGGTTCTGATTTACCGGACAAACGGCTATCAGCTTTCCATCGATACTTCCCTCCCTTATCTCGATCACTGTTCCGGGAGTCTCCGCCTGAAGTTCGATAGTTACTTTTTGAGGGTTCCGCTTAAAGCACATATTATTGAATACGAGCCAGTTTCCATCTCGTACCCCGGAAATAAACTGCATAGGTCGTTTTGCTACCGGACGTACTAATTTCATACCTTCACGATCATCATACTGAGAAAAGTCTATCCCGGTAAATGCATCATAGTGATTTCCCCTGCGATTACTTTCTAATTCAAAATAGTCAAAATCGGCATAGCCGCCAATAGCTCCTTTATCCAGATTATAGCAGCATAAAGCATGACGGATACCTAGAAATCCCCAGAAATTGGAAACTCCTTCCGGACCCAAACGGTTATATTCAAGATTATCCAGACTATAATAAAACAGCAAAGATCCCTGCTTTGTCACTTCAGTGCGCAAGTATATCTTATCAGTTTTGACAGGAAGACTATCGACAACTACCTCTCCTTCTCTTCCTCCCTGCCTCATTTCAAGCCAAAGTCCATCCGCCTTCTTCCGTACTCCCAGTTGGTACATGACCCTCCCCATAATGCCATTTCCGGCAAAATCACCCTCACGGAGTCCGGACAGATCCAACGAAACAGTTCCCGAACTATAAGGTCCGGAGACTTTCTGTGTCAGAGAATTGCGTGCCCATTCAAATCCCTTTGCATACTGCGCATATATCCTAAAATAACCGGGACGATCCGTCAGGCTCCATTTATCTTTCCGGGGTACATGATTGAATTCCCAAGCATGAGCCAGTTCCGAAGAACTGAAATCATCCGAATGTTGGGGAAATGTAATCTCCTGCTCAGCCTTGACTGCCGGTTTTCTATAAGTTACCACTCCTTTTCCCGGTTTGCCTTCCGGACCTACCACCGGCCAGTCCTCTTCCCATTTCATCGGATACAGCATCACACACCTACCCATATAATCCCTGTCCTGGAAAGTATAGGCCCACGACTCGCCTTCAAGTGTCTCTACATATCCGCCCTGATGTACACCAGCACCGGCATAGTTGATATCATCATCAATCAGTACCTTAGTTTCATATGGACCGTAAAGATTACGGGAACGACTGATCATCTGTACCCCATTGTATCCCAATGCCGGATTGAATATATAATACCAGCCATTCCTTTTATAAGTGTGACATCCTTCAAAAAGATATTCATATCCTTTGGGAGCTGTCATAATCAAGGTATCCTCATCATCAGGATCCAATACCCCGGTTCCATCATCTTTCAAACGTGTCAGGTATATTTTCGTCTTTCCATGTGTGACATATTTCTTCCCATCATCATCAATGAAAAATCCCGGATCATACAAACGCCTGTCAAACTTATGCATTGAATACGGTCCTTCCGGTTTATTACTCTTAAACATTACAAAACCATCATCGGCAATATTAACTCCTATATAATAGGTACCGTCATGATATTTAATGGAAGGAGCCCAACACAAACGACTATACGCTGTCTGTTCATTCTCCATTCTATATTGAGGGCGGAAAGTGATGCTGTCGTAGGCATGCCCTATGATACGCCAATTTATAAGGTCCCTGGAATGGCAGATAGGAATACCCGGCATAGCAACGAATGATGAACTGACCATATAAAAGTCTTCACCTACCCGTATAATGTCAGGATCGGGATAATCGGCATTAATCACCGGATTGGTATAAGTACCGTCTCCATTGTCAGACGACAAAGAAGCTGTAGTTTGTACGGTAACAATGCATGACTGTACCATTAGTATGTAACAAAGCATTAACAATGCGGAAATGCCGTCCGCTATTTTTCCTGTAGTAATAGATAAGTTATACATCTTACACAAGTTAATATAAAGTGATGATGCAAATATATGCGGTACAGGACAGCCAGGAGGGGACAAACCGGTAATATACGTGTACTTTTTAGGCACATGGATATATAAAAAGCTCCCGATTAAAAGTTCTGGCTTTTAACCGGGAGTTTTTCATTTTCAGTAAATAGGTATATCTTTATTCTTCGTACATTCTATCTATCACCTCCTTGTAGTTCTTTGCAACCACAGGACGCTTCAACTTCAAGGTATTAGTCAGTTCACCACGTTCCATGCTGAACGGTTCCGGCAAAAGAGTAAAACGTTTCACTTGTTCGTAGTGTGCGAACTGTTGCTGCAAGGTGTCTATGCGGGCACGGAACAATCCCATAATCTTGGGATGTTGCAGAAGCTCGTTCATATCCTTATATCCGATGCCTTTTTCCTTGGCATAATCCTTCACAAAACCGTAGACCGGTACAATAAGGGCAGACACAAATTTACGCTGGTCGGCAATAATGGCAATCTGATCGATGTAACGGTCAATAGCCAGTTTCGTTTCTAAAGCTTGCGGGCTGATATACTTACCATTGGAAGTCTTGAATAAGTCCTTGATACGCTCAGTCAGATAAAGCTGGCCATCCTTCAGATAACCGGCATCACCGGTATGGAACCAACCGTCCTTATCAATGGCTGCAGCAGTAGCTTCAGCTTTCTTATAATATCCTTTCGTGATAGTCTTTCCACGCAGAAGTATTTCATTCTCGTCACCAATCTTCACTTCTACATCAGGCATCACGGTGCCCACGGAACCAATTTCGTAACCTTGGTTAAGGAAGCAAGAAACAGTAGCCGTCGATTCAGTCAGACCATAGCCAACCAACATATTGATACCTACCGAATGGACAAATTCACAGATTTCATCAGGCACGGCAGCTCCGGCGGTAGGGAAGAAGTTACCGTTTTCAATACCGATAGTTTTCTTCAGCAAAGCATAAACCGTCTTCTCGTAGAATTTATACTTCAGATGAAGCATCAACGGCGGAGTCTTGCCCTTACGGAGATAATCAATATTATGTATTTTGCCAACTTTAATGGCATCCAGCATCATAGCCTTCTTCAAGCCTGTTTCCTGGGCAATCTTCTCCTGCACACCGGCATACACTTTTTCCCAGAAACGGGGAACGCTGCACATCAATGTCGGACGAATTTCTTTAATAGTAGTCTGAATATCCACCGGACGCAGATTGATACAAATCTGCACACCTTTATGGATACAAAGATATGTCCATGCTTTCTCAAAGACATGCGTCAGAGGGAGGAAATTCATGGAAATATCCCGGTCGGTCATATCTACCAGACGGATATCATGGATACGGAAAGCTTCCATATAGTTAGAATGATGCAACATTACCCCCTTCGGTTCGCCAGTTGTACCGGATGTATAAAGAATGTTGGCAAGGTCATCATCCGATGCACGGGAAGTACGTTCTTCCACCATATCGTTGTTCGGCAAACCTTTTCCTGTTTCCAGGAACTCGTCGAAATAAATGGAAGTCATGTCACGAGGGTCGCGTACTACAGCACGGTCGAAAATGATCAATTGCTGCAACGATTGGCAAAAGCCAAAGACACTGAAAGCCGCATCATACTGGAATTGCTCGCCTACAAATATATAACGTATCTGAGCATCATTGATAATGTACTGCGCCTGTGCCGGTGAACTGGTAGCATACAGAGGTATGGTCACCGCACGGTTAGCAAATGCCCCGAAATCCACATAAAGGCATTCGGGCTTGTTCTGAGAAAAGATTCCTATGTTTTCTTCCTCCTGCACTCCTAACTCTACGAGTGCATTCGCAACTTGTCGGACTGTTTGTGAGAATTGATTCCAAGTGATGGGGATCCACTGCGACGTTTCGTAATCCCTGTATTTCAGAGCCACCTTGTCGCCATACTTCTCTGCCCGCCGATGTACGAGGACAGATAAATGATGATAAGTCATATTATTCATATATTGGTAAATTCGGCACAAAGGTAGTGGTTTCATTTGAAACTATTTCTATATTGAGAATTAAATATTTAGTATATACTTCCGCAATATTAGTACTATCCGGCTCTAGAAAAGAGTGGTTGCCCTACATTTCTGTTCGTTTTTCCAAAGAAATACAAATATATGTATATATTTGCACCCGATAGTTTTTTAAATATCAACGCAATTACTTAACTAACATGAAAAAGATTTTAGCATTAATCGCCATACTGGCGATAGGTTTTGGGAGTGTCAACGCACAAGAGAACCTCAGATGGGGTGTCACGGCAGGTATGAATGTAAGCAATATCAAAGTTAGCGGCTTTGATAGCCGGGTAGGTTTCCACGCCGGCGTTAAGGCAGAGCTTGGATTACCACAAGTAACAGAAGGAGCTTATATGGATTTCGGCGCATTACTTTCTTTAAAAGGAGCTAAAGTAGATGGCGGTGCTTTCGGCAGTATCAAACTGAACCCTTGTTATTTAGAGATTCCTGTCCATGTCGGTTACAAGTATGCTGTAAGTGATAATTTCACTTTATTTGCTAATGCAGGTCCTTATATTGGAATCGGATTATTCGGGAAGTTAAAAACAACAGGCGAAATTAAGAATGAACTTGAATCCAGTGTTGGTACTTCATCTGAAAATATTTTCGGTGATGACGGTTTCAAACGTTTTGACCTTGGTCTGGGGTTAAAAGCCGGTATGGAGTTCAGCCAAAAATACCAGATTTCCATTGGTTACGATTTCGGTTTAACAGAAACTTCAGATGCAGGAACTAAGAATCGAAACCTGATGATTTCTTTAGGATTTATGTTCTAAACAACATAGAATGATTGAGAAAGGGCACTTATGGTGCCCTTTTCTGTATATTTTTCAATGGGTTTACCACAGCATTACTCTTGAAGTTCCAGTAGCAGTTGATGCAACGACACTTCTTTCTTCACCACCCGCTTCTCTCCATCAAGTAAATACATCATCGGCATATCAGGTAATAAATAGCGTTCTTCCTGGCGTATACAACCCATATCGAAACCTGTAAACCACTGGGTGGACAGATCTTTCAAGGAACTTTTCCATAAGTCCCGATCTTCTCCTACGCAGATGGCAAGCACGGTAAGTTGCCCGCTATCTATCTGTTGTTGCAGGCGGGAAGCGGTGCGCAGAGCATTTATGGTTTCCCGGCAGTGCAAACAATCGGGATCGTAGAATAGTAGCAATAACCTACAGGTAACAGGGACGGTGTATAAGGTTTGCAGTTCACCGTTAGGTGTGAGATAAGTAAAGTCGGTTGCCATTGTGCCGGGACGGTTCTTCAAGGCAGCGGAAAGCAGAAAACGAAAACGCGACTTTTCTGTTTCGTCCAGTAGGGAGGTATCTACAATTTCTTCCAAAAAGGGAATGAAGTGTTCTTCGTTCTGCATGGGCGAACTGTTGGTATAGAGATATTTTTCCGCCAGTTCGGCCAGCAGCAGATAAAGGGTTTTATCAGATTCGGCACGTTGCATCAGGACTTTTACAGCTCCGGTGCGGGCTTCGGCCTGAGCATGGGGGAAGAGGGATAGAAAATTGACAAGGTTCTGCTCCATAAAGGCAGGATGCCGGCTGCGCAGGGTATCCGCAAAATCCATACTGTCCCAAAAGTGTGTCAAAAGGTAGGCGGCACGTTCGTGGGGAGTGCGCAAGGCAGACGGAATGGCAGGTAAGGGCAAATCTAAAGCAACTGTGTCGGTGACAATGCTTGCTACCATGGATGACTGCTGCTTCAACCAAGATAATCGCTGTGCGCTCATGCTGCCGCTGACAACGGCAAACATGAGGCATGGCAACAGAAATATCTTACTACTTATTTTCATCAAAAAAGAGAAATCAAGGCTCCTCTACACAACGGATGAAGCAGGCGTCACTGTGATTCTCCTTAGTCACAGCACCAGGTTCATCCGATTCACCTTCCTGTTTTTTAAATACATTTGCGGCAGGCATGTAATTAAAATCCAATGTAAAATAGTTAAAATCCCATGCTATAATATTTTCAGTACCGTCCCGAGTTGAATTTTCCTTTCTTTCAAGCCAATAAATTGCACCTGGACGCCGGTAAAGATCATAAAGCAAAGGTCTATTTCGGGCTTCATTATCATCCATTTTTTCCATTCGTCCTGCAGAGTATCTTAATACTGCAGATTGCCACTTACCAGGTAAATCCCGATGTTTACGATGTCCATAGCCAGTCACTCCTATAGGAAAAAATAGATTACGACCACCATATTCATCTTCTGATGCATTATACACAAAAGTTCCGCGCATACCATAACCAGCTCCTGTATCACTTGCAGATTTGTGATTATCATACCTATATCCATATACTTCATCGATTGCCGAAAGTGTCTCTTTGGCATCATTTCCATAAAGTACTCCATAACCTTGCTCTATATCCCCACTCTGCCACAAATCTTCATAATCTTTATAAGAGGCTACGTAAACCTGTTTTCCATTCACTGTAGTAGATGCAAAATTTCCCGAATACGTAGATGACGTTATATTCTCCCATTTCTTCGTAACCGAACTTCCCGCAATAAGAAAATCAGTCATTTTTTCGCTCTGAAAGTTTTTAAACACATTACTTTTCGCATCAAGCGGTTCGTTCCAATTACCGAATTTAAACATCGACCCTTCATCCAACGGACATTGTCCCTCTTCCGTTATAGTTCTCATATTACAAGCATGCCATTTTCTTCCGCCTTCAATTAAAGCCATAGGAGCTTTACCTTGGCGGATAAATATCAGATGAACACAACTGTAATTATGGTATTCCACCCGAACAATAGCGCAACGCGACTCTGTCTCCGGAATTGTACCTTGGAATCCAATTGTAAAATCAATAGGACTACCCGTATTTCCCCTTATTGTGTCACTACTTCCATTAAGAGTAACGAAATTCTCAGGTCCTCTCACCACATAAGCTTTCCACGCCCCTTCTGAAGTAAAGGTTTCAAAGGAGTTGCTGGATTCCTTAGGAAGACGTTTTAAGACAACATAAAAAGGCGTAGTTGAATTATGTTCGCGCCATACACCTTTAGGATTTACTACACGGCGCACCTGTATGACTGTGGATCTACCCACTACTGTTTCTGTTGTACCAGGATCATCCATTTTCTCCATTACTGCTGTAAATTTAATCACGGCCTTACGCTGGTAAGCCACATACGGATTATTCCCGGTATATCCGGTACTAGGTAGCATCTGCTTGGCACGTGTATATATGGGCAAATTGAAAATATACTCATTTTTATCCGGGTCATATTTCATTGTATATGTACCATCGCTGTCAATATTATCCTCTTTATTCAGCTCTCCATTATTATAATAAGTCCTGTTACCACGTTTATGTTCTTTATAATAAGTTTCATTAGTCCACGTTTTGCCATTCTCATCTTTCTCTTTTATCACAGTCGCTTTAGTCTTCCGTAAAGAAAGAAAGCCATTCCACTGATTCAAAGGAATACCAGGAGTCGCATCCGGATCCATTTGCTTAAAATACTCCAAACCCGGATCCGGTTTATAAGGCGCCCAGGCATTCGAGTCAATCTCCGCCTCAAATGATTTCAACCGGTACCCCTCCCGCACATTAACCTTTACAGGCATTGTTGCCGAATGATTATAAAGATATGAAATATAGTAAGGCACAGGCGCTTGAATACTAGGCACCTCTTCTTTGTACTCAATATGCCAATCAGCATCATTGGCAAAACGGTTGAACACCAACGTCAATTTGTAGTGATGATTTCGTTCGGCATTATAGTCGGTAGTGACATTTTTGCCAAGCATGAAACGATATTTGATTTTTCCACTTCCGGGTCTCTCCGGATGAATAGAGTGGTAGTAGCCTTCCACCTCGATATAGGTACCATAGGGCTTGCCATCTTTCAAACAATACTTTTCGTCGCCTTCAAAACCGGGAGCATCAAGCACTCCGTCCCCCTCCTTGTCCTGCTGTTTATCTTTCCCCTTACCTTGCATGTTTTCGTAAAAGAAAAGCGACGTTAAATCTTCAGCATGGGCGGCTTTTTTACCACCTTTTTCCCTGTACTCGTCTTCGGTCAAAGCAGCATCACAACCGGAATAATAATAGGGCCTGCCTTTGGTGATACGGGCCTTCCAGAGTTCATTATACTCTGTCACACCTTCTTCCGAATAATCAATAAACTCTCCTTCCCCCAAAAGATCTTCTTTTCTTTCTATCTTGTTTTCAGTTCCTAACAGACAGACTGATGGAATATCTCTAATCGTTACGGATTTAAGGTAGACGAATATCCCTTCCTCAAGTTTTGATCCATCGTACGCAATCGTTATCTTTGATGCCGCCCGCCGTATCCAAGCATGCAATGATGTTGTTCCTTTGTTGATGGTCAGTAAGGGTGCGTCGGCCTCCGTAGAAGCTTCGCTAAAGAATCCGAACATTTGGTTATTGGCAGCGATATCCCCTGCATTCCATGTAAGGGAAATATTTTTCAATCCCTCTTTTGTCTGTATAGCCTCCTCATGCCCGGAGAGGTCGTCCATGTTTGCCACCGCATAGACATAATAATACCCGAAAGGAACGGTCAGCTTGAATTCAGCATGGGGAGTCTCGGATTCGGCGGGGGGAAGATTCTTGTCTTCATCACCGATTGACTCGGTTTTGTGTTCTGTGCGATCTTCTTCCGAAAGCACGTATTCCCCCTCATTGGGAGTTCCGGTACTTGCCCGTTTTAACGGATATTTCTTCACCAACTTTCCTTCCACATCATACAACAGCACACAAAGGCTGTCAATACTCTTTATCGCATTTCCGGGTGTACGCGTGGTTCCGTTCAGCGCAGGCGTAAGAGGCTTGAACTTCACGGTTCCGCTGATGACGCTTTCCCCCTCACCTATGATTCCGCCGCCATACAGCAAGTCGTCCTTGCAGGAAGCGGCGCCCAAAAGCAATATGCATAAAAATATGTATGTCAAAAAGTTGCGTTTCATATCTTCTGTCTTTTTTCGAGTATGTTTCTATACTAAAGGAACGGTTGATTCTTCAGCATTTTCTTATTCCGCCGGATTAACCGGTTCGTTCGTGGAGGGCGTCTCGTCCAGTCCGAATACGGGATCCAGCTCCACTTCCCAATAAGGTTCCACATCCACTTCCCAGCCAAACGTGTAATCTTTGAAAACGATATTCACCTTCACGTGCGTGTTGCGAAAAAGGGAGGCAAGATGCTCCAGGCGGGCGGTATATTCTCTTTCCACCTTTCTCCACGTGGTGCCGTCTTCCGGCCATTCATCCCAGAAATTCTCTTCGGTATATACGGTCAGTTCATATTCCTGCAATTTCAAACCGGAGCCGACCGCACCGCTTCCCGCCGCGCCGCCCTCTTCGGTGCCGGTAGTTTTCAGCGTTCGGCTTTCGGGCAGATAAGCGGATTCCGACAGAACAGGTTTAGGTCCGGCATCCGATAGGGCACGAAGTATCACCGATTTTTTAAAATCTACCCTGACACGGGAGCTTTCTCCGGATCCTCCTTCCGAAGCGTCCGGTATATCATAGTCGGTCAGCCATTGATATTGGTCTATATTGTCGCCTTTTCCGGTTTTCTTCGCTTCCGCTGCCATCCAGCTTATCCAGTCCCATTCCGTCACCTTATGGCCCGCCGGTGCATCGGTTTCAGGCAAAGATATGACGCCATTACGTTCCGAATTCACTACCCAATACCTGCCGTCCTTATTCTTGTTTACATGCGGCATCAGGTACATCCGGTCACCAACGGCTTTGGTGAGGGAAAATCCGGTCACCGTGATCTCTCGCCTTGAAGAACGGTTGGTGAATTCGAAAGAAAACTTAGTGGCTGCGCGTATCACATAAAGAGAAGTCGGAAGAGAAAATTCATCCTTCCCGATGTCCTTTCTATCGGGTATCTCAATCTCGTACATGGCCGTCATGGGAATGCCCGAGACGGGATCGTATCGGTAGACATCGCCTACGCTGAACACAAAGTCATCTATCGGGGCTTTACCGGTTTCCTTGGCGGAAGTGCCAGAAGAAGTTTCCGGAATAAAAGAACTGTTGCTAAAGTTGATTTTTTCTCCCCGGCTGTCCTTCAGCTCGGCGCAATTTGCCAACAAGTAGATTCTTTTCCGGCAACCGGCCCGCACTTTGAAAGTATATTCGTCAGTCAACGGCAACCCGATGCTGGAAGCACCTTTTACCAAGCGGCTGTGCTCCACCACCCATCTCTTGCCTGCATCGTTGGTATTGCCGGCTTCCCCTTCCGAGGCATCTCCTCCTTCCGGAGTGTTTTCCTCTTCCGGGACATCATTTTCCGAGACAATCACCACAAGCAGTTGGTTGATACGGGCATCATCGGGTATTTCGTCCGCACGGGTAGAAACCCCTGCCACGGCAGTGTGGAAAGTGAGGTATATGCTGTTCTCTTCCTCCTCTTCATGGGGCAGGTCGAAAGATTCGTTGGCGCACGAAGCGAACCCCAGCAAAAAAACGCACAAGAGGCAAAGTCCGATGATATGTCGATGCTGCAATTTCATTTGAAACGCTTTTTTCCTGATTGAAAAACTTGTTTTTAGCTTCCGTTCTCTTACTCTTTGTTCTTATTCTCTTCTTTACATTTCGATGTCGTTGATCCTCACCACCCAGTCGTTCACTACGATACGCGTCTGCAACCAAATGCCCGCTTGCAGGAAGAAGTAGAGCGTCCAGCGGCTTTCACGGTCCAGATACTCCTGGTCGCCCATCTTGCTGTAACGGTCACTTCGCATCAGCAACAAGTAGTTGTTGAGCGGGAAGTCAATCACTGTTTCTCCGTCTTCGTGCCGCTTCACCAGCAGACGCGGAGAATTCTTGGTCATCAACCGCGAGGTGCTGAGCTCGGCATAAGCCACTTCGACAGGCTGGGGCACTACCTGGTCGGGACCTACGATGGAGACACCTGTCTGCGCTTGTCCTTTAGCCCAGGGAATGTAGGTGACGTCGCCGTTGGGCAATAGGTCGTTGTCATAGTTGAAGAGCGTGTTGTCATCGATGATTTCGAAGTCGAAGTCATCGGCTTTGACCGGTGTTCCGTCCACATGCTGCAACACGATGCGTATGCTGTTGGTATTCTTCATCATCTTCACTGTTCCTTCACTGTAGAGGTCGGCAGTGGCGAGGGTGAGTTGTCCCCAAAACATATCATGCAGGTTGCGGCGCTCGGGCACGGTGAGGCAGTCGGCATCCATGGCGGCGCGCAAGTCTGTCCGTTTGCTGCCCGCCGCAGGTGCTTGTAGCAGCGAGAAAGAGCTTTTGTCGCAGGCCAATCCGCCGTATGCCACGAAATGATAATTTCCCTTTTCAAGATCCAGTGTCATCCGGTAATCTTCGTCCTGCAATTCCGCCCCTGTCACTATCTTTGTATCTACGTAATTGTCCTTGTCATCGTAGATGTAAAGCGTCAGGCAGTCCACTTGCCTGGGGAACGCGTTGGCGAACTCCATGTTGTAGTCATAGACGAAACGCAACGATACACCGTGCGGACATGGATCGAGGTCTTCGAATATCCGCTCGCACGAGGACAAGGCAACAGTAGCCAGCATGGCGCCAAGCACCACGCTGACAAACTGTGAAATTATATTCCGCTTTCTGCTTTGCATGTCGGTCGGTTTTCTTAGAATTCGATATTGTTTACGCGTACGGTCCAGGGGAGCACTTCAACAGAAAGGGTAATGTAAATGTCACTACTTTCATCCGGATCATCGGGATCTTTGGGATCCGGATCATTTTCCGGTATGCGCGGGTGACCGAGTTGTTTGATATTCGTTACGGCTAATTTATAAACGTTGTTACGTACTACGGCAAATTCCATCGGTCCCATCACGCTAAGATCCTGGTTATCGTTATGACGGTTCCAGTAATAATAGTAGCAATAATAACCTGCATCCTCACCATCTATGCTGGATTGATAAAGGGTGAACAGAGCACCTGTCGCTTTTTTCTTAAAGGCTAAAAGAAGTGATTTAACTGTTTCAGGATTAGTTTCTTTTGTATTGTGCCATGCATTCCAAGCGTAATCAGGGCTATTTGTGTCATCGCTATAAACGGCCTCCACAGCAGGTGTATCACCTTTTGCCTCTTGCGCTGCAACAGGTGTTTTTGTAAAATTAGTGCCGAACACAGTTTCGTAGAAAACTTTATCAGCCTCTTTATTGGCAATAGCATACGCACGTACTTCAGTCCATGAAACAAACAAGTTGCTGCCATATGCGTATAAAATAGGATCTTTATCAGAATCACCTGTTGCATTCTTTATTGCATCAATCAATGTTTGATGTTTTTCTGATATTGTATTCTCCGGTACTACTATTTTACCTTTAAATACAATACCCGTAGAAACCCCATTCTTCTGATAAATCTGTCCATCACCAGCTGCAGGAATCGTATTTTCAGTTACATAACGCCAAATATGATATTTATTCTTTTCTGGATTTTCCCAGTCATCTTCATCACCTTCGACAACGTCTGACATCAAACTATTATACCAGCCGTTACGTGCATCAGCGCTAATAGTCCAATCCTTACCTACTCCGGAACCAAGACAGAAATTAAAATAGTCTCCAAATTGAAAATTATCCAAATTAGCAGCAGACTTTTCATTCGCATCAGTATCTACTACATAATTCTCATTTGTTTCTGTGCCACCAACAAATGAACCGTCATTCTTCCCATCATTGGATACACGACGCAAGTAATAGAAGTGTTTACTCATGTTGACCAATCCCATGCGTTTCAATTGAATCTGGATAATAGGCTTTTTACCACCTTCAGCTTCAGTTTCCTCTATCAAAGTATAAGTAAAATTACCCACAGGACTTCCATCTCTGAAGTCAAAACGAGCCACAGAACGTTCTACTTTAATCGACCCGGAATTGTTTATTTCGTTTTCAGTATTAGCATTGTTGGGACCTGACAAATTGAATGCTTTATCAGCAGATTGGTACACATCCCAATCTTTGATATTTCCAGGGATATCCTTTTCAGTCGCCCCTGCATTGGACATCAAGAAGCCATTCTTATGATCACTTCCCCCCCCAAATGGCGGCACCATCTGCTCCTGTGATGCCAGACTGATTTTGCTCATTATATGTTTCGTGTATCTCTGCAGTTGCATTTATCCATGTTCCGTCTACATCATCAGCAACTATTTTTTCCAGAGTTGTTGTAGGATTACAAAAAACATACACCTTCACCGTCCTTTCCGACAATGTTCCATTTGTGCCATTATCCTCATAATATTTGGCCAATACCGTTTTATTGATTTTATGAATTGATCCGATAATAGAAGATTCAGACTTACCATCTTCAATATTGTTGGCACCATAACAAACGATCTTATTATTATCCTTATTGGCCATTACCAACAAAACCCGTTTTACCTTGTTCTCATCTGGCTTTCCGACTTCAGTTCCATCAGAACTTCCGCCCTCCGGTTTAGTATTACTGCGTGTTCCTGCCCCTGCCACCGGCAACTGCACCTGCACGTTCATATACACAGCATCCTCCAAATCAGGATTCGGGGTATTTCCGCCCTCTTCCCATTCATCGCTGCTACATCCGGCAATGAGTCCCATTGCCAAGATTCCCATGAAAAAATTGCTCCAAAATTTCTTTTTCATAGCGTAATCAAATTAAATGTTTTATAATTAAGTTTATTCTATATCGATTGATTCTTCTGTTTTCTTACCTTATTCCAAACTCTTTCTTACCTCTTCCAAGCGTTTCAGCATCTCTTTGGCTTTCTCCTGTCCTTTCCGGTCGGCCTCTTTCAGCAATGTCTCGGCCGCCTCGTAATTGCCGGAAAGAGCGGCGTGGATTCCCCGGGCATAAACCGCCTCGGACGTATCACCGGCTTTTTCCAAATATTTTTCTGCCAAAGGCAAGTTGCCTAAGCGCATGGCGGTATTGGCAGCATTCAGGTTTGCAGTGGCATCTCCGGGGAACATGCGTACGGCTATCTCGAAAGTTTCGTTATACTCTTCGCTGCCCGGCTCCATGTCTTGTGCCACGAGGTACATTTCCTGCAAACTCAACTTCTGCGGTTGCGTCCGCAGCAGACGCTTTATTTCTTCCGGATCAGTGTAGGCACGCACTTCATAACGCACCATGTAGTCGGAGTGGCGCAATCCGGGATAGACTTCGCGCAGCAGATAGGCGTAATCGTTGCGATAAGTCACCTTAATCTTACGGTCTTTGGCATCCGGCTCCATGTCACTGTCTATCAGGCGCAGAATCTCGTCACGATAAGTCAGGCCCGAACCTTCCACAAAGCGCCTCAGGCCTTCCCAGTCTTCCGGTTCGTAGCTGGTAGTGAACAGCGAGTCGGGGAAGTGGTATTGTCCGCGCACGTATTCTTTCAGCGTTGCCGTACGCCCCTTGGCCAAGCGCACATTGTTGGTGTATGAGCCTTCGGGCGAAGCGTATCCCTTGATGCTGATACCGAGGATGCGGGTATCGGCATCTTCTCTCACGGCATCTATTGTGGCGAGTATCTTCTTCAGCTCTTGCGGGTTACGGCGGTATTCGGGATACAGTTCCGTGCGGTTTACAGGGAAATCTATATAGGCCGATCCTTCTATCTGGTTGATTTTCTGTTCAGCCTTCGGGCGTATGTAGACGTATTCGGGGAAGAAAGCCATCGCGTCCTTTTCTGGAAGTACGTTCTCCAACAGAGCAACATCGTTCAGGATGGGAGTACCGCAACATCCGTTGGTGGTATTGGAAACGTTCAGGGCAGCTTTAGTCATCCATCTCTCATAAGGCACTACCAAACGATATTCTATCACATCCTGTTCACCGCTACGGTAGAGTCTGTCGAGGCTCACGGCAGACTTATTGCGCAGATGATGATAGTAGCGATTCCTTCCCGCCACCATCACTGCCGGCAATTCTATCAAGTGCTCGCCTTTGCTGAGTGTGGGGGCAAACACCACTTCGCGGTTGGTGCCAACCTTGAGTGCCGAAACGTCAAGATCCAGAGAGACAAACAATTTATCTTCTTGTCTGGACACTGCCAGGTTTCGCACTTCCATCTGCCCGTCCATCAATGACTGGGCTTTCAGCACCGGTGCTACACACAAGGGCAGCAGGGCGCAAATCAGTATCTTAGCAATTCTGTATCTTGCATCCATAACCGTAAAATTTAAAATGTATATACCAGGTTGATTGCCGCCTTTGTGGGGCCTACATAGTTGTGTGATTTGTCTTCGGCTACTTTTGTCCCGCAATGGGCACAAGGATAGACATCGTAGCGGGTATAAACCCACCCGAAACCCAGCAAAGCCTCTAAATTCCAATGTTTATTAAGTATCCACGAATGGCCATATACCAATCCGAGCCCTCCGAACCAACCCTGATAGCGGTTGTCGGAGATTCCGGAGAAGTCGGTTCCGAGAAAAGAAAGGTTATTATCCAGATTTCCCACATTGTATTGTCCACCAAGGGCATGCGCACCCACAAAATGACCTGCCCACCGGTCGCAGAACCAGTAGCGTGCCTCGGGTTGCAGAAGCCAGTGTTTCCACTTCCGGTCGTGAGAGAAGGTCCAGCCATTATAATTGGCAGACACGTCCAACGTCCATCTGTCCGCAAGACCTACCTCCACCCCCGCGTTCAACGTGGCGAAAGCATCATATAGCAAATTACTTTTCAGAGCCACTTCCTGACATCTGGCTCCCATGCTGAAAAGACCTAAAAACAAAATCACATAAAGTTTTAAAGTCATCTTTCCCATATAATAAGATTTATTAATATCAAATATATATTTCTCCGGCACATTGTGGAGAAAGATTTATCAATCTACCAATAAAATCTCTTAAAAGAGATCAAACCAAATTACTGTATGTCCGGCCTATATACCGCCGGTAGTGAACAATGATAAGTACTCAGAATAAATATAGATATTACTGAAATCACTACTCATTGTTATTAATATAATCGCAATTCCCAATAGCGTTCAATCGTTCTACATTTTTAACAGCTAAACTCTTCAAACTGCCGTTTTAGGGTACATCTCTTCCTAAGAGATGGATTTGGGTTGCAAAGTTATGATTTGCAACAATAATATCCAAGCATTCACTTTATTTTTTCATCAATCCATATCATTGTATATTGATTTGTATATTGATTTGTATATTGAAATATAGCTTTGTCTATGCCTCTTTTCCTTATTTCTCCTAACCAATCATCCTACTATCCATCTCTTAGGAAGAGAGGAATCGCAATAAAAATCCATCTCTTAGGAAGAGACGGCTCAAAGAAACATCCCCTATATAGACTTTAAAATCAACCTATTAGCTCTATCCACTATTGCGGTATCAAGTGAAGTCAGGTAAATCAATGTTGTATTCTCAGAATCATGCCCCATTCCCTCACTAATGACAGAAAGAGGAATATTCTTACTTTTAGCTACGCTTGCCCATGAGTGGCGGGCAACATACATGGTCAAGGGAATGGATATCTCCAACATTTCCCCAATAAATTTCAACTTTCTATTAACAAGATGAAGCGCATTATTGTATTGTGTCCTCTCCTTTATCCCCGCCTGGCGGATTATAGGGAGCAGATACGGAGAGTCTTGTATTACAGGATACTTATCGAGTATATCCTGCATATTTTTCTCCCATCTTATCCAAAGACGCTGTCCCGTTTTTTTACGCAAATAAGTAAGAGCCCCATTCTTCAGGTCGCTCTTCTTTAAGTAAGCCATATCAATAAATGACATCCCACGGGTATAGAAACTAAAGAGAAACATGTCACGGGCATAATCCAATAGAGGAAATGCCGACAGTTCCATGTATTTAATGCTACGGATCACTTTTAAGGGAAGCCCCCGTCTGACAGTCTTCCCGATTCCCGTATACACATATTTAAAGGGATACCTTTGTGTAGTAAATCCTCTCTCTACCGCCCTGTTGTATACGGCACGCAAAATCCGGTTATAGAAGGAAATGGTGTTCATATCCACTCCGGTGGATTTAAGGTAAGCTTCATAAGAGATCAGCAAATCTGCATCAAACTCTTCCCAAAGGATGTCTCTGTCTTGACGAAAACGCATAAAACTATTAAGTGTACTGGTGTAAGTCTCTCCGGTACGTTCTTTGCCCAATACATACATACGATGGATGATCTCTTGCATGAACGGTTGTAAAAAAGCGCCCGGTGATACACTGCCTTTTACTCGCTTACTCTCTGTAGAAGAGGATCTGAATTTTGTTTTAGATGCCATGAATAATAATTTTAAATGGATAATAAAAAATATTCTAATCGTTAGATACGATCTTCATCAAGATACGGATTTATGTAACAACCTACACTAAAGAGCATTGTTTAATTAAACGTTTATTATTAATACAAATCAGAAGGGGAAACAGATTCATAACAGTGTAGAAAGGGAACTATGCTTCTCAATGCCAGCAGCATAGGGACATGACACTTGAAACTTATTACCTTGAGAGCCGGAACTCCCTTTGCTTTACTGCTCAAGATGCCATCTTGTACAGTACAACATGCCATCTTGAATAACGCAAGATGCCATCTTGAGCAGTAAAGGTAGTCATGCTTCAGTAGATATGCAAGCTTTTTACGGGGGAAAAGTAAAGAAGGTCTTTCCGACAAACCCATAACGGCGGAGCAAATAAAGGAAAACATGAGAAGAAAAGCCGGAAAGATTTGTGGAAACGCCGGAAAGCACTGTTTCCGACGTACAAGAAAAACTACGGCAAGTTGCAAACTTGCCAAACGTAAATTAAGCATATATCAGGATTTATCCATAAATTTGCATTTTGATAACTTATTTGAGAAAGATATGACTTACGATATACCTACAATGGTTTCCGAAGCAACCGGAGTCCTCAAGTCTCTGATTGCGATCCCTTCTCTTAGCCGCGATGAAGAAAAAGCGGCAGACTACCTGCAGAATTATATTGAGCTACAGGGCATGGCAACCGGCCGCAAGGGTAATAATGTCTGGTGCCTCAGTCCGATGTTCGACCTGAACAAGCCAACCCTACTGTTGAACTCACACATTGATACCGTAAAGGCTGTAAACGGCTGGCGAAAAGCCCCGTTCACCCCTACAATAGAAAGTAACGGCAAACTATACGGATTGGGCAGCAACGATGCAGGCGCAAGTGTAGTCAGCCTGTTGCAGGTATTTCTGCAACTCTGCCGTACGACGCAAAAGTATAATTTGATTTATCTGGCTTCCTGCGAAGAAGAAGTTTCCGGGAAAGGTGGTATCGAGTGTGTATTGCCTGAACTACCTCCTATCAGCTTTGCTATTGTCGGGGAACCGACCGAGATGCAGCCCGCTATTGCTGAAAAAGGATTAATGGTACTGGACGTGACCGCTTACGGTAAAGCCGGACATGCCGCACGAAATGAAGGAGACAATGCTATATATAAGGTATTGGAGGATATCGCCTGGTTCCGCGACTACAAATTTGAAAAAGTATCCCCGCTACTGGGTCCTGTAAAGATGAGTGTAACGCAGATCAATGCAGGCACGCAACACAATGTCATTCCCGACCGCTGCGCTTTTGTGGTAGATATCCGCAGTAACGAGTGTTATAGCAATCAGGAACTGTTTACTGAAATACAAAAACATATTTCTTGCGAAGCTAAAGCACGTTCTTTCCGTTTGAGTTCTTCTCACGTGGAAGAACAGCACCCGATAGTGCAACGTGCCGTTGTCATGGGACGTGTACCTTTCGGCTCCCCCACTCTTTCAGACCAGGCCCTGATGTCATTTCCTTCCCTCAAAATGGGACCGGGAAAGAGCAGCCGCTCCCATACGGCAGATGAATTCATTTTCATTCAGGAGATAGAAGAAGCGATCAGATTGTATATTGAGCTGCTGGACGGAGCAAGCATTGAACAAAACCATACCTGATATGCTACCTATTCAGCCACGGCTCCGGATTCAGTTTCTCCTTCTCCTTCCTCAACTGGAAGTGCAGCACTGTGCGCCCATTGTCCGCACCATCGGAGAATACTTGTCCGAGGGTCTGCCGGGTAGTTACAGTATCTCCCGTCTTCACTGAAGCGGAAGCCAGGTTACAATAAACGGAAATATAGTTTCCATGGCGGATAAGAATGTTGAAAAGTCCGTTCAGTTGGAAAACAGCAGCTACCTTTCCATCAAAGATAGCACGCGCCTGTGCACCGGGCTTACCTTGAATGTCTATCCCTTTATTATCCAGTTTCACATTACGAAGCCCCTCTACAGAATACTGACCGTAGCGGCTGGTAATGATATACGGCCCGGTAATAGGCATTGGCAACTTACCACGGTTGCCCACAAAACTACCGGATAATTCCCGGTCTGCCTTATCCATTGTATAGGTTTCGAGAGGTGCCGCTTTCTTGGCGGTGGCTGCTTCGGAAGAAGAAGTTGCAGCCGGTTTCGTTTCTTTTGCAGCAGCCTTCTTGCGGGCAGCAGCTTCCTTACGGGCCTCTTCTGCAGCACGTTTACGGGCTTTCTCTATTTCTTCGGCTATCAGACGATCGATACGGGCATTCAGTTGATTGGCTTCCTTGCGTTTCTTGTTCAGTTCATTTTGCAGACCACGCTGTTTCTTTTGCAGGTTGGCAACCAATGTTTTCTTCTCCTTTTCCTGAGTTTCCAACTTTTCCTTCTCTACTTCGCGCTCTTTCAGCAAATTGACTTTCGCTTTCTTCACCTGTTGGAGTTCCGTCTTCTTCTGGTTGACCTGTTCCTGCTTCTTCAGAATTTCTTCACCCTGAAGACGTTGATAATCGGCATACTCGCGCACATAGCGCAGACGACGATAAGTCTGCGAGAAGGTCTTGGCTGAAAGGATAAACAGAAGTTTGTCCTGAACGGAACGGTTCTTATACAGATACTGAACAGAAGACTCATATTTCTTCTTCTTATCTTTCAGGTCATTTTCGAGGCGGACTAACTGGCGTTCCAGTTTGGAGAGTTCGCGGTCGATAGTCTCCATATCATTATTGATGGCAAGAATATACCGTTTCCGTTCTTCGATTTGTCCGGTAAGGGCAGCAAGCCCGTTCAACTGGCTTCCCACATCTTTCTTTGTAGTGTTCAAGAGTGTTTCCGACTCGGCAATCTGCTTTTGCAAAGCACCCCGCTTACTCTCCAACTCCTTAATCATCTTGTTGGATTGGGCGCAAAGCGGCATAGCCAGACAGAAACAACCTATGAAGATACAAAGAAAATGTTTCATAACTTCGCCAGCATCTCTAAAAGTTCAGTCCATTCTACTTTCGCATAGCGGGAAGACACTTGAGTGGGCGTCAGCGATATCTCTTTGTTGGAAAAGTCCGAAAGAACGATTTTTCCTTTTTCTAAAGAAGGGATACCCAGTTCTTTACCTGTCAAAGAAGTTTTCCCTCCGGGTTTGGAGGCATCAAAAAGCATCTTCTCCAAGTGGGCAAAGTCCGCTTTCTTGGGCAGGATGTCTTTCAGTTCCTTGCGTGAGGCCTGCACGTAACGTTTCCCCATGCGGTCTATCACCAATACATCATCGGGAGTGATTTCCAGACGGGCTATTTCGCTACGGATAATCGGCATAAGAAAGGAAAGCTGCATCCGTTCACCACTGACGAGCTTCATAGTGCCGTTCACCGTAATAGAGCCACCCTTATTGGGAATGGTCAGCTGCACTTTAGAGGATAGATAACGGGGTTCTCCCAATGATGAAGTCGCTTTCCGGGAAGTCTTACAGCCGGAAAGCCCTACCACCAAACTCAGGAGAAGCAAGAGGGGCAGGATGCGCCCCGCTGCCTTGTATTTGCAGTATAATGATTTCATTCTGATATATATTTCTTTCTCTCAATCTTCTTCTTCAGCATCTTGGATTCGCTGCCCATCTCCTGGGCTTGCTTCCAATACTTCAAAGCGCCATCCACGTCGCCGGTCATGTAGTAGATGTCACCGCAATGCTCTACAATGGTATCGCTCTCATCACCTTTGTTCTTCATGGCATCGTCTATGTAGAGGCGAGCCTCGGCATAATTGCCTTTCTCAAACAATATCCAGGCATAAGTATCCAGATAAGTAGAGTTGTTCGGTTCGGCTTTCACCGTTCTATAGCTCATCTCTTCTGCCTTATCCAGATCACGACGCTCCAGAGAGAGGTAATAGGCGTAGTTATTCAATGCTCCGATATTGGCGGAATTGTAAACCAATGCAGAGTCGTATGCGGCATAGGCTTCGGTATTCATCTTCTTCGTATGATAGATGTCGCCCATGATGGCATAAAAATCCGAAACGACTTCTTTTTTACTGTTTTCCGTGATGTTCTCCAACGCTTTCTTGCAGACGGCAAGTGCATCGTCGGTACGTTCCGCCTGGTTGTAGCCTATCGCAAGATAGAAATAAAATTCCAGCATTTCGGGGTTTGACTCGACGCCTGCCTCGCACAAGCGGATAATCTCCTGATAATCTTCCTTGCTGACAGCTTCACCAAGAAGCATCATGCGGGCGGCGGTATTGGTAGGGTCGATATCCAAAACCTGTTTCAGCACTGGAAGTGATTCTTTATTCATCTTTTTGGAAAGAAGATATTGGACGTAAAGCATAGGCATCTGCGCGTCATCCTGGTCTTGCTCCAAAATGCGGTCGAACAAGGTAATAACACGGGTGCTGTCCCGGCCCGCCCTTTCATTCTCAACGACAAACTGGCGCATAACGTTCAGTTTCGTATCCGAAGGAACTTTCTTGTTCAGCAAGAGAGTGTCCAATTGTTGTTCGTAGAGTTCTTTCTGTCCGGTCTGTTCATAGTAGGAAGCCAGCGAATACATGGCCATCGCATTGTCCGGTTCGGCAGCAAGCACTTTCTTATACAGATTATAAGCCTCTTCCTTTTTCCCGTTCTGCATATAAACATCACCCAGCACCACTTGATAGCGCACATCCATCGGATATTCTTCTACCAGACTTTCTATTTCACGGAAAGCGCTCTGATTATCTTTCATCTGCAAATAGATACGGAATTTCTCCATACTGAGTTGCTCGTTCTTCCCCATCTTTTCTTCCAGACGGTCCAGAGTGGCAATCACTTTTCCGTAATCTTCCAGACCGTTATAAATCTCCAGCAAACTATACAGGGGATCCATCTTGTCCGAGAAACGGACAGACATACTTTCCAGCAAGTCAGTAGCTTTCTGCATTTCATTCTGCTGCTGATAAAGGCTTGCCAATCCCTGGCTATACCAATAATTATCCGGATCATTCTCCACCGCTTTCTCCAAAGCAGCCTGCCCTTGAGGAAGCTGTTTGAGGAACATATAATACTGTGAGATTTCATATAGAGCCGATGAAGCGTTCGGATTGATAGCCAGGCAGTGCTTCAGCAAGTCGAAAGCCGCACCATAATCCTTTTGCATCTTCAAGCGGGACGCTTCCAGAAAGAAGTAATCGTATTTACGCTGTTCTTCGGGCGCAAGCACAACCTGCGCCTTAGCTCCTTTCCGCTGTTTCTTCCCTCCCTGGCGGGAAGTGCCGCACGATATGAGCACCGCGCACAGTACGAAAAGCGATAATATCTTAAATTTTATCCTCATCATCTCAGTTATTAATTGTCACATTGTATTCCCCCTAATTGTCAATTGTTAATTGTCAATTGTTACACCCCTGTATGACCGAAACCACCGGCACCACGCACAGTTTCGTCCAGCGCTTCCACTTCCTGCCATACGGCCTGTTCATGGCGCGCTATCACCATTTGCGCTATGCGTTCCCCGTCTTCTATCACAAATGTATCCGATGAAAGGTTCACAAGAATGACACAAACTTCACCCCGGTAATCTGCATCGATGGTTCCCGGAGAGTTCAGCACCGTAATACCTTTCTTGATGGCCAGGCCACTGCGTGGGCGAACTTGCGCCTCGAAACCGGGAGGCAGGGCGATATATAGTCCCGTAGGTACCAGGCAGCGTTGCATCGGAGCTAACGAAATGGGTTCTGAAAGATTAGCACGGATGTCCATTCCTGCGGACAGTTCGGTGGCATAAGCCGGAAGCGGATGTTTCGATTTATTAATGATTTGTACGTTCATCATTTTATTTACGATTAGACAATTTACAATTTACGATTGAAGTTAGATTTTGTTCTTTACAACTCCTCTATTCATTTCGTATTTAATGGGGCGAAAATACGGATTTTAGGGCGGAATATCATACATTTGCAGTTAAATATTAGTAACTTCAATCGTAAATTGTAAATCGTCTAATCGTAAATTTCATAAAGATGAACTGGAATACCCTCATATCTGCCAAACGCTTCGGACTGGAAGAGTTTCACCAGGAGCGTCACGAAAACCGTTCGGAATTTCAGCGGGATTATGACCGTCTCGTCTTCTCCGCACCTTTCCGCCGCTTGCAGAACAAGACACAAGTTTTCCCCTTACCGGGTAGTATCTTCGTACACAACCGTCTGACGCATAGCCTGGAAGTTTCCTGCGTAGGCCGTTCGTTGGGAAATGATGTCGCTAAAGCCATTCTTACCCGTCAGCCCGAATTGAAAGATTCGTATTTACCCGAAATAGGTTCCATCGTATCGGCAGCCTGCCTGGCGCACGATCTGGGAAATCCACCTTTCGGCCACTCCGGAGAACGAGCCATCTCCACTTTCTTCTCCGAAGGAAAAGGCATGACTCTGAAAGGACAACTGCCCGCAGAGCAATGGGAGGACCTGACACACTTCGAAGGAAATGCCAATGCTTTCAGATTACTTACCCACCAGTTTGAAGGAAGACGCAAAGGAGGCTTCGTTTTAACCTATTCCACCCTGGCCAGCATCGTCAAATACCCCTTTTCATCGAGTTTAGCGGGTAAGAAATCGAAGTTCGGCTTCTTCACCACAGAGGAAGATAGTTTCCGCCGGATAGCCGAAGAACTGGGTATGAAAAAGCTGAATGACGCTCCGCTGAAATATGCCCGTCATCCATTGGTCTATCTGGTAGAGGCAGCGGACGACATCTGCTACCAGATGATGGATATTGAAGACGCACACAAACTGAAGATACTTACCACCCGGGAGACACAAGATTTACTTCTCTCCTATTTCCCCGAAGAGCGCAAAGCACACATGCTTAAAACGTTGGACTTTGTTAGTGATGTCAATGAGCAGATTGCCTATCTACGTTCCTGTGTCATCGGCCTGCTGATTCAGGAATGTACCCAAGCCTTCCTGAACCATGAAGAACAGATATTGGAGGGAGAGTTCGAAGGAAGCCTCATCAAGCACATCTCCGAATTGCCTGCCGGTGCCTATAAGCACAGTGCAGCCATCTCCCTGGAGAAGATTTACCGTTCACGGGATGTACTGGACATTGAACTTGCCGGTTTCCGCATCATCAGTACTTTGCTCGATCTGATGATTGATGCCGTCTGTTCACCGGAAAAGGCTTACTCGCAGTTGCTCATCAACCGGGTATCCAATCAATATAACATAAAAGCGCCCGTACTCTATGAAAGAATACAGGCGGTATTGGATTACATTTCCGGTATGACGGATGTCTTCGCACTCGATCTTTACAGGAAGATAAACGGGAACAGCCTTCCGGCAGTATAGAAAACATATCCAATAATGTCTATTTTGCGTTCAAAAATATCTAATATTGGCTTTTAGCGATTCCAGGTTACGAGCATCATTACCAACATGTTGAAAATTACTTTATATTTGTCAGAGTTTTCACTTTGTTAAATATAACGCGATCATGAATATTATGAAAAGATTCTATTTGTTTTTTGTAAGTGTACTCCTTTTCCCGCCTGCGGTGTCTGCCACGGAAACAGATTACACACAAGGACTTTCCATCTGGTTTGATACCCCTAACGGACTCGACGGGCAAACGGTATGGTCACATGGCTATGGCGATAGGGGAGCCAATAAGGACAGAGCTTGGGAAAGCCGTTCACTACCTGTCGGAAACGGCAGTCTGGGCGCCAATATCCTGGGTTCTGTTGCTGCTGAAAGAATTACACTCAATGAAAAAACACTCTGGAGAGGCGGACCGAACACATCCGGCGGGGCTGACTATTACTGGAATGTAAACAAACAATCTGCCCACCTCCTGAAAGATATCCGGCAAGCTTTTAGTGATGGAAACGGGGAAAAGGCAGCAGAACTGACCCGCAAAAACTTTAACGGGCTGGCAGCATACGAAGAAAAAGATGAGAACCCGTTCCGCTTCGGTTCATTTACCACAATGGGTGAACTATACATAGAAACCGGACTGAGCGAAGTGCGGATGAAAAACTATCGCCGCATATTATCACTGGACTCGGCAATGGCAGTAGTGCAGTTCGATAAGGAAGGTGTGCAATATCGCCGCAAATACTTTGTTTCCTATCCGGACAGCGTGATGGTCATGGAGTTCTCAGCCACTAAAGCCGGACAGCAAAATCTGGAATTAAGTTACAGCCCGAATCCGGAAGCCCAAAGCAATATGCGGAATGACGGAACTGACGGGCTGCTATATACCGGAACGCTGAACAACAATGGAATGAAGTTCGCTTTCCGGATTAAAGCGATTACAGAAGGCGGAACCGTAACGGCACAAAACGACCGCCTGATTGTGAAAGGCGCCGACAGGGTTATATTCCTGCTCACGGCAGATACCGACTATAAGATGAACTTCACCCCCGACTTTAAAGACCCTAAAACTTATGTAGGGAACGATCCGATACAAACCACACAGCACATGATGGAGCAAGCTGCGCAAAAAGGATACAACACTTTGTGCAACAATCACAAGGCGGACTACACCGCATTATTCAACCGGGTGACATTAAATCTGAATCCGGACAGCGAAAGCCCCAACCTACCCACTTATCAGCGGCTGGCAAATTACAGGAAAGAGCAACCGGACTATCGTCTGGAAGAATTATACTATCAGTTCGGACGCTATTTACTGATAGCCAGTTCACGACCGGGCAACTTGCCGGCCAATCTACAAGGGGTATGGCACAATAACGTAGATGGTCCCTGGCGGGTAGACTACCACAACAACATCAACATACAGATGAATTACTGGCCTGCATGTCCCACAAACCTGGGAGAATGTACCTGGCCGTTGATTGACTTTATCCGTGGCTTAGTGAAACCAGGCGAAAAGACCGCACAGGCCTACTTCGGCGCACGCGGATGGACAGCTTCCATTTCTGCCAATATCTTCGGATTCACCGCGCCGTTATCCAGTGAGGTAATGGCATGGAACTTCAATCCAATGGCTGGTCCCTGGTTGGCAACTCACATCTGGGAATACTACGATTACACACGCGACCGGAAATTCCTGAAAGAAATCGGATATGACCTGATTAAAAGTAGTGCACAGTTTACCGTAGACTACTTATGGCACAAACCGGACGGCACTTATACAGCCGCTCCTTCCACTTCCCCCGAGCATGGTCCGATTGATGAAGGCGCCACGTTCGTCCATGCCGTAGTCCGGGAAATTCTTCTGGATGCTATCGAGGCGAGCAAAGTGTTGGGTGTGGACAACAAAGAGCGTAAGCAGTGGCAGAAAGTTCTGAATAAACTTGTTCCATACCAAATCGGCCGCTACGGACAGTTAATGGAATGGTCCAAAGACATAGACGATCCGAATGACAATCATCGTCACGTAAACCATTTGTTCGGATTACATCCGGGACACACTCTGTCTCCCATAACCACTCCTGTATTAGCTGAAGCGGCAAAAGTTGTTTTGGTACACCGCGGAGACGGCGCCACCGGCTGGAGTATGGGATGGAAACTAAACCAATGGGCAAGACTTCAGGATGGAAATCATGCTTATAAATTATTCGGCAATCTATTAAAAAACGGTACACTGGATAATCTGTGGGATACACATGCACCCTTCCAGATTGACGGCAATTTCGGAGGAACGGCTGGCATCACAGAGATGCTATTGCAAAGTCACATGGGCTTTATCCAACTATTACCCGCCCTACCGGATGCTTGGAAAGAAGGCTCAATCAACGGAATATGTGCAAAAGGCAACTTTGAGGTTTCCATATCCTGGAAAAACAATCAGTTAGTTGAAGCGGTGCTCTTATCAAAAGCCGGAGCCCCCTGCACTCTCAGATATGGCGACAAGTCAATCTCATTTAAAACAGTGAAAGGAAAAACCTATAAAGTAAGAATCGATGGAGATAAGCTAAAGCAAACGCCAATTTTATAGTAAGGTCCTACAATAAATAATGCCATTGAAAACACTTGTTTCCAATGGCATTATCATATAAAAATTCCAGTTTTACCTACTCGGAAAGAAGACTTTATTTGCTCCTGAGGTCAGTTTGCAAGCCTCCGGTTCATTTTCTATGAACGACTGGATGTGGCGGATACGCTTTTCTGCCAAAATCTCGTCCACAGCAATCAAGATACCGGTTTCTTCTACATCACCGAAACCATAGTTAATAGCAGTACCGAACATACGCATGGTAGGGCTCAAGCTCATATAAGCGTTCACCAAAGGAGGAATGTTATAACCTAACTTACGTATTTCGCAATTCAGTATCTTATAGTCTTCCTTAAAGGTATTCTTACAGAACAAAGCAGCCAAATCAGCCTCCTTAGCTTCCATTTCGAGCGGTTTCATCGGAGTAATCAAGCAATCCTTATCTTCAAAATGCTTCTTCAGGAAATAAAGAATCATGTCGCGCCCCTGACGATGATAGCTCGGATACATCGTTACCTTACCGAAGAAATACTTCACATTGGGCATCACTACCGTCAACGCACCTAAACCATCCCACAGGTTATCCAAAGCAAACAGACCTTTGCTTCCGGCACGGGTGGACTGATACTCAACGGTTACAAACGAGCGTCCTAACTCTATAGTGGTAGGAAGATACTCTTTCAAAAACTTCTCAGAGAAATTGAACATATGAGCCGTAGCCAAAATGGGAGCACCATCCTCGTCAAACTGAACATCCGTACCAAGAAGATATCGGTAACCGCCTAATATTTCCTCTGCTTCCGGATTCCAGACAATCAGCTGTTTATAAGGATTCTCCATGATATCATATTCATCGATATCCAGCGGTTTACCTGTACCTCCGCCTGCCGCACGAAAAGCAATCTCACGCAAACGTCCGATTTCCTTCATGGTGTTCGGAGAATCCTGAGCCGTAATAATATAAATCTGATTATGGCTCTTATTTGTCATACGCAGACGCTTTTCCTCGGTAAGTTCCGCTTTTAACAGTTCCTTACTTATAGGTTCAATAATCTCTTCCATATTTTTCTGTTAGTAGTTCTTTAAATTCACTTTATTACCTTACCATCACTCTATAACTTATACACAATATCCTTCACATAAGCCGCCCACTCGGCAGGAGTCTTCGACTTATCAAAAGTTTGCCAAGGTATGGGCTTTCCTATCGTGACGGTAAATGTTTTATGACGGTTCTTCAGCATCTCATCCGCAAGGTAGAGCATGGCTATGTTAATTTTGATGCCCAAAAATTTGCAGACGTTAGCCAAATTATAAAAGAAGTTCGAATTCCGGCCTTCAAAATGAATGGGGACAACGTCGCGTTGTGCCTGCACACTCTTTACGATAAAGGTCTTCTTCCAATCCAGGTCACGGATCACTCCATTCTGACGCCGGGAGCATAATCCGGCAGGGAACATAATCAACTGATCATTCGATGCAAAACCCGCTTCTACCATTCTCGGAAAATCTTTTGCCTGTTTTCCGGTCTTATTAATAGGTATACAAAGGGGAGCTAATCCTTGCAGGTTCATCAGCAGGTCATTCACCATATACTTCACCTTACCTTTATAGAAACTGCCCAGCACATATCCCAAAGCCACACCGTCCTGGCCTCCCAACGGATGATTGGAAACAAAGGTGTACAGTCCTTCGGTCGGCAGATTCTCTTCTCCCTTCACCACAATATCGGCATCCAGAAATTCCAGACAAGCTTTTAAGAAGTCCACACCTACCTTATCCTTCGACTCGCGCAGGAAAACATTCAGTTCTTCCTGATGAACGATTCTTTTCAGATAAGAGACAACGAATTTGGGGATATACTTATAGTGCTTCGGAGCCTTTTCCCGGAGCACTTTATCAATATCAATCAAAAATAAAGAGTCGTCAGCCATTCTTTTTAAGATGAAATGATTGCGCAAAATTAACTCATCTTTTTAATTATACGCAATAAATTTGGTGAAAACTGCACCCAAAAACAAACAAAAGGCACCCAAAAACTATCAATTGTTAGTTTTTGCCCTAAAGATTGCCTAAAATACGTCCGTCGGAGTAAGCTAACTTTCGTAAAATTGCAGCATCAAAAGTAAAACGAATGAATAACTATAATAAAAAGGAGAGAACGATATGAACAGTATTACATTTCAAAAAGATTTGCTCGGAGTACAAAACGACTTATTACGCTTTGCATACAAATTAACCTCCGACCGTGAAGAAGCAAACGACTTGCTCCAGGAAACCTCTTTAAAGGCATTGGATAACGAAGATAAATACATGCCCGATACTAATTTTAAAGGATGGATGTACACCATCATGCGTAATATATTCATCAACAACTACCGTAAAGTGGTACGCGACCAGACTTTCGTTGACCAGACAGATAATCTCTATCATCTGAACCTCCCGCAGGATTCAGGCTTTGAAAGTACTGAAAGCGCCTACGACCTGAAAGAGATGCACCGCGTAGTGAATGCACTGCCCCGCGAATATAAGATTCCATTCTCCATGCACGTCTCCGGTTTCAAGTACCGCGAAATTGCAGAGAAGCTGGGATTGCCACTGGGAACAGTAAAGAGCCGCATCTTCTTCACACGCCAGAAGTTGCAGCAGGAACTGAAAGACTTTAGATAACGAGAAAACCTATTCCTTAACTATATAAATGATGTCCCTCAATTAAGACTCCAAATGACCAGTAACCAGAGTGGGGGCGGAAAGCTTGAAGAAAGTTTTCCGCCCCATCATTTTTTGGTAAAAAGGATATTGCGGACCACCTGAAAACTATCAAAATACCACCCGAAAACTATCAATTGATAGTTTCCCCCCTATTTTTTAACTGAAATCCGCCTGCTGAAGTAATGCAACTTTCGTAAAATTGCAATGCCAAAACAATACGAACGAATAATTAAGAAAAGGAGATTGATATGAACAACAGCATTACATTCCAGAAAGATTTAATCGGAGTACAAGACGATTTATTACGCTTTGCATACAAATTGACCTCCGACCGTGAAGAAGCAAATGACTTACTCCAGGAAACATCGTTAAAGATATTGGATAACGAAGATAAATATGCTCCCGATACCAACTTCAAAGGATGGACATACACCATCATGCGTAATATCTTTATTAATAACTATCGTAAGGTGATACGTGACCAGACATTCGTAGATCAGACGGATAATCTTTATCATCTGAACCTGCCGCAGGAATCCGGCTTCGAATGCACGGAAAGTGCTTATGACCTGAAAGAGATGCACCGCATTGTGAATGCGTTGCCCCGCGAATACAAAATCCCGTTTTCCATGCACGTTTCCGGTTTCAAATACCGCGAAATCGCCGAGAAGTTAGGATTGCCGCTGGGAACAGTGAAAAGCCGCATCTTCTTCACCCGTCAAAAGCTACAACAAGAGTTGAAGGATTTTGTTTAAAAGAAAAGTAAATAATCTACGATTTATATAGATTTAGTACAGATTTTAGTTGTGTCAGAGAAGAAATGGGCAGACTGGAGTAAGTTCCAATCTGCCCAAATCTGTTTTATAAAGCGGACTTTGGCAAATCAATAGTATTTCGTTGCCGGAGCTTTCGCCCCTCTATATTCATTATTTACGTAGACACGTATCCAATCAATAGACATGGTAGGCATCGCGTCTTTCTTCCATTCGGAAGGGATAATGGCACCGGGCCAGGCATCCGGATTCGTAGAGATGCCTGTGCTGAAAATAAGGAAGAAACCCAGCGGATCACTCCAGGGCCAGTCCGTATTACCATCGTCACCTTTGCGATGTTCAAAATAAGCCTGCCCGTTGACACCACCCACAATACGGTCGGAATACCATTCCAACCAATAGATGTTCCACCGGGACATATCGGCAAGGTCAATCGTGGAAGTTACACTGCCCGAACCGCCTACCACACCTGCATAATAATTCTCGGAATGCAGTGTGAAATGAGCGCGGTCGTTCAGCGTCTTCTTCGGATTCTCCAAAAGGTCGATTTCACCGTTCTTCGGCCAGGGACGGTTATTATTGCCCATAAACCAGAGGGCATCATTAAAGCCTACGTAAGGAGTACGCTTGAAGCGGATTTCAATGCGCATATTCTCGGTAAAATTACACCAGAATTCCTTGCTTCCCGGCAAAGAAGTGCGGTAACAACCGTGAGAGTACTTCACTTTCTTACCGAAACGGTTGTCTATCGAGTCTTTCTCTTCCACACTCCAGATACGCAAAACTCCCTCATCTACCTTTGAGCATTTCCGGTTATCAACCTTTGCCGTACGGGACATGTGCAGGCCTCTATGCTCGATAAAGCCAAGCGGTAGTCCTTTTTTCGTATCCTTATCATTAAACTCATGGGCAGTATAAAAAGACCATCCTTTCATTTTAGGATGCATATCTCCCTTCCTTAGGTGCAACGCATCCCCCGGATTGTCATACACCAATGTTTCATCATCTTTCGGTAATTTCTTCTCCGCTTGTCCGCCATCAGGATAAGAATTAAACTTTCCAAAAAACAATGCCGCAACAACTATAGATACAATAGAATATTTCATAATACTACTTTGTCAAAACACCTACTTCACCGACAGTTACGGCATCTTTATTATTAATCTCCGACAAGGGTTCCAGTTTGAAGTAACGAGCAGGATACGTCTTTCCAAACCGTACAAAGTAAGGTACGGGATTGTGCATGATGTTACTGAACTCACCGCCTGCCTCACATTTAGTCCACGACTGACCGTCGAGACTAATGTAGAAAGCATATTTATAGATAGTTCCCGTTAAATCTTCTTCCAGAGAGGGAGCGTAACAGAAACCTTTCACACTCACTTCATGCCCCATATCGACTACCAGTGGTGTAAGAACAGAGGCACGCCAGACAGTTTTCCGGTCTCCGTCAATAGCCAGGCGGGAATCCGCATTGCCACCAACCACTTTCCATTCAGCCACAGCAACATCACTAAGCTGTACTTCTGCACTTTTATCAGCAAGAGGTTCGGCATAGAACAGACCTACGGCAGAAACGTTAGCTATGCCACGTGCAGAGCGAATCGTAACACGGATCCGTTCCGGACGAGTGTCGGAGAAGCGGACAAGACGCTTATACCCTACTGTAGTACCCTCGGTAAGATGAATCCAAGCACCGTCTTTATAGGCTTCGACAAGGAAACTTGCGATACGTTGCCCCTTGGAAATATCTTCCTGAATCATAAAAGCATTCACCAGTGCATCTTTCTGCACATCATATTCGCGTGCTGTACCGGAAGTCCCATACCAGGCTTCATCTCCTTTCAGCACATAATTACGGGCAAAAGTCTTCTTCAAATAACCGGAGAACTCCTTCAACCGTTGCACATCGCTCTCATTAATCCGCCCACGAAGGTCGGGTGGGATATTCAGCAAAAGAACAGAATTATAACCTACGGATTGAAAATAGATATCCGCCAGATGGCTCAAAGACTTCACCTGATTGTCTTGGTCGGCATGATAGAACCAGCCCGGACGGATAGAAACATCCACTTCCGAAGGATACCAGAAAAGTTCGGTAGCACGAGCCACGATGTCACGTCCGCCCAGATCCTTAGCCTTTCCATAAATACCCAGTTTCTTGTTCTGTTCACCAGAACGGGGATAGATACCCGGAGTCAGCGCCGTAGCACTCCACTCAGTTTCACGGCCGATACCTCTTTCATTGCCTACCCAACGGACATCATCTCCCATAATAGCAGTAACAGCTTTGGGTTGCAGGCGGCGAATGGTTTTCAGAATGCCATCCCAGTCGTAGATTTGCTTCTTTCCATTAGGACCTTCACCGTTAGCACCGTCAAACCAGACTTCGTGCACTTCACCGTAGTTGGTAAGCAATTCGGTGAGTTGTTCAATAAAGAACTGGTTGTAGGCGGGGGAATCACCGTAACAAGAAGCATTGCGATCCCAGGGGGAAAGGTAGACACCGAACTTGACACCGTACTTCTTGCAGGCATCACGTAGTTCGCGAACGACATCGCCTTTTCCGTTTTTCCAAGAGGAAGAAGCTACGGAGTGGCGGGTGGTCTTTGTAGGCCAGAGGCAGAAGCCGTCGTGATGCTTGGCGGTGATGAGGGCCATCTTGAAACCGGCATCCTTGAGGGTACGCACCCATTGTTCGCAATCCAGGGCCGTGGGGTTGAAGATATTCGGGTCTTCTGTTCCGTCGCCCCACTCACGACCGGTGAAGGTATTCACACCGAAGTGCAGGAAAGCAGTCAGTTCCATTTGCTGCCACTCCAGTTGCTGGGGAGTGGGAACCAGACGAGAGGCCATGTCGAGTTTCTCTTCGGCAGTGGCATTAGCGGGAAAAGCAACGTGCTTTTCATAATAAGTCTCCTGCGCCCGCAGTCCAGTGAGGGAGGCGAGGGAGAGGATGAGGGTTAGAATCTGTTGTTTCATTGTCTATGTATATAATAAGTTTGCTATAAACAAAACTATCTGTCATCCTAAGCGTAGCCGAAGGATCTACTCTTTTGTAACGGGAGAGGAGATGCTTCGACTACGCTCAGCATGACAGAATGAGAGAATATCAAGCTCCCCTTACTTCAATGGGCGGATTGTGAACCGGAACATGTATTCCTGCACCGGCACACGGTATTGCGGCAATACGCCGGGACCGCAAGTTGCCGTACCCACACCCGCCTGCGCAGCATCCAGATGTACAGTCACAACTCCTTCGCGTCGCAACTGATTAATATGTGTCGCCGCATCCAGACATTCATCCGTGAAAGGAATGACACTGAACTGGAACGGAACGTCGGAACGGAAAGCCAACCCCTCGCCCGCTTCATCAGCAAGTTGCATCCAACGGACATCCGTACGATTCCCCGTAGCTTGCGGACGGACATAATAGTGGAACATTCGTTCTGCATCCGTATGATAAATGCCGATACGGCCGGACTCATTACGGTCAATATACGTTTCATGTTCCCCGCGTCCCAAGTAAGTAACCTGACTATAAGCATCGGGCATTTCAAAAGCAAGCCCTACACGTGCCAACGAGGTGACAACAGCCGTATCGGGAACAAAGTGCGTCTGCACATCCAGCGTTCCACCCTTCTTCAACGTATAGATGAAGGTGGCAGTGCCGAGACGCTCATTACGGGCATTCAGCAATTCCACTTCACTGCGTCCGCCACGGGCAGAAGTCTTGACCGAAAGGGCGCGTTGCGTCAGTTTATCCAGTCCGGCTTTCTTCCAGGCTTTGGCACCACCCACTTTTTCACGATTGTCATTATCGGTAGCAGGGCGGTAGAGGCTCAACATCACGGGAGAAGCCAGCATTTCTTCACCTTTATATATATAGGAACGTAACGCTCCCGTTTCCGGGTCAATATCCATCTCCACTTTACCGGAGAGTTTTGCCTCAGCAGCACGGTAGTTCCGGTTTCCGGTAAGGGGGAACTGGTCGTAGGCCACTTCATGGCCGGAACCGAGAAGAGAGGAGACGAGGGCGTCGGCGGAGGAAGGGACAGACTCAACAGGTGTCCAGCGCAGATTGAGCCAAGCTTCGCGGACATCAGAAGGCAGGCGCACGGCACCCAATGTCACTTCCACCGTAGCATGTGGAGCAGCCTCTACCTGACGTGTACCGTCGGCAATCACCCGGCCATTATCGCCAACTACCTGCCAGTGCAGTGTGTAAGCGTTGAGATTGGTGAAGTCGTACCAGTTCTTGATACTCAGGGTTAGTTTCTTACTATCTACCAGTTTCGCTTTGATATATTGATAAGCCTTCTTCACTTCAAGCAAATGCGGATGTGGTTCACGAACAGCATTCACCAAGCCATTGCAGCAGAAGTTACCGAAGCTGGGGATGTTTTTGGGGCCGTAGTCGCCGCCGTAAGTCCAGTACCAGCGTCCATCGGCATCTATTTCGCGGAACGACTGGTCCACCCAGTCCCAGATGCAACCACCCTGAACGATAGGTTCCGTTTCGAATACATTCATATATTCACGCAGTCCGCCACAGCTATTACCCATAGCGTGCAGATATTCAGTCATGATAAAGGGACGGTAGACTTTCGGTTCTGTCTGGCGGGCATAAGCAAGAAGTTCGTCCACGCTGCGGTACATGCGGCAGTAGATGTCAGTGTTGTAGTTCTGCTCGGCACGCTCGTACTGGATGGGGCGGGTGGTTTCGATGGATTTCATATAATCATACGTCCGTTCGAAGTTGACGCCGTTGCCCGCTTCGTTGCCGAGGGACCAGATGACGATGGTGGGATGATTCTTGCTGCGCTCGTACATGCGCTGAGTGCGATCCATGTGGGCAGACAGCCAGGTACTATCTTTAGCCAGCGATGCAGCACCATATCCCATACCGTGCGATTCGATGTTTGCTTCATCTATCACATAAAGTCCGTAGCGGTCGCAAAGCTGATACCAATACGGATGGGTCGGATAATGCGAATTGCGCACTGTATTCAGGTTATGTTGTTTCATCAGACGGATGTCTTCTTCCATCAATTCTTTACTGACCGTACGTCCCAACTGGGAATGTTCGTGACGGTTGGCGCCTTTCACCAACACGGGCACCCCGTTGATACAGAAACGTCCATCCTTAATTTCAGAAGTGCGGAAACCGACGTTGCACCCTGTCAGGTGTGTCACTTGTCCGGCGTCATTCTTTAAGGCCAGTGTCAGCGAGTAAAGGTTGGGATGTTCCGCGCTCCAACACTTCACGCCCGGCAGAGCCTGTTCGTCAAAAGTAATAAAATTACTCAAGCCACGGCTCTTTACCGGCATTTCTTTTTTCAATATTGTTTTTCCGGAAGGGTCTTCCAGCGTATATTCCAAGACAGACACACCGTTCGACGCCCCTTCAACAGTGGCTTCGAGAGCGAAAAGCCCTTCCTTGTACGTCTGTTTATCCAAGGAAGAAGTCACTTTATAATCGGAGATAAACTGGCGGGGAGTGCTGTAAAGATAGACATCGCGCTCAATACCACTCAGACGCCACATGTCCTGACATTCCAGATAGGCACCGGCGCTCCAACGATACACTTCGAGCGCCACGGTGTTCTCACCTTCTTTGACATAGTCGGTGATATCCCATTCAGCAGGGGTCTTTGAACCCTGATTGTAGCCCAACTGATGGCCGTTCACCCAGATATAATAAAAAGAAATTACACCTTCGCAGCAAATCACGATGCGGCGGTCTTTCCAACAGGCAGGCAGGGTGAAGGTGCGGCGGTAGGAGCCTACTTCGTTCTCTTCGTAAGGAACCAGCGGCGGGTTCTTGCGGAAGTTGAAGAGGGGGGCGTCGAATTCGTAGGTTTCGTTCACGTAGATAGCCGTGCCGTATCCCTGGCGTTCCCAATTGCCGGGGACGTTGATGTCCGCCCAGCCGCCGGTGTAGAAAGAAGGTTTATAGAAATCCTTCGGGCGGAGGTCGGGGTTCTTCACCCAATGGAATTTCCATGTACCGTTCAGGCTCATATAGTAAGGTGACTGTTCGTAGTTGCCGCTGCGCAGGGCATCTGTCGTTTCGTAGGGCCACACATAGGCGTGTGGTGCCAATTTATTCTTTCCGATGGCATACTGGCTCTGCCACTCCGGCTGCGCCATCATGGCAACAGAAAAGGAACACATGGCTATCAAACTCAAAAGTATATTCTTTATCATATCTGCTTTTCTATTAAGATACTACTGCTTTATTAGACTCGTTTCTATTAGTAATGCGCCAACGGTCTTTATTCCACTATGACTTCGTCGAAATAGATGCGGGCTGCCTGTCCCGGACGTACATGGGTGAAAGGACAATCACCTGCCCCGTATGCCACGACGCGGACGTAGCGTGCCTTCTCTCCTATCTCAAACGGAATATCCTCCCGGAAAATGCCTTCGCGGAAGATTTCAGTCTTCGTATAGGTTTGTTCCCCTACTTTGCGGTAGTCTTTATTATCTGCCGAAATCAGCACTTCTATCTTTGCTGGTTTATGCGCCGCCATGCCGTAATTGGTGATGGAGCCCAATATCAACCGGTTCACGGTTTCAGGCTTCTTCAGGTCGAGAGTGAAGGAAACGGTATCGTTCTTCATCCATGAGCACCATTCGGAGTCGGTATATTTCAGACTTCCACGCACACCGTTCACCAGTAGGCCGATATTGTCGGCACCAGTACTCTTTATCACTTTTGCCGTTGCCGGATTCCACACAACAGGCAGTTCCAACGTTTGTCCCATCTGCTTGCCTGCGGAGAAAGTGGCGGCTTTTATAGTTTTCGTACCCGTGAGTATCAATGGCCGGGTATAGAGGGCGGACTGTGCCGTAGGCAGACTGCCATCCATCGTGTAGCGTACCTCTACATCCGGACGGATGCAATCCAGTTGCACTTGCAAGCGGTCATCTTTTGGCGTCACCGTATGCTGTATGTTATACATAGAACGGGCATAAACAATTCCTTTCGCTGTAAGGTGTTCATTGAAATGATCCAAAGCTTTCAGATAGGATTTCCAGTTCTTACGTTCCGGTTTTGCCCAAGCTACCTCGGCCAATGCAGACAAACGGGGAAACAACAAATAATCCACATCGGCAGGAGTATTGCAAAACTCCGTCCACATACAAGCCTGCACTCCCATTAATAAAGATGCGGTTTGCCTTGTCCAGTCTTTTTGTATCGGTTCGTAGTCGTACACATCCTTCAACGTATTGTTCCCAAAGTACGTCACCGGTTCAAACCATTGCGGCCCCTGATAACGGATGAGATACATAATCCGGGCGGGCGTCATGATAAAGCGATGTCCCAGTTCGGCAGCTTTCATCGCAGCCTGTCCGTAACCCTGCCATCCCTGAATGATAAAACCTTCCGGGATAGTAGCATTCGTCAGTTCATCCCAGCCTATCACCTCACGGCCTTTGCTCTGTACATAGCGAGCCATACGCCCCATAAAGTAACCTTGCAGTTCTTCTTCATTCTCCAGTTTCTCCTGTTTCATCCGCGCCTGGCACAAAGGGCATGCTTCCCAATGCGTCTTCCGAGCCTCATCTCCACCCAGGTGGATATACTTTGAAGGGAAAAGTTCGAGAACTTCGTCCAGCACATCTTGCAGGAAAGTGAACACACTGTCGTTTCCGGCACAGTAGATGACATCGGCATTCTCTCCCCCCAAACCGGGCAACACACCGATATATTTATTCACCACCGGACACGCCAATAGCGGATAGGCAGCCAGTGCAGCATTACTGTGCGCCGGCATTTCTATTTCAGGAATTACTTCGATATGGCGTTCCCCGGCATAAGCCACTATCTCGCGGATATCATCCTGTGTATAATATCCCTTTTCTACCGTAGGTTCACCCTGGCGGGGATTGCGGCGTTCCGAGAAATTCTTGCCCGGACGGTCTACGCGGCGGGAACCTATCTCCGTAAGCAACGGGTATTTCTTGATTTCGATGCGCCAGCCATTATCATCCGTCAGATGGAAATGCAGTGTATTCAGTTTCAGCATCGCCATGCAGTCGATGATACGCAGCAGGTTCTCCTTAGGGGAGAAGAACCGTGCCACGTCCACCAACAACCCGCGATAGCCGAAACGGGGCTGGTCGGTGATAGTAACAGCCGGAACAGTCCAGTCGATGCCTGTCACTACTTGTCCGCCTTCGATGGCGGCAGGCAGCAGTTGGCGGATACTCTGCAAAGCATAGAAGAAGCCTTGTACATCGGCAGCATGAATGTTTATTCTTTTAGCTGTAATTTCCAGTTTATAGGCTTCTTCCTTCAAACCGGCATCCGTCGTCAGACAGACATCTCCTTTCTTGTTTCCCACCTTTATGCGAGGAGTAAATCCTGCCGCACGGGTGAGAAGTGCGGTAAAGCGGCGTACTTCTATAGCTTGTTCCTCGTTCTCCACAGCAAAGGTTGTTTTTTCAGAGAAATGAAAGTTACCCGTGCCCGGCACTATACTGACCGGGCAGGGAACTAAGGAAACGGGTTGTGTCAAGTTATCAGCCTGTATGTTCGCCGCCATCAAAAGCAGGAAGCATACCAGTGTGTGAATAGATCTCATAAGGTCTTTTATTATTAGATATGTGAATCAGGGGTTAAAATCACTCTTTGTCTCTCTCGGGCGAAAAGCGTACAGGGTCGTTGTATTGTTCCTGCAATGCGGTTAGTTGCGCTTTCAGGTCTTTGATGATTTCTTCCGTTCCCGGTTGTCCGTAAATGTTACGCATCTCCATGGGATCGGCCTGCAGGTCGTACAGTTCCCATTCATCAATATCATTATAGAAATGGATCAGCTTGTAACGGTCGGTGCGTACTCCGTAATGACGTTTCACCATGTGCTCGGCAGGATATTCATAGAAATGATAGTACAAAGCTTTCCGCCAGTCAGACGGTTTCTCGCCTTTCAGCAACGGTACCAAGGAAATGCCTTGGATATCTTCCGGCACTTCCACTCCGGCAAGTTCAAGGAAGGTAGGTGCGTAGTCAATGTTCTGCACCATTTCATTGATATCCCCTTTAGCCCGGAAGTCTTTCGGCAGACGCATAATCAACGGGGTACGCATGGACTCTTCGTACATGAAGCGCTTGTCGAACCAGCCGTGCTCGCCCATATAGAAGCCTTGATCAGAAGTATAAACCACAAGCGTATTATCATCCAGTCCTTTTTCTTTCAGATAATCCAGCACACGCCCCACATTGTCATCCAGAGACTTCACGGTTTTCATATAGTCGCGTATGTAACGTTGGAACTTCCAGTTGGCGAGTTCCTTGCCTTGCGGATTCTTCTTATAAAAATCATCAATGATAGGCCCGTAGAATTTGTCCCATGCGGCACGTTGTCCTTCATCCATGCGACCGATGTATTTCTCATAAAGAGATTTCAACCGGGTTTCTTTGTCCGGGCGCAGCATCTTGAGGTCGTAAATCATATCCATATCTTTCGCAATGCTCATCTCCTGTGCCGCAGCGGCGGGACGCCCTTCATAATCATCAAAGAAGTTATCCGGCAGGGGAAAAGTCTTGTCTTCATACAGAGCCAGATTACAGGTATCTGCCAGCCAGTTACGGTGAATGGCCTTGTGGTGAATCAGGATACAGAACGGTTTGTCCTTATCCCGTTGGTTCTCCATCCAGTCGATGGCGTCATCGGTAATGAGGTTCGTCACATAGCCGTGTTTCTGTATCGTATCATTATTCTGGGTGATAAAGTCCGGGTTATAGTAATCACCTTGTCCGGGCACAATCTCCCAATAGTTGAAACCGGTAGGCAAACTTTCGAGATGCCATTTGCCGATGAGGGCTGTTTCATAACCGGCTTGTTGCAATAGTTTAGGGAAGGTCTGTTGTGAAGCGTCGAATACGCAAGTGGTGTTGTCATAGAATTTATTGGCACAACTGTGCTTGCCGGTAATCATGCAGGCACGGCTGGGTCCGCTCAGCGAGTTGGCAACAAAACTGTTGGTGAAGCGCACTCCATCGGCAGCAATCCTGTCGAGGTTCGGGGTTTTCATATAACGGTGGTCATAGCAGCTCATCATCTGGGCTGTGTGGTCATCCGTCATGATGTATACTATGTTATATTGCTTCTGCTCTTCAGCTTTCTTTTGAGAAGAACATGAGGTTAAGGATGCCACGGCAGCAGCACCGGTGAGGGAATAGAGCAATCCTGATTGTAGGTTTTTCATGGTCGGAAATCTTAAGTAGTTTATTTACCCGATTAAAAACAGAAAGACAAAGCCGGAAGCAGAACAGACAAAAATGTGCTGTCTGCTTCCGGAATATCAGCTTATATCAGCCTATTGAAAGTTAGTATCAAATACGGCTATTAATAACCGAAGTTATTGTCAGTAGGTTTTATAGCAGAATTCGTATTCAACTCTTTCTGGCAAATAGGTAACAATAGATTCTTCTTCAGGAAACTTTCTGTCAGAACACCATTATCGCCGAAACGACGCTCTGAAAAATTCACTTTACCTTCACCAAGTTCATATACTTTTTGAGTAATGCTATGATTATTGTTCACCTCAAGCAGATGTTTAAACAGGTCATAGCGAGTTCCCCAAATACGTGCACGCTGGTATTGTCCCGGTTCACCGCACGTCTCAAACAAACGTTCAAAATAAATCTTCTCACGAAGCGCATCTTTACTTAATCCACTTTTCCAGTCAGCCGGTTGTGTTGCACCTGTAACAGACTGACGCGCACGTTTCAAAACTTCATTTGCCAATGAAATAGCCTTGTCTGTATTTCCCAATTCATTATACACATCGGCCATATCCAGCAACATCTCGGCATAACGATAGACTATTATATTTTTATGGGCATTCTGTCCCACCTGGGCTTGATCAAAGTACTTTTTAATAATAGGCCAATGAGTCTGGTAAGCATTCAGCTTCGATTTATTAGCAAAGTTATCAAGAACGCGCTTTCCATTAGGGATATCCCCGGAACTTAATTCATCATAACTTGGATTTGTCGGGTCTGAAACTTCATCATAAGGAATGCAGTCTTCCATCTGGACAGCCTGTTTTTTTCCTGTACCGTTATTCAACTCCAACTGCTCACCTGAAGCATACACAAAATATGGATAACAATAAGAACTGTCGTTCGCAGTCAATCTTTCTTTGAACATTTGCGCTTTAGGCGCTCCGTTCTGGTATTTGCGCCACTTGCTAAAGAAGGTCCCGTCTATACGGGGATCGCCCGGATATGTTCCACGAAACTTGTCATAGAATGACTTAGTAATAGTAGTACGCGCCCACGCTACTCCCACACCGCAATCTCTGGCAGAGAAAACCCAATGTAAACGACTCTTGTTATAGTCGGAAGTAGTTGTGTAGTTCAACTGGAATATAGATTCCTTGCTGTTATTCACATTATCGACAAACAGGTTTTGGAATTTACTTTCAAGAGCGAATTTACCATACACAGCATCAAAACATTCTTTGGCTTTCTGCCAAGCCGTTTCATCTCCCTGGCAAGCCATTGTGTGATAAAGTTTACCCAAAAATGCTTTGGCAGCCCACTTAGAACCATATCCATCAGTCACTGTTTCCGGCAATGTATTGAAAGCATCTGTCCAGTCCGACTCACACTGTGCAAAAATCTGTGCCTTAGGTGTACGCGGCAGTTCAACCGCTCCAATAGCTGATGCTGCTATTTTATAAGGAACATCTCCCCAGATAGTAGCTAGATTATAATATGCTAATGCACGCAAGAACTTCGCCTGTCCGGTCATTATAACCTTCACACTATTATCCAATGGGCTATCTGCCACATTTGCTATAAAAGTATTCGTTTCATTCACTACTTTATAAAGCCCTTCCCAAACTCCCTGATTCAAGTCGTCCGAAAGACGCGCTCTTAAAGACACATAATCATCCTGATAACTGCCATTTGTCGTGAACCATGCGAAACCGGACGCTCCGATTGTAAGTTCCGTATAGAAATGACCATACACACTATGAGTAGTCATATAACCATAGCATCCATCTAATGCCATTTTCGCATTAGATTCATTGCTAAACTGTACACCATTGTCCATTGAGTATTTTGGTTCTTCATCCAAGCAAGAAGAAAACAAAGAGATTCCCAGGACTAAAGTTATATATTTTAATGTTTTCATAATCATCGACTTTACCTTTTAGAAATTAACATTGATACCAAAAATAAACGAACGCATGTTCGGGAACGAACTCATGTCAATACCCGGGCGCAAACCATCAAAAGCAAAACTATTCACCTCCGGATCGTAGCCGCTATAATCTGTTATCACAAAGGCATTCTTTACTGATGCAAATATGCTGGTAGTACGGAAACCTATCTTTTTCATCCATTTATTAGGCAAAACATAATTCAATGTTATATCGGAACAACGCAAGTAGCTTGCATCTTCAATATAACGATCCATTACGACATCAGGCATTTTGTAAGTAGAACGCGGATAAAGATTAGTAGGATTCTCAGCAGTCCACATTCCATTATAAACCTTCTGATATAAATTACTTGTTTGCCGGCTTGGGGTCTGCTCATATCTAACATTCGTATTCAGTACATCATAACCGGATACACCTGTAAAAGCTGCGGACAGAGATAAACCCTTATAGGTCAATTTTGTCTGGAAACCGTAAGTCATCGGGCGATTAGGATCACCGAGAATCATCTTATCTGCTTCGTTGATTTCTCCATCTCCATTCTGGTCTATAAATTTAATATCACCGGCTTGAGGAACTCCGCCATTGATGTCCTTGGTTATCTTATAAGAGCCATCCGTCAAATCTGATTCCTGTACAATTCCATCTGTCTGATAACCATAGAAAAGTCCCGGAGCTTTACCTTCAAGGAAGATATTAGCCACACCAAAATGGCTACCCAATGTATTACCTAAATATCCACGTCCTTTAACATTATCGCTGAAGACACTTTCAGGGAGTCCCAATTCTGTAATCTTAGTCTTATTATAACCGATATTTCCTCCCAAACTCCATTGGAACTCCTTATTATCAATAATCGTAGCATCCAAAGAGAATTCAACACCTTCATTGGTCAATGATCCCTGATTCATCGTCACCGAAGTAAATCCGCTTGACAATGGCAAATCACGATTAATCAATAAGTCGGAAGTTTTCTTTTTATAATATTCGAACGATCCAGTGATGCGTTGCTTCAATACCCCAAAGTCAAAACCGGCATTCCATGAAGAAGTGCGTTCCCATTTCAATCCGTCATTCTGCAATTTTGAAACTACGGCTGCCAACTCTTTTTCACCGTTAGCAGTGGCATAATCCATTACACGTGCATAGTCTGAGAATGTAGAATAAGGAGCAATACTCTGGCTACCCGTTTCACCATAGCTGACGCGCAGTTTAAGCTGGCTTAACCAGTTAATGTCTTTCATGAACTCTTCTTGTTCCATACGCCATGCAATGGATGCAGACGGGAAGTAAGCAAAGCGCTTTCCTTTTTGGAATTTACTTGAGCCGTCAACACGTAATGATGCAGTTACCAGATATTTATCATAAAAGCTCAAATTCACGCGTCCCAAATAAGAAAGTAATTGATAGTCTTTTTGTATAGGCTGCTTATAATCTTTTTGTCCCGCCATGTGAAGGCCATCCACTCCAAAATCGAAGTTTGTGAAATTCGTAGCATAAATATTCTTGGTCAAATCTTTATAAACATCATAAGTAATACCAAGAGTAGCATCTAATTTAGCGATTTTGCCTAAATTAGTATTCAGATTAAATACGTTTTCAACGTTATAGTTGCTTCTGTTCCAATCCGTCAAAGCTAAAACACCTTGCTCATTTCGACCTTTAAATAGAGCCAGGCCATACCAACGACCACGGTCATTTATCATAATATTACCGCCCGTACGTAAATTATATCTCAAGAACTTAGTAATCTTCCAACCTAAATCAAGAGATCCTCTGAAAGTTTTGTCATGAGCCAAGTCGGTATAATCTGTCACCCAGCTATCAACATCCGTATTTTCAGCATCTTGCAATGTCGGGTCATCAGACGGTTTGCGGAAAGGCTGAGTATCAATAGCCGTACGAGCAGCCGAACCGGTAGGACCACCTTTGGTATCACCGCCACCCATCATATTGTTTTCCTTCAAAGAACCACTCAAGTTAACTGCTAAAGTAACAGTCTTAGATAAATCGACATTGATATTACCACGGAAGTCCCCTTGCTTAATACCTGTATTGCGAGCAATACCTTCTATATTCTTAAAACCTGCCGAGAAGTAATAACGCATTCCATTGGCACCTCCGCTTACAGACGCTGAATAGTTCTGTGAAAAAGCGGAACAGTAAAGTTCCTTTTGCCAATTCACGTAGTCCGGCAAAGAATATGTGGTAGGATCATTGGGATCATAACCGGCTACTTTGTCATTCGTAACATAACGTATTTCATCGCCAACAAAATAGAATAAACGGGAAGCTTCTTCCACTTGAGAATTCTTATACATACCATAAGAACGCAAGTCCATCATCTTATGAAGATTAGCAGCATCAGCAATAGTAAAGTTAGCACTGACATTTATTCTGGCTTTACCTTCTTTACCTTTCTTAGTCGTAATAAGAATAACCCCATTTGCACCACGGGAACCATAAATAGCAGTTGCCGAAGCATCTTTCAATACAGTGATATCCTCAATATCGGACGGATTCAATGAGCTCAACGGATCCTGAGCTATCTGGAAGTCACCACCTCCCATAGCAGATTGCGCAAATTCACCGGTAGATGCTTGAGGTACATTATCAATAACGTACAACGGCTGATTATCTCCGCGCAATGAGTTAGCACCGCGAATGGTAATAGAATTGGCAGCACCCGGAGTAGATGACGAAACACTCATACTAAGGCCAGCGACTTTACCTTGCAGCAAGTTATCAATAGAAATAGCTTTTGAAGCTTCATTTTCATCCGGACGCACGGAAGTAATGGCACCGGTCAGATCACCTTTACGTGATGTACCGTAAGCTACTACAACCACCTCATCCAGCAATTGCGTATCATCCTTCATCGTCACATTGATTACCGTCTTGTTTCCCACAGGAATTTCCTGTTTCGCATAGCCAATAAAAGAAAAGACCAATACGGATTTAGAGTTAGGAACATCAATCTTATAGTTACCATCAATATCTGTGATAGTACCTAAAGATCCTCCTTTTACAGACACATTGACACCGGGTACACCTTCATTGGTGCTGTCAATTACTTTACCTGTTACTTTAATTGCTTGCTGTGCAAAAGCAACGGCAGGTACCGTCAAGCAGAACAGGCATACAAGAAATACATTAAATAGTTTCTGTCTCATAGAATTAAATTTAAATTAAAGACATTTGTTAACAGTGATTTCGATGCAAATGTAAAGCGAGCGGGGAAAGCATCGGTGCAATAATCACTATTTCCAAGTCCAATTTTAGCCATAGACCCATTCCCGGAAAGCCTATAGGCAATTTTGGAGCTAAAATAGATAAAAATGGAGTTTAACACCATGAAATACATGTTTTTTGTTTTGTCAGGTTCGCACTAAAAGACTACTTTTGTTCCAATCTTTGTATAGCACCATGAAGAAAAACATGTTAACCGCATTCATATTGTGCCTGCTGTTATTCCTACCGGGTAAAGTTACAGGTAATAAACAATATGCTTTCCAGCAGATTAGTACCCAGGACGGTCTGTCCTCTTCTGTTCGTTGCCTGGTAGTAAGCCACGACAAAGGATATGTATGGATCGGAACCAAGTCCGGTATAGGGCGTTTTGACGGTTACGAGCTAAGAAAATACTTATTGGGAAATATCACCCATATCATTGAAGACGAAGAACATACCATCTGGGCCATCACGCCGAAAGGACTCTTCCACTACAACTATCAGGAAGACACTTTCCTGCAGGCGCGCGATGAAGACCAAAATCCGGTAGTGGTGTCTTCCATTTGTCCCTGGACGGACGGAGTAATATTCGGAGGCAATGGAAGGCTATATAAATATGATTATGCCAATCACAAAATCAGATTCATGTGTCCGCTGACTCCCAACAGTCATTATAACATCACCAATCTGCAAAAATGGGACGACCGGACTCTGCTGTGCACCAGCCGTTGGAGCCATGCACTGCTCGCCGATATACCTACGGGACGGACTCACCCTGTTCCTTTTGAAAGTAATGAAATCATAACCAGCCTGATAGACAAAGACGGACATATATGGCTCGCCCCCTATCATCAGGGAGTGAAATGTTATGACCGCCAAGGTAAACTTTTGCATTCCTATCACACCGGGAACTCCCTCCTGCAAACCAATGTAGTGCTTTCCCTGGCTGAGAACAACGGACAGATATGGATTGGAACAGATGGTTCAGGCATTTATATCCTGAATCCGGAGAATGATGAGATATCCACCATAGCCCACGCACCCGGTAATCCTTATTCCCTGCCGGTCAACTCCATCCTCTGCTTATATTCCGACTCAAACAACAACATGTGGGCAGGCAGTGTACGCGGCGGACTGATAAATATCAGGGAAGTGGGAATGAAGATATATTCTGATGCGCTGCCCGGCACAGAATACGGACTGAGCGAAAAAGCAGTGTTAAGCATCTATCAGGGCGAAGAAAAGGATATATGGATAGGAACAGACGGCGGCGGGATCAACCGTTTCTACCCCGACGACAATAGATTCTACCATACAAAGTCTACCTGGGGAGACAAAATCTCTTCCATTACGGAAGTGGACAAAAGGCACCTGCTGGTCTCTTTGTTCAGTAAAGGATTATTCTTCTTTGATAAACAAACCGAAGAGTACCGGCCATTGATTATCGTGAACGACAGCATCAACGCCCTCTTGTGCCAACGCGGAAAGGCTGTAAATGTCTTCCGGAACTCTCAGGAAACAGTGCTGCTACTCTCTGAAATACCTTATAGCTATCACATAGAAAAGAAAGAATTCACCCCTATCTCCTTAGATAAACATACTCCGGCAATCATTGGTACTGTCTTACCAATATTCCAGAATGGTCCCATCTCCTATTTGCACGACATCAAATGCATCTATCAGATAGACTCCCGGACCAACCGATTAGAGACGCTGTATCATTGCACAGGAGACACGATATTCAATACTGTTTCAGTTGATGAAAACGGCATTTTCTGGATAGGAAGCAATTATGGACTCAGCCGGTATTCCGCAGAAAAGCACGAACATGTCAACATCCCCAATAAGCTGATTAATGAAATCAACTCACTGATTTGTGACAGACGGGGACGTGTATGGATAGGGACGGACGGAAAACTGTTTGCCCACCTCATCCATGAAGGAGAGTTTATCCTATACGGAGAATCGGACGGCGTTATCCAAAACGAGTATCTGGAGAAACCACGGCTACTATCCGCAGAAGGGGACATTTATATGGGAGGGGTCAACGGCTTGCTTTGCATTGACAAACAACTGCCGGACGAAGATACAGTTCCTCCTGTTCTTGAGTTGGCCGACGTGGCTGTGGGCGGAGAACGAATGAATGCCTTTATAAAAAATGGACGCAGCCTAACCGTACAGGAACACAGCAAACCTATCTCTATCAAAATCATTGCCCATGACAGAGATATTTTCCGCAAGCCCATGTACCGGTACACCTTGCGCGGCATGGATGGGCAAATCATGTACTCTTATCAACCGGAACTGACGTTCAACGGGCTACCGGCAAAGACCTATCAGGTGTTAGCCTCGTGCAGTACCCGTAGCGGCGGGTGGACGGAAGACTATCGGATACTGGAATTAGTGGTACTTCCACCGTGGTACAAGTCCGTCTGGTTCACTATTTGCTGTATTGTAGTAGCCTGCATAGGTATTATACTGGCTTTCTTCTCCCTGCTGCGCCGCAAAGAGAACAAGCTGAAATGGGCAATGAAAGAACATGAGCAGCAGGTATATGAAGAAAAGGTACGTTTTCTCATCAATATCAACCACGAACTTCGCACCCCGCTGACCCTGATACATGCTCCACTGAAACAGTTGTTGGGAACATTGTCGCCTGAAGATGAAAAGTATCCGGTAATACAAAGTATCAGCAGGCAATCGGGGCGCATGAAGAAACTATTGGACATGGTGCTGAATGTACGGAAAATGGAAGTGGGACAAAGTTCGTTGAATATCGAAAGCGTAGAATTAAATTCGTGGATTGAGCAACTCATAGCCGACTTCAGGCCGGAAGCCAACATGAAAGGTATTTCCATATCCTATACCCCGGATAAAGATGTGAATACCCTTTGTTTCGACAAAGAAAAATGCAGCACCATCTTAACCAACTTACTAATCAACGCATTGAAATACAGTGATGAAAACAGTCTGATTGAGGTATCTGCAAGTTTATCGGAAGACCAAACCCGTGTCCGCATTTCCATCTCAGACCAAGGTCCGGGCTTAAAGGATGTAGACATAAACAATCTGTTTATCCGGTTCTATCAGGGCAACAACAGTCGCCCCGGAACGGGTATCGGACTCTCCTACTCCAAAATCCTCGCAGAACAGCATGGTGGAAGTATCGGTGCCTACGATCATGGAGACTCTCCCGGGTCCACCTTCTGGTTCGAACTGCCGCGGGATACGCAACCGGGCAAAGTTACGCTACAACCCCAGCCTTATCTGAATGAGTTATTAGCTTCTACCGAAGAGCTGGAAAGCATCCCGGACGGAACAAGCGGAAAGGAAGAAACCCAGGGTAACACATTACTTATTGTAGATGACAACAAAGATTTGACCGATTATCTGTCGGAGGCTCTCAGGAATAAGTTCAAACAGATATGGGTGGCCTATGATGGTGAGGAGGCTCTGCACATCTGCCGTGAGTCGCATCCGGATATTGTTGTCAGCGACATTCAGATGCCTCGCATGAACGGCTACGAATTATGCAAACAGATCAAGGAAGATTTGGAAATCAGCCATATTCCCGTTATTCTGCTCACAGCCCGCAATGATGAAGAGAGCAAGACATTCGGCTACAAGAATGGGGCGGATGCTTATCAGACCAAACCTTTTGAAGTCGATATTCTCTATACAATTATTCAAAGCCAGCTAAAAAACCGTGAACGAATGCGGATGCGCTACTCCGGCACAGGTTTGCTTCCCCAACCACAGGAAAGTACATTCAGTTCGGCCGACGAGAAATTCCTCAATCGGATGAATAAAGCTATTTCCGATAATCTGGAGAACCCGCAAATGGGAGTACCGTTACTCTGCACAGAGCTGGGCATCAGCCGCGCTTCCCTCTACAACAAGTTGAAGGCACTAACCGGAATGGGGGCAAATGATTATATTACTAAGATCCGGATGGAAAAGGCTGTATGGCTGCTTACGCATAGCACCCTCAGTATAAATGAGATAGCGGATCAGACAGGGTTCTCTACATCACGCTATTTCAGTACGGTATTCAAACAGTATATGGGATGTTCGCCGACGCAGTATAAGGAAGAACATTCCTGAAAGGCTTTGGGGTAATTTTTATATCACTATATCCTCATGCTTGCCATCGAAGTGGCAAGGTTTTGCCATAGGTATGGCAAGACTTTGCCATAAGCTTGGCAAAACTTTGCCATAGGCTTGGCAAAAGTTTGCCAATACGGTGGCAAAATGTTGGCAAAGCAACAACGATAATTACGCCATTCATCAATCACATTTTCAGATAGTTATAACGATTCCACAATCTCCGGATCAATATGAGGCATATTTCGGCAATGTAACCGGAAACATATCGTTGGGTCTGTGCTCCTGCCGGATAACTTCAAGCATCCGTTTTACAATATCCGGATGTTGCGCCGCTATATCGTTATCTTCGTGGATATCCTTTGCAAGGTCGTACAGATGAGGGTTCCCTTTCTTGACTACCAGTTTCCAGTCTCCCATACGAACAGCCATCTGGTCAGTTTCATGGAATTCCCAATAGAGGAAATCATGCTTCTGCTGTTTGTCGGCATTGCCTAACAAGGTCGGGGCAAAAGAGAGACCGTCGAAACAGTCACCTTCTAACTTCTTATTGACATACTTCTTCGGGAAGCCTTTGTCATCTATTAATTCGCAGAAAGTAGGCATGATGTCGTAAAATGCCAACTGATGGTCGTTTACCGAACCGGCAGAGATGCGTTCCGGCCAGCGCACAATGAAAGGAATCCGGATGCCACCTTCATAACATTGGCGTTTCAGACCACGCAGTTTCCCATCCCGTCCGAAGAACTCTGGGTCCGCTCCGCCCTCTTCGTGAGGTCCGTTGTCGCTGCTGAAAATGACGATGGTGTTCTTGTCCAGTCCTTTTTCTTTCAGTTTCTCCAAGACTTCACCCACGTAATAGTCCAGACGGGTAATCATACCGGCAAACTGTGCGTGGGTATGCTCGGTAGCATTATAGCGACCACCTTCAACCCCTCCCCAGGTTTTATCTCTAAAGAACTTTTTCTTATAATCTTTCAAGATGGAATCATTCGGTTGTACAAGTTCCGCATGTGGCAGGGTGTAGGTGAAAAAACCATAGAAAGGCTGCTCTCCGTCCTGTTGGTCCAGCCATTCCAGCGCTTTATGGTGAATCAGGTCGGCCGAATATTGGGTACGTTTCTTATAATCATCACCAAACATCGGATAGTTGATATTATCTTCCATCAGGATGCGTACAACTCCTGTGTCTCCTTCCTGTGTGCTGTATCTGTTCAGAAAGTTAGGGTAGTATAAATGAGCTTGGAACTGGCATATATAACCATAGAATTCATCAATACCCCGCTTATCCGGTGTGGAACAAGAACCTTCATAACCTCCTGCCCACTTGCCGAAGACTCCTGTAGTATAACCGTTCTTCTTCATGATTTCAGGAAGAATGATGTGGTTCTCATCGTACGGTTCCTGACCGACAACGGTGAACTCATCATTAATCCCATACTTTACGGTTGGAACTCCCTGCCAATACTCCTTGTTTCCACGCACATGGGTGTGTCCCGTATGTTGCCCCGTCATCAGCGAAGCACGGGAAGGGGCGCTCACCGGACTACCGGCATAGGCTTGAGTAAACAGCATGCCTTCGGCTGCCATACGGTCTATGTTAGGCGTTTCAATGTATTTCTGGCCGTAGCACCCTAAATCCCCGTATCCCATGTCATCGCAGAGGATAAAGATAATGTTAGGTTTGGTATTCTTGTTTGCCGCATTGGCACACAAAGCAACAGTAGCCAACAAGCCTGTTCCTAAAGTTATACCTATATGTTTCATGTTTAATATGTTTTTCTTATTTGCTCGTCACTTACTTACTCACTTATTCTTCTCACCGAAATCCTCTTGTTGCTGCTCCACTTCTTTCAGTCTTTGAGCATTCTGCTCTTTCAGAATCCTCTCCTGCTCCAACTCCACAGCCGACTTTGCGGACGTTCCGGCAGACTGCAAAGAAGATGAATCGGTAATCAGCGCCGCATCTTTCTCCAAATAGATCAATGGATGGGCCGCAGAATAGCTTTCCAATTCTAATACAGCACTTACAGGCATCTGCGAACCTTCAAAGAGTACACTTGCCGTCACCTTTATCTTCCCCGGCTTCAAAGTGGATTGTATCAGCACCGGAGCCGTCCCCCACTTCACCGGAGCGGGATTTGCCAATATTCCGGCATCACCCAGAATACGCCCCTCACCTTCCACATGGAACTTCACATAATAGTTGTTCAGACGTTTGATATTCCCGTTCTTATCGGCTATGGCAGCTACTACAGTGACAAAATCGGAACCATCGGCTTCCAGGTCCACATTCTCATTGTCAACCCAAAGCAATACTTTCTCCGGACGACGGGCAGGGTGAACTTCGTGCGTAGCAACCACCTTGCCGTCTATCAAACCTTCCGCCCGCAGCAATACTTCATCCTGCTTTTTCTTACGTGACATTGCTTTATCAACCATGAAATCGTAGACATCGGGGAAAGTGATAACAGGCGAAGGCATACCTTCTTTAACTACCGGTTTATTATAAGTATAAGTCTTTCCATCTTTCAAGAAGGTAAGACGCACTTCATCGCAATTGGAATACACAGTCACATCCTTGCCAGAGAACGGTGTCATTTCATGAGCAATATACACCATCGGACCGGTTTCAAAAAGCCGTTCTTCCGTCCGGGGCGAACGCTGTGCCTTGAACATATAGTAGGAATACTTGGGCTGGCGGAATACATCCATCAATCCGCCATAGAACGGGTCGGGATGATAGCCGCGCTGATGGTCGAACGAGTGCCACAGGCAGCCGCCCACATGTTGGCGGGGAGTGCGGTAAAGGGCATCGTAACAGGTATATGTATAAGTGGGGTTGGCATAATGTTGCGCTTGGATAAGCATAGGCTGTTCTCCCCAGTTGCGGGCTACACGGCTGGGAGAGTTATGCGAACTCCAATCGTCCACATTGTCACCCCATTCACGGGTAAAGTAGGTTATTTTAGGATTGGCATTCTTGTCGCCCCACGATTTGCCATCGTAGGAAGGATGGGTGAAAAGTATCGGGAAATGTTCTTTGCCGCGTGCTCCGCTGTCGCAACCGGAATAACAATATGGGTAAGGATATTCCTGGTCTACAATATCACGGGTGTTCTTGGCGAAGTTTTCCGGATACCAGGTTTCATTGAGGATAGGTTCCCACATCCATACACAAGCATGGTTGCGGTCGCGTCGCACAAGGTTGCGGATATCACTGTATACACGTTGCGCAAACTCAGGAGCATCATTCCAGAACTGCCAGCCGGGGGTATTGACAATGACAAACAGCCCAAGCTCGTCGCATGCATCCATGAATGCCGGGTCTTGCGGACAATGGGCGTTACGGATTACTTTCATTCCGGCATCACGCAGCTTCTTTGCATCACGCCAATGAATACTGTTAGCAACGGCATTGCCTACCACCGCAAAGTCCTGATGACGGTTAGCGCCAATCAACGGACTTTCATAAGGTTTGCCATTCAGCCAGAAACCGTCCTTGCCCTTAAACTCTACGCTACGGATGCCGATACGGCGGCGATAACCGTCCACCACATTGCCTTCACGGTCACGGATGCGTACAATTAGGTTATATAAGGTGGGAGTTTCCGGACTCCACAGCATCGGGTTCTTCACCGTGATTTTATCTTTCGAGGTAAACGCTTTTCCCGGACGTACCTGTATCTTATCATTCAGAAACGCAACCTGCACGCCGTCCGGTTGCTGCAACTCATATTCCACAACACCCGTAAAGGCTTTGCGGCTGTCATTGCGCACGTGTGCTGTCAACAACACTTCGGCTGAGGCATCCGACACCTTATCATAAGCCACAAACAGACCTCCACCTGCTACTTCGTTCTCAAAGTTCGGGTCAGTGATAAAGACCGGATTATGGGCTATCAGCCAGCAATCACGATAGATACCGCCGAAATAGGTAAAGTCGAGCACATCCTGCGCCTTTCCGGGAGGATAGCTCGTATCATCGCTGTTATCCGCCCACACGGCTATCACATTATCCTCTCCCCAATTCAGTGCATCAGATACATCGACTACTATAGGCAGATAACCGCCAAAATGTTCGGTCAGCAACTTCCCGTTGACGAATACCTTACTCTTTCCCATGATGGCTTCGAAGTGCAGGAACAGTTTCTTCCCTTTCAAAGCATCCGCGGGGGTGAAGTGCTTGCGATACCAGACTTCTCCCTGATAATTGATGCAGCCGCTGGCTTCCGTCGGCAAATATTCAATGCCATTGGGAAGGGAGACTACCATCCATTCCACATCATTGAAGTTCACAGCTTCAGCACTCGCAACGGCTCCTTTGTAAAAGCGCCAGGCAGGATTCATAGAAAACACTTCACGACCGGAATTCGGTAGTTGGAAGAAACCGGCAGTAGAAAACTCGGGTTGATGAGATGCCCGCACAGCACAGCAGGGAATTAGGAACAAAGCGATCAGGATGAAATGAATGATTCTCTTCATAAGGATAGTATTATTTTTAGGTATACATGACTCGATGCAATGACAACAGCCCTTGACATCCGATGCAAAAATAGGGCAAAACAGAAAAACACGATTACAATAATCGCTATTTTTAATCCAATTTTATCCAGTCTGCGCACAAGACACAGAAGAAACGTATCTACATTACGTTAAACTGGGATAAGTATCATAGATTTTGAGACGATATTTATAGTTGTTTATATCCACCCGCCCTATCTTTGAAACCAAAAAACAGGACTATGATAAAACCTCATTTAAAGAAATGGCTGGCGATCTCTTTACTCGCCGCATCTTTCTCTACCCTGCAAGGGCAAAGTGTTCCTCAAGATTACATTGTTATGGATATGGTGCATCACAATCCAGGAGAACCCATGACCGAAACGTCTTTCCGTGAACCTGCCAAACTCGCTGCATACGGCTACAATGGAATGGTAATTAATGAGTTCAAGTTTCCGCAATGCGCCCTCACCTTCGACAAGTTCGATAAGCGTATATTTCCTAAAGGCAGCGAGGAACGCGAATGGGCTTTATCCCTGCAAAAAGAGATCCGGCAACAAATCAGAGATTGCCACAAACAAGGATTGAAGTGCTACTACTTCACAGACATTATCGTACTGCCCAAGCGATTGGTGGAGTTATACAAGTCCGAGATTTGCGATGAAAGCGGCAAAATTTCCTTCCGGAAAGAGAAAACCTGGGAAATCCATCGTCTCATGCTCCGCGAACTCTTCAATACTTTTCCGGAGATGGACGGACTGGTGATACGCACCGGAGAAACTTACACGCATAACATTCCTTACCACATGGGCAATGGACCGGTAGACTATAAAAAAGCATATGATGAAAGTATACAGACACATATCCGCCTGATGAACCTCCTGCGCGAGGAAGTCTGTGTACGCCGCAATAAACAAATCATCTACCGTACATGGGACTTCGGTTTCTTCCACATTCGCCCGGATTATTATATGGCCGTGACAGAGCAGGTTCCCGTCCATCCCAATCTGTACATCGCCATCAAGCACACCAATGGTGATTACTTTCGCACCTATCCTTTCAACAAGACTCTCACACTGGGCAAACACAAGCAAATTGTAGAAGTGCAATGCCAGCGTGAATATGAAGGAAAAGGAGCCTATCCCAATTACATCGCTGCCGGTGTGATTGACGGATTCGAAGAATATAAAGGTAAGCCGACACCGCGCTGCCTAAATGACATCAAAACAGACTCCCTGTTCAGGGGTGTCTGGACTTGGTCGCGCGGTGGAGGGTGGAGTGGTCCCTTCCTGAAGAATGAATTATGGTGTGACCTGAATGCTTATGTTATGAGTAAATGGGCACAGAACCCGTCACGTCCGGAAGCTGAAATCTTCGATGAATACGCAGATAAAATAGGTATCACTCCCGAAACCCGCCCTTATTTCCGGCGTCTGTCTTTGCTCTCTGCCGACGCCATTATCCGTGGACGCGGTTCATTGATACACAAGCTTGCAGCCACCTGGACACGTGATGAAATCATCGGCGGAGTTCCCCGGCAACGCAGTATGTTCGACGATATTTATCAGAAGAACCTCGTGGAAGAGGCACTGTATGAAAAGAAACTGGCTACTGCCCTGTGGCAGGAAATTGAAGATCTTGCACAACGTGTCCGTTGCTCCGATACAGCTACCGAACATTATATCCGAACCTCTGCCCGCTATGGTTATTTATTGTATGCCATCATGGAGCAGGGTTGGATCATCAATCTGCGAGGATATCTTTATGAAACGAAACAATATCCGGTAGACCAGAGTGCGATCCGGCTGGCTATCGAGAAATACGATGCCCTCTGGAAAGAATTCCGCAAGTTCAAAGACCGGAACACGGATTGCGCAACTCTGTATTTTGACCATTTAGGAGAGTACACGTATGGATACAATGCACAAACTGGCGCCAATGGTATGGGAGATTCTGTAGATCATTACCGGAAAGTGTTCGGAATGGAGTGAGAATATGGGCGTACGCTTCTATTCTTAAGTGTACGCCCAAAACAACCCAGTTTATTTTAGTCTGCATACTTTTCTCTTTTTTCTTAGGGCTTCTTATACTCTTCATCATTCCAATCCATTTTTAAGTTAAATCTATCTACTCCTCTTGTTACGATTTCTTCAACAGCATTCGAATTCATTTGGCCTATTGTAGAATTAAGCATTTGAATTCCAACCTGTTTAACTCGAGTTTTTTTGTGCATCAAAAGTGTGTGTATAGCCTATTCCTAAATTATCCGTTCCCGAGTCTCGTTCTTCTGCACATACACTTTTCAGCCTTTCTCGTAGTGTTGCAACTGGTGTTACATCTGTATGCTCAAAAGAATAAATCAGATGTCCCAATCCATCATATTTGTACGCAGTCCAGCGCTTTTTACCTTTTTGAACGCCATTTTGTTCAAGCACTAAACGATCTGCACGATCATAAACCAAAGAAATGGATTCACAGTCGAGAAACTTCTTCCCAATGCAGTGACAACCCCTGCCACATAAAATGCATGAAACAGGGGTTGTTTAATTAAGGCGGATTTAATTCCCGCTATTTTTTACTCTTATATTCTCCACGTGCATACACCCCAATCCATTTATCATGATCTGCAAATCTCCAAATAAGGAAAGCAAAAAGAAAGCCAATGAATCCCAATCCCATTTTCAGAGTACATTCATGCAATTTTGAGCTCTTCCCTTTGATATTTTTTATTTCACTAATCATAGGAAACGTTTCATTATATAAAATAGCTACTTCTGTTTTTTGTAACTTTTGGGCTACATTGACTGCAACTTCCTGGGCTCCCGAATACTCTCTTTGATTTACTTTATAAGAATAGTTAATGACAGCTGGTCGTTTCTTTAAATCTATAGAAACATTCATGGCAATCGTCGGAATATACGAAAAAATATCTCCTAAACCATTATGAGCTACATACAGGAAACAATAAGACACAAAACATGCACCACATACAAAAAGCCACACATACAAGGCTAATTTATAAATAAATCTAATTACTGATTCCATTTATCCTCCGTTATTTTTAATGAAAATTCTGTTGTAATAGAAGTCCCAGCATCAATTCTCCAAATTGAATTCGCCGTCTTTTTTCCAACCTCACCCATTCCTTTTGTTATTTGATTAACCACTACACCTGCCGTTTCAGCAGATGCTCCCATTTCTCTCAAAACCGTTGATGTAGAATTTATATTATTCGACATTGTTTGTTGAATAGATTTAGTTGATGTAGTAACCAACTTTCCTAAATTACTAGCAATACCACTTGCTACCCCTCCAACTGCACCAGCAATCGCTCCATTTACGGCTTTACTAGAGAAATTCTCTGTTGAGATCTTAATATTATCCTCTGACCATTGTTCAACAACCTGCCCAACAACATCGCCAGCAACAGCACCACCTGCACCACCAATAGTTCCTGCGGCAGCTCCTACTCCCAAAACAAGCAGAGAGCCTCCACCGGTGGCTACAACACTTCCAACAGCTAAATCAACAGCGGCACCTGTTATTGCACCGGAAACAGCACCTTCTGCAACACCTGCCCAAACATTCCGACCTTCTCTATAAGCTCTGAATCCACCAACTATACCACCAAAAATTCCACCAATGGCAGTACCTACAATCTTCCCATCAGGGTCAACATGCTTCACAGGAGCATTTAAACAATATACATACGGTGATACTACATAAAACTTCTCCGCCAGCGGATCCACCGCATGCCATCTTCCTACCGCCGCGTCATACTGCCTTGCCCCATAATCATACCAATTCAGTACTTTCTTCGTATCCAACTCTTTACCATTATACTTGTAAGGTTGAACATTCGTACTATTAGCATATAGTCCTCCAAAAGGATAATAATGGTTCACTTCCTCAATGCTACCGGATTCATTGATAACCACACGGTTATTTCCCTGATGATCCTGCAAATAATAATGAGGCTTCTTGTCGGACAAAGTAATATAACCGACTTCGGTCAGCAGCCTTTTAGCAGTATCGTTTTCATAGATCACATTGCCGCAATACTCAGTTATTGTTGTAGTGCCGCCTATCTGATGAACCGTACGAAGTTTAGTTCCGTCTGTACCATAGATATAAGCAATTGTACTACCATCCTTAAATATTACCTTACTTGGCAAATTTAAACAATTATATTGAATACTTATAATATTCTTGTTGGAATCTTCCGTCAAGTAACCGTTCGCATCATAGGAATATTCTTTTGTCAACTTAGTGCCATCTTTGAACTTAGCATCGTAGATAATCGCAAAATATTACAACAAAAAAGCATTAGTCGTTTCATGAATTTCCCGCCATCAGTCTCAGATATTCTATTTAAAAAGCTACCCTTACATGGAAAAACACATAAGGATAGCCATTGATTCAGACCTCTAAAAATAGACAAATCTTGAAACAATAATCCATAGTTATTCCGACATACAGGCCTGTTTACCTTTTTCCCATAATACATCGGCTATTTGAGGGTCTGCAAGACTATACTCAAGTAAGAAACAATCACCAACGGTATTGTTATCGCCAGGATGCCAAAAAGGATTTATTTCATATCGATGATTATCAACATAATACACAATCCTCGCTAGTTTTCCACGAGCCACTCCTGTCCCAGGTCTTCGATATATATTTATTACCTTACCAACCGTAATTCCACTTTCCTTTAACATCTGACATTTATAGATATACGCTATAGGCAGAAAAATAATTAATATAATAGAAACAACCCAGTTTATCTTTCTCTGAATACTTTTCTCTTTTTTCTTAGGGCTTCTTGTACTCTTCATCATTCCAATCCATTTTTAAGTTAAATCTATCTACTCCTCTTGTTACGATTTCTTCAACAGCATTCGAATTCATTTGGCCTATTGTAGAGTTAAGCATCTGAGTTCCAACCTGTTTAACTCGAGTTTTTTTGTGCATCAAAAGTGTGTGTATAGCCTACTCCTAAATTATCCGTTCCAGAGTCTCGTTCTTCTGCACATACACTTTTTCAGCCTTTCCCGTAGTGTTACATCTGTATGCTCAAAAGAATAAATCAGACGTCCCAATCCATCATATTTGTATACAGTCCAGCGCTTTTTACCTTTTTGAACGCCATTTTGTTCAAGTAACAGACGGTCGGTATGGTCATAAGCTAGAGTAATGGATTCACAATCGGGAAACTTTTTCCCAATGCAGTGACAACCCCTGCCGCATAAAATACATGAGACAGGGGCTGTTTAATTAAGGCGGATTTAATTCCCGCTATTTTTTACTCTTATATTCTCCACGTGCATACACCCCAATCCATTTATCATGATCTGCAAATCTCCAAATAAGGAAAGTAAAAAGAAACCCTAAAAAGGAAATACATATGTGTACCAAGTAATGTCTTTGCTTATACACAGAGTTAGGTACTCCTTTCACCATACTAAGAGACGGGATGACAGTATTGCAATAAACTGTTACAGAATCAAGACTTTCTCTCATATCTTCACTAAAAAAGGAATGTTCACCATTATAAGTTTGATTTCTAAAACGATATTGATATTTCAACACCATACTAGGCCTCTTCACAGCAGTATCATTTTCCAATATATATGAACAGTTGTCAGCTGGTACATATTTAAAAACATTTCCTATACCATTATACATTACATACATAATTATAGAAAAAAGGAATGCACTACCACATACAAAAAGCCCCGCATATAAGGCTAATTTATAAATAAATCTAATTACTGATTCCATTTATCCTCCGTTATTTTTAATGAAAACTCTGTTGTAATAGAAGTCCCAGCATCAATTCTCCAAATTGAATTCGCCGTCTTTTTTCCAACCTCACCCATTCCTTTTGTTATTTGATTAACCACTACACCTGTCGTTTCAGCAGATGCCCCCATTTCTCTCAAAACTGTTGATGTAGAATTTATATTATTCGACATTGTTTGCTGAATAGACTTAGCAGAAGTAGTGAACATTTTTCCTAAGTTACTAGCAACACCACTTGCTACTCCTCCAACTGCACCAGCAATCGCTCCATTTACAGCTTTACTAGAGAAATTCTCTGTTGATATTTTAACTTCTCCTTTATCTAATTGTTCAACAACCTGCCCAACAACATCGCCAGCAACAGCGCCACCTGCACCACCAATAGTTCCTGCAGCAGCTCCTACTCCCAAAACAAGCAGAGAGCCTCCACCGGTTGCTACAGCACTTCCAACAGCTAAATCAACAGCGGCACCTGTTATTGCACCGGAAACAGCACCTTCTGCAACACCTGCCCAAACATTCCGACCTTCTCTATAAGCTCTGAATCCACCAACTATACCACCAAAAATTCCACCAATGGCAGTACCTACAATCTTCCCATCAGGATCAACATGTTTCACAGGATCATTTAAACAATATACATACGGTGATACTTCATAATACTTTTCCGCCAGGGGATCCACCGCATGCCATCTTCCTACCGCCGCATCATACTGTCTCGTTCCATAATCATACCAATTCAATCCTTTCCTCACATCCAATTCCTTACCATTATACTTATAAGGTTGAACATTCGTACTATTAGCATATAGCCCTCCAAAAGGATAATAATGATTCACCTCCTCAACACTACCGGATTCATTGATAACTACACGGTTGTTACCCTGATGATCCTGCAAATAATAATGAGGTTTCTTGTCGGACAAAGTAACATAGCCAGCCTCAGTCAACATCCTTTTAGCTGTACCATCTTCATAGATTACATCGCCGCAATACTCAGTTGTCGTAGTAGATCCCCCAATTTTATGTATCGTTTTCAGCTTCGCACCGTCACCGCCATAAGTATAAGCTATCGTGCTACCATCCTTAAACATTACCTTACTTGGCAAATTTAAACAATTATATTGAATACTTGTAATATTCTTGTTGGAATCTTCCGTTAAGTTACCATTAGCATCATAAGAATACTCTTTCGTAAGCTTAGCGCCATCTTTGAATTCAAAACCGTTATTGTATGCAGTAGCAGTGACAGCATCGTTTACAGTCTTCAGCTGATTACCGGTCAGAGTCATAGTAAGATTATCAACAAAGCCATAAGTACTTGCACCGGTTTGTCCGTATCTCTTCAAGCCCAAGATATTACCATTCTTATCATAATTCGTAACTTGTTCCGTAAAACGATTCACATTCGTACCAATCGCAGAACCTTCACCATAAGCGGCAGTCAGCAAACGGTTCAAACCGTCATAACTGAACTTATAACCACGAAGCGTACTCTCATTACCCGATTTCCAAGTCATACTACTGACATTACCGCCATAACAAGGAGTTCCGTTACCCGTATGGTAGTATAAGTTCTGGGTAAATTTACTGCCGCTGATGCCAGTCAGCCAGTTACGAATATTATAAGCGTACGAGGCGGAATATACATTAGCATTATAGCTCCGTTTCTGAAGACGTCCATAACCGTCATAACTATTACTGTACAGTACGGATTGCGTACTGCCATTCAAGCTATAACGCACTTCCGTCAAGCGTTCCGCATCATCATAACTGTAAACATATTCCCTGTCAGAAGTAGAACCGCCATTACCACCATAATGGTAATAATGATGACGTAATGGTTTGCCTGTGAAACTATAAGCATAATATTCCTTATCATAGCCACCACGAACATTCGAAGAATGATGTTGTACTAAGCGCCCCTTCTGATCATAATACATTGCCGAAGCAGTATATTTCCCGGAACCATCCAGAAGATATGAACGGGTACCCGTCTGCAAACCATCAGCATAATCCGAACGGGTACCATAACCTGACTTTGTCAGATAAGCCAGGGAGGTACTTTCTGTTAAGCCCAGTGACGCAAGAAACTTGTAATCATCGTAATAATTCACAAGAATCAACTGCAAGTCAGTACCCCAAGACACGGTAGTGTTTGTATAGCCTATTCCTAAATTATCCGTTCCCGAATCTCTTTCTTCAACACATATATTTTTCAACCTTTCTCGCAGCGTAGCAACAGGCGTCGCGTCCGTATGCTCAAAAGAATAAAGCAGGCGACCCAGTACATCATATTTGTATACTGTCCAGCGCTTTTTACCTTTTTGAACGCCATTTTGTTCAAGCACTAAACGGTCGGCACGATCATAAACCAGAATGACAGGTTCACAGCCCGGAAGTTTTTTCTCAATGCAGCGGTCACGGTCGTCATACTTATAGCTATAGGCATAGAGTCCCAAAGACGTCGCATCAATCCCTCCGTCCTGTTGCGGTGGAAGAACATAACATAGAAGTCCGTAATCATTATAAACATAGTAAGTATCATGCGAAACTCCCTTGTTGCGCTGGCGTATCAAAACAGTATGTTGCTGTTTATCCATAAAGGTCAGTGTACTGTCATTATCCTCACCCACTGCAAGAGTTACCCGAAGCTCTCCCACAGCATAAACAGAAGGAGAGCCTTGTGTTATGCTATAATCGGAAGATACAGTGTAGTACCGGGCTGCCAAAAGCCCGTTCACACTCGCATCATTCACCAAATAAACATTACGCTTCTTCTTATTGGCACTATGCCAAACATCACCAGCACCTGTTTCAGAGAGCACTCGTTCCAAAGGAGAATCTTCATACCCAATTTCCTTGTAAGGAGAAGCATCCCCTGTGAACCTGACTGCTTGCTCAGAAAGGCTTGGCATATAGCTTCCGGCACTATAGGTTGATTGAACCGGAATAAAATCCCGCCATTTCCTGCCATAACTGTCATACTGCACACCGGACACCATATCCTGTCCATTAGGCGCAAATTGTTTCAGTACTAATTGTTCTTCACGTCCCAAATCATCAAAGTACTGAATTTGCTCCATACACCTGGAAGCATTTCCGGCTTCCAGATAGATACGCGTTTGCACATAGTTGTTACTTAAAGATTGTGCAAATATCTGTATCGGGAATAATCCCGAAAACATTATAATTAAAGATAATATTAATCGTTTCATAGGTTTCAAATGCTTATTTTGTTATTCCCTCTAACATTAAAGGAAATCTGATATTAACCCCGTTAGTTGCCTCCAACATCTGTACTTTGCAAAGTTGGTCTGTTTTATTATAAACTACATAAATTCGCGAAGTACCTTTTTTAAATTTCACTTTTACCATATCGTACATTCCACTGCTACCATAACGTTTAAACTCATTATTATCTATGTAAAAACGAATACCCTTATAGTTATTTGTTTCATAAAGCAGAACGAATGTTATTTCTGTATCCACAGGACAATTAATTACAGCTTCCATGAACCTTTCTTCTCCATCCTCAAAATAATTGATATTATCAAAACCTACATATAATTCTTGAATTACTTCAAAAGATATAATATCAGTAGCAACCATACCCGAAGAATCTGTCACAGTACAAGTCAAACGATAAGTACCTGTCTTTGTAAAATTATAAGCAAATCCTGATGAAGTACTTGTTTGCGACTGATATTGCAAATCTACATCATCCGTCAAGAACCATTGGTATTTATAGCCACCATTACCACTACTTACAGTAGCATTAAAAGTAATATTCCCAAGAAGATATTTTTCCGCCCTTGATATACTTATTCTCAACAAATTCACTTTTTTATTACGCATATAGTAATAAGAATATTCTTTTTCCTTATTATTCCCATAATCCAATTCAGCTGCTAACTCCCCGAATTTATTATAATGAAAGCTCTTACGATTCCCATTCGGAGCAACTACAGAACTGACTCCCTCAAGTGGACGATAAGTATAAGACGTCACCAATCCAATGCCTCGAAGAGTAGAGCGCAAAGAGGCACATGTACCTGCTAACATCGTGCTATCCGAATAACTTTTTATCTGTCCAAACCTCTCCGGGAAAGACTCATAACCCGCACCTTCAAGCTTAGCTACCGGATATAAAGAGCCATAGCCATAAATATAGGAGATACGTTGCGAACCATCCTTTACCGCTTCCAATAAATTACCATAATCATCGTACCTAATAAACTGTATGCGCGTTTCCCTCTCTTTATCACCTTTACCCGTCTCTATGCGATCTACTACAGGAATATCCGATGACAGGCGATATGGATTATATACGTCATATTTTACATTTCCCATAGTAGTAACACGATGTATTACCGGCCGCACTATATTACGGTTTACCATCGTTTTTGAAACTTCATCAGCGAAATCTGTAGGATAAAAAACACTTTCAACTTGTGTTTTTCCCCCGTTCAATGTATTCTTTACCATGGTAGGTAATAAGTAATCATTATACTCATATTCAGTTTTACGGCCAAATGTCCGACCGCCTTCATACTCTTTCACTTCCGAAGAAGTCAACAGTTTATATCCGGTAAAGAAGGACAAAGAACCGTCATACCGGTAAGGTTCCGGCACACCTTTGGCAATAGCCCGGCTATCAACAGGATTAGGAACTACTCTACCTATCTTTAAAGTACGTATTGTCTCCCAACTTGTTACAGCCGGGTCATAAAACAAATAACTTTTTTGCGGTTCGAGTTTCATATAAGTTATTTGCTTAAGATTTTCAATCTTTCTATAGGTATTCTTTTGCTCACTCAGCAGATTTCCTTTACCATCATAAACAGCTTTACGCAGCAATTGCCCTACACTCCAGTCTTTATACGGACGATTAGCTCTTTTATGAAGCAAAGGGCAATATGGAGGCACAGCCTCACGAACGGAACGGATAGCATTCAGGCTACTATAATCATATTCATATACGGTTTTTCCACATTTTCCCTCCTCGTCCGCATATTCGGCCACATAGTCGTATACTATAGAAGCGGAAGATTCCAAATAATCATTGACTACAGGACGTGCATGCAAATCAACTTTATAAACCCTGTATGTTTCGAGCCAAGAAGGAGGACCCATACCAGCAAACTGTTTGTAACAAACCTGTTCGTAAGACGTCATGAAATCATAGAAAGTAAGCACACGTACAGGAAGTCCTTGCCCGTATTCTCCTCTACCATATTTGAATATACGCCGTGATGCAACCGTACCATCCGATTGTAGATTCTTGATTTCCTTGATACGTAAACTTCCATTGGAAACCGATTTCGTACGATGAGACTCCTCAAATCTATTACGTTCATATTGAAATTCTGTTCTTCCTCCTGTTGGGTAGGTGACACTCTTAAGCATAAATGTCAATCCGGGAGCCTCATCACCATTTTGATAAAAATCTTTCCCACCATAACGAAAATACATAGTATCGACCGGAATGCCATTATCGTTGTAAAGCGCAAATTCAGTATACAATTCAGGAATATTCGTCTGATTGTTCCCTGATAGTTGATAATATCCCCATGGGTTTACGTGCGGAGTATCATAAGCCACTCCACGCCGATCCCAGTACTGAAAACTATATTGCCTCTGCGAAAGCCCGTCTTTCGAAGTCTCAAGTACACCGTTCAAGCAAGGACGCTCGCCAAATCTCTCCGTCAATAATTGAAAACGTTTCACCACATTTCCCAGATAATCCTTTATAACAATTCCATTCAAGACTTTCTGACTTGTTTGATATTCGGTTATCATAGCATAAGTAAACTCTATACTACCACCGGGAAAATTGATCCTGCTCAGATATTTGGAAGATATAGACTGTATCCAATAATTCGTAGTGCGAGTATCATTACACATAAAAACAAGGTCATTATCCTTAATACCATCACTGTGAAAAACATTATAAGTACTTATTCTCATCTCAGTACCGACCGTAGAAGTTCCTGTCACATCACGCTGAATCAGTTTCACTTTACGCCCATTTGATTTTTCATAAGGATAATTAATGAATTCATCGGTCAATACATTCTCCTTCCCATTACAATATGCTATTGTAGCATCACCATTTGACGATTGCCTTTTAATATCCAGTGTAGCACTTTGCTCGTAATTACGAAGCGTATACTTATATGGACTGCTTGCCGTCAACCCCTCGTAAGAGAAAGTGATGGATTCCTTATTTGGCGTAAGAATACGCTCAGCTTTATACACCGATATAGCTTCAGTTTGTTGATTCTCCGTTTGAGTCTCCGTATATTCTATGGGAATAAAATCATACCGTACACCATCCGTATCTGTAATATTGAAACTCTTCAAATCAGGAGAATTACCTATCCGAATCGGATCATAAGGAACAGTTACAAATTCCTTTTTGGAATTATTATTAGCCGGTCTGTTCAAAAAGAAACTACCCCCCTTGTGAGGTAACAAGTAGAAATATTGATCAGGCTCAAGGTCATAACGTCCATACATGGCATCAACCAATGTATCCTGAACAAATTCACCATTAAGATTTACTCCTTTATTCATGTATAGTCCTTTATATGGAGTTTCATCCGGTAATCCATTCACCGCATGCGCTATCTGCGGTTCCGCTACCAAGCTCCAACCGGCACCTACAAAACTACGTTCGTTAGGTTTAAAACCGGAAGACTGATATACTAACTTTACAGGTAAAGTATACCCACTATTAAGTTTTATTTCATAAATAGGGATTTCCGTCTTCACTAACCCTGTATTATAAGACACAGGATAATTAATCATGCCAATCAACCTGTTCACTTCGGGACTCTGAGGAATCACTTGCGGAAAAGCAGGAGAAAGTACCGTATTCTGTGCAGTAATTGTCGCCGTAAAAGCAAACCAAATAATCAATAAAAATAGTACAGATATCTTTTTCATAACACATCACTTTTAATTATTATCATCTCCGGGAAGTTCCCGGAGATAAACCTACTGTTTAAATTACCCTTTCTTCTCACTACCGCCAATCCGCCCCAATATCGCCGAGGCTACTGCAATTATCACTTTCAAAATCTTGTTCCAAACTGACTTTTTCATAACTTAGTCTCCTTTAATCTTTAAAAATTAGTTAATAGTTAGTAATCACATTCACAAAGCATACATACATGTTTGTGCTTTTAAATCATAATTTGTTTCTTTGCAAAGAAAGGTGTTGTCTGACGATGCAAATATACTAACTATCGCAACTAAAACAAACTTTACCTAGAATAAAGTTAGCATTTTACAGCATTTAACTAACTCTCTTCAATATACCTCTTTAATAAATACAAGTATGGAAGGCTGGGAAAGAATAAAACTAATTATGGAACAGGAAGGATACAACAAAAATTCCTTCAGCGCCACTATCGGATTAAATAACAACGTAACTATCACCCGTTTAATTAACGAAGAAAGAAAACCATCAAGGATGACTTGCGAGAAAATAGCTCAACGTTTCCCGCAATACAACCCTAATTGGATACTTACAGGTGAAGGAGAAATGTATCGAGAAAAAGAGAAAGAAACAGTTAGTACCCCGATAGATAGGCAAGAAGAAGTACAGAAAGCAAATACTAACTCTCAATTTATTTCCAATGTACATCCCATAGAGAACATAGGTTTTATGAATGTACCTTTAGTTCACCTGCGCGCCCAATGCGGATACCTCAACGGATACGGAGACCAGGAATATATAGACACTTTGCCAACGCTACCAGTTATAGTAGACCGCACCTACCATGGCAACTACCGCCTGTTTGAAGCAGAAGGGGACAGCATGGATGACGGCTCCAGAAGCTCTATCTGTGATGGAGACATTGTACTGGGTCGGGAAGTCAGGCGCGACCTATGGCAATACCACCTCCACATCAACGACTGGTATTTTATCATTATACACCGTACAGAAGGAATCTCCATCAAAAAAATCATCTCACATGATGTAGAGCATGGTATTATCACCTGCCATTCATTAAATGACATGTTCAGAGATTACCAACTACATTTAGATGAAATAGCAGAACTCTACAACCTTATAAAAATCGTAGATAGAAGCGCAAGACTATAACATCGAAAAAAAGATTCCACACCGCATCCGAACCGTACCTGCTCCATACCTGCTCCACACCTTCTTCTGTTAGAAGTACCTCCATACGAGAAACTACGGAGCAGGTATGGAGCAGGTATGGCTCGGGTACGGTGCAGGTACAGTCCGAACACAAAACCAACAAGGTTTTTACGCCTCAATTCCCCACTAATAAAGCTTTCCGGCACAGAGTTCATTATCAACGAAATAAACAATGAACAGGGTGTTGAAAACTTCTCAGAAAGTTTTTAGTTAAATCTTGTGGGGGATTGTGGGGAAATGTGTACTTTTACCGTCGCTTATTATAATAAGGTAGCAATGATACGTTTTTTGGGCAACATAGAAGCGAAAACCGACGCAAAGGGACGTGTATTTATCCCCGCCGGCTTTCGGAGGCAACTGCAATCTGCCTCCGAAGAAAGACTTGTGCTGCGCAAAGATGTATTTCAAGACTGCCTGGTACTCTATCCAGAAAGCGTTTGGTTCAAGACGCAAAACCAACTGCGGAAGCGCCTGAACAAATGGAACGCAAAACACCAAGACATTTTCCGGCAATTTGTGAGCGATGCGGAAATCATGGTTCCCGATAGGAACGGACGCATCCTGCTGCCCAAACGTTACCTGCAAATGGCCGGCATACAGAGCGATGTACGTTTCATTGGTGTGGACAATACGATAGAAATCTGGGCTAAAGAGAAAACAGAACAACCGTTTATGAACCCGGAAGAATTCAGCGAAGCTTTGCAGGAGATTCTGGGAGACGAAGACGACTGGGATGAAGAGGAAGAGTGATTAACAAGTAGTGATTAGTGATTAACAAGTAGTAGTTAATGGGGAATGAAGAATTGACATATCACGTACCGGTGCTGCTGATGCCGAGTGTGGACGGAATGAATATCCGCCCGGACGGGACGTATGTAGACGTCACTTTCGGCGGTGGAGGGCATTCACGCGAAATATTGTCACGGTTGGGAGACGGCGGACAGCTACTGGGATTCGACCAGGACGAAGACGCGGAACAAAACATTGTGGACAACCCGCATTTCATCTTCGTGCGGAGCAACTTCAGGTATCTGCATAATTTCCTGCGCTATCATGAGATTGAAGAAGTGGATGCAATACTCGCCGATCTGGGAGTATCCTCCCACCATTTCGACGACAGCGAACGGGGATTCTCATTCCGCTTTGACGGTGCACTGGATATGCGCATGAATAAACGTGCGGGAGATACTGCGGCAGACATCATAAACAACTATGATGAAGAACGCTTGGCAGACATCTTCTACCTGTATGGCGAACTGAAAAACAGTCGCAAGTTGGCATCCGTACTGGTAAAAGCACGAACCGTACAGAAGATAACAACTATCGGAGAGTTTCTGGAAGTTATAAAACCACTCTTCGGCCGTGAACGGGAGAAAAAAGAACTGGCTAAGGTATTTCAGGCATTGCGCATCGAAGTGAACCAGGAAATGGAAGCACTGAAAGAAATGCTATATGCAGCAACCGAAGCGTTGAAGCCGGGCGGACGACTGGTAGTGATTACCTATCATTCACTGGAAGACCGGATGGTGAAGAACATCATGAAAACCGGAAATGTGGAAGGTAAAATGGAGAAGGATTTCTTCGGAAATGTACAAACCCCGTTCCGACTGGTAAACAACAAAGTGATTGTGCCGGATGAAGCGGAAATAGAACGCAATCCGAGGTCGAGAAGTGCCAAACTGAGGATAGCGGAAAAGAAGGGGTAAAGGAGTAAAGCAATAGAATGATAGAGCGATGAAAGAAATGGAAGAAAAACAGATAAATGAGAAAACAGAGAAGGCGGAAAAGGCGAAGAAAGCCAAAAGCCGCACGTCTCTGAAGAATATTATCGGTGGCGACATCCTGGCTACAGACTTTTTCCGTCGCCAGACCAAAATGCTGGTGCTGATCATGGTGCTGATTCTATTTTATATACACAACCGCTATGCCTGCCAGCAACAAATGATAGAGATAGATAAACTGAAAAAAGAACTGATTGACATTAAGTACGATGCCCTTACGCGTAGTTCGGAGCTGATGGAACGGAGTCGCCAATCGCGCATTGAGGAATATATCGCGACCAAGGAAAGCGATTTGCAGACTTCGACCAATCCACCGTATTTAATTAAATAAGATACAAGGAGAGAAGGAGACAACTTAAAAACCTTATCAACTTAGGAAAAGAGAATGGCAGTAAATAAGAAAAATATCATGACCCGTTATTTCTTCGTAGTCCTCATAATGGGACTGCTGGGAATAGCTATTGTCGTAAAAGGCGCAATCATCATGTTCGCCGAACGACAATACTGGCATGATGTAGCCGATCGTTTCGTAAAGGAGAATGTAACCGTAAAGCCCAACCGCGGCAATATCCTTTCATCCGACGGTAAACTGATGGCAAGTTCCCTGCCCGAATACCGCATATATATGGACTTCAAGGCGGGCGGCTACACCAAAGACACCATGCTGGTGAACCACATGAACGAGATTTGCGAAGGACTGCATAAGATATTCCCCGATAAAAGTGCCGCAGAATTTAAGTCGCACTTGCAAAAGGGACGCAAAAAAGGCAGCCGCAACTATCTGATTTATCCGAGACGTATCTCGTACATCCAATATAAAGAAGCGAAACGCTTGCCTGTATTCAACCTGAACAAATACAAAGGCGGGTTCCACGAACAAGCGTACAATCAACGCAAGAAGCCGTTCGGCTCATTGGCCGCCCGTACGCTCGGAGACCTTTTCCCTGACACCGCGCAAGGGGCTAAGAACGGCATCGAGTTGTCTTTCGACACATTGCTGAAAGGACGTGACGGCATCACCCATCGCCAGAAGGTGATGAACAAATACCTGAACATCGTGGACATAGCTCCCGTGGACGGGTGCGACATAATCTCCACCCTCGACGTAGGGATGCAGGACATTTGTGAAAAGGCATTGATGGACAAACTGACGGAATTAGAAGCTGTATGGGGTGTGGTCGTACTGATGGATGTAGCGACAGGTGATGTCAAGGCTATTGTAAACATGGAACGCGCCAAAAACGGAAAATACTACGAAATGCGCAACCTCGCTATCAGCAATATGATGGAGCCCGGCTCTACCTTCAAGACCGCTTCTATCATGGTGGCACTGGAAGATGGAAAAATCACGCCCGACTACACGGTGGACACCGGCAAAGGAGTGAAACGGATGTATGGGCGTGACATGAAAGACTGGAACTGGTATAAAGGCGGATACGGCGTGATAGATGTCACCAGGATTATGGAAGTTTCCTCCAACATAGGCGTTTCCAGCATCATCGACAATTTCTATAAGAGCAATCCACAAAAATTTATTGACGGGCTGCGCCGCATGAGCATTGACCAGCCGCTACACTTGCAAATAGCCGGAGAAGGGAAACCCAACATCCGGGGACCCAAAGAGCGCTATTTCGCCAAAACCAGCTTGCCGTGGATGAGTATCGGATATGAAACGCAACTTCCACCGCTCAATATCCTGACATTTTATAACGCCATTGCCAACAACGGCATTATGGTTCGCCCTCGCTTCGTGACCCATGCCATCAAAGACGGAGAAATCGTTGAAGAGTTTCCGGTGGAAGTAATCAATTCTAAGATATGCTCCGACCGTACACTGGAGCAGATACAGACTATCTTGGAGAAAGTTGTGAGCGAAGGCTTAGCAAAACCTGCCGGAAGCAAGCAATTCCACGTATCGGGCAAGACTGGAACCGCCCAAGTGTCGCAAGGAACTGCTGGATACAAATCAGGTGTACGTAACCATTTGGTCAGCTTCTGCGGATATTTCCCCTCCGAGAAGCCTAAGTATAGTTGCATCGTTTCCATCCAGATAAACAAAGGCATGCCATCGGGGGGGACAATGGCAGGTAGCGTATTCGGGAAGATTGCCGAAAGAGTATATGCTAAAAACCTGCGGTTCGATATCCGCAGTGCGATAGACAGCACCACCAATGTCATTCCTCCCGTAAAAGCCGGAGAGATGAACGAAGCATTGCAGGTGTTGAACAGTCTGAAAGTTCCCGTACAGAAGCAATTCTCTCCCCGGAAAGGGAAAGAGGCATGGGGACATACACAGGCATCACCCAATGCAGTTATCCTGCAAGGCAAGGAAGAGGCGAATTCAAACGTCGTTCCCAGCGTCATCGGAATGGGAGCGAAAGATGCGGTTTATTTGCTGGAAAGTAAAGGACTGAAAGTCAGGCTGAACGGCATTGGCAAGGTAAAGAGCCAATCAATACCGGGTGGGAACCATGTAGTGAAAGGTCAAACGGTAACCCTTACGCTTCGTTGATGAAGTGCGGGTGAAGAGTTTATTAAAAGAATATACATTATATATAATAAGGTATGGTATTAAGTGAATTACTAAAAACGATACAACCGATACAGATTATCGGAAGTACGGAAACGGAGATAACGGGAGTGAACATAGACTCCCGTCTGGTGCAAGCCGGACATCTGTTCATGGCTATGCGCGGTACCCAAACAGACGGGCATGCTTACATCCCTGTCGCAATAGAAAAAGGAGCCGTCGCCGTGCTTTGCGAAGACGTGCCCGAAGAGCGGAAAGAGGGTATTACCTATATCCAGGTGAAAGATAGCGAAGATGCCGTTGGCAAAGTAGCTACTACCTTTTATGGTGATCCGTCCTCCAAAATAGAGTTGGTAGGCGTGACCGGAACGAATGGAAAAACCACCATCGCCACCTTATTATATGATACATTCCGCTATTTCGGTTACAAAGTAGGGCTGATTTCCACTGTCTGCAACTATATAGACGACCAGGCCATACCGACCGAGCACACCACCCCCGACCCCATCACCTTGAACCAACTGCTGGGGCAGATGGCGGACTCCGGATGCAAATACGTCTTCATGGAAGTAAGTTCACACTCCATTGCCCAGAAACGCATCAGCGGTCTGCGTTTTGCAGGCGGTATATTCACTAACCTGACGCGTGACCATCTGGACTATCACAAGACGGTGGAGAATTACCTGAAAGCCAAGAAGAAATTCTTCGATGATATGCCCAAGAATGCATTCAGCCTGACCAATCTGGATGATAAGAACGGGCTTGTCATGACGCAGAACACACGCTCTAAAGTATACACTTACTCTTTGCGCAGCCTCTCCGACTTCAAAGGCAAGATTCTGGAATCCCATTTCGAAGGTATGCTTCTTGATTTTAATAATCGAGAACTGGCTGTTCGTTTTATCGGCCGTTTCAATGCCTCAAACTTGCTGGCAGTGTTCGGTGCAGCCGTATTACTCGGCAAGAAGGAAGAAGATGTACTGATTGCCCTCAGCACCCTGCATCCGGTAACCGGGCGTTTCGACGCTATCCGTTCACCGAAAGGCTATACCGCCATTGTGGACTATGCACATACCCCGGATGCACTCATCAATGTGTTGAACGCCATCCATGACGTACTCGAAGGTAAAGGAAAAGTCATCACCGTGGTAGGTGCAGGCGGCAACCGCGACAAAGGCAAACGCCCCATCATGGCAAAAGAAGCCGCTAAAGCGAGCGACCGCGTCATCATCACCTCGGATAATCCGCGCTTTGAAGAGCCGCAAGATATCATCAACGATATGCTCGCCGGTCTGGATAAGGACGATATGCAAAAGACCATCAGCATTACCGACCGCCGCGATGCCATCAAAACAGCTTGTATGCTGGCACAGCCGGGTGATGTAATCCTCGTAGCCGGAAAAGGCCATGAGAACTATCAAGAGATAAAAGGAGTGAAACATCACTTTGATGATAAAGAGGAGTTGAAAAAAATAATGAATGATTAATAATTAAAGCAGCTCTTTAATTTTTAATTCTTAATTCTTAAATTACATGTTATACTACTTATTTCAATGGTTAGATAAATATGACATTCCCGGTGCGGGTATGTTTGGTTATACATCATTCCGGGCACTGATGGCAATCATCCTTGCATTGCTCATTTCAAGCATCTGGGGTGACCGCTTCATCAACTTGCTGAAGCGGAAACAGATTACGGAAACACAGCGTGATGCCAACATCGACCCGTTCGGAGTGGACAAGGTAGGTGTGCCGAGTATGGGGGGTGTCATTATCATTGTGGCAATTCTTATCCCATGTCTGCTGCTGGGCAAACTGAGCAACATCTACATGATATTGATGCTGATTACTACGGTATGGCTGGGCTCACTGGGCTTTGCCGACGATTATATCAAAATTTTCAAGAAAGATAAGGAAGGCCTGCACGGGAAATTCAAGATTATCGGACAGGTAGGTCTGGGACTGATTGTCGGTCTGACGCTTTATCTCAGCCCGCAAGCGGTTATCCGTGAGAATATTGAAGTACAGAAACCCGGACAAGAAATAGAGGTTATCCATGCCGGACAGGACATCAAGTCCACACAAACCACTATTCCGTTTTTCAAAAGCAATAACCTGGATTATGCCGACATCGTAGGCTTCATGGGTAAACATGCGCAAACCGCCGGTTGGATACTATTCGTCATCATCACTATCTTTGTGGTAACGGCTGTCAGCAACGGTGCGAACCTGAATGACGGAATGGACGGAATGGCGGCCGGAAACTCGGCAATCATCGGACTGGCATTAGGAATATTGGCATACGTATCGAGTCACATCCAGTATGCCAGTTACTTGAACATCATGTACATACCCGGTTCGGAAGAATTGGTTATCTTTATCTGCGCCTTTATCGGCGCCCTGATCGGCTTCCTGTGGTACAATGCTTTCCCGGCACAGGTGTTCATGGGTGATACGGGCAGTCTGACAATTGGCGGTATCATTGCGGTGTTCGCCATTATCATACACAAAGAATTGCTGATACCCATTCTCTGCGGTGTATTCTTGGTAGAGAACCTATCAGTTATCCTGCAACGGTTCTACTACAAGGCAGGAAAGCGGAAGGGAGTGAAACAAAGGTTGTTCAAGCGAACGCCTATTCATGACCATTTCCGTACTTCCATGAGTCTGATAGAACCGGGTTGCACGGTGAAGTTTACAACGCCGACAAAGCTGTTCCACGAATCAAAAATCACTGTCCGCTTCTGGATTGTGACGATTGTGCTGGCGGCAATAACGATTATAACATTAAAAATAAGATAACAGAGCTACCAGTTACGAGCTATAAGCTACAAGTGCTCGCTACTGGTCGCCGATAAGAAAACAAACTTGTAGCAACTACCAACTCCAGCCTTCCACAGGTAACTTGTAGTTGGTAGCCCGTAATTTATAAGAACATGAGTAGAATTGTAGTATTAGGAGCCGGAGAGAGCGGTGCAGGTGCTGCCGTACTCGCCAAAGTGCAGGGGTTCGACACGTTCGTATCCGATATGTCCGCCATTAAAGACAAGTACAAGGTATTGCTGGGCAAGTATGACATTGCCTGGGAAGAAGGCAGGCACACGGAAGAGTTGATTTTGAATGCTAATGAAGTTGTGAAAAGCCCCGGTATCCCCAACGACGCTCCGATGATACTGAAACTAAAAGAACAAGGTACGCCCATCATCTCTGAGATAGAGTTTGCCGGACGCTACACCCGAGCCAAAATGATATGTATTACCGGTTCAAACGGTAAGACCACTACCACCTCACTCATCTACCACATTTTCAAGAGTGCAGGACTGAATGTAGGGCTGGCCGGCAACATCGGTAACAGCCTGGCCTTGCAGGTGGCTACGGAACAGCATGATTATTATGTGATTGAGCTTAGTTCCTTCCAACTGGATAACATGTATAACTTCCGCGCCAACATTGCCGTGCTGATGAACATCACGCCCGACCATCTGGACCGCTACGACCATTGCATGCAGAAGTATGTGGACGCCAAATTCCGCATCACGCAGAACCAAACACCGGAAGATGCTTTCATCTTCTGGAACGATGACCCCATCATCAAACGGGAGCTGGACAAGCACGGACTACGCGCTCACCTCTATCCGTTCTCTGCCGTAAAGGAAGACGGAGCCATCGCATACGTAGAAGACGGTGAAGTGGAAATCAACGAGCCTATCGCCTTCAACATGGAACAGGAAAAACTGGCCCTGCAAGGTACACATAACTTATATAACTCTCTCGCCGCCGGCATCTCCGCCAACCTCGCCGGAATAGAGAAAGAGTATATCCGCCAGGCATTGTCCGACTTCAAAGGCGTGGAACACCGCCTGGAAAAAGTGGCAACCGTGCGCGGCGTGGAATTCATCAACGACTCCAAGGCAACGAACGTAAATTCGTGTTGGTATGCTTTGCAGAGCATGAAGACCAAAACCGTACTTATCCTGGGCGGAAAGGACAAAGGCAACGACTACACGGAGATTGAAGATCTGGTACGCGAAAAGTGCTCCGCCCTGGTTTACCTGGGGCTGCACAATGAAAAGTTGCACGACTTCTTCGACCGTATGGGATTGCCCGTTGCCGATGTGCAAACCGGTATGAGAGATGCCGTAGACGCCGCTTTCCGTCTGGCAAAGAAAGGTGAAACGGTGTTGTTGAGCCCTTGCTGCGCAAGCTTCGACCTCTTCAAGAGTTACGAAGACCGCGGCGACCAGTTCAAAGAGTGTGTGAGGGCACTGTGACAGGATATTCTCACGCACCGTGACAGGAAGCTCTCACACAGCGTGAGAAAACAAGCGTCAACAAGAGCGCTTTCATTCTTTAATTATTAATTATTAATTTGCGAAGCATTGGATTTATTAAGAAGCATATTCAAAGGCGATAAGGTAATCTGGATCATCTTCCTCTTCCTTTGTCTCATTTCTATCATAGAAGTGTTCAGTGCTGCGTCTACCCTGACGTATAAAAGCGGAGACCACTGGGGACCGATCACGCAGCACAGCATTCTGCTGATGGTAGGTGCCGTGATTGTGGTATTGGTGCACAATATACCTTATAAATGGTTTCAAGTATTCCCAGTATTCCTGCTTCCCCTCTCCATCGGCCTGCTTGCTTTTGTAATGCTGATGGGAGTTATTACCGGCGACCGCGTGAACGGTGCTGCCCGCTGGATGACATTTATGGGAATCCAGTTTCAGCCATCGGAGATAGCTAAAATGGCAGTTATCATCGTCACCGCCTTTATCCTTTCGAAAGGGCAGGATGAAGACGGAGCAAGTCCGAAAGCCTTCAAACGCATCATGATAATCACCTGCATCGTTTGCGGACTTATCCTGCCGGAAAACTATTCGACGGGAATGTTGCTGTTCGGCACGGTTTATCTGATGATGTTCATCGGACGGATATCGGCCCGCAAACTGTTGATACTGGGAGGAAGTATCCTCGCCTTTGTCGTAGTATTCGTCACATTCCTGTTGGCTACACCGAACGACACCCTCGAAAAGGTTCCTATGGGGCACCGCTTCACAACAGTAAAAGCCCGTATCACCGATTTCACGAATAAAGGAGAAGTGCCCGCAGCCAAATATGACATAGACGGAGACGCGCAGGTGGCACACGCCCGCATTGCCGTAGCCACGAGCAACGTCATAGGCAAAGGACCGGGCAACTCGGTGCAACGGGATTTTCTGAGTCAGGCATTCTCCGACTTCATTTATGCCATCATCATTGAAGAACTGGGATTGGTGGGCGGAATAGCCGTCGTGTTCCTTTATATCTGTCTGCTGGTACGCGTAGGGCGCATTGCCAAAAAGTGCGACCGTACCTTCCCCGCTTTCCTCATCACAGGGATAGCCCTGTTACTCGTCACGCAAGCATTATTCAATATGATGGTTGCCGTTGGCCTGGCCCCTGTCACGGGGCAGCCGCTTCCGCTTATCAGTAAAGGTGGAACCTCTACGTTCATCAACTGTGCCTATATTGGCATGATATTGAGCGTGAGCCGTTACACCGCCCGGTTAGAGGAACAGCAAGAGCACGACGCGCAAATACCGATGCAGATAGAAGCCACCGGAGAAGGAAACAGCGACGTACAAACAGCCGCCGAACCGACAGCTAAAGTATTAAATAGTGACGCTGAATTTGAGTAAATAGATAGTAGTAAGTAGATAACAGGATATGGAAACAAAGAATAACGGACCGCGCGTCATTATCAGCGGTGGAGGTACAGGAGGACACATTTTCCCCGCAGTATCTATCGCTAACGCCGTCAAGGAACTTCGTCCTGATGCGGAAATCCTCTTTGTAGGTGCGGAAGGACGAATGGAGATGCAGCGTGTGCCCGATGCAGGATACCGGATCATCGGCCTGCCCGTAGCTGGGTTTGACCGGAAGCACATCTGGAAGAACTTCGCGGTAATTGTGAAGCTGTTGCGAAGCCAGTGGAAAGCACGCCGTATAGTGAAGGAATTCCGTCCGCAAGTAGCGGTAGGTGTAGGCGGCTACGCCAGCGGCCCGACTCTGAAAGTGGCAGGCATGATGGGAGTGCCGACTTTGATACAGGAACAGAACTCCTACGCAGGAGTGACGAACAAACTGCTTGCCCAGAAAGCATGCAAGATTTGTGTAGCGTACGGCGGCATGGAGAAGTTCTTTCCCGCAGACAAGATTATCATGACCGGCAATCCTGTCCGCCAAAACTTACTGGCCAACAAACCGGAGCGCGAAGAAGCAGTCGCCTCATTCGGTTTCAACCCGGAAAAGAAGACGATATTGATATTAGGCGGAAGCCTCGGCGCACGCACCATCAACCAAACGCTGATTGCCGCGCTGGATACAATAAAAGCACACAGTGACGTCCAGTTCATCTGGCAGACGGGAAAGATATATATCCAGCAAATCAAGGACGCTATTACTACTGCAACAGGTGAGGCAGTACGTAATCCACGTATTCCTGCCATTCCCAATCTGTATGTGACGGATTTCATCAAAGATATGGCAAGTGCGTATGCTGCTGCCGATTTAGTCATTTCACGGGCGGGAGCCGGTTCTATCTCAGAATTCTGTCTGCTGAACAAGCCTGTCATCCTCGTGCCTTCACCCAATGTGGCGGAAGACCATCAGACCAAAAATGCACTGGCATTGGTGGACAAGAAAGCTGCCATCTATGTGAAAGATGTGGATGCAATGAAACATTTGGTTTCCACAGCCCTTGCGACAGTTGCCGATGATGATAAATTGAAAACGCTGAGTGAAAACATTGCCACGCTGGCTTTGCCGGACTCGGCAACGATCATTGCTAAAGAAGTATTGAAACTGATAGATAAACCATAGTACTCAATTATATAAATAAACTGTAGTAACTCAATTCCCCTCCTCCCGGGAGGAGGAGAATTGAGATAGTATAAATTATAAAAAGATGAATATAGAGAATATCAAATCCGTATATTTTGTTGGTGCCGGCGGCATCGGCATGAGTGCCTTGATACGTTATTTCCTGTCAAAGGGCAAGCTCGTCGCCGGTTACGACCGTACTCCGAGCGAACTGACTGAGCACCTTATAAAAGAAGGCGCACAGATACATTATGAAGAGAATGTAGTTCTTATCCCCGAAGCCTGCAAAGATAAGGCAACAACTTTAGTGATTTATACTCCCGCCGTGCCGCAAGAGCATGCCGAATTAGCCTACTTCCGCAATAACGGTTTCGAGATACAGAAGCGTGCCCAGGTTTTAGGAACCATCACCCGCAGCAGCAAAGGTTTGTGCGTTGCCGGAACACACGGCAAAACCACCACCAGCACAATGACCGCCCACCTTCTCCATCAATCCCACGTAGGTTGTACGGCGTTTCTCGGAGGTATTTCCAAGAACTACGAGACAAATTTACTTTTGTCTTCGTCCAGCCCTTACACGGTTATAGAGGCAGACGAGTTTGACCGTTCGTTCCATTGGCTGTCGCCTTATATGAGTGTAATTACTGCTACAGACGCCGACCATCTGGACATTTACGGCACAGAGGAAGCCTATCTGGAAAGTTTCCGCCACTACACCACCCTCATCCTGCCGGGCGGTGCACTGATTATCCATAAAGACATCTCTCTACAACCTGACGTACAACCCGGTGTAAAAGTCTACACCTACGCCCGTACCGAAGGCGATTTCCATACCGAGAACATCCGCATCGGAAACGGTGAGATAGTTATCGACTTTGTGGCACCCGATACGCGCATCAATGACATCCGGTTAGGTGTACCCGTCAGTATCAACATCGAAAACGGTGTAGCAGCTATGGCTCTCGCCCACCTCAGCGGGGCAACGGACGAGGAAATCAAACGCGGTATGGCAAGTTTCCGCGGTGTAGACCGTCGCTTCGACTTCAAAATCAAGAATGATAAGGTCGTATTCCTGAGCGACTACGCCCACCATCCTGCCGAAATAGCGCAAAGCGTGAAGTCTATCCGCGACCTGTATCAGGATAAGAAGATCACAGCTATCTTCCAGCCTCATCTTTACACCCGTACCCGCGACTTCTATAAGGAGTTTGCCGACAGCCTGTCATTGCTCGACGAAGTTATCCTCACAGATATTTATCCGGCACGTGAACAGCCTATCCCCGGTGTCACCAGCCAACTGATATATGACAATCTGCGCCCGGGCATCGAAAAGTGTATGTGCAAGAAAGAAGATATTCTGGAGTTACTCTCTCAGAAGCAGATTGAGGTTCTGATAACGTTAGGTGCCGGAGACATAGACAATTACGTTCCCGAAATCACGAAACAATTGACAATTGAGAATTGACACTTAATTGAGAATATAATGTAAATTGCAAATAGCTTATGGTTAAACGAATTCTATTGTCCATCGTCCTGCTGCTCATCATCGCCTATCTGGTGGTAGCTATCACGGCTTTCAACCGGAAGCCTGCCGGTCAGGTGTGTCATGACATGGAATTGGTTATCAAAGATACAGTCTACGCCGGTTTCATCACTAAGAAGGAGGTGGCGGGTATACTGGAAAAGAAAGGTATTTATCCCGTCGGCAAACCTATGGACCGCATCCGAAGCAAAACACTGGAAAAGGAACTTGCCAAACATCCACTCATCGACGAAGTGGAATGCTACAAGACCCCCAGCGGAAAACTTTGTGTGGAAGTCAGCCAGCGAATCCCTATCCTGAGAGTGATGAGCGCCAACGGAGAAAACTACTATCTGGATAACAAAGGGACAGTAATGCCCCCCGATGCAAAGTGCGTCGCCCACCTTGCCATAGTGACAGGAAGAGTAGAAAAGTCGTTTGCCATGAGGGATTTATATAAGTTTGGTGTATTTTTGCAGAATAATAAGTTCTGGGATGCACAAATTGAACAGATACATGTGTTGTCCGACAAGAACGTGGAATTAGTGCCGCGCGTGGGTGATCATATTATCTACCTCGGCAAGCTGGACAACTTCGAGCGCAAGCTCGACCGGGTGAAAGCTTTCTATGAGAAAGGATTAAATAAGGTAGGATGGAACAAATATTCTCGCATCAGCGTTGAATTTAGTAACCAGATTATCTGTACTAAACGAGAAAAATAAATAAATAGGAATATATCTATGGCAACAACAGAATTTATCGCCGCTATTGAGTTGAGTTCTTCCAAGATTTCCGGTATCGCAGGAAAGAAGAACAGTGACGGAAGCATACAAGTGTTGGCTTATGCGCGTGAAGATGCCGCTTCGTTTATCCACAAAGGCATCATCTACAACATTGACAAGACCGCACAGGCATTGACTTCCATCATCAACAAGCTGGAAAGTCAGTTGAACAACTCCATTGCCAAAGTATATGTAGGCATCGGCGGACAGTCATTGCGCACAGTAAAGAATGCGGTAAGCCGTGTGCTCGAAGAAGAAGGGATTATCTCGCAAGAGTTGGTAGACGCAATCAGTGACGAAAACCTCGAAGTTCCCCTGATAGACATGAGTGTATTGGATGTCGCCCCGCAGGAATATAAGATAGACAATAATCACCAGGCCGACCCGGTAGGCGTGGCAGGTAAGCGCATCACAGGCAACTTCCTGAACATCGTGGCACGCGCCTCCCTCAAGAAGAACCTGGAACACAGCTTCGAACAAGCCAAAGTGGAAATAGCCGATTTGCTCATCGCCCCGATAGCTCTGGCAAACGCCGTACTGACGGAAAGCGAAATGCGCTCAGGCTGCGCACTGGTTGACTTCGGTGCAGACACCACTACCATATCGGTCTATAAGAACAATATTCTCCGCTTCCTCAGCGTACTGCCATTGGGCGGAAACAATATCACCCGCGACATCACTTCCCTGCACATGGAAGAATCGGAAGCCGAACAGCTGAAACTGAAGTATGGTGACATGCTCTACGAGGAAGAGGAGACTGATACCCCTGCCGTCTGTTTGCTGGAAGACGGCCGTAGCATCGAGCTCAATGTATTGAACGACATTATCGATGCGCGTGCCGAAGAAATCCTTGCCAACGTATGGAACCAACTGCAACTTTCAGGATATGATGACAAACTACTGTCCGGTGTCATCTTCACCGGCGGTGGCGCTAACCTGAAGAACCTGGAAGAAGCGTTCCGCAAACGCAGCAAGGCTGATAAAGTGAAGACAACGAAGTTTGTCCACAATACCATCTACGGCTTCAACGACGTATTGAAGAAAGACGGAATGCAGAACACCCTGCTCGGACTGCTTGCCGCAGGAAACGAAAACTGTTGCCTGCAAGAAGTGAAACCTGCGCCTGCCGCCACCGTCACTCCTCCGAAACCCGCCGATATGTTTGGCGACGACGAAGCCCTGAAAGAACAGGAAGCTGCCGCCCGTGCCGCCAAAGCCCAGCGCGAGAAGGAAGAAAAGGAACGCCGCGAACGGGAACGCAAGGAGAAAGAACGTAAAGAAAAAGAAGAGAAGAAGAAAAAGAAGAAAGAAGGCCCCAGCTGGTTTGAAAAGACTTTCAACAAGCTTTCCAATGAGATCTTCTCGGATGACGATTTGAAATAAATTTAATAAAATAAGGAACTATGGACGATATAGTACAATTCGATTTCCCGACAGATTCACCGAAAATCATCAAAGTAATTGGTGTAGGTGGTGGTGGCGGCAATGCCGTGAACCACATGTACCGGGAAGGCATACACGACGTGACGTTCGTTCTGTGCAACACGGACAACCAAGCGTTGAAAGAGTCTCCCGTCCCCGTGAAACTTCAACTGGGACGTTCTATCACCGAGGGACTGGGTGCCGGAAACCGTCCCGAACGTGCCCGCGAAGCCGCCGAAGAAAGCAATGAAGAAATCAAAGCACTGCTGAACGACGGTACAAAAATGGTATTCATCACCGCCGGAATGGGTGGCGGAACCGGTACGGGAGCTGCTCCCGTCATCGCCCGCATCGCCAAAGAAATGGACATCCTCACCGTCGGCATCGTCACCATCCCCTTCATCTTCGAAGGTGAAAAGAAGATTATCCAGGCACTGGACGGCGTGGAACGTATCGCCCAGCACGTAGATGCCCTACTGGTCATCAACAACGAACGCCTGCGCGAGATATATTCCGACCTCACATTCATGAATGCCTTCGGCAAGGCTGATGACACCCTGTCCATCGCCGCCAAAAGTATTGCCGAAATCATCACCATGCGCGGAACGGTGAACCTGGACTTCGCCGATGTGAAGACTATCCTCAAAGATGGCGGTGTAGCCATTATGAGTACCGGCTTCGGTGAAGGTGAAAGTCGTGTGACGAAAGCCATCGACGATGCCCTGCACTCTCCGCTGCTGAACAACAACGATATCTTCAATGCCAAGAAGGTGATGCTGAACGTATCATTCTGCGAAAATTCGGAACTGATGATGGAGGAAATGAACGAAATCCACGAGTTCATGAGCAAGTTCCGCGAAGGCGTAGAGGTTATCTGGGGTGTGGCTATGGACAACACGCTGGAAGGCAAGGTGAAGATTACCGTGCTTGCCACCGGCTTCGGTGTGGAAGATGTTCCCGGTATGGACAGCGTACTCGAAAAGCGCAGTCAGGAAGAGGAAGAACGCCAACTGCAACTCGAAGAAGAGAAGGAAAAGAACAAAGAGCGCATCCGCAAAGCTTACGGCGAAAGTGCCAGCGGCATCGGAAGCAAGAACATACGCAAACGTCGCCACATCTATATCTTCAATCCCGAAGACTTGGACAATGCCGACATCATCAGCATGGTGGAGAGTTCGCCGACCTATCTGCGTGATAAGATTACGCTGAGCACCATCAAGACCAAAGCCGCTGCCGAAGGCCAGATGGCTACGGAAGAAGCACAAGGGGGAGAAGACTTGGGAGGAGTAATCACTTTCTAAATTAAAAATAGAGAATTATGGATTTATTTGAAAGAGTCAGCGAAGACATTAAAACCGCAATGAAAGCCAAAGATAAAGTGGCTCTCGAAACATTGAGAAACATCAAGAAAGTATTCCTGGAAGCAAAGACCGCTCCGGGCGCCAACGATACTCTGACTGACGATGCTGCATTGAAAATCATGCAGAAATTAATGAAACAAGGCAAAGATGCTGCCGAAATCTACGTGCAACAAGGCCGTCAGGACTTGGCAGACGCAGAACTGGCGCAAGTGAAAGTTATCGAAGTTTACCTGCCCAAGCAGATGTCAGCCGAAGAGCTGGAAGTTGCCTTGAAGGAAATCATCGCCGAAACCGGTGCCACGGGTGGCAAAGATATGGGTAAAGTGATGGGCGTTGCTTCTAAAAAGCTCGCCGGACTTGCCGAAGGCCGTGCCATATCCGCCAAAGTAAAAGAATTACTGGGATAACTTCCCTTTTTACACTTACAGCAAGCCGTGTTTTCTCGGGAATAACGAAATTCCCATGAAAACACGGCTTGTTTTCGTATTTTATTGAGTATCATAATTTCTTTTTCAAATACTATCATTATATTTGCCACGCATTTTAAGGGAATAACCCGCATAATCATAAAACTAGAATTCTGGCACAGCAATATGAAAAGCAATATAAAGATGTGGAAATTGATGGTTCTCGCAGGAGTAATGCTTTTCTTGTCTGACGTTGCTTACGCAAAAAGCCGGATGCAAGATTATGTTCCTGGTTATAATCCCGACACAGCTTCCTTCGCAAAACGCTTCATCCACAGACTCGGCGTAGAATACCGGCCGGGATATATATTCCCTACCAGTTCTTTCCTGGCAGGAGACAATTCTCAATGGAAACCTTTCGAATGGGGATATTCCGCCCATTTGAAGTACTCGTTCCAGTTCAAGCCCAACACTTGTGCCGACCGGATTTATGGTGGCGCCTATCAAGGCATTGGCCTGGGGTACTACGATTTCGGAAGCAAAGAAGAATTAGGAAATCCGCTTGCCATCTACCTTTACCAAGGCGCACGTATCGCACGCATCACCTCGCGGCTATCCCTCAATTATGAGTGGAACTTCGGTTTGTCACTCGGCTGGAAGCCCTATGATGAATTTGAGAATCGGCACAACAGCGTCATAGGCTCGAAAGCCAACGCCTACATCAATGCCGGACTGCAACTGAACTGGATGGTTTCGCGCGGCATCGATCTGATAGCCGGAGTTACTGGTACCCACTTCTCCAATGGTAACACAAAATTCCCAAACGCCGGTCTGAATACCGTAGGACTGAAAGTAGGGGTCGTTTACAACTTCAACAGACCGGAAGAAGCACTCATCAAGCCCACATATCAGGCCCCCGTGCCTAAGTTTCCGCGCCATGTCAGCTATGACCTGACCCTGTTCGGCTCGTGGAGGCGGAAAGGTGTATGGGTGGGAAGCGGCCAGATTGCTTCACCGGATGCATATACAGTGCTTGGTTTTAACTTCGCCCCCATGTACAACATCGGATATAAATTCCGTACCGGAGTATCACTGGACGGTGTTTACGATGCCAGTTCCAATGTCTACACCATCCCCGGCAACGGCAACGAGTGTTATAAACCTGCTTTCCACAAACAGTTAGCTCTGGGAATCTCCGGAAGGGCTGAATACGTGATGCCATATTTCACAGTAGGCGTAGGTATCGGCGCCAATGTTCTGCACGGTGGCAGCGACCACAAAGGCATCTATCAGGTGCTGACGCTCAAAGTAGAGGTGGCCCGCAGTTCTTACCTGCATATCGGCTATAACCTAAAGAATTTCAGTGATCCAAACTATCTGATGCTGGGTATCGGCTTCCGTTTCAACAACAAGTACCCTACTTTTCATCGCTGATAAAAGACGTTTCAGCCAGTTTCTTCTTGTTTCAGTCAGTTTCCCCACATAGGAACGACAGTTTCTGTAGTGTACTGAATAAGTTGACACTTCTTAATCCACTAAAAAAGATGGAAAAAGGAAAAAAGAAGTACAACTTGTACAGCGATTCAGATCGAA
>NZ_FQZN01000083.1 GCF_900142015.1 Bacteroides stercorirosoris
GAGACTATCCATCTGATTGTGTAAATAGAAAACTACGGTGTTTCTCTCGTAGTTTTTTTATTTATGTATTAACTTTGTAAAAATCAGATTTTATGGACATTCCTAAAGAATTTTTAAGTAAAGAGTTTTTGTCCCAGTTTAAGACAGGCGAAGATGTGACAGCTTTCATGAAAGAGCTTCATACTCGTGTTTATGAACAAATGCTGGAAGCAGAGATGGATAACCATTTAGGTTACGAAAAACACTCCAATCAAGGCGATCATAGTGGCAACTCCCGCAATGGTAGTTATAGGAAGCAGATTCAAACCGAGATGGGTGAATCTGTTATTCAGGTTCCTCGTGATCGGAAAGGAGAATTTGAGCCTATTGTTGTTCCCAAGCATCAATCCCGCGGCTTATCAATCGAGCGTCTTGTCATCTCTCTTTATGCCAAAGGTATGAGCGTCGCTGATATTGAGTCGGAAATGCAGGAAATATACGGCATTAACCTTTCCAGCTCCGCTATCTCCATTATCACCAATAAAGTTAGCCAGGCTGCAACAGAGTGGCAGAATCGTCCTTTGGACAGTTTATATATGATTGTCTGGATGGATGGTATCGTATTCAAAGTCAGAGAAAACGGCAAAGTGATCAACAAGACTGTTTACCTATGTGTAGGTCTGAATAAGGAAGGTTTGAAAGAAGTATTGGGTATGTGGATTGGCAAAAATGAGAGTGCCGCTTTCTGGATGGGCGTTTTAACGGATCTCAAAGCCCGTGGTGTAGAAGACATTCTGATTACAGTCACTGATAACCTGAATGGATTTACAGAAACCATCAAGAGTGTATTTCCTGCTTCTACTACTCAAATATGTGTGGTACACCAAATTAGAAACTCCTGTCGCTATGTCGTCTGGAAAGAAAAAAAGGAATTCACCGCCGATTTGAAGAACATCTATAATGCACCTACCAAAGAAGCAGCTGAGATGGAATTGGATAACTTTGAGCAAAAATGGGGTGCTAAATATCCATATGCGATACGCTCATGGAGAAATAATTGGGAAGAACTGACCGTGTTCTTTGATTTCCCCGTCGAGATTAGAAAGATTATCTATACCACTAATCTTATTGAAAATCTGAATGGGAAAATTAGAAAATACACCAAAAATAAGCTATCATTTCCAAATGATGATGCACTGAAAAAATCTGTCTATTTGGCCATTAACGAAATCCAAAAGAAATGGTACCAACCTATTTGGAATTGGGCTTTGATATTTAACCAATTTATTACTATATTTGAAAACAGGATTCAAGTATAAAACCCGAATCCTGAAGTTTTCTATTTACACAAAATTGTGGACAGTGCC
>NZ_FQZN01000022.1 GCF_900142015.1 Bacteroides stercorirosoris
AAACAACATTACTCACTGGCCAGAATAAAAGCTAGAAACAGGAAAACGGAAATGCTTTGGATTTTCTTTGGAATACATACGGCCAATGCGGTATGCATGATAGAAAAGGTCGAAAAGAAAAAAAGAACGGCTGCATAATCAGACTAAAATAATAAGAGGAAAACAGGAGAGGTTTTTAACTTCCCCTAAAAAGACATATACATAATGTACCGTTGGGAAGAAAAAATAAGAATATGTAAATAATATTCTATGAAAAAGATAGGAGACTTGAGGCTTTACAGAAAAAAATTAAGAGAAAAGCTCACGTAAAGTAAAACTGTTCTCTTAATTTATTAGAAAGAGGGACATTTACTGAATATCCCTAATTAAAAAGCCCGTAAACATTAAGTTTGCGGGCTTTTTTTATTGGGGGTGGCGGAATTTATTCCTTCTTCTCAAGCGAGAAGCCCAGCATCATACCGTCGTAGCTGCTTGCCAGCGAACTGATGGTTTTCAACGTTGCATTGCTACTCTTGCTGGAAAGGAAAGTAATCAGCTTCAGAAGTTTGTCCGAGTCAAACAGTAAGTCCATGTTGGCGGATGTACAGTTGACTTTGGCGTTCATGTTAATCAGCTTGACGAACTTCATAGTTACGTGCTTTTCGGCAGAGTCGTATGTATAAGTTCCTTTCAGGGTTTTGGCTCCCAGTTTGGCGCTGAAAGTGCTGTCGGCGGCGAAGGTGAAGCTCAGTTGTCCGGGCTTGATACCTACTTTACTCAACTGCTCGTTGAGTTTGGCTTCGGCTGTGGTAGCGGCAACGGCACCACCGGCTTTCATCAGCAGGTTGTCCGATTCAAATTCGATAGCGGCACCGGTATAGGACCATGTACCTGTCATGTCAACGGTATTTTTGCCGGTAACGGCACTGACTACTTTTTCTACGTTTTCTTTATTGAACAAATCTTTTAGCGATTGCGCCTGGCTATTAGCGGATACCAGTAACAGGGCGGCAATAAATGCCAGCGAAAAAAATCTCTTTTTCATTTTACTAATAAATTATTGGGTATTCATTTCTTTGTTAATACTCTCTATATAATCTAATAACTCTTTTCTGCCCATTCTGTTCTCAGAAGAGGTCACAAAATACGGAGGAAGTTCTTCCCATTGTTCTTTTAGCTTCTTCAGGTACTGCTGGATGTTGGTGTTCAGTCTGCCGCCTTTCAGCTTGTCGCCTTTGGTGAAGACGATGGAGAAGGGTACTCCGTGTTCGCCCAGCCATTCCATAAACTCAAGGTCGATGGTTTGCGGGTCGAGGCGCGAGTCGATGAGCAGGAAGAGGTTGGTCATCTGTTCACGTTCCAGGATATAATCTTCGATGATTCGCTGTATCTGCGTCTTTCCTTTTTGTCCGCGGCGGGCATAACCGTAGCCGGGCAGGTCGACGATGTACCAGCTGTGGTTGATGAGGAAGTGGTTGATGAGCATTGTCTTTCCCGGAGTGGCGGAAGTCATTGCAAGCCCTTTGCGCCCGGTCAGCATATTAATGAGACTGGATTTTCCAACGTTGGAACGTCCGATAAAGGCGTATTCGGGGAATATTCCCGCAGGGCATTTTTTCACGTCTGTATTACTGATGACGAATTCAGCGTTTGTTATCTCCATTTTCTTATTCAAATTTAGAAAGTTTCTTACTCTTTTTTCTCCTTTTTTACGTATGCAAAGGTAGCACTAATTTCAGAATTTCACATAACTTTTTCATGCTTGCATGAAAGTTCTGCCCTCAATTGGCATTATCTTTGCTTTTAAGCGAAGATAAGCTGCACCTCAGCATTAAAAATAAGCAAGCTTATTTTGTACTGCTTTCGGTTTGCATTATCTTTGCCGCCAATAGTTGATTTTTTAGTATGAACGGACAATTTTCCTCGATATTATTGGAAAAGGCGGTGAGCGAATTTGCCAAGCTGCCCGGAGTGGGGCGGAAAACGGCCATGCGTCTGGTGTTGCATCTTTTGCGGCAAGATACGGCGGTGGTAGAGGCTTTCGGTAACGCTATTATTACTTTGAAGCATGAAGTGAAATATTGCAAGGTTTGCCACAACATTTCGGATACGGAGACTTGCCGCATTTGCGCCAATCCGCAGCGGGATGCATCTACGGTCTGTGTCGTGGAGAATATCCGCGATGTGATGGCGGTGGAAGCCACGCAACAGTTCCGTGGATTATATCATGTGTTAGGCGGGGTGATTTCGCCGATGGATGGTGTAGGTCCGGGCGATTTGCAGATAGAAAGCCTTGTGCAACGTGTGGCTGCGGGTGGGATAAAAGAAATTATCCTGGCACTCAGTACCACGATGGAGGGAGATACCACCAACTTTTATATTTACCGTAAACTGGAGAAGATGGGAGTGAAACTGAGCGTGATTGCCCGTGGCATCTCTGTAGGTGATGAATTGGAATATGCAGATGAGGTGACGCTGGGACGCAGTATTGTGAACCGTACTCCTTTTTCGGGAAATTGATGATTTAGCGGGCATCCGCCCGCTAAATCATCAATTAATGTGAATCAGGAGTTAAAATTCATTCATAACGGTGCAGAAAGGAATCAAATGATAATTTAGCGCAGCCCAAGCCTGAAAGGCTTTCATCTTATAGTCCGGGGCAACGCCCCGGGAATGAATTGTACCCCACAATCTTGCGCCCTGTAAGGGCAAAAGCCAGTGTGTACTGTTATGCCCTTACAGGGCGCAGGGATAAACATTACTCAATTCCCAGGGCGTTGCCCTGGGCTATAAGATAAAAGGCTTTCAGCCTTGAGCTGCGCAATGAATGCCTGCTCTGTTCAAATCCCTACAGACATGAGCTAATTTCAACTCCTGATTCGTATAATTAACTATTTTACAATATTGAATAATAAAAAATAGAGAAATGGAAGAACAGATAAAACACGTGGCATCTCGTCAGAAGAGATTCTTTATCGGTTTTTGGCTATTGCCGGTGATCTTAATCGTGGTCGGTGAAACCGATGGAGACTGGGTAGGTAGGTATGCCGCTGATGTGCGCGCTACTTATTTTGCAGAGACATTGACCATCCTGCTGACTGCCATTTGTGTGCCCGTATCGCTGAAACTGTTTGCCTGGGTGCTGACACGTAAGATTGATAAAGTCAGTCTGCCCGAAGCCCTGCGCCTTTATTCTTTCTGGAGTAAAGTTCGCCTGGCACTGCTCACTTTACCGGTATTGGTAGGCTTCGCTGTATATTATCTTATGTTGAGCAACAAAGGCGTGCTTTGTGCATTGATTGCCCTTACAGCCTCGCTGTTCTGCCTGCCCGGCGAAGGACGTTTGCGTAAAGAACTGCATATCAATAAAGAAGAAGTATGAAACTCTCCGTTGTCATAGTCAATTATAATGTGAAGCATTACCTGGAACAGTGCCTCTGTTCCGTGTATAGGGCTATCGACAATCTTTCGGCCGAAGTGCTGGTGGTGGATAATGCATCTGCCGATGGTTCGGAGGCGTATATCACTGAACGCTTCCCACGCGTCACCTATATATATAATAAGGAGAATGTCGGCTTTGCCCGTGCCAATAACCAGGCCATCCGACAGGCGAAAGGAGAGTATGTGCTGTTGTTGAATCCTGATACCCTATTGCCGGAAGATACTTTAGAGAATGCACTCCTTTTTATGGATGCCCATCCACGTGCCGGAGCTGCCGGAGTAAAAATGCTGACCGATGACGGAAAATTTCTGCCGGAGTCAAAGCGCGGTTACCCTACTTTGGCGGCCACTTTCGGTAAATTGTCCGGTTTGGGAAAACTTTTTCCGCATTCCAAAAGCCTCGGTGGCTACTATTGCAATGCTTTGGATATGGACGCCATCCACCGGGTGGAAGTGCTGGCAGGCGCATTCATGTTGCTGCGTGCTTCCGCATTGGACAAGTCCGGATTGCTGGATGAAGACTTCTTCATGTACGGCGAGGACATCGACTTGTCTTGCCGGATAGAGGAGGCGGGATATGAAAACTATTATCTCCCTTACCCGATATTGCACTATAAAGGTGAAAGCACATCGAAAGATACCTACCGTTACGTGCGCGTGTTTTGTGAAGCGATGGATATCTTCTTCCGCAAGCATGGCGAGCGTTATGGAGTTGTCGGACGAGGGTTGGTTCGGGCGGGCATCCATTTGCAGATGTATATTCGCTTGTCGCTGCTTTTCTTGCAGCGTACATTCGGCTTTTCGGGAAAAGAGGCGAAACGATCCTTTCGGAAAGGTCAAGGCCTTCCCCGCTTTTTGGTTTTTGGCGAAGAAGCGACTATCCATAGTCTCCGCAGTCTGTTCAAGCGTAACGGACTGACCGGGAAACATCATTTTGTGGTGTCCAACGAAACATCCTCGGTAGATGGACATGGCGGCACGTTCATCTACCTGAAAGATTTCACGCACGTGGTTTATGATTGCCGCGCCTTTTCTTTTTCAACAATTATCCGTTTGCTTTCCCGCCACCGGAAGACGGGTTTGCATCTGGGAGTCTATAACCCGGAGAGCCGCGTACTGGTGACTCCCGAAAAATGTTATCTCTGACAATGAAACATAGTTATTTTATAAGCGACCGCATCCGCCTCCGTGCCATGGAGCCGGAAGACCTGGAACTGATTTATGAGATGGAGAATGACCCGCAACAGTGGGACATCAGTAACTTCACCGTACCTTATTCGCGTTACGTGATGAAGCAATATCTGGAAAGTTCGCAATGCGACATGTTTGCCGACAAGCAACTGCGTATGATCATTGTGCGCCTTGAAGACGGCATGCCGATAGGGACGATTGACATAACGGACTTTGCCCCCATGCATTCGCGCGGAGAGGTGGGCATCGTTCTCCGGAAGGAATTTCGCGGATCGGGCTACGCCAAAGAGGCGCTGACATTGCTTTGCGACTATGCTTTCGACTTTTTGCGTTTGCGGCAACTCATTGTCCATGTTGCTACGGACAATGAGGCAAGTATGCGCCTGTTCACCTCCTGCGGCTTCGTGCAATGCGGGTTGCTGAAAGACTGGCTGTTTGTAGAAGGATGTTTCAAGGATGTTGCATTAATGCAATGCCTTCGGGCGGATTAATCAATTCAGTGTCGGTATCTGGGGGAAGCGCGACCATGTTTCGTATTTTCCTCCCAGTTGCCCCAACGCATTTTTCCAGAGCTTCGGGCTTCCTTTCTCATTCATAAGTGAAGTGATGTCCGCCGAACCTATCAGCCAGGTGTTTTCTTCTATTTCCTGGCATAGCTGATCGTGTTCCCAACCGGAATACCCCAGAAAGAAACGTATTTTACCGCTGATTTCATTACCTTGCAGGATATAACGGCGAATCGCTTCGAAGTCCCCGTTCAGATAGAAACCTTTGCCTATCTGTAATGAGTCTTCTATATCTTTCAGGGTGTGGAGGTAAAACAGTGTGTCTGTGCTTAACGGGCCACCTTTATATATAGGTATGTCGTCCACGTCTTTGAATTCTTTCAGAACATCATTGAGGCATAGCGTGAGAGGCTTGTTCAACACCAGCCCCATTGTTCCGTCCATGGTGTGGTCTACCAGCAATATAACAGAGCGTCCGAACATCTCATCATAGAGGAATGGCTCAGATATTAACACCTTTCCGCGTGAAGGCACTACGTGGTTGGTTTCTATTTTAAATATATCTGCATTAGTATCCATGCCCCTAATATACAGACAAATCCTCGAAAAACAAATATTATTTCTCTTTTTTCACTGATTGATTTTATTTTTGTGTTATATAACAGGTTTTTATTCAAAAGAAATTGGCTACATTTGCCAGATATAATTTCTTTATTGTATTTCTATGAAACTGACTAGTCATACTTATATATATTTATTGATTCTAAGTTGTTTTTTTTCATATACTGGCTCCAGCTATGCTTTTTCTTCAGAAGATGTAAATGAAAGGTTTAGAATGGCCTCTGCCCAGAAAAAGATTACCGGGCGTGTTTTGGATGAACAAGGCGTCCCTTTGCCGGGCGCCACTGTCTTAGAGAAAGGCACTTCCAACGGGGTGGCTACGAATGTCGACGGTCAGTTTGAACTGACAGTAGCGGATGACGCCGTGTTGCAATTCTCCTTTATGGGATATAAGACAGAGGAGATAAGCGTGAAAGGACATGCCTATCTGGACATTGTGCTGGCGGAAGATGCGGTGGAACTGGATAAAGTGATTGTGACCGCATTGGGCATTGAAAAGAAGGAGCATTCTCTCTCTTATGCCACAAGCCAGATAAAGAATGAAGACTTAAACCGGGTGAAAATGCCCAATCTGATTACTTCGCTCACCGGAAAAGCTGCCGGAGTGCAGATTAACCAGGTTTCATCAGGGGTGGGAGCGTCTGCCAAGGTGAGTATTCGTGGCATCCGTTCGGTGGCCAGTGATAATCAGCCTCTTTATGTGATTGACGGTGTGCCTATGCTGAATTCGACTTCGGAACAGGCTTTCAGTGCCATTGGCGGAACGGCCAATGCGGGTAACCGCGATGGTGGGGACGGAATCTCCGGACTGAACTCGGAGGACATAGAAAGTATCAGTATTCTGAAAGGTGCTCCTGCGGCGGCGCTTTATGGAAGCCAGGCAGCCAATGGTGTGATATTGATTACGACCAAGAAAGGCAAATCGCAGGGACAGCGGAGCATCTCATTCTCTACCAGCCTGATGTTTGATAATGCAATGTCTCTGCCCGAAATGCAGAACCGCTACGGCGTGAGTGACGGCGTGGACAGCTGGGGCGAACGGAAAGACTTGCCGAAGTATGATAATCTGAAAGATTTCTTTTCCACCGGAATGACTTCCATCACTTCCGTATCTGTGAGCCATGGTAATGAGAAGTTGCAGAATTATTTTTCGTATGCCAATACCACAGGGCATGGAATTATCGACAAGAACCGCCTGTCCAAGCATAACATAACGCTCAGGGAGACTTCCGTGATGTTTGATGACCGCCTAAAACTGGACGGCAATGTAAATCTGATGCGTCAGGTTACCAAAAACAAACCGACTGTGGGGGGATTTTATATGAACCCATTGGTGGGGCTATACCGTTTCCCCCGTGGAGAAGATTTGTCGTACTATAAAGATAATTTTGAGGTGTATGATGAGAGCAGAAATCTGAATGTACAGAACTGGCATACATCTTACGAAGACTTCGAGCAGAATCCTTATTGGATAACCAATCGCATACAAAGTAAGGATGTGCGTATGCATGCCATTGTTTCTCTGTCGGCCAATCTGAAAGTGAATGACTGGCTGACGGTGCAGGCCCGTGGCAATGTGGATTGTATTGACGATAAGGTACGCCAGCAGTTTTATGCGTCTACAGCTCCGGCTCTGGCTGGTGCCAATGGGCGCTACGTGGAGATGGATTACCAGGAAATACAGTTTTATGGCGACTTGCTGCTTATGATGAAGAAGCAGTGGGGAGATTACTCCGTAAGCGGTGCGCTGGGTGGCAGTATCAATGATAAGACGGTGAATTCCACCCGTTACGATTCGAAGACGGCTTCCTTGAAGTATGCCAATGTATTTAATCTGGCAAACATACTAATGAACGGTTCGGCAAGTCTGGACCAGAAGATAGATGCACAACGGCAGTTGCAGTCAGTGTTCGGTACGGTGCAGGTGGGATATAAGGAAAGCGCTTACATTGACTTGTCGGCACGTAATGACTGGGCATCTACACTGGCATATACGTCGCATGAGAAAAGTGGCTTCTTTTATCCTTCGGTGGGTACTTCGCTGATATTGAGCCGTCTGCTCAAGTTGCCGGAGTGGGTTTCGTATGCCAAGGTGCGTGCCGCATACAGTTTGGTGGGAAATGATATTCCGATGTTCATCACGAATTCTTCTTCGCATATCACTGCCGGTGGTGAATTTCTGGCGAATGATGCGGCTCCTTTTAAGGATATGGAACCCGAAATGACTTATTCGTGGGAGGCGGGTGCCGAGGCACGCTTTCTGAATAGCCGTATCGGCTTCAATTTGACTTTTTATAAAACAAATACCCGAAATCAGTTCTTCAAATTGCCTACGTTGGCGGGCGATAAATATGCTTACCGCTATGTGAACGCGGGTAATATCCAGAATGTGGGATGGGAAATAGCTTTGGATGCAACCCCTGTGATGAAAAAGAACTTCATGTGGAGTACTACTCTTAATATTGCCTCCAACAGGAACAAGATTATCTCTCTGCACGAGGAACTGAAAGAATTTGTCTACGGCCCTACCAGCTTTTCTTCCAGCTATGCCATGAAATTGGTGAAAGGCGGTTCGATAGGCGATATATACGGAAAAGCGTTTGAAAGAGATGCATCCGGAAACATCATTTATGAGACGGAAGGAAGCAATGCAGGACTGCCGAAGATAATAGGTGACGGAAATACGGTGAAGGTGGGAAATTCTAATCCGAAGTTCCAGATGGGATGGAACCATACACTTTCTTACAAAGACCTCTCACTCTATTTTCTGGTTGATTGTCGTTATGGTGGCGAGGTGCTCTCGCAGACACAGGCGGACATGGATCTGTATGGCGTGTCGGAGGTGACAGCCAAAGCTCGTGACAAAGGATATGTGATGCTTGAAGGGCAAAGGATAGATAATGTGAAAGGATTCTATAAGATAGTGGGCGGACGTGCCGGAACGACGGAATATTATATGTATGACGCCACGAACATCCGGCTGAGAGAACTTTCATTATCCTATCAGTTGCCTGCCTCCTGGATGGAGAAATCGAAAGTCTTGAAAAAAGTGCAGGTGTCATTTATTGCCCGTAATTTGTTCTTCTTTTATAAGAAAGCTCCTTTTGATCCTGATCTGGTATTGTCTACCGGCAATGATAATCAGGGAATCGATGTGTACGGAATGCCTACGACCCGTAGTTGGGGCTTTTCATTGAAGTGTGAATTTTAAACAGGTGAGGAGGAAACAGGAATGAAAAGACAGGCTTGGATATTAGGTGCGTTGTTGGCCTTTGCTTCGTGTACGGGCGATTTCAAAGATATCAATACGGATAAATCCGGAGTGACGGATGATGATTTGCAGATAGATTATAATGAGCATGGCATCCGCCTGGGAATCATCCAGCAAGGCATTTATTTCAATTATGATTATGGAAAAGGTAAAAACTGGCCTTTCCAGCTGACGCAGAATCTGAATGCGGATATGTACAGCGGATATATGCACGATGGCAAGCCGCTGAACGGAGGTAGCCATAATTCGGACTATAACTTGCAGGATGGCTGGAACAGTGCGATGTGGGGACATACTTATTCCTACATCTTTCCGCAGATATATCAGTCGGAGAATGCAACCCGTGACCAGCATCCGGGTTTCTTTGGAGTGACTAAAGTGCTGAAAGTGGAAGTGATGCACCGGGTTACGGACTATTACGGTCCTATCGTGTACACCCGGTTTGCGGATGCCGATGCGAAGTATATGCCCGATACCCAGGAGGAGGTCTATAAAGAGTTCTTCTGTGAACTGGATACGGCGGTGGCCACACTTACCGATTATGTGAAGTCGAACCCGGAAGCTGCTGAGTTTTCGCGTTTTGACATTCTGATGGACGGTGCATATACCTCGTGGATAAAGTTCGCCAATTCTCTGAGAATGAGGCTTGCCGTGAGAATTGCGACGGTTGATGAGGAAAAGGCCCGTACTGAATTCCTGAAAGCCTTTAATAATGAATATGGAGTGCTGGAAGCGGAAAATGAGCCGGTAGCTGTTTCTACCCAGGGAGGATATACCAATCCGCTGGGTGAGCTTAATCTGGTGTGGAACGAGACTTTTATGAGTGCTCCGATGGAATCAATAATGAATGGATATGACGATCCGAGGCGTAGCATCTACTTTGCAACGTGCCAGGATGCAGCGTTTAAGAGCGAATATCATGGAATCCGCCAGGGAACTTGTTTCTCTCACAATAATTATCTGGAGATGTCGAAACTGAAAGTCACTCAGGCGACAGATGCGGTTCTCATGACTGCTGCGGAAGTTTGGTTTCTGCGGGCGGAGGCTGCTTTGCGTAACTGGACGGGAGAATCGGCAGGTGTTTGCTATGAGAAAGGAGTTACTTCTTCTTTGCATCAGCATGGCATCATGCAGAGTGAGAGTTATCTGAATAGTGATAAACTGCCTGCTGACTTTGTGGATACATACGATTCGGAGAATAATATAGAGGCTCGTTGCAAAGTATCTCCGAAATGGATAGAAACGGCTGACCCTGAAATGAAGCTGGAGAAGATTATCACGCAAAAGTGGATTGCCATGTTTCCCGAAGGCTGTGAGGCTTGGGCGGAGCAGCGCAGGACTGGTTATCCGCGACTTTTCCCCGTGCGCTTCAATCATAGTAAGGATGGGTGTGTAGATACGGAGACTATGATACGCCGTTTGAATTTTCCCGGCGGTTTGCAAACGGAGAATCCGGAGCAGTATCAGGCATTGGTGAAAGCTCTGGGTGGAGAAGATAATGCCGGTACCCGTTTGTGGTGGGATACCGGCAGTAACTGGTAGATTTTTATACCGGATGGTTTTCAGCAAAGATTGCCATACGCTCGTCTAACTGTGCGTATTGGTGATCCTGAATGAAAGAGGTGCAGGCACGCAGACCTTCCTGGTGGCTGCCGGTGGTGATCAGTGAAATGGCACTGACACCGTAATACATGAGTTCTTTGGCAAGTTCGCCGCTGGTCATGCCCGGATATCCGATGGTGAAATAGAAACCGTCGGCAACGGGATTGCCCAGATCATTATCATATACTAAATGGAAACCGTGGCGCATGAAAATCTCTTTCAGCTTGTGGGCACGTTCACCGTATATTTTCACTTCATTCAGGAAATTGTATTGTCCGTCGCTGGCTGCTTTCAGCATGGCGGCAAGGGCATATTGTGCAGAGTGGCTTGTGCCGGATGAAAGAGCGTAGAGCACACGATGGATGAATACCGTACCGAATGTACCGCCGCCGTAACGTTTCGTCAGGCCGGGGTAGGAGCGGTGATACAGTTTATCGGAAATGCAACTTACCCCGATGCGTTGTCCGGCATAACTGAATGCTTTGGAGCCGGAAATAAGCAATACATAGTTGTCTGTATAATGTGCTACTGAGGGTTGGAAAGGTGCTTCAAACGGTTTGCTTAAATCCTGGCGGAAGTCCATGGCAAAATAGGCCAGGTCTTCTAAAACGATAATGTCATATTGCGTAGCAAGTTCTCCGATGATGCGCAGTTCTTCTTCTTTCAGACAGATCCAACTGGGGTTATTCGGATTTGAATAGACAATGGCGGAGATATTGCCTTTCGAGAGGTAGCTTTCCAGTTTCTCTTTCAGTTTGTCGCCACGATAGTCATAAACATCGAAGGTCTCAAACTTTTGCCCCATCACTACCAACTGCTGTTTCTGTACGGGGAACCCCGGGTCGATGAATAATATCGTATCCTTCTTTTCATCGCATTGGCTACATGTGAGGAAGGAGGCGAAAGTTCCCTGCATGGAGCCGGTGACAGGTACACAGCCTTCCGGTTTCAGGTTTACATTGATAAAGGCTTTGATGAAGCGTGAGGCTTCTTCTTTCAGCGCAGGCAGGCCGTTGATGTCGGGGTAAAGGCTGGCAATGCCATTTTGCAGGGCTTCTATCTCGGCTCTCACGCCTACAGCCGAAGCCGGAAGTCCCGGTACGCCCATTTCCATTTTAATGAATTCCACGCCCGACTCTGCTTCTGCTTTGGCGGCGATGGCTTTTACTTCACGTATGGTTGCTTTTCCAAAGTCTGCAATCTGAAATGCTTCGATGGTTTCGTCAATCAGTCTACGTTCAATAGGAGTATTTCTCATGGTTTTTCTCGCTTTTAGTTCATTTTGATTTGTTACTCGAATTTTTTTCGTCACACAAAGGTAATATAAATATCTTATAATCAAGCCCACTTTAAAAAAGATGAAAAATATTTCTTTCAAGCTATTGCAGATTTCAAAGAAATGTCTACCTTTGCAACCGCAATCGAGAGAGATAGTAAATGAAAAATGAAATAATGGTGCGTTAGTTCAGTTGGTTAGAATACATGCCTGTCACGCATGGGGTCACGGGTTCGAGTCCCGTACGCACCGCTTAAAGAGAGAATAAATATGAAATAAGCCTTTGATTATCAGTATAATCAAAGGCTTTTTTATATGCAGTACGGAACTTTGAAACTGAATTATCCCTGAAGTTCTTATTTAGGTTTTATTTTTTTATTCCGGGCTTAACCATTCTAACTTTACAAATTATGATTAGAGAAATTAAAGAAACAGATTATCCGCGCTTGATAGAGATTTGGGAGACTGCAGTGCTGAATACACATGATTTCCTAAAAGAAGAGGACTTTTTATATTTCAAGAAACAACTTCCTGTATATTTTCAATATGTTACGTTGTTAGGGTTTGAACAAGCGGGAGATTTGGTTGGATTTATGGGAATTGCAGATGGCAACCTCGAAATGCTATTTGTTGATAACGATTGCCGGGGTGCAGGAATCGGAAAACAACTGATAGCGTATGCGGTAGCTAACTTGCAGGTGACTAAAGTCGACGTGAACGAGCAAAACATTCAAGCGGTTGGTTTTTACGAATATATGGGATTCAACATCGTGGGAAGATCAGAATTGGATGGAGAAGGTAAGGATTATCCCATCTTGCATATGAGGCTGTAGTTTGTTTGATGATTGGCGTGTTAATTATCATGTATATTAGCAATCCTATCTATTAAAATATTACTTTTGCCGCAAAACAAAAGGCGAAACTTAAACTATATAATTAATTTTAGTCAGTTATGAAAACAAAACAATTATTCGGAATACTACTATTCCTCTGTTCAATCGGCTTTGTAAGCTGTGGTGATGATGATGATAACAAAGACCCGGAAGGAAGCGTTATGCTAAACATGATGAATGAAGGAAATGGGAAAACCTTGCTGGGCGCATCAGATGTATATATCAATAACTCAAATAACTTTAAGACCTCTACTTGTTATATTGCCGATGTGGGAGCGACTTCCGGACTTGGAGCACCTGTGAAACTTTCATTGGATAACCTTGCTAAAGAAATAGCTGTCGTTCCTGGACATTTATATCATATATATGATAAAGATGTTCTCTTGGATTTTCCTTCGGGAGAGAGAGCCGTACTGATTGGTTCAGGCTATTACAAAGCCTATGTTGTCTCCCCCATAACAGTGGATGGGGCTACAACCGGAGCGACACTGAAATTTGTATTGGCCTATCCGGAAACAAATGGTTTACCCGAATTTGAAACCGTTATCGGAAATGTGGATAATGTCGGAGATCAGATAGAATATGCATTACCGAAAGATGCAGAATTACACTTTAGTGCTTACCTGGATGATGAGAAAGATTCATTTGATATACAATTCGTAAACGGGAAATTAAAGATTGCGTTGCTGAAAAGTATCAATCAGATTTCCGGTCCTTATGGGGATTATGGGATATTTGTCCGTTCAGGAGATGCATTTACTTATATAATGTTTAAGGCGGGCATGAAGAAATAAGATTATGCGTTTGGCAATAGAATATTAGCTAAATAGGTGCATAAAAATAAAGCTCCGCAAATCAGTCTGCGGAGCTTTTTCTATATCATTTAAAATGCTTGTTACGCCCTATATATTTTTTTTCCAGTGAATAAATGAACTCTTATCGACTTTATTTGTCCCTATCAATTGCAGGTTGTAGGAATTCAGACCGGCGTAGCGGTATTCACCATAGTTAATGCCCCCCAATAAGTCTATATTCAGAAATGCGCGGACTAGCATCAATCCGCATTTCTCTATTTTTTCGACAATGCATTTGCCTCCTAAAAGGTTCATTAGCAGATAAGCTGATACTTCGTAGGCACACCAGCCACATTCTTCCAGATACAGATTAATACAGCAATCATTAGATTGCTCTTTTGCAAATACTTCAGAAACTTCTTTTCTCATGATAATCAATTTTACTCGGTTTTAGGATTCGGGCAAAACTTATTCCCTCATTGTTAAAACAAAAAAATCGACATTACGGTTTTTGGTAGTGGTTAAACTATTCGGATTATTAACAGTATAAAAGAGATCGTAACAAAGAGTACTCTGCTACGGAGTGGAAGAACACATCGCCATCCAGCAAATAGAGAACCGGATAATTCATATCGGATTCTCCTGCACGTTTCTCTGGTTGATCGCCTTCCATATGTCAAAATAACAGTCATTAACTTCTACTGCACTAACCATTCTTTATACAAGGCTACACCCTTTCCCCCGGATGGTGTAGCCATCACTCTGCAAAGGTGTAGCCATCCGGGAAAAAGGGTGTAGCCTTGTATAAACTGCCTTATAAGTACTTCTGAGAGGGATGAACAAACTTTATATAAGGCCTGCCTTATTCTTTGTATGTAATGTTTTCAGACGGTGTAGTCGATGCGGCAATTCACCTTACGGAGCGTAGGGTACAGTTTTTTCAGCATAATGCGATAGGTTTTGGGAGGGTTGCTCATTCAGTTGCAGCGAACCTTCCGGTGATGCGAATCTTTCTATATAAACATTGGTAATGGTCGGTTTCTTATCACCGTGTATCTTATTAAGCATGTTCTGAATATTTCGTAACCCAATCTGATTATTCATAAAATCGGGTAGGATAACAGATTTGCCCACCGGGAAGTCGAGATGGGCTTCGTATTGTTTTCACGATTTCGGCTTTCGGCTGAATAAAAGAAAGAGTGGGGAGCAGGGCTGCCAGGCGCTTGGTTTCTGTAGAAACTTCATTTATGATCATTTCTTGTGCCAATACTTATTGTAATGATACTGAAAGAGATTTTATTTCACCTTATGAAACTGCATTTATAAGCTTGTGTCGGATAATCTTTTTTATGAATATATACTCAAGTTTAAGAGATATATTATTCTCTATTTATAATTTTATCTTTTTTTCTTTTGTTCGTAGTTGTCTTTATTCTTTTTTTATTTAATTTTGTCTGCACTATTTTATTTGGGAATATGAACTCAAACCATAATAAATAATTAATCGGCCATGACACAAATAGTAGAGTTGAAAGGTACGGAGAAACGGTTATACCAACTTGTTGCTCCCTTGGTTATGAATCCTGAAGTGTTGAAACAGAACTATAATTATCCTTTTCGTACATCGGAAAGTTTTATATGGTTTGTTGCAGTGGATGGGAAAGAAGTGATTGGTTTTCTGCCGCTGGAATACAAGAAACGGGAGGTGGTTATTAATAACTATTATATAAAGGGAAATGATACGGAGGTGTTGAAAGCTCTTTTAGAGAAAGTAATAGCCAGCATGGATGAAGACAAACAATTAAGTTCGGTCACGTTTGTTGAACACCAGAAAACGTTTCAGGAGCTGGGATTTTCTGTAGAGAAAATGTGGAAGCGCTACGTGAAAATGAATAAGGAGAAATAAAGATGGCAGAACTTCAGAAGAATGTATATGAGTTGGCAGAAGAGCGGTTAGACATTATTTTTAAACAGTTTGATAATATTTGCGTCTCTTTTTCAGGAGGAAAGGATAGCGGAGTATTGCTGAACTTATGTATCGACTATATCCGGCGGCATAACCTGAAACGAAAACTCTGTGTCTATCATATGGATTATGAAATCCAATATAGCATGACTATTGATTATGTGGACCGTATTTTGGAAGCCAATAAGGATATTGTAGATGTGTATCGGGTTTGCGTTCCTTTCAAAGTAACTACCTGTACATCCATGCATCAGAGTTATTGGCGTCCATGGGACCCTGAGATGCGTGATATATGGGTACGGAAGATGCCGAAAGGCAGTTTGCCTGTGGAGCACTTTCCATTTTATACGGATGCGATGTGGGATTATGAGTTTCAGATGCATTTTGCCAAGTGGCTGCACGAAAAGAAGGATGCGGTTCGTTCCTGTTTCCTAATAGGTATTCGCACGCAGGAAAGTTTCAATCGCTGGCGCAGCATTCATCTTGCCCGGAAATATCAAATGTATCATAATTACCGGTGGACCTCTAAAATCGGAAATGATATCTTCAATGCTTATCCTATTTATGACTGGAAAACGACGGATATCTGGACGGCCAATGGAAAATTCGGCTGGGACTATAATCATTTATATGATTTATACTATAAGGCTGGTGTAAACATCGAGCGTCAGCGTGTGGCAAGTCCTTTTCTCTGCGAAGCCCAGGAGAGTCTGCGTCTTTATAAAGTAATCGATCCCTCCACTTGGGGAAAGATGATAGGCCGTGTCAATGGAGTGAACTTCACCGGTATCTATGGTGGAACACATGCCATGGGATGGCAGACTGTCCGTTTGCCGAAAGGATATACCTGGAAGGAGTTCATGCAATTCCTGCTATCTACATTGCCGGAAGATACCCGGCGTAATTATTTGAAGAAGTTGACCGTCAGCATTGAATTCTGGCGCACTAAGGGCGGCTGCCTCAGTGAGGAGACTATTCAGAAACTCTTAAAAGCCGGTGTGTCACTGGAGGTGGTGAATACCACCAATTATAAAACGAATAAGAAACCGGTGAAAATGGATTATCTGGATGATATTGATATTTCTGAATTCCGTGAGATACCAACTTACAAGAGAATGTGTGTTTGCATATTGAAGAACGATCATGCTTGCAAATACATGGGCTTTGCCTTGAATAAGGAAGAAGCTTACAAGAGAGATAAAATAATGGAACAATTCAAAAATATGATGTTATGAGTGAAAATCTAAGCCCGGTATATTCTGTAAAAGCTGTGCCGGTAGAGAAAATTGTGGCGAATGATTATAATCCCAATATTGTGGCGCCACCCGAGATGAAACTACTGGAACTTTCTATTTGGGAAGATGGCTTTACGATGCCCTGCGTATGTTATTATGATAACGAAACAGACCGCTACATTTTGGTAGACGGTTATCATCGTTATAGTGTATTGAGAAGTTCAAAGCGTATCTATCAGCGTGAAAACGGCTTGTTGCCCGTAGTGGTGATTGATAAGGAATTGTCCAACCGCATGGCATCCACCATCCGGCATAACCGTGCTCGTGGTTCGCACAATATAGAGTTGATGTGCCACATTGTAGCCGAATTGGATAAAGCGGGGATGTCCGACCAGTGGATAATGAAAAATATTGGCATGGATCGGGATGAATTGCTCCGTTTGAAGCAGATTTCCGGTTTGGCAGCTTTATTTTCGGATAAGAGTTTTAGCATCCCAAACCCGGTTGAATTTCCTGTTCAAGAAGAATAAAAAGCTCGTTGGAGGGATTTTTATTTCTATTATGTTCTTTTGTTCTCGTTAACAAGTGAAATATCTTGTTACAAACTTGCATAAGTTAACCAAATCTCCTACTTTTGCCATCATAAACAAACGAACAGGTCTCATAAGTCTTCGGACATTATAAAATACTTACATGAAAAATATATTGGTAAGCGGAGGTGCCGGTTTTATAGGTTCGCACCTATGCACACGGTTAATTAACGAAGGGCATCATGTCATATGCCTGGACAATTTATTTACCGGTGCTGAGGCAAACATCGAACATCTGAAAGACAATCCTCTTTTTGAGTTTGTGAATCATGATGTTGAGTTCCCCTATCATACTGAGGACCTTGATGAGATTTACAATCTGGCTTGTCCGGCATCGCCTATACATTACCAATATGATGCAATCAAAACAATTAAGACTTCCGTGCTGGGAGCCATTAATATGTTGGGATTAGCCAAGAAGACAAATGCCAAGATTTTGCAGGCCTCAACGAGTGAGATATACGGAGATCCGGTGGTGCATCCCCAGGTAGAAAGTTACTGGGGAAATGTAAATCCGATTGGTCCCCGTTCTTGTTATGATGAAGGAAAGCGTTGTGCCGAAACTTTGTTTATGGATTATCATCGGCAAAATAACATCCGAATCAAAATTATTCGTATCTTTAACACGTATGGTTCGAGGATGTTGCCGAATGACGGTAGGGTAGTTTCTAATTTTGTTGTTCAGGCATTGAAGAACAGTGATATAACAATCTATGGAACCGGAGACCAGACGCGCAGCTTTCAATATGTTGACGACCTGATAGAAGGTATGGTGAGGATGATGAATACGGAAGATGAATTTATCGGTCCGGTGAATCTGGGAAATCCGAACGAATTTTCTATCCTCGAATTGGCGGAGAAAGTGATTCAGTTGACAGGATCCAAGTCGAAGCTGGTGTTCAAGCCACTTCCGCATGACGACCCTAAACAACGCCAGCCGGATATTACGTTGGCGAAGGAAAAACTGAACTGGCAGCCAACCATTGAACTGGAAGACGGCCTGCGCCGGATAGTTGAGTATTTTAGAGAATATCGTTATATAGATTAGTAGATAAACGGGAAAACAATATAGTATAAGATGAATATGGAAATAAATCCTTCTGAGTACAAAATTCTCATCGTTGACGATGTGATGTCCAACGTATTACTGTTGAAAGTACTCTTGACAAATGAAAAATTTGCAATCGCTACGGCAAGTAACGGTCGGCAAGCATTGGAGCAGGTAGATAAGGAAAACCCGGATTTGGTGTTGCTGGACGTAATGATGCCGGACATGAGTGGTTTTGAAGTGGCGCAGCATTTGAAGGCTAACCCGAAGACTGCGGAGATTCCTATCATCTTTCTGACTGCACTGAACAGCACGACAGATATTGTAAAAGGTTTCCAGGTGGGGGCAAACGACTTTATCTCCAAACCTTTCAATAAAGAAGAGCTGATTATCCGTGTTACCCACCAGATTTCACTGGTAGCTGCCAAGCGCATTATTCTGAACAAGACTGAAGAACTGCAACGTACCATTGCCGGACGTGACAAGCTTTATTCGGTGATTGCTCATGATTTGCGTTCTCCTATGGGCTCCATCAAGATGGTGTTGAACATGTTGATACTGAATCTGCCGCCAGAAAAGATTGGTGCTGAGATGTATGAACTGTTGACGATGGCTAATCAGACGACAGAAGATGTATTCTCTCTGCTGGACAACTTGCTGAAGTGGACAAAGAGCCAGATCGGTAAGTTGAATGTAGTATACCAGGACATCGATGTGGTGGAAGTGGTAGATGGAGTAATTGACATCTTCAACATGGTAGCCGGTCTGAAGAAGATTACAATCCGCGAAGAGAAGCCGGAAAAACTGGGTGTTTTCGCAGACATTGATATGTTGAAAACGGTAGTGCGTAATTTGATCAGTAATGCTATTAAGTTCAGTAACGAAGGTTCTGAAGTGCTGGTGAAACTGGAAGAAAAGGATGGCATGGCAGTGGTCAGTGTACAGGATCATGGTTGCGGTATCGACGAAGAAGGACAGAAGAAACTGTTGCATACAGATACCCACTTCAGTACGTTTGGCACGAACAATGAAGAAGGTTCCGGTTTGGGACTGCTCTTATGCCAGGATTTCGTGGTGAAGAATGGCGGTAAGTTGTGGTTCACTTCCAAGAAGGGTGAGGGTTCTATATTCAGCTTTTCAGTTCCGTTGAAGAAATAATTGATGTACTTAATAAAAACAGACCATCTGTTGAGGTGAAACAGATGGTCTGTCCGAGTCATATAGACCGTCTGTTTCAAGTGAACAGACGGTCTGTTTTTTTATCGTTTGCACAAATCTCTGAAATCGCAAAACTCACACTTCTTTGTATCTTCTGTTTGGGTGAAAGGTTCTTCCGGATTATATATCTCTTGCAGAAGATTTTGCAGACGTTCGCGAAACTCATCTTCGTAGAAAGCAAAGTTGTTGACCGGTATCTTCGGTTGGCGTGGTTCTCCCATTTCGATGACGGGGGAATAAGTTTCCGATGCTGCGCGATGGATGTAGAGTAGGGAAGGCGCTACTTTCAAAGGCTGCCTGTTGCACATGATAGATGCATACAGGAAGGTTTGGAAAATGTAGTTCGGACGTCCTTCTGCGGGAGTGAAGAGTTGCCCGATGTTTTCGGGAGTTTTGGGAGTGCCGCCGGTTTTATAATCCACAATGCGCAGCGTATCTCCCTTGCTGTCCATACGGTCGATGGTTCCACCGATATTCAGCGTCAGTTTTCCCTGTGGAGTTTCTATCTCCATGATTTCGTTCACCGGCTCTTCCATACCTTCCATAGAGAAAGGGGCGTATTGTAAGTCATTGCGTAGCAACTGGCGGAGATAGGACGTGATGACTTTGGCATTGATGAGTTGCGTACCGTTATATTCCGGTTTCTCGCTGGGGGCAACGTGGAAAAATTCTTCCTTGAAAGCTGTGTCTACATAATTTTGCAGTTTGATATCGTTACGCAGCAATTGTTCCAGATCTTCTTTCCGTATTTCTTTTCCATTGGCGGTCAAGTCTTTGTATGCTAATTCGGCCGAGCGATGGAAGATGGTACCGAATAGTGCGGAGTCTATCTCGGCACTTACTTCATCGGGAGCTTTCAATCCGGCTACGTAGCGATAGTAGAACTTCAGCCGGCAATCCAGATAGGCATTGAGGGCGGAGGGGGAGAAAATAGCTTTCGGATGACGGGTGACGTCGTATCTTCTATACATCCTTACGATGATTTCCGGTGTTTTTTCAATGCTGATATCTCTACCGCTTTGGGGAGATTGTCCGGCTTCAAGATATTCGCGAGAGATGTCATGGGGCGATTCTACGAGGAATTGCAGCATGAAGCGGGACATCTCTCCACGGTTCAATCCGTCTGAAGAGGTATTATATAATAAGGTGATGTTCTCGGCGCGTTGTATCAATCGGTAGAAATAGTATGCATACACGGCATTCTTATGTTCGATGGTGGTCATGCCGAAAGCTTTCCGCAAGTTGTAGGGGATGAAAGAGGACTCTCCGCCTGCTTTGGGCAGCTGCCCTTCGTTGAGGGAAAGCATGATGAGGTTACGGAAATCGAGGTTACGCGTTTCCAATACTCCCATCACCTGCATACCGATGGCCGGTTCGCCATGAAAAGGTATATTCGAGGTAGCAAGCAGTCGGCAGAGAAGACGCTTCAGGGGATCGACCTGCAAACTTAAATCCCCATTATCGATAAGGCTGAGTAAACGGTTGACGATTGTATAGCTCTTGAATAAAGATTCCCGGTAAAGCTGGTTGAAGATGTCCTCTGTTTCTGCCTCTGGCTCCTGACGATAAAGGACAGATACTTCACGCAACATATCCGTAAGGTATTGGCACAGAGCTGATATCCCTCTTTGCGGAGTGAATATTTGCTCCAGAAAAGCGTCTTGTTTCAATTCGGACGGCAGGGGATAGAAGCGGTTATCTTTGGTCAGCTGTTTCTCCAGGTTTTCGGCGGAATCAGATAGCTGGCGGGTATAAGGATGTTTCAGTACGGTTTGTACGGCTTCGTATAAGTAGCGTCCGGTATCTGTCCGGTAACCGTTGGTTTGTAATTCAATCAAGGCATTGATGAAACTATAAACAGGAGTTTGTGCCAAGGGGAATCCCATAGTGATATTTACATTCTTTACTTCGGATGGGATGGAGTGCAGTACGGGCAATAGCAGTGCTTCGTTGCAAAGCACTACTGCATTTTCTTTTTCTTTGAATGAAGAATGAGGATTTTCATTGATGCTTCGTAGCCATTCCGGCAGATAACGTGCTTGGGCATTTTCAGTAGGTGCGGAGATGAAACGGACTTTTTTAGGATTCCTCAAGATATCGAATGCTGTTTCGGGCAGCTCGTTAGGAAAAATCTGCATGTTGCGGAGGATAAATTCTCCCGCTTCGTGGGTGTAGGGTGGAGTTTTCTCACGGGGCAGCCGGGTGTAGAATATATCATAATCCCAGTAGAACAGTGCTTTTCCCGCGTCATGCAGGCGTTCGAAGAATTTGGTTTCTACTTTATTCAGTACGTTGAAGCCGACAAATACATATCGGTCATATTTCAACTTATCCGGTTGCAACTCTTCCATCACCTGGCGATACATCATACCTTCGTAGGCAATGCCGAGTTCTGCAAGGTTATCGCGGTAACGGCGATAGATATCACCAAGTTTGTCCCACAGAGAAATGAACTTCTCTTTGAGCTGCGTCCTCTTTTCGATGGAGAAATTCTGAAAGAACTGGCGGATGGCTTCTTCCTGTTCGGAATCAAGAAAGTCATAATCATCCATGATATTTTTCAGATCCTGGAGGTTGGAGAACAGACGGTCGGCATCTACAAGATTCTTGTCTACATCATCAAAATCACTGATCAGCAACTCGCCCCAGAAGTAAAAATCATCGAGCGTTTCTTCGCTGCGGGTTTCTTCGCGAAATACTTTATAGAGTTCGCACACCAGGCGGATAGGGTCACCCAACTTCCAGGGAGAGAGTTGCCGGAACAATTCGCTGATGCTGACGTATGCGGGCGACCACAACGGACGGTCGCTCTGCGCTGCCAGATATTCATTGAAGAACAGGCTGGCACGTTTGTTAGGGAAAACGATGGCAACCCGTGACAAGTCGTTTCCTATCTTTTGGTGTAGGTCTTGGGCAACTAATTGGAGAAATGTTTGCATATTATCAGAGTCAATTACATCTATTTTTCAATACAGTCTTAACTTATTGAAGGTGGAACATTACCGGAACCATGTATTGTACACGTACCGGTTTACCTTGCACCATACCGGGAGTCCATTTGGGCATGGCATTGATTATACGTAGCGCCTCTTTATCCAGATAAGGATCAACGCCGCGATGTACCGTTGCATTAGTGACACTTCCGTCTTTTTCAACGATAAATTTGATAGTTGTCCGTCCCTGAGTTCCGTTACCTTGATAAACGGGAAGTTTTAAGTCTAATATTTCTTTACTAATGAATTGCATTAATGCAACCATTCCTCCGGGAAATTCGGGCATTACCTCCGGTGCATTATCCTTATTTGTGGCATATATTGTAGTATCCTGTAGGGAGATCTCTTGTGCAAGAGAATCCGGAGGGAGAATTCTTATAACCAGTGGTTCCTGTATCTCGGGAATTACTGTATAGTAACCATGCGGAGCTTCGGAATTGATTGATTCTGCACAGGCAGGTTGAGGCATCATTGTCGATAATCCTGCCGATATACCGAGTAGGGCGATTACTTTCCCTGTCATCCGTTTTCGTTCCAGTTGTTGCTCCAGATAGTGCACTTCTGCCTCACACTTGGGGCACGTACCTGAACAGTCTCCCTTGTACTGACATTCGGAAGTGATATACTCGATGTCATTCGCTTCAGCAATCTGCCGACGGATATCTTTTAATATCCTGCAAGTCTGTTTTCCTCGTTTCATGTATTCTTGTTTTGAGGTTATACGTTCTCTACTAAATCTTCTTCCACATACCACAGGTAACCTTTTATGTTCTCTGCCGGATAGCCCATACGGACAAGCAATTGGATATATCCTTTCACCTGCTTGTTGTACTTCTTATTCTGCTTTCCAAACTTGAAGTCTACGATGACAATTTCATTGCCGCGCATCATCACACGGTCAGGACGGCGGGTATGCAGTTCGCCGTTCTCTTGCCAGATGATGTCGCATTCATTGAATAACTGCCAGCTTCCCGAGTACCAGTCCTGCACTTGTGGTAAAGAGAAAGCACGGTGAGTCAGTTCCCGTATTTCCGCTTCCGTTTCCGGCTTGCCGATGATCCCTTCGAATACGAGTTGTGTAATGGCATTGTCAATATCGTCTTCTGTTTCAATTGCAGAGAAAAGTGTATGCAATAATCGTCCCCGGTTTATGAAACGGCTGTCGGATTCTTCCTCATCAACTCCCTGGATGAAATCTGCAGAACGGTTTGATTGCCGGAATTCGATATCATGCCTCATGCTCTCCATATGTACGGGAAGTTTGTCAGGTTTCTGGGCGAGGCGGTTGAGTATGTGTTTGGTGGACAAGTGCTTATCCGTCTTTACGGATGGACAAAGCTCTCCACTTTCGTAAGGTTCTTCTTCATCCCAACTTTCTTTTCCTTCCTTAGCCGCTACCTGTGGCAGTGCATTGGCAAGCAGTTCGGACATTGTTCCTTTCTGTCCCTTTTTACTCCATAGAATCAGGTTCTTTCCGGCACGGGTGAACGCTACGTAAAGCAGGTTAAGATTGTCTACCCACAGTTGCAGACGTTCATGCAGATAATCCTTCCGGTATACGGATTCGGCCATGGTGGAAGAATAATTTACCGGAACAATGTCGAGCGCACTGAATGGTGCATCAGTGGGCGAACACCATATCAATTGATTATTGGTTTCGTTCTCTAATTTCCAGTCGCAGAAAGGAATCAGGACGGTGTGGAACTCCAGACCTTTCGATTTGTGGATAGATAGAATACGAATGCCGTCCATTTCACCGCTGGGAATGGTTTTATTGCACAATGTCTCTTCCCAGAAAAGGATAAAGGCATCCAAATCCGACGAATTGTTTTGCAGATACTCCGTTACGGCATCAAAGAAAGAGAATAGATAAGCGTCTTGTTTCTCAATCCGGTTCATCCCGAACAAGCTGAAAAGTTCTTCCAGCAATTCGTATAGCGGCATTAACCGGAGAGTCTCCATGTGTGAAACGAACTTTTCCGGTAGACTGTCCTGCGGGGCAGCGGTCAGCAAAGCATCCCAGTTGATAGTTGTATCTTCGCTTCCTTCCTTTTTTATTTGCAGTTTATAATTGGTAATCAGCGAGGCCCGGGCAATTTTATCTTCCGGATTCGAAAGATAACGCAAAGCATCTATCAGCATGCAGATTGCCTGGGAAGCGTCTAGCCGGAATGCTTCGTCAGAGACAACAGGCAAGTGCATGGTCTTGTCGAAATAGTCGGCAATAGGAGGGATGCTCTTATTTTTGCGTACCAGGATGGTGATATCATTCAGTTTCACACCTGCATTCAAGAGCCGTTGTACTTCTTCCCCCAATGCAATAAGTGTCATCTCCACGTAATTATGCTCTTCGTCAGGTTTCAGAAAATCGACTTTGACATATCCTTTCGCTTCTGTCCGTGGTGACTCTTGTGCTACATCTGCATAAGCCCGTTGCAACGGCTGGCAATCTTCTTGCAGTTCTTTCAGGTGAAGCATGTTTAAGTACTCCACAGCAGCCGTAAACAGGAAATTGTTGAACCGGATGATATTGGTTTCACTTCGGCGGTTTGTCTTCAAGGTTTCCACACGTATGGGAAAGTTGTTAAGTTGAGAATTGGCTGCGCTGTCTGTGGGTTTGCCACTTGTCAGTTCGTCCAATATTTTCCAGTCACCGTTCCGCCAGCGATAGATGGACTGTTTCACGTCACCCACAATCAAACTGTCGGCTCCTTGTGAAAGACCTTCCAGCAGCAGGATTTTAAAGTTATCCCATTGCATTCGGCTGGTATCCTGGAACTCGTCAATCATTACATTCCGGATATTGGCACCGATTTTCTCGAATACGAATGAAGAGTCTCCGTCCCGTACCAGGTTATGGAGTAGGGCATTGGTGTCTGACAACAAAAAGCGGTTATGCTCCCGGTTCAGTTCACGAACTTCTTCGTCGATGTGCGCAAGCAATTGCAATTTATTCAGATGTTGCAGTGACAATCGGCAACTGTTTACAATCTTGTTGTTTCTTGGCCGGTAAGTTTCCGCATCTTGCAATATAGGAAGCAGACTTGTTTCGGCAAGATGGATAATATCATTTTTCCGTGCTGAAGTTTTGGTTGCCCAGTTCTTAGCGTCGTCCAGGCTGTTCCTTAATGTTGCGTTCAGCGTATCTTTATCTGATAACCGCCCGTCCCGCAATTTGCGGAAATAGCTGCCTATCCCTCGGGCTCCGCCTTTCAGGTCTTCGGCGGTAAGTGCGTGGGCTTCCAGTTCGCCCGTGAATTGGTCGTAGAAACCTTTCATTTGTTCCAGGGCTTCCGTCTCCATTTCGCGCAGTTCGTTACGGTATAATTTGATGGTATCCGGCTGTCTCAACTGCTGCCGAAGCCCTTCTCCACGTTCTATGTAGCCTTCGTCGAAGATGTTCCATCCGAAACGTTTGATTTCATTGGAAACATTCCAGCGCTTATCATCGGCGATACGCTCATTGATGTAATCCAGCAACCATGCCAGTACGGGAGAAGACGGTGTCAGCTTTTCGATGAGGCTGTCCACGGCATCACTCAGTACATCGGCATTGTTCAATTCAATGTTCAGATTGGGGCTTAACTCCAGTTCGCGGGCCAGATTGCGCATGACGGACTGGAAAAAGGAGTCGATGGTTTCTACACGGAAGCGGCTGTAATCGTGCAGCATATATTGCAATGCTGTCCCCGCTGCCCGGCGGATATCGGGATCGGATAAGTTTTTTCGTTGCAGGTCTTCACGGATGCGGTTCAAATAGGGTTCCGATGCCGGATCGTTTACCCAGATGCCATAAAGTTGCTGTAGGATACGCTCTTTCATTTCCGCCGTGGCTTTGTTGGTAAAGGTCACGGCAAGTATCTGCCGATAAGCTCTTGGGTTCAGAATCAAGTGTTTGATGTATTCTACGGCCAGGGTGAATGTCTTTCCTGAGCCGGCTGAGGCTTTATATACTAATAATTCCATGTCGATTTGCGGGATTGAACTTTGCTACAAACATACGCAAAAAACATGGAATTATCAGTATTCTCTGTACTTCTTTATTTCACTTCTTCCAGATAGAGCACCCGGCTGGAGTAATCATTCTGTTTGTGATAGTCAACCCTGTGATTATAAGGTATCTCCAAACCGTTTGCCATTAGATAGGCTCCGCTGAACACTTTTCCTTCAAAGCTTAAGGGTTCATTGTCTATACGGTTCAGTTCGTGCACTTTATACAGCTTGTCAGGAGATAGCCCCGCCATATTTACGCGTGGTAAATGCTGGTTGACGAAGTGTTCCGTTTTCCACCAGTAGAATACGGCTTTGTCCTTTTCGGGAGTTACATACATCATGGATGCCGCACCTTGATTGTCATACGGTGACAACAGGCGGTAGATATCACCCATCTGCACAAGCGGGCGAATCGCTTTGTATTCCGCTATTGCATTTTTGCAGAGTGCCTTTTCCTCTTCAGTCATGTTCTTTGGTTGTATTTCCATGCCCAGGCGGCCACTCATTGCCACGTCAATCCGGTATTTCAGCGGAATTGTGCGGAAAGTCTGATGATTGGGCGCAGCGCTGATGTGCGAAGCCATGGCGATGGCCGGAAAGAAATAGGAGGTTCCCCACTGCATATAGACGCGTTGCAGTGCATCCGTATTATCGCTTACCCAAAATTCGTCGAAGTAGGGAAGTATGCCGTAATTGGCACGGCCGCCACCGCTGGCACAAGCTTGTATGGTTAATTCCGGGTACTTGGCACGTATGCGCTGGCACACTTTTTCGAGTCCGCGATGATATTCGATGTACATATGGCTTTGATTGTCTTTCGTCAGATAGTTGGAACCATGATTCATGATAGACATATTTGCATCCCACTTGATGTAATCTATTTCAGGATATTTGGTCATCAGATCGTCTACGATGTTGAATATGAAGTCCTGAACTTGCGGGTTAGCAAGGTCGAGTACTATCTGCGTACCGCCACGTCCCAATACCAAGTCACGCTCAGGCGCCTTGATTGCCCATTCGGGATGTTTCTCATACAGTTCGCTGGTGATATTCGCCATCTCCGGCTCTATCCATATACCGAACTTGATACCGTGCTTTTCTGCGCTCTTCAACAGCCCCTCAATGCCGTCGGGCAACTTGTTCTTGTCAACCACCCAGTCGCCAAGTGAAGAACTGTCGTTTTTGCGGGGATATTTATCACCGAACCATCCGTCGTCCATCACGAACAACTCACCGCCCATAGAGGCTATGTCACTCATCATCTGATCCATACCCGTCTGGTTAATGTCGAAATAAACACCTTCCCAACTGTTCAGCAGAATCTTTCGGGGGACGGTGCCGTTGGCTAATTTATGAAGGCGTGCCCAACGGTGAAAGTTACGGCTGCTTCCACTCAACCCCTCGTTGCTGTATGTCAATGCAAGTTCGGGAGTGCGGAACACTTCGTCTTTTTTCAGTGAATAGGCAGAGTTTTCTTCATTGATACCGGCAAAGAAACGGTGGTATTCATCATCATGCGTATCGATGCGCAACTTGTAATTGCCACCGTAGCAGAGAGCAGCTCCAATGACATTGCCCGTATTCTCCCGAGGCTTTCCATCAAGGGCGAACATGATTTCGGCGTGTGAAGTATGTGCGTTGCGTACACCATCTTTGTTCTTGATGACTTTCATTCCCGGTTCCAGCAATTCCTGACATAAACGGCCTTCATTAGCCCACGAACCGTATAGGTGCGATAACCAGACTTCACCACGGCGGATAGGCAGGAAGCCTGAGGCAAACTGATTGAGCGTGACCGGTTTCTTTTCCTGATGGCGGATTTCGGTCCATGTTTCGATGACGTCGGCATCCTGATAAGTCCGGTAGCACACATTTACATAAAAAGGATATACCTTGTCTTTCATTTCGATGACGGTTACCTCTGCGTTTCCTTCCTTGACCGTCTTGACCTGTACGATTTCCATCTGCAAAGTCATGTTGCCATCGGCATGTTTCACGGCAAGGGCGGATTCTCCGGGACAATTCAGTCCATATACCGGATATGCGGGCATATTGGGAGTGCCTGCAAAGTCAATGTTCTGCAAGTCCGTCTCCGAAAGTTTATTGCCGTAATATACATGCTTCAGTTCGCCGCCGATAGGGGCTGAAAGAATCAGGGATGTCTTGGGAGTAGTCACACATACATTTTGAGAGAACAGGCTGCCGGTCAGCAGCAATGCTCCGAGTAATACATTCATTCGTTTTCTGATACTCATGTTTTTCTTCTTTTTTAGATTTCTGAATATTAATAAGTGTGACAAAAGTAGGCAATTCCGGTTAGATGCATTGGTATCCTTTTATCATATATTGATACCTTTTGTCGTATTACTCTATTTCCGTACCCTCAAATGTACATTCTTTCATCTGGAAGTGCAGTTCCTTATCCTGCCGGGTACTCCAGGGGAAGAGGCGGACATGAAGGCGTTCATTCGGTTTTAAGGTAGTATTGACGGAGAATGTCAGTTTGCCTGGTGCTTCTGCGGCGCGTTGTTGTTCTCCTAAATCCGTGCGGGGATAAAAGTCTTTTCCACGTGCATAAGCTATGCGATAACAGACTTCACCTTCCAGAGTGAAAGATATTTGGCGGACAATGAGAGGCTTTTCCTTACCTTGTATGATGATTTCTACATATCGTTTGCCGTCTTCGTCAATGTCGGCAGGCCATTCTCCGGTCTCTATGGTGATGCCTTTGTCGGTTTCTACCAGTCCTTTTACTGACATTTTGGTACAATTGCACGTAACGGGAAGCTGATGGGTTATTTCTTTACAAACCGCATTTACCGGAAGCAGACGTTTACTGTTTCCATATATAATAGATATAACGGTCGAAATATTTTCTGCACGGGTAGGGGTGAAGTGCAGATAGAAACATTGGTTCCACAGTTTGCCATTCGTATAAGATAGTTCTATCATTTTCTTTGGAGTGGCCTCCGGGCTGTCGGATAACATCATATCCTGTGGAGCTTCCAGTCGCAAAGTTCCGGTAGAGGGAGATAATTTTAATCCTGTAAGGTCGAAACATAAGCTCGCTTTGTCCCCCACGTAAACGGTTTGGAAATCGAGTTGGGTAGGATTCAGGATGAGTGGAGCTTCGGCTTGGATGTAAGATGACAGGATGCCTTGCTGTTTTAGTCCTTGTGCGGCAAGTTGGGCATAGCAAGCAGCGCCGGTTGCTTGTGTATGAGTGCCGTCTGTCGGTACATATATACATTTCACGGTGGTTGTTTCCCCCAGCTGCTCTGCAAAGTTTTTGGTCAGTGCGGTGATGTCAATCAGCGGGACTTTTTTCTCACGTGCCACGTGCTTCATTACGCGCACATAGTTAAGGGTTGAATCGTCAGGGGCAGTGCCTATATCGTGACATCCCTTCGGACTGATTGTGCCTTCTTTGGTGAAATAGCGTCTGATGATAGGAGTGATGAAAACCGGGTTACCGCCCAGTGCCTTTGTTTCATCTGCATATTTTTCCAGGAAAGATTTGTAGGTAGTCCACGGTGCTGTCCCCCTTCCGTCGGCTCCGTCTTTACCCTGTTCTTTTTCATCATTGTGTGCAAACTGGATAAAGACATAATCTCCCGGTTTCAGGTTGTTTTTCACTTTGTTCCAGAGTCCTTCCTCGCAGAAAGAACGTGAACTTCTGCCTCCACGGGCATAATTGATGACTTTCACTTCGGGAGAGAAAAATTCCTGTAACATCTCTGCCCAGCCACGGGTGCGGGTAGTGTTTTCTACATAGTCGGCCATTGTGGAATCTCCAATGGTGTGTACTGTCAGTTTCTGAGCATGCATACTTGCTGCGCAGATAGCGCTGGCAGCAAGCATAAGTATTTGCCTTTTCATGGTGTTGTATTTTAAAGTTCTATATTTTTGTATTCACAAAAATAGATGCTCTCTTTGTGATAGACAATAGCAGGAATAAATAGTCTATTAAATAGAACAAATAATACTCCAATTTCCGAATCAGCAGCGTGAATGAAGGCAAAAAGAGAGAGAACAGAAAAGAAAAGACGAGATATATAGGTTTATGCAGACTGGGAATGAGACATATAGGCATAAAAAAAGGAGTACCGCTGTACTCCAACCTTTGTTAACCTTAAATCTAATACTATGAAAAACACAGTGCAAAGATACGGACTCTTGGGAAATCTGCAAATTATCCAAAGAAAAAAGTATGTTTTATAACACTTATTAGTAGAAATCCACCATCCTTCTATTTATTTTAAGAAAAATCCCTTTTCTCTCTATTTCTCTTTTAATAAATCCTCCATCTTCAACAGTTCATCACGATATTGCGCCGCCTCGATAAAGTCGAGCTTCTTGGCAGCCTCTTGCATGAGCTTTCTGGTGCGTTCGATACTTTTCTCCAGTTGCGGGCGAGACATATATTGTACAATGGGGTCGGCTGCGATGCTGGCAGTACTTTCCTGTTCGATGTAGGGGCGGGGAGCGGTGGCTGCACCTTTGTCGGCAAAAACTTCTTCCGTTGTGGCATTGGCAGCAAATACATTGAGGTTTTTCGCTTTTTTGATTTGTTGTGGCGTGATGCCGTGCTCCTCGTTGTATTTTAATTGCTTTTCACGACGGCGGTTGGTTTCGTCAATTGTCAATCGCATACTATCGGTGATGCGGTCGGCGTACATGATGACCATACCATTCACATTACGGGCTGCACGTCCGGCAGTCTGTGTCAGTGAACGGTGGGAACGGAGGAAACCTTCTTTGTCTGCATCGAGAATGGCAACGAGCGATACTTCGGGGAGGTCCAGGCCTTCGCGTAGCAGGTTTACACCGATAAGTACGTCATATAAACCTTCGCGCAGGTCGCTCATGATTTTTACACGTTCCAGCGTGTCCACATCACTATGGATATAGTTACACTTCACATTATTATTCAGAAGATATTCCGTCAGCTCTTCTGCCATGCGTTTGGTAAGAGTGGTAACAAGCGTGCGCTCATTGCGTTCTATGCGTATCTGGATTTCTTCCATCAGGTCGTCTATCTGGTTATGGCTGGGACGTACTTCAATGATCGGGTCCAACAACCCGGTGGGGCGAATCACCTGTTCCACAACGATACCTTCCGATTGAATCAATTCATAATCCGCAGGCGTCGCACTGACGTAAATCACTTGCTTCGCCATTTCTTCAAATTCTTCAAATTTCAGCGGACGGTTATCCATAGCCGCCGGAAGACGGAATCCATACTCAACAAGATTGATTTTGCGGGCCCGGTCACCGCCGTACATTGCGCGTATCTGCGGCACACTCACATGGCTTTCATCTATAACAATCAGAAAATCTTCCGGGAAGAAGTCCAGCAGACAGTAAGGCCGGGTGCCTGCGGCACGTCCGTCAAAATAGCGCGAATAGTTTTCGATGCCCGAACAGTGTCCCAATTCGCGTATCATTTCCATATCATACGTCACCCGTTCTTGAAGTCGCTTCGCCTCATATGCCCTTCCCTGGCTTTCAAACCATTGCACTTGTTTGTGCAGGTCGTCTTCTATCTCATGAATGGCCCGGAGCGTGGCTTCTTTGGTGGTCATAAAGAGATTGGCAGGGTATATTTTGTAAGCATCAAAACGGGCGATGGTCACACCGCTGATGGGGTCCACTTCCTCGATGCTGTCTACCTCGTCTCCCCAGAAAATAATACGCAGCAGATTGTCGGCATAGGCCAGGTAAATGTCCACCGTATCTCCTTTTACGCGGAAGTTGCCACGGTTTAAATCAATGTCGTTGCGTACATAAAGACTGTCTACCAGACGGCGCAGGAATACATTCCGGCTGAATGTTTTACCTTGTTGCACTTCTATCACATTTTCATAGAAATCCGATGGGTTACCCATACCATATATGCAGGACACGGAAGAAACGACCACTACATCTTTTCGTCCCGAAAGTAGGGAAGAGGTGGCCGCCAACCGCAACTTGTCGATTTCGTCATTGATGGCGAGGTCCTTTTCTATATAGGTATCAGAAGAAGGAAGATAGGCTTCCGGCTGATAGTAGTCATAATAAGAAACGTAATACTCCACGGCATTATTGGGGAAGAAACCCTTAAATTCGCTGTAGAGTTGAGCCGCCAATGTTTTGTTATGGCTTAATATTAACGTTGGTTTATTGATGTTGGCGATCACGTTGGCGATGGTGAAAGTCTTACCGGAACCGGTGACACCAAGTAAAGTCTGTGCAGGAACTCCCTGAACCACGCCGTCAGTGAGCTGTGCGATAGCTTCCGGCTGATCACCGGTCGGCTTATAAGCGGATGTTAATTCAAATTTGTTCATTTTCTCTCCTTATGGACGGCAATATTCGGGAAAATACTTGAGATAAACAAAATTTTTTTATTCCTTTGCAGGAAATAAGTACTAATAATAACCATCAATGTAATACAACGAAGACATGATTTGGAATGAAAGTATCGAATGCATGGATCGCGAAAGCCTTCGCAAAATCCAGAGCATCCGCCTCAAGAAGATCGTGGAGCATGTTTATCACAACACTCCTTTCTATCGTAAAAAAATGCAGGAACTGGGGATCACCCCGGATGACATCAACAGTATAGACGATATCGTCAAGCTACCTTTTACTACGAAATACGACCTGCGCGATAATTATCCTTTCGGGCTTTGTGCCGTCCCCATGAGTCAGATAGTGCGTATCCATGCTTCATCTGGCACGACCGGTAAACCTACCGTGGTAGGATATACGCGTAGGGACCTTTCAGCGTGGGCAGAATGCTTGTCGCGTGCTTTTACTGCATACGGTGCGGGCAGTTCCGATTTTTTCCATGTAGCATACGGATATGGCCTGTTCACCGGCGGACTGGGTGCACATGCCGGTGCCGAGAATATCGGTGCTTCCGTCATCCCGATGTCAAGTGGCAATACTGAAAAGCAGATTACCCTGATGCATGACTTCGGTTCTACGGTGCTTTGCTGCACCCCCTCTTATGCACTTTATCTGGCGGATGCTATCAAAGACTCCGGTCTGCCCCGTGAAGAATTCAAGTTGCGGATTGGTGCTTTCGGTGCGGAACCCTGGACGGAGAATATGCGTCACGAGATAGAAGAAAAGTTAGGCATTAAAGCCTATGACATATATGGATTGAGTGAAATAGCCGGTCCGGGTGTAGGGTATGAATGTGAATGTCAGCATGGCACCCACCTTAATGAAGACCATTATTTTCCCGAAATCATCAATCCGAATACCTTGGAACCGGTTGCTCCGGGTGAGACGGGCGAACTTGTCTTTACTCATCTCACTAAGGAAGGTATGCCTCTGTTGCGTTACCGCACGAAGGATCTCACCGCTTTGCACTATGACAAATGTCCTTGCGGGCGTACGCTTGTCCGTATGGACCGCATTCTCGGACGTAGTGATGATATGCTCATTATCCGTGGTGTCAATGTCTTCCCCACTCAGATAGAGTCGGTTATTCTCGAAATGCCGGAATTCGAGCCGCATTATCTCCTGATAGTAGACCGTAAGAATAATACCGACACTATGGAATTGCAGGTTGAAGTTCGTCCGGAATACTATTCGGATGAGATTAACAGAATGCTGGCATTAAAGAAGAAACTGGCATCCCGCCTGCAGAGTGTACTTGGTTTGGGAGTGGATGTCCGCCTGGTTGAACCACGCAGCATTGAGCGTAGCGTGGGCAAAGCCAAACGTGTAATCGACAACCGTAAACTTTGATAATTATAAATTATTTAATAATTAAGATCATGGTAGCAAAACAACTTTCTATTTTCCTGGAGAATAAGTCCGGTCGTTTGACTGAAGTGACTGAAGTGCTTGCGAAAGAAGGTGTCAACCTTTCCGCTCTCTGTATTGCTGAGAATGCTGATTTCGGTATTCTTCGTGGCATCGTGTCTGAACCGGATAAGGCATATAAAGCTTTAAAAGATAATCATTTTGCCGTGAATGTGACGGATGTTGTAGGTATCAGTTGCCCCAATATTCCGGGCTCACTGTCTAAAGTTCTGCGTTTCTTGTCCGATGAAGGCGTTTTCATTGAATATATGTATTCATTTGCCAACGGTAATACGGCAAATGTCATCATTCGTCCTAATGATATGGAAAACTGCATCCGCGTGCTGACGGAAAGGAAAGTAGATTTGCTTGCAGCAAGTGATTTATATAAATTATAATGACCATTTTTTAGACCGGCTATAATTCCGGTTCGTCGTGAATAGACAGGCGTTTGTCGGTCATTTTCTGGTTTTTGAAAAATTAAGGTTCGTATCGTTGCTTTATTCGATGCGAACCTTTATCTTTGCACATTATTTGAAAAGCTAAGAATGAAGAAGAACATCTTAATAACTTTGCTTGCAGCGGTATTGCTCTCCTCGTGTGGAGAATATAACAAGCTGTTAAAAAGCACCGACTATGAGTATAAGTATGAGGCGGCAAAGAACTACTTCGCAAAGGGGCAGTACAATCGTGCAGCAACATTGCTGAATGAGTTAATCGCTATCCTCAAGGGTACAGACAAAGCAGAGGAATCCCTCTATATGCTGGGTATGAGCTATTATAATCAGAAAGATTATCAGACGGCAGCTCAGACTTTCGTCCAATATTATAATGTATATCCCCGTGGTACATTTACCGAACTGGCACGTTTCCATGCAGGTAAAGCATTGTATTTGGATACTCCGGAACCTCGTCTCGACCAGTCGGGCACATACAGTGCTATTCAGCAATTGCAGATGTTCATGGAATATTTCCCGCAAAGCTCAAAGAAGGAAGAAGCCCAGGACATGATTTTCAAGTTGCAGGACAAACTGGTAATGAAAGAGTATCTCTCTGCTAAATTGTACTATAATTTGGGTAACTACTTGGGTAATAACTATCAGTCTTGTGTGATTACTGCACAAAATGCTTTGAAAGACTATCCTTACACGAACCTTCGCGAAGATTTGTCCATTCTTATCCTGCGTGCCAAATATGAAATGGCTATCTACAGTGTGGAAGACAAAAGAGCGGAGCGTTATCGTGAAACGGTGGATGAATATTACGCTTTCAAGAATGAGTTTCCTGAAAGTAAATATATGAAGGAAGCCGACAGGATATTCAAAGACTCCGAGAAGATATTGAATGATGATAAACAGATTTAGGATAATATTAATTTAGATATTTATGGATTACAAGAAGACAAATGCTCCTGGCAGTACGGTTACCCGTGACATGATGGAGTTGTGTGCGGATACCGGTAATGTGTATGAAACCGTATCTATTATAGGTAAGCGTGCAAACCAGATCAGTGTGGAAATCAAGAATGACCTTTCCAAGAAGTTGGCAGAGTTTGCTTCCTACAATGATAACTTGGAAGAAGTATTCGAGAATCGGGAGCAAATTGAAATTTCACGCTATTATGAGAAATTGCCGAAACCAACGTTGATTGCAACGCAAGAATACGTTGAGGGTAAGATTTACTATCGCAACCCGGCAAAAGAAAAAGAGAAATTACAGTAAATGAAATTACTATAAAGGTGTGCCCGAGTAAAATTTGCTTGGGCACACCTTTGTTGTTTTAACCAAGAAAAGAGAGTATGATACAACGAATTCAATCTGTTTATTTATTGATTGTGACGGGTTTGCTGATAGCGGCCATGTGTTTGCCCGTGGGGCAGTTTATTGCTGCAGACGGGGTTACCGAATATGTTTTCAAGCCATTGGGCGTAACGCTGGTGGATAATGCTTTTCAGTCTACGTGGGGTCTATTCGGAATACTGTTTTTAAGTACTGTCATAGCATTCTGTACTATTTTCCTGTTCCGTAACCGTATGTTGCAGGTGCGTATGACGATATTCAACAGTATTCTTCTGATAGGATATTATGCGGCATTTTTCGTGTTTATGTATATGCTGAAGGATGATCTCGATGCAATGTCTTTTCAGTTGGGTTGGGCACTTTGTCTTCCCGCTGTTTCTATCATATTGAATTATTTGTCTTTCCGTGCTATCTATCGTGACGAACTGATGGTGAAAGCTGCGGATAGTTTCAGACTGAGAAAATAAAAGAATTATAAAAAAGAGGACGCCCCGAAACTTCAATGAAAAGTTCCGGGGCGTCCTCTTTTTATATATGTAAATCTCTCTTTAATACTACTTTTTAAGGTCGAACAGATAAGTTATTTTTGCTACTATAGTTCCATGTGCCGAACGGTCGAAATAGTCTTTCTTGGTACTTTTATAAAAGTCGGATAAGGCATAATAGTACCTTCCCTCTACCAGGAAATTACCGGCTTTAGTACGTAATTCCAATCCTGCGCCGCCCGTAATACCATAGTCGAACTTGTTCTCTACATTCTTATCATGCTGTTCGGTAACCAGATTGTGGCTTGTCTTATCCCATGCGTCATTTTTCGTTCGGGTATCGCTGATAAAGAATCCTATCTGCGGTCCTGCGTGGACGAAGAATTGCACTCCCCGGTCTTTGCCGAATGCCAGATGCGCTAACAGAGGTATTTCTACATAATTCATCTTGCGTGTATATTGCAGTTCAGGGTAGTCTTCGCTATATTCATCCCAGCCATGCTGTGAGAAGTTCAACTCGATTTGTGCGCCGCAAATCATGCTGAAATACTTCTCTGAAATATAGCGGGCCGTTAAACCGCCGTTGATACCCATCAGGTTTTTCTGCCGGACAGTGGGAGAGAAGCTGACGCTGTTGAGATTGATACCGCCGTTAAAACCCACTGCAAGGTTATGGCGCTGTTCGCCTACCTGTGCACGACCGGGCAATGCCCATACAGTAAGTAATAGAGCGATTCCTATGATATTTTTTATCTTCATTATCTTCAGGTTTAGAAACTTCTGTTATTATCAATCGTAATCCAGCTTAACCAGTTCGTAGTTCTTGGTGAAGCGGACAAAGAACACTTTCTTGTTGATGAGCCCTCCCCAGTTGTTAACACGCTGGAACTTGAATCCGGTTTGGATAGGCACTAAATCCATCTGTTGCATATTCTTCTCTAACTCCGAACCGTAGCGCGACAAGCCTTTCAGGAAGAAATAACCGGTGTCAAAGCCCAGCATTCCGAACTTCGGATAACGCTCATCCATATCCTTGCCGTACCATCTGCGATAACTCTTGGTGAAGTTGATGGCTGCGGGCAGCAGGTTGTTGGTGTAGAATGATGAATAGAAATAGGTATCCAGTTCAAAGAACGCTTCCAGATGATCTTTGGTGTAAGTCTGCCATTCCGGGTAACCAAACAAATGAATGTTGCTTTCCGGATTATCGCGGACTAATAAAGTGAGTTGAGGAAGTATCTTTATCAGGGTTACATTGTTTCCCGATGTAGGGATGAATATATTTTCCCGGTCGGCACGCAGGACAGCTTTCAGTGATTCCACTGTTGCATCCTCTTTCAGCGACTTCATGGGGATGGAACGGTTTTTCAGTTCGTCTTTCAGCCCTTTGATAAATTCTACTTTATCTTTTGTACCCGTGCTTGCCTCAATAAAGATGACGTTTGCATTGGGGAACTGACGCACGAAATGATCATATACTTCAGAGTAAAGATAGGATTGCGGGGTGTTGATCTGATAAATGGACGGATTACGGAAAACACTGTTGTCCTTTGAAGTAAACGGTATCACCAAGCGGATGTCATTCTTCTGGGCGAAGTCTGCCAGCGGTTTGATATGCTGATGGTGCAACGGGCCGAAAATGATATCCATATCTTTCATTTCTTTTTGGGACAGCACGCTATTCAGAGAAGCATTTTCAGAACCGGAATTATAAGTATATAAATCAACGGAAACTCCGCTGCGCTTCAAACTGTCTACGGCCATAAGGAATCCTTCGTAATACTCTATCATACGGGCCGCTTCGCTTTTAGGAACATCCAGGAAAGGCAGTACGATGGCTGCTTTGATAGTGCTGAAACGCTCTGTAGCTTTCTTGTTTTCGCTAAACAGTTCGCTGTTGCTGGGAGTCACCTGCGGTTGAGCCGGAGTTGCCACCTGTGCTGTGGGGAAGGGGATGCAAAGGAATGTACCTTTCTTTATCTTGTTTTCACCTTTCAGTTCGGGGTTAGCGGCTATCAGTTCGGCTTCCGATATGCCATATTCGCGGCTGATGCTGTATACGGTTTCTTTCCGTTTCACTTTGTGCATCTCCTTGCAACGGGATTGTACAGGACCCTGGATGGGAGGAATTACGTTTTCTGTTGCAGTTTCCGTAGTTACTGCACCCGTTTCACCGGCGGAAGGGATGCGTATCACCTGGCCTATGCGGAAGTTCTCAGCACTCAGTCCGGGGTTGGCGTCACAAATTGCCTTGGCGGATACGCCATACTTGACGGTCAGCCGATAAAGTGTTTCGCCTTGCGCTATGGTATGGAAAGTCTCTGTCTGAGTATTGGCGGCTGTGCGCGGAATACGGAGTGTACGTCCTACGAAGATTTTTTCGTCGCTTCCGGGGTTCAACTTCACGATGTCCGACTGTGTGACACCGTACATACTGGATATGGAATAAAGGCTTTGCCCTTTTTCGATGGTATGCAGAAAATATGACTGGTTCTCTTGCGCAAATGCACCAAAACTGCATGCACCGGCAAGCAGCATGGAACAAAAAATCCGGTTAATCGTTCTCATTCGATATCGTTGGTTTATGTTTACAATTTCCCAAAGTAGCCGCAAAGGTAAGAATTTTGCCTAAAATTAACGAATGGAATGAGTTAAGAAATAATATTGTGCATTTTAAAACTGAAAATTTCTATGTATACGCTGATATTCGCACGGAAACCGTTATTTTTGCAGGTATTATGCGATGCGGATTGTTTTTATATATCGGTTGTGCGGCGATGTTGCTGCTCGGAAATTTACCGGTGTGGGCTGGCGGGGGAAGGACAGGACTGTTGGATATGTCTCCCGTAGCGATTCTGCTTTCTGAAAATGGAGCGATTCCCGAAGAAAGTGTCTCTGTTTATCCGGGTGATACATATACCGGTTCCGCTCCCCTTGAGTTCCGTTTTCTGTGGAAAGAGCCCGCTGAAAACGGAGATGCAGCGGATGAAAACGATAATCTTCGTTATGAGTGGAATTTTTCGCGTGATGCAGCTTTCAATGATATCTTCCTGACGCGTTTTGATGCTGAGACTATCTATACTTTCCAGGAGTCCGGCTTGTTCTATGTCCGCCTGATTGTGACGGATACGGAGACGGAAGACACTGAATCATCCGACGCTTTTGTTATCCGCATTGCAGAGTCGGAGCTGAAAGTCCCGAATGCCTTTTCGCCTAATGGAGACGGAGTGAACGATGTGTTTCGGGTGAAGCATAAATCGCTGGTCCGTTTCAATGCGTATGTCTTCAACCGCTGGGGGCAACAGCTTTATCATTGGGGATTGCAAAATATAGATGCCGGATGGGATGGCACGGCTCATGGTAAAAACGTTCCCGACGGTGTTTATTTCATTGTGGTGGAAGCGGAAGGAGCGGATGGAGTTGATTATAAGATAAAAAGTGATATTAATATATTAAGATAAATGGCTGAAGAAACAGAATACATCAATGTATATGGTGCGCGCGTGCACAATCTGAAAAATATCGATGCGGAGATTCCCCGTAACAGTCTTACTGTGATTACGGGATTGAGTGGAAGCGGTAAATCATCGTTGGCGTTCGACACGATTTTTGCCGAAGGACAACGCCGTTACATCGAAACCTTTTCCGCATATGCCCGCAATTTCCTGGGAAATCTGGAGCGTCCTGATGTCGATAAGATTACGGGATTGAGTCCGGTTATCTCCATTGAGCAAAAAACCACGAATAAGAATCCTCGTTCCACGGTAGGCACCACGACCGAGATTTACGACTATTTGCGTTTGCTTTATGCCCGTGCCGGTATAGCATATTCTTATCTGTCGGGCGAGAAAATGGTGAAATATACCGAAGAACAAATCCTCGATTTAATTCTGAAAGATTATAAAGGCAAGAAAATCTATATTCTTTCTCCATTGGTCCGTACCCGTAAGGGACATTATAAGGAACTGTTCGAGCAGGTTCGTAAGAAGGGCTATCTTTATGTCCGTGTAGACGGTGAGGTGCGGGAGGCATTGCCCGGCATGAAACTGGATCGTTACAAGAACCATGATATTGAAGTGGTTATCGACAAACTGATTGTGACGGATAAGGATGATGTCCGCCTGAAAAACAGTGTGGCTACGGCTATGCGGCAAGGCGACGGGCTGTTGATGATACTTGATTTACAGTCCGAAAATGTACGTCATTATAGCAAACGGTTAATGTGCCCTGTTACAGGTCTGTCTTACCGTGAGCCGGCACCCCATAACTTCTCGTTCAACTCTCCGCAAGGTGCCTGCCCTAAATGTAAGGGATTAGGGGTGGTGAATCAGATTGATGTGGAAAAAGTCATTCCCGACCGCGAGCTGTCTATATATGAAGGAGCTGTCATTCCATTAGGGAAGTATAAGAATAGCATGATTTTCTGGCAGATAGCCGCTTTATTGGAGAAGTATGAAGCTACCCTGAAAACTCCTGTTAAGGAATTGCCGGATGAAGCTATTGATGAAATCCTCTATGGTTCGGATGAACGTATTAAGATTAAAAGCTCCCTTATCGGCACTTCTTCCGATTACTTTGTAACGTTTGAGGGTGTGGTGAAGTATATTCAGATGTTACAGGAAAAAGATGCTTCCGCTACCGCGCAAAAGTGGGCGGAACAATTTGCCAAAACTACTATATGTCCTGAATGTAAAGGAGCGAGATTGAATAAGGAAGCATTACATTTCCGCATCCATGATAAGAACATTTATGAGCTTTCCTGCATGGATATCAATGAACTCTACGACTGGTTGATGAATGTTGATCAGTACCTTGATAATAAGCAGCAACAGATTGCCGTCGAGATATTAAAAGAAATCCGTACCCGTCTGAAATTCCTTCTGGATGTCGGATTGGATTATCTTGCCCTCGACCGTGGCTCGGTCACCCTTTCCGGAGGGGAGAGCCAACGTATTCGTCTGGCTACACAAATCGGCTCACAGCTGGTAAACGTGCTTTATATTCTCGATGAACCGAGTATCGGTCTGCATCAGCGGGATAACCAGCGGCTTATTCATTCTTTGAAAGAATTGAGAGATATTGGTAATTCGGTTATTGTGGTGGAGCATGACAAGGATATGATGATGGCTGCCGACTATGTTATCGATATGGGGCCGAAAGCCGGTCGCCTGGGCGGTGAAGTCGTTTTTGCCGGAACTCCGAAAGAGATGCTCGAAACGCATACACTGACCTCGCAGTACCTCAACGGTGAGCGTGAGATTGAAATACCTGCCAAGCGGCGTGAGGGCAACGGACATAGTCTGTGGCTTCGTGGCGCACGTGGGAATAATCTGAAAGGGGTGGATGTGGAATTTCCCCTCGGCAAGCTGATTTGTGTGACCGGTGTATCCGGCAGCGGAAAATCGACGCTTATTAATGAAACTTTGCAGCCCATCCTGTCGCAAAAGTTCTACCGTTCGCTTCAGGATCCCTTGGAGTATGGTAGCATCGAAGGACTTGAATACATTGATAAAGTGGTGAATGTGGACCAGTCTCCGCTGGGACGTACGCCGCGTTCTAATCCGGCGACTTATACCGGTGTATTTTCTGATATCCGCAACCTGTTCGTTGGGCTGCCGGAGGCTAAGATACGCGGTTACAAACCGGGGCGTTTCTCTTTCAATGTCAGTGGCGGGCGTTGTGAGGCCTGTCAGGGCAATGGTTACAAAACCATTGAGATGAATTTTCTGCCCGATGTATATGTACCTTGTGAGGTGTGTCATGGCAAACGCTATAACCGCGAAACACTGGAAGTGCGTTTTAAAGGAAAATCCATTGCCGATGTGTTGGATATGACAATCAACCGCGCTGTGGAGTTCTTTGAAAATGTACCGCAGATTCTGAATAAAATTAAGGTGATACAGGAGGTTGGTCTGGGATATATCAAACTGGGTCAGTCTTCCACCACGCTTTCTGGTGGTGAAAGCCAGCGTGTGAAGTTGGCAACAGAACTTTCCAAACGAGATACGGGAAAAACCCTCTATATCCTTGACGAGCCTACTACCGGACTTCACTTCGAAGACATTCGTGTACTGATGAATGTACTTAATAAATTGGTGGACAAAGGTAATACGGTGATTGTCATCGAGCACAATCTGGATGTTATCAAGATGGCGGATTATATCATCGATATGGGGCCTGACGGCGGTAAGGGCGGGGGACAACTCCTTAGTTTCGGTACGCCGGAAGAAGTGGCCAAGAGTAAGAAGGGATATACTCCTAAATTCCTTAAAGAAGAATTAAAAGGATAAATCAATGAAAATTAATAAGACTAATGCAGCGAGGCTTTTGGATAAAGCTAAAATCGCATACGAACTGATTCCCTATGAAGTGGATGAAAATGATTTGAGTGCTATTCATGTGGCAGATAGCTTGGGGGAGAATATCGAGCAGGTATTCAAAACCCTTGTGCTGCATGGTGACAAGAATGGCCATTTTGTTTGCGTCATTCCCGGTGAACATGAAGTGGATTTGAAACTGGCGGCTAAGGCCTCCGGCAATAAGAAGTGTGATCTTATTCCGATGAAGGAATTACTTCCCTTGACGGGGTATATTCGTGGAGGATGTACTCCTATCGGTATGAAGAAACCTTTCCCCACATACATTCATGAATCTTGTCTCAATTATCCTTATATCTACATAAGTGCAGGTCAGCGTGGCCTGCAACTTAAACTTGATCCAAATGATTTAATTAAGGAGGTTCATGCTGAAGTTTGCATCCTTTTTCATGACTAATTTCACTTTTTTACAGGTTATTTCAGCAAAATGTATATATTTGCATTTAATAAACGAAAATCAATCTAATTACTAATTTAAAAACTTATATCTATGTTCAAGAATCATCCTAAAGGTCTGTTGGCAGCTGCTATCTCCAATATGGGCGAAAGGTTTGGCTACTACATCATGAATGCCGTACTGGTACTGTTCCTCTGCTCCAAGTTCGGCCTGAGTGACGAGACCAGTTCCATTATCTATTCGGTCTTTTATTGTGGTATCTATGTATTGAGTTTGGTAGGTGGTATTATTGCCGATAGGACACAAAATTATAAAGGAACAATCATGTCAGGATTGATCGTGATGTCGTTGGGTTATGTCATTCTATCTATTCCTGTATTGTCTACTGCTGAAAATATTGGCTGGTTGCTTCCTTTGACTTGTGTCTCTTTGTTTTTCATTGCTTTCGGTAACGGACTTTTTAAAGGAAACCTACAGGCTATCGTAGGTCAGATGTACGACAATCTCGAAAAAGAAGCTGAGAAAAAAGGGCCTGAAGCCTTGAAACTGGCTAAAAGCCGTCGTGATTCCGGTTTTCAGATATTCTATGTATTCATCAATATTGGTGGGTTGATTGCACCTTTTGTTGCTCCCCTGCTCAGAGAATGGTGGCTGAAAGTTCATAGTATGATGTACAACGCTGATCTGCCTGCATTGTGCCATCAATATATTAAGGAAGGTGGCGATATGGCTTCTGATAATCTCTCTAATCTGAATGAACTGGTTGTCAAAGTAGGAGGCACGGTAACAACTGATTTGAGCGTTTTCTGTACCCAATATCTTGACGTATTTAATACAGGCATCCATTATTCGTTCATAGCTTCGGTGGTAGCTATGCTTATTTCTCTTTTCATTTTCATTGCGTGCCGGAAGGTGTTCCCTACACCGGGCAAGAAGGAAAAGACGGAATCGGTGACTTATACCCCCGCAGAGAAAGCAGCTATGGCAAAGGAAATAAAGCAACGTCTGTATGCATTGTTCGCTGTATTAGGTATCGTGATTTTCTTCTGGTTCTCATTCCACCAGAACGGCCAGTCGCTTTCACTTTTTGCCCGCGACTTCGTAGTAACCGATAGTATTGCACCCGAAATTTGGCAAGCTGTGAATCCATTCTTTGTGATAGTACTTACTCCGCTCATCATGCTTTTCTTTGGTACACTTGCCCGTCGTGGTCAGCAAATTTCTACTCCTAAGAAGATTGCCATAGGTATGGGGATTGCAGGACTTGCCTTCTTATTCCTTACCATTTATTCGGCAATGCAAGGTTATCCTTCAGGCACTGAATTCAAGGCAATGGCTGACTCTGCCAAAGCAGGATTGAAGGCTGGTCCGTGGGTGCTGATTGTGGTTTATTTCTTCTTGACTGTAGCTGAGCTTTTCATTTCGCCGCTTGGTCTTTCATTTGTTTCTAAGGTAGCTCCCAAGCATATTCAGGGCTTGTGTCAAGGCTTGTGGCTTGGTGCAACAGCGATAGGAAATCTCTTCTTATTCCTTGGTCCTATGATGTATAATAAGATTCCTATCTGGCAGTGCTGGACTGTATTCTTTGTTATTTGTCTTGTGTCAATGGGTGTTATGTTTGGCATGGTAAAATGGCTGGAACGAGTAACGGAATAATTAGAAATTGAAAATTAAAAATTAAAGGCTGCGCAAGGTTCTCTTTTGAACTGCGCAGCCTTTAATTTTTAATTCTCAATTCTCAATTGATCTCCAGCCCCATTATAAAGTCATTCATATAATATCCGTTCCCTATCGGAAAATCCCCTTCCCTCAGTTTTTTCATTCCCATGCGTTCATAGAAATTCAGCGCTTTATTGTTACGGTTCACATTTAGTTCCATCAGGCATCGGCCGGGATGTACTTCCTTGATATATTTGACGGCTTCATGGAATAAGAAGCTGCCGCAATGTGAGCCTTGAAAGGAGGGGAGTACATATATTTTCTGTAGATGAAATAGGTCTTCACCTTGTTGTTGCACAGATACATAACCACACACTTCATTGTCCTTGTACCCAATGAAATATACATGTCCTTCTTCTTCCATTTGCTTGCGGATGTTCTCTATGGAGTACATCCATTCCATCATGTAATCGTTTTGCTCCGGTGAAAGTATGTCCTTGTAAGTCTCCGGAAATATCTGCCATGCAAGTTTGTGAATCAACTCACAATCGGCTGTAGTTGCTTTTCTGATAGTTAACATAGTTCACTGTATTTATATCTTTTCCGCAAAGATACATTTTTCTCTTATATGTTATTCTCTCCCTTGGCGCTTTATTAATGAGGTGTGAATAGATAATAGTGTTAATTAAATAAAATGCAAGGTACTTTGTATTGCATAGTACTAAGATAATACATATATTTGTGTCATACAAAGAAAGGCTCTATTTCAATCAGTTGCCATCTTTGCTATAAAATAGAAAATTGTCGAATCGTAAACCAATAAGAGATGGACGTAAATAATGTAAAGTCGCAAATGCGTAAGGGCATGTTAGAGTATTGCATCATGCTACTGCTTCACAAAGAACCAGCCTACGCTTCGGATATTATCCAGAAACTGAAAGAAGCCAAGCTGATTGTAGTGGAAGGGACGCTTTACCCGTTGCTCACTCGTCTGAAGAATGATGATCTGTTAAGTTACGAATGGATAGAGTCCACACAAGGGCCACCACGTAAATATTACAAGCTCACTCCAAAAGGGGAAGTTTTTCTGGGAGAGTTGGAAATCTCCTGGCGTGAGTTGAATGAAACGGTGAATCATATAGCCAATCGTTAGATTCAAGATATTAAAAACCTCGTATCAGTATAAATTTAAAAAACGAATAGCAATGAAAAAGACATTAACAGTAAATCTGGGCGGAACTGTTTTCCACATTGATGAAGACGCCTACCGCCTTTTGGATAATTATCTGTGCAATCTGAAACTGCACTTTAGAAGACAGGCCGGTGCTGATGAGATTGTAAATGACATCGAACTTCGCATCTCTGAACTTTTTTCAGAGAAGCTGACTGCTGGCTCTCAGGTGATCACTATAGCCGATGTGGAAGAAGTAATCAATCGCATAGGGAAACCTGAAGAAATGGAGACAGGTACGGAAGAGAATGCTGCTTCCGGAAATACTAAGGGCACTTCCGGTGAAGGTTATGGTTCCGGCTCTTGGAATAGTGATACTAATTCTTCTTACACTTCGACCCGTCGCCGTTTGTATCGCAATCCGGATGATAAAATGCTGGGTGGTGTGATAGGGGGACTTAGTGTTTATTTAGGCTGGGATTCCACCTGGTTCCGTTTGATTCTTGTTTTTTGCGCAATCTTTGGTTTCAAGTTCTTGATTCCTATCTATATCATTTGCTGGATAGTGATTCCCGAAGCTCGTACGGCGGCTGAAAAACTGAACATGCGCGGCGAAGCTGTTACGGTAGAGAACATTGGAAAGACCGTGACTGACGGTTTTGAGAGAGTTGCAAATAATGTAAACGATTATGTGCGGTCGGATAAGCCTCGTACTTCTTTGCAAAGAACCGGTGATACGTTATTAATGATTGTCGGTTGGTTCCTGAAGGTTTGTCTGGTTATTGTGGCTATCATTTGCAGTCCGGTACTGTTTGTTTTCGGTATTGTATTTGTAGCTTTGCTCTTTGCCGCTATTGCGGTAGCCATTGGCGGTGGCGCAGCGTTGATGTCTTGGTTCCCGGCTATTGACTTTGTATTACCTACATCTCCTTTGTCAGCCATCGTACTATATATTGCAGGTATCCTCGTAGTGGGTATTCCTCTGGTCAGCCTTGTTTTCGCAATCTTCCGTCCGGTGTTCAATTGGCAGCCCATGGTTTCCGGGTTGAAGTGGACATTACTCATTCTGTGGATTGTCAGTGCTACCATTTTCTTTATCTGCTATACCATGCAAGGATTTACATTCCCGGAATTGCTGATGCGAGGGTAACAGATTGTTATTTTAGTTTTTCTGGGGGCTTGGAGATGTTCTTAAAAATATCTCCAAGCTATTTTTAGTTAATCATGCGAATCGGGAGTTGGAATTAGCTCTTTCTTGTAGGGTTTTGAATATATTTTAGACACGGATTACACGGATTACGCTGTTGCAGTATATAAAAACAACAGTGTAATCCGTGTAATCCGTGTCTTAAATCTCATTTATCATTTGCCTCATTACTTTTCGGTTTTGAACGAAGTGATGATTTATTTTTTAGACGCGGATGACACGGATGACGCAGATTTTTTATTTATTGATGTGACAGCGCAGCCTTTAAATCCGTGTCATCCGTGTCATCTGCGTCTAAGAGATTGAATACATAGGCTAAAATCATTTACCTCATTTCTGCACCGAAATGAAGCAAACTTTTGATGCGCTTGCCCTGATTGTTTTCTGTAGAATTCATTTTTCCGAAATAAGCAAATAGGGGGCTTTTACAGCCCCCTATACTCCCTTTCCGCATCGAAGCAAGGACAACGTTTCACGGGATTCAGGTCGTGATGGCTTACAATCAGCGCCCGTGGGAAGATGCGTTTCAGCTCGCGAAGCAGAGCAAGCAGCGCAGCCTTCTGTTCTAAGGTGCGGGTATCGGCCGGACGGCCTTCAGCATCCAGTCCTCCTTCGTAACAGATGCCGATGGAGTGCCGGTTGTGATTGAGGCAATGCGCCCCGATTTTTTCCGGTGGACGGCCGCGGTGGATTTCACCGTCACGAGTCACGTAGAAATGATAACCGATGTCGCTGAATCCGCGGTGGCGGATGTGGTCGCGGCGGCAATCCTCAAAGCTCAGGCTCACGCCCTGAGGCGTGGCCGAGCAATGGACAATGAGCAAGGTGATCGTTCGCATACCTATCGGCAAGCTCCCAATCCTAAGGCTCCCGCAATAGCGGTGGCTACGGTGATGATTACTTTGAGGACAATGCCCCACACTGATTTTGACTTTTTTTCTTCATTCATGGCAGATTGAGATTTAGAAATTAGGAATTAAAAATAAGAAACTGAAAGCGTTGGATTCTATCCCAGCGGATTTTCATCCACCCCGCCTTGGCCTCCCCCTGAGCCGCCTCCGGGTGTGTTGCCGGACGCGCTGCTGTCCACGGTGTACATGGAAGACTCTTTCAACTGTCCTTCCAGGTTAATCTGGGCATTGCTCAGCTCACCTGTGGCACGGGCGCGGAGCTTCAACCCCTTTACATTATTGGCCAGTGAGAAGTCGGCGGCAGACTGCGCGCCTCCTTTGCTGATGATTCCCACGGAGAAGATTGCCAGGTCGTCCATTTTCACATTCTTACCGTCCAGAATCAGTTCCTTGGTGCAGGAAACCATGTCTGTCAGCACTCCCTTGATGACACCACTTGAGTAGGGGGTGTTGTGGTTGGACATGTGTTTGGCAAGCTTCTCGATGTCGAAAGTCTCCTCAATCACGGGACGTGCATACCAGAGACCTTTCAGCGGGCTGTTCTCGCCCGTCACTTGATACTTTTTGTAACGAATCATGGATTAATAAATAAATTAAAGATTAATAATTAAAAAATTAAAGATTCACTGTGTTGAACTCAACGATGCAAAGGTAATACAGAGCAGATGGGCGTTTTCCGCTTTCGGAGGGTTCTGGTCGGTTCTGGTCGTTTTTAGCCTGTTATTTATATCCGTATACTTGATTATGTCATGATTTATGGCTACTTTTGTAGAACTAAAAACACATAAATATCAGATATGAACTCTTTTGAAATCCGTACCTATGGGCGTACTGAACTTGCCCTTCTCTATAACCCCGGACTTTGTCCCGACTCTGCCTATCGCAAACTGAAACAGTGGATTGCCCTTTGTCCCGGCTTGCATGACGGTCTGGCCGCTTTGGGAATCTCTTCCCGTTCGCGCACCTATACGCCTGCCCAGGTGAGACTGATAGTAGGCGCACTTGGGGAACCTTAAAGTTGAGGTCTGGCGGCGTAAAGCTGAGGTTGGGCGATGCAAAGCTGAGGTTGGTAATGGTGAGGTTGGTACACTTGGTACAGATGTTCACTTGGCTCTTTTTCCTCACACACGTGCGCGCGTATAGAGAGTTGTAAATCTTCATCACTGACTTCTCACCACTACCACTCTTTACCGTCTACCCGGTTTTCGATAAGTGCCGTTTCTGTCCACACTTTCTACCAAACCGTGCTTTTGCAAGCGCTTCAGCCAAGTGGAGGCGGTTTCGTGCTTGATGCCCATCTCTTCGGCTTTCTGCATGAATTCAGCCCGTTTGAATTCATCTTCCATACATTGCAACAGCGCATCCCGGTCGGCATTTCCCCGTCTGGTCACTTGGGGGGCAGGAAGGAAAGAGAGGATGTGGGTGGCGTGGCGGTAGAGTTTTTCGGCGAGCGAAAGTACGGCATGGAAATCGTCGGGGGTGATGGCAAGATCCCACAGAGTGACGATATGGTCTTTCAGATTGTCGGGATTGATAGTGGGATCGGGTGATACATAGGGTGATTGGGTTATCTCCCCTTGCTCCAACGCACGTAGTATTGCCACCACCTCCATGATTCGGCAGATATTGATGGCCAGACGTGCCACGCTACTCGACATTTCGCTACCGTTTGCCAGTTCTGAGCGAGTGAACAGTTGGGAGAACAGTTGGTTGAATTCCTTCTTCTGCTCCTGGGTGAGACGTAGTGTGAAAGTGCCACCCATGACGATGGTCTTTTGTTTTTCTTTCCATTCCAAGCCCAGTGCGGTAAATGTCTTTTCGAGATCATTGTCGTTGAGGTCGAACTGGTCTTGCCACTGGTGTATGCCGGGCATATAGTAGAATAGCTCTCGCGAAAACAGTCCGTTTTCGGCAGTGGGTATCAGTGCTTTCACCTGTTCGGGGGTGCCTGACAGGAGTAAGGAGAGATAACTCTTTTGCACTTCACGGTATTCCTGGTCGGTGCGTCGGTTGTAGGATAACTGGTCGTGGTCGAAAGCCTTTCGCATGGTGTCGCTCCAGTGTCCGTGTTCCGATCCGATGGCGGTGGATATGGTGTCGGCTTCGTTTTCGCATATCAGGCCTGTCCCGCCAGAATCTATCAGGTTTTGCAGGATGCCTGTTCCTGTATTGTTTCCGGATATGAGGAACATCTTGTTGGGCGGCATGATGGGAGCTTCGGCTTTTTTCCGTTCTTTGCCTAAAGCCTCGTATTTTGCTTTTTCGCGCCGGTAGGATTCCATGCTTTCGGCTACCTGCTTTCGGATATCATCGTGAATGGGGGTTACCAGCAGGCGTACTAATGATAGTACACCTTTTCCCGATGTGGATGGTGCCACGATAAAATTTTGCAAGCAGGGCGACTTCATTTTTCCTCCGTATGCACACTGGACGTGCCGCCCCATACTGGCACCCAGCACTGTGATTGTTCCCAGCAGGAGGACATCTTCTTGGGCGGGGGAGGTGCCGCATTTCAGAATGCGTTCCAGTGGGTAGGGCCACTTTATGTGTTCGTCGAAAGTTGGCAAGGGCGATATCGGGTCACTGTCCGTTGTGGTGTCATCCTCACATACGCCTGCTTCTTTTTTGCGCACGCGTGTGTGTGAGGCGGAAGAAGAGGGTGAACCTTGTGTACCAAGTGTACCAACGTCGGATGGAATTTCGGATTGGATTTTGACGCCGCACAGTTCGGCCAGATGGAAGGCGCTGCCTATGTGCACGTTGTTACGTCCGTTTTTCAGCGCATTGCTGAATAGTTTTCCGGCTGCCTGCGGGTCATACTTTGACGACAGGCTGCACAAGGTGAGAAAATCTTGGCGGCCCGCCTCTCCGCAGTCGTTTGCGATGGCAAAAGCGAGTTGTATATACTCTTGATAGGTGGGAGCTATGTCTGCTCTCGCATTTCTGACGGCTTCGGTCAGGAGATGCAATGATGATAGTGCGTCCATTGTATTTATGATTTATAATTTATGATTTGCGATTCTGATCAATGCTTTCGGGTCGTGGCATAGGAAGCAGGAGCGTACGAGGTCTTTTCCCGATGTATCCACTCCTTTTTCCGATTGTTGCTGGTCGGTGTCGTACATACAGTGTACATAGTTCATGGCCCAGTAGATTCCGTCCGAAGTGTTTTGTCCGGGGATGCAGGGCACAAAGGCCTTCACGCCGCGTCCGGTAGGACTGACGAACACTAATGCCGGGCACAGATAAGGATCGTCGAATAATTGTTGGCGCAGTTTTTCGGCCTCTTCGGTGGAATCGAGGTGGTCGATGTCCACAACCATTAGTCCGGACTGTTCTTCTATGCAGTCGCTCCGCCGGCGGGTGAAGACTCCGCATGGGGTCACGTAGGGCAGTGTCTGCTGCTTCAAGAGGCGGCAGGCGTTGTCGTCACCCCGCAGTGCGGCGTCGCGTACATCGAGAGTGAGCGCGGCAAGTTTCGCGTTAGCGGTGACCAGTTGGTATACTTCGCTAAGTTCTACTGTGCGTAGCGGGGTCAGAGTGGCGCTTTTCAGGGTCCTTCCGGTCGCTTTGTCTTTTATTGGTGAGATAGGGGGCATGAATAGCGACATTCTAAAAAAGTTTTCCATTGCGTTGTTTTTAAAATTTTGTGCAAAGGTCGCCTCTTTTTTTTGAGTGAACTATTATGGATTTATTTTCACGTCATATCCATAAGGATCTATGTGTTCCGTATCTTCCAGCTTTATCACTGCCCACACTTTTCTTAGCTCTGTTCTTATACTGCTTAATTTCAGCGGGATATCTCTTCCATTGTCATGCTTTAATATCTCTCCACTTGCGAATAAATGTGCTGCCAAATCGCTGATTGTCTTGATCCCGAGTCCTTTATAAGCTCCTAATTTGAAGGCTCTGAGTGTACTTACGTATCTGTAGGTGTTAATTCCAAAATATATCCGTTCAGCCAGCCATTCTTCCTTAATGATGCTGACGTCACTCACTCTTTTTCTACTTAGATTCCTCTGTTCTACAATACGATAGGTCTTGTTTCTTTGGTTAGACTCATTAGATTCTTCGTTTTTTTTATACTTTCCATTTTGTTTATATGTTGATTGTTCATTAACTAATATTTGCAATGTTGAAAAAAGTACAAAAGTATGAGATAAAGATGAAGGGTGAAAATAGAATATGAAATAAATGAAAAATAAGTCGCTTTTTAGGAAGGTAAATGGTTGATGTGTAGTGGATTAATATGTGCTTTTAGGGGTGTTTAAAAAACGTTCGTTTAATGTACGCAAAGATAAGCGTGTTTTTTTAACTGACAAAATGTTTGATAGAAAATATTTTTGTACCGTCTGTTTTATCTATCTAAGTTGTTGAATATAAGCGATAAAGATTTTATAAAAATATAAGTTAATATCCACTCTTTTTATGCCTATCTCAATCCTGAGACTTTTAAAAATCTTTACGCATAAAAAACGAACGATTAAAAGATGATATTTCTATTTAACTGGTTCGTTTATAGCTTTTTACCTTCAAGGTAATGAATTACTGCATAAAATCTGTTGGCAAGAAGGACGCAAAGCTTGTCGTATTTTACATAAAGCGTTCGCAAGTGATTGAAACTCAGTCGTGTGTAAGGGTTTCAAAGCCCCAAGAGAACACCCTTTTCTGAAATAGCCCCTAAAATGGAAGTGGATAAAGAAACCGAAATATGGTATGCGATGCGCGCCACCTATCGTAGAGAGCCTGATGCGATGCGTTTGCTTGAAAAGGAGAAGTTAGGTTGTTTCATTCCCATGCAGTATAAGGTTAGCATAAAGAAAGGCAGGAAAGTCCGGGCTTTGGTTCCTGTCGTCCATAATCTGCTATTTGTCCATGCCCGTCCTTCGGATGTGAAGCGCGTGAAGTCTCAGGTTAGTTACCTGCAATACATCACTGATACCCGCAGCGGACAGAAGATTATTATCTCCGACAGTGAGATGCAGCGCTTTATTGCTGTGGCTGGTACTTACAATGACCATCTCATGTATTTCCAACCTGATGAACTGAATTTGTCCAAGGGTACGAAAGTCCGTATCACGGGCGGTGACTTCGAAGGCCAGGAAGGCATTTTCTTGAAAGTGAAAGGGGCTCGCGATCGTCGTGTGGTTATCGAAATACAAGGTGTTATTGCCGTTGCGCTTGCTACCATTCATCCTGATCTTATAGAAGTAATCAATAATTGACAGTAGATAAGTCTTTCACAAGTCATCGACAGTCGATTAATCATAAATCTGAAATCATAAATTAAAATAATTATGTCTCTTTCTGCAGAAACAGCTGCCCTTCAGCGTGCAGCGCATGAGCTGATGTATTTGGGTGTTGACGGGAGTCCCATCTATAGCGATGACTTGTCCCGTCGTAACGGTGAAGTCTACCGCCTGACTACTGCTTTGTATAATTCTGGTGTCAAAGGTTCTACTGTGGAAGAACAGGCGAACGTTTGTCTCGCTCTTTTGATGGGCTACAGTGCCTCGTTCATTGATCACGGTGAGAAGCAGCGGCATGTTCAGGAAGTGTTGGATCGCTGTTGGGATATCCTTGATGTTCTTCCTGCCTCGCTATTAAAACTTCGTCTGCTGACTGTCTGTTATGGTGAAGTCTTCGACGAACCTTTGGCTGACGAAGGCCGTACGATTATCGCTTCCTGGGATTCCGCATCACTTACTACTGAACAGCAGGAGGCTGTGGCAGAGTTTCAGAATGTGATTGAGAATCCCTATCCGTGGGAAGAAATAGAAGATTAAGCGTCTTGCGATGTAGCCCTCTTCACCTTTTGAGGAAAAAACTCTGTGTACACAGTGTCCTCTGTGGTGAAAATTAGTATATTTGCATATCTCTAAAAACAGATGGCGAAAATGGAACAGATGCGTAAATTGCCGATCGGCATACAGACTTTTGAGGAAATACGTAAGGAGAATTATCTTTATGTAGATAAAACAGCTATGGTCTATCAGATTGTCAATTCCGGTAAACCTTATTTTTTGAGTCGCCCCCGTCGTTTCGGCAAAAGCCTGCTCCTTTCCACTTTCGAAGCATATTTCCAAGGTCGCAAGGACTTGTTTCAGGGACTTGCCATTGAGAAGTTGGAGACAAAATGGGAACAATATCCGGTATTTCATCTTGATCTGAACGCGGAAAAATATGATTGTGCCGAGAGCCTGAATCAAATGCTTTCGCGTAATCTGACCCTTTTGGAAGAAGAGTGGGGGAGCGATGTGGCTGAAATGACCCTTTCCACCCGTTTCTCCGGTGTCATTCGCCGTGCCAGCGAACAGACCGGTAAGCAAGTTGTAGTCTTGATTGACGAATACGACAAACCTCTTCTTCAAGCCATTTTGAACGAGCCTCTTCTGGACGAATATCGTAGTATCCTGAAAGCTTTCTATGGTGTTTTGAAAAGTTCCGACCGTTATCTTCGTTTTGTATTCTTGACGGGGGTTACCAAGTTCGCTCAAGTCAGTGTGTTCAGCGATCTGAACCAACTGAACGACATCAGTATGGACAAGGAATACAATGCCTTGTGCGGTATTACGAAAGATGAACTGGTAAAAGTCTTTACACCGGAAATACAACGTCTGAGCGAAAATGAGGAACTTACTTTTGAAGAAACCCTTTCCCGCCTGGAGAGACAATATGACGGTTATCACTTTTGTGAGAATACCGTGATTGGGTTGTTTAACCCTTTCAGTCTTTTGAATGTGTTCCAGAAAACGAAATTCGGCAATTATTGGTTTCAGACAGGCACTCCTACCTATCTTGTCAGCTTGCTTAAACAGAGTGATTATGATCTTCGGTTGCTGGTGAACGGTGTAGAAGTGACAGCTTCCGCTTTTTCCGAATATCGTGCGGAAGCTAACAACCCGCTTCCGATGATTTACCAAAGTGGTTATCTGACTATCAAGGATTATGATAAGGAGTTTTTGCTCTATACATTGGCGTTTCCCAACGACGAGGTTCGTTACGGCTTTCTCAACTTCCTGGTTCCTTTCTATACAAAGGTTACTGACGATGAAACTGGTTTTCATATTGCCAAGTTCATGCGCGAGCTCCGCGCTCACGATGTGAATGCTTTCATGGAACGCTTGAAAGTCTTCTTTGCCGGCATTCCTTACGACTTAAGCGGTAATACGGAGCGTCACTATCAAGCCGTGTTTTATATTGTCTTCACCCTGATGGGGCAGTTTGTAGACACCGAGGTACGTAGCTCCCGTGGTCGTGCCGATGCGGTGGTGAAGACCAAAGACACCATCTTTGTATTTGAGTTCAAATTGGATGGCAGTGCTGAAGATGCCTTGAAACAGATTGATGAAAAAGACTATCTGATACCTTATCGGCTGGATGGTAGACGTTTGGTGAAGATAGGCGTGAACTTCAGTAAGGAGACGAGGAATATAGAACGGTATTTGGTGGAAGAATAATATACAAATAAACATCCAGTTTTTTTTTGTAAGCACTCATTGCATGGCTCTTGCCTCTTTTTTCTTTCCGTGTTACCTTTGTGTTCATACATTTAAATTATTCGGTTATGAACATGAGTGAATTTTACAGTGAATTTTTATTCCGTTATCAAACTGATGATGCTCCCCGTAAGATTCAAAAGCTGTTGCCTTGTCTAAAGCTGTTGTTACTTAAAGCAAAATCCGTGCTTAACATAGATGAGACCTGGTATAGAGTACGAATCGTGACTGATGAATTGATAGAGGGTAACAAGGACTATGAGAGTCTACTTCCAGGTAAATTAGCCCTTCAGGCAATCTAATTAAACTTAAAAAATAAATCTACTCAACTGCTATATGATTGATTTTCAATTAGGGGTAAAGCAATTGGGGGCTTACCCAGCATCGGGCTCATAGACTCCAGAAGTGTAAGAACGTCCCATCATATAGACAGCAGTGAATATGGCATTGATGGTGGAAAAAAAGTCAAAGGAAGAAAAGAGCACATCATTGTTGATATACTTGGATTCATGCTGCAAATATCCATGATAGCGTAGGGGCTGTCCAGCCTATAAAACAACTTCGGTATATATTTCCAAGACTAAAGAAGATTATAGCTGACGGCGGATATAGAGGAACGTTAGCTGGCATAGTGAAAGATCCGGGATGGGAATTAGCGGTAGTACTCCGTCCGGATGAAGCATCAAAAAAGTTTCAGATAACACCTTTGAGATGGATTGTAGAACGGACTTTTTCCTGGATTGAAAATTACAGAAGGATGACCACTGATTACGAATACAAAACAGAATCAGCAGAAGCAATGCTACAAATAACATTTTGTCCAATCATGCTCAAAAAAACTTTTGAAATAAATTCAAAACAGATTCTAAATATATGAAGACAATAATGCTAGTGTTTGGAACTCGTCCAGAGGCAATAAAAATGTGCCCACTGGTAAAAGAGTTGCAGAAACATAAAAATGAATTTAAAACTATTGTTTGTGTAACAGGGCAACATCGAGAAATGCTTGATCAAGTTCTTCAAATCTTTGACATTAAACCTGATTATGATTTGAATATCATGAAACAAGGTCAAGATTTATATGATATTACTGCACGAGTATTGACTGGTATGCGTGATGTTCTCAAAGAATGTAAACCTGATGTTGTCCTTGTTCATGGCGATACAACAACCTCTACAGCATCCGCTTTAGCTGCGTTCTATCAACAGATTCCTGTTGGACATGTTGAAGCAGGTCTTCGTACTCATACTATATATAGTCCTTGGCCTGAAGAGGTGAACCGTCAAATTACAGGTCGTATTGCTACATACAATTTTGCTCCAACGTCACTTGCTGAAAGCAACTTGAAAGAAGAAAAAGCTCAAGGAGATATTTTTGTTACAGGTAATACAGTAATTGATGCCCTCCATATTGTTGTAGAGAAACTCAAGACTGATGATATCCTTCGTGCTGAGCAGGATAAAATTCTGCTTGAGGCTGGTTATGATGTAAAGAGGTTTGCTGACGGCAAGAAACTCGTCTTGATTACAGGACATAGACGTGAGAACTTTGGTGATGGTTTCATACGTATGGTTTCTGCTATGAAGGATTTATCTGAGAAATATCCGGATGTTGACTTCGTATATCCTATGCACTTGAATCCTAACGTACGCAAGCCAATTCATGAAGTATTTGGTAAGAATCTTACTCGTCCTAACTTCTTCTTCATTGAGCCTCTACAATACCTTGAGTTCGTGCATCTCATGAGCAAAGCCAACATTGTCCTCACCGACTCTGGTGGCATTCAGGAGGAAGCGCCAGGCCTTGGCAAACCTGTTCTCGTGATGCGCGACACCACTGAACGTCCTGAGGCACTCGCCAGTGGCACCGTTCACCTTGTGGGCACCGATTACGATAAAATCGTCACCGAAGTCAGCACCCTCCTCAACGATCCCGCAGCTTATGAGAAGATGTCACATGCTGTCAATCCTTATGGTGATGGTCAAGCATGCCGTCGCATAGCCGCCGTTCTCGCAGACAAGGATACTGACCGTTATGAGGCGAGGTAATTTAGAAGACTAGCAAAATAACAACCAGAAGGTTGACACATCCTCTGGAAGGAGTGAAATGTCTCCTCCTGGTTAATATGGATAAACATAAATATATGATAAATATCACTTTACAGCTAATGGGGGAGGGAGATTGGTAGTTGATTATAAAAAATTTCAGACATGGCATAAGAAATCATTCTTGAGCATGTTCTTTGGTCTTCCTGAATTTCGGTACTTGTTTTTTTATAGGTTAAGAATAAATTGCTTAATATTTAGAATACTCTTGAAACCCTTACAATTCTTTAACTGCCATAACTTGTTCATAGGATGCAGCGATATCGGGGGAGGGCTTTTTATTGAGCATGGTTTCTCAACAATTGTCTCATGCGCCAAAATGGGAGAGAATTGCATGATTAACCAACAAGTTACTATCGGATGGAAAAGCATTATCGGAGACAATGTAAAGATTAGAACCGGGGCTTTTATAAAAGACCGGGTTGTGATAGGTAATGATGTAATTATTGGTGCTGGAGCTGTTGTTATAAGAGATGTGCCTCCACATTCCATTGTTGTAGGAACGCCAGCAAGGGTGATAAAGACAAGGAACTCAGAGTCTGAGCCATGGGTCGAAGTAGGCTAATTAATGATAGGTGCGTCCAAGTGAGAAGCATTTGTCATTCCTCCAATGTATATTTCTGGTAGCAAATTCTGTTAACCAAAATAATAAACAATTTATGCCATCTGCTGCTATAGTATCAAATAACAAGAGAATAGCAAAGAATACTATTATTCTGTATCTGCGATTGATTATTGTATTATTCCTTACTCTTTACATTTCAAGACTAGTACTTGACGTTTTAGGTGTTAATGATTTCGGTATATACAATGTTGTCAGCGGATTTGTTGCCATGTTCGCATTTTTAAATGCGTCTATGTCGAATGGTGTTCAACGCTTCTTTAATGTAGATATAGGAGCAAATAATGGTAGTAATATTAGTGAAATTTATACAATTTCATTGTATATTCAACTCATGTTGGCTGGATTACTATTCGTGATAGCAGAGTGCGTTGGTATATGGTACATCAATAATGTAATGGTTATACCTTCTGAACGACTGTTTGCAGCAAATTGGGTATTTCAGTTTTCAGTTTTTTCTTTTTTGTTTGTAATAATTCAAGTGCCTTATGTCGCTGTAATAATGGCTTATGAAAGAATGAATTATTACGCAGTCGTTAACATAGTCGATGTCGTTTTAAGATTTGTAGCTGTTATCGCTTTGAGATTTATCCATAGTATAGATGCTTTGATTTTATATGGTATTTTTATCTTTTTAGTATCGATAGTGAATTTTGTGTTTTATTTTTCATATACCAAGATTCAGTTTAAATTTATCAAGTTAATAAGGGGATTAGAAAAAAAAATATTTAGCCAAATGATTTCTTTTTCGAGATGGAATATATTTGGATCGTTTTCCTATATGATAAAGGATCAAGGTTTAAATATGCTTTTGAATGCTTATTTGGGACCTGTTGTAAACGCTGCAAGAGCGATCTCTTATCAAGTCGCAAGTGCTCTAAATGGTTTCTCGGTCAATATTTTCACAGCCTTTAGGCCACAGTTAATGCAATCGTATTCATCTAAGGATTATCAAAGAACAACTACATTAATGTTTTCAATGTCTAAGTTCACATTTTTTCTTATGATATTAATTTCTTTTCCAGTGATGATTGAAATCAAGTACATCCTTCAATTATGGCTAGGGGATAATATACCAGAGAATACTGCATTATTTACGATTATCATTGTCCTGAATATGCTTGTAACGAACTTTAATCCTCCAGTTTCACAAGTTGTACATGCGACAGGAAAAATGAAGAAGTATCAAATTGTTACAAGCATAATTCTCACTTCTATGTTGCCAATTTCATGGGTATTTCTGCATTTTGGCGCATCGCCAGAAACAGTTTTTTGGATTAGCTTAATAATATCTATAATAAATCAAATTGTTTGTTTGATTGTCTTGAAAGGTATTTTTGAATATAGTATTAGAAAATATCTTACTGATGTAATGATGCCTTGTGTACTCGTTAGTATTGTAGTACTACCGTTTTCTTATGGTGCGCATAAGCTTTTGGATATTGGATTCCTGAGACTGATTCTTGTGACTTTAATAAATATTGTACTTTCTGCTGTAGCTATCTTTAAATTAGGACTAAATAAGAAAGAACAAAGATTAGTAACAGGAACAATAAAGTTGAAAATTTTAAAAAAGCACAAATAATCATGAAGATTTTTATTGCGGATTTTTTGCCAATAAAAAACAAAGGGGAAGAAGCCATTTTAAGAGGTATTCAATCATTGTATGAAGAAGCGTTCCAAGAGAATATTGAATTCTATGTCTTCGGTCCTTCTGACACCATTGTAAAAGAGGATAATATTACATCTTTTCCTGTAAACTGGTGTTATCCGACTTATAAGTATCCTCAAAGATTTGTTGGCAGAATGGGGCTTATCCGAAGATTAATATGCGCCTTCTTTTTTAGATTGGGTATTTTCCCATATGTTAGCAGTATCTCGAAGCATCCAGAGGTGCTGAGTGTTTTAAAAGCAGCTGATGTCATTCTATTAGCTCATGATGGTTTTTATCATACCTTCTGTGCAGGACTTGGTTTGTATATAAAGAGAATGGGACTTCATTATTCTGTTCCAGGAACAGGCTTCTGTCCTATAAAGAAGTATAGTTTTTCAAACAAGCAATTAGATTACAAATTTTTCAGTTATTCTAATCTTAATGTTCTACGAGAAAACACCTGTTATGAATATCTTCAAGAATTGAACTTATCAAAGGGTGTATATCTATTACCTGATATGGCCTTCTACTGCAAGTCGACACCTGACGAGATCAGCGAGAGTAGAATGATAGCTGAAAAATATAAAATAGGCTTTGATAAAAATTTGAAATACATAGGTCTCACTATATGCGAGAACTCAATTTCTTTTCAAGGTAGCTTTCTGAAATCAAAACAAAAGTCTGATGATCACAGAAATTTCATTGCAAATCTTCTTGATGTCATAGCAGAAGAAATAAACTGCATATTTTTCTTTATACCGCATTGTATAGAGGAGGGTGCTGGTAACGATTTGAAGATTGCTAAAGATATTCACAAGAGAATGAAACATAGCGAAAAAGCTGTGATTATTCGCGAGGATCTTCCTGTAAACGTCCTGCGACCTTTGATTCAAACTCTCGATTTTATGTTGGGGGAAAGAACTCATTCAATTATCAATTCGTCAAGTATGTGCACACCGTATTTCATGCTCACTTCGAGTCTCGATTTTCGCAGTCATGACATCATAGGAAAAGGTATAGGATTGCCAAGTCAGATAATTGATTTAGATGATCCGAATCTTGAAATTGTAAAACAAAGAATTCTTGATGGAATTAATAATGGAGTTGCAATTATTGAGACACTAAAAGAATACAAGAACATAGTGGAGAATAGTCGACAGCAGCTGATACGATTACTACCATCTACAACAGCAAAAAAAACGTAGGAATATATTGTACAATAAATATTTGTATCAACAGCCAATAATGAAATTTGTTGTTGTTTAAAATCATTGAGAAAATGGAGCTTAAGTCGATAAATAAAGTTATATCTAACGGTTATTGCCTTGGATGTGGACTTTGCCACGCAATAGAGAAGAACACTGAAATAGTGGAGAAAAATGGTAATCTTGTATCGAATTATAGCAAGAAGGATAGAGGGCATATTGCTGTATGCCCTGGTGCGGGCTATGATATCGTTGATTTCGGAAAGAGAATACATTTCGCAAAGAATTATTCTTATGAACTCGGTTGGTATAATGAGTTAAATTTAGTTCAGAGCTTAGACGCTACCCTGCTAAAGAAAGCATCCTCTGGAGGAGCTATGACAACAATTTCCCTCTTTATGCTTGAAAAGGGATATGCCGATGGTGTAATTTGTACAAAATACACATATGATTCACCTACTCCAAGACCTACTACATATATCGCACGAAATAAAGAGGAGTTGATAGAAGCTCAAGGCTCAAAATATTGCCCTACCAGCACACTTTCCATTCTCAGTCAATTGAAAACTGAAGAGAAATACGTTCTTATTGGAACACCGTGTCAGATAGCTGGCTGGAGAAAATACCAAGAGGTACTCAATCCATCAATTAATATTGTCCTAACCCTCGCAAATTTTTGCGGTGGGTATCGCGATTTTAGAGAAATAGACCACTTTGTTCATAATGTTGCAAAATTTGACGGTGTAAGGTATTTTCAACATAGAGGTGATGGCGTTCCAGGTCTAATGAAAATTGTGAATAATAGTGGTAGGGAATGGAAATACCCTTACCCTAAATATGCGCAACTGAGTCCTATCCAGAAAAATAATAGATGCGTATATTGTATTGATGCTACTGGAGAGTTGGCAGATATTTCATGTGGTGACGCATGGATTAAAAGAATAACAGATACTGGTGAGGCTTGGTCTACTATCATTTTAAGAAATAAAAGGGCTCAGAAGTTATTTAGCGAGATGCTCGAAGCAAAATTATTTAATATAGGGAAAATAACAGAAAATGAGGTTGTTGAATCTCAACGTTTGAATATTACATCGAAAAAATATCGACAGTATAAGCGTATTAAAATCAAGAAAATATTGCTTCAAAGAGTTCCGGACTGGTATGATGGAATAAAGAATGTGGGAGGATTTTATGTTGACGAGTGTAAAATCCTGTTGTCGAAATTTGTTCATTCTAAACTAAGCATTCTGTATAAAAGATAGCAACATAGATGAATTTTATTCGAAGATACATTGAATATATGCTTTTAATAGGTCTTTATATTTGGATCTGTTATTGCTCAATCACTAATATGGGCTCAAATGCTGGCATCGTGTTCTTATTATTCGTAGTTTGTATTGCGATAAAGTCAGCTAGAGCGTCATTTTGTGTGATGGTTTCTCTGTTGTTTTCATCAATGGCAAGTTTGAATATGCCATCGCCAATTATCATCTCTTCTGCAATCATCTTTTTGTTCAATTTTAGAAGGCTTAGAATTAGTGGAAAACAATTATCATTATCCAAGTTGATTATTCCTTTTGTTTTCTACTTAGTCATTCGGATTGTTTCGTATTTATACACCATCAACGATGAATTGTTTAGTAGTGCAATTAATGTAGATTTCATTACATTTATCAGCCTTTGCCTTGCATTACTTCTTCTAAACGACGCAGATGATGTCGTTTTTGTTGAACGATGGATAGGTCTGTTAGGAATATTGGCTACCGGATATGGATTGTACTACTTCTTGAATAACGAAACAGCATACTTAGGTGAAATTTATGCTGGTACTGATTTTGCAGGAAAGGGAGTGCTTGGAGATGATCTGATTAAGGCTTGGTTGAGGTGGGTGCCTATAGATAAAGAACCAAATTTCTTGGCAGCTTTGCTTTTGTTCCCATTTGGTTATTGGTTGTCTTTGGTATCTAATAAAATCACAGTAGGGTCAATGGTTGGCTTATCAATTACATACTTAGGTATTCTTTTTACCTATAGCAGATCTTCATTTTTGGTATCAACCCTGATCTTGCTGTATGTTTTGTTTGTGAATAAAAAAGAAAGTTTCTATTGTGTTTTATTGTGTGTAATAGGTCTCTTTATTGGAGTTTTTCTTTATTTTCCAGAAGTTGTAGACAGAATTTTCTCAATCAATGATAACATCAAATCAGAAGGAGGATCAGGTAGGTTCGAGTTATGGTCTGAGGCCATTATTAATTTTATGTCAAACCCTATATTGGGAGTTGGAACAGGGCAAACACCAGCTTACTCGCCATCTCGTTTGGGCACACATAATCTATTCCTACAGATTCTAGGAGAGAATGGAATTTTAGGGTTTTCACTATTCTCTTTTATTTGGTTATCTGCATTTACTCGAATGAAAAGGTATCTTTCATGTAATTCCTTCTATTTTTATGCCTTTCTGGGTTATTCTATTAATCTGATGACAGTGCACAATTTTGATTTGAGAATTCCTTTCTTTGTAGTTTTGCTATTCTATGCCTATGTGCAATCTATTAACAAGCCTCAAAGTACTATTAAACGGCCAGTTTACAGCCAACAGAAATCAAAGCGAAAGAGCCTGTTATCCAATAAAACAGAGTATTCACTGAAGTAGTATATATAATGAAAGTATTATTTGTACCCCCTATGTCATACCCCCTTCATATGGGCGGTTTTGAATCTCAGGTAATGCACATATATAGAGAATTGATAGAACTGGGAATTGACGTTGACTGGTATAACTTATCAAACACTGAAATTCGTCAATACGATATCATTCATTTACATTCTTCGGTTACGGAGTTTTTACCAATAGTGCAAAGGGCAAAAGAACTTGGTAAGAAGATTGTTGTAACTCCTATGATAGGTAGTCCTAGATATTCTAATAAATCATATCAATTTAAACTACTTGCATCAAGATTTCCAGGTCTTTTCTATGTAATGAAGAGATTCAACCAAATATTTTCTATGGTAGATTGCTTTATTACTCTAACCAATTTTGAGAAGAACCGACTGAGAACTATATTTAAGATTGATAAAGAGATAAGCATTATCCCCAATGGTATAGACGATAGCTTTTTCTGCCAAGATGATACTTTCATAAAGTTGCCATTTACTAATTATATCATAGTGGTGGGTAGAATAGAGTCCGACAAGAACCAACTACCATTGATAGAAATAGCCAATGAATTACAACTAAATCTGTTAATAGTGGGAGAGCCCGGTATAGGTCAACAGGATTATTATCAACGATGTAAAAACATAGCTGGAAATAATGTCGTTTTTTGGGGTAAAGAAACTAACCCCAATATCATGCGCCAACTATATAAAGAAGCCTATCTAACAGCAATTCCTAGTGTTACTGAGATGCTTCCGTTGGTAATATTTGAGAGTTTATCTCAACATACCCCAGTTTTGTGTACAACACACTGTGGTATATATCCTGAACAGGTGCCAGGTTTGTTTTATACCAAACCTATAAAAGAAAAAATTCTCGAAAACATCAAAGGAATATGGAATTCTTGCTCATCTGTAGATATAGGGAGAAAAGGAATATATTCTTGGAATAATATTGCAAAACAGCATATCACTGTTTATCAAAAGTTAGTTGGTGAATAGAAGAGTTTGAGAATAAAGTAATTTTCCTATATTAATCTTTTATTAAATTTCAAAGATTGAAGTTAATATGTACGATAAAGTAATTCTCATACAGGTGGATTCCATTCTGGGTTATCCTCTTACCATAGCATTGATTAATGAGTTGGTGAATGCCGGCACTCAGGTAACGGTTCTCATTACCGTAGCAAGTGATCAATTGAAGGAGGTTCTTCCTCAGTCGGTAATCATAGAGAAAGTCGGTAAAGAGTATTCCTACAAGACTTCTGCCCTGACAAAACTAAAAGACTTGTTTGCTGTTCGTAAGAGCATCTGGAGGTATATCGATACCCACTATGATGAAGATACCCTCTTGTGGGTAATGTCAAACATCACCTTGAAGCATATGGGCATGAAGCTGCTCGACTATCGCTACAACCTGCATCTGTTCGAACTGGTTGAAAAAGTAACATATATAGGCAGTCATTGGACATTTGGGCTTGACTTGGCAAAACTTGCTCATTATGCTCATAAAGTTATTGTTTGTGAGTATAATCGTGCTCAGATAACTCAGGCATGGTTAAAATTAACAGAACTCCCTTTAGTTATTTCAAATAAACCAGTTGATAGTACGTTTGAAAGAAATTCTGATATAACAAAATCGGATGAAGCAAAAGATCTTATTAAAAAGTTGGTAAATAAGAAGCTCATTCTTTACCAAGGCGTAGTTGATGCTGAACGACCAATTGAAACAATAGCATCTGCAGTAGAAGAATTGAGTGATGATTATGTGTTTATGGTTATGACAGGAAGTGATTGTTCTCATTTGAGAAAATATTCAAAGACAGTAATACTGTCATACATCACTGCACCATATCATTTAGAAGTGACAAGTCATGCTTTTATTGGAATTCTAATTTATACTCCTGTATATGGTACTTTTACTTCACCTTTGAATTCAATTTATTGCGCTCCAAATAAGTTGTTCGAATTTTCTCAATTTGGCATTCCTATGCTTGGTAATGATATACCAGGATTAAGATACACTATTAGTTATAACAATATGGGCTGTTGTATTCCTTCGTTCAGTCTTGAAAATTTTAAAAATGCCATTTCTAATATAACAGTCAATTATGATGTATATTCCGAAAATGCAAAAAAATTCTATTATAATGATAAGAAATCGCAAATAGTAAAAGAAGCATTACAAAAAAAATAATTATGGAATTAGGTTTAAAATCAAAGAATATTCTTATTGTTGGTGGCAGTAAGGGAATAGGTGAAGGCATAGTTATTGGCTTCGCAAAAGAAAATTGTAATATCGTAAATATTGCACGTACAGAAGATCTTCTTGTCAAAGTAGGTAAGAAGGCTATTGCTATTGGTGCGGAATCATATAATTATGAAGTTGCTGATATCATGGAATGTAATACCAAACAGTTTGCAACAGATCTCATTGAAAAATATGGTATGTTTGATGTTATAGTTCACAATGTAGGGACGTCTCTCGTAAGTCGTGATTATTTGGCAGGCTATGATGATTGGGAGCATGCATTGAGAATGAATGCCCTTGCATCAATTGATATGAATAGTGTTCTTCTTCCACCTATGATTGAAAGAAAGAGCGGACGTGTAATTCATATCTCATCAATATCTGCTCAGATACTTCGTGGTAATCCACTTTACGCATCTTCTAAAGCATTCCTCAACGCATACATTACAACTGTTGGTCGTCAGTTGGCTCCTACGGGTATCCTTATGTGTTCTATTATGCCAGGTGCTGTGGCTTTTGAAGGCAGCTACTGGGATAAATTTATAAAAGAAGGCAACCCTCGTGTTGATGACTTCCTTCGGCATCATCAGGCAGTTAACCGTTTTGGTACTCCTGAGGAGATTGCTAATGCAGTTATATTTATGGCAAGTGATAAGTCATCATTCATGCAGGCAACTAACATTCCTGTTGATGGTGCTAATATGTAATAAGGTATGAAAAGACTATTTGATATAATTTTTAGTTTTATTGGATTGGTATGTTTATCGCCAATACTTTTGATTATTTCTTTAATTATTGTTACTGGATCAAAGGGCGGCGTTTTCTTCCGTGGTGTTCGTGTTGGTCAGCATGGTAAAGACTTCCGTATCTTTAAATTCAGAAGTATGAAACCTGATTGTGAAGGTAAGGGTAAGTGGAATGTTGGCGATGATGATGATCGTATCACTCCTATTGGTCACTTCCTTCGCAAGAGTAAAGTTGATGAACTACCACAGTTGATAAATGTATTGAAGGGCGATATGAGTTTTGTTGGCCCTCGTCCTGAATTGCGCTACTATACTGATATGTATACCGAGTGCGAGATGGCTATTCTCGACCAGAAGCCAGGTATTACTGATTGGGCATCAATGGCTAATATTGCTCAGTTCAAAGGATTTACAGAAGCAATTGATCCAGATGCTTATTATCTGAATGTAGTTCGTCCTTTGAAGTTGAAATTACAGCTTTATTATCGCAACCACCATTCGTTCCTCGGTGATATCAAGTGTATTTTTTGGACAGTATATAAGGTAATCACAAAGTCTGATAAATTACCAAAGGATGTTCAGGAGATATTAGACAATTACGAAAAGAATCAAAAGAAATAAGATATATGGCAAATTGTAAATGGACAAGCGAGCAGCTTGCATGGAAAATTCGTCGACATGGTGTTGAGATGACTCACCTGAGTGGTGGTAGCCACCTTGGTGCAATCCTTTCTGTTGCTGATATTGTGGCAATATTGTATGCTGATGTATTGAATTACGATTCTAAGAATCCTAAATGGAAAGATCGCGACCGCTTTATCTTAAGTAAGGGTCATGCTGGCGCTTCTATATATGCTGCACTTGCTGAGTGTGGTTTCTTTGAAGTAGAAGAACTGAAGACTCATTATCAGAATGGTAGTCGTCTTTCTGGTCACGTATCTCATCACCTTCCTGGTGTTGAGTTCTCAACAGGTAGCCTTGGTCATGGTCTTGGTGCCGCTGCAGGTTTTGCTTTCGCATTGAAGAAAGACGGACGCAGTGAGCGCTCATTTGTTGTTCTTGGTGATGGCGAATGCGATGAGGGTAGCGTGTGGGAGGCAGCATTGTTTGCTAATCACTTCCGGTTGAACAATCTTTGCGCGATCGTTGACCACAATCATATGCAGAGTATGGACTTCAACGAGAATACTCTGGAGATAGAAAACTTTGCGGAGAAGTGGGCATCATTTGGTTGGAATGTAATTGAGATTAACGGAAACGATCATAAAGAACTGAAGTATGCTTTCGCAAAGGTTGCAGAATATGCTGCTAATGATGAGCATAAGCCTACTGTAATTATAGCCAATACCATCAAGGGTTTTGGCATCCCATTCATGCAGAATGATATCCTTTGGCACTATCGTTTTCCGCATGATGGGTGGGAGTATGATTGTGCGGTTAGCGAGTTGCATAAGATAAAGCCAGCGGGTTGTGATGATCCTTATACTCCTAATGGCATCGAGAATCCTCAGTTGCCTACTGATAAGGATGACATCTACAATGATCACACATTCTCACACACTTGGAATACTACATATCCTGAGAAGATGAGAAGAGTGGATGCTAAGATTGGAACAACAGAAAAGGTTCATAACGTATAATTATAGAGATGAGAGATACATTTGTAAGAACTTTGGTAGAACTTGCCAAAGAAGATAAAAATATAGAGCTCTTAACTGGAGACCTCGGATTTGGCGTTTTGCAACCTTTCTGGGAGAAGTGTCCTGATCAGTTTACAAATGCTGGCATTGCTGAGCAGAACATGACAAGTGTGGCTGCTGGTATGGCACTCACAGGAAAGAACGTTTTCACATATAGTATTGGTAATTTCCCCACACTTCGTTGTATTGAGCAGATTCGTAACGATTGCGCTTACCATAATGCCAATGTAAAGGTTGTTTGTATTGGTGGTGGTTTCGTCTATGGTTCACTTGGAATGAGCCATCAGGCAACTGAGGATCTTGCAATTCTTCGTGCATTGCCTAATGTTGTAGTACTTGCACCTGCCGATCTTATAGAAGCTGAGGAATGTACTAAGGCATTAGCTAAGTATAAAGGAACAGCATACCTTAGACTTGGTCGTGGAGGTGAGAAACGTATTCACGATAAGATTGAGAACTTCCAGATTGGAAAGGCTATCAAGGTTTGCGATGGTGCGAAGATTGCTATCTTCTCAACAGGTGCTATTTTTGAGGAAGTAACTGTTGCAAAGGATGTTTTGAAAGCAAAGGGTATTAATCCTGCAGTTTATACTTTCCCAACAGTTAAGCCTATTGATAAAGAAACAATCGAGCAGATTGCAAAGGATTTTGATCTGATTGTAACTTGTGAAGAACAAAATGTTATCGGTGGCTTTGGTTCTGCTGTTGCTGAGGTAATGACAGAGATGAAGCAGAGGAATGCTATATTACTTCGTGTTGGATTGAATGATGAGTACTCTGTTCGAGTGGGTAATCAGAAATACCTGAGAGGTCAATATGGTATTGATGCTGATGGTATTGTAGAAAAAATTTCAAAATTAATTTAATCATGAGTAAGATTCTGCTTACAGCAACAAACGCTATGATATTCCATTTTTTAGTTCCTCATATAGAGAAACTATTGGAGATGGGGCATCATGTTGAGATTGCTAGTACAGCTTTGGAAGGCTATGATGATTTATTGCGTAACCGTATAAAAGAAAAACCTGTAAAAATATCATATATACGCCTTAATAGAAGTCCATTTAGTCTATCAAATTATAAAGGAATAATAGACTTAAAAAGAATCATTGATAATGATAGCTTTGATCTAATCTGGACTAATGAGCCAGTGATGAGTATTGCTACTCGATTAGCAGCGCGAAGCGCAAGAAAAAAAGGTACCAAAGTAGTATATATGGTACACGGATTCCACTTCTTTGATGGGTCATCAAAGGGTAGCTGGCTTATCTTTTACCCAATAGAGCGTATAATGGCTAAATTTGCAGATTATCTAATTACAATTAACAAGGAAGATTTCAATAGGGGAAAGTCGTTTGGATTCAAAGACGTTTTCTATGTTCATGGTGTTGGATTGGATACAAAGAAATTCCGAGAAGCGAGTGTGGACAGGAGCCTAAAGAGAAAAGAAATTGGCATACCAAATAATGTCATTATGCTTCTTTCAGTAGGCGAGTTGGGGACTCGTAAAAATCACGAAGTGGTTATTAGAGCTCTTGGAGAACTTAAAGATAAGGACATTCATTATGCTATATGTGGTGAAGGCGTTCTTGAAGATTATCTAAAGAATCTTTGCAAAAAATTAGGTATAGCAGAGAATGTACATTTCCTTGGTTATCATAGAGATATTCCTGAAATATGCAAAGCAGCTGATATTTATGTTTTCCCATCTCAAAGAGAAGGCCTTGGAATAGGTGCCTTAGAAGGTATGGCTTCTGGTTTACCACTGATTTCATCCTACGTTAATGGTATCCGTGATTATACTGAAGATGGAGTTACAGGTTATACCATTCAGCCTTATAATATTGAAGGATATGCAATGGCAATTAGAAAGCTTGTTGATAATACAGGAGACAGAGCAAGGTTTGGTAGTCACAATATGATAGTCGCTCAAAAATTTGATGTTTGTAATACAATTCAAGAAATACCTGTTATCTTAGATGAAATAATGAAATAATGAAAAAGATCCTTTACTATCTTAGAGCTTTGAATATAGGAGGAGCAGAAACCTTTGTTTACAATGTGCTTGAGAAAATTGACACAGAACAGTACCATATTGATATTGTTCTTCAATCTGACAAGAATGAAAATGTTAGGTTATTAGAACTGTGTGAAAAGAAGGATGTGAAGATATTTTATACTTTACCTTTTGAGAAGCATTATTTTAAATCATACAAACAACTCCTTTCTATTGTTAAGGATAATGGCTATGATGTAATTCATTTGCATGCTAATTCTTTGATAAACAATATACCGACTCTGGTTGCTCGTAAAGCGAAGTGTAAGTTCGTAGTCCATTCTCATAATAGTAACAATAATGTAGGAGGTGCTATTGGAAAATATATTCATTATTTCAATAGATGGTTGATGAATCATGGAGAAGTTGTGCGTCTATCATGTAGTGATAAAGCTGCTAAATGGATGTTTGGTTCACAGAAATACCAATTAATAAATAATGGTATTAATCTTGATACCTATAAATATAATAATCGATCAAGGATAGAATTACGTAAAAAATATAATATAGATGATAACATCCTAGTATGGGGGCATGTAAGTAGATTCGTAGAGGCTAAGAATCATGATTTTTTGATAAAATGCTTTGATTATTATAATAAAAAAAATCCAGAATCAAAGTTGGTGCTCGTTGGAGATGGGCCATTGTTTTTTAAAATAAAGACAGAAACAAACAAACCGAATATTATTTTTCTCGGGAGTATTTCTGAAACAAGTCGATTTTATTCAATGTTTGATTTGATGGTTTTTCCATCTTTATTTGAAGGATTACCATTTACATTAGTTGAAGCACAGGCATCAGGATTACCAATATTGGCTTCTGAAAATATTACAAAACTCGTAAACATTACAGGCCTAATTAATTATCTATCACTCAATAAGTCTTTGGATGAATGGATTTCCCATATTCCTTCCAAATTATCTGAAACTCAAAGAGTAAAAACTTCTCAGATGATGAAGAATTCAGTATTTGATTCAGATACAACCATTAAACAAATAAGTAATTGTTATGAGAATTAAAGTGAAAATTCTACTAGCTATTGTTCTATCATTTAGATATATACCGCATATTTTAAGCTATTATCTTAATAAAAATATTAGGGAAGATGTCCGTTTTTGGAGTAAGTGTTATAGCGTAGGATATAGCGGTTTAGTAGGTATGATGTATTTCCTGACTTATTATAAAGAATTTCGAAATGTAATGTATAAACGATTGAGAGTTTCTTTGCTGCATAAAATTCTTCTCCCTCCCCTCAGCAGTTTATATATTACGACTTCGAGAGATAAAATAGGAAAAGCTTTGTTTATTCAACATGGTTTTGCTACGATAATAAGTGCAGAAAGTATAGGTGAATATTGCTGGATTAATCAACAAGTAACGATTGGTTATACGAAAAAATCTGTATCTCCTATGATTGGAAATAACGTACGCATTCATGCTGGTGCTTTAGTTCTTGGTCAAATTCGAATAGGTGATAATTCTGTAATTGCTGCTGGTGCAACAGTTGTAGATGACGTACCTCCTAATAGTTTAGTATGTTCGCCAAAAGCTAAAGTTGTGAAAGTAAACGACCCACATAACACCTTTTCTTAATAATTTATAGGTAAGCGTGTAAGCACTCATTGTATGGCTCTTGTCTTGTTTTTGTTTGTCTATTATCTTTGCTTCGAACTTAAAAATCGACAAATAATGAACATGAGTGAACTTTACAGTGAGTTTCTCTTCCGTTATCAAACGGATGCTGCTCCCCGGAAGATTTCGATCAATGCCTATTGTATTTCTGAAGGAATTGAATATCGTAACTTCATCAAATGGTATCGTGACAACAAGAACCATCTTCGTGATTCAGAAATGGAAGAAATACGTTTAAACCCTCTAACGGTTACCGGTCTTCCCAAGAGTGGCCTCTCCTCTTCCGAAGTTGTTACTTCAAAACCTTTGGTTGAAGAATTCAATGTTGTTTCTTTCCATCTGAAGTTAAGTAATGGTATTGAGATCAATAAAGAGAATGCAAATTTAGTCAGCGTTACGCGTCTTCTTTAAAGTTTTAGTGCCTTATGTTAGGTTAGTCGAGTAAAGAGGGTGAAAGTCCCTTGCCTTACTCGACTAGTCATCATAGAAAATCAATAAATGGATGTTGTTTGATTGTTATATGCTTGTGGATTTCTGATTGAGAAACTAATTCTTGTATACAAACTATTCTATTTTTGTACAAACATGAAGGTTCTGCAATGGATGAAGATATAAAGTTATTGGTGTGGAAGAAAGCCCGTTTTGTGGATGGGTTGGACGATTCTATGTTTCGCAAAGATGCTTGCGGAGCATTGATTATGTGGGATAAATTTGGAAAAAATAATCCTTTCGGATAGATTATTGATCATATACTACCAATGTCATTAGGTGGTGATGATAATTTGCTGAATATAAGAGCACTGCACTATAAAAATAATCTAAGTAAAGCCAGTGATTACCCTTCGTATACTGCGTCTGTGAAATATGATGGACGGGAAAACGTTATGGATGAACGAAATCTTACTGTTAATAAGAAACTGCGTGAAAAACTAAAGCAGCTTTATAAAAATGCTTGAATATGCTGAAATGCACTGGATAAACAGAATGCGGGAGTTTCGAACAAATCGAAACTCCCGCATTCTGTTTATAGAATATCAATTTTTACTTCTTCATCCTCAGCACCCGGATTCCTGTCCAATTGTCATTACTTAGCAACATTTGTCCCAGAGCAACCTTAGAAACTACCACTTTCTTTTCTTTGGAGGAAGCGTGTAACAGGCTGAGTTTGCCATCTACATAGAATGCAATACCCATGTGGGTTACATCCAGTCCCGGAGTATTTGTTGTGATGGCAATAATATCACCATTCTTAATCCAGGGCAGACCATTGAATGGAAGTTGGTCTTTGGGAATATAATGGAATTCTTGTCCGGACAATGAGCTTTCAATCTCTTTCATTTTAGCTACGTTTTGTGGAGAGTTGCTCAACTGTTTATACAATTCCGGATGAGAAGACATATAAGAAAGAGAAACTTTTTGTGTGTACGGGCTGTAAGAAGCACTTACATCTTCCAGAAAGCCATTACGAACTCCATTGTTTACCCAGTCTGCAATATAGTGCAAGCGGGAAGGGTAACCGCTTATTTTTCCATCACGATAACGGATCATCTGAAGTTTATCGGCAAAGTCACCTTCGGCCACCTGACCGTCTTCAGTAGGAGAGAGGGCCATGGCGAGAGCATATTCTACAAAAGTAGTGCAGTCCACTTCATCACAATTGATGATAAGTTCTTCTTCACCGTCGGTTACTTCCAACGTGTGTGCTACGTAAGGAATATCCAGAAATTTTATTCCATTGTTCAGCATGGCATTTTCTTTGTCATCTGTTTGAGCGCTGACTGTAGCCACACAAAGTGCACTGAACAGGAGTGTAATCATTGTTTTCATTGTTCTTTCGTTTTTAATATAAATAAAAAGGATGCCGCAAAAGTACGACATCCTTTTCAAAAATCCTTAAATTGGACAGATTAAATTCAATATTGATAAATTAAATTTTTGTAATCCGTCTTTTTGTCAAACGGTACGATGGAGAAACCATACTCGATAGCATTCTCCACACCGGGACGAATCAGATACGGTTCGTGTGCCATAGCTCCCCAACTGTTGTCACCGCCAACACCCATCATGCGATAGTCAATAAACATATCCACCATCTTTTCCGGTTGCGGATCAGTGAGGTGACGATGGTTTGTATTGGCTGTGCGCGGAGCGCCATTATCGATTGTTTCACCACTGTCCAGGCTACCGAGCGGATAATTGGAAGCATTCAACTCAAATGTGCGGTCGGCAATAAAGAGCAAACCACCTTTTTGCTTGTTGGTGAGGGCGCACCAGTAGATGTCTGTGCGGTGTTCATTCTCTTGCGGACGAATATACGGTTCGTATAAATCCTTGATTGGAGTGGTATATTCTCCGATGAACTGGGATGTGCGACGGTCACGGTAGTTCTCTTCTGGGCCACGGCCGTAATAAGTAAGATTGGTCAGTGTCTCTGATAACTGCATACGCAGACCGACGCGCGGAATCATTGGAGTTTCTGTCCCTTCAGCAACAAAGCGGTTGTTCACTTTGATGATACCGTTGGCATATACCTTGTAGGTGATTTCCCAACGGGCATCTGTCTGTGGGAAGCGGTAAGCTACTTTCACAATAGAATTACCCCCTTCTTTAGAGACATTGAATGACTCGGCCTTAAGCGTCTGATAACTGGCTTCTCTCCACGCTTTTAAGCGGACGGGGAGTTTGGCTCCGTAATCGTTATCAGTAGGAGCCCGCCAGAAGAAAGGACGCGGACCTTGCCCGTCATAAATATATTCCTGCTTATTGTAGACATAAGATACCAACAAACCGCTTTGCTTATCAAAAGCTGCTTTGAAACCGTCACCGCTGAAAACAACTTGTGAGAAGACTTCTTCCATTTTGGCAGGAGCCTGATAGGCAACTTCTTTCTTGAAGAATGGGTGAACATAGGTTTGCTCACGGGCGATTACCGTGCCGACAGGCAAGAACGGTTCGGCTTTGCGTACAGTTGCATAGAACTCGATGCGTACATCTCCTACGGTATTCTTTTCCTTAGGAATACCTTGCAGGAACGGGCTGGTTGCCGTCTTTCCCGGAGCTGCATTGATGTTATCCATCTTACCTTTATAAATTTCCTTTCCATGATCGCGGACGATGTAATGGAAGTCGTATTTATTCAGATCGGTAAATGAGAAGTCATTACGGATTTGTACCGTACTGGTTTGCGGGTCGAATTTAATGAACTTGATGTTCTGATAAACTTTACCCATTTCGATGGTTTGCGGTTTAACACTACGGTCGGGATAAACCACACCGTTGATACAGAAATTGCCATCGGAAGGAGTGCCGTTCTCACCATAATCACCACCATAAGTCCAATATTTACGTCCGTCACTGGTTTTAGCGGCGAAGCCCTGGTCTACCCAGTCCCAAATGCAGCCACCCTGCAATATGGGATATTTTTCGATGATATCCCAATAGTCCTGGAAGTTGCCAAGACTGTTACCCATGGCGTGAGCGTATTCGCACAAGATGAGCGGACGTGTCATTTCTTTATTTTGCGCATATTTTTCAATGCTCTGGGGAGAAGAATACATCGGACAATAAATGTCGGTGTTCCACTCCAATCCGGCACGTTCGTACTGTATGGGACGGTTATCGAGCATCTTCAATGTATTGTAAGTGACATAGAAATTCAGTCCGTTTCCGGCTTCGTTGCCCAATGACCAGGTGATTACGCACGGATGGTTTTTATCACGTTCGTACATATTCATGGTACGGTCGAGGTGGGCATTCATGAACAGCGGATTGTTGCCCAAAGTGCCGCCTACGTGCAGGTCGTATCCCATGCCGTGGCTTTCGATATTGGCTTCATCAATCACATAGATGCCGTACTGGTCGCAAAGTTCGTAGAAACGTTCCTGTTGCGGATAGTGGCAAGTACGCACCGTGTTCACATTATATTTCTTCCAGAGTTCGAAATCCTTCAGCATGAGCTCTTCCGGAACATAATGTCCGGTGTATTCATTATGTTCGTGAACATTGACACCTTTCACAAGAATGGGTACGCCATTCACAAGAAGCTGCTTGTCCTTAATCTCGACCGTACGGAAACCCACTTTGCAGCTGGTGGCTTCTATCACTTCGCCGTTCGTGCGTTTCAGGCTGATGACGAGTGTATAGAGATTGGGAGTTTCGGCTGTCCACTGTTTTACGCCACGAAGGGTTTTCTTGGTAAATTCCACCTCGGTCTGGTCGCCTTCCACACGGGTAGACGATTGGGTGACCTGTTGGTCTTCATTATCCAGCAGACGATAGGACACTACATATGGGGATTTGATGTCGCTTTCGTTCGCAAGCTTCACTTTCAGCTTCAGAATGCCGTCTTTGTAGTAAGGATCCAGCGGAGTTTCTGCCTTGAAATCGGCAATGTAAATCTTGGGAGTGGCATAGAGATAAATATCACGTTCTATACCGCTGATGCGCCAGAAGTCCTGACACTCCAGATAGTTGGCATCCGAAAAGCGGTGTACCTGAATGGCAATTATATTCTTGCCTCTCTTCACCATAGCGGTGACATTGAAGCGGGCGGGAGTCTTGGAATCCTTGCTCATGCCTACAAACTTGCCGTTGATGTAATAGAAGGCAGCGCCGCGTACACCATCCGCACTCATGAAAATCTCTTTTCCCTCCCAGTCGTTGCCTACGGTAAACTCGCGGCAGTAGGTACCTGTCGGGTTCCACTCCTTGGGCACGTATGGCGGATTGGGTTTGTCCCAATAAGGCTCGTAGCCCTTGGAGCAAAATTCGTAAGGTTGATTGACATAAATGGGGGTACCGAAGCCTTGCAATTCCCAGTTGCCCGGTACGTTGATATCCGGCCAGCGGCTGACATCAGTACGTGCGTTCATAAAGTCCGTAGGCCGGTCAGCAAAATTTTCCACGTAGTTGAACTTCCACTTTCCATTGAGGGAAAGACGATAGGTTCCATTGGTCCGGTCATTGACGATGGCATCTTCTTCACTTATGTAAGAAGTGAATGTACTTCGGGGAGACATTTTGTTGATGTGGGTCAACTTCGGGTTTGTCAACTGTTCGTAGCGACCCTCCTGTGCCGGAAGGGCGAGAGGAAGCAAGGCGAGGCAGGTGATAAAAGTCAGTCTTTTCATGAGCTATAATGATTTTTATTTCTTCTCAAATTTTAGTCCGTCACGCAACCACTTTTCCAGTTCTTCTGTCCACTGGCGTTTGTAAGTGAAGTTGTCACGGAATCCCCAGCCATGTCCACCGATAGGGTAGATGTGCATGGAAACAGGAACTTTCTGTTCGTTGAGGGCCAGAAAATAGCCGATACTATTCATGGGAGGTACGGCGCCGTCATCCGCAGAAAGTACGATGAAGGCTTGCGGAGAGCGGGCTGATACGCGACGTTCAAGAGAATAAGCTTCTTCCAGTTCCTTTGTCGGGTTATTGCCGAGAAGGTTCTGGCGGGAACCTCCGTGGGTGATACCCGGTACCATGGAAATGACGGGATAAAGCAGGATCTGGAAATCAGGACGGGTCTCATCACTACTGTAAAGAGTAGAGAGCGAAGCAGCCAGATGTCCGCCTGCCGATGCTCCCATAACGCCTACACGATTAGGATCGATGCCCCATTCTTTGGCGTGCTGGCGAATGATGCGGATAGCCTGCTCCGCATCGGAGAGGGGAACTTCGCGGTGTCCGTTCGGCATACGATATTTCAGAACGGCATAGGTGATTCCTTGTGTGTTGAACCAGGAAGCCATGTCATGACCTTCATGGTTCATGGCCAGGCGGGCATATCCGCCGCCCGGACACATAAGGATAGTCATACCGTTAGGATTTGCCGGACGATAGACTGTGATAGTCGGATTGACAACGTTAGCCACGCGACCGCCGTTCAGGTCTTCCTGGTCGCCTGTCAGGCCGTTTGTATTTGGAGCCCCGTTGGGCCACAAGGGCATCTCAACGGGCTTTTGGGCAGATAGCAGTGTTGACATAAACAATGCTGTGAAAAATAAAATTACTTTCATAAATCTTTCTTATTTTGTTTTCATTGAGGCCTTGATTAAGTAGATTATCAGCAGTGCATAAGCACCCAGTGCCAGCACTTCGGACCAGGTGTTGTTTACCCAGGCGTCGTTCACCAGATTGATGCCGCCAAAGCGCATAGCCGCACTGACTACTCCCATCAGGGCACCACCGGCAATGAAACCGGAAGCCAGCAACGTACCTTTCTCACCGCGTTCTGCATTGAGGGCAGCATCTTTGCTACGGCTTGTCACATACCAGTTGACGGCACCGCCCACCACCAGAGGGACGTTCAGTTCCAGCGGGATAAACATACCCAATGCAAATGCGAGGGCCGGAATCTTGAATGCATTCAGCACAATGGCAAGTACCGCACCGATACCGTAAAGCAACCACGGAGCGCCTACACCGTTCATCAACGGTTCGATAACTGCTGCCATTGCATTAGCCTGCGGGGCTGCAAGCTGTCCGCTGGTGAAGCCGTATGTCTTGTTCAGGATTATCATTACGCCACCCACGGTTGCAGCGGAAACAATGGTTCCGAGGAATTTCCATGTTTCCTGTTTGGCAGGCGTGCTGCCCAACCAGTAACCGATTTTCAGGTCGGTAATGAAACCGCCTGCCATAGACAGCGCCGTACAAACAACGCCACCCATAACCAATGCAGCCACCATACCTTCGGGACCTTTCAGCCCGACAGATACCATCACTACAGATGCAAGGATCAGTGTCATCAGTGTCATACCGGAAACGGGGTTCGTACCTACAATTGCAATAGCATTGGCAGCCACCGTGGTGAACAGGAATGCAATACCGGCTACCAACAAAATAGCTACGACTGTATGTAGCAGACTTCCCTGCATCACGTCGAAGTAGAAGAACAGGAACACCAGTATCAATGTTATGATAGAACCGATAGCGATAATCTTCATGGATATATCACGTTGTGTACGTTTCACGCTGGCTTCTACATTGGATTTTCCACCCATTTCCTTAGCTGCCAGTCCTACGGCACTCTTGATGATGCCCCATGACTTGATGATACCGATGATACCCGCCATAGCGATACCGCCGATACCGATGCTCTTGGCATAATACTTGAATATTTCTTCGGGCGCCATACTGCCTACGGTAGCTGCGATTTCCGGGTTCCATTGGTTCAGTACACTGTCTCCCCAAATCATGGACATCCCCGGAATGATAATCCACCAGACAGCCAGTGAACCGGCACAGATGATAGAAGCGTATTTCAGACCTACGATATAGCCCAGACCGAGTACGGCAGCACCGGTATTTACCTTGAACACCAGTTTTGCCTTTTCCGCCAGCATTTCGCCAAAGCCACATACTCGCGTAGTGAAGTTTTCGTTCCACCAGCCGAATGTAGCCACAATGAAATCGTATAGACCACCGATAATACCTGCCATCAGCAACGGTTTTGCCTGGCTTCCGCCTTTTTCGCCCGATACAAGCACCTGTGTGGTGGCTGTTGCCTCGGGAAAAGGATATTTGCCGTGCATGTCGCTGACAAAGTATTTACGGAAAGGGATGAGAAAGAGAATGCCCAGTACGCCTCCCAGCAATGAACTGATGAATACCTGGGTAAAAGTGACCGTGATTTCTTCCGGATAAGTCTCTTGCAGGATATATAGGGCGGGCAGGGTGAAGATGGCACCTGCCACGATGACGCCGGAACTGGCACCGATGGATTGGATAATGACGTTTTCGCCCAACGCATTCTTACGTTTGGCGGCGCCCGATACGCCTACGGCAATGATTGCGATAGGGATGGCGGCTTCGAATACCTGACCTACTTTTAACCCCAGATAGGCTGCCGCAGCCGAAAAGAGGATAGCCATAGCAATACCCCACAACACAGACCAGAGGTTAACTTCCGGATACTTCTTGTCGGGACTCATCAAAGGGTTGTAGACTTCGCCCGGTTTCAATTCGCGGAATGCATTTTCCGGCAAACCAGTCAATTTCTCTTCTTCTTGTTTCATAGTTTCTTATTTAGTTTTATATTATGATTTGAATTTGCACCACAGATTGCGCAGATTTCCACAGATTATTTTTACTATATATAAATTGGGCAGATACGGAAATCTGTGTAAATCTGCGTAATCTGTGGTGAAAAAGTCTTCAAAGAAAGCAAAAAAAAAGGAGAATTGAAAAATTCTCCTTTATTCTTATATATAAAGATGCTTATTTCGCATCTTTCGCTGTCATATCTCCTTCTACAAAGAGTCGCATCATTTCAGTTTTGGCATTTGTGCGCAAGGTGATGGACTTCTTGAAGTGGCCCGGATATTTGCCTGTGCCGTTGTACGTAATCTTGACGGTTCCGGTCTTACCCGGCAATACGGGTTCCTGAGTATATTCGGGTACTGTACATCCACAGGAAGCTACAGCTTGATGGATTACCAGCGGAGCATCGCCCACGTTGGTGAATGTAAACACACAACTTACAACCGGATCGTTTTCTGAAAACGTACCGAAGTTATGAGTGGTCTTATCAAACTTAATGTCAGCCTTCCCCTGTGCTGAAGCGTAACCAATGCTCAGAACGAGCATAAACATATACAATGCAAGTTTTTTCATGTCTCTTAATCTTTTGTATTACACAGCGGACAAAGGTAAGGCATTTTTGTGAAAATTAATCCAATGATGTGCGAAATAGTATTAAATATGCCTCAGAAGCTGTTGTGGCATATGATTAATAAGGAAAAATATGGATTTCTTCCGTACATTGGGAGAGCTTCATGATGATGATGGTGGAAGCTATGCCTATTTATACTGATTTACAGCGTTTCGTAAAAAGTGGATATACAAGGGCTAATGACTAAGATAACGAATTAATTGTCGCATATGTCAAAGTAAAAGAATTCTATCTAAATTATTGCTTTTTCTTGCATCCCCACCCGGAATAATGTATTTTTGTACTTCAATGTGCGACAAAGAACGCTAACTCTTAATTATATGATGGATTATCAATTAAATACCCCCCTGAACGGGAATCTGGCAATGACTTCTTGCTTTCACGAAAATAAAGCACTACAGCAAAACACTACCTTATACAAATTTATATGGGTGCGCAGCGGCATCCTGACAGTAGAGATAGATCATATCCCGATGCGGCTGGAACAAGACGAAATAGCCTGTCTTACGCCCCTGCATCATATCGAAATAAAATCGGTGGAAGGTGAATACCTCACTTTTCTGTTCAATAGTAATTTCTACTGCATCTTCGGCCATGATGACGAAGTGTCGTGCAATGGTTTCCTTTTTCACGGTTCCTCCCAGGTGATGCGATTAAAGCTCTCTCAGGAGCAGGCTGTCAATCTGAATGATATTGTCCGTATCTTCCGTCAGGAATCTGCCGTTCGTGATAACCTTCAGGAAGAGATGCTTCGTATCATCCTTAAACGTTTCATCATCACCTGTACCCGCATTGCCCGTGAGAAGTGCGGCGTTACTCCGGAACAGGAGAAAGCTTTCGATATCGTCCGCCGTTTCTATATATTAGTTGACCAAAATTTCCGTGAAAAGAAACAAGTGCAGGATTATGCCGACCTCTTATTCCGTTCTCCCAAGACACTTTCCAATCTGTTTTCTTCCTGCGGAGTCCCTTCTCCTTTGCGCATCATTCACGAACGGGTGGAAGCGGAAGCTAAACGTTTACTGCTCTACACTCCCAAAAGCGCCAAGGAAATCAGTGAACTCTTGGGCTTCGAAGATTTATCCACATTCAGTCGCTTTTTCAAGAAAATGACGGGCGAAAGTGTGTCGGATTTCCGTAAATCGAACACAACGGGAAATATTGCCAACTGATACGGCAGAATTGCCATTTCACGTCCCGACATAAACCCCGATTTTTGCATCAGAAAAACAAAACAATTAATTAATGCAATAATCGTATGAAAACAAAATTACAATCAATGTTCGTGGCGGCCCTTACTTTGGCTGCGTCAACTCAGAAGTTGGGTATCAATCTTATTCGCGTGGCAATTCTGGTTATTTTCGTTTGGATAGGCGGATTGAAGTTCTGGAATTATGAAGCCGAAGGTATCGTACCTTTTGTGGCAAACAGTCCTTTTATGAGCTTCTTCTATACGCATAGTGCTCCTGAATATAAGGAATACAAACTGAAAGAAGGTGAATTTGATGCCGTGAAGCATGAGTGGCATAAGGAAAACAATACGTATGGCTTTTCTCATGGGTTGGGCATTCTCATCATGACCATTGGTGTTCTTACTTTTCTGGGCATCTTCTGGCCGAAAGTCGGTCTGGTAGGAGCAGGGCTTGCAATTATCATGACTCTCGGCACGCTGTCTTTCCTTGTCACCACGCCCGAAGTATGGGTGCCTGATTTGGGCAGTGGCGAGTCCGGTTTCCCATTATTGACCGGTGCCGGAAGATTAGTTATAAAAGATACAGCCATTTTGGCCGGTGCAATTGTTATATTAGCAGACAGTGCGAAAAGCGTACTGAAACAATTAAAGAAATAGAGATATGAAAAAGTATGATGCTATCATTATCGGCTTCGGAAAGGGAGGAAAGACCCTGGCTGCCGAATTTGCAAAACGCCAGAAGACGGTTGCAGTAGTGGAACGTTCAAACCGTATGTACGGAGGCACTTGTATCAACATCGGTTGTATTCCTACAAAGACGCTGGTGCATCTGGCCAAGGAAACCCCGGTAAAGGCTGTGTGGGAAGAGAAGAAGGAATATTACCGTCAGGCCATCGGCCGCAAGGAAGAGGTCACTTCTTTTCTGCGGAACAAGAACTATCATAATCTGGCCGATAATCCCAATATAACGGTTTATACGGGTGTAGGTGCATTTGTCGGCCCCGATGTGGTAGAAGTCAGGACGGCGGAAGAAGTGATAGAATTGCAGGCGCCGCAGATATTCATAAATACCGGAGCGGAAACCATCATACCTTCCATCGAAGGGATAAAGGATAATCCCCGTGTATATACAAGCACTTCCATCATGGAACTGGAAGAACTTCCCGAACGTCTGGTGATTGTGGGCGGAGGTTATATCGGGCTGGAATTTGCTTCCATGTATGCTTCTTTCGGTTCGAAGGTGACGGTGCTTGAAGGCTATCCGGAACTGATAGGGCGTGAAGACAGGGACATTGCAGACAGTGTAAAGTCGGTATTGGAGAAGAAAGGCATTGTTTTCCATCTGAACGCACGTGTGCAGTCGGTAGACGGTTCAACGGTGATTTATCAGGATGTTGCGACGAACGGGATTCATCATCTGGAAGGAGATGCCATCTTGCTGGCAACAGGCCGTCGTCCTAATACTTCGGGTTTAAACCTGGATGCGGCAGGTGTGAAAGTGGATGACCGCGGAGCTATTATTGTGGATAAGTGGTTGCGGACTACCAATCCCCATATCCGTGCTATCGGTGATGTGAAAGGCGGTTTACAGTTCACTTATATTTCTTTGGATGATTACCGTATAATCCGTGAAGATTTGTTCGGTGCCGGAGAGCGCCGGACGGATGACCGCGAGCCGGTCAGCTATTCAGTATTTATTGATCCTCCTTTGGCACGTGTCGGACTGAGTGAGGCGGAAGCACGCAAGAAAGGATTGGATATAAAGGTAAATACTTTGCCCGTCGGTGCCATTCCGCGTGCACGAACGTTGGGTGAGACGGACGGATTGTTCAAGGTGGTGGTAGATGTCCATACCAATAAAATATTGGGTTGCACCCTGTTCGGTCCGGGAACGAGTGAAATTATCAACATCGTATCAATCGTAATGAAAACGGGACAGGAATATACTTTCTTGAGAGATTACATCTTTACACATCCCAGCATGAGCGAAGCGCTGAATGACCTGATGAATTTCTAAATGAAAAATGAGGAATGAAGAATTTGCGTATCTCCCTAAAAATGACGAATATTGTGCCCGAATTCTGTATACCTTTATAGTGTGGTGATTTCCTTTGATTCACTGCTTGCAGAGATTGTGAAAATTCTATGAGACATTCGGCAAAAGATAATTATGTCTATCTGACTACAGCTCCGGTGCCCCGTCTGATAGTATCGTTGGCTGTGCCTACGATTATCAGTATGTTGGTTACATCGTTCTATAACATGGCGGACACGTACTTTGTGGGGAAAATCAATACCCAGTCCACGGCGGCTGTGGGAATTGTGTTCTCCGTCATGTCCATCATCCAGGCGGTGGGATTCTTCTTCGGGCATGGTTCAGGAAACTACATCTCGCGGAAGCTGGGTGCGCAGGAGACAGGGAATGCCGAGAAGATGGCGGCAACAGGCTTCTTCTGGGCATTGTTTATGGGGATTGCCCTGGCAGTAACCGGACTGATATTTCTTACTCCGCTTTCGTTAGCATTGGGTTCTACGCCTACCATATTACCTTATACAGAGAAGTATCTGGGTATTATCTTGCTGGGTGCTCCATTCATGACTGCTTCTCTCGTGATGAACAATCAAATACGTTTTCAGGGCAATGCAGCGTATGCGATGGTGGGAATTGTTTCGGGTGCAGTCATCAATGTGGTGCTGGACCCGATACTGATATTCGTTTTTGATATGGGAATATCGGGTGCGGCATGGGCTACGGTCATCAGTCAGATATGCAGTTTCTCTCTGTTGCTGTATATGGGCAGTAAGGGAGGGAATATCCGTATTCGTTTCAGAAATTTCACACCTTCACTGGCTTTCATAAAAGAGATTATCGGCGGAGGTACACCGTCGCTTGCCCGCCAGGGATTGGCAAGCGTGGCAACTATCTTGCTGAATGTGGCTGCCGGTGCTTACGGTGATGCTGCCATTGCGGGTATGTCTATTGTCACCCGTATCGCTATGTTCATCAATGCTTTCCTGATAGGCTTCGGACAAGGTTTCCAGCCGGTGTGCGGTTTCAATTATGGAGCGGGGCTTTACGGACGTGTACGCCAGGGTTTCTGGTTTTGTGTGAAGGTAGGTTTCATATTCTTGCTGGTATGTGCAGTGCTTGGTATGGGATTTGCTGAAGAAATTGTTTCCGTGTTCCGCAAGGGAGACCCTGATGTGATAGCGGTGGGGGCTGCCGCATTGCGTTGGCAATTCATTACTTTCCCGCTGGGTGCCTGGATTGTTGTCAGTAATATGATGTTGCAGACTATCCGTAAACCCGTCAAGGCTACCATTCTTTCGTCTGCCCGTCAGGGACTGTTCTTTATTCCGTTGATTTTTATCCTGCCTTACTATCTGGGATTGCAGGGAGTAGAAATGTGTCAGGTTGCTGCAGACCTTCTTACTTTCCTTCTTGCCATTCCGCTGACAGGCAGTGTGCTGAATGAGATGAAACGGAAACAGGCGGAGCAAATGCAGCCTGCTGGAGATTAGAATCTATATCCCACAGTAAAGAAAGAAGCGAGGTTTTTGGGAGAGAATTTTTCAATGCCGGAGTTTTGCAGCAGATTGTCCAGTTGGTCGTTTACTTTAATCATTCCCAATTGGAGTTCCGCTCCGAAAATGAATTTGTGGTATTCAAAGTTTAGGGCAAACATGAGTCCGGCATCAAAGCGCTTGTTGCCCATATTGTCGTCTATCATATTGCCGAAAGTATCTAAACGGAATCTGTAGCCGCTTCCTCCGTGATGGACACTACTGCTATAATCATATTGTTCCTGCATTTCGCCCGACGTTTTGCCACCTACACCATAAGCGATGTAAGGACCAGCACTCAGTGAAGCGCTGTAATCTTTGCCGAGGTGAAGGCGGGCCGCCATCATAACAGGCAGTTGGATGTATAGTTCATTCATGTCCGCTTTGCCTACATATTCTATATCTTCACGGGCACCTATTGACACAAAGTTCAGTGAGGGCTGGAACACCCATGTCCTGTTGAGTTCATAGTTCATGCCGACACCTGCTTTATAGGCGATGCGTGTGTTGCTTTCTACATTTTCTCCCCAGAAGTTGGAGGTGCCGACTCCGGCTTTTACCTGAAAGGAAATAGGGGATTGGGCTGTTGCTCCTAATGCTATGATTGAAAAGAAAACGGTGAGAATAGTCTGTTTCATTGTTTGAACCTTGTAAGGGGTTGATGTTTATTTTGTCGCAAAGATATAAATTATATGATTACAAGCAATTATGTAGCCGGATTATCATTTAATAGAATTTTCTGATTAACCAATCTGTCAGGCAGAATGGCAGCATGGGCTTGATGCGGGCGAAGAATACCTGTTCCCACGGGCCTACTTTGGTACGAAATGCCGGTCGGCGTTTGTTCACCAGTTTACAGACGGCTCTTCCCAACTTTTCGGGGTGGCAACCGTTATTCTCGGATTGCTCCACATTCTGCATTGTTCTTGTGAAGTGTTCTCCATATTGTGAATGGGAGAGAGTGGCCTCATTCATCTGCCGTTGTGCGGTGAAGCCCGTCCGGAAATCTCCCGGTTCAACGACGCATACCTGTATGCCGAAAGGCTTCACCTCCTGGTAAAGCGCTTCGCTATAACCTTCGATTGCAAATTTGGAGGCGCTGTAAAAAGCCTGGTAAGGAACGGCAAGCACTCCTGCAATGGAACTGATGTTGATGATTCGTCCCTGTCCCGCCTCGCGCATGGAGGGCAGGACGGCGGCGCACATACGGACGGCACCTATAAAGTTAGTATTCATCTGGCGTTGTATCTCGTCTTCGGTAGTCAGCTCTATGGCTCCGCTGATGCCCATACCTGCATTGTTGACAAGCACATCAATTCGTCCCTCTTCAGCCAGAATTGTCGATATGGCATTGGAGACGGATGCCGGGTCGGTGATGTCCAGTTGCAGCATCTTGAAATCCGGGTTATCGGAAACGGCTTTCCGGCTGCTGCCGTAGACGGTGTGCCCTTGTGCGGCCAACTGCGTGGCGATGACTTTTCCAAAGCCGGAAGAGGCACCGGTGACGAGGATTATTTGCGTATGTTTCATGTCACGTAAGGTCTATCTTTACAATACGGATTAATGTTCTTTTAAACCTTAACATACCGTTCAACTGGCATATCGGTCGGTTTCAACAGTACAAAGTTATGCTTTTTATCGTTTACTTCATAATTGAAACCAAACTTCCAATCCCATGAACCGATTTTGCATATGCTTGTAGGGGCGAAAAATCTTTCGCCTACAGGCATAGCACAACCTCTTGTCTCCTCGTCAACTGAATCTCATTAAAACGCCCGTCCTTTAAATACGCTCGATTCGGACAAAGGAATTACTTTGCCATCCAGTAACAACCTGTTCGAGTTGAAGTTCGGATTGATTGTGACGGATGCGCTGTTGGTATCATGAGTCAATCTGATAGAAACTTGTGCCGAAATTCCGACACCTACCACATTGAAATTACAGTTCACATTTCCTTTTTTGTCTGTGGTCGTTTTTATTTCGCCCACCCTGCCGTCTACTGTTATACCTCCTATACCGTTAGGGCCTGCATAAGGACCGTTGAAAGCAACCTGGACGGATGCTTTTTCACCATTTAAGAGTACAAAGTTGGTGTTTGACGTAACAAAAGCGCTTCGTCCTCTCTTGAATGTGATTCGATCAGCTTCCAATACAAATTTTCTGTTGTTGATGGCTTGTACAGCATTGGCATACGCCTGTGCTTCTTCTCTTTTTTCCCTGGCTTTTTCTGCGTCACGCTGAGCTTTACGTTCGGCACGGCGGTTTTCACTACTACTTTGTTGTGCATACATTGCCGTAGAGGCACCTATGAAAACTAACATCATTAATGCGATAATCTTTTTCATGATTTCTTCTTTTATTGTTCTGTTTTACTCTAATCTACAAAATAAACAATCTGGGAATGAAAAAGATGCAAACGGTATGCTAAATATTATAAAGAATATAGTAAAGTTTGGTTTACTATTAGTGCTGATTCTGCCGACCCTATATGATAACGTCATTTACCTCACATGGTAACTCCATTTACATACCGAGGTAAAGGCCGTTACATGCCGAGGTAAAGAGCGTTACAATATGGGGTAAAGGCCGTTACATCCGGTGGTAAATGCTTTTACATCATAATGAAAATACTTGGTAAATATAATGCATTGATAATTAAAGCATTGTTGGCTCCTGCCAGGATTTGCATGTACAGGGGAATACCGGATAATCTCTGCCTTAGGGTGGCATAAAGAAGCGTTATTCTATTAGTAAGTTTCGTCCTTTAGGATATTTCACTTTATATCGCAGAGGTAACTCACGTTGTTCGCCGGGCTGTAAGGTCATTTGCCAGGCGATGATGCCTTTGGCTTCATCCAGTGTGCCGCCACTGATTTCTTCTGCCGTCACGGTGATGTTGTTGTTGCGTGATACGGGCAGTTGGTCGTAAAGAGTGAGTGTCACAGGCTCGGGGCGTGTGTTACGTACAGAGAGTTTCCAGGCAATGGATTGCGTCTGGCTGGAACCTATGAATTTGCGGGAAGTATATTCGTTTTCTTTCGTACGCTGTATCATGATGCGTTTATCACGTCCCAGTGAGAAGGAGAGAGTATCGCTTTGCTGGCTGACGTTCATGATGGATTTGCCGATGAAAGTGTTTTCAAAATAAACATTCGCCTCGCCTTCGAGCAGGTGCAGTTTCTCCCAATCGGTAACCCGGGCTATGAGGAATGCATCTTTATCAATCTTCGGAGTGCTTTGATAGGTATAAGAGGCTGGAATCTCATAATGTCCGATTTCGGCAACTACCGGCTTACTATCTGAAGGGATAGTGTAGGGGATTTTGATTTCAAACTCGTAGCCCATCTGTCCCTGGGTTTGCTCGACATTGAGGGCCATACTGGCTTCCTCTTCAATGGCGGCAGCTTTCTTGATGGATTTGGTAGAAGGCCTGTGGGAGGATGCGGACGCTTCTGTCCCATATCCCACTACTACCACTTCCTCCAACATCTGCATATCTTCCTGAAGAACGACATTCATGATGTTTCCACGTATATCTCTGGTCTGGGTCTGAAAACCGATGAATGAGAATTGGAGTTGGTTTTGTCCGTTGGGGATGGTGATGGAATACTTACCGTTCACGTCGGTGATAGTGCCTATGGTGGTACCGGGTATCATTACATTCGCTCCGATGATAGGTTCCCGTCCACTGTCGAGCACTACTCCCGAAACCGAATTCCCATTTTGATTCAGGCTGTAGCGTGGTGCTGCAAGTCCGTAATCCAGCCAATAGGTGGCTAATTTCGGAGCTACGCTTCCGGTCGTAGGATTAGAAGAAGAGAGGGACAACTCCACATTCTTCCAATCTTCTTTAGTATTCTGGAAGATATTCGCTTTGTAAACAATGGAAATTGGCTCGGACAGACTACCGGAACGGACATCATAGGAGGGGAACCAACCGGCATTCTTCACATAATAATTCAGTATAAATGTGGCTTTGCAGGCAGCGGGCGCGTTTACGTTTACTGCAATCTCGCTCATGGGGGTTAAAGACTTACCGCTCAGTTGCGCTAACTCTGCATTCAGTTGCTCTTGCTTCCGGGTAAGTTCTTCTATTTTCTCGTTGATGGCGAGTTCTTTCGATTTCAGAGTTTTCAGTTGGGTGGAATAATATTGGTTCACCTCTTTGATGGTAGCCAGAGAGGTAGCCGTATTCTTATTGCTGACGGAACAGTTTGTTTTCAGTATTTCATATTCGGCATTAATCAGTCCGAGTTCGGCTTTCTGTTCTTTCTGTTGTTTCTCTGTTTTTTTCAGCTCTTCTTGCAGGCTTTGCTGTTTCTGACTGACGGAAGCACTATCAGTATAGTTATATTGCTGATTGACAGCCGTAACGGTAAGTTTACCCTTGGCACTTACCTGCATGCTTTGTGCATCCATGTATGGGGATAGTCCGGTGAAGATGAGAGTGGAGGTTCCCGCAGGGATGTCTACTTGCCTGGTACGTGTCACTTGGGCGCCGTCGATGAATAGCATTACTTTTTCGGCTGTTGTTTTCACTTTATTTTGCCCCACAAGGGTAGTGGCGCACAGACATAGGCATATCCATAAACCAAATTTCAGTCGTTTCATAGTCAGTTACTTTAATGTTATGCTACAAATATATGGAAATCCGTAAACAATCGTTTCCTAATAATCTATTTTTTGCTTGCATCTTTCTGAAAAAGATTGTTCTTTTGCACTATCTGTTTATTCACTAAATTGTCTGCGCCTTATGAAAATCAATTGCTGGATCTTTCTTTCTATGCTTCTGGGGATGGTGAGTTGCCAATCTCAAGACCGTACTTTTACTGTGCATTGCATCGGGTTGGATGCTCACGAAGGAGACACATTATATCTGTGGCGCTATGGTGCCGACCGCATGACGGGAGACAGGGATTATGGAAAAGGACCGCTGGATTCTGCCATCATCAGAAACGGGCAGGCCATATTCTCCGGAAAAGAAGATACGCTGCATCTCTACGGTATAGAGCATCGCCATAGCATGAACTTTTTCTATCCCGAAAGGGGGGAACTGACGCTGACCAATGTAACTCCGCCGGAAATGCCTGTGCCGGACAAGAGCACTAATCCCCGTTCGTTGAATGTGCGCCTTTGGAAACTCTGGCATGAAGAGCTCTTTCCGCGTGAGGAAACCCGGAAGTTCGTATTTGAGAATGCGGGTAATGCAATGGGGTGGATGGTCTTCGACCGTTGGGCGGAAATATATCCGGATGAACTGGAGAAATTATATCAGAACAGTAATCCGCAGATGCGGGACAGTACATCGGTATTGATAGGATTGAAACGTTTGCTTGACGGAACCCGCAGTATGATGTCCGGAGATGATTTTATTGATTTCAGACAGGTGGATTACGCAGAAAAAGATAGTGTGCAATTCTCGGATATTGCAGGAAAGGGGCAGCCGGTATGTTTGCTTTTCTGGTTGAATGATGGGATAGACGGTGTCCGTGCAGAATTGGATGATTTGCGGAACCAATATCCGGATGCTCGGATAGTGGTTGCTACTTATAGATTCCAGGATCCGAAATCTCGGGCGTTTGTTGGCGAATTAGAGGATAAATATCAGGCGACTGTCCTGGATGACAGCCGCCGTTTTGAAAAGAGTGCTCGTTGGAAATACCGCATTTATGGTTCTTTCAACTACGAATATATGTTTGACGGACAAGGAAAACTGATAAAAATGAAGCCTGTATTATAATGAATTATAGTAGGCTTCTGCCTTTGCCAGAGTTTCCGGTTTCCCCACATCGAACCAGTTTTCACTATCTATGGGATATCCCTGGATATGTGCTCTGGAACAGATATCCACGTAAAACGGGATGATAGAGAATTTGCCTGTCCAACGCTCATCTTCCATAAATTGAAAGATGGAGGGTGAAAGGACATGGACACAGCCGAAAGCCTGTAATTGGTAGTGCTCGCCGGGATAATCAAGTTCTTTGGGAAGTACTTCGCCGGTGGAAAGATTAGTCCAGCCGCAAAGGCGATTATCTTTATCCATCAGCAGATAGCGGGAGGTTTTCCGATGATTGGTGAGCAGGGTGGCGTCTGCATTGCTTTCCAGATGGTGGCGATAGAAGGCATTGAGGTCTAAATCCGTCAGAATGTCTGAATTATGTATAAGGAAAGGCTCGTTGCTCTCCAGCAGAGGACGGGCTTTTTTGATTCCGCCACCGGTATCCAGCAATTCGCCCCGTTCGTCGCTGATGTGGATATCTGCGCCGAAATTATCATGAGCGCGGAGGAAATCTATAATCTGTTCACCAAAGTGGTGGATATTTATGGTGATGTCATTGAATCCGGCATCTTTCAACCGGAGGATGACACGTTCTAACATGGGCTTGCCTGCGACGGAGACAAGAGCTTTGGGCATATTGTCGGTCAGCGGACGAAGGCGGGTGCCGAGGCCGGCGGCAAAGATCATTGCTCTCATTTAGTTTCTTGCTTTAAACGTCTGTTCTATATTCTGTTCCCTATGGATAAGATTTACCTGCACTCCGAACAGTTTGTTCAGATGTTCCGCCAGATGTTGAGCCGAATAAACGGAACGGTGCTGGCCGCCTGTACATCCGAAACAGATGGAGAGATTTGTAAATCCTCGTTCCATATACCGCTTTACCGAAGCATCCACTAAACCATACACATGTTCGAGGAAAGTCGTTATCTCCCCGTCATCTTCAAGAAAACGGATAACGGGTTCGTCCAACCCGGTGAAAGGTTTGTAGCGGTCGTACTTGCCGGGATTGTTCACCGCGCGGCAATCGAATACAAAACCACCTCCGTTTCCGCTGGAATCTTCGGGAATACCTTTCTTATATGCGAAGCTGGTAACCTTCACAACAAGGCGGCGTTTCTGCAAATCGTCAGTGAATTGTTTCAGTTCGGTAAGTTCTTTCAGCACGTGGCAGAGATACGGATATTCGGGGTACGGCTCCTGCAATAACTGCCGCAGGTTTTCAATAGCGAAAGGTACACTCTGGATGAAATGCGGCTTCTTTTCAAAATAGCCGCGGAAACCGTAAGCACCCAGCACCTGCATGGTACGGAACAGTACGAAATGGCGCAACTGGGCATAGAAGTATTTTTCGTCTACTGGCTGATATTTGCACAGTGAATCAATGTATTCCTTCAAAAGTTCTTTGCGCAGACTATCGGGATAATTCGCCTTGGCTTGCCACAGGAAAGAAGCTACATCATAATAAACAGGCCCTTTACGTCCGCCCTGAAAATCAATGAGCCACGGTTCACCATCCTTAATCATCACGTTGCGGCTCTGGAAGTCCCGGTACATGAAAGTAGCCGAACTGCTGCGCATCAATACATCCGTCATCTTCTGGAAATCATCTTCCAGACGGTCCTCCTGAAACTCCATTCCGGTTGCTTTCAGGAAACAGTATTTGAAATAGTTCAAATCCCACAAAATACTGCGGCTGTTGAATTCCGATTGCGGATAGCAATAGGAAAAGTCCATTCCGTCGGCACCGGAGAATTGTACGGCGGGCAACAGGCGCATGGTCTTGCGCAGGAGTTGCTTTTCTTCTTCATCAAACACGCTTGTTTTGCGCCCTTTTTCGATGGCATTGAACAGGAGCGTGTCGCCCAAGTCTTCCTGCAGATAGAAAGCGTCGTTTTCACTCTTTGCCACAACTTCCGGTACGGGCAACCCTTTCTTCCGGAAATGGCTTGCCATATAAAGGAAAGCCTGGTTCTCTTCGAGGGAAGTGCCGCTTACACCGATAAGTGTAGGCGTGCCTGACAGGCGGAAATAACGGCGGTTGGAGCCGGACGAAGGAAGTTCGTCGATTGCTTCCGGTTCGTGCCCGGTGTAAGCACAATATAATTTCTTGAGTTCTTCAGTAATCATAGTAATTTACTTTTATTTGGGCAGCTAAGGTAAGAGTTTTAGGGAATATATACTACCTTTGCGGGAAAGAAATTCAGTATCTTTTTTCTGAACACCCACAGGCTGAGTAGGAAATATACAAAGACCTGTATCCATAATGTCACCATTTCCGGACGAATATCCGCCATATCCCCTCCCATTGAATTCAGTTTAACGAAAGCCAGCACGGCAGGAGCGGCTGGAACAACGTAGTGTGCAGCTTGCCAATACCAAGGCATCAGTTCGAGAGGATAGGAGACACCGGAGAGGAAAATATATCCTACGGAAAAGAAGGCGATCATTAATAAGGGGGCTTCGGAGTCGGTGAAATACCGTGATGCCGCCAGTCCGAAGAAACTCGTTCCTATAAGGAAAGGGATCATCATAGTGATAATATCCCTGCCGTTCCCTATGTTCGGAATACTGAAAAAATGAGGAAGCAGGCCCAACAGGAACAGGGCAAAAATGAGATATAGCATTACGTAGACAAAAGTCCTGCCGGAGATATTGTATAATGCTTTGTGCCAGGCGGAACTGTCAGAAGCCGTTCTTTCTCCTGTCACTTCGGTTGTCACTTCTGTCTTTTCGACCGTCACTTCCGCTTTTTCGACCGTCGCCTTCACCTCTTTCCTTCTCGCTTCCGCCTCTTCCCCGGTTACCATTCCTATCACCATCAGCAATGTCTGAAAGATAATGATAATCATGACCGCCGGAATCAGATACGACCCATATCCCTCTGTGTAATTGTAGAGAGCCGTTCCCGATACATTGACGGGAGCGGATGAGGCTACAGCAAGTAGTCCCTGGGGAGGAAGAAACACAGTACCTTCCGCACGGTGGACATCGTTTACGGCAAGCATTACGCGCGAAGAAGCCTCCTGCAAATTCTTAAAATTCAGGAAAGCGTCTGTGGCGGCATAGACGCTAAAGACAGATTGTTCACCCCGGCCTACCCGTGCATCAAAGTCAGCGGGAAGATAGAGAATACCATCTACTTTGCTTTGTTTCAACCATTCTTTCGCTTCAAGATAATTGGGTGTCAGGGCATAGACTGACGCCTGTGGAGTGGCATTGAGCAGGCGGATATATTCCCGGCTAAGGGCGGAATGTGAATTATCAACAACGGCAACAGGCGTTTTCCGTACAAGGTTAGGGGCGTACATCAGGTTGTAGAGTAGCCCGTAGGCGAAGATACCGCCTATCAATACCAAAAGTATTGCCGGATTGGTGCTGATGGCACGCCATTCACGGCAGATAATATCTGATAGCGAAAGAGGGGCTGTATGATTCGCCGGCATACGTGTTTCTGTTTCTTCTCCGTGTTTCAATATCCAATTCCTCAGCCTCGGCAGTATCAGCAGTGCCAGCAATGGAAAAAGCAGAAGTATGGCTGTCGATTGCCAGTAATATCCGAACCCGGAGTCAAAATACAGCATCGACTGCGCTATTTCCGTAAAATGACGCACAGGGAAAAGATAGGATGCCGCATGCACAGGCGGATACATGCTCGTTACAGGAAAAGTGACACCGGAAAGTGTCGCCCCAAGCGAGCCGACCATCGACACGATGCTGATGATATAAGCTATCCGCGGAAAGATAGAGAAGATGAACACTGCAAGTGCCTGTGTCGCAATAATAAATAACACCGTCATCAGGTTCATCATCAGCAAACTTCCCTGGAAAGGTATATGCAATACGCCATACAGGACATAATTAGCCAATATGCCGATTATCGAGAAAATGAATGTATAAGGCAACAGTTTGCCAACTATGGCAGTTAAAATATTCCCCCGTGCTGTCGTCATCCACTCCTGTGCCGTATGGAACTTCAATTCACTTCCCACGGCATAGACTGTCATCAACAAGATGAGTATCTGAAACAGGACATAGAAGAAAGGCTGGCTCAGATAAACGGAATAGTCCAGATCGGGATTATAAAGTGGATGCATACTGGATTGCACAGGCAGGAGAAAAGTTGTTATTTGCTCCTGATTGACACCCAATGATACAGCTTCCATCGCAATAGGCGAGAGTGCGACGGGTGCCAACGCCGTCTCAAAAGCCGCCATCAGCTCGCTACCTACGGAAAGGAGGGCATAATGGTAATAATAAGAAAGCGTGGCATCCATTCCTGTAGTGGCACGCTGTTCAAAGCCGGTGGGGATGGACAGATAGCCATAGATTTCTTTACGTTGTACAGCTTCGCGTGCGGCAGCCTCGTCGGTGAAATGCCGGGTGACACTGAAGGTGGGTACGGCAGCGATGTTTCGTGCTATCTGCCGGGATGTAGCGGTATTGTCCTTATCTACAATGCCGACAGGGATATTTTCCATCTGCCCGCTGCCGAAGATGGTAGCCATGAAGAACAGGCAGAACAAGGGTAACACGATGCACACACCGAGATAAAGCCTGCGAGAGGTCATGCGCTGCCATTCACGGCGAAGTACATTATATAAAGGTCGTTTCATAGGACAGGGTCTTTTAGTCATTTATTATTGATTGTCAGCAACACCGACATTCCCGGACGTAAACCTTCTACGGGCTGTGTCGGGCGAGCATGTATCTCGAATGTCTGCATATCATAACTTCCCGTCTGCTTGGTTGATTTCCAGGTGGCAAAGCTGCCCAGCGGACTGATATAATAGATGCAGAACTCCACATTCTTCTTGCCGATAGCAGGAACATCCGCACGGAATGTACCGTCCATTTTGAATTGTGGCATCAGGTCTTCACGCACGTTGAGCACGACATGCGCATCGTTCATGACAACCAGGTTCATGATAGGTGTGCCCGGTGCAACGAGTTCTCCGCGTTTAGGGAATATCGTTGAAATCTGTCCTGCCTCCGGTGCTGTTAGCCGTGCATCGACGAGCAGGGCAGACACTTCGTCAACCGTGCTGCGTGCTGCGTCCACCATGCTTCGGGCAGATGCACGGTCTTCGCTTTGCGCTCCGTCCACTGCCATCTGGTATTGCTCGTAGGCGGCACGCTCGGCTGCTTGTGCGGCACGATACATGGCTTCTACTTCATCTTTCCGCTGCGAGGTGACGACACTGTCTTTGTATAATGCAAGAATACGCTGATAAGTAGTTTGTGCCAGTGTCAGGTCGCTCTTGGTCTTGTTCCAGAGTTGCTGGGCGGTAGCGACGATTTGTCGCCGTGTGCCGGCGTCTATTTTCTTATTCTGTTCCTGTGCCACTTGCTCCAGGGCATTCACCTGGCGGTATTTGGCTTCTATGGTCGGACTGTTGATGACGACAAGCGTATCGCCTGCCTTTACCCAGTCACCTTCGCGTACGAGGAATGAATCCACTCGTCCCGGCAGTTTGCCGCTGATGCGGATTTCGGTGGCCTCTATCTGGCCCTGAAGTACGAGGGGTTGATGGCTCATAAGTACCATTCCCAGGATGGAGACGAGTATGGTGATTGCCAGTATGATGACAAATGCAGTGCTGATGCTTTTTTTAGAAAGTTCCATGATTTTAAAGGGTTTTGGTTTATACTTTTTAATGAAGAATGAAGAATTTGACTACGCTGTGAAAGCATACTGAAAGGAAATTCTTCATTCCTCATTAAAATACTTCTTGAATTGTTCCGGTGTGCCACAGAGGGCCAACAGGTTCATTAATGTCACATCATATTCATAATAGGCGGCCAGGCGGGCTACCCGGGCGGTGGCAAGCATTGTTTCTGCATCCACTACCTCGGTGCTGGTTGCCATACCTTCGGTGAAGGATTTCTTGCGGATGCGTACAAGCTCTTCGCTCAGGGCGATGGTCGCATTTAGGGCACGAACGTTGTCCTGTGCTTTTTGCAATCCGGTATACAGTTTATCTATGCCTACCGTCAAATCATCCTGTGTCTTATCTTTGCCCAATGCGAGGGTCTGTTCGGCAATGCGCGACTGGCGTATACGTTTTTCCCGTGCCAGTCCGTCAAAGAGGTTCCAAGTGAAACCTACGCCAATGATAGTACGTGGAACCAGATTACTCTGTATGCCGTGGGCGTAAAGTGTCTGTTTGCCAAAAAGGGCAATGTCCGGCAAATATCCGCTTTGGTCTATCCGCAGTTGTTGTTTGGCAATGTTCTGTTGCAATGACAGTTGGTTCAAGAGGTAGTTTCCTGTACGCATGGTTTGCACAAATTCTTCTTTTACAGGCAGTGTGGCATTGATAAAGAGGGGAGAGGTAGGCTCTATGCTGCAAGTATCCTCCATATTGAGCAGTATGCGTAAAGCACTCTCTACAACGGTGACCTCCTTCCGGGCGGATTCCAGTGCCCGCCAGGCTTCGTCCATATTTACTTGTGCGAAGAGGCGGCCGGCTTTGTCAATCATTCCGGCAGATTCCAGTTTGAGGGCATTCTCATAATGTTGCCTCAAACTATTGTAAGTGTCCTGGCGGACTGATACGATTTCGCGGGCCAGGCTGAGGCCGTAGTAACTTTCGGCCAATAGGGTTCGCTGTGTGGCGTCGGTTTGTGCACGGCTTTCCTGGGCGATGTCAATCATCCGGTTGCCTATCTTGCCTGCCCGTACACGTTTTCCACCGGAGAAGACTATCCATTCGGCTGTCAGTCCCACACTGGTCAGGTTTCGGGGGGCGAGGGGGAAGGCAAGAGTATAACTGCCTATCTGGTCCAGTATACCGCTGATGAACTGGTCGTCCGGCAGGATGGTATGTACAAAATCCTTAGCCGGATCGGTGAACTGGGAGAGGGGTTGCTTCACTTCTATCTTTTCGGACATGTGAACGTAAGTTCCTGCTCCTTGCAGGCTGGGATACCACAAAGCGTTCAGCTTATCCCGTTCCGCGCGGGCTGTTTCGATGCCTTTGTCGGCAATCTTCAGACTTTGATTGCTCTTTTGCAGCATTTGCAGAGCGTCGTCGTAGCTGAGGGAGAGGGACTGAGGCACATCCGGGGCATCGGATGGAATATTGACGGTGTTTTGTGCCGCCACAGAAAGACTCGCTCCCAACAGGGCGATAAATAAGGTTGGTTTCATATGTTAACTGGTTCGTTTAGGTTATAATAGTGATATTTATCTCAAACACTCCTTTCTTTCTATTGTTCAATCTCTACTCTTTTTTGATGTTTTGAAAAAGAAATGAGTTTTCACCACAGAGTAACACAGAGTATCACGGAGTCCTATTCTTTTGATTTCAAACTGATTAAACTCTGTGATACTCTGTGCTACTCTGTGGTGAAAAGATTCATAACTATACCGCAAGGAAGCAATTTATGTTGTTTGTATGAAATATTCATTTTTATATCTGCCCTGTCTTGGTACCTTTTTCACCCCCTCTCAGACGCCTTCTGAATGGGGGTACAATGAGTCCTGGACTGAAAGGCATTCAGTCCTGGACTCAATGCCATTCAGTCCAGGACTGAATCAGGTTCACTCAACGGGTCAAAGGGAAAACCGAAAAAAGGAAAGCGTTTTACTGCTCTTTTTGTAAATAAATATATTGTAATTCCACACTGCATTTGCATAAGATAAGCTGCATTTCAGCAGAACTTTTTCATGCAAGCATGAAAGTTCTGCATTCGATTTGCATTATCTTTGTCTCCGTTAAAAACAAATTATATATGGAGAAACTTCATCCTATTATGTTTGCCGGGACAGGTAGCGACGTGGGTAAAAGCATTATTGCCGCCGCCTTCTGCCGCATATTCCGTCAGGACGGTTACTGTCCGGCACCATTCAAGGCACAGAATATGGCGCTCAACTCCTACGCCACACCCGAAGGGCTGGAGATAGGTCGTGCCCAGGCCGTTCAGGCCGAAGCCGCAGGTGTGCCTTGCCATACGGATATGAATCCCTTACTATTGAAACCTTCTTCCGACCATACCTCACAAGTTGTGCTCAATGGGCGTCCCATCGGTAACCGTGATGCCTACGATTATTTCCGTGTCGAAGGCCGTGATGAACTGCGTCGCGAAGTCTGTGCCGCATACGACCGTCTGTCTGCCCGCTACAATCCTGTGGTGATGGAAGGTGCCGGAAGCATTTCCGAAATAAACCTGCGGGACACTGATTTGGTAAATCTTCCTATGGCCCTGCATGCCGGAGCAGATGTTATCCTTGTGGGAGACATCGACCGGGGCGGTGTCTTTGCCAGTGTCTACGGTTCGTTGCTGTTGCTTCGCCCTCACGAGCGTGAACGCATTAAGGGTATTCTTATCAATAAGTTCCGTGGCGATATCCGCTTGTTCGAGCCCGGCATCAAGATGCTCGAAGAACTTTGCGGCATCCCGGTGATAGGGGTTGTTCCTTATTATAAGGAAATATATATCGAAGAAGAAGACTCCCTTGCTCTTGCCACAAAATCTGTGCAGGCCGAACTGGGTAAAGTCAATATAGCCGTTGTCCTGCTGCGCCATCTCAGCAATTTTACCGATTTCAATGTGCTGGAACGCGACCCGCGTATTCATCTTTTTTATACCAACAACACCGATGAGCTGGCAAAAGCCGATATCATACTCATACCGGGAAGTAAAAGTACCCTTGCCGACTTGCACGAGCTGCGCCGCAACGGTGTGGCTCAAGCCATCATCCGTGCCCACCGCGAAGGAACTACGGTTATGGGTATTTGTGGAGGATATCAAATGATGGGGCAAGAAGTTTGCGATCCCGACCATGTGGAAGGAGAGATTGAACGCTTGCCCGGATTAGGCCTTCTGCCCGTCAGCACCCATATGACAGGTGTGAAAGTCACCCGGCAAGTCCGTTTTCAATTGTCAACTGTCAATTGTCAATTATTAGAGGGTTATGAGATCCACATGGGCACCACCGTCCCCACCCAAGGTGCCCCGACTTCTCCGCTGAATCTTCTGGAAGACGGCCGTACCGACGGCTATATTGTTGACCGCACTTGTATGGGAACCTATATTCATGGAATTCTTGACAATGCCCCGTTCATCGACTTCCTTCTGGAACCTTTCGCCGATAAACTTGCTGATGCCGGGAAATCTTTCGATTATCATCAATTCAAAGAAGAACAATACGATAAACTTGCCGACCATGTGCGTAGCCATGTCGACTTGCCGCTTATCTATAAAATACTGACAACTCATGATTGAAGGACACGGAGATGACTCCTATAAATACCAGCGCCCGATAACTGCTAATTTCAGCTCTAACGTCTATAGTAAAGTAGACCTTTCCGCACTGAAAGCACATCTGTGTACACGGATTGACGCTATCGGGAATTATCCCGAACCGGAACCCTATACTCTTGAATCCCGCCTTGCCGCTGGATATCATCTGCCTGCTGATGCCGTTTGTGTGACCAACGGTGCCATTGAGGCCATCTACCTCATTGCACAGACTTTCCGCGGGACGAATACTGCCATTTTGCAACCAACCTTTAGCGAATACGCTGATGCCTGCCGTATGCACGGGCACCGGGTTACTTCACTCTATCAGCTTCCTGCACCGGAAGAAGACGGATACCTCCTGCCGGAAGATATACGCATGCTCTGGCTTTGTAATCCTAATAATCCAACAGGGACGGTGGTTGATAAAGAGTATCTGAGAGAGTTAATCAAGCACAATTCGCAAGTCTGTTTCATCATCGATCAGTCATACGAATACTTCACTTTGCAGCCGCTATTCACTCCGAAAGAAGCTGCGGAATATCCGAATGTATTATTGCTGCATTCCATGACCAAACGATATGCTGTTCCCGGGTTGCGCTTGGGATATATCACAGGAGATGCCGGGTTGCTCAGCCGTCTGCGTACCCATCGTATGCCCTGGTCGGTGAATCAACTTGCCATCGAAGCCGGACTTCATCTTCTGAGACAAGATGTTCCCAATCCTCTGGATGTGCCTGCTTACTTAAAGGAAACAGCCCGTCTGCATGATGCTTTGGAGCGTCTGGGCAGTCTTGAAATATGGACGACAAAGACGCATTTCATGCTGGTTCGCCTCCGTTTCGGAAGGGCTGCTGCATTGAAGGAATATCTTGCCAATGAACACGGCATTCTTATCCGTGACGCCTCCAATTTTGAAGGCTTGGATGAGCAATTCTTCCGCATTGCTACTCAGACGCCGGAAGAGAATGACCGTCTTGTGCAGGCAATAAGGCAATGGCTTGAAAGTTAATATGGATGCAATGGAAAATATTCTCGTTATTTTAGGCGTTGCCTTTCATCTTAATCTGCCGCTGCTTGTGGCCTGGCTTCTCGATCGCCAGCTGGGCGATCCTGCTTGTTTGCCTCATCCCGTTGTTGCATTCGGCAAGATGATTTCATTCTCCGAACATCTTTTGAATAAAGGGAAATGCCGGCGATTGAAAGGTGCATTCATTGCTGTTTTCCTCGTCCTTATTGTTTATTTCGCAGCTTTCTTCCTACTTCGCTGGGCTGCTGCATTCTCTCCGGTCATGCTTCTGGCATTGCAGATACTTGCTGTCTTTTTCTGTCTGGCAGGCACAACTCTTATTCGTGAAGTCCGCATGGTATTCGGAGCCGTAGAGCGCTCTCTGGAAGATGGCAGAATGCAAGTAGCCCGTATTGTGGGGCGTGATACTTCCGAACTGTCCGCTCAGGAAGTACGTACTGCTGCTCTCGAAACTCTGGCTGAAAATCTGAGCGATGGAGTGATTGCTCCCTTATTCTGGTATATGCTTTTAGGTGTTCCCGGCATGTTGGCCTATAAAATGGTGAATACTCTTGATTCTATGATTGGCTATCGTAACGACCGTTACCGTGCTTTCGGTTGCTTTGCCGCCCGCCTGGACGATGTGGCAAATTATATACCTGCCCGCCTGACCGCCATGCTGATGATACTTGCCGCTATCCCCCGGACTCGTAAAAACACTCCCTTGCATCTTGTTTCCGGAGACGGCTCTCTCCAACCGGGTGGTTTTCTGTATTTGCTGAAGTTTGTCGGCAGATACGGTAATCAGCACGCCAGCCCTAACTCCGGTTATCCCGAAGCTGCTCTTGCCGGTATTCTGGACTGTCGTTTCGGTGGTCCGCACAATTATTTTGGTGAAGAAGTTTGGAAACCATCTATCGGCAGTAACGGCAGGCTTCTAACTACCGAAGATATGCAGATTGCAACCCGCGTCAACCTCCGTGCCGAGGGGATAATGATAATAATTTTGGTAATGACTGCCACTTTGGTTTCTTTTCTTATTTAGTGGTTCACTATTTTTGTCTCTTTGAAAAAAAATGAATATATTTGCCACGTATGCGGTGAATGACAACACAAACACCACACAGCACGAAACAAAAAACTTCATGAGAAACTTACTGAAATATCTTATATTCCATATACTATGCTTTGGGTGTCTTTCCCCTTTGTCGGCAGGAGAGGGCAGTCCGGCAGAAGCCAATCACGACGCCCGGCTGAATGAAGTGGTAGACGCCTTTCACAGCAGCATGGGATTCGATTATCTGACCAAGGAAGAAGGTGAGGCAATCAAAATAGACAGCATTCTCAATTATCTGGAATCCACTAAACAATATAGAACTTATTTTGAACTGGAAAGGATACTTATAAAGTCGTATCTCTTTCGGGGGGAAATCCGCCTGGCCATTGTCTGGAGCGAACAGATGTATTCAAAGGCAAGTGTACTCTCCCATGCTTTGGGGACGGCTCTTGCCCTGAATGCCATTGGTGAAGTTTATTCCTATACCGGTCGGAACAAGGAGGCTGGTGCCGCCCATGTGCAGGCACTGGAAATGTTCGACCAGATGCATGGTGAAGAAATACACGTCCGCATGTTGTTGGTGGAACTTATAGAATACAATCTCCGCATCCGCAATTTCCATCAGGCTGCGCATTTCATGACCCGTCTGAATCGTTTTCCGACAGATAAGCTTTCGGGGCAGGAGCAGGCCGTACGCCATGTCTTCAATGCCTATTGCCAGTTGTTTAATGGTTCTGTGAAGATAGCCCGCCAGCATTTGGATGCGGTAGAGCCGTTGAAGGAGGAATTGGTTCCCGGCATCAGTCAGCATCTCCTGATAGCGAATGCCATGTATTGGGAACGGACCGGAGAGTATGAAAAGTCTTTGGCTACTTACGATGCCTTTTTTGATGCCGATAATGCCGAAATCAACAGCAGCCTATATAAAGAGGTATTACAAAATAGGGCGGATTTGCTTGTAAAGATGGGGCGAAAAGAGGAAGCATATGAACAATATGGTGAAGTCTTTTCCTACATCAAATCGTCGTTCGAAAAGAACTATCCTAAAGAGATAGATCAACTGACTACCCGCTTTCAAGCCGATCAACTGACCTACCAGAATGAGCGCGACCGACTGTTCTCTTATCGTCTTTATCTGGGAGGCATCGTGGTCTGTACGCTTACTCTGCTTCTTTTCCTGTATCTCAGCTGGAGAAAGATATTCCGCCTGAAAGAGTCGAAACGTTCGCAGGAAGTGATGATACAGAAAGCGGAGCGGGCCATTCAGAAGAAAAACATGTTTCTTTCGAATATGAGTCACGAAGTTCGTACGCCACTCAATGCCATTGTCGGTTTCTCCGCGGTATTGGCTTCGGATGATGACTCGTTTGATGAAGACTCACGCAAGGAATTCTGCGAAATCATCAAGGTCAATTCTTTCCAACTGCTGAAACTGATAAATGATATTCTCGATTTTTCTGATTTTGAAAGTGACAATATCACATTCAACGTCCGCCCTTATGACGCTGTGAAGCTTTGCAAAGAAGCTACGGAAACCGTGTCCGCTTCCCGCAAACTTGAGGTTGAACTGCGTTTTGATACAGAGCTTCCTGAGCTGATGATAGAGACGGATGATGCCCGTCTTCGCCAGGTTTTGATTAATATACTGGTGAATGCCACCAAATTTACCAAAGAAGGTTCAATCGTGTTGAAGTTGGAGTTATCCGACCGCAATACGGCTTTCTTCTCCGTTACCGATACAGGGTGCGGTATTCCTCTTGAAAAACAGGGAGTAATCTTCGAACGTTTCGAAAAATTGAATGACTTTGCACAGGGAACAGGCTTAGGACTTTCCATTTGCCAGTTGATTGTGACTCACATGAGAGGACGGATATGGGTGGATAGCAACTATACACAGGGTGCTCGCTTCTGTTTTACGCATCCGTTGAAGTATAAACCTAAAACGGAGGGAGCTGTATCATGAAACATATCGTAATAATATTGCTTTGTTTGCTGGGCATACGTCCTGATATGCTGTATGCGGAAGATACCCATGCGCAACAATATCAGGACAGCATCCTGAAAGGATCACAAGCCATGCCGAATACGCTCGCCAGACTGACTTATCTGCGTGATATGGCTTACAGGCATCAATATGCCCCCTATAACAAGGCTTTCTCTACCGCTTTATATGAAGAAGCCTGTGCTCAGGAAAATGTAATCTACGAGAACCTGGGCGCTTATTATCTGGCTTCTTGCTATGATAAGCGGCATGATCCGGACAGCCTGACATATTGGGTGGATAAACTGAAAGGATATGCTCCCGAAGTGGGAACTTATGATTATTATCTGGAACAAAAAGCTGCCATCAGCCGTGCTCTGGCTTCTAAAAGGCAAATAGAAAAGGCTGTATATGTGGCAAAGGAGGCATTGGAAGAATCTCTGAAGTATCATAGCAATAATGGCGAAATAGCCTCATACAACAGCTTGGGGTGTGCTTATGGGGTGTCCAGTAGAGTAGATGAAGCTTTGGAGGTTTTCTTGAAAGCTTATCGGCGTTTTACTCCACAGACAAAGGTCAGTTTACGTGTGGATATTCTCTCGCGCATAGCCCAGGTGTATGGAAATACAGGCAGAGACAGTCTGAGAATACCTTATTTGCAACAAATGGATGAAGAATTGCAGGAAGTCGTAAAACGTGAACCCGAGGCACGGAAGAATTGGAGCAACTTCGAAATCGACTGTCAGATTAAGTACGTCCTTCTATCTATGAATAGGGGGGATTTTCATGTTGCACAAGAGCATATAGACAAGGCTAAAGCATTGTTGGAAGACCATGTCGATCCTGTTTTCTGGCTCAATGTCCAGCTTGTGCAGTTACAATATTATGCACGTACGAAGGAGTATGATAAAAGTATCGCATTGGTAGATGAGGTGACGCCTATAGTGTTGAATCATTATGTATCTACTTTTGCTACACTGATTAATTACAAAGCGTCTACCCAGATCAACAAGGGTGATATTGACGGAGCAATCGAAACAAGACGTTACTTGATACGGGCTCAGGACTCCCTGGATAATGCTTTTTCTACAAATCAATTGCAGCAGATGAAGGAAATTTACCATATAGATGATCTTCTTATGGAAAAACAGAAGATAAAAGATATCAATTACAAACGTGGTTTCCTGTTTTTGGTCACATTGCTGGTACTGGTGCTTATCTTTTATCTGTATACGCGTTATTTATCCCGGAAGATTGTCACGGCTGAAAAAATAACGGCGGATGCTGCCATGCAGGCGGAAGCGGACAATGTAACCAAGGATCGTCTGCAATCAGAAATCAGCCATGATATACGTACGCCATTGAATGTGGTGGTAGGTTTTGCCGAGCTGCTGACGGAGCCTAAAGAGCTTACGGCGGAAGCGAAGATGGAATATGGCAAGATGATTCAGGAGAATGCGGAGAATCTCCTGAAGTATGTCAACAGTATTTTGGAACTTTCCCGTTTGGAATCCGGCAAGACGCAATATATGCAGGAAGAGTGCGAGGTGATAGCTTTGTGCCGGAAAGAAATCGCTACTGCCATAGAGTCCGGCAATGGGCACGTGGCTGTTCGTTTAAAGACGGATATAGAAAGTCTGATGATAAGTACGGATAAAAATTGGTTTTCTTCATTGTTAACCAGTTTGCTGGTACCGGTGGAGAGTGATGAAGATTCGTACAATATTGTTATCCGCATCAAACATGACCGGGAAAAGAATCTGTTACTGTTTAAAGTGGTTGGTACACCTCTTGCGAAAGTGCGCTTTGAGAATAAGACAGCACTCATCCGTCATGAAATCAATGCGCACTTCATTCATGCTTTTGGTGGTATCTATAAGGTACAGGCAGATACGGCGGAAGGACCGTGGGTTTCGTTTAGTATTCAGATAAGAGAATAACTGTGCAGAAATGAATTATTTCACCACAGATTACACAGATTAGCACAGATTTAATTTATTAATAATCAGAGATATCTTCCCTAATCTGTGTAAATCTGTGTAATCTGTGGTGCATCAAAACTCATCAAAAATAAATTAAAACTCCGTACCTCTGTGTTCAAGTTTTAATCTGACAATCCCCCCGTATGGGGTCAGTGCACTGAATGCTTCTTCCGGCTTTATGGTTCCTGCATAAAGTTGTGCACAAATCAATACGCCTCCATGCGCAAAGACGGCTACTTTTTCGTAATCCTTTTCTTTCAGTTCGTCCAGAAAATCGGCAACACGCTGATATTGCATGGCAAATGATTCGCCGTTCGTGGCACGTACATTCATATAATCGGCATACCATTCTTGCAATCTCGGATCAGTTATTTCATCAAACTTCTTCATCTCCCAGTCACCGAAGTTGATTTCCATAATGCGATTATCCCGTTCGGCTTCGGGATAACCACAATAGGTGGCAAGGCGTACACAGCGGGATAGGGGGCTGGTATATACATGGTCAAAAGCCCTACCTTCCGGGCGATAACTCTCCAGATTCTCTGAGGTGACGGCAGCCTCCTGTTCGAAACTGCCACGCAAGGGGACGTCTGATTGTCCGTAGCATACTCCGGGAGGTACATCAACCGAAGTATGTCTGATGAAAATAACTTCCATATGATTACTATTTTAAATAGGTGTTGATAAAGTCCGGATTACCGTATCTGATATGTGTGTATAGCAGAATGGCGGCACCAAGATAGAACGAGAGTTCGCAAAGCAGGAACATGGCTCCGCAGCAATCTCCGGTATAACCTTGAAGACGGCGTTTCATCAGTCTGCACAATGCGGTGAAAGTGAGGAGCGGGAAACACATTACCGGCCAGAAAACGATTGGCAGGAAAACTACAATCGGCAATAGGCCGCAGACAAGCCCTGTCAGTGATTCTTGCAGCGTCATGCGGTCATAAACTACTTTCGCTTTACTGTCTTCTTCTTTTCGCGCATAAGGCAGGTAATTAATGATTTGCGACGCACAGAATTTAGAATAGCAATCACCACAGATAACGAGGACACAAACCAGTTTCAGGGGCAGATTTTCTAAGAGCAGGAACATCAGCAGAAAATAAACAATCAATCCGATGACACCATAACTGCCTATATGTGAGTCTTTCATGATGGCGAGTGTCCGTTCACGCGTAGTTCCTCCACCGAAACCGTCGAAGAAGTCCGCCAGCCCGTCTTCATGCAGACACCCTGTGACAAGTAGCCGGGAGATGATTGCAAGAAGCCATGCAATAGATATCGGGAGAACCTGGGCGGACAGCCATAATGTACCGACCATAATACCGCCCGTCAGCCATCCTGCCAGGGGCCAGTAGGGAACAATTCGTTTGAAGTATTCCGCCGGAACTTCCCTTATCCTCCAAAAAGGCAAACGTGTGAAAAAGATGAATGCTGCAAGAATCTTCATATCATTAGAAATATTTCGTTATGGATGCATGTGCGAAGTTATCCATCTCGTTAATCATCCGTATGGCAGACATTACGATAGGATACGCACAGATTGCCCCGGTTCCTTCTCCCAGGCGAAGTCCTAAGTTCAGCAGCGGTTTTGCTCCCATATGGTTGAGTAATAACTTATGTCCGGTTTCGTCTCCGCAATGTCCGAAGATGGCATAATCCAAAACTTCGGGATATAGTTTACTGGCGGCCAGGATGCAGTTTGTCATGATGAAGCCATCTACCAGAATAATCATTCCCAACTCGGCGGCTTGAAGCATGCCGCCTACGGCCATCACCATTTCCAGCCCGCCGAAGTAGCGGATGATATCGCGGGGAGAACTATTTCCTTGATAATTGTCTAAAGATTGTTTCAAGACCTCATATTTGTGGCGGATGCCTGCATTATCCAGTCCGCTACCGGCACCTACACACTGTTCCAGAGGAATCCCTGTGAAACAAGTCATCCACATGGAAGATGAAGAGGTGTTTCCGATGCCCATTTCTCCGAAACTGAGTACATTACTTCCTTCTTCGTGACAACGGCGTACAACTTCTGCACCACGTTCCAGACAGAGCTCCATTTCTTCTTCCGTCATGGCGGCTTCATGCAGATAGTTTCGGGTGCCCTTGCGAACTTTCATGTTGATAATACCTTTCTCATAAGGCAAATCATAATCCACTCCCGCATCTACAATCTTTAGCGTAAACCCATGTTGACGACAGAGGAAGTTCACCCCTGCGCCACCGTGCAGAAAATTACTGATTTGTTGCCAGGTGATTTCTTTGGGAGAAAGGCTGACGCCCTCTTCCACAATGCCATGATCGGCAGCAAAGATGATATTTTGCGGATGTTGCAGGGTAGGAGACAGTGTCTGTTGTACCCATCCCATTTGCAGGGCCAATTCTTCAAGAGTACCTAGTGACCCTTTCGGTTTGGTCAGATTATTGATTTTATCTATCAATGCCGGACGGATATTCTCATCCGGGCGTACAATTTTAAATGTTTTCATATGTTTCTCACTCTATTACTCTGTCAGTTTATTATTTTCATCGCTCTGTGTATCTTGCCATTCCTTTATTTCACCTTCACCGGAATCCCCGATACCATCAACCAAACTTCATCAGCCTGTGCCGCGATGTGTTGATTCATCCAGCCTTGCATATCGGTGAATTTTCGTTGGATCTCATTATCCGAAGTCGCTCCCATACCTATTTCATTCGTTACGAAAATAAAGGTGGCATCTTGCCGGGTGAAGCGGTCGAACTCTTCTTTGGCGGCAGTCAAGGCCCTATCCGTGTCAGCATTTACATCAAAGAAGAAGTTGGTGCACCACAGAGTTACGCAGTCTATCAATACAATTCGCCCTGTCAATTGGTGGCGGCTTAATTGCTTTTCCTCTTCTATGTTTGTCCATTCTGGTCCGCGTCTTTGTTGGTGGCGGATGACTCGTTGGCGGAATTCTTCGTCCCAGATGCGTGCAGTGGCCAGATAAACGGGGTTAGGAGAGAGACTTAACGCCATTTTTTCTGCATAAGTACTTTTGCCCGAGCGGGCACCTCCTGTGATGAATATGATTCGTTTCATTAATTTTTCAATTTTGTGGCTGTAAAATTACATTTTTATTTTTGAATATAAAAAACTTCTTTTTACCTTTGCAGCGTCTTTCAAAGAAAGCAATGCGGCAGTAGCTCAGTTGGTAGAGCATCAGCTTCCCAAGCTGAGGGTCACGAGTTCGAACCTCGCTTGCCGCTCATCTGAAATAATCCTGATAACCAGTTAATTGGCTGTCAGGATTTCTTTCTTCCCCTTCGTTGAACTTTAAAGAATTAGGATATACAAAAGGGTCAGTCCGAAAACCCTGTGGGTATGTTAAATTTACGCTGTCAGTTTGCATAATCTAAAAATAAAGAATGGTATATCTCCGACTCCCCTAAAC
>NZ_FQZN01000042.1 GCF_900142015.1 Bacteroides stercorirosoris
AACCGTTTTTTGGGGGGAATGCTTAAAGATACAAAAAAGGCAACTAACTCGCAATGAATTAGTTGCCTTAAATTTTATTATTTTAGGAATATCCCTAATACCCTGTCGACAAGGAGTTAAGAGTTTGTCGACAAACTCCTAACTCCTTGCTGATAAACTCTTGACTCCTTGTAAAGTGTTGTTAATCAGTGTGCCTTTGTTGTGTCTTGAATGGGCTTTATCTTACTTGGATGGAGTTATGTGATATTTTAATTTTTGATATTCCTGAAGCACTTCTCTTTGTAGATTTTCCAGCAGTCTGATTTCTACAGATAATTGATTGAGAGCGGCATTGGAGTTGAGAATATTTTCGCGCTCTTTGTAATCTATGATGCCATTGGGTACCACTTCCTGTTTATTCTTGCTTTCTTCCAGCATATAGCGTGCGGCGGCTATGTAGTAGCTCCTGAGAGCTTTCTGTTCTTTATCTCGCATGGGGCGGTAGTCCTTATTCTCATCGGATAAACGGCGATAAAAATTATTCATGGCTACGTTGATTTCTTTACGTGTTTCTTCTTTAGCGGTATTCCGGTAAGCAGAGTCCAGTTGTGCGTACTCGGGATAAGTATTCAACATCTTTTTCAGTTCGTCTTTAGCGGTTTCATAGGCTTCTTTGGAAGCAGCCAATTCTTGGGGTTTTAATTCGAAAATGATATAAGTCAGTTTCGGTTCATTCTTGATGTTTACTAACTTGTTGGATGCGCTGCAGGCATCCAGGTATTTTTCCATAAGTGTCCAACTGAACAGTAATTTCTTTTGCTGTAGATCGGTACGCATGACTTCGAGTGATTTTTCTAACTCAGCAATTCTGTTTTCCTGTGCTTGCAGGCATACGATATTACATAAAAGCAATAGTAGTAAAGCACTGATTTTTCTCATGTTTTCCTGTGTATTAAATGATTTATTTATTTGCAAATATAGATTTTCCGCTCTATAATTCCTATTATTCCCTCAGTTTTTCATACTTTTGCAGCTCATTTTAAACTAAATCCATACAGATTATATGCAGGAAAAGATTATCATTCTTGATTTCGGTTCGCAGACTACACAGCTCATCGGCCGTCGTGTTCGTGAATTGAGTACATATTGCGAGATTGTTCCTTACAATAAGTTCCCGAAAGGAGATAAGAGTGTAAAAGGAGTTATTCTCTCAGGCAGCCCGTTCTCTGTATACGATGAAAGTGCATTCAAAGTTGATTTAAGTGAAATTCGTGGAAAGTATCCTATTCTGGGTATTTGCTATGGTGCGCAATTCATTGCTTATACGAATGGCGGTAAGGTGGAACCTGCCGGAAGCCGCGAATATGGGCGTGCACATTTGAGTTCTTTCGATAAGGACAATGTGCTGTTCAAGGGCGTGAAAGAAGGTTCGCAAGTGTGGATGAGCCACGGTGATACAATTACAGCCATCCCTTCCGGTTTCAAGAAAATAGCTTCAACGGACAAGGTGGCGATTGCTGCGTACCAGATAGAGAATGAGCAGGTATGGGGTGTACAGTTCCATCCCGAAGTATTCCATTCGGAAGATGGCACGCAGATGCTGAAAAATTTCGTGGTGGATGTTTGCGGTTGCAAACAAGACTGGAGTGCGGCTTCATTTATTGAAACGACTGTTGCCGAATTGAAAGAACAGTTGGGGGATGATAAAGTGGTTCTTGGTTTGAGTGGTGGCGTGGATTCTTCTGTGGCTGCTGTGCTGCTGAACCGTGCTATTGGCAAGAATCTAACTTGTATCTTCGTTGACCACGGCATGCTTCGCAAGAATGAGTTCAAGAATGTGATGCACGATTATGAATGCCTCGGTCTGAACGTAATCGGTGTAGATGCCAGTGCTAAGTTTTTTGCTGAATTGGCCGGAGTAGCGGAACCGGAAAAGAAACGTAAGATTATAGGTAAAGGCTTTATTGACGTATTCGATGAAGAAGCCCATAAAATTAAAGATGTGAAGTGGCTGGCACAAGGTACTATTTATCCTGATTGCATTGAGTCTCTTTCTATCACCGGAACGGTTATTAAGAGTCATCATAATGTAGGTGGTCTGCCCGAAAAGATGCACTTGAAACTTTGTGAACCACTTCGCTTGCTGTTCAAGGACGAAGTTCGTCGTGTAGGTCGTGAGTTGGGGATGCCCGAACATTTGATTACCCGCCATCCTTTCCCCGGACCGGGTTTGGCAGTGCGTATTTTGGGCGATATTACTCCTGAAAAGGTAGCTATCCTGCAAAATGCGGATGATATTTATATCCAAGGTTTACGTGACTGGAAAGTGAAAGATGCTGATGGCAACGAGACTTCCCTTTACCATCAGGTTTGGCAGGCAGGTGTTATTCTGCTTCCCGTACAGTCGGTTGGTGTGATGGGTGACGAACGTACATATGAACGTGCGATTGCGCTGCGCGCTGTAACTTCTACGGATGCTATGACGGCAGACTGGGCACATTTACCTTACGAATTCCTGGGCAAAGTATCCAATGACATTATTAATAAGGTGAAAGGGGTAAACCGTGTAACCTATGATATTTCGTCAAAACCACCTGCAACAATAGAGTGGGAATAGTAAATAGTATATAAGAAAAAGAGCCCGAAGCATTGCTTCGGGCTCTTTTTCTTAGTCATTCTTCCCCCGCAGATATACTGATGGCGAATGCCCAAACTGCTTCTTGAAGCATTTGCTGAAATAGAACGGGTCTTCAATACCCACTTTATAGGATACTTCCGCCACTGTATAACGGTTTTCGAGTAACAGTTCCGCAGCTTTCTTCATTCGGATGATACGCATGTATTCATTGGGAGAATAGCCGGTCACTCCCCGCACTTTGCGATAGAATGTAGAGCGTCCCAATCCCATAATAGAAGCCAGGTCATCTACTGCAAATTCACTATTGCCAATCTGCTGTTCCAGAATGGCTTGAAGCTTATCTGCAAACTGCTTATCCTTTTCTGATGTACAGATAGTGGGTGTTATCATGCCAGGTTCGTCCGAAAACTTTTTCCGCAATTTCTCCCGTTGTTTTATCAATTGGAAAGCTCTTGCCAGCAATAACTTGGGACTGAAAGGCTTGGTGATATATGCATCCGCCCCGCTTTCTACTCCTTTCAGGTGATTTTCGGCAGAACTCATTGCAGTTAATAATATGATGGGGATATGACTGGTATCGAAATCACTCTTAAGTTTGCGAGTTACTTCAAAACCTGTCAGCCCTGGCATCAATACATCGCAAATGATGAGGTCTGCATCATATGTACGTGCACGTTCCAGACCGGAAACTCCGTCAGCTTCGGTCACTACTTCGAAATAAGGTTTGAATTCGTCTTTCAGGAATTCCCGTACATCATTGTCATCCTCTATGATTAGCAACCTGTATAGATTGGAAGGCTCTCTTGCTTCTATTTCGTTAACTTCCGGAATATCAGTCTCTTCTTCACTTTCCTTTTTGTAGGATTTCTCTTCCAGGAATGCATTGTGTGGTATCAGGAAGTCTTTTTCTTCGTATACGCTTGTTGCTGTAGGGAGTAAGACAGTAAAGATGGAACCACCTCCCTGATTTTCATCATAAGTGATAGTGCCTTTATGTACATTCACCAATTCATGTGTCAGGTGCAGGCCTATTCCGGTACTATTGCTGGAAAAGTTGCTTTGCATAAAACGCTTGAATAGTTCTCCCCGTTTTTCTTTGGCAATGCCGATACCGGTATCTGATACGGAAATTTCCAGACATTGCTTCTCCTCATCAACAATAGCCGACAGAATGACTTTACCATTGCTGGGGGTATACTTGAAAGCATTTGAAAGCAGGTTATAAACTACTTTATCCAGATTTCCTTTATCAATGAACATCTTGTAAGAAGCCACTGAAGGTTGAAAACGGAAATCCATGTTCTTGGAGGCTGCCGTATCTTTGAAGCTCAGGAAGATTTCATGAAGAAAGCCCATAACGTCCGTTTCTTCCAGAGAAAGGGCCAACTTATTGTTCTGCATCTTACGGAATTCCAGTAACTGGTTAATCAGACGCAACATACGTTGCGTACTTTTATTCATCACTTTCAGAGAATTAGCCATTTCTTTGGGAACCTTCTCCATACCTTGTATCTTTTCCAGAGCCCCCTGTATCAAAGTCAGAGGTGTACGGAATTCATGTGAGATATTAGTGAAGAATACCAACTTGTATTCCGTCAGTTGCTTTTCTACTTGTACTTTGTTCCGTAGGAGATTGAAATTCAGTACCAATCTGTATGCAATGTAGAGTATGACTAAAAACAACAAGGTGTAAGTCAGGAATGCCCAGGTCGTTTTCCAGAAAGGAGGGGTTACTATTATTTTTAAAATAGCTTCCTGATCTCCTGAAATACCGGTAGCATTACAAACTTTTACATGTAGATTGTATGTGCCCGGTGGCAAATTCTTGTAAGAAGCAAAACTTAATGGGGAAGGCTTGCTCCACTCCTTGTCGTAGTTCTCTAAACAGTAAGTATAGGTATAGCTATTACTCTCTGAATAATCAAATGTGGTGAAGTCTATTACAAAAGAGTTTTGGAAATACTTCAATTTAATTTCATCTGTGTACATCATTGCACTGTTCAACGGCGAGTCTATGTCTCTTGGGCGCATGGATATTCCGTTTACCTGTAGATTGGTGAACGTGACGACTGAATTAGGGATTGTGCCTTTTCCTATTCGTTCAGGATTGATTACTAATAGCCCGTAATTGGTGCCGAATAATAATCTGCCGTCCTTGCTGACGCAGGAGCTGTTATCACTATAGACATCTCCTAAAGTATAAGGTGAGAAGAAGAAATTGTCAAAGGTCTGCGTTTCGAGATTGAAGCGCGATATTCCATATTCCGTTGAAATCCATAGTTTACCTTGCTTGTCTTCTGCGATGGCTTGAACCATGTTGTTTACCAATCCGTTGAGGGTGCTGTAATGCTTGAAACTTAGATTTCTGTAATTGCTATCCGGGGTACACATGCTTAATCCGCCGCCTGATGTACCAATCCAGATATGCCCCTGAGTATCTTGGTAGATACATTTAATTTCATTACTGCGTATTTTTCCATTATTGTAATTGTATATCAGGTAGTTTTCAGGATTGGCCATCAGAGAGTCCGGGTGGAATACATATACCCCGTCGCTGTTTCCTATCCACATCCATCCATTCTTGTCTTCCATGATGGCGCGCGTTCGCTGTTGTCCGAAACCTTTATTCAGAAAATGCCGGAAGGTATACCCATGCTCACCCTTGATGGCTAAATCAAGTCCGCCGCCGAAAGTTCCTACCCACATTCGCCCTTTCCGGTCGCAATATAGGGTGAAGATGTGATTGTTAGAGATGGATGAAGCATCATCGCTCTTGTTTACATACCATTTACCGTCTATGCAGAGTCCGTCTCCACGGCTGCCCATCCATACTGTTCCGTTATTGTCTTCGGCTATTGCGTATATGTTGGAAGTGAAATGATATTGCTTTTTTTGCGTTTCCATTTGCGCATCATAGGTATACACCCCTCCGCCCCGCGTACCGATGCAGATTTCATTGTTTTTCAGTCGGGTTATCATTCGTATGGTATTTGAACGGTCTGACAAGGAAACGGCTTCCGGATAGATACGCTGTATACCTTCGTTCAGAATGGTCAGGCGGGCAACTCCGGCATATTCGGAACTGACCCAGATGGCACCGGAACTGTCTTCCATGATATATTGCAAGTAGTTGGAGCTAATGTGGCTGAAGCCATCAATTTGGAAATCGAAATGCTGGAGCTCTTCTGTAAAGGTGTTGTAAGCAAAGAGACCATTCCCGTAGGTTGATATCCAGATGATGCCCCGGGAGTCGTGTACCACGTGGTAACGTTCCATATCCACGTAGTTAAGTTTATCCGGAGTGCTCAGTTGGAGAGTCTTGATGGCTCGTGTTTTGGCATTCACGTACCATACTTTGCCTGTATGGTTGTAAATCCAATAATTACCGAGGTTGTCGGTCAGGACATTGCCATTCCGGATATCCAGCTCCGGTTGGCGGCTGACCTGGCATGTTTTCATGTCGAATATGTATCCGCCGGTAGAGGTAAATATCACCCAATCATCTTGCAGGCAAAGTGTTCCGTATATGGTGATATTGTTTCTTTCCTTTGGAAGTTGGGCGACTGTTGTTGTCGGATTACTTCCTTCCTTTTTAGAGATAATGCCGCCGTTTGACAGGAAGAAGATGCTTTTCTCAAAAGACTGGGCTGCGAAAGCATTGTGCTTTTCAACAATGACGCTTTTATCACCTACAATTTGGGATACACCGTAATTTGTTCCTACCCAGATACCTCCTTGTTTGTCTTGGTATACATAGGCAACACTGTCCGATGGTAAGTTCCCTTTATTCTTTTTATAGGTTACGGAAGTAAACGTATTGTTCTGGTATGTAACCCGCCGACAACCATTTCTGTTTTGCCATAGCCAGATATCCCCGTTGTCCGCTTCTATTTTACGGTCGTAATTCTGGCGGTATTCGTTGCAACCGGTGAAGTCAACAAAACAGTCTTTCTTTAAATCGTAGCAATTGAAGAACTCACCGGAAGTTTCTATCCATAGAAGGCCGTTTTTATCTTCACTGATAGTTCTGGCATGGTTGGTAGACAATGCTATCCGTCCTTTGCTTGATTCGCTTTCGGGCAAGAAGGTGACGAATGAATTACCGTCGTAGCGGCTGAGTCCATTCAAAGTGCCCATCCAGATGAATCCTTTGCTGTCCTGAAACATGTAACAGACAGAGTTGTTGGGTAGTCCGTCTGAAGTCGTCATATGGTTAGAACGTACTTCGATGGATGCGTAAGAATTTAAAATAAGGCAAAACAAGGATGTGCACAATAATAGAAAGTGCTTTTTCATATTTCATAGATTATTAGTACGTAACAAAAATACGGAAAAAAGTGCATTGAAACAGACCTTCAATGCACTTTTGTTTTTTAATCCATATGGAAGACTTCCGGCAATGGTATGGTTACCGGAGAATTATCAGGATTTACTTCCATTATATCCGCCATATAATTCCACCATTTTTGAACAATGGGATTGGTACCCATATCTTGTGATGACTTTTCACCTTTCGTTTTTTGACAAGCAAAGAGGATGTTGGTATCTTTGTCCCAATAGATGGAGTAGTCATATACCCCGCCGTCGGACAACATCTTTTTCAATTCCGGCCAGATGGCTGCATGTCTTTTTTCATATTCCTTCTCGAAACCGGGTTTCAGGAACATTTTGAATGCTTCTCTTTTCATGATACATTGTTATTAAGGGTTATTTGGATTCGGTTACACTAAAAATAGGCGCTGTTGTTTTCTGCTCGGTAGAGTAGTATTGTATGGCGCTGTCATTCATTTTCGGGTGTTGCTTGTTCAGTAGATTAATCATTTCGGCGCCTGCCCAGATGACGGGGCCATATCCATGAGCGGCATACACATTGACCGGGCGATAATAGTAGAATGCCGGGTCGAAAGCCATACCGGTGCCCACACAGGTACCTTCTACCTGTCCTTCTGCATTGATTTGTGTGGAAACAGCATGCCAGCCCAGTTGGGCTACAGGTCCGTAAGCCAGTGCATCCAGCCATCCTTTGTTGATTCCATGAGCCATGCAATATACATAAATGGCGGTTGCCGAAGTTTCCAGATAGGAGTCATTGCGGTCGAGTAGTTGGTGCCAGAAACCTTCTCCGCTCTGACAGGCAGCCAATCCACGGACATGTCCACGGAAGAGTTCCATCAGTTTGGCACGTTGGGGATGGTTTTCGGGCATTACATCCAGCACTTCGGTCATGGTGAGCAACGCCCAGCCATTGGCGCGTCCCCAATGAAAAGCAGGATGGTCTTGCATACTCTCTACCCAGCCATGGCGGAATAATTTCTTTTCAGGAACCCACATCCGTTCGGCAAACTGAAATATCTGACGGACAGCTTCGGCAAGATACTTTTGCTGGTTCTCTTTCGCTAATTGCGAGTACCAGGCAACGGGGGGAATTCCCATAAACATATCGTCCAGCCACAGGGTATTGAGTTGCGGGCGGGTGCGTGCAAATGTTCCATCAGCAAGACGGTATTCTTTGTTCAGAATGAAGTCGAGATAGTTCTCTATCAGCGGATATAGGTTGAGAGATTTATCCTGTAACTGTGCTTTTATCATGGCCGCACAAACGGCTCCGGCATCATCAAGAGCATGTGGAGTCAGAATTTGTTTCATCTGCGGGTCTGTAGTGCCATTCTTTTCAAGCATTTCGCGGAAGCGCGGGGCTACTTCGGCTAGGAAGTTGAAGCGGTCCGTCACATATTTCTTGTAGTCGGCGTCTCCGGTAGCTTCGGCAGCAGCCAGCATGGCGGAGTAAGTAACTCCCCATTCATAACTTGCGAGGCGGAAAGCGCCGCGTTCCAGTTGAGCATCGGCAGGCAGATTATTGTAATCGGTGATAACCTTTCCTGTTTTCTCGCTTACTACACGGGTAAGGGTAGTCTTTTCCAGGTAGCGGAGCACGCGGTCGATATCTGTTTTAACTTCGCTGGTTGTGAGTGCCTTATAAGGGACTTTATAAGCCGGTTGCAAGAGGTGCAACGGGGTATTTGAGTCATTAATGACTTCTTTTTTCTTCTGGGCATAAATGCTGATGCCGCTTAGTAACAAGGCACCTGTGATGCAAAGTGTCTTAATATTCATATTTTTTTTATTGTTTGGGGATGCTTGGTCTATTATTTAGCATCCTGGTTATTATTTAAATTCGTACCCTCTGAACTTCCCTTTCAAATCCGGGCCAAAATAGAATCCGGGCTGGGTAGGTTGATTATAAGCTACATTCTGCGTTGCAATACTGATGCGATAAACCGGATCTTCCAGGAAGGTATGGAAGCGGTAATCGGTTGCTACCGGAGACACATATAGGCGGAGGGATTTATTATCTTCAGAACGGAGAAGAACTTCTTCGCGCCAGTCGCCCGTGATGTCACCTTGCAGACAAGGATTGGCTTTGGTTCCATTGTTTGATACGGCTCCGGTGAAAGTAACCAAAGGTTTGCAAACGCCGGCTTCCCAGTCATATTTGGAAACTACATTCTTGTTCAGTAATTCGCGAAGCAAATCACCGTCCCACCATACAGCCATATTGATGGAGAAGGTTTTGATGTTCGGATTGACCACTTCACCTTTGATGTTGCGTAATCCTTTTGATTCCCATGACCACATTTCTACACCGGGGTTAGTTGGATCAATGTCTGCTGCCATGCAACGGCCTACGTCTATGCCACTTTTTACCTGAAAGTAGACCTCGCCTGTGGCTGCATCTCTGAAACTTGAACCATCTCTTTTATTTTCGTGGCAATCCCATACCTGAAGCCCCTTCATGGAAGGAGAGAATTTGGTCAGATGAATGGCATCTCCATGTCCCATTCGGGTGGAGTAGAGACCTTTTCCATTATTATCAATGGCACAGGAACCGTAAATGATTTCGTCGCACCCGTCCCCATCAACATCGGCTACACGGAGGTTGTGGTTTCCTTGGCCTGCATAAGCTCCATTACCTGGAGTATTACTGTCGAATATCCAACGCTGTTTCAAGTCCTTTCCATCCCAGTCGAAAGCAACAAGTACTGTGCGAGTGTAATAACCGCGACACATGACTGCACTTGGACGAATGCCGTCCAGATAAGCCACTGCTGCAAGAAAACGGTCGCTTCGGTTGGCACGGTTGTCTCCCCAATCTTCCAGATTTCCACGTTCAGGGACATAATTTATAGTTTTCATAGCCGCCCCTGTATGACCGTTGAATACAGTGAGGTATTCATTCCCAGTCAGGATGCGGCCCTGATTGCGGCGTGGGTCACCCGGTTCGCGATAGTCGGCAGCAGCATCGCCGATTACATTTCCTTGTCCATCGACAGTTCCGTCGGAAGTCTTCATAATGATTTCGGCGCGTCCATCGCCATCGAAGTCGTAAACCATGAACTGGGTATAGTGGGCGCCTGCACGAACATTATGCCCCATGTCGATACGCCATAGTTTCTCACCATTCAGTCGGTAACAATCAAAGAGTACGTTGCCTGTATATCCGTCATGGGCGTTATCATGGGCATTTGACGGATCCCATTTTAAGATGATTTCGTATTCTCCGTCACCGTCAACATCACCGATAGAAGCGTCATTAGGCATATAAGTATACTTTTGTCCTGAGGGAGTTACACCGTCTGCAGGTGTGTCGAGAGGTATATTGATGTATCCTATCGGTGCCTTGGCGGGTAGGGTATAAGCTCCTTCAATGTGTCCTGTTTCTTTTCCGTTCACTATCGGTTTTACAGTATAAGTTGCTGATTTCTTGCTTTTATAGGTATCGCGATAGAATGTTCCGGTATTGGCAGATACTTCTGCAATCTTTTTTCCGTCGCGGTAGAGGTTGAAAGCTGTGTTTTCCGGATCGGAAGAAAGATAACGCCAAGAAATTGCTACTTCCGAAGGATTCTCCCGGATGGCAACTACGCCTCTTCCTAATTTCTCCTTTTGTAGTTTAGAGTAATCGTAAGCCGGAGCATTGGCAGCATTGCGGAAGCGGTCGTAAGTCATATTCTCTTCTACCACATTTTCAACGTTCTGTACATTCTTTATGAATTTGGTGACTTCACCAGCATGTACATTCTTGATGAACACATTCTTTGCAGGTAGTTTGGCGTCACCTTTCAGGTCATAGATGGCCTCCGTACGTTCGCAGGATACATTGTTCATGTACAAGCCATCGATACGTGTAATCCGCTCTTCATAGGTCGGCACCAGATTGCGCCATTGGTAAAGTACATCGGTATCTATTTCCAGTATGCGCTGCATCTTTCCTGCTTTTACATTTTCCATGTGGATATTTTCAATGAAACCTCCTCTGCGGTGATTAGTCTTGGCAAAGAATAAGCGGAATACGGAGTCCGGTGCGGCACAATCATGCATGTATACATTGCGGATTCCGCCTGACATTTCACTGCCGATACCCAACAAAGTATGTCCCTTTATAATATCGCAGTTCCGGATAACGATATTCTCACATGGAGTATCCAAGCGCCACGCATCCTGGTTACGTCCGGCCTTGATAACTACCGCATCATCCCCTTGGTCGAATTTACAGTTTTCTACCAGGAAGTTGCGGCTCATTTCTAAATCGACGCCATCATTATTATGTCCGTGGGCGCGCACATCCAAATTGCGAACAATGCCGCCGTCACACAAATAAAGATGAATGGTCCAGAACGGGCTTTCGCGAATCTTGAACTGGTCGAGCAATACGTTCTGACATCTGTTGAAGTGTATCAGGTGCGGTCGCAGGTTATTTTCTCCCTTGGCCATCTGTCTTTCTTTCACAGGAACATCTGTTGAGGCCATTGTATATAGTTCCGCAAGTGCATCCATATGAAGTTGGGGGCACTTGAACCATTTACGCCAGGTATCCATGATGGGTTGAAGCGTTCCGGTTCCGGTAATGGCAATGTTCTCACAGTTGAAAGCATAAACTAGCGGAGAATAATTGTAACATTCCATACCTTCCCATGAAGTCATGACGGCAGGCAGATAATCGTCCGGATTATCAGTAAACCGCAGTACGGCATTTTCTGCCAAATGCAGATTGACATTACTCTTGAAATGGATAGGCCCGGTAAGCCACTCTCCGGCAGGAATGACTACACGTCCGCCACCGGCACGATTACATGCGGTAATGGCACGTGAAATGGCTTTTGTGTTGTTTGTTTTTCCATCAGCTACCGCACCGTATTTGGTGATAGGAAAATCACGATCGGGGAATATAAATTCCTTAATCGGTTCCATCGGGAAAGGCGCACTGACAGTTACTGTCTTGTATTTTGGGGCAGGTATAGCCCCTGATAGTCCAATGGCAATTATTGCAATAGCTGCAATACTTCCCAAAGATTTTAAAAAAGGTTTTTTCATGGTATATGTTGTTTCATTGATTGCAAAAATAGGGCAAAATAGGTTACTTTTCCATAGAATAACATACAATATTCATGGAAATTCGTACAATTTACTCATCCATTGGTATGACTTCCTGCATGTAAATGGCATCAAGACTCCAAAGAGCTGCATCATTGGTACTGATACTTTTGCACTCGTCCAACGGAGCCGGAACTACCGGTGGAAGCAAAGTTGTGATGCTGAAAGGAGGAGCAGGGGTATGTTCCAATCTGGTAAACAGATCCGTCCAAGCCTCTTTTGCCATCTCCTGGTTGCGGGTGTGGTAGGCTGCATATCCCATCAGGCGTGAAATGCGGAAACGGCTACGATTCAACTCCCATGCTTTTTGTTTATAACGGGTTGCAAGGTCCAACCAGGCATCGTTCCATTCGGGTAGGTCTATCATCCGGAGCATTTCATTCATGATTTCAAAGCCACCCATAATAGTCATCAGGTGGTTAGTGCTTTCCAGTTTCGGGTCACATTCTGAGGTGATGATGCCTGTTGCCGGATCAAAGCCAAGCGCTTTGGGACCTGTGAAAATACGATTAGGTAATGCCGCAATGCTTTTCATTCCTGCTGTGATTTTATCACGATATGCAGTGTTGCCGGTACGTTCCCATTCTGTCATCCAGTTGCCTGCATAAGCCAGCCAGTCGGGCCCTATTCTTAGACGGGCAGGTGCTGTGCAAGGATACTCATTTCGTGGTTGAGCCAAGCGCATGGGGTCGAGAGTATAAAGTTTCTGTTCGGCATCTTTCACTTCGGTCATCAGGTCACCACAACGTTCATCGGTGGTGAGATAATAATAAAAACGATTCCAGGCAGCCTGACTAATGCGGGCTTCTTTGGCACCGCATCCCCAATGACTGACATTGTGGCGACTGCCTAATCCGGCATTGGGACCTATATGATAGGTGTCTACTTCGGCAGTATGGCGGGTCATAGCTTCAGCCATACGCCAAATATCAGTACGCCCTGTGCGCAGAAAATTATACCAAAGCCACATGTTGGAAGCTAATTCCGTATTGTCCCAGGCAAAACCTCCAATGTCATAACGCCAGGTGTGACGGACAGGATCATAAGCGTGCATAACATCACCATAATTCCAGAAGCCATACCATTTATTCTGTTCGATGGCTTTATTGTAGAAATCAATATAGGCATCCAGGCGGTCTTCTACACGAGCGCGGAAAGGCGTGCTGCGGTCAAGAAGACTCCAGACACCAAAAGCCTGCTGTGCATGCAAATAATCGGGAGTGGGCATCAATATGCCTGGTTCGGAAAACTGCTTGGCACAATCGGCGAAAGTTTCTTTTCCGGTATATCCTCCTTGTGGAATCAGAGTAAGCGTAGTAGTGCGGGCTATGCCATAGGGGGTACTCATCCCTTCTTGTACGTCTTCATAGCTGGCATTTAAGTCGTGTGCCACATTATCATAGTGCCGCAGATCCATCGGTTCGGCATCAGAACTCCATAGCCAGGCGGTAAGAGTGGCTGTAGGAGTTTTCGTTCCGGACATTTCAATGGAAGAGGGATAAGACTGCCAGAAATCATGCAGACAGAGTCCGACTCCGCCGGTAATGTCACCGGCAAAGGCATAGCCATTACTGCGTGTGCCGGAGAAAGTGCCTATCCAGGGATTGTTGTCATTAGCGCGCTTACGGATGGAGAAAGCATCCGCAGTGAGTTGAGACAAACGATAGCTGTCCCATGATGCCCAGTTATCAAGCAAGGAACGGTTCTTTTCGTCAAATGCTTCATAAGGAGGGATACGTTTACCTTCCATCTGTTGCTGTTGTAGGGAGGGTTCTTTATCTTGTGGTTTTCCGAGTGTCAGAATGCGACGCCCAACCAGTGGCTGCACTGGTTCGCTCCATACTCCGCCATCGGCACACGAAAAGGCTATGTGACGGTTGTAGAGTGCTTCGCGCATAGGAATATCGAAACGAATACCTAAAGCGCGGATAAAATCTTTATCCTGGTCGCCATCAAACACAAAGCTATGGACCATCTTTACTTGTTCGCTTCCAGTATAGAAATAGAGGCGGACTACAAAAGGCAACCATTCGCGTCCATCCTTACTTTTATGCACACCTTCCAGTTTGACAAGTGTGCGTATTGCACCTGAACGTTCTACAATGGCCGATTTCAATTCACTGGTATAGTTCGTGAAAGATACCTGCGAGGTGGTTTCAAGTATTGGTTCACTTTGAGTGTTGCATATCAGACGGGCTTTCTCACCAACTTTCACACCTTTATATAAAAGGCTGTCTATCAGAAATTCGCCTTGTCGGGGAATATAAGCTGAAATCACTCCTGTTTCTATTTGGATACGCTCGTGTGTTTCAGTTACAGAAGCAGATGTGCCATCATTAGGTTTTCCGGCCTTTGATTTTTTCTTCGGCTTTTTTCCCATCTTTTCAAGCATTAACTTCTCTGTTCCGGCAGGAATAACGCCGGCTACTCCGCTCCATTTCACAGAACCATCCGGCCAATAAGCCAATGCCCAAGTATCAACCGGAATATTCTCACCATTAGCACTTCTTAATTGCAAAAGGCTTTCAGGAAAAACCTCTCCTTTATCAAAGGGGACACCAAAACTTACAGGCTTATCCAGCTCGGGGGGATTACCAATCCATTGTAAAGGAACGGTGGCAGTTTCCTGTGATGAACATTCATAGCGAAAATTAGTAATGCGGGTACGTGATAAAGTGGAGCGGAAACCGAACCAACCTTCTGTCAGAGGTTCTGCATCCCTGAAATCCACCAGACGTTTTCCGTCTATATAATAACTAACCCTATTATTCTCATTTGTAATTTTAATATGGTACCAGTGATTTGCTTTCAACAAATGTTCTGTATCCGTATACTCTTTTAAGATGGCAGGCCGAGCCTGAGGATCAGTAATGCCTGTTTCATTACCATCATATCGACGAAACCTTGTTGTGGAATTATGGTTTCCACCATATCCCAGATAATAAAGTTGTAAGGAATAACAATTAAGGAATATTCCGTTGCGCCACTTTTCACGTTTCCATAAGTTATCAGGATATTTCGGGTCAGAAGCCATCCAGAAGCAATTTAAATCACTTAGACGATCCTCTTTGGTCTCATTGACTACGCAAGCATCGTACTCAATGGTTACTTTACCACTCATTTTTTCCTTTCTCCAGAGAGTTAGCCCTTTGGGAGATACAATTTCCGCCGTATCCCCTCGGAACGTTACTTTAAAATCGGGAGATTCCGATTCAACTTTCCAATACTTATTAAACTCGCGGGCGTTTAAGCCGGAAGTCTGGTTGTTCTGTGCCTTTAATGATATTAAAGGCAAGAACGAAAGACATAAATAAATATAGATTCTGTTTCTTTTCATCATGACTAAAAATTGGTATGTGGCGGTTGATTATATCCTACATTTTGCCAGGCAATGGCCAGGCGATATTGACGATCATTCATTAAAGTTGGACGCCTGTCGGTAGCAGGTATTGTAGTTGTATAGATGCGCAATTCCGTTTGATCTTTTGAAGCCCAGATAACTTCTTCACGCCAGTCCCCCAAGATGTCTCCTGATAAGCAGGGATTTCCTTTGGTTCCATTGTTAGAGACTACTCCTTCGGCTTTCAGCAACAAATCCGTTTCCTCTGTTTGCCAATTCCATTTACTGATGGAAACGTGATCCAGTAATTCTGCCAGAGAATCGGCATCCCAATAAATGGTGAAGTTACAGGAGTTTGGCTTCTTATTGCTGATAAATTCTCCGGTATCTCCTCTCCTTAGTCCGCCAATATTGCACCAGCATTCTGCTCCTTCATAACGCGGATCAATATCGGCTGCAACTCCACGTCCGGCATCTTTGCCTAAACCATCCTGCCAGATAATTTCCCCGGTAGCTCCATCAAACATAGCTACAGCAGGAGTCCGACTTACAATCTCGTTATCTCCCTCATTCTCATGTACGCCAAATACCTGCATACCAGGGCGTGAAGGTATCAGACGACCGGCATGCAGAGCGTCTCCATGCCTCAAACCAGTTGTGAAGAGTCCTTTTCCATCATGATCTACCGTCATAGCTCCCACACAAACTTCATCATAACCGTCGCCATCAAAATCTGCTATTGTCACACTGTGGTTTCCCATGCCTGAGTATTTCTCTAAACCAGGATTGGCACTATCGAAAGTCCATATACTTTTCAGTGTGGCGTTGGTAAAAGTCCATGCGGCGACTACGGTGCGTCCATACCATCCTCTTACCATCACAGGTGAGGGATTTTTGCCATCCAAAAAGGCAACTCCTGCGGTAAAACGATCAGAGCGTCCGCCGGTATTATCATTGCCACAATTGCCGCCAATACCTCCCCATCCGTCTATAGGATAGCGAGTAGGTATGTATTCTTTTGAATCTAATTCCCTTCCTGTTTTGCCTTCAAAGACAGTTAAATATTCCGGTCCGTTAACAATCTTTCCGTACGTTGGGCTTTCTTTATCCCAGGTCCTCCAGTCGCTCTTGCTGTCACCTATCACATGTCCAATTCCGTCTATAGTTCCGTCTCCTGTCTTACAACACACTTCGGCACATCCGTCTCCGTCGAAATCGAAAACAAGAAAGTTGGTTGTAGCTGCTCCCGAACGGATATTGGGTCCTAAATCAATACGCCAGAGCATAGTCCCATCCATTTTATATGCGTCTAAATAAGTATTTCCGGTAAATCCACGTTGTGGTGGCCGTTTAGAGTTAGAGGGTGTCCACTTCAATATGACTTCGTATTCACCGTCACCATCTAAATCGCCTACACTGCAATCATTAGCTGTATAAAAGAAGTGTTCACCTGCAATTTCCCCGTCTTCCGGTTTCTTGATGGGGATACTTAAATAAGGGGTCAGTTCTTCTTCTTTTGTGCGAATCCAGGTTGCAGCGATTTGGTTATCTGCTTTCAATATCCAGATGTTGTCAGCCTTTAAGTCCACTGTTTCATCCAAGAAATCAGTCGTTTGGCTGATGGGGGCTTTATTCAGCTTTGTCTCTGTACCACCATTGGTGCTTCGGTATAAGTCAAATTGCAAGTCGGGCGCATCATTCAGCGTTATGCGCCAACTGAAGTACATTCCTTTCTCTGTAGGAATTCCGACTAAACCTCTTGACAACTTTTCTCCCTTGTAAGGTTGTGAAAAAGCATATATGCTGCCACAAAGCAAGAGTATATTTACAATAATCCAGTGTTTCATTTCATAATTATAAAACCTTGTTATTACAAATCTTTCACTCACCTAAATAATAAGAAGGAACCGGTGCTTGCGGATAGCCCATGGAACGGTGTGCTACATAGTTTCTATATATTCCATCCTGCATTAGAGTTATGCGACGATCTTTAGCCGAAATGTTGGTAGAGTAAATACGGATTTCACCCGGCAAGGCAGTGATAATCTCTTCACGCCAGTCACCATATAAATCGGCAATCATCAGAATATTCCCTTCAATGCCCTCCGTGAGCGTTTCCCCTTTCCATTTTACAATACTCAATGAACGACCGTTTGAAGAAGAACTGGCTCCCCAACGGTTATCGTCTCCTTTGAATGTCTCGCGTAGTAAATCTCCATCCCACCATGCCCAGTTACGGCAAGATGGAACATCTTCATTCTTACCTAAATGCTGGCCATCAGCCGAAAGCAGGTATTTGTCCGTACTTCCTCCTTTGCGGTCTTCACTTGCAAAGCATTCCAGTCCTTTGTGGGCAGGGTCGAAGTCTGTAACCATGCCATCTCCCACATGAAAAGTTTTATGGCCGATATTCCAAACCGGTTGCCCTGTTTTAGCATCTACCACACAGACTCCACGCCCGTTGTCGTGCCAAGGCTCCAAACATAAAAACACTTCCATTCCCGGACGATTCGGATCAATATCGGTCAAATAGGCCTTATCCGGGTGTCCTAATCCGGTAGACCACAATAATGTACCATTATCATCAAGCATGCATGACCCTAACAGGATTTCATCTTTTCCGTCACCATCCACGTCACCGCAAATCATATTATGCGCCCCCATACTTCTCACTATAGGATTTTCCTCATCACTATCCCATCTCCAGGCACGTTCCAGTTTATCACCGTTCAATTGCCAGGCATCTACAACCATCAATTTATAAGTTCCGCGGCACGCCAATATATAAGGAGTCTTTCCATCCAGATAGGCCATACCAATCTGGTTGCGATTCTGGCGGACAAGATTGCCATATCGGTCATTACGTTCGGGCCAATCCACACGGGTTATTTCTTTTCCTGTCATGCCATTCAGTACACTCAAATACTCTTCACCTGAATCTATGCGACCTTTCTCGTTACGTTTGGCATCATCGGGTGCCGTTTTTAAGGCTATCTCTGCTTTGCCATCTCCATTAAAGTCGTAAGCGATGAAAGGAGAATACCATACGCCCGGTTCTATTCCCTGTCCCAGATCTTTTGACCACAAGAAAGTTCCATCACTCAGATAGGCTTCAATCTGATAAGTTTCTCCACCTAAAGTACCCGGCATTCCCGGGTCTACATTTTTATCCGGCGTACGAATGATATAATCATAAATTCCGTCTCCATTCAGGTCGGCAACAGCTATTTTGCCGGCTTTTATATTCCGGTTCAGCTTGATTGATTGATAATTCTTCAATAGAGGAGCTTCCACTTCTATCTTGGCGGATGTATCGGTTACTTTTTTCTTCTTGTCCAGAGCGCATACCCAGTAGGATGCTTTTTCGTTTACCGGAGCTTTGTCAATAAAATCACAAGTAGATTTTATCGGAGATTTGGTTAAACGTTGCGTTTTTCCATTGACAGAGCGATAAATATGAAATGAAACATCTGCGTTGTCCTGTTCCAATAATCTCCAACTCAGATATATACCCTTTCCGTCAGTGGCCGGAACAGCTATTAATCCTCTATCCAACTGTTCTTTTATCTTTTCTGTAGCAAAGCCGTTTACTTCCGGCTTCGGTTCATGCCGTGGTTCCAGGATTTCATAATAGTAAGTACGTTCGCGTGAGTCTTGAGCTTGTATGGTGCCTGCTGTACCAAGCAGCAAGGTACAAAGGAATAAATATGTATTTTTCATCGTTTTATTTTTTTTATTTGTCGAATGGGGTAATATCAACCATCATCAAATTCAAACGTTTACCGTTTGTAAAGTGGCCTGACTGGAAAAGAACTTTGGTTCCGTCTGGACTAAAACTCGGGTGTGCATGATCCGGCTTCATCTTGGTATCGGAGACTAACCAATGGCGTTCGCCGGTCTGTACATTGATTATCCAGACATTTCCTCCGAAAGTATCACCTGCCGCCCAACGGTTATCCCGGCTTGCATTGCAGTGCCAGAATCCTCGTCCGGTCAATTGTCCTTCCATGGCTTTACGGTCTTTTTCCATTTCTACCTGGCCAATCAACTCTACATCATCAGTGCGCAGATTAATCCGGGCAATGCCGCTTACTTGTTTGCGGAGACGAGGCTGGAAACCTAAAATATTGAAATAGACATAATCCTTTGTCGCAAAAGTTTCATGAGTCACCCAATCCAGCGGTGTTTCTTTATAGAGAGGCTTAAAGACTGAGCCGTCTGCGGTGCAGAACCACATACGCTGATGGGCATCTCCGCCTGTTTCATTACAGAATACTATTTCTCCCGGAGTGAATCGGCTGGCCTGTATATGTCCTGTCTTAAATTCAGTATCAATCACCTTGGTAACTTCACCGGTGGCAAGGTTCATTTTACGAATACCACAAAGAGATGGCTTTATTTTTACCGGTTGATTGTTTTCCGGCAAGAATGCATTCTTCATCATGCGTTCTTTCTCTTCTTCTGTTCCTTCACGTTCCACCGTGATGTATGCGTAGTCGTCATTACAATCTACAGCATATCCTCCGGGACGTCCCATTGCTGTAGGGAAAGTACCGATGAAAGTTTCATAACCGGCAGGTTTACCTACCTTTCCTTTCTTTACATCTGCGAAGAATTTATCTAAATCCATCACATACATGTTCCAGTCTTCTTTTTCTTTACGACTGATGAACATGCGATTACTTTTGTTGGCTAAAAATGCACTGCCCAGATTGGGACCTTCCGTAGCTTGAATGATTTTGCCGGTAGCCATTTCTATAAAGTAAATCTGCGTCTTTTTATCGTTTCCGCGAGAGGAAGACCTGAACAGCACATATTTACTATCGGATGTCCACATCGGGTCTGTCTGATAGAGGAAGCGGTCGTTTTTAAGGGTATCGGTAAGCATGGTAATGGTATTCCCGGTGGTATTGTCTATATAGGTCTGCATTTCGGACGCAGTACAATTTCCAAACTGGGCAAACAGGGCCTTACTAAAGCCTGATAATAAGGCAATGGTCAAGAAGAGCTTTCTCATAGTATGTCATTTTTAATTTGATGTCGCAAAATTATGCGTCGTGAGTGCTATGCGAAATAGAAATTTATCCATTTATATGGTTATTTGTACATAAATAGAGTGGGGACCCATTATCTGCACTCTAAAAGTACATTTATTAATAACCGTAATTTTGATAAGCTTTCTTGGCGGAATCATCCAGAGGGAAGAATCCCATAAGCCTTCTTTAGAAGATCCCAACTGGTCGTGATAGATGATGCGGTCTGCTTGCCAACCCGAATGGTGCAGGTTCTCGTAATAAACCATTTCCTGGTTCAGTTCGCGTGCCAATTCATTCAGCATAAAGTTGGCAAAGCGATCTTCTGTTGAAGTGGCTGTTTCTGGATACTTTAATTATTAAGTTAAACAAAAGTTAACTTGATAATTAAGGGGGAAGCTGCCTGAAGCATAAATGCGGAGAGTCTTTTAAATTAACTGATACAACAAAATGGTTTTAAATTGGGTTGGGAAAGTGACTGTAGTTCGCGCACTAATTTCTTGATTCTAGTTTATAATGGTACAGATACTCAGTAAATCATCATTTAATTCAAATCCGTACAGAAATGAATGAGATGGTTTTTCGCTAATTTATCTGAATTTATTATCGGTTGAGTCGTAAAACGTAACAGTATGATTATGAGTGCATACAAATAGGGGCTATCTCAGTCGTATATTTAGGGTATCTCAGTATACGACTGAAGTACCCTGGATATACGACTGAGGTACCCTAAATATCCCCCTCCGGTTTGATATTTACTTCTTGTAAAAAACATTAAACTGGATAACATCGTTTGTCATTTAATTAACTGATCGAGGATAGCCCTGAAGACTTTATCTGCATGCTCTTGCATGATTCGTATATAATTGAATATAGGTCGATTATTTTTCATACTATGTCCTATACAATACTCTATTTTTTCTATTTCAATTCCCATATCATATCCATGTTGGGCAAATGTCTTCCTGGCAGAGTAATATGATACTTTCCTATTAATTCCCGCCAGATTTGCCACCTTATTTATATGTCTAAAAACTAAGCTGTATACTTTTTCATAAGACGAGTATCTACCAAATACTAATTTCCCGTTATCCGTTATATACTTATTAATGATTTCCTGTGCCTCTGGCTGAATGGTGAAGGCAATTTCGTTTTCACTTTTTTTGCTATTCCGGGTTTTATGGCGTACATACCGCATATGGTTCCGGTTTTTGAAATCATACTCCATCAAATCCCTTAGATTGATGCCGCCTAAATAATAAGTAAGCATAAAAATATCCCGAACCATCACTTGTGTTGTCTTGAATAGCTTTACATCACGTATACTTTTTAATTCTTCTACGGTCAGATCCAGTTCTCTGACATTGCTGACCGGCATTTTAAAAAGGACAAAAGGGTGAACCGGATAATTCACATAATTCATTTTACCTGCATAGTTGAGTATAACCTTTATTAAAGTAAGATAGATTCTAACGGATGTTGCAGATAAACCTTCCTCTTTCATCTCATTGGCAAAGCCTTGTATTTGCAAAGGACTCAATTGTATTAGAGGAAAGTCTCCTTTCATATATTTTTGGATTTTCCTGCAAGCTATGCTATATAGTTTATAAGATTTCTTTTGCTCTTCGGTTTTCATGTAGGAAAGATATTCATTTGCCACGGTATTAAACGTAATACCCTTCTTTTGCTGTTCACGGGTGATGGTATGTATTAACTCTGTGCACGATAGAGTTGGTAAGTAATGAATGGACGATAAGATTTCTTCGTATTCATAGATTATCTTACGTAAGCAAGTATTAATATTTGCTGCGTTTTCATGCCTTACTACTTTTCCGTTTTTCATTTGATTTGCAGAATCCAATATAAATTGAGTTGAAATATATCTGGTTTGCGAACGGTGCGCTACTGCAATTCTTATTCGGTGTTTTCCATTGGATAACTTTTTTGTTGGTACTATTACTATTGAAAGATTAGCCATATTGATTTTTGTGAGTTATATGTTTCTTGATACAATATTAGAGCAACAAATTAGATATTGAAAGTCTCGGTATAATCAAAATGACACTGGAACTATTCGTTTTGATTTTATTCACAGACGTTGATACTATTTTTCAGTTAGAAAGACTGAATTTTCCATGTTTTGACACAATCTTACATTCTCTTTTTGGTGCTTTGCTCATATATTTGCAACACTTTTTCACAGACAGGAGAGCAAAATCTCCTGAGAAAATAGAAAACTAACTTTTGTTTAACTTAATAATTAAAGTATGAAAAACAGCAAAAATTTAAGTCTGTTAGGCTGCTTGGACAAAATTCAGCGGTTATTCTTCATTGCTTTGTTCGCAGTAATTTCTATAGGAGCTTACGCGCAAAGTAAAACAGTATCGGGTACTGTGATTGATCAGACCGGAGAACCGGTTATTGGTGCCAATGTTATTGTTAAAGGTACTACTAATGGCGTGATTACTGACTTAGACGGTAAATTTACCCTTACTAATGTACCAGATAAAGGTACGATTTCTGTTTCTTTTATAGGATATAAGGAGCAGGTGATTCCTGTTGCAGGAAAAACAAGCATTCAAGTGATGTTGCAGGAAGATAATGCAATGCTGGATGAAGTTGTGGTAGTTGGTTATGGTGTACAAAAGAAGAGCGATGTGACCGGTGCTATGGCTCGTGTTGGGTCTGAAGAGTTAAACACGAGGCCTGTAAACAATGCTTTTGAGGCTTTGCAAGGTAAGGCAGCAGGTGTAGATATTACCTCAAGTGAACGTCCGGGTACCATCGGTTCAGTCCGTATTCGTGGTAATCGCTCCATTAGCGCATCATCATCTCCTCTGTATGTAGTAGATGGTGTTCCTTTGAGCGCAGGAGGGATTGAAACAATCAATCCACGTGACATCGAATCTATTGACATTTTAAAAGACGCCTCTTCTACCGCCATTTACGGTTCTCGTGGTGCAAATGGTGTCATATTAGTAACAACCAAACGTGGTAAAGCAGGCAAACTAACTTTAAACTATTCAGGTTCTGTCACATCGGAAACCCTAAAAGACAAATCACCGGCCATGAGCGCAAGCGATTATATTACTTGGCGTCGTTGGGCTTATTATAACTCAGATCCGGCAAACAATCCTCGCGGTGATCAACCCAACTACGATAAAGATCAAATTTATTTCGCAGCATCAGGTGACCCTGCAGCCTTGGCAAATGTAAATAAAGGTTGGAACAACGGTGTTTGGGATGGAAGTAAAGTTATTGATACTGATTGGGCAGATATAGTGACCCAAACAGGTATTACACATGAACATACCATTAGCGGTAGTGGTGGCAATGAAAATGCACAAGCTTTCTTTTCTGTCGGGTATCTGAACAATCAAGGAACTCAAAAAGGACAGGAATATGAACGTTACAATTTTTCTATGTCTGTTGACTTGCAAGTAAAGCCTTGGTTTAAAATGGGTGGTTCCATCAACGGATCATGGGCTGTTCAAGACTATGGCTATTCTCGTACAGGGCAGTCTTCAAACTCTGGTCCTACCGATATATATAGTGCTGCAAAAGCTATTCCACGTTTCGGTGTTCCTTATGATGAAGCAGGTAATATCATTATGAATCCTTGCGGTTCCACAACCAATGTTTATACTGTAATTGACGAATGGAATAAGTCCACTGATAATCGTCAGACTTTCCGTGCATTAGGAAGTTTTTACGGACAATTTGATTTTGGAAAAATATGGAAACCTTTAGAAGGATTAAGTTACAAGATTTCTTTCGGTCCTGATTTCCGCCATTATCGTCAGGGCATTTTTATCAGCAAGGATTCTGCTGTTAAAATGGGTTCAAAAAACTATGCTAAATATGCTACAGATCGTTACTTGTCATGGACACTGGATAATCAGATCAACTATAACAAGACATTCGGCAAACATAATTTAGGCGTGACTCTTTTGCAGTCTGCTTCCAAATATAATAAAGAAAATGCCTCTGAAAGTGCTAATGCCATTCCTAACGAGAATTTTGAATGGTATAATATGGGCAGTGTAGACATTACGGATGCCGCAACTTATGGTGCTGGTATGGGGACCGGTTTATCTGAGAATCAGCTGGCATCTTACATGGCACGTGTAAACTACTCATACAATGACCGCTATTTATTGACTGTATCCGGACGTTATGACGGTTCTTCGGTATTAGCAGACGGACATAAATGGAGTTTCTTCCCTTCTGCTGCCTTGGGCTGGCGCATTGACCAAGAAGACTTTATGAAAGATATCTCTTGGATCAACCAGCTAAAACTCCGCTTTGGTTTGGGAACAACAGGTAACTCTGCTGTAGGTGCATATTCTACATTAGGTAACATTCAGTCATTTTATGTACCTTTTGGCTCTACTCTGACTCCTGCTTATGCTACTAATGAGCCGTATTATACTTCTTCTCAAGTTAAAATGGCAAATAAAAATTTAGGTTGGGAAAAGACTACTCAATATAACTATGGTATCGATTTCAGCTTCCTTAATGGACGCATTGGCGGTTCAATGGATGTTTACCACTCTAGCACCAATGATTTATTATTAAGTATGACTATTCCAACATTGACCGGCTTTAATTCTACTTATGCCAATGTAGGTAAGACAAAAAACTTTGGTGTAGACTTGTCTTTGAATCTGGTTCCCATACAAACCAAAGACTTTGAATGGAACTCTACTATTAACGCAGCCTATCAGAAAGATGAAATCGTAGAACTTGCCAACGGCAAACAGGATGACATTGGTAATGCCTGGTTTATCGGTGAGGCAATCAGTGTTTATTATGGTACAGCATGCGATGGTCTGTGGCAGGAAAGTGATGCGGAAGAAATGGCTAAATTTAATGCTAACGGACATAAATTTGAAGCAGGTAAGGTTAAGCCGGTTGACCAAGATGGCAACTATGTTATTGATGGCGATGACCGTGTCATTCTTGGCAACAAAAATCCTAAATGGGTACTTGGTTGGAGCAATACTTTCAGTTATAAAGGCTTTGAACTCGGTATTGAACTGAACGGACGATTTGGTTATATGGTTGATACGGGCGGTGAAGGTCAATACGGTATGTATAACCAACGTAAAATAGATTACTGGACTCCGGACAATACAGGTGCCGATTATCAAAAGCCTATTTACAGTACAGCTGGTGGTGATGCTTATTCAAGTCTGCTGGGCTTTAAAGATGCCTCATTCATCAAGATCCGTAACATCTCTCTGGGCTACAACTTCGATTCCAAAGTATTGAGGAACATAGGAATCAGTTCGCTAAAATTATATGCACAGGCCAAGAATATAGGTAACCTCTATTCTTCAGTAGATTTCATGGATTTGGACTTAGGTACCACTTATTACAATAGGGGCTTTACTTTCGGTTTACAGATTAGCTTCTAATTTGATAATAACATATTAAACAGCTTTTTAAAATGAAAAAATTAAGATATACATTATTTACAGCTATCCTATCCGTTGCAATGACGGCTGGTTTTAGCTCTTGTAGCGACAGTTTTCTGGATGAAGAAAACAAGGCATCCTATACAACTGACTATTTCAAGACCTCTCAAGGCATTCAAGATTTGGCTACAGCACTGTATGGCAATATCCGTTGGCATTTCGGTTATGAATGGGCTTATGGTATTACTCTGTATGGCACAGACGAATTCACAAATGGTTCCGACCTGACCGCAGAACCATGGAATACTTATGACAGCCGTTTGAATCCATTGAATTGTACAAAAGCGAATGGCGCCGCCAACGATAATTGTCCGGGGGTATCGGCTCTTTGGGATCAGATGTACTATGGCATTGCCTCTGCAAATCAAGTTATTGCATCTGCCGATTATGTTGCTGATGCGGAAATCCGTGAAAAATGTCTGGGTGAAGCTTATTTCCTGCGTGGATATAACTACTATCGCCTCTTTGCACAATATGGTGGTGTGATTCTGCAAACCAAAGTTACTGAAGGTGTGATCAGAACTTTTAATCGCGCTTCTGCAGAAGAAACATTAAACCAAGTAATTGATGACCTGCAGAATGCTTATGACAGACTGCCTACAGATAGATGGCGTGGTACAGGTACCTGGACAAAATATACAGCAGCCCACTTCTTAGCAAAGGCATTGCTGTATCGCCAGTCAGAACGTTGCAGCGATTGGAACTCAAGCTATCCGGCAGATGCAGACTTGAATAAAGCCATTGCACTATGTGATGAGATCATCTCAAAATGTCCGTTGGAGAATGATTATAATAACCTCTATGCTAAATGGACAGGTATAGACTGTAAGGCTGAAGAATCTAATGAAATTTTAATGTCATGCCAACACACCTCTTCCGCTACAGGGCGTTTTGGAAATCGCACTTATAATTACTTCAATCCGCAATTCTCTAACTTTTCCGGTGGTTGGACACAACGCGGTCAATATATCGGTGGTATGGATTTTCAACGTTGCCGCCCTACAGAGTACGCTTACTCTATCTTCGACAATGTGAATGACTCACGTATGTGGAAGACATTTAAAACTGTTTACGGATTGAATAATATAGCATCAAAAACAGACGATGTGGTAACGGTAAACGGTGTCACAGTCAATCAAGTCCCTACATTAGGTGACCAAGGTATTATCTTTATTCTTAACAAGAAAAATGACAACCGTTTTAAAGATGCGACTCATTCTGACTATGGAACAGTAGGACGCGCTGGTATAGCCCATTCTTTTGTAAATCCCGAAACCAATAAATGGGTACCCAATGTATTTCCTGTATATGCAGGAGGTCAATATGTATTGAATACTTATGGTGTAAGCGGAAACCCTGCACAGTCTAACGTGTTCTGCGGCATCAACAAAACTGATGATGGTTCACGTACAGCAGAGAAAGGTGACGCACATCGTGATGTTATTATGGCACGTACCGGTGAGACCTATCTGGTTAAAGCTGAAGCCCAAGTACGTTTAGGTAATTTCCCGGATGCCATTTCTACCATAAATCAACTCCGTTCACGTGCTGAGTGGAAGGACGGTGAGAATCGTGAATATTATACAGACGGTTCCATGGCTTTCTTAAAAAGTGCAGGCGGCGATACGGACAATTCAACTGCGCTGAGCACTTTAGGTAAATGCAAAGATGCAAATGGAACTAAAATCAATAACACGGAGGCATTTAAGGCTTCTTTCCTGCAAAAGAATACTTACTATCTTTCAACAGGTATAGAACGTACCACAGTTGCTTCCAGCCTGCAAATCGCAAGCTATTCGGCATTACCGGATGAAGATGAGGCAATCCTCTCGGCTATGGGTGTAAGTGGTGACAAAGCCCGCTTGATTAACTTCATATTGAATGAACGTACCCGTGAATGCTTAGGTGAATGGAACCGATGGGAAGAGTTGAGCCGTACCAAAACACTCATTCAACGTGCCAAACTGTTTAATCCTGAAGCTGCGACGAATATAGCAGACAAACATCTGCTTCGCCCTATTCCACAAACATTCTTAGACCAACTTCAACATGAAGACGGTACTAATTTGAGTGATGAAGAGAAAGCTGCAATGCAGAATCCGGGCTATTAATGGAATAGATTATTGCATTCAATAAATTAGTAAAGGAGTACTGAATTCAGGTACTCCTTTATTTTCACACTATAATTTCCTATTTATTATGAAGATATTCAATTTGTTTATATGCTTCTTTATACTATTCGTGCTGGTAACAGGATGCAAACAGCAAAAAGTCATACGCTATGAACTGGTGGATGGTAATCCCGAAATAGATTATATAGATTTCTTAAACGACACTTTATGCAGATTTGTCGCACCGGGACCATTAATTCTGACGTGCCATTATGCAAAACAGGGAAATACCTATATAATACAGATTAACAATATGGTGAGCGCACGACTGTGTAAAATAGGAGAAGGCAAACTTCAAGGTGAACCTCCTTTTTTTGAAGGTATATGGACAGTAAAGGAGAAGCTGCTGCATTAGAAAAGTAATGGCAAGAGAACAAACGAACTTTTTAAATATGTTGTTTTTAACTGATATCACTGACTTTACATTGGCGACAAATTTGGGAATAATGCTTTTCCTCTCTTTCAATGGTCGAAAGGCTTAATAAATATATGCTCCTAATAGTTATCAGATTCATATATATATAGCTTACTTTGTACAACTAATAACACACTAAAGAACTTTCCGTTAATCTTAATAGAAAAGCGCATCTACTTATTCTGTTATGCACATTCTGTATCCTTTCTCCGGTGTATACGCAGCAATCTCTTTCTGATGAATTCAAAAAAGCGGCGGGAGATTATGCAGCTCTTTATACCAGTAAAGTAGAAGTGAGCTACAGTCCTTACTATTATATAAATCATCCTTATTGGGATACGGATGAATTTCAGGAAGGGGCAGTTTGCTATGATGGATCACTGTATACCGATATGCAGGAGCTTTCTTTATCTGTAGTGAGGAAAGACTGTGTGTTGCCTGCTTTTCCAACCTTCGGCTATTCATTAAAAGCAGATAATACTTCTGATAATCATCTTATTGCCGAATATGAGGGACATATCGTAGTCGGGAGGTTGATAGGAGCGTCTGCCGATTCTGTGGATGCCCGGTTGCCTTGTGTGGGTAAGGACATCCGGATTTTGACGGACAATCACAACCTGACGGTACTTATGCCTTTTATACTTCGGGAATAACGGATATGCAAGAAATTGTTTTGTCGGCTTTGCCGGAATACTGCCCGCAAAACTTCCGAAACTTCGTATGGCATATAATGAGGATGCATTCTGGAACAATTGCATGATTTTTATCCTTCAATCAGTTACAACCTGGATGAATACGTCCGTTTTAATACGGTGCGTGAAGCATTCATTGCTTAATCAGCCAGCATTCTTCTTCTATACTCGGTCGGGGTGAAACCGGTATTCTTCTTGAAGGATTTGTTGAAATGGGATATTGTATCGAAACCACATTCGGTGCTGATTTGGGAGATATTCATATTGTCTAAAGAGAGTAGTTTGCAGGCATATCCGATGCGCATATCCAGTATGTAGTTTTTCAGAGTTTTACCAGTTTTGCTCTTGAAGAAACGGCAGAAGGAGGCAGGAGACATAGCAGCCAGACAGGAGATTTCATTTAAATCCATATGGCGCGTATAGTGTTGGTTCAGGTAGGCCAGTATTTTGTCTATCCGGGAGTTGCCGCGTATCTGGTCCATCTGCTCCGACGGAGGGAGAATGACTTTGGAACTTATATCAGACATTTCTTTAAATAGTTGTAGGATAGATAGAATCTGATCCATGCCGGACTCCAAAGGAATACTTTCCAGCAACTCAAGTGCCTTACCGGAACATCCGGCAGGAAAGTATATGCCTCTCTGTGAATCATCCAATAGCTTTTTTATTTTGGTGAATTGGATGTAGTGCCGTATGGAATACTGCATAAAGTCCTGTTCAAATTGTATGATGGTGCCTTTGGTCCGGAGGCTGCTGTCGGCGGCATGATAGACGTCGTCGCTCTTCATGTAGTGGGGGAGGTTGGAACCAATCAGAATGAAGTCCCCATCTTTAAAGTTTTCCATGTTGTTTCCGATGAAACTGGTTCCCGTACCTTCTTTAAAGTAGATGATTTCATATTCGGCATGGAAATGCCACGGGTATGTAAAGTGAGCATAGTCATAGAAACGGGCTTTGATGGGCGACGACTCTGAAATAGGGAGTTGCTCGTTTATCATTCTTCGGGTGGCTGACTTCATAAGTGGCAAATTTAGAGTTATTCTTTGCAAATATAGGAAAAATAGTCCGTGAATCAATTCGCTACTTTTGCAAAAGAATAATCAAATCAGGAGTTAAAGGAGTTATAGAAGTTATCAGCCTGCAAGCAGGCTTAGGAGTTAAGCCGATAGTGTTGCCAAGCATAAGCAGACTAAAGCATAAAGCAGACTATCGGCTTTAACTCCTCTACTCCTCTAACTTCTCTAACTCCTGATTCACATGAATAAATAAAGAACGAAAATGGAAAAGACTTGGAGATGGTTTGGTAAGAAGGACAAGATTACGCTGGATATGCTGAGGCAGATAGGCGTAGAAGGTATTGTAACCGCTTTGCACGATGTGCCGAATGGTGAAATCTGGACAGAGGAAGCTATTAATGATTTGAAGAAATACATTGAATCCTATGGCTTGCGCTGGTCTGTGGTGGAGAGTTTGCCGGTTTGCGAGGCAATCAAATATGCGGGACCGGAGCGTGACCAATTGATAGAAAACTATAAAGTCAGTCTGGCAAACCTGGGCAAATGTGGCGTGAAGACTATCTGCTATAACTTCATGCCCGTTATCGACTGGATACGTACGGACTTGCAACATCCTTGGGCTGACGGCACCTCATCCCTCTATTTCGACCGTGTCCGTTTTGCTTACTTCGACCTCCGCATCCTCTGCCGTGAAGGAGCTGAGAAAGACTATTCCCCCGAAGAACTGGCGAAAGTGGCGGAACTGGACAAAACAATCACCGAAGCGGAGAAAGACGACCTCATCGACACGATTATCGTGAAGACACAAGGTTTCGTAAACGGTAATATTAAGGAAGGGGATAAGAATCCGGTGAATATCTTCAAGAAACTGCTGGCTCTGTACGAAGGCATTGACCGTGACGCACTTCGTGAAAACATGCGCTATTTCCTTTCTGCCATCATGCCCGTATGCGAAGAGTATGGTGTGAATATGTGTGTGCATCCCGATGACCCACCGTTTCAGGTGTTAGGCTTGCCCCGCATTGTGACGAATGAAGAAGACATCGCCTGGTTCCTGAATGCAGTGGATAACCCGCACAACGGACTGACTTTCTGCGCAGGTTCACTCAGCGCAGGCGAGCATAACGATACCCGTGAGTTGGCGAAGAAGTTTGCAAAGCGCACTCATTTCGTGCATCTGCGCAGTACGGCTGCCATGCCGGGCGGCAACTTCATCGAAAGTTCCCACCTGGAAGGACGCGGACATTTGATTGACCTTATCCGCATCTTTGAGAAAGAGAATCCGGGACTGCCCATGCGCGTAGATCATGGCCGGATGATGCTGGGTGATGAAGATAAAGGATACAATCCCGGATACTCATTCCACGGCCGCATGCTGGCATTGGCACAGGTAGAGGGAATGATGGCAGTAATTAATAGTTGATAATTAATAATTAAAAGTTATGATGAACGAACAATTCAGTATTGCAGGCAAGGTGGCGGTAATCACCGGTGCCGGTGGTGTATTGGGTGGCAGCATTGCCAAGTGTTTTATGGAACAAGGTGCTAAAGTTGTAGCGGTCGATATTCGTCAGGAACAACTGGACAAGCGCGTAGAAGAACTGAAAACTTACGGTGAAGATGTTATCGGCATTGTAGGTAATGTATTGGATATTGCCAGCCTCGAAAAGCTGGCCGACGATATCGTTGCTAAATGGGGACGTGTTGACATCCTGTTGAATATTGCCGGCGGCAACATGCCGGGTGCTACCCTTGCGCCCGACCAGAACTTCTTCGATATGGACATCGCGTGCTGGGATAAAGTGACCAGTCTGAATATGAACGGAACCGTTTACCCGTCTCTGGTATTCAGCAAAGTGATGGCTAAACAAGGCAAAGGATGCATTGTGAATGTATCTTCTATGGCAGCTTACAGCGCCATCACCCGTGTGCCGGGCTATTCGGCAGCAAAGACGGCCGTTGCCAACTTCACTCAGTGGCTGGCAAGCGAACTTGCATTGAAGTATGGAGACGGCATCCGCGTGAATGCCATCGCTCCAGGCTTCTTCATCGGCGACCAGAACCGTGCAGTCCTCATCAACCCCGATGGCTCACTGACGGACCGCAGCAAGAAAGTACTGGCTAAGACCCCGATGAAACGTTTCGGTGACATCAACGAGTTGAACGGTGCCGTACAATTCCTGTGCAGCGATGCCGCCAGCTTCGTGACGGGAGCGTTACTGCCGATTGATGGTGGTTTCAGTGCATTCAGCGGAGTATAAGATAATTATACTCTTTATATTGTAGTGTTTTTGCCACCAGCTTGGCAAAACTTTGCCAAGCTGGTGGCAAACTATTGGCAAACTAATAGGGACAATGTTGGTACTGGATTACCTCTCTATTGAGAATACCAATACCCCTGCCGTAGGAATATCTGTTGTCCCTATCAGAGCTTTCGCCCCTGCCGGAAGCGTAAACGAGTAAGGCTTGTCACTGTAATTAAGCACGATGCCCAATCCGTTGCGATACTCCATTGTCACGCCATAGGGCAAGTCCATGACGGGGATATTCAGTTCGGCATACAGCTTTTTCAATACATCCTTTTCCAGAGTGCCGTCCGTGCTGTCGATGCCCACATACGTGATGCTGCCTTTGCCGAGTTTTCGGGTGCTGATTGCAGGTTTTCCTTCGTAGAACTCTTCGATATACTTGCCCCATGTACGGCCATCTTTGCCCGGTTTCAGTATTTCACCCCAAGTGTTCCAGGTGTATTCCTTACCGTCCATGACGTACTTTCCCGGTTCTTCGGGGAGGAGGAGGTCGTAGAATTCCATCTCATTGCCTGTCAGTTCGTCAATCATGGAGCCGAAGGGAGCTTCGGGCAGACGGCCGTAACGGTCTTTTTGTGCGGTGCGGCAGGTGAGTACAAGGTTTCCGCCTTGCTTCACGTATTCAGTCCAGCGGTCCACGAGTGCTTTGTCCGCCATCTGATAGGCAGGGGCAATCACTACGGGGTATTGCGACAAGTCTTTGCTTTCGTTGATGATGTCCACCGGGGCGCCGAAGCTTTTCAGGGTGCGATAATACTTTTCGACGTGGGCCATTGTGTTCCAGGTGCGGTTCTGTTTCTGCCGCTCGATGCTCCATGCATTCTCGTGGTTGAAGAGGATGGCGGTGCGACGTGCCTGGTAATCGGCAGGCTTCACCTCACGGGCTTTTGCCTGGGGGCGCAATTGTTTGATTTCCTTGATGAACTGTTCAAACTCCCGTCCGCCGGGGGCGACGGTGGTACCGTCTGTGTTTACAATGCCGTAGTGGTATTGCTCTGTTCCGTAGAGCGGCTGGCGGTAGCGGTAGGTGCATGTAAAGTCGCTTCCACCGGCAAAAACACTCCACAGCCATAAGCGTACGGCTCCGGGCAGGGGTTGCGGGTTGATGCTTCCCCAGTTCACTTGTCCCGGCTGGAGTTCCATTACTCCGTAGGTGCCTTGCACGGGACGGAAGAAGTCGTTAGCGAAGGCGATGCGCAACGGATTGCCCACACGGTATCCGCGACGGCCGATGCCTTCGTTGTCGCCATAGACCATGTAGCGGGTATAGCTCACAAAGTCAAGGTCGGGGCTTCCGCCGATATGTCCTTCATCATAATTGGGGATGTAGTTTGTGGTCACCCATTGGTTGCGGGCATGCTTCTTGATGAGCAGGCATTGCTCGTTCAGGAAGTCATTCGTCTGCCCGGCGGCAAAGCGGCGATAATCCAGAATCTGGTGATGGTTCATGAACATCTGGGCGGTTTTGGGAAGGGTAATCTCATCGAAAGACGAGTAAACCTCGCTCCAGAAGGCGGTGCCCCAGGCATCGTTCACTTCCTTAATATTGTTGTGGTACTTATTTCTCAGGAACTGGCGGAAAGCCACTTCGGCAGCAGGATTATAATCAAACTGCACGGCAGGTTCGTTGTCGAGCTGCCAACCGATGATGCGCGGGTCGTTGCCATAATGCTGCGCCAGCTTCTCTATCATCTTATAAGACAGTTCACGGTAAACGGGAGAAGCAAACGAGGCATGTTGGCGTGCGCCGTGGTCGAGGACGGTTCCGTCTTCCTGCTTAATCAGGATTTCCGGATACTTGCGGCTCAACCAGACGGGTGGGGTGGCGGTGGAAGTACACATGATAACTTTCAGTTGATACTTATCAGCAAGGGCAACCGCTTTGTCAAGCCAGGCAAAGTCATACTTTCCCTCTTCCGGTTCCAGTTGTGCCCAGGCAAACTCGGCAAAGTGTGTGAACTCGAAGCCCAGTTCGTGCATTTGTTTGAAATCGCGTTCCCACTGGCTCTCGTCCCAGTGTTCGGGATAGTAGTAAGCACCGGTCAGGGTGAGGTCTTTGTCGTTGAACCATGCAGGTTGTGCAAAGAGCATTCCGGTTGTCAGACAGGCGCAGAGTAAGATGAAAATCTGTTTCTTCATGGGTATTTTACTTGATAGGTTTATATATAGGCAAAGGTACGGGACGGGGCGAAAACAGCCTATGGAAAATAGTACAAATCTATGCAATATAGAGCCTTTTTAGATGAATTTCCATGTAAATGTACATGTTTCCATTCGTTGGGATAGTGAAAAGGCCTATTTTCGCAGCATAATTAATAAACGGAACATAATGAATACTATGAAGAGAAATCTTACTATCATATTATTGTTGCTTCTTGTGCTGGCAGAGATGAAAGCGCAGGTGCTTCCTTTCCGTTTATCCAAAGGGGCGGGCACTTTCCGCCTGGGCATAGTGGCAGGCGACAAGAGCCGCTGGCTGGACGAATGTGAACTGGAAAAAACGGGAGACCGGACATACATAATAAAGGATGCATTGTTAGGAATAGGTAAAATTAGGTTAATGATATGCCCTCTCACAGATACTAAAGGGTTGTTAGTGGAGGTTTCCGGCTCCCGTTTACCAGAAAATCTGTCTTTGTGCTGGGCCTTTGGGGCTTGCAACGAAGACGAAGCCCTCTCAGGACAAGGCGCTGCAATCTCTCCCGAAGCCTGCCGGGACAATGTATTCAGCGATGAAGAAAATGCTTTTACGGTGTACTATGGCGCAAGCATGGCTCTGCGCGTCACGCAGGGGATAGCGCCCGTCGGTTCGGAACTCCGCTTGTCGGATGCCCGTCGGCAAACGTCGCCACTCGAGTTGTATCACTCCGGAAAGAAAACGGATGCTCCTGTCATTTCCTCCCTTTATTCCTGGAATACGAAGGAGAAATGCTACTTCTGTTTCTATAAACAGAATGCCGGGGCGGATTATAATTACTTCATGTTGCCGCACCTATTTGAAAAGGAGAGTAAGAGATGAAACGTTTAGTTGTATTCATATCGGTCTGTTGCTGGATGCTTGTGATGCAGGCAGCCATCCATAATGTGAAAGATTATGGTGCCCGGGCTGACGGGGTGACCATCGACTCGCCCGCCATCAACCGTGCTATTTCTGCGGCTTCTGCCGGAGGCGGCGGAACGGTGTATGTTCCTGCGGGTGAATATGCCTGTTACTCTATCCGTCTTGCCAGTCACGTTCATTTATATTTGGAACAAGGTGCGCGCATCATAGCCGCTTCACCCACTCCCGACGGGGGATATGATGAGGCGGAACCCAATGAGCATAACCGTTATCAGGACTTCGGCCACAGCCATTGGAAGAACTCTCTCATCTGGGGAATCAGCCTGGAAGATGTAACCATCAGCGGACCGGGACTTATTTACGGTCGCGGACTGACCCGTGAAGAGAGCCGCCTGCCGGGAGTGGGGAATAAGGCCATCAGCCTGAAACTTTGTAAGAATATCACTCTGAAAGACTTCTCGATGTTGCGTTGCGGGCACTTCGCCCTGTTGGCTACGGGAGTGGATAATCTGAGCATCATCAACCTGAAAGTGGATACCAACCGTGACGGGTTTGATATAGATTGTTGCAAGAACGTGCGTATCACCGGGTGCAGTGTTAATTCTCCCTGGGATGATGCCATCGTATTGAAAGCCTCTTATGCCCTCGGCAGTTTCAGGGATACGGAGAATGTGACTATTTCCGACTGTTACGTCAGCGGCTACGACCGTGGCACTATGCTGGATGCCACCTGGCAACGTGATGAGCCTCAGGCTCCCGACCACGGCTATGTGACGGGACGCATCAAGCTCGGCACAGAATCCAGTGGCGGTTTCAAGAATATCGCCATTACAAATTGCATATTTGAGCGTTGTCGTGGTCTTGCCCTTGAAACGGTGGATGGAGGACAACTGGAAGATATTGTCATCAGTAACATTACGATGCGGGATATTGTGAATGCTCCTTTCTTCCTGCGCCTCGGTAAGCGTATGCGCAGCCCCGAAGGTACTCCGGTGGGGTCAATGAAACGCATTCTTATCAGCAACGTCAATGTGTTTAATGCTGATTCCCGCTATTCGTCCATAATCAGCGGCGTGCCGGGAGCATTGATTGAAGATGTGACATTCAGCAATATCCATATTTACCATCAGGGAGGGTATAGTGCGGAGGACGGCCGGCGCATCCCGCCCGAGAATGAAAAGACTTATCCGGAGCCGTGGATGTTTGGTACTATTCCGGCAAAGGGCTTTTATATCCGTCATGCCCATGGCGTGACTTTGAACGACATACATTTCCATTACAAACAGGCGGACGGCCGGCCTTTGCTGGTGACGGATGATGCCGACGGGTTGGTATATCGGAATATGACAGTGAACGGCAAAGAATATAAGAATTAATAAATTTATAACCACACCATGAAAAAGAAACTATTAGGAGTTTTCCTCTTTATGAGCCTCATATGCGGGAGTGCTGTTGCACAAGAGCTACCCGACAAGAAAGAGACGCTCAAGAATCTGGTAAAAGTGAATGATTACTTTATGAAGAAGTATGCGGACTATCGTACTCCGTCTTACAATGGCATCATACGTCCCAGTAACATCTGGACACGTGGCGTGTATTATGAGGGATTGATGGCGTTGTACTCCATCTTTCCCCGTGAAGAATATTACGATTACACCTATCAATGGGCCGACTACCACAAATGGGGAATGCGCAACGGAAACACCACCCGTAATGCAGACGACCAGTGTTGCGGACAGGTTTACATAGATTTGTATAACATGTCTTCCTGTCCGGAGAAGATCAGGAAAATCAGGGCCAGCATCGATATGGTAGTCAACACCCCGCAGGTGAATGACTGGACTTGGGTGGATGCCATACAAATGGCAATGCCCATCTATGCCAAGCTGGGTAAGTTGACAGGAGAGCAGAAATATAATGATAAGATGTGGGAAATGTACAGCTATTCCCGCAACGTGCATGGCAAGAACGGACTCTTCAATCCGAAAGACGGATTGTGGTGGAGAGACGCCGACTTTGTGCCTCCTTACAAGGAACCGAATGGAGAGGATTGTTATTGGAGCCGTGGTAACGGTTGGGCATACGCTGCATTGGTTCGCGTTCTGGAAGAAATTCCGGCAGACGAACTGCATCGTGCGGATTACATCAACGACTTCTTTGTAATGAGCAAGGCTTTGAAGAAATGCCAACGCAAAGATGGCTTCTGGAATGTGAGCCTGCATGATGAAACGAACTTCGGCGGAAAAGAGACAAGCGGCACGGCGCTGTTTGTTTATGGTATGGCCTGGGGCGTGCGCAAGGGGCTACTGGACAAGAAAGAATATCTGCCGGTATTGCTGAAAGCCTGGAATGCAATGGTTCAGGATGCTGTTCATCCGAATGGTTGCCTGGGTTATGTGCAGGGAACAGGAAAAGAACCGAAAGACGGCCAGCCGGTGACCTATGATAAAGTACCTGATTTCGAGGATTACGGCGTAGGTTGTTTCCTGTTGGCAGGAGCGGAAGTTTATAAATTGAATTGATTAGTAACAGATTTCATAGATTATAGTATAATTGATCGGATGAATCAATTAGGAGGAAGGAGGGGCTGTGAAGTCGTTCCTTTTCTTTTTCTTTGCGTAATTTAGTGCTATGCGCTAAATTATTATCAGTAAAACGAAAATAACTAATACAAAATTATATGAGACAAATTGCAATATTAATGATTTTAGGATTGTCGGTTGCTTTGAGTGCGAGCGCACAAAGCTATAAATTCGACTTCACACCTGGTAAGAAAGTAAAAGACGGATACGTCAAAGTAACACCCACTGACCGTTATGACGAAGCGAAAGGATATGGGTATGATTTGTCAGCTTCTCCCGATGGCAAGAGTAAAGCTCCTTTCTTCTTCTCGGTTGCCGTGCCCGATGGTAACTATCACGTTACAGCCGTTATCGGTAGTAAACGCAGTGCAGGAGAGACCACTCTGCGTGGAGAGTCCCGCCGCCTCTTCTTCGAGAATGTAAAGACAAAGAAGGGAGAATTATCTTCCTGTTCCTTTACGATTAACAAACGCGATATACATATCTCGGAGAAAGAAGATGTACGCATCAAGCCCCGTGAACGCAGCAAACTGAACTGGGATGGTAAACTGACTTTGGAATTCAACGGAGATGCTCCTCAATTGACTGAGTTAATCATCGACCGCGTGGAAAACGTTCCTACTATTTTCTTATGCGGCAACTCCACCGTAGTGGATCAGGACAACGAACCCTGGGCAAGTTGGGGACAAATGGTTACTCGCTTCTTCACCGACAGCGTTTGCTTTGCCAATTATGCCGAATCCGGTGAATCAGCCAATACCTTCATAGGTGCCGGACGATTGAAGAAAGCGCTGACGCAGATGAAACCGGGAGATTATATCTTTATGGAGTTTGGTCATAACGACCAGAAACAGAAAGGTCCCGGTAAAGGTGCTTTCTACTCCTTTATGACAAGTCTGAAAACGTTTGTAGATGAGGCCCGTGCCCGTGGTGTACAGCCGGTATTGGTAACACCTACCCAGCGTCGCAGTTTCGATGAAAATGGTAAGATAAAAGACACCCATCTTGACTTCCCCGATGCAGTGCGTTGGCTGGCAGAAAAAGAGAATATCCCTTTGGTGGATTTGCATGCTATGACCCGCACTTTATATGAAGCAATGGGAGTGGACGAATCCAAACATGCTTTCGTGCACTATCCTGCCAATACTTATCCGGGGCAGAATAAACCTTTGGCAGATAACACCCATTTTAACCCGTATGGTGCTTACCAGATAGCCAAATGTGTAATTGAAGGAATGAAGAAAGCGGAACTACCCTTTGTAAGGTTCCTACGGACAGATTATGAAGGATATAACCCCGCCCAACCGGATGCCCGTGAAAGCTTTAAGTGGAACGATTGTCCGTTTACGGAAATTGAGAAGCCGGATGGTAATTAAGAAATTGGAAATTCATTATATGTATGAGGTTGTGTCACTTCACTTTGAAGTGCCCCCCGAAAGTTGGACGTTAAATTATAACTTTATAAATTCTCTTCATAATGAGCTCGGTATTGTACCGGGCTCATTCCATTTAGC
>NZ_FQZN01000087.1 GCF_900142015.1 Bacteroides stercorirosoris
TCATCCCCCACCAGTTCCGTGACGTGTTCACCGGGCGCAAGGCGGACCACCGTCGTGTGCTGGAACGGGACGATATGCAGAAGTTACTGGTGGAAAGGGATCCTGACATCACTTCCCCCGGCATGGCATGGGCACGCGCGTGCCTGGAACTGATGTTCCGTTTCCACGGCATGCCCTTTGTGGATCTTGCCCACCTTCGGAAGTCCGATCTGAAGGACGGTTATCTGACCTTGCGCCGCCGGAAGACGGGTATGCCGCTTTCCGCCCGTGTGGACGGCCGTGCCATGCAATTACTGGAACGCTACCGGAACCGGGACGGCACTTCGCCCTACCTGCTTTGTTTTCTGGACGGGAACCTGGAGGGTATGGCCGCTTACAGGGATTACCAGCGGATATTGCGCCTGCTTAACAGCAGACTGCGTGCGCTTGCCCTGTGGAAGAAGGTACAGGGCAAAGTGACTTCGTACAGTGCGCGGCATACATGGGCTACGGTGGGCAGGTATTGCCACATTCCCATCGAGGTCATTTCCGAAGGGCTGGGACACGCTTCCGTAACCACCACCGAAGGGTATATGAAAGGGTTCGGAAATAGCCGGATGGACCGGGCGAACAAGGTTATAATGAATTACATATTCAAGGGGTTGTCTAATGCGGTGGATAAATGGTAATTCATTGATATGTAGTGTAATGTGAAGAAATTACCTTGTAGGTAACGGAGATGTGATTATGGCGCAAAAGTAGATAATATATTTCTAACTGCCAAGAGAAAGATGTTTTATTTGCCTGTTTACATGGATTAATTAACCGACAATTTATATTAGAGCACAAATACTACAGGTTCTACAAGTTTCTTTTTTCAGTGTACAGGTTGGATGAACCGATGATTGACGAAGTTAATGGTAATTAGCCTCTGCATGTGCTGATTCGTATATAAGTTCCCTTACCCGTTTCCGAAATTCGAAGACGGGAACAGGATATTGTACGCCATGAACTGTATGTACGTATAAATTCTTGTATATACCGGACTTTTATGAGCCTTGCCTCTTATCGTATCTGTGTGTATCCGTTACCTACAAGGTAATGCCGGTGCATATGATGGATAAAACCCAACAAATATCATGATAACACCCATAACAC
>NZ_FQZN01000086.1 GCF_900142015.1 Bacteroides stercorirosoris
TGGAGTATAGGTTGTATCAATTCCGGCAATGTCCCTTTAATATTGAATGCACATATTGAAAAGGAACTTCTTCATAATCTACTTGATATTTACCGCCCTTCTTATGTTTGTGTGCCTTCATTGATGGCAGTTGACTTGCATTATGAAATGGTTTGTGAATATTATGGCTATATTCTCTTGCGTACAGGAATGGAAGATTGTGCGATGCATCCTGATCTATCTCATCTTTTGCCTACTTCCGGCTCAACAGGTAGTCCCAAGTTGGTACGGCATAAATATGGTAATATAGAAGCGGCGGCCTTAAATATCTCTACTTTCTTTGGCCTGACTTCCAATGACCGTCCTTTGCTTGTTCTTCCATTATATTATACTATGGGGCTGTCAGTGGTATTCAGTCATCTTTATGTTGGAGCTACTGTGTTGATAACCAATCAAAGTATGACCGACAAAGCTTTCTGGATTTTTATGAAAGAACAGCATGCCACCAGTTTTACAGGTGTTCCTTATAGTTTTGAGATATTAAATCTGATGCGCTTTTTCCGTATGGACTTACCTGATTTGACACTGCTTACTCAAGGAGGCGGAAAAATGCCGCGTCAGTTGAATTTGAAATTCGCAGAATACTGTCGTGATAACGGGAAACGTTGGATTGCCACTTATGGACAGTCGGAAGGTACTGCCCGTATGGCTTATCTTCCACCGGAGTATGCAATTTCAAAGTGTGGCAGTATAGGACGTGCGGTTCCGAATGCAGAATTGTCATTGATAGACAGTGATGGCTCTGTAATAGAATTGCCAAATACGGAGGGTGAGATGTGTTATCGTGGCAAAAATGTAACGATGGGGTATGCTCGTAAGCGCGAGGATTTACTGCTGGGTGATGAGCGTAACGGTTTTATGCGTACGGGTGATCTTGCCTATCGGGATGAAGACGGGTGTTATTTCATTGTAGGTCGTATGGGACGCTTCTTAAAACTGTATGGAATGCGTATCGGATTGGATGAGTGTGAACAGATTATTAAAGGTAAATGCCCGATAGAATGTGCCTGTGTGGGTACAGATGAAAAGATGATTGTTTATCTGACCGATGATAAATATGTGACTGCGGTAAAGGAAATATTGGTAGAAAAGACCAGACTTGTGGCGTCGGCTTT
>NZ_FQZN01000077.1 GCF_900142015.1 Bacteroides stercorirosoris
CGGCTGCCGCGCGAACGTCCGTAGCTGCGGGAAGACGTGCCTATAGAGCCTCCGTTGCCGAATCCTCCTAAGTTGCCGCTTCCTGCAATTACACACGATGTTCCTTCTGTCTCCATCTGTATCACCTCTATTTGGGGAGCCAGATACTTTTCTTTTACTTGGTTTTTCATACTTATGCTTGTTTCTTTTAAGTTGATGAATTATTATTTAGTGAAAACCTCTGCGACCCAGCGGTTAAGGACTGTTTCGCAGAGGTTTTTGGGGGTATGCTTAGTTAGGAGCCTTGGGAGTGCCCCAACTACCATCACTCGGAACGTCGGCGTGATTTGACACCTTGCAGTTGGTGAAGCAATTTTCCGTCTGCCATTGGCCCGAACCTTTCGCATAGTTCCACAAGGCGGGGGCGATACCTGACGTAGTGTTATTTTCAGCGTAGTTTTGGAAGCAATACTTAAAGTTCATGGACTTATCCATGAAACGGTTTAATTTCTCCTCTTCGGTCGCGGTGGGATCGACGAATATATTTGCGTTTAACTCCATCTTGGTACATCCAGAGAAGCAAAAGCTGAACTTTGTAGCCATTGTGTTCTTCGCGAAAAGCCCTTCCGGGATTGTGGCTAATGCGTGACAGTTAGAGAAGCACTCGCTGAAGCTGGTAGCTTTTTTGTTATTTGCGAAAAGCCCTTTCGGAATTGTCTGTAATGCGTAACAGCTAGAGAAGCAATTGCCGAAATCTGTAGCCTCTGTGTTGTTCGCGAAAAGCTCTTCCGGAATTGCCTGCAATTCGCTACACTCGTCGAAGCAATAGCTGAAGTCAGTAGCTTTTTTGTTATTTGCGAAAAGCCCTCCCTTGATTGTCTTTAATGCTTCACAGCCTTGGAAGCAACGGCTGAAGTTCTCAGCCTCTGTGTTGTTCGCGAAAAGCTCTTCCGGGATTGTGGTTAATTGGGTACTACTACAGTTGGAGAAGCAAAAGCTGAAGTTTGTAGCCATTGTGTTCTTTTCGAAAAGATTTCCCGGGATTGTCTTTAATGCGCTACAGCGAGAGAAGCAAGAGTTGAAGTATTCAACCTTTGTGTTCTTCGCGAAAAGCATTCCCGGGATTGTCTCTAATGCGGTACAATTATAGAAGCAATAGCCGAAGTTTGTAGCCGCTGTGTTATTCTCGAAAAGTTTTTCCGGGATTGTCTTTAATGCGCTACAGGTAGCGAAGCAATAGCCGAAGTCTTTAGCCACCGTGTTCTTTCCGAAAAGATTTTCCGGAATTGTCTGTAATGCGATACAGTTTTCGAAACAACTGCTGAAGTGTGTAGCCTTTGTGTTCTTTTCGAAAAGATTTCCCGGGATTGTGGTTAATTTTTCGCAAGACTTGAATGTATTATTTAAATTGGAATAATCCATATTGAGCAATGCCGTTTCAAGGCTCACCAGTTTATTTGTGTTGTAAGAGCCGGTTCTTTGCCCAAAATTCAGCACCGGTATTTGCTTTTTATCCGCTGTCGCATCCGAGGTGATGGTGATGGTGTATGTGCCCGCTGCGGCGTAGGTGTGCTGGAATGCGTCACCCGCTGCAAGCGTCGTGCCTTTGGGTACTGCGACAACGGCTGTACCGTCACCCCAATCTACCGTGATATTTGCGGGAGTATTGCCGGATTCGGGGAAGGGAATGCTGAATCCCAGATTGCCACTTTCCACCTCCACGGTGAACCGCATTGAATCAACTTCAACCGTGGATATGAGTGTGTACGATGCGGGATTCGTTTTCTCTACAGTGGTAGTGGCGCTGCCGTAGCCCGCGAAGTTGTAGTAGGTGGGCTTTTCTCCCAGGATTGTCTTATACGCGGTGGCCATTGCGAGCTCGGTGATGGCAGGCAGGAATATTTTGATGTCCGGGTGCGTTCCGGTTATGATGCCGGTCCCTAAGCTTATACCGCCGTTTCCGTTGGCCGCTTTTGTGCCTTCGAATATGAGGGCTGTCATTGTCGTGCACCCTTCAAAGGCGTTGTTTCCTACGCTTTGTATATCAGCGTGCAGGAACATTTCGGTCATCGAGGTGCAATTTTTAAAGGCGCTGTTTCCTATCTTTTTTATTCTTTTGGAGATACTGGCGCGGGTGGCGGGTGCGGCATCGGCGGGCATCGGTTCGTTCTGGATGACTGTGGTCAGTGCCGTGCAGCCTTCAAAGGCATTGTCGCCAATGGCGTCCGCGGGGTCGGGCAGTATGACTTTTTCTAGCTTTGCGCAGTCTGCAAAGCCTGTCACCTCGGCTATGCCGCTGATGCCGGACAGGTCGATGGCGGTGATTTTCTCAGCCTTGTTTTCTTTCAAGAAAGTGGCTAGGGCGGTGATGTCGTCGGTGTTTACCGCGCCCGTCACGGCCAGTTCGGTTTGTTCCGGGGTCGGGGTTATATTGTTCAAGGTACTTTCCAAACTCCCCTCCGTAGCGGGTGGCAGGCTGATGGTTTTGCCGAGTGCTAGCGTGGGTTCTAAGGTATAGCACAGACCGGCTTCCAGCAAGGTGCCGGCTGCGGTTGTCAAATCGCCGGTGTAGGTATTGCCGCTTTCCGTGTTTACGGTGACGGTGAGCAGGTCGTTGCTCAGATCGCATGGAGGTATCATCATGTAGGCTTTCAGCGGCTCCGTGGAGGGGGTATGGTTAGTGATGTCGAGGCTGAGGCTTGACACCGGGGCGTAATCCGTATCCGCTTCGACGGTTAACCCGTCTATTGACGAGCCGG
>NZ_FQZN01000071.1 GCF_900142015.1 Bacteroides stercorirosoris
TATTTAACCAATTTATTACTATATTTGAAAACAGGATTCAAGTATAAAACCCGAATCCTGAAGTTTTCTATTTACACAAAATTGTGGACAGTGCCTTACGCCCAACTATATACTTTATTGTACCAACCAGTCATTTTCTGAATCATTTTCTTCTTTTGCAACTTCTATCGTTGTATTCAACAACTCTTCTAATGTCTCTTTCAAAGTATCACCCAACGATTCTTCAAGTGTCTGGCTTAAAGTTTTCATAAGTTATTTGCTTTTTAATTGATATAATATGTATCAATTCGTCTGCTCATGGGCTTTCACGAATTATTTTTCATTTTTTCTTAAGATTTTTCCTCAAAACTGAAATTTCCAGCCCATTGCGTGTACAATTTCTCTATTAATCAATAATTGTACACATGAAACCATTCCACTCACTACTTCAAATGATAGATACTCTGCATACCGAAGAGGATTTCAGAGAGTATCTTGAAGATATGCGGTGGCATGGTGAGCCTGTTTGTCCGCATTGCGGCTCTATATCTAAGTACCACTATAAACTAACTCAAAAAGGAGAGTTCAAAGGTTTATACAAGTGTAAAGATTGTCGGGAACGGTTTACGGTTCGGATTGGTACAATGTTTGAAGATTCTAATCTTCCGTTAAAGAAGTGGTTCTATGCTATCTTTCTGTTCCTTTCGCACAAGAAAGGCATTAGTAGCTGCCAATTGGCGCGTGATATTCATGTTACCCAAAAGACAGCATGGTTTATGCTGCACTGCATCCGTCATAACATAAAGGATGATGATGCAACTTTTGATGATATGACTCAAATGGACGAAACCTATATGGGTGGTAAAAGTAGAAGTCATGGTAACGGAACACAAGGTCGTAGCCTCAAGGAAAAAACACCTATATTCGGCATGGTTTCAGACGGTCTTGTTTATGCACAAGTAGTGCCTAATGTTCAGAAAACAACTTTATACCCGATTATAAAGGAACGTGTGCGTAAAGGTTCTACAATCATTACAGATGAACTAAATGTATATAACGCATTAGGTAAAGATTATGAGCATAAGACTATTCCACACAAGCAACATATTTACGCTTTGAACGGATTTCATACAAACTCAATAGAGGGATTTTGGAGCCACATCAAGCGTGGTATCAAAGGTATCTACCACCTTGCGAGCAAGAAGCATCTTTCTAAGTATTGCAAGGAGTTTGTATTCCGATACAATACACGTAAACAAACAGATGGCGAGCGTTTCAATGATTTCTTGCAAAGTTTCACGGAACGGTTGTACTATGGCGAATTGTTAATGAAACCTGAATGGGCATGGGAATCAAATTAAGAAACAATTATATAAGCAGTCTGTGATTTGTCTAAAGCATATTTGTCTGTTTCCACCTTTTTTGTTTACTTTGTACACTAACTAAAAAAGGAGGTATAAGAACAGACATTATTTTTAAATAGACATATTGCATAACTTGCAGACAATTATTTGACTTGGTAAAATCTGGTAAATTTTAAATGAAGTTCAAAATAATGAGTCTAAGCATAGTTTGTACCCTCAATCGAGGGCGCAGACTGCTTTTTCTTATTTGAACTTCGGGCTTACCAGAGCCTTACCAATCAATGAGGAAGAGTATGTTTGTGCCCTTTTCTTGTATCTACTCATTTGATTATCCAAAAGGCAAAACTCCTAAAAACTCTTCTCTAAAAGTCTATAATACATATATCAAATATTAATCATTAAAGAAAGGAGAAACCTATGGGTAAAATTGCAACAAGAGCGTTTTGTAACACGCTCAAGGCGGGTGCATTTAGTTCGGAACTGACTCGATGTCCGACAAGGAGTGAAATTGAAGCAATCTCTGGCTTCTTTGTAAAGGGCACTTACGCCAATAATCAATTAGTAATGGAAGGGGATATTATTGGTCCTGTTGCAATTATTGTGGTTGGAGCTAGTGGCAATATCATAAAGACACAAGTGTAAATTAAGTAACAAGAAAGTGCCTTTGTAAGGATGCAACTCACTTTCTTGAAAACATCTCGCTCAAATGGTTGCAGGGCAAAACAAGTAAAAATAATGAAAACAAAAATCTTTTGTATGATGGTACTGTGTACCGGATTATTGATTGGGTGTGACAAAGAGCCTATAATTCCCGAAATTCCGGTTAAGCCTCCTGTTGAAGAACCCGAGGAACCAGAAGAACCCGAGGAACCAGAAGAACCTGAGAAACCAATAGAACCGGGAGAATTACCTTCAACAGAAAAGATTATTAACTTTAATAACGAATTTATGATAGTAGGAGCTGATAACAATGTATGGTGGAGTGGCATTGCCTATGGAAATGGGAAATATGTTGCAGTAGGAAATGGAACATCAGACAGTGGTTATATCACTACATCCACCGATGGAGAAAATTGGTTACCAGTTAAAACATTAGGAATGAAAGGTTGGTATAATATTGCATACGGAAATGGGAAGTTTGTAGTAGTAGGTTCGGCATTTGATTCATGTGCGGCTTCATCAATTGATGGTGAAAACTGGTCAGAACTGATTCATTTTGATAATGAAATTGGTTTTAGAAGAATTATATTTGGTAATGGGAAATTTGTAGTAGTGTCTCGTAGCGGTATTGACAAAGGCTCACCAATTATATCATCAACAGACGGAATGAATTGGACATATCCAGTATATACAGGAGGAACCTATGCTACAATAAACGACGTTGCCTATGGAAATGGGAAATTTGTAGCTATTGGCAAAGTTAACAATGCAAACTTCGCTATAACATCAACGGATGGAAGAAGTTGGTCTGCTCCTAATGTAATTGCAGGAAGCAACACCGTGAATGCTATAGGTTTTGGTAATGGGAAATTTGTAGTAGGAACTATGAATGGTGAAATTACTGTATCAACAGATGGAATAAACTGGTCACCGATAAAAGTGATACAATCTGGTATGCAAATTATGGATATAACACATGGAAAAGGGAAATTTATTATGACAGGTATTGTTTTCAACCCTGTCTATGGTGGATATGTTTCAACGTCTGTTGATGGAGAGAATTGGTCTGAGCCCCAACAGCTAAGTAATAAACCGTTAAGTGACATTTGCGCTATGCCATAGACAATAGAACTTCATATCAAAGTATTAGTAGGGCATGCTGGGAAACTGGCATGCCCTTTCGTTGTTTATAAGGATTATTAGGTACACAAAGAGATCACATGAAATTCAAAAGAATAAATTCACACCTAAATGTTTTTAAAAGTTAAATTTAAAAATTAGTCTCAAAATATTAACTACTAATTAAAATAATGCATTATATTTGCATCATCGTTCTTTGAAAAGTGTTTGATACAACCTAAATAACCAATACTTGAAGTGCATTAAGTTGCATAACCGAAAGGTAAATTGAGAAGCGGAAAGCATATTTGTATAAATCTAAGCTATTCATTATAACATGAATTAGATACGTAGATTGCAACTATGACGTTATGTTTGGTAAGGGATAGATTAGTGATGTATTTCCTAATAATAGGGGGAATATAATAATTCTTACTTTCCAGATAAACACCCATTTATAAGCCGTAACTTCTACGGCAGGAATATGAGGGGATTATATAGTGAACAACGAATATGGTTATTACTAGGTTTATTTAGTACGGCAGGAGGTAAACCTCTTAGTATTAACTTTAAATTAATATTCGTATGAATACAAAAATTATCAAACAAGACATTGATAGTCTTATTCAAGGAATAAGTACTATCCTTTCAAAAAACCGTTGTTCACTTACAGATGAAGAAAGAGTTCTTTTACAAGATTGTATGAAGCAATTAGAGCTGCAAAAACAGCAAGTCCCAATTGATTGGACTTCTATTTTAAATTCAGTTTCTGTTATAGCTCGTTTTTTTATATCTTTTAAAGATCTTCTATTTTAATCTGTACCCCCTCTTTTTTTATAAAATAATGAATATAGGAAAAATCATAAAAGAAACCAGAAAAAGCAAGGGATTAAAGCAACAATCATTTGCTAAAATGTGTGGGATAACTCAAACTTATCTATCGCAAATAGAGAATAATGTAAAAGAACCCACTACATCTTTACTTAGAAAAATAGCAGAAAATCTAAATTTGCCATTACCTATTTTATATTTTCTTTCACTTGAAAAAAGTGATATAGTAAAACGAAAGCAGGAAGCATATGAACTTTTAATGCCATCTATAAAATCACTTATAAATCAATTCTTTTCTGACGATATTGAAAAATAATATGATACAGAGCATTAAACATCTTGCATATACACTACGAATTTCTGAAAAAGAATTATTGTCTTTCGCACGCAAAGAGACGATACCCCATTATTATAAAGAATATGCAATAGAGAAATTTAATAAAAATGGAACACCTAAAACTGATAAATTTGGAAATCAGAAGAAACGAATCATCAATCCAAGTTTGTTGGAGTTAAAAGAGATACAGAAAAAAATCAATAGAGAAATACTAAAAAAAATACCCGTTCCTACATACATTTTTGGAGGTACAAAAGGTAAAGATAATGTATTAAACGCCAAAGTACACCAAGGTAAAAAGTTTAAGTTTATAACAGACCTAACCAACTTTTTCCCTAGCATAACGAATAAAATGGTGTATGAAATGTTTATATCATACAACTTTTCTCCTGACGTTGCGAGTTTACTAACAAAGTTAACTACTTTTAAAGGGCATGTTCCTCAAGGTGCCCCAACTTCTACTTACATTGCAAATTTGGTTTTTACAAAAACAGGAAATGAATTAAGCTTATTTGCTCAAAAACACAACATATCTTTCACTTCTTTTGTGGACGATTTAACTTTTTCATCTTCTGTTGATTTTAAAGAACTGGTTCCCGATATTATTCAAATAATCACAAAAAATGGTTTTGTGATTAGTCATCAGAAAACTCACTATCAAACTCATCTTCCTTCTATAACAGGAATTATATGTTACAATAATAAGTTAGACGTTACCAAAGAATTTTTAGAAGAATTAAAGAACTGTCAATCATCTCCAAAACAATATCAAGGTAAGATTAGATATAAAGAAAAAGTTGATAAAATATCAAATCTTAAGGTCAAAGAGCTAGTGAGATAATAGTCATGCCATTTATTGGATAATATATTAAAGCATAAATTGGCACATTAAAGTCCAGCCAGTCATTATACGCAATCGCTGGTACAATAAAGTATATAGTTGCGTTAATTTATTGAATAAGTAAAACGAAAATAGATGTATTTGCAAAAGAAAATCAGATGATAAAGGTATTGATTGAGCGTTCTTTCTTGTCGGATATATTAAAACGTCAATATTGGCTGTTCATGGATTATAGACGGAAGATGTTGGTGTGGTGATTTCAAAAAACGGTATTTACTCATCAAGGCGTTTCTTTAACGCAACGCACCGGAAATCCATGTCCTCTGCCCGCAGCACTCGTAGGTCCCACCCCTTCATTTATTGCACCCAAATAGTGGGCAAAAGATGAAGAGTTATCATATGGAGACGATGACCACACACAACAATAATAGCCGATATTATAGACTTGCCCATTACCACCATATCTATAACCGACTGCCGGATAAAAAGCCTGTTCGCCTGATGTGGAAGAAATGAAAAATCGACGCCCATAAACCGTTGTCTTAAAAAAGCCTCCGCCTTCAACTGTCACATTTATCTTCTCTTCAGCTGGGGAATTATAGTAGGTAGGAATCGTTGTATTATAATCCAGCATAGGAGGGATTTCTCCTGTATTCGTTGTTGTAAAGTTAGTCCAAACATCTTGGGGAGGCATATGCCAGCCCAAAGGACAGGGATCGTAAATCGTTTTTTGAATAAATTTCGTATCAAGTGCTAAACTGCTTACACCATTAACATCACCACCCCACAAATTATTAGAAGCTTTCCAGGCTGTTGTCGGAGAGAAAGCACCATAAATCCAGTTATATGATGGTATATACTCCGTATTAACATCAGCCATATCATATAAAATAAATGTTAGAGGATGAGCAATAGCATAAGCTATGATACTTGCCGTTTCTCTAGAAATCAAACTATTCATTTTGATATATTTATCTCCTCTTAACGCAGGCTCATCAAGATGATTCCCATCTTTATCATATATACTTATCTCACCCGCCTTATTTTTTCCAGCAGGAAACGGATCTTTTCTTCCAAACTGATAAAACAAGCTCAAAGTCTTTTCTTTTGTATCTGAATTATAAAGTATCTCAGCTTCAGCGCCTACATTGCGATCCATCATAATCAAATTACGGGAAATCAAGCCATTGTAATAGAGCGATGCATTCATTATTCTCGGATTCGTCTTATATGTTTGCGTAGGCATTTCTGCCAAATTAAAATGAGTTTTCCAAATATGCCAACTCCACAACACGTTACCACTTCTGTCTTTTACTGCAATCACCGCATTCCCTTCTGTTGTCGGACCGGTTTTTAAATAGACATATCCGTCTTTTAAAATCACTCCTTGAATGATTTTCCCATGGCCATTCGTTTCCCAAACAAGCTCTGCACTTGCAGGGTTGATTGCAGCATTAGCAGCCAAAGCACTTCCGGTTGGGGATATCAATGCTGCGGTGGCAGCTCCATTTCCTCTTACCGTAGCTTTAAACTTATACCATGTGTTTACCTTTTTAGCAAGATAACAATTTGCCGTGCCTGCACTACTCAAATCTTCTGTCCCCGCAAAATCGACAACAACCCTTGTATCTGTTGCCGCAATGTCATTCAA
>NZ_FQZN01000050.1 GCF_900142015.1 Bacteroides stercorirosoris
CAACACCGGTTTCTTAATCAGTAAATCAATCATCGATTGCATTCCTTTCGGAAAGCGGGTGCAAAGGTAAGAACTTTATCACATAACTTCCAAATATTTTCGGAAGTTTTTTTCTTTTTTCTTTTCGACTGCCGTATTCTTGATTGGAATTAGGGCAAAAGAAAAGAAAAACGTTAGCGTTCTTACACCGTTTCTGTCAGAATGTCAATTGCAAGGCTTACCATCTCTTGGAAAGCGGATGCAAAAGTAGTGGATATTACAATGCACTCCAAATATATCTGACACTTTTTCGCAGGTTTTTTGAAACAATTTGGTAACTCGTTGATTGACAAGGATGTTGCAGAACATAATTTTCAAGGAGGGCGTGGATGGGTACAAAGCACTATACATAATTATATATCCGTGCGCGCGAAAGGGGCGAAAAAGCACCTGAAAAAGATACTATTATAAGCATATCCAGATATGCTGCATAGCAAATTCGGTATAAATTCGATTAAAATTCGGTGCAAATTCGTTTAAGACCATAGTTTTAAAAACCGCAAAACGTCCTGTAGCTCATTTACAAAACAAAATGTAAGCCTTTTGCTGTTGTTAACACAAAACGAAATGTGATTTTTCATTTATTTTTAGATAGCATTTAAATACCTCTTAAAGGGAAATTAAAACATAGAATTCTTACCTTTGTAGCAGATTGATTTTTAATCAGTCTTATTTTGTCGTTGTCCCGCCCTGCCAGTGATGGTAGGACGGGATTTTCTATTCTTTTGGAATCACCTCCAACATATTGATCGGCTGTATCGCATTGTTACATGTGGCCAGACCGACAATCCTGACATATACCTCACCGGTAATGGTCACTTCCTTCTCAAGCCACCGGCCCGTATTGTTTCTGAAATCATACCCATCCGGTTGCGGGAACTCATGCACAGTCTCAGAATCAGTGCCATATCCCGCCGTCACAAGTTCATAACGCGCCTGCTTACCCTCTGTATTCTTGTTTGTCGCAATCGTGGAAGCGAACAATCTGAACCTGTAATTTCCGGCAGGAATCTCAAGCTTGGAAATCCATTTCCCGTCGCCCCAATAAGTCGCGTTGTAAGAGCACCTCTTGAGGTATTCGTCCGGATAATCACCGGAATTGTTGCCCGTCACGGCTCCCTGGTTGCCATTCTCCACCAAGTTGTTATTGACGGCTACCGCATAAGTGCCGAAGACGGTCAGGTAACCGGCGGCGGACATGTCGTTCCACAGCATATTCTGCCGCTCGTTAGCCCCTATGCCGATTCTCGCGCGGTTAACCCCCGGAAGCTCATCGAATGAAACGTATTTGTACGATACGCCGTCATCCGAGTCCTTAGGATGCCAACCAAAGGACAATAACAGCTTTTTTGTAAAAACGACAAGGCTGATATTACCGGATATAATAGAAGATTCACTCTTCGAGTCCTTCACCTGCGCATATACCGTCTTAAGCCCGGTGCCGGAAGACAACGTAAACGTAATGGCTTGGGAAGCGTCATATTCAACCCAACCCGCCCCCGCCATGGTGCCGCTTTCGGACAGCCGGTAATGCGTCGGGGCATTGGTCCCGGAGATGTCCAGGGCTATTAGCACTTCCCTGTTGGAAGTCTCAGAAGCTCCGGCATTAATAATAACCGCGCTAAGGCTTATCGGCCGGTACTTATTATACCGGATCGTATCGGCCTTGACAGCGGATTCAACGGCCGTACCGGAATTATCCACGCCTTTCACCTGCCCGTATACTGTTTTCAAGGCCGTACTGTCAGACAGGGTAAACGTTTTCGCCGCGCCCTCTCCCCAGACCCGGTAAGACACCCCGGCAAAGGCCGGATCCTCGGACAGCCGGTAATGCGTGGGAATACCATGCAACTGGAAAAAGACATTTACATCGGGTTCCGTGGTCTCCGCGTCATCATTGTTCACATAGATGTTGGTAAGCTCCAGCGGTTCATAAGGATCGCGGTACTCCAGTGAAATGCTCTTTACATTGGATTCCGTATATTGGTTCTTGACTTGGATATAATAAGTCTTATTTCCGAATCCGCCCGTAATGGCATAAGGCAGGCTGAGGTCTTCACCGACGGGCAGCCATGCCGCTTGTGCGACGCCTTCTTCCGTATCGGCTATTCTCACATGCGTGACCTTGCCGATAACATTCAGGTTGAAATGTATATCCGCTCTCTTTACCACACCAAGCTCAGCCTCCGGGATTGTGAGGTCACGGATATATACGTCGTTGCCCTCCGGCTCTTCATTCGATTTATATTCTTCAACCAGCATGAAGTTAATCATAGAGGACTTGCCTAATGTGGCGCTTAACACATCGATATCCAGCATACCGTTGACAGGCCGGCAATCTTCGATAACCGCGAATGTGGACTCGTTCTTGAATATATTCAAGGCGTTGGAGTATATCTCGCCTACGCGAATCCGTATTGTATTGTCAGGGTTGCGTGTCGTGGTGGAAAACATGCTGACGGTATACCGGCGCTCGTCGTTCAGGTTTGTCAGACGCAGCCTGCCGGCATGGCTGTTATCAGCGGTACCGGCAGGTATATCCCAAGTGGTGCCCGTGACCTCATCCGGGGCTATTTCCAGCCCGGTCCAGCCAAAGTCTTTGCGGGCGCCGTCGAATTTCACATTATTACCGTCCTTGACGGAATGGATACAGACAGGTGACAGCCGCCCGTAAGTGTCCCGCAGTTGGAACCGGGTGCCGTAGCCTACGTCCTTTTCATTGGGATTGAGGATGTTATTCCATAGTTCATCGGTTATCTCCACATCCGGGCGCCCGAAGTTGACCTGGTAAACCGCTTCTATATTGGCGTAATTGCCGATAGTGTTGCCTACGACGATATTCTCAAAGGCGTCCATCGTCACGCCATATTCAGACACGATGCCTGTACCGGTGTACGACAAACGGATGCTGGTTTTCTTGCTGTAATCCTGCAAGGAGTTCTCGGGAATAGAAAGATGGATCAGCCGATGGTTGCCGGAATCACGGGATACAGCGGTAATCAGGCGTTCGTTACCCTCTTCTGTCAGCAAGAAATCCGCTACGGCGGCAACCGGTATCTCATCAACCGGGAGGTCGAGGGTCATCGTTATCCTGGTGCCTATCTTGTTCGTCACGGCATAAGTCACCACCGGCGAACATTCTTCCGGGAGAAGGGTACGGGTATCCAGCACATTGCTGTACACGCTCTCGCCGTTCAACCCCACAGCCCGGAGTTTATATTTATACGCCGAACCGGTCTTCAGGTCGCTGTCCGTGTATGCCTTTATACTGATATCATTGATTGTCGTCAGGAGGCTGTAGGTATCCGATTCATCACCGCGATAAATCTTATAATGATGGAAATCAGCCACCCCTGAAGGGTAATTCCAGGCAAGCGTGATGCTTGTCGCCGTCCGGGAGGATAGCCGCACATTCTCCGGAGTGGGAATTTCGCTGTAAGTCTTCGCACTCGTATAATCGCTCATACTGCCAAGCTGGTTACCCTTGACAGGACGGATACGGTAATACTTCGTGGAGTCGGGAGCAATGCCGGAAATCGTCGCCTTGTTTTCGAGGCCGGCATTGATAGTCTTCAGCAAGGTATATCCGGTCTCCGGCAAGTCTGAAACGAATATCTGGTACCCCGTATCCTCCGTATTGGTATTGTTCCACCACAGCTCGATTGTTGAACTGTTGATGGTGCGCGAAGTGAAGTTCTTCACTTCGGAACGAAAGTCCGGTTCCGGGGCCGCATCAAAGAAATAGTATTCCGGGAATTCGGAAACATTGGTTATCAGCGTTGCACGGATAATGTCGAGGATTTCTTCATCGCCACGCACCCCATGCCGGCCCTCTTCGGTATAGTCTATATAGTCGCAACACGCCTCCGCCTGTTTCCAGGCGTTGTAAATGGAATATCCCACTTCATACTTGCCGGTATTGGCATTATAGCGCTCGTACTGCTGCGCCTGCAACTTGTAGCCGTTAGAAGAGGTTATCGCCTTGACAGGCCCGGCAATGGGGAAATAAGGATTCTCCGCTGAAGTGGGAAGGACTACCACCTCATCGCCCTCTTTAGGATTAATCGGATAACTGGCGGCGCCCCGCGCATAAGCTCCACGGGTCTTCACCACCCATTTGCCACCCTCGTACCGTTCATGGCGGGCGGAAGCAAGCCCCGTGCGGGCTTCGTCATTGCCAAGATTAGCCGGGACAATCTCCGGGTTCGTGATATCCGGAACGTAATTCGTCACATGGATAACCTTGCTGATTCCTGCCGGCAAAGGTATCTCCACGTCGGCAACGCCCGTATTGATACGGTCATTGTACCATACGACGTAGGCGCCCTTGTCCTCGTTTACTTTCTTGAAACAGAATATCATAATCTTGCTGTCGTCGAGGTACTTCCGGCCGACATGGATATAATCCTTCAGCCTGTAACGCATCGTGGCCGCATACCAATAGGCGCGGGAGATGGGATAACCGCCATTGGCTAGTATATTGCCGAACATGCCCATGGAAGCGAAGCCGCCGCGGGCGAAGGTATGCTCGTATCTCCCGATGGCGGCATACTTGGCGCCGGGGGTATCGTCCGCGCAATCATCCCAATGCCACATCTCCGTACCGGGACCGGTGCCGTATTGCCCGGCATCGAAATAGTCATTCTCGCATTCCGTGCCGTAATAGTTGATCTGGCTGAAGCCCAGGTGCATCAGGTACATGGACGTGCGCACAATATAGGCTCCCTTGACGTCGGAACGGTGGCGGTCGGGAATGAGCCAGTTCCCTATATAGCGGCCAGGGACGGAAAAACATTGCAGGGCGGATTTCGTATCCCGACCGCCGGACTCGCCGAAGCCGCACTCCGTAAGCCAGATTTCCTTGTTGGGGGCAAAGCGGTTGCGGAATTCTACTATTTTCTGAAAGCCGCGCCCGGTATTCCCGTTCACTTCAAACTCGTAATCGGCAGGAACGGCATACTGCACGTCTTCACCGCTGCCATTGTTCTGGTTGCCGGTGTTGGCGAAGTACTGGTGGACATTGATCACGTCCACGGGGAAGCCGCCCTTGGGGCGGACGGAGTTCCACCTGAGCATTTCAGACTCCCAGATGCCGGGATGGATGCCGGCGTATCCGGGATGGATGGCCAGCAGATTCGGGTCGGCGGTCTTCAGACCGAAGAAGCCGTTTCCATCCTCGTCTTTCATGGAGCCCCCGTTGCCGTCCGTACAGGCGGACGCGATCGCGGCATTTTCTTCAGGACGGTGAAATTGGTGGAAACCGTCCCAGCCACCGTCAGGCTCGTTGCCCCACTCGATCCCGGATATAAGATTCAAGCCGAACCCTGAGCCGGAATCATTACGAATCATGCTTGTATTGCTGATATTAGAATTATTCCCATACTTGGCGGAAAGAGCATAGACCAGACGGCTGAGAGTTTTGTATTCGTTCGGGTCATAGGTGTGGCTGAAATACCTGTCAAGACCGCCGACGCCCTTGATCGGAAGCGGTTTCCAAGGAGCGTTTGGCAACCAATAGGAATCAAGAGGACGCCAGTGGGCGAAAGTATCGTCATAAACGCAAGGCTTCATCTTGCCACCCTTGAAGGTCATGAAAGGCTTTAAGCCGAAGCGGGCGTAGGTGTCCCGAAAATGCTCCTCAAGTTCCTGGCCGGTGCCGTTGTTGCCGGAAACCCAGCCGCAATTGTCAACATCGAAATTGGAGGTAGCTATATTCTCCCAGACGGCTTTACCGTTATCGGACGGAACAAACCATTCGTGATTGATGAACAAACGCGCATTGGAGCCACCGCACATGGATTGGATGCGCCCCTGGTGATAGAGCTGCCCGTTCGTGCAGAAGAACTGGTCAACCGTACGTTTGACAGTTGAATTTCTTAGAGGCTCATAAATGCCTTCCGGTTTCTGAGATATCGGGCGCCCATACAGGACGATGTTGTAAACCGGCTGGATGGTCTGGTTGAATTCAGCGAATTTCAACGGCCCTTCGAAGCCGTCAGGCTCATCGGGATAGGAGAGGTTGCCCACATGCATACGGTCGAAAGACAGCTTGATAAAACGGGCATGAAGCCCCCCGAAGTTGACGATTCCGTAAGCGCTCCAGGTTATAGTGATATCACCCGCCTTCTCCCAGTCATAACCGATATCCCGCATGACATAGACGGACAGTTCAATCTTGGTAGTGTACAGATAAAGTTTATCCAGATTATATTGGGAAAATAAATCAATATAGATGTCGTAAGGAATGCCGCTACGGCTGTACAGGCCGCCAAGGAAAAAAGTCTGATAATTCTTGAAACGCTCATCGATATAGCCGTCATCCTTATAGACATTGTTCTCCTGCTCGTCAATCAGACCCTCAGTCTCCGCGGACTGTTGGGCCACGACATTCATTTTCGTAAGTCCGATACGGTAAGCCTTAGTGGTATCTTCACTGCCGAGCGTCTTGAAGTACACAGGTTCTGATGCTTCAGAGGTGTATTTGATGCCATAATTGGCTTTGACGGACTTCAAATAGATGTAGTATTCCTTGTCAGGCGTAAGACCCGGGATGTTCAGGGTCTGCAATTCACCGGGAGACAGAGGGGATGGCGGATTATCCACCTTCTTCAGACCGCCCCAAACCGTAGCCTCATTGGCATCTACAAGGCTGTTCGCATAGCGGATGTCGTATTCGGTCACCTTGTCATAGATATTATTGGCCCAGGGAGCCGTCCACTGTACGTTGCAGGAGTTGGCGTCGGAATAGATGACCTGAAAGTCAACGACCTTCTGAGGCGTCGGATATTGGATATCTCCCAGCACGGTATTGCTGTGCATATAAATCACGTCCCCTATCCGGTGATAGCTCAACAGCGCTATAGTATCCCCGTTTAAAGGCAGGTCAACCGTGCCCCTGATATTATCGGCAAGGGAGATCTGCTTGAAACCCGTCTGGAAAACAAGGATCTTGCCGGAGCTGCCGTCCCTTGTGTTCTTGATTGACACGTTATAAATGATGGCGTTGCCGGACAGTGTCACTTTCGCATAGGGCGCCCTGGAGAAGTCAACGGTGATATCATTGCCGGTGAACCCCACATCGACAAATTGCTCAAGGCTGAAGGTCTTGAACACGTCAAGGTTCAGGGGCTCGTATTTGGCGCCCGCCCAGATATAAAGCGCGTCTCCGACCTTAAAAAGGCCGTGAGTGTCCGCACCGTTCGGATGGGCGGCTTTCAGATCGTCCAAGGTGTTATAACTGCCCAATATGATGAAATCAAGGCTCTGACCCTTGTCGCCGTCACGGCCTTTCAATGAGGATACCGGAACGGCTACCGTACGCTTGACGCCGTTCAAGAACTGCACGCCGGGAAGGGAACGGATGCCGTCAAGAGTTTCGGCGGAAGGAACGTTCTCAACCTGGATGGAGGACTCTTTCAAATACGGACCAACCAGGGCGGCAAGGTCGCGCAAGTCTTTATCGGATAATTCGTCTAATAGTCCCATAGTTATGCATTATTCATATTTTTTATAAAGTTTGCCGTCACGGTAAAAAGACAGGCTGCCGGGTTGAAGGACGCAGTCCCTGCTCGAATCAAGCTGGTAGATGCGGCACGAGCCTTGCGTCAAGGTGATGCCGGAGCCTCCTATAAGGTCCTCAATGTTCGCGCCGCCTGCGCCGTAATAGGCGGTTCGGACCAATTCGTGATTCTTGTTGTAGTCGCGCATGCGCAGGCGGGGCAGGTAGGGCATGTCGGATTGCTCGAGGAAAGTCATTTCGCAAACCGTGTCATTGTTTTCATTGAACATTTTAAAGGAGTTTGTTTCCGGGTCGATCTCGACGCGCCTGCCGTTTAAGGAAGTGACCACCTTATTGGTCAGGACCTTACCGGCAATCAGCGTGTCAACGTCTATCAGCTCCAGGTTGAGATACCCGCCTACAAGGACAGCCTTACCGCCGGTGGCGGCATTCTCGACAAGCTGCGCGTAATTGGAATAGCCCAGCTGCCGCGCCACATCGTCCTTGGCCGTCATGCTCGCGTTGCCGAACGCCTGCTCGTAAGCCGTCTGGAAGTCGGGGGCGAAGCTCTCGAAGGTGACGATGCCCTTCAGGTTGATGTGCGAGGAATCAAGGAAGATGCCGTCGGGCGTCACGGTAAAGAGGGAGATGGCCCTGGTGCCGTCCGGCCAGCATGCGGAAGCCCAGATCCTGGTGCCGTCGGCAGTGGTAAGCCAGCCGCTGTCCCTGATGGTATTGTTGATATTGTCGATGGAGGTCACCATGGCTTTGATGCTGCCCGCCATCTGGGTAAAGGTACTGTTCACTTCCTGCTTGAAGTCATCCAGCGGACGGTTGGTCAGCGTTACCAGGTTGATATGGATATCGCCGGTGAACTGTATCAGGAAGTCACCCGTACCGTCCCAATTGCCGGAGAACTCAAACATGCGTGCAGTGCGGTTGATGGCGATGGAGGCGGTCTTGTATAGTCCCTGACCGGAAAAGCCGCAGGTCAAGGTGCCGCTGCCGGTACAGATATAACGGAGCGATACATAGAATTTGCCGGATTGTGCGGGCTGCGTAAGGTTGGCATTGGGCTGCTTTACGTAGCTGTCTTTCAACCTGAGCCACAGTTTGCCGTCATAGGTCACTACGCCGGCAAGCCTGCCGGCATCGGAAAGGTACTCCGAATTGGCCTGCAACAATTCCTCAGCCTCCAATACCTGCACGTCGTCATCACGGACCCAGCCCTCCATGTCCTTCACGAAGGAGGCGTTCAGAAGGTAGTTGTCGGTCTCGTTCAGGACGTATTCCACGCTCTGAATCTCCGTCTTGATCAGGTTCTCAAGTATCTGCAACTCGGTGGCTATGTTGACACCGGTTTTCAGGATGAAGTCACCGACATACCTGTTGCCCTTCGGAGAGGTCACGCTGACCTCTTTGCCTGCAAGGGAATAGCTGTCGATATAGGCATACTGCTTATAGGACGGGGCGTCAGGACCGTATGCGGACAGGACGATCGCGTTCATGCCGGATTCGTCGCTGCGGTGCCCGAGCTGGCAGATGTCGTCACCGGATTTAGGAAGGTCGCTACCAGTATCGCAGTCGGTTTTTGATAAGTCAATGTAGTCATCGCCCACGGCGGTGACAAGGCGCCAGTAATATTTCTGGCCGCTACCGGTGAACACCTGGCATCTGGCCTGGGCGCCGGCAGTGAATTCCTGTTCAACTTCATACCGGCCTGATTCATTTGCCCCGCCCCGGTCAAAGTAGCAACGATAGGCGTCATCCTGTTCTTCAACCCGGACGCACTTCATACGGGCGGGAGACAATACCAGCTCACCGCCGATATGGCGTAACGACTCGATGACCAGTTCCTTGAAGACGGCCTTCATACGCACGAAGAGCTCGTCAACCTCAAGGTAGGATTTGCCGGTTAGCGGGTTAATCTGGATGGCGGCGCCGGAACCGAGAGCGCCAGGAGAAAAGGGACCCAACTCTATACCGGCTAAAAACTTTATTAATCCTTGGGCTACATCCGGATACTTCTTACTCAAGTGTTCCGCACGCGAACGTAAACCGGAAAATACATTATAGTTGCTTGGCTCTTTAGTATCCCATGTCTTCAAGACATCAATCATGATCTCTTCCCATTTCTGACCTATCACATACTTCAACTCATTAATGCTATTGTCCACCTGCGTCTTCCACCCCTTCCCCACCTGGTTGCTGCATTCAATCGTAGCAACCGACAGATTATCCAGTTTCCGCACCACCTTCGTCATCCGACTGTCCCGATAGCCGATCTCACCGAAATACTCATCGCTCAACAGACGTACATTCTGACCGAGCACCAGCGGCACACTATTCTTATCTATATAGATATAATCCGTGTCGCCGCCATACTTTGAGATATCCTCACTGAATTTCGCCAGATAGTCATCCACAGCGGCTTTATAGTCCAGTTCCGCCTGAGTCTCATACTCCACCGGCATGCGGAAGTTCCAGGGAATATAGGTATTCCCAACGCGAGGTATCAGGTTCCCGCCAGGTATCTGCGTTTCATCATCAGGATATATGTTGATGATTTCCCATTCTTTAGTGTCGGAGTGGTAATTCGCCTCGAAGTCACGCCCCGCAAGATCACCCGTCTGGAAGGACACCTGTTTCACCAGCCCGCCAATCTCATTTTCTTTTGAAGAAGGGTCAAACGCCATACCGGTATCTTTGAAATAATACACAGTGAATTTCTTTCCGTCATCCCCCGTCTTCTCTTCCGTACGAACCGAAGTAACCGTTCCCGTATAGTGCGGAAAAATCTCAGCGAACGCCGCTTCCTCCACATATTCATATAAGCCATACTGCGTATTCCTATCCACATACGTGGATTTATCCGGAAGCTGAAGACGGGAATAACCATACCGGCTACGGTCGATGTTCTTCGTCGAACCCAAAGGAATCAGCCTCGTGAAGAACTTCACGTCATTGCTGTTCTCCGACTGGGTAAGTGAAGTCAGCCCCTGCATATAGCCAAGGGAAACACGTTCTCCACGTTCGCAGCGCGACAGGTTCATCGTAAATCCGTCCGCCCACCATTCCGTCTCGAAGGCTTCCGCCATTGAAGCCAGCGCGTCCCAGCAATTCAAGTTGTTGTATTCGATCGTTTGATTGGGAGCCGCCACCACGTCGCCGATGCTCCAGACTTCACGCCCGTAGATGCGGTTCATATTATCCACCCACTTCTTAAGGTGCTCGCGCGGACTGCCATCCAAAGAGAACTGCACATCATACTGCCCATCCGTCAGGTTCAGGTACATCACCCGCTGAGCGTCATGCTCCGGACCGTAGAACTTGACGGAATAGGTATATTCCTGAGTCGATTTTTGTTTAGGCTTATATTCCTTATTAATAGAAAACTTTATCCCCGATAACAGCACATAGTCGTTCACGTCCAGAGGAACATAAAAAGGATGGGTAAAGCTGGCGGACACGGCATTCTCCGTCATCAACTCCGTGTTCCAGGTTGATGAAGAAGACGTGCTGACCGTCAGTTTCAGTTCTCCGTTCTGATTATAGATTTTAAGCTCCATTCAAATACTATTTAATCGTCATTTAAAAACTCCGTGAACCCTAAGTCACTCCACGGCGAATCCCGGTTTCGGCTCCCGGAACTTCACTTTCCAACGCCCGATAATTCTGCCGTCCGTGGCATCCTCCAGAACTTTGGCATCCGTTATTCCTTTATAATAGAAACGGTATGCCGTCGGCAATTCCTTCACTTTCAGGTTCACCCAACCCGCACGGATGGCTTCCATGAATGCGGCGCGGCGGGTGTTGTATTCCGATAACGTCGAAGCATACACAGCTATATACAACGTTACATCCCGTGCCTTGTAGCGGGGTGAAGGCAATACGTCCGGAAGTTCCTCGCCGTCACGCTCCCGGAATTCCACAGTGGTGTATTCTTTCATCTCCAAAGGCTTCTGCAATTCCCCGAAGTTGAAGCTATCATCCACCTTGTCCTCGCATAGGAAAGCGAAGTAATCCGTCCAGGCATCCACGCCGTTGATGGTCATATATCCGGTTAAGTTCATCATACTATTTTTACTTTTGCCCCGTCACGTTCCTGCCGGGTGATGATTTCAAGAATATCTTCAAGCAACTTACAATAAGCCGTATTCTCCGCTATCTGCACGAATATCTCATGGTCCGCGTCACGTCCCTTCTTTAGTTCTTCCAATAGTTGGTGCATCCCGCTTACGTGATCCTGCACAGACCTTCCTATTCCTTCCAGTAAAGTCCCCTGTTCCTGGCTCATGGCAGTATACGCTCCGCTTCGCCCTGATTGTGAATAACCGTCCTCATCCGGCTTGAATATATCGAATCCCTTATCTTTCGCCATCTGCTGATAGGCCTCCAGCAGCGCGTTGAAGTCCCCCTGTTTTCCAAGAACTTCATCCGTCATGCCGCCCAGTAGTTTTATATACTCTTTGAATTTCTCATCGGCGGACAGGTCGGCATTCTGCGTCACGGCCAGCATCTTCTGCTGTGCCTTTTCAAAGATGTCGCCGAATATTGTGGAATAAATCATCTGTTTGCCAAGGCTCTCCAACATTTCCGACACGCTATCGTAATAGGCGGTGGCGGCATCCGTGCCATTGGCCCACGAATCCACAAGCGTATCGGTTAGAGTGCCTCCAAGCTCCCCGAATATATCCGTCAGGTAGTCCCTCACCTTTTCCACCGCTTCTTGGTATGCCTTCCAGTAGTCCGACATTTCCTGCAGGTACTGCTGGTTTTCCTGGCTAAGTTTACCGAAGGTGTCCGAGCCTATGAACTTCTCCAGCGCATCCTGATTCACGGTACCGTCCGCATTGAACAATTCCGGTACGGCATCTTTCAGGGATGAATATTTAGCTGACCTGAACCAGGTCTTATGCTGTATCTTCACCTGCATGTTCGCGATGGAATCGCCCAAAGACTTATATGTATTCTTCAGCCCCATGGCCTCCGCCGTCGCTCCCGCAAAGCCTGTGAATATCTTGCGGTTCTTGATCTTGTCCAGCGTGCCGTTATATCTGTCCAGGGCTTCTCTGGCAAGGTCCACATTCTTGATGGCGTTGCCCCACAGGTCATCACCGAATATGCTTTTCTTGTCGGTGGATATCTCAGCGTTCAGTTTGACCAGTGCCAGCTCATAGTTCAGCTTGGCCATTTCCTTGCGGAATTCCTCCATATAATCCGTACGTTTGAACAGGCTTGCGATGGCGGTCGCCACTTTCAGGGCCGCCGAAATGATAACAAGGATGACGGAAGCCTTTTCGACGGTCGACATGGATTCCGCCGCAACTTCAGTGGTGCCTTCTATGGCCTCCGCCGAATCTTCCGACAGTTTGGTTATGCCGTCAATGATACTCAGCGTAGACGTGGATATGGTGCCGGCGGTCTTGATGATATCACCGGCCACGTCACCCACGGAATTGCCTATATCATTGAAGGAATCTTCCACATCCCCCAGCACGCGGTTCAGTTCCGACCATTCCTTAATGCTTTTCTTGTTGTCCTTCTTATCTTTTCCCTCTTCCTTATTATTCGTTTTGCCGCTGACCGTATTCTTCAATGTAGTAACCTTGGCACGCTTTGTTGCCAGCCCCTTGTCATCCGGATTCAGGAATTCCGCCCGCTCCAATTCCCGTTCCGCTTCCACAAGCAGGCGTTGCAGTTCTTCGAGGTTGAGGTTCACCACATTGGCCGCCCAGGACTTGAATACTTCCTCACGGGCGGCGAATTCGTTGTCAATGTCCTCCAAAGCCTTTTCCTTCTGATAATCTAGTTCGCTGAGGGTTTCATCGGAGGCGCCGCCTTTCTGCAAGACATCGCGCTTGTCATCGAAACTTTTCTCCGTGGATGTGCGTTTGGTGATATATCCTTGGAATTGCTTTGCGTATTCTTCCAGCTTCTTACGTTCCTTTTCGGTAGCCTCTTTATTGATTTTATCCAGTTCACCTTCATAAATAAGAAGGGCGGCGGCACGTTCGGTGCTTGCATCGTTCTGAACTTGTTTATATTCATCCGGGCTCACCTTCTTACCGCTTTGTTTGGCACGATCCAGCTTGTCCTTCAGTTTCTTCTCCTGCCGGTCAATGCGTGACAGTTCTTCCTGGTATTCCAGTTTAGCCAGTTTACGACGCTTTTCGTATCCCTCCTGCATCACTTGGACGGTAGCGGCTTCCAGCTTCTGCCGGGCACGGATGCGGGCTTCGGCAAGTTCAGTCTGGTAATCCTTTTTATCGGTACCGCCGGTTGTCTTTCCGTCTCCGTTATCATAGACCTTCAGGTTTTTACGGGCTTCCTTTATCTGGTCGGTCGCCTTTTTGTATGTTTCCACCACGGACTTGTCAATGCCCAGGGAAAACAGGTCGGTACCTTCTTTCGCAGCATCGTCCAGAGTCTTCTTTACATCGGACTTGATTTCTTTCAATACGCCTTCTGCACGATCCTGTTGCTGTTTCCAGTAGTCGTAAGTCCCTTCTTCGGGCTGAGGAAAAATCTTATCTGCCGCTATCTTTTCAGACATGCTTTTCATTGTCTTATCATACTGAGAAACATTTTTGCGCAAATCATCCCATTTTTGGTATTCTTCTTCCATAGCGGCTTTTTTTTCCTTGGTTCTCCGCTTGAAACCTTCCAATTCAGCCTTTGGCCGATTGCCTAAATTAGCATCGGACTCTTCACCAAAGGCCTTTTCATATTCAGCTTTTGCCTGCAAATAGGTTTTGTATTGTACCTGTCTTTTTAGCAGTTCTTTATCCCTTTGTGATGCAACTTTCTCCAGCCTCTCTTCTTGTGCCCGTGCAAGTGCGGTAGCATATATTTGTTCTTTCAGTGATTTATATGCAGCATCCAGTTTACTAATATTGATATTTTCTCCATTTATGACACCTGCGTACTCCGGATATCGCTTTATCCATTCGTTGACGGCAGCCGTGCGTTCCTTCGTTGATAAGGATGTGCTCTTCAGTTTGGCATACAGGATATCCAGTTCTGCCCGTTCTTTCTTGATACTGTCTGACGCTTTCCTACGCGCCAATGCCATTTCCTGCTCAGCGGACAATAAGTCAAGCGTAGCGTCTTTAGCCTTGAACAGCCCCTTCACCCATTCCCCGATCTCCTTTCCATACACCACCGTCAGCGTGATAGCCGCCGCCATCGCCGTCTGCCAGGAAAACAACGACGTCAGCAACTGTTTCCAGATGGGTGTCGCCTTCTTCCCTGCGGCCGTCATCAATTCGTATTCCTTCCGTGCCGATGCCACCGCATCCGTAAACATCGGAATGTTATTGGATATCGCCAGGAAGAACATCTGCGGTCCCATCGCCAGTGCCGGAAGCTCGCGGGCGATCTGTTGCATGCTCATCTTGACGTTGTTCAGTTTCGGGGCCGGGTCATAACGCATGATCGGCGTGTCGTTGCTCTCCTGTTTGGCCACTTCATACTTCATCAGCGTTTCCGTCAGTGAGCGTACCTGTGCCTCCAGTGCCTTTATCTTTGCCGTATCTTCCGGATTGACAATGCCCTTTGCCGCTGATTCCAGCGATTTCTGTCTCAGTGAGTCTATATCCTTCTGGATATTGATGATAATGGCCTTCACCCTCTCCCCGGCACTCTCCATGGCCCTGATTTCATCCGTAATGTACCCCGACAGGTCGATATCCGGCTTCACCGGAACTTCCGCTTGCTTCTTCAGGCGTTTCAGTTCTTCCTCCAGCTCCACAATCTTGCCTTTCAGTGCCTGTATGTCCGCCAGGTCGGAAGGCGAGGAAACGCCCGTAGACAACGCATCCTTGAATGCGGACTGCAGGCCGACCAACTCCTTTTTCAGGATATTGATAACCTCCTGCATCTGCGTCTCCAGTCCGGTGATGTTCCGTTCTGCCGACTGCATACCGCTGCGGGTCCTGTCGTCCAGGAATATTTCAAGTTTTATGGGTTCCATCTCAGTCTTCCTCTTCTAATTGTTGAAAATAACTTAGCGGGTCAATACCTTTCTTGTTTCCAGAAGAAGCGGTTTTGTTATCTTCCGCCTCCAGCTCACGCAGGTACTCCAGCGTGGTCTTCTTCCGTCCGTCCACATGGCAGGGGTAATCCTGCCACATCAGCATCAGTGTCGGGTAATTAACGCCCCGCTTGATGTAGTTCACACTCCATCCGGTATCACGCGCTATCTGTCCTATCAGTCCGAACGGGCTATGTGCGGGTTCCGTGTACCCCTTTAACTCCCGTTCTATCTTCTTCCTTGGCTCAGGTTTGGCGACATCAGGTTCATCACCTCCGCCAATCTGATAATATTTTCTAAAGGGACAATATTCATGGTGCTGATGGCGAGCATCCAAGCGTCTTCCAGCGCCGCCGGATGCATGCAGTTCCTCAGCATCCACGCCACCGGACGGTTCAGCAACCGGCCCAATATCCAGCCCCGGACAATGCCGTAAGCCACCATGCGGCTCACCGTCTTCGTATGCTTCTGCATGAACTCCAGCTTTTGCTCGAAGGTATATGCCTTCAGGTCATCGTAGCGAACGCCCATCTTCAGATACATACCGGTCATGCGGGTACGGCTTTCCAGGTTAGGAACCCGCAGCACCCAGCGGATGTATCTGCCGCCAAGAAGACGAAGCGGCAAAGAAATGCCGTTGTCCGCCAATACCTTTGCCGCTAAAGATTCTGTTTGAAAATCCGCCATGAGTGTAATCATTCAGCGGGAACCACCGGATTGCCCGTATCAGGATCGATACCTTTAGCAAATATCTTCAGGCGTTTGCCATCCGCATCTTTAAGCAACTCGATATTCAGTGCCAGTGCCAGCACTCCCTGCGAGTTGATGCCATTGGCAAAGTCATTGCCTGTCACTTTCGCATTGTAGAAACGGATAGTTTCACCGCTGTCGCAACTGATATCCATCACACCGGTCTTTTCCCATTTTTCAGGCGGTTCCCAGTTGCCTTTGGCATCTTTGGTACCTCCGATTGTGTTTACCAAACTTTCCGTAGACAGGTCTATCAGGTTACAGGTAAACGCTTTCTTGCCCGGATTGCTGGTGATTGTGGCAACGGGACCGTCCTTCACCTGAGCTGCGTATACGTCTACCTGTGTAGGGGCAGTGCCTGCCGGTTGAAGTCCTTGTTCGTCTATCCATCCGATTACCTCACTGGCAAACTTCACTTGGTTCAATCCATATATTGCATTCATAAGTTCTCTGTTATTTAAGTTCTGTTTAATCGCCGTCCAATCAGTATCAGAATAAGAACGATAACGGCTATCCGTCCTATCCATATTTGGAACCATTGCCAACCGGTGGGTTCTTTTATCACCTCCGGAGGCAGTTCCTTTACCTCTTCCGAAGTTTCATTCCTGATCCGTACCAGTTCTTCCGTCAGCAGAATCACCTGCCGTGCCAAGCTGTCACATGTAGCGGTCACTTCAATGCTGTCTCCCGATATCCGGGTAACATTCACCGTGGCCTGCCCGCTGCGCTTACTGAAGCCCGTCCCTATCGGTATAGCATTCAGCATCCCCGTCGGAAATACGGTCTTCGCCATGCTGGGCGGTACCGGTTCCTGTAGGAGCGCGAACCCTCTTCTGCTTTGCAGGCTGTCTGTGCCGCTGACGGTCCGTGTCAATTGTCCCGGACTTTTGCAGCTCGCTGCGGATAGGGCAATCAGCATAATGCTTGCAGGTAGAAGCTTTCTGGATAGTACGGTTAAGTTCGCGCACCGCCTTGTAAAGTTTGATATTCTCATTCTGTAAGTCTATTAATGTTCCCGACAAGTTGTCGTACATTTCTTTATAAGCGTCGTTCCGCTCTTTGGCGGCGATTACCTTATTGTTCTCCCGATGTCTCAGCCATGCCCACAAGGAACCGGCAATGCCGCTTGGCACAAGCCATTGGAGAATCTGCATTATCAAGTCCGAGTTCATGGCTAATCACTTTTCACTGTTCGTTAAACACTAAAGCAAGTTCCATCCTGCCACTACGTCCGCCATCACAGCCGGTACCCCGTTCTCCACCCGCGACATCGCGGCGGCGAAAGCGCACATCGTTGCCCGGTCGTTCACATCGGGCACGTAGCTGGAAGGTACCTGCATTTCCCTGCATACACGGTTGATATAGCCGGATGTATTGTTCTCCACAGGCGGCGCCCACCGGTTGATGAAGTCGGCTATCGTGCGGCAGCCGTTCAATTTCCGGTAGTTCTGCAACAGCTTCAAGCCTGCCCGATATCCGTAAGCAATGCTTTCAAACTGGCAGAATGCCCTATCCTGTGAGGGCCGGACTTCCCCCTGCCACCGGGTGGTGGCAGAGAGACGGATGTTCAGCGGATTGTTGTTGCGTAATCCTCGTGCACCCATCGGTTATGCCTCCAATTCACTGTTAGGATCATCAGGCGCCGGATTGTCTGCGGCGGCATTGGCGGCGGCAGCTGCGGCTTCACGGCGAACCTGCGCCCAGCGCTTTTCCGCCGGAACGGCCTGGTCCTTGCTTTGTGCCGTTGCGCCGTCCCAGCTATAGATGGCGCCGAATGCTTCCAACTTCTTAGGCAGCACGATGTAGTGATGGCGGAAGTTTACCAAACTTTCCTGTGTGGTCGGGTTGGTACGCGCCTCGCTGTAATACATCTTCGTGCTTCCCTGCGCCTTGAACATGCGCGGACGGTAGAAAGAGAAAGAACCTTTCAGGTCGGTAGCCGCCGGAGTGGCATTGTATGGCACCTTCACGCCCGCTTTCGTGTAGTACGGGCAATTCACATACGTGTACACCTCGAAACCGAACATGTTCAGCAATTTTCCGGAGGTGTAGTTGTAGTACTTGTCCTTGAAGCTCTGGTCGGCTTCCAGCAGGTCGTTCACATGGTCGGGGCAAAGAACGAGCACACGGCCGTCTTCGGGCACCTCCATGTTGTCGTAGGCACGCTTCAGGGCTATGATGTCCTTTACAGTCAGTTTCTTGCGTCCCGATTCGTCGGCCGCGCCGCTGGTTGCGATAACCGGTGTTTTGTCCGTATGGCTGTAGGGAGCCAAGGCGTGGGCGGCTTTCTTGTACTTTACTGTAAGAATCGCGTTTCCATGACGTTCCACGTCAGCGGAATATTTGTCGAAAGACAAGGCGTAAAGCTGGTCGTCCGTCACGCGGGTGGCTTTCGTCTGGAACTTGTCCAGGCCTACCGGCACGTCGCTTTCCGTCAAGTCCTGTACGGGTATGGGATAAGTCGTATTGTTTACCAGCACGTCCGGATCGCCGCCCACGTCCACCAGGTGAATCACTTCGTTGTCCACCTTGGCGGAATAATCCGGAATACCATTCAGCCAGTCCGCCTTCAGTCCGGCATTCAGACGCTTTATCAATTCTCCGGTCCACACCTCCGTATACACGCCTTCAAAAGCGGCGCCTGCAGGCATAAACTTTCCAAGTACCAGGGGCACGGCTGCCGTCGCCGCCCCATAAGCAGGGTCGAACCCCACAACCGACGCCAGAACCACGCCCATCAGGACGTTGAACAGCGTGCCGCAAACAAATTTCAAGATAGAATTCATTCGATTTGATTTTTAATTGTTAGTTATTAATTGAATTTCGGACATTCAATGCCGTATTCCGCCTTGTACAGCGCACGGTATTTGTCCGGTTCGTTCTCACGCATCAGCTTCAGCTGCCCTTCGGGTACCTCGCTGAGCTTGTTCCATTGCCCGGTTGCCATGCCGCCGCCCGTTGCGCCGCCGCTGGGATTGATCAGTTGCATCGGTTTGGTCACAGCCGCCATGCTGTCCAGCGTCAGTTTCAAACTTTCAGCGCCTATTGTCTTACCCAGGTTGATGAAGTGGTCCTTCTTGTCGGCATTGAACTTTCCAGCTTTGACGGCGTCGTCCACCATCTGAGTGACACCTGCCAATTTCATGGCATCCAATTGCGTGCGCAGTTCCGTATTGGCGGTCTGATATCCCAGCAAGATGCCAACCTTGGCGAGAATTTCCGCTTCTGTCGCCGTCTCCGGCAGGCCCAGCTTCAGGGCGATAGCTTTGAAATCTACGTTCATAGTCTCTTCTGTTTTAGAATTATTGTTGGGCGGAGCTTCTCCGCCGTTAGTTTTCAATAAAGGAAGGGACGGGCAGTCTTCGCCTACCGCCAGCTTCAGTTCGTTACCCCGATAGCTGAGTTGCACGATATTGTCGTCATTGCCGCCCATATCCACCATGCTTACTTCAAGGAGCTTGCATTTGGTCACCGTAGGACGGGTTTGTCCCGGCTTCAGGAGTTCGGGAGCGTCGCTCGTCTCTATTACTTCAAAGTAGGGGCTGCACATCTTCAGCGTGTCCTTGTCAAACTGTTGTTTCAAAATTTTTGATTCATCCCGCACCTCATCGAAGTAAGGCTCCCCGGTCACATCCCTTCCCTCTACCCGGAAATCCTTGATGCTACCTATTATTTCTCCACGACGGTGCATATACAACAGCAAGGGGTTTTGCCGGTATTGCCCGTAATCGATGCCGTCGGTCTTCACCCACGTGCCGAAGCAGTTTAAACTTTCACTTGATATCCTGATTCTTTTTCCCATGATTTGCGTCTCATTTTGGGGCAAACTTACGGCTACGCGCACAACCGCACAAAAAAGTGTGCAACGGTTGCGATGAAGCGTGCAGCCTGTCCGCAATACTTTGTAACCCCTCCGCCGTTTTTTCGTCGCCCGCCGCGAGCTTCGCAACTTTGCCCTATAATCAAGCAGCAAGAAGGTATGGCAAAAGACATGAGCAAACAGAAAGCGGTAGCCAAACACCTCTACATGAAAGGTACGCCCATCATGCAGATCGTGGAACTGACCGGAGTGACCCGGCAGTCCGTCAGCCGCTGGGTGAACCAGGAGAACTGGAAAGAAGAACGTGCCGCGCGTGAGATGAGCAAGGAGTCCATCACATCCATGACTCTCTCCAAACTGGGAGAAGCCATCGAGAATACGGATGCCGATGAAAAGAGCATCAGCCGTATGACCGATTCACTGGTGAAGGCGGCAAAGGGCATTAAGGAAATCAACCGGAACACCAACATCGTGAACAAGGTGGATACCATTATCGAGTTCGAGAACTGGCTGGTGGCCCATCGCGAGGAATATCCGGAAGTGGATGACAAACTCATCATGCTCATCAACCAAATGCACAGCGACTTCATGAGCATCAAATTCAAGCAAAAATGACAGCGGACGAAAAGAAAGAGGCCCTCAAACGGTGGGAAGAGCATTGTAACCGGTTGCAGCGCATCACCTCGAAGCGCAAGCCGGAGACGGAGGCGGAACGGAAGAAGAATATCGCCCGTGCCCTGAAGGATTATGAGTATTTCTGTCAGAGATACCTCAGCCATTACTGCCAGTGCAAGAACGCCAAATTTCACAATGATGCCGCCCGTTACATCGAAAAGCACCCGGAGATGCGTGCCGTCTTCAAATGGCCGCGCGGCCATGCCAAGTCGGTGCATCTGGATGTGGGTATACCGCTTTGGCTGAAATTCAAAAACGAGCTGCACGTCATGGTGCTTGTAGGCAAGAGCGAAGACAATGCCGATGCTTTCCTGGGAGACCTCCAGGCGGAATTGCAGTTCAACCAGTACATCATCGAGGATTTTGGTGAACAGTACAACGCCGGATGTTGGCAGCAAGGCGAATTCGTCACCAAGGACCTGTGTGCCTTCTTTAGCCGTGGTCGTGGGCAGTCGCCACGTGGACTACGTTTCCGTGAAATGCGTCCGGACTATATTGTGGTGGATGACTTGGATGATGATGAAATGTGTCGTAGCGAAGCACGTGTACGAGAAATGACCAACTGGATAAAGGAGGCCCTTTTCGGTTGCTTCGGCGGGAAGGAAGGAAGATTCGTTATGGTGGGAAACCTCATCAGCAAGAACAGCGTATTGCAACAGATGACCGACAGCGACACAGTACACACCAGCACAGTATATGCCATTGAAAAAGACGGGAAACCTGCCTGGCCGGAGTGCTGGTCACTGGAAGTACTGCGCAGCCGCGAGAAGTTCATGGGCTACCGCAGTTTCCAGAAAGAATACATGCATAACCCCATCACTGAAGGAGCCGTCTTCCAGGAACGCTGGATACAATGGCGGCGGATGCTGAAACCGTGCTATTATGAAAGCCTTGTGCTCTACATCGACCCCTCTTTCAAGGACAGCAGCAAGAACGACTACAAGGCCGCCAAACTGTGGGGACGCCCGCGCCCCGGACTGAAATCTGCTAAACGCTCCGAACTGCACTGCCTGCGCGCCTTCGTGCGCCAGTGCAGTGTAGGCGAAATGGTACGCTGGGTATATGATCTCTGGGAGTCCCTGCCCGAAGATGCCGCCGTCACCATCTACATGGAAGCCAACTTCATGCAGGACACCATACTGGATGAATTCGAGCGTGAAGGCAACCTGCGGGGCTACCAGGTACCCGTCACTGCCGACAAGCGCAAGAAGCCGGACAAATTCGCCCGTATCGAGGCCGTCAGCCCGCTATGGGAACGTGGATTCGTGTGGTACAACGAGAAGCTGAAGACCGACAACGACATGAAGACCGGCATTGAACAGACCCTCGCCTTTGAGAAAGGAAGCCGCGCCCACGATGACGGGCCGGATGCCGATGAAGGCGCCATCTACAAATTGCAAAAGCAGATACGCGAAGAGAGTTTCACCCCGCGCATGGGATTGAGGCAACCGCCGTCACAGTCGTGGTGACTTCGCAAATTAAAAATTAATGATTAAAGATTAAAGCCATGTTCATCACGAAAGAGGATTATATACAGATAGGGGAAGATGCTTTGAAAATTATGCAGCAGAACTCTGAAGAAAACCGCAAGAGAGCGGAGCGGCGTGCCTTGTCGCGCATTGCCGCTGCCCTTGGCGGACGTTATGACGCAAAAGCGGCCTTTGCTATGGAAAACGAAGAACGTGATGCGGAACTGGTGGGATGTGCCGTCGACATTGCGCTCTATCACATGTCCGCATCACTTCCCGGCAGGATGGGAAATGATATTCGTAAAGAGAAGTATGAGAAGGCTATTGAGTATTTGAAAGATATCCAGAATGGCCGCGCTACCCCTAATGTCCCCACCATCACCGGACCTTCCGGCGAAGAAGACTACCACAATCCGGTCCGCTACGGATCAGCAACCAAGAACGATTATATCTGGTAACATTATGGCAACAAAAAACAAAAGACAAAATCCCGTAAAGGTGGGACGTGTGAATCTGGATAATCCGGCCGAACTGAAACGGGTGACGCAACTTTCCGTCAACCTGCAACTACAGACCGAAGCGCTGACCAAAAAGGACCTGCGCACCTGGCGCAATGCCTGGCAATATGCCATCAATGTGGACTACCCCAACCGTGTGCCGTTATACAACGTATACGGCGACGTGGAAGTGGACATGCACCTCACCGGCTGCGTAGGACAGCGCAAAGGCTACGTCCTGAACAAGAGCTTCCGCATCGTAGACAGGAAGGGCGATGAGAATCCCGACCTGACGGCCGTCTTCGAGTCTCCATGGTTCAAGACCTTTATGGACCTGGCACTGGACAGCATCTACTGGGGGCATTCGCTCATCCAGCTGGGAGATATCATCGTAGTGGACGGCATCCCCGCATTCAGCAACGTGCAGTTGGTGCCCCGCCGCCACGTCATCCCGGAATACGGCGTACTGGTGGTGAACCAGCAGGAAAGGTGGCAGAACGGTTACGATTACCGCAACTCCGAAATGGCGGACTGGGTGATAGAAGTCGGTGCGCCCAATGATCTGGGCCTGTTTCTGAAGTGCGCCCAGCATACCATCCCGAAGAAGAATGTCTGTAGCTTCTGGGACATGTTTTCCGAGATTTTCGGCATCCCTTTCCGTGTGGGGAAAACCACCAGCCGGGACGCCAAGGAACAGAGCCGCATTGAAAAGATGCTGGGCAGCATGGGCGCGGCAGGCTGGGCGCTCTTCCCCGAAGGAACGGATATAGAAATCAAAGAATCCACCCGTGGCGATGCCTACAACGTATTCGACAAGCGCATAGACCGGGCCAATTCCGAGCTTTCCAAAGGTGTACTCACCGAGACCATGACCACGGAGAACGGAGCGTCGCTTTCGCAAAGCGAGGTGCACCTGGAAGTGCTGAAGAACCTGATCAGCAAGGATGCCGACAACCTGCGCGACATTATCAACTTCCAACTCATTCCGAAGATGATAAAGCACGGTTTCCCGTTGCGGGGATACCGCTTCGACTGGTATGAAGGTATCGACTTCACGCCTGAACAGCAGGTAGAATACGAACGTCTGATACTGGATAAATACGTGGTAGACCCGCAGTACTTCATTGACAAGTATAATGTGCCTATCATTGGGGAGAGAGAGGCGGCGCCTGTTGTGGTTCCGGGCGCCAATAATAATGACGATGACAAAAAGGACAAGAAAGACAAAGGAAAGCAAAAACTCGTAAAACCTTTTTTCGACTAAGCCCCGATGATTACGCGGGGCTGCACAAACGGGCATGCCTGTCTTATTTCGGAGGCAAAATGCAACTGGATAAGAAAGAAGAAGAGGAAGAGGCGGGCGCGGATACTGCCAGCGTAGAAGCTGCCTTCGCCCTGCTTATGAAGTGGTTGCACCGCCAGCCGGAGTTTACGCCGGAGATGCTGAAGGATGAAGAAGTACAACAATTCGTCCGTACACACGCTGCCGTACTGGATGATGCCGTAAACTATTCCATCCGCCAGCGTCCGCTGGACGACATCAGCGTGCAACGCCTGAAGGAATCGAATTATGTCTTCTCCGGCTTCAAGGCCTTCCACGAATTGAATGAGGCATTTCCTTCGTTGCTCGATGCTGACGGCAACCGGAAACCCTTTGAACGCTTTTTAAACGACGTTCAAAAGGTAAATGAGAACTATAATAAGTACTACCTGAAAGCGGAATACAACTTTGCCATGGCATCCGCCGACATGGCCGCCAAGTGGCAAGGCTGGTGGGATGACGAAGACCGTGACCGCTATCTGCTGCAATACCGCACCGTAGGCGACAAACGGGTACGCGAAAGCCACCGGTTACTGCACAACGTAACGCTGCCCATAACCTCCAAGTTCTGGGACGAATATTTCCCGCCGAATAATTGGAATTGCCGCTGCACCGTTACCCGTGTCCTCCGACGTGATTATCCCGAAAGTAACGAACAGGAAGCCATGTTGGCGGGCAGCCAGGCTACGGCGGGGAAACACCAGGAAATGATGCGGTTCAACCCGGGCAAACAGATGGCATGTTTCCCGGCATACAATCCGTATACCATCAGTAAATGTAAAGACTGTCCCAATCGCCCGGGAAAGCTGAAGTTGGCGAAAGTGCCGGACAACGAGCTGTGCGCCGCTTGCAAGGTCATCAAGGGGATGACTACGGAACGGAAGAAGATACAGGAGCAGTACGAAGCATACGACGAAGCACAGTGGAAGAAAGAACTTTACGACAGTGATAACGGAGGCTATCTGGTGACTGAGAAAACCCGTATAGAAGCGGGCGGACGCAACAAACAGGAACAGGCCAAGTACGACAAGGAACATGAGATGTGCCTGACCTTTGCGCGTGCCGGATACAGGATAGAACATCTGGGAGAAACTCCAGGCATAAGTTCACCGGATGTGACTATAAATGGAAGACCGGCTGATCTGAAGCGTACCAAGGGAAGCGGGAATATCGTGAAATATGGGGTCAGTCCGAAAACCCTGTGGGTATGTTAAATTTACGCTGTCAGTTTGCATAATCTAAAAATAAAGAATGGTATATCTCCGACTCCC
>NZ_FQZN01000046.1 GCF_900142015.1 Bacteroides stercorirosoris
GTGGGAGAGTAGGTAGTCGCCGTTTTTTCAGAGAAGCCTCCATATCGAAAGATGTGGGGGCTTTTTGTATTTACACCATTTTGAAAACTATACCGGGCTCAGTTGTAATTCTAGGGGGATTAACTTAGTTTAATCTCCTTCATTCTCCTTCTCATGCATATACCTTTGCTATTCTGAACAGAAAGAATTTCATATCGACCACTCCTCTGAATGCCGCTCTGAATGCTTTAATTTTAGCGTTAAAAGCTTCTGCCGCTGCATTGGTACTTCTATTAACAAAGAAGTTCAATATCCTTTCATAATGATTTTCAATAGATTGTGCTACTGTTGTAAATGTGTCATATCCATATTCTTCTATTTTATTATACCACAATGCTAATTTGGCTTTTGCTACATCTTTATCCAAGTTTGTAGAGAATATCTTTCCTAATTGTAATGAGTAATAATAGACTTCCTTAATATCTTCAAATTCCCTAAATAGGATATTTGCTCTAATCTGCTGGCTTTTCGTCCACTTATCGGGTGCCTTAAATAATAAATATCTGCTTCTGACTAATAATTGTCTGAGTGTATCTCCATTTTCAAAAGTTTCCGGTTCATATTTTGTCCCCTTAGCCCTAGCCTCCTTTATTGCTTTGTTTTCATCCTTGATAACTTGCCAGCGATACGTAATTCTCAGCTCCTGTACCGCCTCATATACTAGCTTTTGTACATGAAAACGGTCTATCACCTGCATAGCGCGCGGGAAGCAATGTTTAGCTATTTTCTGCATACTACCTGCCATATCCAAAGTTATTTCCTTTACCTTGTTGCGTATTTGTAGTTCGATAGTTTTCAGTACAGCTATAATATCTTCTGCTTTGGTACCTTTAATGATCGCTATGATGGAGCCCTTTCGTCCTCTCTTGTCCTTGTTTGTTAGAATCGTGTAAAGTTCTCCTCTGGTTAATGCTGTTTCATCAATACATAAGTGGTGACCCATGTTCTTGGGGTAAAGGATGTAATCCTCGGCATGTTCCTTTTGCTCCCACTGCCCATACTCACTCAAGTGGCCTTTATACTGGCATTGAAGCTGCTTACCGTCCATACAGTAGTGTTCTGCTACGCTTTGACAGCTAACTGCATGATTGTCTAAGTAGGTCTTTTAAAAAAGCACCGAACTCAGCAGTTATACGAGTTCCGGTGGCAACCAGATTCCAGTCACGACTGTAGGTCTGACCTGTAGAAGGTGTTTCCCAGCGTCGGCGCTTGATGCGTAAATAAACAGCTTTACCACGAATGGGAAAGTCTTGAACTTCAATCTCGGGAAAGAAACCTTTGGAATGAAGAGATAAATGAGAGTATTCATCTGGAATAACAGGCTTTTCCTCAAGATAAAGGATAAAACAAGTGTCCTGAGTGACACCATTGACAAGATCAAAGTAATCAAGCAGGCCCGAAGGAAGAAACAAGCTTAAAGCAGAGAAGGAATCAAAGGGAGATCGAGATTTCTTTTTCATGAAGCAAAAGTAAGCATTTTAACGATATCCCCCAAGTTTTCAAACTGAGCCCTATACCGATTCTCCTCCTCCCGGGAGGAGGAGTACCCGAAGGGGGAGGTGGTAGGAGAGAATCACACCTTTTTGATTTTAAATTTACACTTCTCCCTTCGGTTTCCTATATTCCTCTTTCAGAATCCTATTTTTCCTTTTCAGTAACAGTTTTCTTTCTGTTTTGTAATTTCATTCCTATATTTACGGAATAAAAATGGTATAAAAAGGCTTTTTTTGAAAACCAGACCATTTTTATTCCGTTCTTTCTATTTTTTATCTAAGGGATTTTAGTACTTTTGGGCTCGAATCTAATAAGAAAGGAAAAAATCGCAATTATATAATTATTAAAATAGCTCCTGTGGATATGGAAAACAAAATTCAAGAGTTAACTGATAAGATTTACCGTGAAGGGGTCGAAAAAGGTAATGCCGAGGCCCAGAAACTTATCGCTAACGCTCAAGATGAAGCCAAAAAAATTGTAGAAGATGCTCGTAAAGAAGCTGAAGCAATTGTGGCTGCCTCTCGTAAATCTGCCGATGAACTGGCGGAAAATACCAAGTCGGAATTAAAATTATTCGCCGGCCAAGCCGTGAATGCGTTGAAATCTGAAATCGCTACTCTTGTGACGGATAAGATTGTGAATGCTGACGTGAAAGCTTTTGCCGCCAACAAAGATTATCTGAATGCCTTCATTGTTGCATTGGCTTCTAAGTGGAGCGTGAACGAACCTATCGTGATCTCTACCGCTGATGCAGAAGGTCTGAAGAAGTACTTCGCCACACAGGCAAAGACATTGCTGGATAAAGGTGTGAAAATAGAGCAAGTGAATGGTAACAAGACGTTGTTCACTGTTTCGCCTGCCGACGGTTCCTATAAGGTTAACTTCGGTGAGGAAGAGTTCATGAATTACTTTAAAGAGTTCCTGCGTCCGCAATTGGTGGAAATGCTGTTCTAACCCCATAGGATATGAGTAAATACTATTACTACTTGGTAGCCGGTTTGCCCGAACTCACTTTGGAGGACAGCAAGCTAAGCTATACGGTAGCTGACTTTAAAACGGAACTGTATCCGGATTTGTCTGACGAGGATAAAAAGCTGATCGATTTGTTTTATCTGAAGTTTGACAATGCGAATGTTCTGAAATTACTGAAGGACAAGGATGCCGCCATTGATCCGCGTGGAATTTATTCTGCGGAAGAATTGACGGAGTTCATCTCGTTGCTGAAAGATGGCGATGAGGTGGCTGATGCCATGTTCCCTTCTTATCTCTCCACCTTCATTTCCGAATATTTCAATACTCCTGCCGAAGATGAGTTTTTGCATGAAGACCGTCTGGCTGCGCTTTATTACGACTATGCAATGAAGTGCAGAAATAAGTTTGTGTCCTCCTGGTTTGAGTTCAATCTGACGATGAACAACATACTGGTGGCACTGACCGCACGGAAATTTAAGATGGACATTGCTCCACTGATAGTGGGTGATACGGAAGTGTGCGAGGCTTTGCGCACATCCGGTGCCCGTGATTTCGGATTGACGGGGGAAGTGGATTTCCTGGATCAGTTAGTGAAAATCAGCGAAACCGAGGAATTGGTGGAACGGGAAAAGAAAATAGACCAGCTGCGTTGGAACTGGATGGAGGAAGCTACTTTCTTCAACTATTTCACGATAGAGCGTCTGTTCGTCTTCCTGTTGCAATTGGAGATGATAGAACGGTGGATTTCTTTGGATAAGGAAAAGGGTAATCAATTGTTCCGTAGCATCATAGCAACGCTGAAGAACGAAGTGCAGATACCCGCAGAATTCAGATAAAATAAATAACATAATTATATGGCAACAAAAGGAACTGTTAGTGGCGTTATCGCCAACATGGTAACCCTCGTCGTTGACGGCCCGGTGGCACAGAACGAGATTTGCTACATCTCGACCGGCGGTGACCGGCTGATGGCGGAGGTGATTAAGGTGGTAGGTACCCATGTGTACGTGCAGGTGTTTGAAAGCACCCGCGGACTGAAGGTGGGAGCCGAAGCCGAATTTACCGGACACATGCTTGAGGTGACATTAGGCCCGGGTATGCTTTCGAAGAACTATGACGGTCTGCAAAACGACCTCGACAAGATGGATGGTGTATTCCTGAAACGCGGTCAATATACGTATCCGCTGGATAAGGGAAGCAAGTGGCACTTTGTACCATTAGTAAAGGTGGGTGACAAGGTGGAAGCCGCTGCCTGGCTGGGACAGGTGGACGAGAACTTCCAACCACTGAAAATCATGGTACCTTTCGACCAGAAAGGCGTGTGTACCGTGAAATCCATCGTAGATGAAGGTGAGTATAGCATCGAAGATATCGTTGCCGTGCTGACCGACGAAGAAGGCAACGACGTTCATGTGAACATGATACAGAAATGGCCGGTGAAACGCGCCATGACGAATTATAAAGAAAAACCGCGCCCTTTCAAACTGTTGGAAACGGGTGTGCGTGTGATTGATACCATTAATCCTATTGTAGAAGGTGGTACGGGATTTATCCCCGGCCCGTTCGGTACGGGTAAGACGGTACTCCAGCATGCCATTTCAAAACAAGCGGAAGCGGATATCGTAATCATCGCCGCTTGTGGTGAGCGTGCCAATGAGGTTGTGGAAATCTTTACGGAATTCCCCGAACTGGTTGACCCGCATACAGGCCGTAAGCTGATGGAGCGTACAATCATCATTGCGAACACTTCGAACATGCCTGTGGCCGCCCGTGAAGCGTCTGTGTACACAGCCATGACGATTGCGGAATACTATCGCAGCATGGGACTGAAAGTATTGCTGATGGCCGACTCCACTTCCCGTTGGGCACAGGCATTGCGCGAGATGTCCAACCGTATGGAAGAGTTGCCCGGACCTGACGCATTCCCGATGGACTTGTCGTCCATCATCTCCAACTTCTACGGACGTGCCGGATATGTGGTGCTGGGTAACGGTGAAACTGGTTCTATTACTTTCATCGGTACGGTATCTCCTGCCGGTGGTAACTTGAAAGAGCCGGTAACGGAGAACACAAAGAAGGTGGCCCGTTGCTTCTACGCCCTCGAACAGGATCGTGCTGACAAGAAGCGCTATCCTGCCGTGAATCCGATTGATTCTTACTCTAAATATATCGAATATCCTGAGTTTGAGGAATATATCAAGAAACATATCAACGGTGAGTGGATTGGCAAGGTGAACGAAATCAAGAACCGCTTGCAGCGTGGTAAGGAAATTGCCGAACAGATCAACATCCTCGGTGACGACGGTGTGCCCGTGGAATATCATGTGACTTTCTGGAAATCAGAGTTGATCGACTTCGTAATCCTGCAACAGGATGCGTTTGACGAAATTGACGCTGTGACTCCGATGGAACGTCAGGAAGATATCCTGAACATGATAATCGACATTTGTCATACGGAATTTGAATTCGACAACTTCAATGAGGTAATGGATTACTTCAAGAAGATGATTAACGTCTGCAAGCAGATGAACTACTCGAAGTTCAAGTCCGAGGAGTACGAAGGATTCCGTAAACAGTTGCAGGAATTGATTGAAGAACGTAAAGCATAATAAGAATAAGATGGCAACAAAAGCATTTCAAAAGATATATACCAAGGTCACTCAGATTACGAAAGCCACCTGCTCGCTGAAAGCAACAGGGGTAGGGTATGACGAGCTGGCAACCGTAAACGGCAAACTCGCCCAGGTGGTGAAGATTGCCGGTGACGATGTGACTTTGCAGGTATTCGAGGGTACGGAAGGTATCCCCACCAACGCAGAGATAGTATTCCTGGGCAAGTCGCCTACGCTGAAAGTGAGCGAACAGCTTGCCGGACGTTTCTTCAACGCTTTCGGTGATCCGATTGACGGAGGTCCGTCCATCGAAGGTCAGGAAGTGGAAATCGGTGGCCCGTCAGTGAACCCGGTGCGTCGTAAGCAACCGTCGGAACTGATTGCAACCGGTATCGCAGGTATTGACTTGAACAATACGCTGGTATCCGGACAGAAGATTCCGTTCTTCGCCGACCCCGACCAGCCTTTCAACCAGGTAATGGCGAACGTAGCACTCCGTGCCGAGACGGACAAGATTATTCTGGGTGGTATGGGTATGACGAATGATGACTACCTGTATTTCAAGAATGTATTCTCCAATGCCGGTGCGCTCGACCGTATCGTCAGTTTCATGAATACGACTGAGAATCCGCCTGTAGAACGTCTGTTGATTCCGGACATGGCATTGACGGCAGCGGAATATTTCGCAGTGAACAATAATGAGAAAGTCCTGGTGTTGCTGACCGATATGACTTCTTACGCCGATGCGTTGGCTATCGTATCCAACCGTATGGATCAGATTCCTTCGAAAGACTCTATGCCCGGTTCTCTTTATTCGGATTTGGCAAAGATTTACGAGAAGGCTGTGCAGTTCCCGAGCGGTGGTTCCATCACGATTATTGCCGTGACCACTCTGTCCGGTGGCGACATCACGCATGCCGTGCCTGATAATACAGGTTATATCACAGAAGGCCAGTTGTTCTTGCGCCGTGATACGGATATCGGTAAGGTTATCGTTGACCCGTTCCGTTCGCTGTCCCGTTTGAAGCAGCTCGTTACGGGTAAGAAGACGCGTAAGGACCATCCGCAGGTGATGAATGCCGCCGTGCGTCTGTACGCCGATGCCGCCAATGCGAAGACCAAGTTGGAGAATGGTTTCGACCTGACGAACTATGACGAACGTACCCTTGCCTTTGCCAAGGATTACTCCAACCAGTTGCTGGCCATTGACGTCAATCTCGATACGACTGAGATGCTCGACGTGGCATGGAGTCTGTTCGGAAAGTATTTCCGTCCGGAAGAAGTGAATATCAAGAAAGAATTAGTTGATGAATTCTGGCCGAAAGCCGACAACTAATCATCAATCACTAACAACTAATCACTAAAAAAGTGGCTATAAAGTTTCAATATAATAAAACCTCTCTCCAGCAGTTGGAAAAGCAACTGAAGGTGCGGGTGCGTACACTCCCTATCATCAAGAATAAGGAGAGCGCGCTGCGCATGGAAGTGAAGCGCTGCAAGTCGGAAGCTGCCATGCTGGACGAGAAGTTGGAACGGGAAATCCAGGCCTACGAAGCGATGTTCGCCCTTTGGAATGAGTTTGATCCCTCATTGATAAAGGTCAGCGATGTCCATCTCGGTGTGAAGAAGATTGCCGGTGTACGGGTCCCGTTGCTCGAAAGCGTAGATTTCGAGATACGTCCCTACAGCCTGTTCAATGCCCCCAAATGGTATGCCGACGGGGTGCATTTGCTCAAGACGCTGGCACATACGGCCATCGAACGGGAGTTTATCGTCGCCAAACTGGGCTTACTGGAACATGCACGCAAGAAGACTACCCAAAAGGTAAACCTTTTTGAGAAAGTGCAGATTCCGGGCTATCAGGATGCTCTGCGAAAAATCAAGCGCTTCATGGAAGACGAAGAGAACCTCTCCAAGTCATCGCAGAAAATCATGAAATCCCATCAAGAGAGTAGGAAGGAGGCAGAGGCATGATTACAAAAATGAAGAAGCTCACATTCCTTGTATATCATAAGGAGTACGAAGCATTTCTGGAACGTATCCGTGAATTGGGTGTGGTACACATTGTGGAAAAGCAGTGGGGAGAAATGGACGATGGTTTGCAACAGTTTATGCAAAAGCGTTCGCTCTATAAGAATATGCTTCAGGCAATGTATAATCTGGCTGAGAAACAACCCGAAGAAACGGTGTATGCCGGACAATCGGCTGACGGACTGGTGCAGAAATACGATGATTTGCAACTACAGTTGCAAGACTTGAATCAGAAGCTGCCGCAGTTGAATAAGGACATCGCTCAAATGGAAGTTTGGGGCGATTTTGACTGGGACTCTGTAAATAAGTTGAAGGAGGCAGGCTGGCATATTCAGTTCTACATGTGTCATGAAAGAGATTATAACGAAGCGTGGACGGAAGAGTATAATGCTATTCCGGTACAAGAACGCGGCGGATATATTAATTTTGTGACTGTGACTCCCGGAGCTGTGGAGCTGGGTCTGGAACCGTTACGTTTGCCTGCCCTAAGCCTATCGGAGCTGATGGCCAGGAAAACGGAGATGGAAGCACAAATAGTGGCCACTCAGGACGCATTGTCAGCATTTTGTAAAGCCAACTACCGCACGTTAGAGCAATACAGCATTCAACTTGAAGGAGATATCGACCTGCTGAAAGTTAAGCTGAATAGCGAAGAAAAGGCAGAAGGAGCCGTTGTGTTGTTGGAAGGCTGGATACCGGTGGACAATGAAACTGAGGTGAAAGATTTTCTTGATAATAGCGGCGTTTATTACGAGATACGGAATGCAAGAAAAGAAGACAACGCGCCTATCAAGCTGAGGAACAACGCATTTACCCGTATGTACGAGGTACTTACCAAGATGTATGGTATGCCGGATTATGCCGAGTTTGACCCGACGCCGATCCTGGCGCCTTTCTTCTCGCTATTCTTTGCTTTCTGTATGGGTGATGCTGGCTATGGACTGGTATTGATAGCTTTGGGTTTCTTTTTGAAAAAGAAGTTGTCGAAATCCTTGAGAGGCATGATGAACCTGGTGATTACGTTGGGAATCTTCACTGCTGTTATCGGTGCTGTGCTGGGTACCTTCTTCGGAGTCAGCCTGTTCGATCTGGAAATTCCGGCAGACCTGAAGCAATTCATGATTGTGGGTAAGGTGGGAGACACCAGTTATGACAAGCAAATGCTGCTGGCATTGCTGATAGGTGTGGTACATATCTGTATTGCCATGACGGTGAAGGCCGTCGGACAGACGGTGCGTTTTGGCTTTAAGGAATCCCTCAGTGCTTGGGGCTGGCTGCTGCTGGTAGTTGGTTTTGTTTGTACGGGTGGACTTTCTTTCTTCAAAGTCATTTCAGAAGATGTGTCTACATGGGCGTTCATTGTGATCGGCGGTATTTCGGCTATCGGCATCTATCTGCTGAACAACATTCACCGGAATGTTTTTGTCAATGTTGGTGCCGGCCTGTGGGATACCTATAATATGGCTACCGGCTTGATGGGAGATATACTTTCCTATATCCGTCTGTATGCCTTAGGTCTGGCAGGCGGTATGCTGGGCGGGGTATTCAATCAGTTGGCCTTTATGGTGAATGATGCGGCAGGTCCGGCATTGGGCTGGTTGTTCTGCGGCTTGATTCTGGTATTCGGCCATACGTTAAATATCGCGATGTCCTGTCTGAGTGCATTTGTACACCCGCTTCGTCTTACTTTTGTGGAATACTTTAAGAATTCCGGTTATGAAGGTAAGGGCGAAACTTACAAACCGTTTACTGTAGTTAAAAAACAAATAAATTAAAAAAACAAATAAATTAGAAACGTTATGAATGAAATTTTAGGTTATCTCGGTTTAGGTCTGATGTTGGCTTTGGCCGGAATTGGCAGTTGCTTTGGTACAACAATCGCAGGAAATGCTGCGGAAGGTGCATTGAAGAAAGATCCTTCCAAATCAGCTAGTTATATGATTTTATCTGCTCTTCCTGCTACACAGGGACTTTATGGTTTCGTAGCTTTCCTGATGTCTATGGGTAAAGATTTTGCAACAGAAGGTCCTTTGATGTTAGGTATTGGTTTAGGAGTGGGATTGGTTTGTCTGTTCTCTGCTATCCGTCAGGGACAAGTGTGTGCCAACGGTATCATGGGTATTTCCCAGGGTCATGACGTACAGACTAATACTATGATTTACGCTGCACTTCCTGAATTCTACGCAATTTTGGCACTGGTTGCTGCATTGATGGTATAAAACGTTATTTCTGAATATTTACTTAACCCAGGGTTACCATTTATTTAGGCAGCCCTGGGTTTATTGTTTCCAATGCGGGGGCTCATCATCTCCGAACTGTGGCATTTCACTCACTTAAGTATTGCATTTTGCTCACTGAGGTGCGGCACTTCACTCACAGAAGTGTGGCATTGTTCTTGCTGAAGTGTGGCATTTGAAATACTAACTTTGTTTCAATCAGCCCATTTCGCAAACGATTGTTTATGCATATTTCATTAGTTTTTTCGATTAATAGGCTATTTTTCAAAGAATAATGTGTACTTTTGCAGCCGATATTAAGTAATAGAGATTAAAAGTAATATGACTAAAGAGCTGTTAACCCCCGACTACATCTTCGAGTCTAGCTGGGAAGTATGTAATAAGGTTGGAGGTATCTATACGGTTTTGTCCACGCGAGCAAATACCTTGCAGGCAAAATTTCATGATAGATTGTTTTTTATAGGACCTGATTTTTGGCAAGGGAAAGAGAACCCTCTGTTTATCGAGTCCGACAACCTTTGTGCAGCATGGAGAAAGCATGCAGCTGAAAAAGATAACCTTTCCGTCCGCATAGGACGCTGGAACATTCCGGGCAATCCTATCGTTATATTGGTTGATTTCCAACCGTTTTTCGCACAGAAGAATGATATTTATACAGAAATGTGGAACCGCTACCAGGTGGATTCACTGCACGCATACGGCGATTACGACGAAGCGTCCATGTTTTCGTATGCTGCCGGAAAGGTGGTGGAGAGCTTCTATCGCTACAACCTGACGGAAACGGATAAAGTGATTTATCAGGCGCATGAGTGGATGACCGGTATGGGCGCCCTCTATTTGCAGATGGCCGTTCCCGAAATCGCTACTATTTTCACCACGCATGCCACGTCTATCGGACGTTCCATTGCCGGCAACGACAAACCCCTCTATGACTATCTCTTCGCTTACAATGGCGACCAGATGGCCGAAGAACTCAATATGCAATCCAAACACTCCATCGAAAAACAAACCGCACATAATGTGGACTGCTTCACGACTGTGAGCGAAATAACGAATAACGAGTGCAAGGAATTGCTTGATAAGCCTGCCGACGTAGTGCTTATGAATGGTTTTGAAGATGACTTTGTGCCGAAAGGCTCCACATTCACCGGGAAGCGTAAACGTGCGCGTGCTGCCATGTTGCGTGCCGCTAATTGCCTGTTGGGTACGGATATGGGCGATGAAACGCTGATTGTAGGCACCAGCGGACGCTATGAGTTCAAGAATAAAGGTATTAATGTCTTCCTTGAATCGCTGAACCGTCTGAACCGTGATAAGAATCTGCAAAAGAATATACTGGCGTTTATCAACGTGCCCGGATGGGTGGGAGATGCCCGCGAAGACCTGCAGCAGCGTCTGAAGAGTAAAGAGAAATTCAATACTCCGCTGGAAGTACCTTTCATTACCCACTGGCTGCACAACATGACGCACGACCAGGTGCTCGATATGCTGAAATATATGGGCATGGGAAATCGTCCCGAAGATAAGGTGAAAGTGGTTTTTGTCCCCTGTTATCTTGATGGAAAAGACGGTATTCTCAACAAACAATATTACGACCTCATATTGGGAGAAGACCTCAGCGTCTATCCTTCCTATTATGAACCCTGGGGATATACCCCGCTGGAAAGTGTCGCTTTCCATGTTCCCACCATCACTACCGACCTTGCCGGTTTCGGGCTTTGGGTAAACAGCCTGAAGAACCAGCACGGCATCAACGATGGGGTAGAGGTGCTTCACCGTTCGGACTATAACTATTCCGAAGTGGCCGACGGCATCAAGGACACCATCTCCGCATTCTCCACAAAGACGGATGCCGAGGTGAAAGAAATACGCAAGCGTGCCGGACAAGTGGCCGAGCAGGCTCTGTGGAAGCACTTTATCGAATATTATTATGAAGCCTACGATTTTGCTCTTCGTCATGCGATGCAGCGCCAGTTGGGCTAAAAAGAAATATGAATTATTAATCAATCAAGTTATTATACAATGAAGATTAAAGTTAGTAATGTAAACACTCCGAACTGGAAAGATGTAAATGTGAAATCTCATGTTCCTGCCGAATTGGAGAAGTTGTCTGAATTGGCACACAACATTTGGTGGTCTTGGAATTACGAAGCTACCGAACTGTTTAGAGACCTTGATCCTGCTCTGTGGAAAGAAGTAGGTCATAACCCCGTCCTTCTGTTGGAAAGAATGAGTTATGCAAAACTCGAAGCACTCGCAAACGACAAAGTTATTCTGAAGAGAATGAACGACGTGTATTCTAAGTTCAGAGCATACATGGATGTGGAACCTGACAAGAAACGTCCTTCTGTTGCTTATTTCAGCATGGAATATGGTTTGAACCAGGTACTTAAGATATATTCCGGTGGTTTGGGTGTCCTTGCCGGTGACTACTTGAAAGAGGCTTCCGATAGCAATGTTGACCTTTGTGCAGTCGGTTTCCTGTATCGCTATGGCTACTTCACACAGACTCTCTCTATGGATGGTCAGCAGATTGCCAACTACGAAGCTCAGAACTTCGGTCAGTTGCCTATCGACCGTGTGTTGGATGAGAACGGCAATCAGGTAGTGGTAGACGTTCCTTATCTGGACTACTTTGTACACGCTTACGTATGGCGCGTAAACGTTGGACGCATCTCTCTTTACCTGTTGGATACGGACAACGAAATGAACAGCGAATTCGACCGTCCTATCACTCACCAGCTTTATGGTGGCGACTGGGAAAATCGTCTGAAGCAAGAAATCCTGCTTGGTATCGGTGGTATTCTGACACTGAAGAAGCTGGGTATCAAGAAAGATGTCTACCATTGTAATGAAGGACACGCAGCGTTGATTAACGTTCAGCGTATCTGCGACTACGTGGCCGAAGGTCTGTCTTACGACCAGGCTATCGAGTTGGTACGTGCTTCTTCTCTCTACACCGTTCATACTCCGGTTCCTGCCGGACACGACTACTTTGACGAAGGTCTCTTCGGCAAGTATATGGGCGGTTATCCTGCCAAAATGGGTATCAGTTGGGACGACCTGATGGACCTCGGCCGTAACAATCCGGGCGATAAGGGCGAACGTTTCTGTATGTCAATTTTCGCTTGCAACACTTCACAGGAAGTGAACGGCGTGAGCTGGCTGCACGGAAAGGTGTCTCAGGAAATGTTCTCTACTATCTGGAAGGGATATTTCCCCGAAGAAATGCACGTAGGCTATGTGACCAACGGCGTACACTTCCCGACTTGGAGTGCAACCGAATGGAAACATCTTTATGCTGCCAATTTCGATGAGAACTTCTTGTACGATCAGTCTAACCCGAAGATTTGGGAAGCTATCTACAATGTGCCCGACGAAAAGATCTGGGAAACCCGTATGGCTTTGAAGAACAAGTTGATAGACTATGTTCGCAAACAATATCGTGAAACTTGGCTGAAGAACCAGGGTGATCCTTCACGCATCGTGTCTTTGATGGACAAAATCAACCCGAACGCGCTGCTGATTGGTTTTGGCCGTCGTTTCGCTACTTACAAACGTGCTCACCTGTTGTTCACCGACCTCGACCGTCTGGCTAAGATCGTGAACAATCCTGACTATCCGGTACAGTTTCTGTTCACCGGTAAGGCTCATCCGCATGATGGTGCAGGCCAGGGCTTGATTAAGAGAATCATTGAAATCTCACGTCGTCCGGAATTCCTGGGTAAGATTATCTTCCTGGAAAACTACGATATGCAGCTGGCTCGCCGCTTGGTATCTGGTGTAGATATTTGGTTGAACACTCCGACCCGTCCGCTCGAAGCATCCGGTACTTCCGGTGAGAAAGCGCTGATGAACGGTGTTGTGAACTTCTCCGTACTCGACGGATGGTGGTTGGAAGGCTACCGTGAAGGTGCAGGTTGGGCGTTGACTGAAAAGCGTACTTACCAGAATCAGGACCATCAGGATCAGTTGGATGCGGCTACTATCTACAGCATCCTCGAAACTGAAATCCTGCCGTTGTACTATGCACGCAACAAGAAGGGCTACTCTGAAGGCTGGGTGAAGACTATCAAGAATTCTATCGCACAGATTGCACCTCACTATACCATGAAGCGTCAGTTGGACGATTACTACAGCAAGTTCTACACCAAGCTGGCTAAGCGTTTCAAAGGATTGGTTGCCAATGACAATGCCAAGGCTAAGGAAATTGCAGCTTGGAAAGAAGAAGTTGTGTCTAAGTGGGACAGCATCGAAGTAGTGTCTTATGACAAGGGCGAAGAACTGATACAGGGCTCTATCGAAAGTGGTAAGGAATATACCATTACTTACGTAATTGATGAGAAAGGTCTGAACGACGCCATCGGTCTGGAACTGGTAACTACTTATACTGCCGGAGACGGTAAACAGCACATTTACTCTGTTGAGCCGTTCAGTGTGGTGAAGAAAGAGGGTAACCTTTATACTTTCCAGGTGAAACATAAATTGGAGAATGCAGGTAGCTTCAAGGTATCCTACCGTATGTTCCCGAAAAACTCTGACTTGCCGCATCGTCAGGACTTCTGTTACGTTCGTTGGTTCGTGTAAGAGTCGTCTGATGTAATAATATGGAGAAGCTGCCTGGGGAAGTACAAACTTTCCGGGCAGCTTTCTTTTTTTATTCGCTTTGCTAAATCAGCTATTGGGCTTCGCTAAATCACCTTTGTGAAAACAGACCGTCTGTCGGCATGAAACAGACCGTCTGTCAAGGGCAAACAGATGGTCTATTTGAGGTCAACAGACCATCTGTTTTACCTGGACAGACCATCTGTTTTTTTATTGAACAAGTTCCGGCAGATACGTGTTTCATTTATACGATTAATTAAAAAGAAATTCGTATGAAGAAAATTGTATTGCTCCGCCACGGCGAGAGCGCATGGAACAAAGAGAATCGTTTCACAGGTTGGACCGATGTGGACTTGACGGAAAAGGGTATTGCCGAAGCTACAAGAGCCGGGCAGCTATTGATAGATAATGATTTCCAGTTTGACAAAGCATATACCTCGTATTTGAAACGTGCGGTCAAAACTCTGAATGCAGTGTTGGACCGTATGGATCAGGACTGGATACCGGTAGAGAAATCATGGCGTCTGAATGAGAAGCATTACGGCCAGCTGCAAGGTTTGAACAAAGCCGAAACGGCCGCCAAATATGGTGAAGAACAGGTTTTAATCTGGCGTCGTAGCTATGATGTGGCTCCGCATCCCCTTGGTGAAGATGATCCTCGTAATCCCCGTTTTGAAGTTCGCTATAATGAAGTTCCCGATGCCGAATTACCCCGTACCGAGTCATTGAAGGACACCATTGAACGTATCATGCCTTACTGGAAATGTGTGATTTTCCCAACTTTGAAAACCGCTAACGAGTTATTGGTAGTAGCGCATGGCAATAGTCTGCGTGGTATTATCAAGCATCTGAAAGGCATTTCCGATGAAGAAATTGTGAAACTGAATTTGCCCACTGCCGTTCCATATGTTTTTGAGTTTGATGATGATCTCAACCTGGTGAAAGATTATTTCCTGGGAGATCCGGAGGAGATAAAGAAACTGATGAAAGCGGTAGCAAATCAGGGGAAGGCATGAAGCGTGATAAATGATAATTTAATGAAGAATGATGAATGAAGAATGAAGAATTTGGCTGCGCTATGCAAGCATGCCGCAAGGTAATTCTTCATTCTTCATTCTTAGTTCTTCATTTCGATAAATTATCATTTATAAGCTCCTCTTGAATCAATGCTCAATAATCAAGCGACTACTTCATGAAATATTGTTACGCTCAGGAATATCCCGATTGCTACACATAGTGCGATCAGTATCCAGTTCGTATATTTTGCGCTTGGTTTGGTTTCCTTATGCAGATTTTGGTCAAAGTAATTCTTGAAGAACAGATAAATGGCAGGTACGGTTGCACTTGCCAACAGCAAATCTTCGGGGATCTTATAAACATAAACCTTTGAGAAAGCAATCAGAGCCCAGTGGCAAAGGAAAAGAATGACGAGCAGATTGACCTTTCGTGAAAACGCCAGTAACAACCCGATAGTAAATACAGCTACCGAACAAGGCATCACACTTGTGGTCATCATCGGAAACTCCATGCCCCGTGCCCATGAAAGAAGAGGGTAGAGGAACGGCATGGCATACAATACATAAGTCAGTTTATCGTATTTGTGATAACGTTCAAACGGAGTATAGTTTGTGAAAAGATCCCATAGCCAGATGAGAGCAATCACTCCCCAGAAGATGGCAAGTATATAGTTATAACTCCGTTCACCACAATAAATCATATAATAGACAATAGCAATCCAACTGTTCAGGAACACCATATACCCCTTCATCAGCCGCTTCACAAGCATGGTAGGCTTTTGATAAAGAAGTATGGTCAGCAGAATGCCCATGACAGTGATAATAACCTGGGCAATCCAAGTCCCCTCGTTGTATTGTGCGATTGTTCTCCAAAAAACTTCCATACGCAATCTTTAATTTTAAACTTTTAATTTTTAATTCTTTTCGTGTCTTGTCATAGAAAAAGCCCGTTTGATGAACAGGAACAGCGGTATGGTAGCGCCCACCGCCAACATGAAAATAACGCTACAAGTGATAATCGTATTTGTGAATAAATCGATCAGATATTTTTCCTGCAGTTCGGGTACTTTCAGGTTCTGCATGAACATGATGAGTGAAAATACGATTTTATAGGCATACATACCCGGAATCATGGGCAACAGTGCCGGAATATAAAGTACAGTCATAGGGCAGTAGATGCGTTTCCCTAACACAAGGCTTCCCATGCCGATGCTGAAAGAAGCGAATAAAGAGGCGGTCGCAATGTCTACGCCCAGATACGTCATCAGGCAGAAACGCAGGGCGTGACCGATGGCGGCAAGCAGGGCAATGGAAGGGAAAGCACGCAAAGGAGGATCGGAAATAGCTCCGAAACCGATAGCTGCGATGGCGGCGAACATGCCGTCCGTAAGTATATCAATAAGTATCATAATAAACTGTTTCTAATTAGCATAAGTGTACAGGAAAGTCCCACAGCAATACATAGCACCAGTAGCAATGCCTGGATAAGCCGTGTGCATCCGGTCAGTACATGACCTTCTACGATGTCGATGACTCCGTTCAGCAAGGGTACGCCCGGCACCAAATATAGTACGCTTGTCGCAATCGCTATTTCGGCGGTAGTTTCCAGTGTCAGGGCTGAAGAAGCAACCAGAGAAGCTGCAAGGGCGGAAATTATGAAAACAAGGTAATGGTTGATTTTCTTTTTCTGCATGACTTGTTTGATATAGAAACCGATCAGTGTAGCAGAAAAGACAATGAGGCGTGCAGTCCAGTCTCCGCCGAACAGGGCGCAGAACGATGCATTGGCAAAGCCTACCAGAAAGAGTGTACAAAGCGGATCCATTTTGGGACGGGAGATGATTTTCTCATATTTGTCCCATAATGTCTCTAAAGGAAGCCGATTGTCGTAAGCTTCCCAGCTGAGTGCGCTTAGTTCTGAATTTAATTCAAAGCTGATGGGGAAAGCGGGGATGATGGCTACTTCATTGTAAACTTCCATGCTGTCGATATCACATACGCTTACAACCATAGTCTTTTGAAAAAGACTCATCTTGACGTCTACGTCCAGTGATTTTCCGATGCGGCGGGTGTTTCGTATCACACGCGAGGTGTGCACGCCCGAACCCATAAGCCGATTGGCATACTCCAGCAAAAACCGGGTAATTTCTTTTAATTCGTTTGGCGAATTCATACTCTAAAATGTTATCCTAAGTTACCTATTCTTGAAAAGCGCCGCAAAGGTACGGCTTTTTGAGGAAAGAAAGAAACAGAATGCAGAGTATAATTCATTTTTCAGGCAATACGGGGGAGCGGATTGTAATTGTACGTTACGATCTCTCCTGTCTTCAGTGAAGCGGGCACGTCAATCAGACGTTGGTTTTTGCTTCCACGGAAACACAGGCTTTCGTCCCGCAGTTCCTGCTTGAATTTACCGTCTACCAGTACGTCAATGTATTGTAATAGTTTGGACTGAAGCGGATTGCGCAATAAAGTTTCAAAGGTATATCCTGTATAGCACCAGATATTCTTATTGCTCTTCTCTTTAATGGCACGTGCCAGTTCCGTGAATCCTTCCGGTTGGTACATCGGGTCTCCGCCGCTGAATGTTACATCTGCAAAACTATCGGCAAGCACCTTTTTAAGTATTTCATCTGTCGCCATCCAGCGCCCACGGTCAATGTCCCAGGATTCAGGATTATGACAACCGGGACACCTGTTCGGACAGCCCGCTGCATAAATGGAGGTCCGGAAGCCCGGACCGTCCACTGTAGTATCTTCTATAATATCAAGAATTGAAAGCACGGTTGAATTAAAAATTGAAAGTTAAAAATTAAATGTTGTGTGGGAGATTGAAGATTCAATTTTTAGTTATGAATCACCCTGTCGTTCAGTTCCGCAAGTTTGGCATTGTTCCAACGGTCGGTGGTACCTACCAGGTAGCCGGTGATGCGTTGCAACTTGTCGATGTGTTTGCTTCCGCATTTCGGGCAAGTTTCCAGGTTGGGAGTTGAGTTCTCATAACCACATTCGAGGCAGCGGTTGCGGTTGTGGTTTACCGAGCCATATCCAATGTTGTACTGGTCCATCATATCCACTACACGCATAATAACCTCCGGGTTGTGTGTTGCATCTCCGTCTATCTCCACGTAGAAGATATGGCCGCCGCGTGTCAAATCATGGTAAGGAGCTTCTATTTCCGCTTTATGGCGGGCACTGCACTTGTAGTATACAGGTACGTGGTTGGAATTTGTATAATAATCCCGGTCCGTGATTCCGGGCAGTTCACCGTATTTCTTGCGGTCTACCCGTGTGAACTTGCCCGATAAACCTTCGGCGGGTGTAGCCAACACGCTGTAGTTGTGGTGATACTGTTCAGAGAACTGGTTGGCGCGGTCACGCATATATGTCACGATCCGTACTCCTAATTCCTGTGATTTCTCCGATTCTCCGTGGTGTTTTCCCGTAAGAGCTACGAGACATTCCGCCAGCCCGATAAAACCGATGCCCAGCGTTCCCTGGTTGATGACTGAGGCGATTGTATCGTTAGGTTTCAGTTTTTCGCAGCCTACCCATAAAGCAGACATCAACAGCGGGAACTGTTTGGCGAATGCAGTTTTCTGGAATTCCATACGTTCGTGTAACTGGCGTGCGGTTACTTCGAGCATTTCGTCTAGTTTGGCGAAGAATTTGGCAATGCGCAACTCTTCGTCTGCGATTTCCATGCACTCGATGGCGAGGCGTACGATGTTGATTGTGGAGAATGAAATGTTTCCCCGTCCGATAGAAGTTTTCGGACCGAAACGGTTCTCGAATACACGTGTGCGGCAGCCCATTGTCGCCACTTCATGCTGATAACGTTTCGGATCTTCCGCTTTCCATTCCTCGCTCTGATTGAAAGTAGCGTCCAGGTTCAGGAAGTTCGGGAAGAAACGGCGTGCCGTCACCTTGCAGGCGAGCTGGTAAAGATCGAAGTTCCGGTCTTCCGGCAGATAACTTACACCGCGTTTCTTTTTCCATATCTGGATAGGGAAGATAGCTGTTTCACCATTGCCCACGCCCTGATAGGTACTTTTCAGTAATTCGCGGATGATGCAGCGTCCTTCTGCCGAAGTGTCTGTACCGTAGTTGATGGAACTGAATACAACCTGGTTTCCACCGCGTGAATGAATGGTATTCATATTATGGATGAATGCTTCCATGGACTGATGCACACGTGCTACCGTTTTGTTGACAGCATGTTGTACGATTCTTTTCTCGTCAGTGAGTCCGTCCAGGGGTTGTTGCAGATAATCTGCAAGTTCTTTCTGGTAGAGATGCGAATAATCCTTGCCGTTCAGTTCTTCCAGGTTTTTGATTTCCTCAATGTAGCTGTTGCGCACGTAAGGAGCCAGATAGAAGTCGAATGCAGGGATTGCCTGGCCTCCATGCATTTCGTTTTGGGCGGTTTCCAATGAGATGCAGCCCAGGATACTTGCCGTTTCAATGCGTTTGGCCGGACGAGATTCACCGTGTCCGGCAGAGAAACCGCAACTCAGAATGCGGTCCAACGGGTGTTGCACGCACGTCAGACTCTTGGTGGGGTAGTAGTCCTTATCATGAATATGCAGATAGTTGTTGTTTACGGCATCCAGCACTTCGTCGCTCAGCAGATAATCATCCACAAACGGTTTGGTGGTTTCGCTGGCGAATTTCATCATCATACCTGCCGGGGTGTCGGCATTCATGTTGGCATTCTCCCTTGTGACGTCGTTGGATTTGATATCGATAATCTCCAGAAACATATCACGGGTCTTTGCTTTGCGGGCGATGCTGCGCTGGTTGCGGTAGGCGATGTATTTTTGTGCCACATCTTTGCGGCTACTTTTCATCAATTCCATTTCTACGGCATCCTGAATGGCTTCTACTGTCATTTGTGCACTTCCCTTGAAAGATATATGGTCTGTGATTTGGCGTATCAGCTGCATGTCTTCGCCTTTATCCGTATGCAGCATTGCTTTACGGATGGCAGTTACTATTTTTTCTTCGTTGAAGCCTACTACGCGTCCGTCTCTTTTGATTACAGTCTGTATCATGGTTCAGTTTATCTAATTGTTTATTTATTCTTTTAATTGGGATTGCAAAGGTATAAACTTATCTACAAGTATTTGTTTTTGGAAAACTTTTGTGTCTTTAAAATATGTTAATCGCTTGATTATTAGTTGTGTTTTTGATTGAATTGGAAAACTTTTCGTTTTAATGACTGTTTTAAAGTTGCACAAAATGGAAAACTCTAAGTAATAGGCAGATACAAAAAACTCCCCTGTTACAAGTGTCTGTAACAGGGGAGCTATGTAGCAAAAAGTTATTTCCCAGCGAGGGTATTTCTTTTCCAGGCAGAGGTTATTTGATAATCTCAGCCAGTTTAGTCTGTAATTCTTCACCGTGTAAACCGCGGGCGATGATTGTTCCTTCGCCGTCAATCAGTACAGTGTGGGGAATGCTGCTGACTGCGTATAACTGAGCGCCTTCGCAGTTCCAGTATTTCAGGTCGGACATTTGCGGCCAGGTGATGTTCAGTTTTTCGATAGCTTCTTTCCATGCTTCACCATTCTGATCCAAAGATACGCCAACGATTTCAAAACCTTTGTTCTTGTATTTGGCGTAAGCGTCTACCAGGTTCGGCATTTCACGACGGCAAGGACCGCACCAGCTTGCCCAGAAGTCAACGAGCACAACTTTGCCTTTACCTGCATAGTCAGACAGTTTCACCGGTTTTCCGTCAGGGGTTTCCATTGCGAAATCAGTGAATTTCTGGCCTACGGCAGTAGCTTTCATCTTTTCTACGTTTTCTTTAATCTTGATGATTACTTCATCATTGGCGAATTCAGCGGGGATTTGCGGCATCAGCGGGTCGAGTTCGTCTACTTCGAGATAGTAATAGTTGTTCTTCAGCAAGTGAACGCCTACCAGGTTAGTGATGTTCTTGGCGATACCTGCTTTGGTGATTTCCATTGTTTTCTCTTGCAGATCATTCATCTCTTTCATTTTGGCTTCACGCTGTTCGTCGGTGAGAGCAGTATCTGACATTGATTCGTATATGGTCATCATTTGCTTGTTCAGGCTGTTCAGCTGAGCTCTGATTTCCTGGTAAGCGTCATTGCTCGGTGTGCCGGTAGCAGAGTCGTTATCACGTGTCAGGCTGATGTTGATTTTACCATTTTCAAGGAAGAAGTCCATTAAGATACCTTCTTTACCTGCGGGTCTGTAAGTTACGTAACGGTTCACGGCAGTGTCTTGCGCACCTTTGAAAGTGAATGTTCCATTGGTAATGACAGCTGAATCCATTTTAACAAGATTCCGGCCTTCTACTTTTTGCAAGTATACAGTGTCACCGTCGGCTCCACCCTCTACAGTTCCGGTTACCACGTAACCTTTGTTTCCGCTACAGGCAACAACCATGGCAGCCACAGCGAGCAGATAGATAATTTTTTTCATTGCTTCTATTTTTTATAAATATGATAGTTGGCTACAAAGATAATGCAAACCGAAAACAGTACAAAATAAGCTTGCTTATTTTTAGTGTTGAGGTGCGGCTTATTTTCGCTTTGGGGGCAAAGATAATCAATAAAAAATCCCCTCCGGCATAACCGGAGAGGATTTTATAGTTTTAATCCCATTTTTTGTAATCGTACTGTGCTTACTATTATTCAGCAGCAGCTTCAGCTGCGGGAGCTTCTTCGGCAGGAGCCTCTGTAGCTTCTTCAGCGGGAGCTTCGGCAGCAGCTTTTTCTGCTTCTTCAGCAGCTTTCTTTTCAGCCAATGCTTTAGCTTTTTCAGCGTTTACTTTCTTTTCAGCTTCCAGACGTGCTTTTGCTTCAGCTTTCTTAGCTTCTTCGTCTTTTGCTTTCAAAGCAGCCAGACCGCTTTGTTTGTTGTTCTTCCAGGCTTCGAATTTAGCGTCAGCTTCTGCTTCACCGAATGCGCCTTTAGCCACACCACCCATAAGGTGCTTCTTCATGTAAACGCCTTCGCGTGACAGGATGTTACGAACAGTGTCAGTAGGTTGTGCACCTTTCATAACCCAGTCAAGTGCGCGGTCGAACTTCAAATCTACTGTGGCAGGATTGGTGTTCGGATTGTACGTACCAATCTTCTCAATAAATTTACCATCACGTGGTGCTCTTACGTCTGCAATAACGATAGAGTAGAAAGCATAGCTTTTACGTCCATGTCTTTGCAATCTGATTTTTGTTGCCATTTTAAATAATGTTTTTAATAAATGATTTGAATAATGCTACTATCTCGTAATAGCGGCTGCAAAGGTAGGGCTTTTATTTTGATTGACAAAGAGTTCGCTCGTTTTTTCTATAAGGCTCTTGTATTTCGGGCAATTGTATTACCTTTGTCGCCACGAAAACGATAACTGCTATTATGAAGCAAAGACTACTACTTGGAACTATTATTGCATTGTTATTTGGAGCTTGTGGCCGTACTGACGTTCGTTTGCATTGTGCGGATGAACTGATAGAACAAAACCTGAAAGACAGTGCAAGTCTGATACTTGCCGGAATAAAGCATCCGGGATCTTTTTCTGAATCCGACCGCGCCCTTTATGCTTTGTTGGCTGCCGAAGTGGCTCGTAATGAAGATCGTCTGGGCGAAATCGACACTTTGCTTACCGTAGCTTTGGATTATTACCGTGCTTCTGCGGATAGTGTGCATCTTGTCCGCGCCTTGTTTTGTGCGGGGCAGGTGGCACGTTCTTTTCAGCGCAATGAAGAGGCTATGAAATTTTTTCTGGAGGCTTTGCCCTATTCGGAGGGGCAACAGGTGAGTGATTACTGGCGGTATTTAGTGAACACCTGGGCGGGGGTAGTGGCAGCAAAAGAACGCCTGTTCGAGGATAAAATACGTTATTCACAGAACGCCTTGGAGATGGCCCGTCGCATGAAGAATGCTTCCTATGAGTGTCTTTCACTGGGAGACATCGCTTACGGTCACCTCTTCTCCGGCCGGTATGACAGTGCCTTGCATTATACTGAAGTCATGCACGAAATTGTTCTTCGCGATTCTCTGACGAGCCAGTTACCTTATATATATACGCGTTTTCAGGGAATTTATACTCAGAAAGGAGACTATGCCCTTGCTTTGCAATATGTGGATAAAGCTCTCCGGCATCGTGCGCCCACGGATTCTGCGAACATCACCGGCCATTATGCCGAAAAAGCCGCAATGTTCGGCAAGCTGGGACAATATGATTCCGCCTATCATTACTTTCTTAAGTCCGAACCTTGTCCCGACCCTTTCACCCAGGAAGCCCGTTATTATAATATGGCAGATACCTACTATGCCATGAAGCGTTATAAAGATGCTTATGAATACCTTTTGCGATACACTCAGATAGATGACTCCATAAAAACTGCCACCAAAAGTTCCGAATTGATAGCTTTACAGAGTCTTTATCAGCATGAACGACTTCGGGCGGATAATCTGCGTTGGCGTGCTCAGGTGGCCGAGCATAAACACCGGGTGTATTGGATTATAGCTGTATCCGTAACTCTTTTGTGGTTGGCGGGAGGTATTTATTTGATTTTTTACCGTCGTAATCGTCACCGTCTGATTGTCCAGCAGAAACAGCTTATCGGGCAGCAGGAGCAAATCATTGCCCAGCAAGAAGAGTTGCGCCATCGCAGCGAAGAACATCTGGAGAATTTGCAAAAGATAAATGAGCTTCAGCAGAAAGAGGGAGAATTGAAAGGCGCCTTTTTCCGGCAACTGAATTTTAGCATTTTGCAGCAAGTGGGGGAGGTCAGAAAGAATGGTAACATCATCTTTTCGGATAAAGACTGGGATGTGATAACTGAGAATGCCGATGCTATATTCAATAATTTCACCTTGCGCTTGCGGGAATCTTATCCCGAACTGAACAAAGAAGATTTGCGCTATTGCTGCATGGTGAAAATGCAATTATCACAGTCTGAAATGGCGCAGATCATGCACTTGGAAAAGGATTCCGTCAAGAAGCGTCTCAAACGTATCCGTGTTGATAAAATAGGATCGGGAAGTGGCATGACTTTAGAGGATTTATTGCGGAATTTCTGATTTGTCCCCCTGCCTTTTGAAGAGTAAATACTCTTTATCTGGTTGAAAATTAGACCTGTAATCAACGTTTTTCTTCTTCTTATTTGTCCCCCGGTTTTATTTCCCGATTTCATTGTTACCCCTTAATTTTGCGGCATAAACAAAATTAAGAACACATATGAGTATGACAATGAAAAAAGTTTTAGCTATATGCCTGTTACTGGTATGTACTTTTCCCTTATTAGCGCAGAAACTCTATCAGGTTAATGAAGTTTCCGAAATAAACCTGGGTGACGGACGCTTTCTCTACCGTGATGCCAAAAAGGAGAAACCTCTGAACGGTGAATTCCGTATAATCGACGGTTATCGTTCGCAATATGTGCAGGCTGAATTCAAGGAGGGCATGTTCGACGGAAAATATCAGGAATATTCCCGCAATGCGCTTCGTCGGGAGGGTTCTTATAAGGAAGGGCGTAAAAACGGTTTATTCCGCGAATATGTGGGCGGGGCACTTACCCAGGAGTACACCTTCCGTAATGACACTCTTGATGGGGCGGTTATTTCTTATTTCCAAAATGGAAAAGTATCTCGTTCTGCATTCTTCAAAAACGGTAGGGAGCATGGCAATTTTAAAGAATACAACCATGAGACCGGTGAAGTACGCTCGGACAATAACTATGAAGATGGTTTGGAGCATGGCCGGCAGTGGGCTTATCTGCAAGCCAGATACGACTATACCAGGACTTATACCTGTGAGCATGGCAAACGTATGGGAAAGTATGAGGAGCGCTTTGCCGACACGGACACTCCGAAGGTTCTGGGACAATATGAGAATGGGATGAAGACCGGTTGCTGGTTGGAGTTCAATGACCTGGGTGATACGCTTTCTGTTGAAAACTATGCAAACGACTTGCTGGACGGTGAAAAAATAGTCTTTGCCGGTGGTGTACGCGAAGAAATACAGCATTACAAAGCCGGAAAGAAAGACGGACTTTTTGTTCTATTGGATTATTCTACCGGTAAGCCAAAGCGTGAAACGAATTATAAGAACGGACGGAAAAATGGTACGGAGCGCGTTTGGGTAACCAGTAACCGTAATGATTTCATTGAGACTTATACTTATGTCAACGACCGTAGGCATGGCCCATACGAAGCTGTTTATCAGGAAGACAAGCAACAGAGCATCAAAGCGGGTACTCTGAAAACTAAAGGGCAGTACCGGAGTGACAGCCGCTCGGGACATTGGATTTCTTATGATACCACCGGAAAGATTGAGAAAGAATGGGATGAATAAAACACTTATTATAAACTGTTTAAAAATTGAATGTAAAATGAAAATCTTAGTATCATTATCTGTTGCAGGCCTTTTGTTGCTTGCTTCGTGTGGCGGTAAAGGCAAGGATGCAGCTTCCATGAGTTATAGTCAGGAAGATGCGAATGAAGTTATCGCTTACTACAACATCACTGTCGATCTGATGAAAAAACTCGTAACGACGGATGATATTTCCAAAACGTTGGCGTACATGAAAAAAGACGGTAAAGGCTTTGTCATAGCTCCCATCGTCAATCGTTCTTATTTTCAGGGTAAAGACACGACGGCATTACTGAATCCGGGTGACTGTTTCCCGGATGCGGTACGTGATAGTTTGAAGGCGCTTTGCCTGGCTTATGTGGATGCGTCAAACAAAGTGTATGCTAATTATGAAGAGTACTGTCGATATATTAAGGCGGAAGACTATAAGGACGACCAGTATGCCAAGGGGCGTGAAATAGCCGCCGATCAGGAAGAACAAGGAAATCGGATACAGGAACTTCGTGCGCGGATCTATGCTCTGGTGACCCCTTATGCCGACAAGGCAGAAGAGGCGACATTAAAGGATAATCCTCTGAAAGACCATATCATGGCTGGGAAAGCATTGATTTCTTCTTTGGAGGCAGTGCTTGAAGGTTATGATTCGGATGTTGCCAAAGAACAAATGCAGTCTTTGTATGATGCTGTGAATACTCAGAAGGAGGCGGCTTCAAAGATAGAGAAGTTGAAAGACTATTCCAGTGAAATGATGAGTTATGAAGACATGGTTAACGATACTGATAAGTTCCTGGGTGAACTTCGCAAGCACTTGCGTGATGGGAAGTTTACCGAAAGCGGGTATAAAGAATTACTTTATAATTATAATCATGTAATCGACGATTACAATCGCTTCGTAAATTGAGGATTATAGCACAAAAAAAAGGATGAACTTCATTGAAATTCATCCTTTTTCTGTGACGTATTATCTGAGAATAATTAATTCTTCGGTAATGCTTCTTTAACAACCATCGGACGGCCTACATATTCAGCACCGTTCAATGCATTGATAGCGTTAGATGCTTCTGTAGAATCCGGCATTTCGATGAATGCAAATCCTTTGGATCTTCTTGTTTCACGGTCAGTGATGATTCTTACTGAGTCTACTGTTCCGTACTCTTCCATAACATCTCTCAAGTCTTGTTCTCTAACCTTGTAATTCAGGTTACCTACATACAAATTCATAAATCTAAATAAAATAATAAATTAATAATTCAATAAACAAAGTTTTTGGAAGTTGTTAGGTCAGAGATGGAAATACTCAATACAGAGGAAGTACATATGTGAAATAATCAAATCAAATAAACTTTTTTATTGTTCGGGTACAAAGTAACGCATTCTATTTCAATAATGCACTATCTTTTGCTATCTTTTTTTTCGAAATATTCATTTTTGCATAAAAAAAAACAAAACTTCACGAATATCTTCTCGGATATCTCACCAATATAGCCAGCAATGCACATATTCCCATTGTAAACGGATAATACAAACTGCCGATGATGCTGATGGGGGAGATGCCGGCCAATCCCGCTGCAATCAGCAATTGGGCTCCATAAGGAATGATACCTTGTATCAGGCAGGAGAAAGTATCCAGGATGCTGGCTGTTTTCCGCCGGTCGAGGTGGAAGCGCAGGGCGATGTCTTTGGCTATCGGTCCGGTTGTAATGATGGCGATAGTATTGTTTGCCGTGCATAGATTGGCTATGCTGACAAGGGCGGCAATACTTAGTTCTGCCCCTCGCTTGCCTTTTACGTGACGTGTCAGCCGGGAGATGATGAAGTCTATGCCTCCGTTGTAACGGATGGTTTCGAGCATGCCTCCGGCAAGCAGGGTGATGATGATAAGTTCGCCCATTCCTGTGATGCCTGTTCCCATGGCACCGAACCAGTCGAAGAAAGCCGTGCCCATGTCCGTTCCGCTGCTGGCAATGCCTATGATGCCTGTGCTGAGAATGCCCAGTAGCAGAACCAGCATTACATTGACACCCGCCACTGCCGTACCCAGAACAATAAGATAGGGGATAACTTTTATCCATTCAATCGCCTGCGTCTGTGCGGGAGCTGATATGGATAATCCCTGGAATATATAGATACATAGCACAATCAGTGCAGCCGGCACTACAATCATAAAGTTTACCCGGAATTTATCGCGCATAACGCAATCCTGTGTTTTGGTGGATGCTATTGTCGTATCTGAAATAAATGAGAGATTATCCCCGAAAAATGATCCGCCTACTACAACGGCCACCATATACGGCAAGTCGATTCCCGTCTTTTCCGCCAGTCCGATGGCTACGGGGGTAAGTGCCACGATTGTCCCTACACTGGTACCTATGGAAAGTGAAATGAAACAGGCGGCAATGAAGATACCTGCCAGTAAGAGGTTGTCCGGCAGGATGCTCAGTGTCAGATTCACAGTTGCGTCGATTGCCCCCATCTGTTTGGCGCTTTGTGCGAAAGCTCCGGCGAGGATGAATATCCATATCATTAATATGATATTCTTGTTACTGGCTCCTACGGAGAACTGATATATCCGCTTTTCAAGGCTCAGTCCGCGCGTCAGTGCAATGGCATAGCAGGATGACAACAGGAATGCCACCGTAATGGGCACTTTATAGAAATCATTGACAATCAGTGAGGTCACCAGATACAGGCATAAAAATACCGCCAGCGGACTTAATGCCCACCATCCGCCTTTCTTCTTATTTGTTGTATTTGTAGTTTCCAAGAATTCAAGTTTTTAAAAACGGTGCAAAGATAATGTAAATCGAGTGCAGAACCAGGGTAACCGTATCAAAAGTTGGCTCGTATTCGTACAGAAATGAGGTAAATGATTTTAGCCTATGTATTCAATCTCTTAGACGCAGATGACACGGATGACACGGATTTAAAGGCTGCGCTGTCACATCAATAAATAAAAAATCTGCGTCATCCGTGTCATCCGCGTCTAAAAAATAAATCATCACTTCGTTCAAAACCGAAAAAAAATGAAGCAAGCTTTTTATGCGGTTGCCCTGTAAAACCAAAAGGGCGGAACCTCTGAATTGTTCCGCCCCTCTGGTTCTTTTTTTATTTTTTAATTTTCAACCTTAAATTTATAAAGTAACTCCCGTCTTGAAAATTGCGATCTCCTTATAGCCTTTCTTCTCATTATTTACGAATTCACCGCTTGCTACCCGGATGATGTAATCGATAAACCGCTCACAAGTCTTTTCCATCGGTTCGTTCTCCACGATAACTCCGGCGTTGAAGTCGATCCAGCCCGGTTTGTTTTTCGCCAATGTGGAATTGGTTGAAATCTTCATAGTCGGTACATACGTACCGAACGGCGTACCGCGTCCCGTGGTAAACAGTACCATGTGGCAACCGCAGGAAGCCAGTGCTGTTGCTGCCACCAGGTCATTGCCCGGAGCCGATAACAGGTTCAATCCTTTCACTTTCAGGCGTTCACCGTACGGCAGTACACCTTCTACATAACTTTTACCGCACTTCTGTGTGCATCCCAGCGCCTTGTCTTCCAATGTTGAGATACCGCCGGCTTTATTTCCCGGAGACGGATTTTCGCCCACCGGTTCACCGTGTGATAGGAAATACTCTTTGAAGTCATTTATCAGTTTCACTGTTTCCTCAAACAGCTCTTTATTGCGGCAGCGGTTCATCAGTATGGTTTCCGCACCGAACATTTCCGGTACCTCCGTCAATACACTCGTACCTCCTTGCGCTACCAGGAAGTCGGAGAACATACCCAGCAACGGGTTAGCCGTGATGCCGGAGAAACCATCCGAACCGCCGCATTTCAGGCCGACGCGCAACTCACTCAGAGGCACATCTACGCGTTCATCCTTGCTTGCTTTCTCGTATAATTCGCGCAGCAGGTTCATACCTTCTTCGTATTCGTCACCCACCTTCTGTGTCACCATAAACTTCACGCGGTCTTCATCGTATTCACCCAGAAATTCACGGAATACGTCCGGTTGATTGTTCTCACAACCCAATCCTACCACCAGCACTGCGCCTGCATTGGGATGCAACACCATGTCACGCAGAATCTTCTTCGTGTTCTCATGGTCGTCGCCCAACTGCGAACAGCCGTAATTATGCGGATACGCCATAATAGCATCCACCCCTTTGCCGCCCGTTTCCCGGCGCAGACCTTCGGCAAGCTGATTGATGATACCGTTCACACAGCCCACAGTCGGGATAATCCAGATTTCGTTACGGATACCCACATCGCCATTCTTACGGCGATATCCTTTGAAAGTCAAATCTTTGTGCGGTATATCCAGTGTGACGCTTGTCGGATTATATGTATAATCCAGCAGTCCTGCCAGGTTGGTTTGGATATTGTTTTCATTCATCCAGTCGCCCTGCTTTTTTGCCATACGCGCATGACCGATGGGATAACCGTATTTGATGACGTTTTCGCCTTCCGCAAAGTCTTTCAATGCAAATTTGTGTCCGGCGGGAACTTCCTCATTCAGTGTGATTTCCACCCCGTCCACTGTGAGTTTTTCTCCTGCCGGCAGTGTCACGATTGCTACTGCTACATTATCCGCAGGATTGATTTTAAGGTACTTCGTTTCCATATTCTTGTTTTTAGTTAGTTACTACTTATTACTTATTTCCCATCACTTATTCGAGTAGAACTCTATATTCTCCTTCGTCAACAAGTCAATCGGCATGAAATTTTCTCTCGGCACTTCCTTCTTGAAAATCAGGTGGTCGCACAGCGCTTTGATGCCGTCAAATCCCTGAAGTTCCGGCTGTTGGGCGATGAGGAAGAAGACGCTTCCCTGTTTCAGGCAGTTTACGTTACGTTCCAGCAAGTCATACCCCATCAGATTGAAATCCGTTTTCTTTTGCTTCAGTAAATACTCTCCGACGATATACACTTTCGAATTGAAAGTAATACCGTTCTTTACATCCGGATGTTTTCTGAAAAACTCATCCAGCATCTGTGCATCATCGCTGTCCCGTTTGGCATGCAGGTTCAGTTCCCAGATGCGGCAATCGGGATGATACTTCAACATATACTCCCGGAAGCCGATCTCCCGGCGTTCCTGTTGGTTAGAACCCACGATACCCTCGTTTATCTTGCGGAAAATCACGATCTCCCGTTCCCCTCCGGCAAGCAACATCATCATCTTTGCGGCGAAATACCCGCTCTGATGTGAATTCTGTCCGAAGAAAGAGAGGGCAGGCTGGTCTTTCAGATTCGAGTCTATATATATATAAGGTATAGAACGTTTGTTCAGTTCCTCTGTAAAAGGCTTTGTATATTGTGGTACGGTTGGGGCAAGCATGATTCCGTCCGGCTCCTGCTCCAAAATGCTCTGGGCCACATCACCGAACGAATGATAGTCGAACGGATCATAATAGGAGAGGTTTACGGAGATGTTGAAGTCCGAATACGTCACCAGCGCCTCATGGATGCCCGCTTCCACAGCCGTCCAATATTCGCCCTTCTCATGCTGCGGCAATAAACAGGAGAAAGTGTATTTCTTGTTCGATGCCAATGCACTGGCATACATGTTAGGTTGGTAATCCAGCTGTTTCAGAATTTCCTCCACCCGTTTCCGGCTGGCTTCCGACACACCGCTACGCCCGTGTATCACACGATCTACTGTCCCCACTGATACATCCGCCATTTTGGCGATATCTTTGATACGTATTCTTTCAGACCCCATATATTTTATAATTTATCGGAACTTGTGTCCGCGCACAATAATAATCTTAATATTTTCGACACAAATATATGACAATTTTTGTAATTACGAAAATTGTTGTATCTTTGTGCCCGCACACGAAAGCTATGGAGAACAAACCGCTTTTTGCTGTACTCTTCATGGAATCAGGTGTTTAATCGCGTTTTTGCCCTTAAAATGATAAATTGAAACTTATAAATTAATCACATATAAAAAATAAATAAGATTATGGGAAAGAAAGTCGTTACATTAGGCGAGATCATGTTGAGACTGTCCACTCCGGGAAACACTCGTTTCGTTCAGTCTGATTCTTTTGATGTAGTATATGGTGGTGGTGAAGCAAATGTTGCTGTCAGCTGTGCTAACTACGGACATGATGCTTACTTTGTGACTAAATTGCCGAAACACGAAATCGGTCAATCAGCTGTGAACGCACTGCGTAAATATGGTGTAAAGACAGACTTCATTGCCCGTGGTGGTGACCGCGTAGGTATCTACTACCTCGAAACCGGTGCTTCCATGCGTCCCAGCAAGGTAATTTACGACCGCGCACATTCTGCCATCGCTGAAGCTGATGCCGCAGACTTCGATTTCGATGCAATCATGGAAGGTGCCGACTGGTTCCACTGGTCAGGTATTACTCCCGCCATCTCCGACAAAGCTGCCGAACTGACTAAACTGGCTTGTGAAGCTGCAAAACGTCACGGCGTTACGGTATCCGTCGATCTTAACTTCCGTAAGAAACTCTGGACGAAAGAGAAAGCTCAGTCTATCATGAAGCCTTTGATGCAATACGTAGACGTTTGTATCGGTAACGAAGAAGATGCTGAACTCTGTCTGGGCTTCAAACCCGATGCTGACGTAGAGGGTGGAAAGACTGATGCTGAAGGCTACAAGGGCATCTTCAAGGCAATGGCTAAGGAATTCGGCTTTAAATATGTTATCTCTACTTTGCGTGAATCATTCTCTGCAAGCCACAACGGCTGGAAAGCAATGATCTATAACGGCGAAGAGTTCTACGAATCAAAACGCTATGACATCAACCCGATTATCGACCGTGTAGGTGGCGGTGACTCTTTCTCCGGTGGTATTATCCACGGATTGCTGACGAAGCCCAATCAGGGTGCGGCCCTTGAATTTGCAGTAGCCGCTTCTGCATTGAAGCACACCATCAATGGCGACTTCAATCTGGTATCGGCAGAAGAAGTGGAAGCATTGGCCGGTGGTGATGCAAGCGGACGTGTACAGAGATAAATTTATTTACTATTGGACTATTTACAATTTACTATTTAGTTGCTGTCTGATTTATATCGGGAAAATGAGGAACTTCTGAAGATAATAATCAGTTCGATAACCACTATGAAGGCAAGGATGAATAAATAGTTCAATAGTACAAAGCAAAACATTTAAATAGTAAATAGTAAATCGTTAAATAGTAAATAAAAATATGGCTAAGTTTGATAAAATAGCAGTATTAAATAAGATCGGTTCTACCGGAATGGTGCCCGTCTTCTATCATAAGGATGCAGAAGTAGCGAAGAAGGTAGTGAAAGCTTGTTATGAGGGTGGTGTTCGTGCGTTCGAATTTACTAACCGCGGTGACTTTGCTCACGAAGTATTTGCTGAAGTTGTGAAGTTTGCGGCAAAAGAATGTCCGGAGATGGCGATGGGCGTAGGCTCTATTGTTGATCCTGCAACGGCTGCCCTTTATTTGCAGTTGGGCGCCAACTTCGTTGTAGGTCCGTTGTTCAATCCTGAGATTGCCAAGATCTGCAACCGTCGTCTGGTTGCCTACACTCCGGGATGCGGAAGCGTTTCAGAAGTGGGTTTCGCTCAGGAAGCAGGCTGCGACCTTTGCAAGATATTCCCGGGTGACGTTCTTGGTGCAAAGCTTGTAAAAGGTCTGTTGGCTCCGATGCCTTGGTCTAAGCTGATGGTAACCGGTGGGGTAGAACCTACTCAGGAAAACCTGACTTCATGGATCAAAGCCGGTGTGTTCTGCGTAGGTATGGGTTCAAAACTCTTCCCGAACGATAAAGTTGCTGCGGAAGACTGGACTTATGTTACGGAAAAATGTAAAGAAGCACTGGCTTATATCGCAGAAGCAAGAAAATAAGAAATTTCATTTTGTTTAAAGGTGTTTAAAGGGGACAACCATTGGAGTTGGCAGGTCAATGCCACTCCAGTGGTTTGTTTTTTTATGTATAAGCATAATTTTTTTTTGTGACTAATAGCTGCGGATTCATTTGTTTCTTTATTCTTTTATCAGATAAACTTCAATCTAACCCTCTCTTTATCTAATAAACTTGTATATTCTATACTTTTTGCGACTTCAATTACTTGTGTATATTATTATTTTATTTTTGGAAAACTTGTAGATATTGTCGTTTTTTGCCTATATTTGCAACGGACTTAACGTTTATAGAATTACAATTTAAAATAGAATATATGAAACAGCGAAAAATCAAACAGCTTGTATTTGTGTTATCCATTTCTGCACTGACACTAAATAGTTGCACAGACAAAGATGTATATCAGGGGGAGCATAAAAATGAGCCTTTGAAGCCGACGGAGGTTTTTGACTTTAACTTAACTAAAGATGTTGAGATGAGTGTGGATTATGGCTTTACGAATGATTATTATATCATTTTTGAGCTCTACGATCAAAATCCGATGAAAGAAGTGGATGGTTCCTGGATAAAGGATGAAGAACTCGATCCTATTTTTGCCGCTGCCACTGATAAGCAAGGAAAATATGCAGATACGGCAACTCTTTCTGCTGCTCTTACGGAAGTATGGCTTTACAGCGATTATATGGGGGCTGTGTCACCGGTAAAATTGACTGTTTCGGATAGTGGAATAGACTTTAACCAGGCAAAATATATTGCTGCATTGCAGACAAAGACAAGAGGAGTGACGTCCAACGGGCATAATTATGTGGATGATTGGACTATTTTGCCGGGAGTTGACTGGGATCAATACGGATATCCGTCCAATATAGAGACTGAATTAAGCTTACCATCGGCCGAGGTGTTGTATAGCATTAGAGGAACATATACAAAAAATGGTAATTACTCTATTACGACAGCTTATCCTGATTGGTTTAATAATAATGCTACTTCTGAAATTAAGATTACTAAAGCTACTGAATTGAGCCTTGTATTTGTTAATAGTAGTGCAGGCTGGAATAATACTGTGGGTTACTTTACTTATCCTACCGGCACTATTCCAACAGCCGATAAAGTAAAAAGAATAGTTGCGTTTCCCAATGCTTCGCCCATTTCTAAAGTTTCTAATGGTCAACGTGTGGGTTCACTGTTATGTGGTCATGCCGTAAAATTGAAGTACTGGAATGAAGAAACTCAGCAATATGAAGATAAATTTCCGGCAGGTGTTACTGTTGGATGGTGTTTGGAAGGACAGGGCTTTTATGAAGGTGATCTTGTGAAGAGGTATACCACTCGTTATTCATATAGTTCAATGAATTCCGATAATAAGCAGCGTGTAGTAGCTTTGCGTCATGGAAGTGCGAACCAAATTGTTGCTATTGGCTTTGAGGATAATGTAGATTATGACTATTGTGATGCCACTTTTTATTTAAAGATAGCGGAATCGGATGCTATTGATACCGAAAGCCCTGAATTGCCACCTGTTGAGCCTCCCACCAATGTTACCACCACCACCAAGGGTACTTTGGCTTATGAAGATCAGTGGCCTTCTGAAGGTGATTATGATATGAACGATGTGATGATGACTTATAAATCTACTGTTTATAAGAAAACTCAGACCAATAAAATTTATAAAATAGTGGATGAGTTCACTCCTATTCATAATGGAGGTACTTATACTTGTGGGTTTGGATATCAGCTCCATACTCTTAATCCGGGGCAGATGAAGAGTATTAAGGTGACCGGTCCTGAAGGATGGAAAGTGGAAACGGAACAATCTCATCCTACCATTATCTTGTTTGATAATATCAAGAATGTTCTAAATAAGAAGTATACTGTTACCATTGAACTGGATGATGTTGAGAATGTAACTCCTCCTTATAATCCGTTCATATTTGTCAATAGCAGGAACCACGAAGTGCACTTGGTGAATTATCCCCCTACGGACGAAGCTGATATGGGACTTTTCAATACACAGGATGATGTGTCGAATGTAGGTGGTGGAGTTTATTATATCGCACGTTACAATGGAGAAGTTGAACTTATGCCGTATGGTATTAATCTTCCTACTCTTGAATTTGAAGTACCTGCAGAAAATGTGAAGATATATGATACCTATCCGGGTTTCATCGATTGGGTAAAATCGAAAGGTGATTCAAATCAAAATTGGTATGTAAAGAAAAAATAACTAAACACTTTTTCGATAGAGAAAGAGTTTTATCTATGCTTTGTCATAGATGAAACTCTTTTTTATACTTTTGTTTAGTCAATGTCAATCAATCGAAAAATACTATTTATGGAAACGCTGACAGATGGCTTCAAACTCGTTCTGAAACAATAGAAACCGTAAACGAAACTAGATAAATTTAAAAAGATGTTATAAAACATGTCGTTTCGTATGTAACTGTTTGCGAGCACGGAAAATCTTCTTACCTTTGTATCGCAGTTGAGAAACTGCTCATGATTTTGACTTTTAAATAAATTAGTTTTTGGTTTTCAATAAAGGAATTAGTTAGGTAAAAAGATTAGTTAATAGTTTTTCATAGGCTAGAATTTGGATTAAGGAATTTAGGTAATTAGTTATAGAAAAGGTAAAGAAGAAGATTGTGTTTTTATAGGTAGTTGAATTTTTAGGTAAAAAGAAGATTGATTTTTAGGTAACAAGTTTTAGATGCAGTTAAAAGAAAAGCCTCTATGGCTTTTCTTACAGAGGCGAGAGGTTCGTGAGAGCTTGCTCGTTTTTTTGTTATATACTTCTCTTTCTACAACTTTTGTTCGGTTTTTATTTCTTTTGATTATCTTTGTTGCAATTGTATTCAAATGAATACTTTAAAGGGGTCAGTCCGAAAACCCTGTGGGTATGTTAAATTTACGCTGTCAGTTTGCATAATCTAAAAATAAAGAATGGTATATCTCCGACTCCCCTAAAC
>NZ_FQZN01000012.1 GCF_900142015.1 Bacteroides stercorirosoris
TGATCTAACTGGTCCCACTGTCTGTATGCGCTGATAAACTCCTTGTACTGTGAAGTTAACTGTTTACCCTTTACCCCATAAGCATCTGCAATGGAGCTTATGCTGGCCGCGGTAGTTTCAATCTTCTTCTTTTAAAAAAGCAACGAACTCAGGAGTGAGTTTCGTCCCTTCGGTCGTAAGATCATCGTAGGTATAGGAAAACGTTTCCCCGGTAGCTTTGTCATACCAGCGACGACGTCTTACGTGGAGATAAACAGGTTTGCCACGCAGAGGAAAGTCCTGAATCACTTTCTCATCAGTAAAACCATGTGAGATCACAGTTCCACTCTTGTAATCTGAACGTTCCATGTAGTGTTTTTCATCAAGCCAAACTTCGATTTTGACAGAGTCGTCATGCCAACCGGAGATCTCGAAATACTCCATTAAAACTTCGGGAAAGATGACTCGTAGTAACTTATGTAGGTTGCGATTGGAAGGCATTGGGCAGATAATTTTAATTTGAACGCAAAGATAGTTCACTTGCGCGTATTAACATAACATATCCACAGGGTTTTCGGACTGACCCAAATCTTCTGTGTAAGATGCAACAACAGGAGGCATTTATCTGTTTTTATTATATAGTTTCACTCTCATCATGAACAATTGGAAGAAAAAGTTTATCATCATATGGAGCGGGCAACTATTTTCTATATTAAGTAGCTCCATTGCCCAGTTCTCTATCGTCTTATGGATTAGTCTCAAAACGGGTTCAGCGGAAGTTTTGTCCTTTGCCATGATTGCCGCACTATTGCCACAAGCCCTTCTGGGGGCATTTGCAGGAGTATACGTTGACCGTTGGAACCGGAAATGGACAATGATTGGTGCGGATAGTTTCGTTGCGCTATGTTCCGGCATTATTGCTTTGTTGTTTTATCTGGATATAGTGGAATTGTGGCACATATATTTGCTGTTGGCGCTCCGCTCCATCGGGGGAGCATTCCATTCACCTGCGATGAAATCGTCGGTTCCGCTGCTGGCACCGGAAAAGGAATTGACGCGTATTGCGGGCATTAATCAGGCCATTCAGTCCATTTGTAATATTGGCGGTCCGGCGCTGGGAGCGGTTCTGTTGCTGGCGTTTGACATGAGTGTTGTCATGTTGCTGGATGTGGCGGGAGCAATCATAGCTTGTACTGCCCTTCTGTTTGTTTATATTCCGAATCCGAAGAAAGAAAATATTTCAGCTAAAAGTGTTGTGAACGATATGCGTGACGGATTCCGGGTTATCATGCAGAACAGAGGAGTCAGTTGGGTGATGGTTACGGAGATACTGATTACTTTCTTTGTGATGCCGGTGGTTGCCCTGATGCCATTGATGACATTGCACACTTTCTCGGGAACAGCTTATCAGATTAGTCTGATAGAAACGCTTTTCGGTGCAGGCATGTTGGGTGGCGGAGCATTACTGGGGATTTGGAATCCCAAAATCAGGAAGATACTGATGATCGCATTCTCTTATGCCATACTGGGGCTGGCACTGGCTTTGTGCGGGATGCTTCCGAGTACGGGGTATGTGTTCTTTGCCATACTGACGGTGATGCAAGGACTGATTGTCCCGTTTCTTTCCGGGCCGTTTACTTCTTTATTGCAGACGCAGTTCAAGCCGATTTATCTGGGACGTGTGTTTTCATTGTTCGATAGCATAAGTTTGTTCCCTTCTATTTTCGGGTTATTCGTAACGAGTTTCGTTGCGGATGCTTTGGGAATAGGGAATATATTTATCTATTGCGGGGTTGCTATTGCACTGACGGCTATTCTGATGATGTGTATTCCTTCTGTGAGGAATCTGGAGAAGGATACTTGAAGTCTATTTCTTTCTTCCGCAACATTTCGAAGTCCTCTTCTCTCATTCCGATGTCATCCAAAGGACGCGGCTCGTTGTGGTCGTTCAAGTAAACTCTGGGTTTCTCTGTGTAAAGAGGGCTTGCAACAGACAGACTGTCATTCCGGTATGGAGTTTCTATTCCGGCCAGTTCCATCATAGTCTGGAAAAAGGAAACACTGGAAGATATATTTTTCTGCCGGTTCATCGAGGCTGCTTCCTGTATTTCGGGATATGCAGCCTGATAGCTGCCGGACGTCCATAGCAGGAATGGAACGTGCAACTGATAATAAGAGGGAACCGGCGACGCATGAAGGAACAGGTGCCGGTTGTCATCGAAGATATCTTCTCCGTGGTCGGACGTATAAAGCATGGCAGCATCCACTTTTTGCTCTTTCAGCAAATGGATGACACGTGCCAGAAAATCATCCGTATAACGAATGGAGTTATTGTATGCATTTACCAGATTATCCTTGTATTTCACTTCTGCATCCACCGGAAAATCCGGTAAGAAAAAGGCGTGATTTTCAGGATACCGTTCCCGGTAATTGAAGTGTGAGCCATACGTGTGTAATACGATAAACTGTTTCCGGTTCTCTTTTGCAAGTTCCTTCTCTACCAGCTTCAGAAGTTCGTCATCAGATGGATTGTATTTGAAACCTTGGGAGTCTTCTTTGATGAAATCATAAGTATCAGCTTCCATTCCGAAGAAATCAATAAAAGAATGATTATAGCGCTGGTTTGAGAAAAAAGCAGTCTGAAAACCTGCTTCCTTAAAAGCGGTAATGATGCTTTTCTGATAATAAATTGAGTCGAAGTTACAGGCAGAAACCTGAGAAAGCAACATGGGGACACTCTTGTGCGTAGTGTTTGATTCCGTCAGGACATGACAAAAAGAGGTGATGCCATCCATATTGGAAAGCTGGGGATTGGTCTCCCGGTCGTAACCGTAAAGACTCCAGTTCATGGCACGGGAGGTTTCACCAACCACCATGATGTAAATTTCCCGTTTGTCTTCAGGATGAGTAGCCCGTGCCTTGAAAGTGAAATTTTCTGAGGTTTGATGATAGGTTCGCGTCTGCGCATTGCGTTGGAATGCAAGGAAGACGTTGTAACAGACATTGGCCGGATACAAATCTGATTTCAATTCATAACGTGCATCCAGCCCATAAGCGGCGCCCAATGATATGAAGCCGATGACTAAAGCTGCCAATGCTCTTTTTCGTTCACGGCGGATGAATACCGGAGAGAGTTTCCGCTTCTTTATGATAGAAATTGCCGCCAGAATCAAGGCAGGGATATAGAGGATAATAACGCTTACCAATGCTGGAATAAGATTGTCCAGCAATTCCATCGCTTCGCTTGAATTGGTAGTGACCAGATTCAGGAACATATCCACGGCAATTATGGATTGTCCGAAGAGATATAGAAGTACTATCTGGAAAGCACCGAAAAAGATAAAGAGGAAAAGTATCCAGAACATCTTTCCGCAATTTTTCGATAAGGTCATCAACAGATAATAGAAAGCGAACGGCAACAGTACATTACATACTTTTGCCACCACCGGCATCGGCTCTGTAAAACAGAGGATGATATTGGGTACTATCAAGATAATCAAGAACAAATAGAATAAGTGTTCCTGATTGTCCAACCATTGTTTTATGTTTCTAAAAAGCTTCATTGATATTAAATATAAATCCGGTCTGGCCTTTTCCAAACCCTAAGTCTAATCTTACATTCACTCTCTTCTTGAATTCCCATCTATAACCAAAACCATAGTTAGGAAGAATATGTTTTGTTTCAAACTCGGAAAATTTAGGAAATACAGTACCCGCTCCCACCCATACGGCCACACCATTCCGTTTCCATACGTGCTGGCGAAGCTCCAATTGGGCATCCATGGAGCATTTGTCGCGGTAACGTCCTTCATAATAACCGCGCATTGCATAGGAACTGCCTAATGTTGCCATCAATCCCCAAGGAGGATTACCGTAGTTCAGCAATGCATGAAATTGTCCTGCCAGTACTCCCCCTTTCCATACGGGATGATAATAACTGGTAGTCAGTTCTGTGCTGCTAAAGGCATATTTGTTTCCCAGAAATGCGGGGCTGAAACGCTGGTCGATCCTCAGATAATAGCCGCTATAGGCATTGGTGAGGAAGTCTCGTGAATCATAGAGCAGCGAAAAACCGAGGCTTATATTCGTAGTCCGTGCTTTCATGCCTTCCCACAATTCGGGTTTCTCAAAGTCATGGCCATAAATATAGTCGAAGACTGCCATCGGGCCGATATAGAAGTTTTTGGCTATCCGCGTCATGAAGTCTACCTTGACTTGTGCCTGAAAACGGTCGTATTCACTCTCGTTGTCATCATTGGAACCGTTATCGTATCCTTTTCCCCAATACAAACTGGGAAATGAGTAAAAATATAAGTTGTAATTCAGGCGATACTTATCTTGCGGGAAAAGATGGTTTCCGCGTATGCCTAATAGATAGAATCCCACTGTAGAGACATCTCCATATAAGGATACGTTAGACGGCGGAAGGATAGAGTCGTTATGGTCTGTCCGATATAGTCCGGCGGCTACCAGACCGATACCAAACTTGGTATCACTGGAATAATGAGGCCCGCCAATGACGCTGAAATCAAACTTCTTGTTCTTTTTCTCTTTATTGGCATCGTTGAAATAATCCAGGAATTTTTTGAAAAAACTTCTTTTTTGTGGCAGTGAATCAGTCAGGGAGACAGAAGATGCGACCGGAACGTCTGTTCCTGTGGAGCCCGTTTGCGCCCATATATCGGCCCTTGTCATCAACAACAGTACCGGTAATACCCATTTCATTAGTTTAGTGTCCATAATCTTACCTCTGGAAAACTCCTTCGGCAAATTTAGTTTTATTTTTAATTCTATTAAAACAATATTGAAGAGTATTTTGTTCAAACTTATTCCTTTTTAACACTAATAAGAAAATGTGATGAAGGAAAAGGAAAAAATGACTATAAATGATATAGTCGGGAAAAATCCGAACTTTCTTCTTTCTGTAATGTTATTCTTTCATAACGAATAACTGACTCATTATGAAAACAAAAATGGATATTCCCGATAAAGAAGGACGGAAACGGCTTGTTATTGTCGGTGGTGGCTTCGGTGGATTGAAGTTAGCACGAAAATTGAAAAGCAATAAGTTCCAGATAGTACTGCTGGACAAAAACAATCACCATATTTTCCAACCTTTACTCTACCAAGTGGCAACGGCCGGTATTGAGCCCAGTGCCATCTCATTCCCCTTCCGCAAGATCTTTAAAAGAAGAAAACATTTCCATATACGCATTTGTGAGGCACAACGGGTCATTCCCGAAGATAATATTCTGGAGACTTCTATCGGGAGTCTTTCTTATGATTATCTGGTGGTTTCTACCGGATGCCGTACCAATTATTTCGGTAACGACGGACTTTCCCAACGTACAATGGCACTGAAAAACACAGCGGAAGCCTTGTTTAATCGTAACCAGATATTGGAAAGTTTTGAGAAAGCCCAGAATACAAGTAACCGGGAAACAAGGAAACGCCTGATGACATTTGTCATTGTAGGTGGCGGTGCTACCGGTATCGAACTTTCCGGTGCATTGGCGGAAATGAAGAAGTTTGTTCTTCCGCAAGATTATCCCGATCTTGACATGAATCTTATGCGTATCATCCTGGTGGATGGCGCTCCCCGCCTTCTTTCTGCTTTTTCTGAAAAATCATCGGAAGAAGTTGCAGATTATCTGCTGAAACGGGACGTAGAAATCAGAACAAGTGTACAGGTTACAAACTATGAAAATGGTGTAATGACACTCAATGATGGTAATACGCTAGAAACAATGAATGTCTTTTGGGTTGCAGGCGTAAGAGCCAACAGTATAGAAGGATTGGCAAAAGAGGCTTATGGCCCCGGCAATCGTCTGCAAGTGGATGTTTATAACCGCGTTCAAGGTTATTCTAATATCTTTGCCATCGGTGACACGGCGCTTATGATTACTCCGGAATACCCGAAAGGTCATCCGCAGGTGGTGCAACCTGCCATTCAACAGGCGCATAACCTGATTGCTAACCTGGACAGAAGAGAACGCGGACTTGAAATGCAACCGTTCGCTTATCACAATAAAGGTTCTATGGCTACCATTGGCCGCAATCATGCTGTTGTGGAATTGAAGAAGTTGCGCTTTGGCGGTTTTCTGGCATGGGCAGCTTGGCTATTTATCCACTTGATGAGTATAGTCGGAGTTAAAAACCGATTATTTATTTTCGTGGATTGGATGTGGAGTTACTTCACATACGATCCTTCCTTGCGTGTAATTATAAAACCTTTGCGCAGAGATAAACCATAATCCCTTATACATTGTTATATAAAATATAACTATTAAAAACGAACGACTATGTTTTATAGATTTTTATTTCCGTCGAAACCGGATGGTGCAGCTGCATCTACTATATTATTGATTGTGAGAATTGTATTTGGTGTCTTATTGATGAACCATGGTATTGAAAAATGGGCAAACTATCAGGAACTATCCGCCGTATTTCCTGATCCGTTGGGTATAGGCAGTCCTCTTTCATTAGGTCTGGCAATATTTGGTGAAATGGCTTGCTCGATGGCGTTTATCATCGGTTTTCTTTATCGCCTGGCAATGTTGCCGATGATTTTTACAATGGGAGTGGCCTTTTTCGTGGTTCACGGAAGCGACCCGTTTGCTGTCAAAGAATTGGCTTTTGTATATTTGGTAGTGTTTGTGCTGATGTACATTGCTGGCCCCGGAAAGTTCGCTGTAGACCATTGGTTGAGCAAGACTTTTGCTCCTAAAAAGGCTTAAAATTGCTTGTCCTGTTTTACTGGAAAATTGTTTTTATCCCAAAAACTGGCGAATTTTCACAAAAACAACTTATATTTGCCAAACAGAAAAAAGAGTTAAACTCAAAACTCAGTATAACAAAAGAAAGTAATTTATGAAAAAGAGTAATTTGAAACTGGCCGCAACAGTGATGATTTGTGGCGCTTTTCTTTTCAGTTCTTGTATCGGTTCTTTCGGACTGCACAGCAAGTTGGTTAATTGGAACCAAAGCATTGGTACAAAGTTTGTAAATGAACTTGTTTATCTGGCTTGCAACATTATTCCCGTATACCCTGTCTGCTATTTGGCAGATGCATTAGTAATCAACTCCATTGAGTTTTGGAGTGGTTCCAATCCGATGGCTAACGTGGGAGACGTGAAGAAAGTGAAAGGTGAAAATGGAAACTATCTCGTAAAAACATTGGAGAATGGTTACTCTATCACTAAGGAAGGTGAAACTACTGCTATGGAGTTGGTTTACGACAAGGAACTGAATACCTGGAATGTTGTAGCAGAAGGTGTGAGCACAGAATTGCTGCAAATGAATGGTGACGGTACTGCACAGATGTATCTGCCGAATGGTGAAGCAATGAATGTAACATTGGATGCACAAGGCGTAGCTGCTGCTCGTCAGGCAACAATGGTTGACACTTATTACGCTGCAAGATAGTTGGAGAAGTTGAGAGTTGTCATGCGGCATATATTGCGCAGCACAACTCTCAACTCCTTAAAAAGGATATCCCACTGCAAAGTGAAAAGCGAAATCACGTCCGAAATCGGGATGTGTAATTGGAAAACGTTTTTTCCCTTTTTCGGGATTAACCGCTTTCATACCTCCATCAAAACGAAGTACAAAGAAATCCAGGTCGAGACGTAATCCCAATCCATAAGCCACTGCTATCTGCTTATAAAATGTATCAAATCTGAACTTACCGCCCGGTTGGTCTTCATATTCACGAAGCGTCCAGATATTTCCCGCATCTACAAATAGTGCACCTCTGAATTTCCAGAACAGACGTGTACGATATTCAATACTGGCATCCAGCTTGATATCTCCCGATTGATTAAGAAAGTTACCGTCACCTGCGAAAGAGCCGGGCCCCAGACTGCGTACCGACCAGCCGCGCACGCTGTTTGCACCACCTGAAAAGTAACGTTTTTCAAAAGGAATCACCCGCGCATTTCCGTAAGGAATGGCAATACCGCCTCCGATGCGGAATGCTATGGAGTTACGGTTGTCAATGACAATATTCTTGGCAAAGTCCAAATCACCTTTTATATATTGCGCATACGGAATATTCAATATGGTATATTCATCTTTATCATTCTTTTTTAGATTGCTCATCTTGGAAATGGCATATAACAGATTACCTGCCGACTCGAAGTTGAAGCGTATGCTGTAAGAATTTCCAATAACCGCATTGTTCATCAATGCCTGTCCGGCACTGTTATATGTATAGCTGTAACCAGTACGGACAATCAGGCGGTCTTCATAATTGTACTTCAGAATATAGTTTTGTTCTTTATCTAAAAATTGTTCTCTAAATTCCGGTTCTATCCAAGGCATATACAAGTAGTTGATATCCAACAGATCGATGCGGTGCTGGGAGCGTTGTCGTTGTAATCCCCATTTATAGCTCCATGAAGCTGAAGCGACAATACGGGTAAATTCCGGACGCATCTGATAATTGTACTGTACACCGAACTCGGTAGTTGCCCGTATTTTCCGCTTGAAGTCATTGGATAAGAACGGGAACATGAAGCGGGGAAAATTAATACTGCTCTCCACTCCGAGTTCCGTATAATTATTATGCCCGTAACCCAACCCTGAAACAGCTTCATAAGCTCCGCGAAGCTTGACCAGGAATGTCTCGGATCCTCTGAACACATTACGGTTCTGGAAAGAAACAGAGGCTGCAGCTCCTAAGTCTCCGGCAGAATTGGTGCCTTCCAGTTCGAAAGAAACAGCCTGATGCTTATTCTTCGTCAGCATTACGTAAGTATTCAGCTTTGTACTATCCCCTACCTGTGTTTCAAAGAAGCGGATATTCGTATATTTCAGCACTGGCAGACGTCCGAAATTAGAGTAAGTGCGCTGTACTTCCGATTCATTGTAAAGTTCTCCCGGAGTTATGCGCAGATTGTCACTCAGCACTTTGGGACGCAAATATAGTCTGTCTTTATAATAGATAGGGATTCCTTTGTAGTGTATCGAGTCATTGACTTCGACACTGCTCAAAGCAGATGTTTGCAAAACGTTGTAGTCCGTAATGAAATTCACCTTATTAATGGAGTACTGAGGATGATTCCGAAGCTCATCGTCGGAATGCTGCCTATAGCGTGCAAGGTGCAGAGTGAGGTCTACTTGATGGGTACCACGCACCGTATCCGCTGTATAAGAGATATAATCCTTGTTGAATTTATAATATCCATTCCGGAGCAGATTGTTGGTGATACGCTGGCGCTCGCTATCCAGAATATTGACATTAAAGTACATACCTTCGGAGAGGTAAGTAGACGAAGAGTCTTTCTGCATATATTCCCATACTTTTTCGTCCGGAACATCATATTTCAGGCTGCGAATGATATACGGTTCACCGGTAGTCACCTTGTACGCCAGTTTCAGCTTTTTCTTTTTTATTTTCGGAATGTACTCCACGGTGGCACTCATATATCCCATATTCTGAACCGCTTTCATCATTTCTTCACGCGAACGTTCAGTCTTTTCCTTACTGTAAAGCACCGGTGCATCTCCCAGCCTGCGCAACGCACGGTTTACCCAACGAGTAGAATCCCGCCCTGACCAGTTGTAAACATACAACTGGGTCTTGATTAAACTAAACCATTTGGAATTAGGATTTTGCCGCACATATATGGACAAACTGGACGGCTTGACATTTTTACTATCGGTATGTATGCGCACTTCATCCAGCAAGTATGAGCCATCAGGCACATATTTGGTAGTCGAGCAGGAAGCCAATGTGAGTATGACAGCAGTAAGTATTACGTAATGGAAACCTTTCTTCATACCAGATTTTGTAAATTGCGCATAATTGACTACAAATATAAATCTATTTTTTCTTTTCCGAAATAAAAAACCGGATGAAGTGTGTTCCGTTTTTTGATTATATAGAAATAATCACGTACTTTTGCCAAACGATAACATTTAAATTATGGCATTAAGCAAGAACCGCATCAAATATATTCATTCGCTGGAATTGAAGAAGAACCGTAAAACGGAGAAAGTTTTTTTGGCCGAAGGGCCTAAACTGGTAGGTGATTTATTGGGACATTTTCCTTGCCGTTTTCTGGCGGCTACACCGGAATGGTTATCGCAATATTCCCAGCTTCCGGTGGAGGAGATTTCGGAAGTTTCCGCTGAAGACCTTTCCCGTGCCAGCTTGCTGAAAACACCGCAACAGGTGCTTGCCATATTCGAACAGCCGGAATATGAAACGGATGCTTCTGTTATCAATCACTCTCTTTGTCTGGCTTTGGACGATGTGCAGGATCCCGGAAATCTCGGCACTATCATCCGTCTGGCCGACTGGTTCGGCATAGAGCATATTTTTTGTTCTCCCAATACCGTAGATGTGTACAATCCTAAGACCATTCAAGCCACTATGGGCGGTATTGCCCGTGTGAAACTGCACTATACTCCCCTGCCCGACTTAATCCGCAGCTTGACTGACATTCCGGTTTATGGCACCTTTCTCGATGGAAAGAATATGTATGCGCAGCAATTATCCTCCAATGGACTGATAGTGATGGGGAATGAGGGTAATGGAATAGGAAAAGAAGTGGAACAACTTATTAATCGCAAACTCTATATCCCCAATTATCCGGCAGAACGGGAGACTTCCGAATCTCTGAATGTTGCAATTGCTACAGCAGTTGTCTGCGCCGAGTTCCGTCGGCAGGCTGCATCGTTGTAAAATCGAAAGGATAAAATAAATAGGGTATCAGCCCCGAAAGGAGCTTTTCTTTGCAGAAACTTTCCGGAACTTCCGTCAATATATCCTTCTGTTTCTGAAAGATGCCATGAGATTCTGCGGAAGAACTATCTCTTTCATCAAGCAAAGCAATCACTCCGGGAAACCACTCTACTCCTTCTATCTCTTCTGTCAGAGGAAAGGCAGATACAGCACTTCCTTGCTTCACTTCTACCACATATTGTTTGAGATAGCCATATCCGGGAATGAATATGAAATGTGATGCGTATCGTTTCATTCTCAAAGTTTATCTTTGCGGAATTGAAGGGTCTCAGGTTTTTCTACTTTTTTCAATGTAGGTTCCGAAACCGGACGAGGGCGTCCGACATCACGCCTACGTAAATTTCCGTCTAATTTTTCTTCTTTCTGCTCTATAGGCTTGACTTCCTCTTTCTTGAGTTCGGCACCGTCTTCTTTCTTTTCTATTTGGACAGAATCATTCTTGGCGAAAGATAAAGTATCCGTAGCATGATAGCGCATCAATGAAATGCGGTCGGTCAGCAGTGTATGAGTGACTTGCGTGGACGGGTAATAAATCGAACCACGTATTTCTTTGATTTCTCCCAAAGTATCAGCGTGGAGGGATATCGTCTCCATACCTGATTTATAGACTTTCTGAATATCACTGATGATACTGTCGTTCTTATAGACAACCTGCATAGCCATGACAGGAGCATACATGGAATCCACTGTGCCATTATGGAAACGGAAACGTACGTTCCACCGCAGGGTGTCGCGATCTTTGAAATTAGTATCTGAAGGTAATACGAAAGTAATCTTATTATCCATCGGCATACCTGTCAACTGATAGATGCATTGCCATGCCCATACATCAATACTGTCACCCGGAAGGCTTTCCTTCGGCTTGTTGTCACGTATGGAGATTAAATGGTCGATGCTGCTTCGCTCGGCTTTCAGCCTTGTGTTTACTTTCTCATAAATTTTGGTGAGAACATCCGGATTACGCGTAAACCAAACCATGGAGGAATCAAAAACAGCTTGTGTGATGCCATGTTTTTTGAACACCGATTCAATGTACAATACCCTTTTATAACTATCGGTATAAGGGACTTCCTCTCCCATAGCTTTCGCTATATGATAGTCATAAAGTACATTTTCCATTTTAGCATCTGAAATAACCACCTTAGGTCTTTTCACCTGGCAGGCGGTAAAACAGAATGCTAACAGGAATATATTAAGCCATTGAATTCGATGCAAACCTCTCATGATTTCTTTATTGCATGATAAGAATCATTCAAATATTTGCTGTAAAACAGCAACAGAGCAATGATACCGCAACTGATAGCAGCATCGGCAAGATTGAATATCGGGCTGAAGAATATGAAATGTTCCCCGCCTACAAACGGCATCCATTGAGGCCAGTTTGTGTCGATAATAGGGAAATAAAACATATCCACCACTTTTCCGTAGAATAACGGAGCATATCCCCCACCTTCGGGCATGAATGAAGCTATCTGCGAATGCGTACTTTCGTTGAACAACACACCGTAGAATACACTATCGATGATATTCCCCAACGCTCCCGTAAGAATGAGAGACACACATATGATATACCCCATCTTCAAGCCTTGTTTTATGATCCTTACCAGATACCAACCTATCGCTGCTACCGCAACGATACGGAACAAGGTGAGAAAAAGTTTGCCGAATATTTCCATACCGAACGCCATACCGTTATTCTCGGTAAAATAGATATAGAACCAATCTGTAACGCGAATACTTTCATGCCAGTACATATGCGTTTTGATGTATATCTTGATTATCTGGTCGATAATCAGTACCGAGAATATAACGAGCAGTGCAATACGGCCCTTCGTAAGATATTTGTTCATCCTTACTTTTTACCGTTATTTTTGGCTTCAATGCTCAGCGTAGCATGAGGCACAGCACGCAAACGTTCGGCAGGTATCAACTTGCCGGTTTCACGACAGATGCCATACGTTTTGTTCTCAATGCGTACCAATGCGGCTTGCAACCCCTGGATAAACTTCAACTGACGTTGAGCCAGGCGCGTAGTTTCTTCTTTGGACAAGGTATTGGCACCTTCTTCCAAAACTTTGTACGTAGGAGACGTATCATCGGTATCGTTACCGTCGGCTCCAGTCAAACTGGCTTTCAACAATTCATAATCGCGTTGTGCCAATTCCAACTTCTCGTTAATAATGGAGCGGAATTCTTCCAATTCAGCATCCGAGTATCTAGTCTTTTCTGCCATAATAAAACGTGTTTTTTAGTAGTTAGTAGTAAGTAGTTGGTAGTAAGCAGAAAATGCTCCTATTTATAGTGCTTTCATTAGCAGTACATTTCTACTTACTACCAACTACTTACTACTAACTACTTTAAAAATTATTCTTTTACAACACTTACATACAGGGAGAAATCGTCAAAGTTAAGTTCTGTGCCGTTTTCCACCTCGTCTGTCAGCATCAGTGAGGTTCCTAAAACCTGGTTACAAATATACTCTTTATATTCGTTTACCGCATCATCTGTTTGCGGATTTTTTGATAATGTAATCTTTATTTTGTCCGTTATCTCCAAACCGCTTGATTTGCGGATATTTTGAATACGGTTCACCAGTTCACGTGCGATACCTTCGCGGCGTAATTCTTCGGTTACGGTAACATCCAGGGCAACAGTCAGTTTACCTTCGTTGGCCACCAGCCACCCCGGTATGTCTTCACTGAAGATTTCTACATCTGCAGCTTCTACCATCACGTCAGCACCATCCAGTTGCAAAGTATAAGAACCATTCTTTTCCAGTTCTGCGATAGCTTCCTGTGACAGTTCTGCGACAGCGGCAGCTACGGCTTTCATCTGTTTGCCGAACTTCGGCCCCATTTTCTTGAAATCACACTTAACTTTCTTCACCAGCACACCGGCAGCACCATCCACGAACTTAATATCCTTCACATTCACTTCGCTCATGATAAGCGCTTTTACTGCTTCAATGTGGGCACGTTGCTCTTCATCCATTACGGGTATCATGATACATTGCAGCGGTTGGCGCACTTTTATGTTCACCTTGCGGCGCAAAGCCAATACCATGGAAGTTACATCTTGTGCCATCTGCATACGGGCTTCCAATTCCTTGTCTATCATTTCCTCATTGTATTCGGGGAACTTGGCCAAGTGTACGGATACCGTATTGTCACGTCCTGTTGCAGTTACCAAATCTATGTAAAGCTTGTCAGCATAGAAAGGAGCGATAGGTGACATCAGTTTAGCAACGGTTTCCAGGCAAGTATACAGTGTCTGGTAAGCAGACAATTTATCCTGTGTAAATTCACCACCCCAGAAACGTTTACGGTTCAAGCGAACGTACCAGTTAGAAAGGTTGTCGTTTACGAAGTCGGATATCAAGCGACCGGCTTTGGTCGGCTCATATTCACTGTAACAAGTATCCACTTCCTTTACCAGCGTATTTAGTACGGAGAGTATCCAACGGTCGATTTCAGGACGTTGAGCCATCGGTACGTCAGCTTCCTTGTACTCAAATCCATCTACATTAGCGTATAGTGAGAAGAATGAGTATGTGTTATACAAGGTTCCGAAGAATTTGCGACGAACTTCCTCGATACCATCTACGTCGAACTTCAGGTTATCCCACGGAGAGGAATTGGTTATCATGTACCAACGCAAAGGGTCGGAGCCATATTTCTCGATGGCTGAGAACGGATCGACACCGTTACCTAAACGTTTGGACATCTTGTTGCCATTCTTGTCAAGTACCAGTCCGTTAGAGATGACAGCCTTGTAAGAGATGGTATCGAACACCATTGAAGCTATCGCGTGAAGCGTAAAGAACCAACCGCGTGTCTGGTCCACACCTTCCGCAATAAAGTCAGCCGGGAACACTTGGCGGCTATCCAGCAACTCTTTGTTCTCGAACGGGTAGTGGATTTGAGCATACGGCATAGCACCGGAATCAAACCATACGTCTATCAGGTCTGCCTCACGTTTCATAGGCTTACCGTCTTTAGATACGAGGATTACATCATCCACGTACGGGCGATGCAAGTCTATCTTATCATAGTTCTCTCCTGTATACTTACCGGGTACGAAACCTTTGTCCTTGTAAGGATTGGACTCCATCAATCCGGCAGCTACGGATTTCTCTATTTCGTTATAAAGTTCTTCAACTGAACCGATACAGATTTCTTCACTGTTGTCTTCCGTACGCCAGATGGGCAACGGAGTACCCCAGTAGCGTGAACGGCTCAGATTCCAGTCATTCAGGTTTTCCAGCCATTTGCCGAAACGTCCCGTACCGGTACTTTCCGGTTTCCAGTTGATGGTCTTGTTCAGTTCTATCATGCGGTCCTTGCAAGCGGTGGAACGGATGAACCAACTATCCAACGGATAATATAATACAGGTTTGTCCGTACGCCAGCAATGCGGATAGTTGTGCACATGCTTCTCTATCTTGAATGCCTGATTATTGGCTTTCATCATCATGCAGAGACTTACGTCAAGACTTTCATCCTGATCGGTCAGATTGGGGTCATAATCGTTTTTCACGAAACGGCCTGCATATTCTTTATATAAGTCTACGTTCACACGTTCTTTCACGAAATTCTCGTCCAGTTCATCCAGCAAGTAGAATTTACCTGTCAGGTCGACCATCGGGCGAAGTTCACCCTTCTTATTGATGAGCTGCAACGGCGGAACACCGGCGGCTTTTGCCACTTGGGCATCGTCTGCACCAAATGTAGGAGCGATATGTACGATACCTGTACCGTCTTCCGTAGTTACATAGTCACCCGGTATGACACGGAATGCACCTTCACCCGGGTTTACCCAGGGGATCAGTTGTTCATATTCCATGCCCACAAGCTCCGGACCTTTATATTCTGCTATTACTTTGAATGGAACCAGTTTATCACCCGGTTTGTAATCTTCCAGAGCGATGCCTTCCGCCTTTTTATTGAAGTGCGTATAAAGCAATGCTTTGGCAAGAACAACGGTGATTTTCTCTCCGGTATATCCGTTGTAGCTTTGTACGGCTACGTAGTCTATCTTTGGACCCACACACAAGGCAGTATTTGAAGGTAATGTCCACGGTGTAGTGGTCCATGCCAGGAAGTAAGGAGTCCCCCACTCCGCCATTTCCGGCTTCGGGTTCTTCATCTTGAACTGTGCCACGCAAGTCACATCCTTCACATCACGGTAACATCCGGGCTGGTTCAACTCGTGTGAGCTCAGTCCTGTACCGGCAGCGGGAGAATATGGTTGTATAGTATATCCTTTATAAAGATAGCCTTTCGTATACAGTTGCTTCAACAGCCACCACAATGTTTCAATGTAACGGTTATCGTAGGTGATGTAAGGGTCGGTCATATCCACCCAATAGCCCATCTTGTGAGTAAGCTCTTCCCATTCTTTGGTGAACTTCATCACGTCTTTTCGGCAGGCAGCGTTATAATCGGCTACAGAAATTGTCTTGCCAATATCTTCCTTGGTGATACCAAGCGCTTTTTCTACTCCTAACTCCACAGGGAGTCCGTGTGTATCCCAACCGGCTTTACGTTTCACCAGAAAACCTTTCATGGTTTTGTAGCGGCAGAAAATATCTTTGATGGAGCGAGCCATTACGTGGTGAATGCCCGGCATACCGTTGGCAGAGGGCGGTCCTTCATAAAATACGAAAGAAGGACAGCCTTCACGTTCTGTCATACTCTTGGCGAAAACCTGGTTCTCGTCCCATTTCTTCAACACTTCCGCGTTTACCTTTGAGAGGTCGAACTGCGAATATTCGGCAAACTTCTTACCCATCTTTATTTGCAATTTAACGATGTTACAATTTAACGATTCGAAGGTACTTTTCGATATGAAATAGTAACCCTCTTTATTTTAAGGGTGCAAAGTTACAAAAAAGTTAGAGAAAAGATATTATTGAATAGAAAAAAACAAAAAAACGCGCTGATTGAAGGCTTTAGGGAACCGTTGTTATCATTATAATGAAAATCTCAAATGATATGTATCAAACTGGATTTTCATTATAATGTTATTCCTTTTCATTTATCATTCTCTCCAATACTCCGGTCTACGCAAGGCGTCAGCACATTTTATCTTTCCTTTTCCTATGCTGAAACCACTTTCGCCAATTGGCTGAACCATCCAGTATTCACCCAGTTCGTCAGGAATATGATAAGGAGCCGGATAACCCAGACGTGTAGCATGTGGTAAAAATCCATATCGGGGATAATAATCCTTGTGCCCTAATACAAAGACAAGATTCGTTCCTTTTTCCTGCAACAACCTGATGCCTGCTTTTATCAATGCACCTCCTATGCCCCGGCATTGAAATTCGGGTTTTACAGCTAATGGAGCCAGAATGTACATTACCGGTTGCCTGGATTGCCCGTCAAAATATGCTCGGGTGAAAAGTATATGCCCGGCAGGCTGGCCGTTGTGCAGGGCAAGCAAGGATATCAGTGGTTTTCCACTCTCATCATCCAGTAAATTAGCTACTAATTCAGGTTCCTTTTTATTGCAGAATGCTTGTTCATGGATTTCCGTAATAGCATAAAAGTCTTCTATTTGGGTTTTTCTGATTTGAATATTATTTAAGCTCATGGTTTTAAATGTTTTATGATATAGACGGCACATAAGAATATACTTAGTTCCTATCTGCTATTTATAATATTATATTGGACATAGAAAAAAACTCGGACAGGAATGTGCCCAAGTAAAAAACGAATGGATAATCTGTAAGCAAGACTACAGATTATTTACCTCACGGAAATCTTCTTAGATTTAAACATAAAACATTTCTTATTGTTGCAAATATAAGCAATTGTTTTTGAATAAACAGACATTTATATATCAAATATTTCATTACTTTTGCCTGACACATTGATTATTCACCAAAACCTCAAAAATAATATGGATAAAGATTTAAAGAAAGTTGTAGTTCTTTTGGCGCATCCCAATATGGAAAATTCACAAGCCAACAAGACCTTGTTTGATGTTATAAAGGATATGGAAGAAGTGGCTGTATTCAATTTATACGAAATGCCAAGTGAAGACCTCCTTAACATGGATGCATGGAGCCGGATTATCTCTCATGCAACGGTACTGATCTATCAGTTCCCATTCTATTGGATGTCAGCCCCGTCTTTGCTGAAACAGTGGCAGGATAGAATTTTTACCTATTTGGCAAAAACTCCGGCGGTAGCTGGTAAACCTTTGTTAGTGGCCACTACTACGGGTTCCGAATTTGATGCATACCGGAGCGGGGGAAGAAATCGCTTCACGGTAGATGAATTATTGCGTCCCTATCAGGCAGGTGCTGTACATGCGGGAATGGTGTGGCAAACTCCTTTTGTGGTGTATGGTATGGGAACACCGGAAGCAGAAAAGAATATAGCCCAGGCAGCAGATTTATACAAGAAACGAGTATCAGCATTTATTAGTAAAGAGGCATCAGAGGACAACTGGTGATTATCAACGCGACAGCCTACGCCGGATAAATCCCGGCACAGACTGTCTGCGCTTGAACATATTCCATCTTATTTATAGGCATATAAGCTATTCCGCTGCAGCAACGAATTAAAGACTGCTGGTGATTCTTGTTAGTTTGCTAATAATCAATGGATAGCATTTACCGACAGCTTACTGCAAGATGTAAAAGCATTTACCGCCGTATGTAACGGTCTTTACCCTTTATTGTAACGCTCTTTACCTCGGTATGTAACGACCTTTACCTCGGTGTGTAAATGGAGTTACTATGTGGGGTAAACACAGTTATCATTTGGAGTAAACAGACTTTCCATACTATAGGATGATTTATTTTTTCATCTTCACCTCATACAAATCACTTCTCCTGTCTTTCAGATTGCGCACACTGCCATATGTATGCAATTCGTTCAATAAATCCAGGTCTACGTCAGAAACAAGAATCATTTCTGTATTTGGCGTAGCTTCCGCTCTCTTGCCGTCCGTAGGGAAAGCAAAGTCGCAAGGTGTAAATACTCCGGACTGGGCATATTGGATATCCATATTGTGCACACGCGGAAGGTTACCCACACTGCCGGCAATGACCACGAAACATTCATTCTCAATGGCACGCGCATGGGCACATACCTTCACCCGCGAATAAGCATTCTGTGTATCCGTCAGGAAAGGAACAAACAATATCTGCATTCCCTGGTCCGCCATGATCCGGGATAATTCGGGGAATTCCACATCATAACAGATCAGTACACCGATTTTGGCACAGTCCGTATCGAATGTCTGCAAAGCTTTTCCACCGCTCAATCCCCAACTTTTTATTTCATCAGGTGTCACGTGCAGCTTTTCGTACATCTCGTAGCTACCGTCGCGGCGGCACAGGAAACCGACATTATACAGTAATCCGTCTTCCTTGATAAGAGGCATACTACCCGTAATGATATTGATATTATAACTGATAGCCAGCTTAATAAACCGTTCCTTGATTTCTTCCGTATATGCCGCCAATCCCCGGATGGCCTGCGATTCACCTTCATTGTTGAATTTCGCCATCAACGGAGCATTGAAGTATTCGGGAAAAAGCACGAAATCACTCTTATAGTCCGACACAGCATCTACAAAGAATTCTACCTGCTCGAACAAGTCATCCAGAGTTTTATAGCTACGCATCTGCCATTGCACCAGACCGACGCGCACCGTCGTCTTAGGCGTCACATAATCCTGCGTCGGCTCCTGATAATAGATATTATCCCACTGCAACAGGCAAGCATAATGCTTGGACTCCTCATCATTGGGCAGATAATTACGCATCACCTTACGTACATGAAAGTCATTGGAGAGTTGGAAAGTCAGTACTGGGTCGAAGATTTCTTTTTGCTTCACCTTATCTATATACTCTTTCGGACGTATCTGGTCAGCATACTTGTGATAGTTGGGAATGCGCCCACCGAACATGATGGCTTTCAGATTCAGAGTTTCGCAAAGCTCTTTCCGATACTCGTACATACGGCGTGCCAGGCGCAGACCACGGTATTGGGGATGAATAAACACCTCAATGCCATACAGGATATTGCCTTTGGGGTTATGTGTATTGAAGCTTTCTTTCCCGGTCACCTGTGCATAGGTATGGTCATTCTTCACATCATCGTAATTCACAATGATGGAGAGTGCGCAGCCGACAATCTTCTCGTCCACTACTGTCACAATCTGTCCTTCGGGGAAAATCTTAATCAGTTTTTCAATTTGTTTGTGTGTCCAAAACACATCGCTGCCATCCGTATATACACGGGTGAATGATTGTGCCAATTGCTCATAGTCTTCTATCTGTAAATTACGCAATTGGACCTTGTTTATTTTCAATGAATCCATAGTGTTTCTCTGTTATTCCAGAATGTTAAATCCACTGCAAAGTTACAGTTAAAAATCACATATTGTCTTCGGAAGCATATATTTTTATGGTACAACCATTTTGTTGCAAAAATGCAGTAAGATTTTAACGCTTCCTTTAAAGATTTCTTTTTGCTTTTTATACTTTTGTGGCGTTTTCACCAAAGAACCCTTTTCTTATTTACTAAAAATTAAAAATCATGGCTAAAAAGATGTTATTTCTGTTAGTGCTTTTGCTTTCTTTTGAGGGAATGGTAAAAGCACAGGTAACTACTGCCGGAATGAGTGGTAAGGTCATGGCAGACGAAGAATCTGTCATTGGCGCTACAGTAGTAGCAGTACACGAACCCTCCGGAACCAGCTACGGTACTGTTACCAATGTAGACGGACGTTTTAGCTTCCAAGGTATGCGCACCGGTGGTCCGTACAAGGTGACAGTTTCTTATGTAGGTTACCAGACAGCAATATATACTGGCATCCAACTGCAACTGGGTGAAACTTATTCCTTGAATGTAACCTTGCACGAAGCTTCCGAGCTGCTGGGTGAAGTCACCGTGACAGCCAGCAAGTCAAAGTTCAGTGCCGAAAAGACCGGTGCTACCACCAACATCTCCACTGAACAACTGACTACGCTGCCAAGCATCAATCGTAGTCTGAGTGATTTCACACGTATTTCCCCCTATGCTTCCGGCAATACTTTCGGTGGTCGTGACGGGCGTTCCAACACCTTCACCGTGGATGGCGCTAACCTGAACAATAACTTCGGGCTTTCTTCTGAACTTCCGGGAGGAGGCAATCCTATTTCATTGGATGCCATTGATGAAGTGCAGGTGGTCATTGCTCCTTTTGATGTGCGTCAGGCTAACTTTATCGGTGCAGGAATCAATGCGATTACCAAATCGGGAACCAACACATATAAAGGAAGCGCTTATATGTACTTCAACAATGAAGTGATGCGTGGTAATAAAATCGGTGATACGGATTTCGGTGCACGTGCCGAAGAATCCAAGACCGTATATGGCGCCACTTTCGGCGGACCGATTATCAAAGATAAACTGTTCTTCTTTGCTAATGTAGAGTATGAAAAGAGTCCGCAACAGGTTGTAAAATGGCGTGCCGCCCAAGAAGGCGAAACTCCTAACAACTCCACTATCTCCCGTACCACAGCAGCGGATATGGCGGAATTCTCCCAAATACTGAAAGATAAATATGGTTATGACACCGGTTCTTTCACCAGCTTTCCTGCCGATATAACCAATCTGAAACTACTGGGGCGCATCGACTGGAACATAAACAAGGGAAACAAACTGAGCGTACGCTATAACTTCACCAACAACAAGACCTGGAATGCTCCCAATGGAAGTTCCGGTAACTTCGGATACCGTCTGGCATACAATCGTGTTTCTCAATATTCTATGTCATACGCAAATTCCTGCTATTCTCAGCAGAATATTGTAAACTCTGTTACCGCCGAATTAAACAGCCGTTTCACCTCCGCCATATCCAATCAGCTGTTGTTCACCTATAGCGATATGGCAGATGAACGCGGTACAAATTCCAGCTTATTCCCTTTCATCGACATCATGTACGGATATGACAAGGAGGGCGATCAGATTCTGGAACCATATATGACGGCCGGCTATGAATTGTTTACCTATAATAATAAGGTGAAGAATACAGTGATGACCGTTGTCGACAACTTCACCTACTACTTGGGTGCCCATAAACTAACAGCTGGAATCAGTTACGAGCGCCAAAAGGCGAGCAACTCCTATATGCGTAACGGAACAGGATATTACCGCTACTCCAGCTTCGAAGATTTCAAAAATGGAGCAGCCCCCGAATCTTTTGCTTTGGCTTATGGTTACAATGGAAATACAAAACCTTCTGCCGATGTGAATTTCGGCCAGTTGGGTGTCTATCTGCAAGATGAATGGAACATTCGCGATAACTTCAAGCTGACAGCGGGTATACGTATGGACAACTTGAGTTTCCTGAACGACCTGATGCGCAACCAGGCTATCTACGATTTGGATTTCAACGGTATGCATATTGATACAGGTGCATGGCCCGACAATAAACTGCAATTCTCACCGCGTCTGGGCTTCACCTGGGATGTATTCAATAATAAATCCTTGAAAGTACGCGGTGGCTCGGGATTCTTCACAGGGCGTATTCCTTTGGTATTCTTTACTAATATGCCTACCAATTCCGGTATGATTCAGAACTTGGTAAGCATTACCACCCGATATAAGGATGGCAAAGTTACAAGCCGTGATCCACGTTTAGATTTGCTAAAAGGAGGTATGATAACAGACGTAAACCAAATGATTTCCACATTAGGACTTCCAACCACCATCACCCCTGAAGAAGGTGTGTTGCCAAGTGGTATCGTAGGTATCGATCCGGATTTCAAGATGCCGCAAGTGTGGAAGACTTCCCTGGCTCTGGATTATCAGATACCTGTCTCCTTCCCTCTTAGCATTACATTAGAAGGTATGTTTTCCAAAGACATCAATGCCGTGCGCCAATACAACTACAATATAAAAAGCCCGGAAGATACATGGCAGCGTTTCAACGGTCCGGATGATCGCTATATCTACCCTGAAACGTATCTGGAACACACCAATATCAACAGTGCAAACGTATTGACCAATACCTCCAAAGGATGGGGCTGGACAGGCAATATCACCGTATTTGCCGAACCCGCAAAGAATCTGAATATCATGGCTGCCTACACGCATACCGAATCCAAGGAAATCAGTGGAATGCCCGGTTCCGATGCCAACTCTGCGTGGACAAATATGCCATCCATCAACGGCCCGAACAATTCTGGACTGATGCGCTCACGTTATGTTACTCCCGACCGCGTAATCGCTTCCATCAACTGGCGTGTACACGTGAACAAGAGAAACACTTCTAACTTCAGCCTCTTTTATAGCGGGTATTCTGCCGGAGGTTACAGCTTCATGTACACCAATGATATGAACGGTGACGGAGTGACGAACGACCTGATGTATATCCCCAAGACTAAAGATGAGATTAGATTCACAAGCCCTGAAGACGCGGATGCTTTCTGGAAATTCGTAAATCAGGATCCCTATCTCAAGAAACATAAAGGCGAATATGCCGAAGCCTATGCAGCACGCGCTCCGTGGGTACATCGCTTTGATTTCCGTTGGAGCCGCGACTTTTCTGTGAAAATAGGCAGAACACAGAACACGCTGCAACTCAGCCTGGACATTCTGAATGTGGGCAATCTGCTGAACAGCAAGTGGGGAGTGAACAAAAATATGTCCGTAGCCAATGGAGGACGAATTCTTACTTATGCGGGCAGGGATGAAAACAACACTCCTGTCTTCTCCATGTATAAGAACAGTGACAAAGAATATCCTACTGAGAGTTTCACCCGTAATCTGAATTACAGTGAATGCTGGAAGCTCCAGATAGGTTTGCGTTACATATTCAATTAGCACAAGCCTGTCACAAAAAAGAAAAGGTGCAACCGACTTATCCGGCTGCACCTTTTTTCATCTATAAGATATTAAAGGAGGGAGAACTTATTTATTTTTCTTCCAGAGTTTACTCATGTCTTCTAGAGTCTTACCCTTTGTTTCGGGCACCCAACGCCAAACAAAGATTGCAGCAGCGACACAGATAATGCCATATAAGCTATATGCGAACATCGGGCTGAAATCGTACAGAGCCGGGAATGTAGACGATACGATATAATTGAAAATCCACTGGAAAGCCACAGCGATAGCCACAGCCTTGCCGCGAATCGTATTCGGGAAGATTTCTGAAATCAACACCCAGCAAATCGGTCCCCATGACATCATGAAGAAAGCGGCATACACGATTACGGAGAACACCGGAAGGACACCTTTGATGCCCATGCTGTCGCACATTGCCACGGCAAATGCACCTATTGCCATACCGACAGAGCCTATAATCAGCAGCGGTTTCCGGCCAAAGCGGTCTACAGTGAAGATAGCCACAAGGGTAAATACGATATTTACAATACCCATGATAACGGTCTGCATCATACCACCGCCTTCAGCACCTGCGTTCTCAAAAATACGCGGAGCATAATACAGTACGGCATTGATACCGATAGCCTGTTGGAACACAGAAAGCAAAATACCGATAACAATAACTGCCACACCGTATGAGAATAACTTTTCTGTCTTTTCTTTTGAAGTAGCTTTGATTTCCTCCAAAATCTCTTTCGCTTTGCTTGCACCATTTACTTTCTCCAGGATAGAGTATGCCTTTTCGTCTTGGTGTACCAGCACCAGATAACGCGGAGTCTTCGGTACGAAGAATAGCAGGAACCCGAACAATGCAGCGGGGAAAGCCTCTGAACCGAACATATAACGCCAGCCTGTTTGTACACTCCACATATCCGAAGCGGAATTGACGGACAGAATACCGTCTACGCTCTTGTCGATAATAGGATTTGTATGATCGCCCATAATCAGGTAGTTAACGAAATAAACTACCAACATACCGAAGATAATGGCGAACTGGTTGCAAGATACCAGTGTGCCACGAATATTAGAAGGGGCGATTTCTGCAATATACATCGGACATACCGCAGATGCAAGACCTACACCGATACCGCCCAATACACGATACAGATTGAATGCGATGAGCAAGTTCATATTCGGCTCACCGTAGTTGAAGAATAAAACTTCAGGATAGTAAGAACCCAATGCCGACAAGAAGAACAGCACAGACGCCAGTCTCAGAGAATTGCGTCGTCCCAGGCGGGAAGCAAAGAAACCGGAAAGGGCACCACCAATCACGCAGCCGATAAGTGCGCTGGAAGAAGTGATACCGTGCATCACCTTGTCATACTGAAAATCCGTAGCCATCAGGAAGAAAGCTTCAAGGCCCTTTTCTGCGCCGGAGATTACCGCTGTATCGTACCCGAACAACAGACCGCCCAGAATGGCAACGGTTGTAATAGAATAAAGGTAGAGTTTACTACCATTGTTTGCATCATTCATGATAAAAAAGATTAGGTTGATAAATGAGTGAAAAAGGATAAGTGGTAAAGTGATAAGCAGTAAGGTGATATCACTCTATCACCTTATCGCTCTATCACCCTACCACCTTATATTAACAATACATATTCACGATTGCTTCATACAATTCTTGCTTACCGCTGGTTTGCTTCGGTTCGCCGTTAGCTTTCGCATAAGCCACAACGTCTTCCAGAGTCAGCTTGCCATCTTCAAATTCCTTACCCTTGCCACCGTCGAATGATGCATAACGGTCAGCCAACATCTTCTTGTAAGGAGATTCTTCCAGCAACTTAGCAGCGCTTTCCAAAGCACGTGCCATAGCATCCATACCTGCGATATGAGCGATGAAGATATCTTCCAGGTCAGTAGAGTTACGACGAGTCTTAGCATCGAAATTCGTACCGCCATTGCCCAAACCACCGTTACGGATAATCTGCATCATAGCCTGAGTCAGTTCATAATTGTCGATAGGGAATTGGTCAGTATCCCAACCGTTCTGGTAGTCACCGCGGTTAGCGTCGATAGAACCCAGCATACCGTTGTCAACAGCTACTGCCAGTTCGTGTTCGAAAGTGTGGCCGGCCAGAGTAGCGTGGTTAACTTCGATGTTCACCTTGAAGTCCTTGTCCAGACCGTGAGCTTTCAGGAAGCCGATAACAGTTTCAGTATCTACATCATATTGATGTTTGGTCGGTTCCATCGGTTTCGGTTCAATCAGGAAAGTGCCTTTGAAGCCACGTGCACGTGCATAGTCACGAGCAATGGTCAGCATCTTGGCAAGATGTTCTTTTTCACGTTTCTGGTCAGTGTTCAGCAATGACATGTAACCTTCACGACCGCCCCAGAACACATAGTTTGAACCACCCAGTTCGATAGTAGCGTCGATAGCATTCTTGATTTGAACAGCAGCGCGTGCCACAACGTCGAAATCAGGGTTGGTAGCAGCACCGTTCATATAACGTGCATGACCGAATACGTTAGCAGTACCCCACAACAGTTTGATACCTGTTTCAGCCTGTCTCTGTTTTGCGTAAGCTACGATAGCTTTCAGGTTAGCTTCATATTCTTCGATGCTTGAACCTTCGGAAATAAGGTCTACATCGTGGAAGCAATAGTATTCGATACCCATCTTCTGCATGAATTCGAAACCTGCATCCAACTTATTTTTTGCAGCCTGCACGGCATCAGCATCACCATTCCAGGGGAATTGTTTGGTTCCGCCACCGAACTGGTCGCCACCTTCTGCGCAAAGAGTGTGCCACCAAGCCATCGCAAACTTCAACCAATCTTTCATCTTCTTACCCATGATTACCTTTTCAGCATCGTAGTAACGATATGCCATCGGGTTCATACTTTCTTTACCTTCGAACTTAATCTTTCCTATTCCGGGAAAATACTCTTTTGTTGCCATAATTTTAATTCAATTTTTAAAGGGTTAATTATTATCAGTTTATTATTTAGCCATTGATTTTTCCAAGCGATGTTTCCAGCGTGCATAAGCGTCCGCATACTCCTGACGTTTAGCCTGGTTAGGCTCGATAACATCCAGCTTTTCCAACGTTGCAAATGCCTCGTTATTATCCTTATAGATGCCTGCGCCGATACCTGCACCTTTGGCTGCACCTACCGAGCCGTCCGTATCGTACAGCTCGATCACCGCACCCGTCACACCTGCCAGCGTATCGCGGAAGATGGAGCTAAGGAACATATTCGCATGTCCTGCATGGATTTTCTGCACAGGGATGCCCATACCTTCCATGATGTCTATACCATATTTGAAGGAGAACACAATACCCTCCTGAGCCGCACGCACAATGTGCTGTTTGCCATGCAAATTGAAGTTCAGACCACGGATGGAGCAGTTGATTTCCTTGTTTTCAAGCATGCGTTCCGCACCGTTGCCGAAAGGCAGAATACTGATGCCCGCGCTGCCGATAGGAGCTTGTGATGCCAGCACATTCATTTCATTGTAAGAGATGCCTTCGGGAGCAATCGTACGTTTCACCCAAGAGTTGAGAATACCCGTACCATTGATGCAGAGCAGAACGCCCAGACGAGTCTGCTCGTCCGTATGGTTCACATGGGCGAATGTATTCACACGTGATTTCGGATCGTAGTTTACTTCACCGTTCACACCATATACCACGCCCGAAGTGCCTGCCGTAGAGGCAATCTCACCCGGATTGAATACGTTCAGTGAAAGTGCGTTGTTCGGCTGGTCGCCTGCACGGTAAGTAATCGGTGTACCCTCCTTCAATCCCAGTTCCTTTGCGGCGGCGGCATTCACACGGCCTTGTTCGGAGAACGTAGGTTTGATGTCTGCAATCAGGGATTTATCGAAACCGTAGTAATCCATCAGGAAGTCAGCCACGCGGTTGTTCTTGAAATCCCAGAACATGCCTTCCGAAAGGCCGGAAACGGTAGTACAGATTTCGCCGCTCAGCTTCATGGCGATGTAATCACCCGGAAGCATAATCTTATAAATTCTTTCGTAGATTGCCGGTTCGTTCTCCTTTATCCATGCCAGTTTAGAGGCGGTAAAGTTGCCCGGGGAGTTCAATAGATGCGAAAGGCAGTTCTCCTCTCCCAGCGTTTCAAATGCCTTTTGTCCATAAGGAACAGCGCGCGAGTCACACCAGATGATGGAAGGACGCAGCACATTCTGATCCTTATCCACACACACCAATCCATGCATCTGATAAGAGATACCGATTGCCTTGATTTCACCTGCGTTTGCCCCCGACTCTGTCATAACCGCTTGTGTGGCGAGTTTCAGATTCTCCCACCAGCTTTCGGGATTTTGTTCCGCCCAACCCGGTTTCACGGCAATGATGGCCGCCTCTGTCTTCGGGAAAAAAGCAGAAGATACACATTTGCCGGTTTCGGCGTTTACCAGGCTCGCTTTTACGGACGAGCTACCAATGTCATAGCCTAATAAATACATTATTTCAAAATTAAAGAATTAAGGAATGAAAGAGTGAAAAAACAGACAAAATGGAAAAACATAATTCTTTTTTGCTCACCTTTCATTATTCATTATTAATTGTTAATTACCTTCTTACCTTATTATATATCTTCTTGTCGAAGCGATAATAACGTGCCGCGCGGTGGGCAACTCCCTGTTGTTTCTCTTCCATAGGAACCACATATTCCATCATGGCAATCTTTTTGTGGAAGTTTCGCACGTCAATCGGTTTGCTGTATATCAATTCATATAAAGTACGCAGTTGCGATGCGGTAAACTTGCGGGGCAGCAAATCGAACAGAGCCGACGGGTTGATCTCAACATACTGGCGGATATAAACCAATGCTTCTTTTATAATCAGATTATGGTCGAAAGCCAAAGCCTTGATGTCTTGCAGCGCCACCCAGTATGCCTCGAAATCGTCCAGATTGCGGCTCAATGCACGGTCTATCTTCACCAGTGACAGGTAGGCTATGGTAACGATACGCTCAACTTTTGATTGCATGGCACGTTCCAGCCAATGAATGTCCTTCGGGTCTTTAGTCCGGTTCTTGGAGCCGAATGCCTTGAACTGCATCAGATTGACGTTTTTCAATCCTGTCAGTTCGTTCAGCACACGTTTGGCAGCTTCATCCAAGTCCTCATCCATATAAATAAGACTTCCGGGAAGCTTCATATCGTGGAAGATTTCACCTTTTTCCTCACCTACACGCTTTATCAAAAGAACCTTTAATTGTTCTCCGTCAAAACCAATCACCACACAGTCTACTGAGATGTGATTGTTGGCTAATGGGGTTTTCTGTTCAATGTCTTGCATAATATCCATGTTTAAGCGCTGCAAATATAAACAGGTTTTTTGAATATGCAAGCGGAAGAAATATAAAATTTATCATGTTATAAAGCACTATTTTTCAATAGAATACATATCGTACATTTTACAATATCAAAACATGGACTTATCGTTGAAAAGACAATATGTATTGTTGATAGAGAACGAAGGCCTCTAATTGTAGGAAGTACAATAAGAGTAAAGTACTTTATTCTTAAGGATTTTAGCATCTGGGGAAGAAGAAAGATCAGTCGGCTCTTATTGTATTTTATTCGAGGGGACAAAATAGGGATTTGAATTTGAAGAAGCATACCATCTTCGGGGAGTATTGCACAAAAATCATACATTTGTGCGGTGGTTATCGGAAAAAGCTATACCTTTGCACCACTTTTTTAATTAACACCTAAAATAAGAACAAAATGAAAGCATTTGTATTTCCGGGTCAGGGTGCCCAATTCGTAGGAATGGGTAAAGACCTGTATGAAAATTCCGCTTTAGCAAAAGAATTGTTTGAAAAAGCTAATGATATCCTGGGATATCGCATTACGGATATTATGTTCAGCGGCACGGACGAAGATCTGCGCCAGACAAAGGTGACTCAGCCTGCTGTATTCCTTCATTCTGTTATCTCCGCCCTTTGTATGGGCGATGACTTCAAGCCCGAAATGACCGCCGGTCACTCACTGGGTGAATTTTCTGCGCTGGTAGCTGCCGGTGCATTGAGTTTCGAGGACGGTTTGAAGCTGGTTTACGCACGCGCCATGGCTATGCAGAAAGCATGTGAAGCGCAACCTTCTACTATGGCTGCCATCATAGCCTTGTCTGACGAGAAAGTAGAAGAGATCTGTGCACAGGTAACAGCTGAAGGCGAAGTTTGCGTTGCAGCCAACTATAACTGCCCGGGACAAATCGTGATTTCAGGTTCTATCGAAGGCATCAACAAGGCTTGCGAACTGATGAAAGCTGCCGGAGCAAAGCGCGCTCTGCCCTTGAAGGTGGGCGGTGCATTCCATTCTCCGCTGATGAACCCTGCAAAGGTTGAACTGGAAGCTGCTATCAACGCTACTGAAATTCATGCTCCGAAGTGTCCGGTTTACCAGAATGTAGATGCCCTGCCCCACACCGATCCGGCAGAAATCAAGAAAAATCTTGTTGCCCAACTGACAGCTTCCGTACGCTGGACACAGACAGTGAAGAATATGGTTGCCGATGGCGCTACCGATTTCACAGAATGTGGCCCGGGTGCAGTTCTGCAAGGTCTTATCAAGAAGATTGCGCCGGAAGTGTCTGCTCACGGCATAGCATAATCCTTTGAAAATTATATTTATCAGGGCTGTCCTCCAATTTTGGAAGGCAGCCCTTCTTTTTTACGGCTTCGGTTGTGGCAACAGACCGGGAGAATCCTTATATTTGCACAAATATGCGTGATTATGGAAAAGATAGATGAGTTCAGAAACACTCTTGCAATGCCTCTTAGCAAGTTATCAATAGATAAGCTGGTACGGGAAATATGTCTGCATCCTGAATACCTGAAAGATATGTATCAACTGATTTCCGATGATAAAATCGTTGTTTCGTGGCGGGCTATATGGGCATGCGAGAAAGTGAGTGAGCAACACCCCGGTTGGTTTGTCCCATTGCAGGACGACATTATCCAGCGGTTATTGACTTGCCGGCACGATGGTTCTAAACGCCTGTTTCTATCCATACTGTATAATGTACCCGTGTCCACTCCCATTTCCATAGATTTACTGAACTACTGTCTGGACCACATGCTGGCTCCACAGGAAAGTATAGGCGTACAAGCATTAGCCATCAGAATGGCTTATCGGCTTTGTAAGTGCGAACCGGAACTTTTGAAGGAGCTACAGCTCATATTAGAGAATGCAGATACGGAATATTACTCCACAGGAGTTAAGACTACCATCCGGAATATTTTGAAGAAGATAAATAAATAAGTCTTCGTTTCTACATTCCCCCTATCGCTTTCCTGTAATCCCCATCACTTTTCTTCTTAAAACCATTGCTCAGCAACACCTTTATTGAAACAGTATTCTCTTCGGAAGGGTCTGCCGAAATTTCGTGTCCTCCCAGTCCAATGATTTTCTCTTCTAACTTCCGGATTATTATTTTACCGATACCTCTATTCAGATACTCTTCTTCGCCAATCAAATAGCCAATTTCGTAAGTGTGATTCTTTTCGGGTACATCGCCATACAAACTCTCAAAGTCGTGTCCCTCCTCCTCAAAATCTTTCAAGAAGAAACAATCGGCATAAAGGCAATACCCTATTTTCCTGTCCTTGTAGTAAACAATGAAGTGTTTCATGAAATCGTACTTATCATTTCTATTGTTTACTTCATCCAGCCAGGCATCTCTTTGCCCTTCTCCGTCCGGACACAGCCATTTATAGATATAATCCTTGTTCAACCATTCATTAAACAACGGTATGTCTTCGTCAAGCAAGGGCTTTAATATAATCTCGTCTTTATGAATCATTGGCGCATTTAAGTTATTTCATTTCTTATATTTATTTAACCCGGTCCCCTTCCATATCTATAAAAAAAGTTTCACCGTTTAGCTTTACCTTTGCTTTGCCATCTTTATTAAAATAGCGGGCATCGTCATATATAAATGGAATCACTTCTTTGCCTGTTTGATCTATAAAACCGCATTTACCCTCTATGCATACTGCCGCCAACCCTGTTTTGGTAAACGACCATGCAGGGTTGTATATACATGGAATCACTTCCTTCCCCGTTTTGTCCACATAGCCCCACCAACCATTCAGCCGGACTAATGCCAACCCTACGGAAAAGGCGTGAACATAGTCATATATAAACGGTACAATCTTTTCGCCTGTTGCTGCATCCAGAAAGCCCCATTTGCCATTCTCTTCCGTTGGCACTAATTTTTGTATTTTCATCTTCTGAGTATCCTCCCTACAATAGTTCGTTAAACATTGAGTTATCAGTATGCTGAGTAAGTCAGCGGTCAAAGATAAGAAATGTCGTGAGAAGTTTATGCCTGTAACAGAAAAGATTAGCACCATGAATTGAAAAACAGTTGAAAATAAGGGGTGAAACACTTGACTTCGCCTTTCTGATGTAGTATATTTGTAGAAGTTTAAGAAAAAACTTTAATATAAAACTAAAACCTTAGCAAATGGCAAAACTTATCCTTTCTTTTTCGGAACTTGCCGGAATGTATTTCCCGGGTTGTTCTACTCCGAAGAACGCAGTGCGCTCTTTACAACGAAGCATCAAACGGTGCACTAATTTGACAATTGCTTTATCAGAAACAGGCTATTTGCCGTATAATCACCGATGGCTTACCCCTAAGCAATTCGGGCTGATTTTGGAAAATCTGGGCGACCCGTATCCAGAATAACGACGGGTGTAAAAGATGAAAAGGCGGTACTTCCTTACGAGGATTTACCGCCTTTTTTGTTGATATATATTTAGTTTAGGTCTTGTGACTGATTTCTGCGCTGTTAATAAACGTCGGGAACATTCTTAAAAAACGTTCCTGTTATTCTTTAAAAACGCTGTTTACGGTTATTAATGGGGTACTCGTAATTGTATCGATTTATCATTTACTTCTTTATCCCCAAAATATGTCTTGCTTTCTCTTCACTGGAGATGAAATCGAGTGCATTGATTATCTCGTCATAGTTCTCCCGGTCGGCAATGTTTGGAGCCAGGATTTTCAACACTTTCAGCTTGTCATCATCAAACGTATATATTGACATCATCCGCACGCATTGCTTGCAACTCAGCTTTCTATTGCCAATGCCATTTTCCAATAATTCCAGTTGGTCGTCCTTGAAAGGCTTGCTTTTCACCTTATTATAAAGTGACTGGAAGTCTCTTTCATTCATCCCCCCCCAAACGGTGGCGTGCGGACGGGGAGGAATGTTTCCACCTACTTCTACGGAGGGATAAACTGCCACAGGAGGAGGAGGAACATCTGTCCGGAAAGAGTCCATACTTATCACACGCCCGTCAATGAAGCTGACTATAATCGTAGTCCATCCGGCATTGTCAGCGATGTTCTTTATGAACTCCCATTCCTCCACGTCATGGTCGAAACGGCGATAGTCCGGCTTTCCAAGTATAGACGACACTTCTTTCTGGCTCATTCCCTTCTCAACGCTCATCATGACGTCCTTGTTGATTCCTAAAATACTGGCGCAGCCACTTATGCCAATTATAAGTGCCAGCAGTGCTAATGTCTGTTTTATTGCTTTCATACTCTATATTGTTTTTAGTTTTTAGTGTTGGCACAAATATAGGCGGGGAAAAGCATATAATATTATCTTTTTCCCTATTCTTTTTGGAAATTTCCCTATATGAAATTGTTTTCCCCTACAAATTACCTAACTTTGCATTCATAAAAATAACTATTTAACTATAACTAGTATGATACTAAACAAACACAAATCTATCTGTATCTCTGTCAGTTTGCTATTGGCATTATTTTGCTCTTGCAGTAAAGAAAAACTCCCTGAGCCTACCACAGGAAGATTTGAAAATGCCCCATTCAAATGGGATTTTATCCACCTCGCAACAACTGACGATGCCATGTTTATCGGAGATAGAAATATATGTCAAGTGGATATATTCTGCAAAGACGGAACGGACAAAAGTGAACAGGATAGCGGAAACGCTTGTCGGACTTTCTAATAGTAGAAAATATGCAGATAGAGAATAAAAATAAAATGAGTACAAATTACAATGTTGGTGATTTGATTTATGACGCAAATATTTATGATGGATTGAACACCTTCCTCTCTGATTTACCATTTTACAAAAAGTGGTTGCCGAAAGACAAGGACGCCAAGATACTTGAACTATGCTGTGGTACAGGCAGACTAACACTTCCCATTGCAAAAGATGGATACAATATTTGTGGAGTAGATTACACTTCATCAATGCTTGAACAAGCAAAGGCAAAAGCCTTCGAAGCGGGTTTAGAGATTAACTTCATTGAGGCAGATATCAGAACATTGAACCTACAAGAGAAATTCGATTTTATTTTTATTCCATTTAATTCAATCCATCATTTATATAAAAATGAAGATTTATTTAAAGCATTACAGGCTATCAAAGGTCATCTCAAAGAAAAAGGAATATTGCTGTTGGATTGTTTCAACCCTAATATTCAATACATTGTTGAAAACGAAAAAGAGCAGAAAGTAATAGCCGAATATGTCACCAGTGACGGAAGGAAAGTATTGATAAAACAAACAATGCGTTATGAAAACGCAACCCAAATTAATCGTATAAAATGGCATTATTTTATAAATGGTAAGTTTCATTCAGTTCAAGATTTGGATATGAGATTGTTTTTCCCTCAAGAACTGGATTCATATCTGGAATGGGCAGGATTTAATATTATGTACAAGTTTGGAGGTTTTAAAGAAGAAACCTTTAGTGATAGCTCTGAAAAACAAATATATGTTTTGGCATTAAATAAATGATGTTTCTCATCTTCAATGTTTATTCACAAGACTTTTCCAAAGCAGTTTATTTTCCTGTATAGTGAATGTTATTTTCTCATTATCCTTGAGCCAGGAAAGATAAGAACGTATGGTGCTGCCGACTAATACATACTGCTCTATAGTCATAGTCAGATTATACCTGTCAAATATTTGTTGTAGAATATCTTCAATAGTAACTTGCTTTTCACAAATATCCAACAGTGTCTCTACTATTTCATATATTTTGTTACGGTTGCTCTGTACTAATTCTTTTATATTTTCGGTAACTTCTGCATGAGCAGGTACAAATATTTTTCCTTGCATACTTTCTACTCTGTCCAATGTATCTAAATATTGCGCAACATCATAAACAAATGAAACTTGATATTTCTCTAATGTACTTTTACTGGAGATGCAATCTGCTAAAAAGATTGTGTCGTCAGGAGTCCGCAGCCCGATCATATCAAAAAAATGTCCTGGTAACGGGAAAACTTCCAACTCTTTTGGAAAATCATCATGAGAGATGTCCTTTACCTGACTTGCTTTTGCAAGCAGAAACTTTCCTCTAAGTTCTCTGCATGGATATCCGCCATATAAGAAAGATGATTCTAAAATAGGGTGATTAGTAAAAGCAACTTCAATTCCTTTTGCAAATATCGGACAACCTGTCTGCTCTTGTATATAGTGATTTCCGCCTATATGGTCGGCATTGGAATGCGTATTGATAATAGCTTTTATCCGCCAGTTATTTTGATTGGCTATTTTAAGCACTTTTTTACCAGCTTCCTTATCATTGCCACTATCAATCAGATATATATCAGTATCATTCTGTTTATAGATACCTATTTTCGCCGGGCTTTCAATATAATAACTCTGAGACCCGAGTTGTTTTAGTTCATACATTATTTATCAGGCATTTAATTAATATGAAAATTTTCAAAATCTACACGCAGCAGCAACGGATTGGAATCGTCTTCCTCATCCCTCAGCCCATGTTTAGCTAACTCATTAGTAGAAATCAATGCATAGCCTTTATCGTTTTTAATTAAAGAGAACTGCGCATTTACAGTCGTTTCTTCATTTAAAGGCATAAAGTAGCCGCTTTTAGAATGAGCCAGCAGCTTTCCGCTTTTTATATCCCAAACGGTGTAATGCCGGCCGCGCTCCAAAAAGAAATTGTAGAACATTAAGTTACCCACATTTAATGCAGCATCCATCTGGATGTACTTTTGCCCTTCCGAAACAAGACGATCTAAAGCACTGATAATTTCATTCGGCATCTTCAATTTCCCCTTATGAATGACCAAAGCAGGAGAAAGTTTTTCCTCTTTATTAGTGTAAAGCGTATCGTCTACCATAGTATATATATGATTATTAGCTTCTCTGAATCGGGGTGCAATATAAAGGTCTCCATTCACAAAAGCAGCCTCACGGTCAGGAAGAAAAGATTGCTTTACCTTCCAGTCCTTGTCCAGTAAAGCAATTAAATGCTGTTTCCAATATTCCCTCTCGTAAATCCCCCAATAACCATCAGTGGTATGCGCAAGGTTGGTAAAACTACCTTTGGGATACTCCTTGACAAAAGTTCCGTCCGGCTTATAGGATTTAATCTTTTTGAGCGTTGCGATATAAACGAGTTCATTTTCTTCATCAAAATAACTGAAATATATATCATTATATTCTTCGGGGCCATCTCCTTGTCTGTCTATCTTCGAAAGGAATGTCCCGCTATGCGCATCAAAGAAATAGATTTTCTTATCACCTCCCACAACGATGTATTTAGGAGTGACATCGCAAATAGAGGCAAAACCACCCAACAAGCAGTCGTCTTTCGTTTCCAGTTGGACAATCTTAGGATTTTTGAGCAGTGTTTTGTACGCTTCCGAAGTGTAATCATTCTCAAAATACCCAGTACTCTCATCTATATTTATGATAGGAAGTTTGGCATCAGCTGTTTTTTCTCCCGAACAAGCAGTAAGAAGTAAAATAGAACAAGCGAAAGAATAGAAATAAGAGTGTTTCATAATGCTTTCTTTTTTATGTGTTTATAAATTAGGATACTAAGATATTGAATAATAATAGAATGTGCAAAACATTAAAGTAAAAACAGAGGGTAAAAGCATAATAATCTTCTACGTAAGCCTTATACCTTTTTCAATGCCTTGAAATTTAGCTTCTTATTACTTTTCTCAGAAAAACACCTCTAAAGGTACCAAAAGGGGACAATACATCAAACGCTTCATTGTACCTTTGCAAAGTCATTAAAACAAATGACAACAGTAAACCTTATTTTTTTAACCATTTAAACTTTAACAATTATGGCTTTAGAGTATGTAGTGACAAAAAGAGTGTTTGGCTTTGACGATTCAAAAACCGAGAAGTATGTAGCTAAGTCCGTTCGTTCGGGAGAGATGAGTTTCAGTAAGACGTGTGCAAAGGTCAGTCGCCTTTGCGGAGTGCATCGCAAGATTGTGGACTTAGTAGTCAGTGGCTTAGTAGATATAATGGCCGAGGACATTGACGACGGAAAAAGCGTTCAGTTGGGTGAGTTTGGTATCTTCCGTCCCACCATTAAGGCAAAGAGTGAAGACTCGGCTGATAAGGTTACGGCAAGTAACATCATCCGCAAACGTATCGTATTTACTCCGGGGAAGATTTTCCAACGCACACTGGGCGAAATGAGTGTGACACGTTCAGTTCCGGTAGACACAGACTATACGGACGGCAGTAGCTCCGGTAATGGTGGAAACAGCGGCAACCAGGGCGGTGGTAGCCAAGGCGGTGGAGGCGTAGATGAGAATCCGTTAGGATAATCTCTGTCCGGAATGAGAAAGTTAAAGTAGCGGAATTTTTTCCGCTACTTTTTTTGTTTTATACCTATTTATATGGATAATATCTGTTATTTTTGCACGTAACTATAACAACAAACAGGTATTATATGGAAACATCAAAAGTATACTACACAGATCTGCGTACCTCTCCTACTTCTAATCTTCTCGATAAGATGGAACGCCTGGTGAAGCGAGCCGGTATTGAAAAACTGCCTTTAAAGGATAGTTTTGTCGCTATCAAAATTCATTTCGGAGAACCCGGAAATCTTGCTTATCTTCGTCCGAACTATGCGGCACGCATGGCAAACCTATTGCGTACGAACGGCGCAAGACCTTTCCTCACAGATTGCAACACGCTTTATTCAGGTCGTCGTGCCAATGCCGTAGACCATCTGCAAAGCGCAATGGAAAATGGTTATAATCCTATATCCGCTCAATGCCAGGTTATCATAGGCGACGGGCTGAAAGGTACGGATTGCCGGGAAATTCCTTTGAATGGCGAATATTGTGCCGCTCCCAAAATCGGTACAGCTATTGCCGATGCCGATATCATTATCAGCATGAACCACTTCAAAGGGCATGAGCAGGCCGGTTTTGGCGGCGCTTTAAAAAATCTGGGCATGGGCTGTGCCAGTGTAGCCGGAAAACTGGAACTGCATTCGGCTTCCCAGCCTAAGATTGACACGGAAAGTTGTATCGGCTGCAATATCTGCGTTAAGCACTGTGCACACAATGCCGTACATCTGAATGCCGGACGTAAAGCTGAAATCGACTATGCAAAGTGTGTGGGTTGCGGACAATGTGTTGCCCTGTGCCAATACGACGGTGCCGTGATGGGTGATGAAGATACATCCGAAAGGTTGAATTACAAGATTGCCGAATATTCTCTGGCAGTAGTGAAAGATAAACCGAACTTTCATATCAGCTTCATCATGAACGTTTCTCCGGAATGTGACTGCTGGAACCATAATGACGCTGCCATTATCCCCGACCTCGGCATTTTGGCTTCCACTGATCCCGTAGCTCTGGATAAAGCGTGCGCGGATATGGTAATCCAGGCTCCTATCCTGCATACGGAAAACCGTCTCTCTTCTGAGCATGAACATGATGACTTGTGCGGTCATGACAAGTTCCACCTGATGCATCCGAATACGGATTGGCTGGCGGGCTTGCGCCATGCGGAAAAGATCGGTCTGGGCACTATGCAATATGAATTGGTGAAGATTTAAACCTTTTCCGCTCAAAAGAGTCTTACTATAAACGTACCGATACAAAACTTATAAGGATTGATACAAATCTTTAAATGTGACGAGCATTCATCCCCTACTTTTGTATCTTGAAGAAACAAAATTAATAATCAATTAAATCTAATCAATTGAATAATGGAAACATCTGCTAAACTCTACTCTTTGTCGTTCAGTAACGTAAAGACCTATTTGTTTGCATTCTTATTTGTCGCAGGAAATATCGCATTGCCGCAACTTTGCCATCTGGCACCTATGGGTGGACCAACATTGCTGTCTATCTACTTCTTTACATTGATTGCCGCTTATAAATTCGGCTTCCGTGTGGGATTGCTTACGGCCTTGCTTTCTCCGGTGGTTAATCATTTACTGTTTGGTATGCCTGCCGTAGCCGCATTGCCTGTGCTATTGGTTAAATCTGGTTTACTTGCAGGAGCTGCCGCACTTGCTGCACGATATACAAAGAAGGTGTCATTAATCGCATTGCTTGGCGTAATTCTTACTTACCAAGCGCTGGGCACAGCTTTTGAATGGGCTTTGTGCGGTAACTTCTTCGTGGCTGTACAGGATTTCCGTATAGGTGTTCCGGGTATGCTGATTCAGTGGTTCGGTGGTTACGCTTTGCTGAAAGCCATCTCTAAACTTTAATAACAGACAGCTAATCTCCCATAGAATATGGCAAAAACAATGGAAGAAGTGCTGGAACGTTTCCGCACTATTGAGTTCCACGATGATTTTGATATGATCGTGGCAATTGCTAATGGCGGTATCGTTCCGGCTGGCATCATCAATCAACGTTTACAAAAGGAAGTGCATCTGCTGCGCATCAACTTGCGGGATGAATATCAACATCCCAAGTACGATGCACCTCAGTTGCTGGCTCCGGTTGATTTTGATTTCAAAGATAAAAGCATTTTATTGGTAGATGACCGGATTAAGACCGGCTCTACCATTCGTTTAGCGTGCGAATTACTCAAAGAAGCACGCCTGATAAAAACATTCGCAGTCAACGGAACGGCAGATTATGCCCTGTTTGATGAGACATGTTTCAAATTCCCCTGGATAGTGTAGGAAATTAATAATTAATAATTGAAAATTAAACAAAGGGCCTATGGACAGAAGGGATTTCTTAAAGACTCTGGCGGTGACGGGTGCAGTGATGACCGTGCAACGCTCGGAAGCAATGGATATACTGGCGCAGAAGCTGACAAATGCAGGCGGCGGTAAAGTGGATTTGGTAGCAGTGATGGGTGGAGAACCCGAAGCGATGTTCCAGCGTGCCATTGCGGAAATGGGTGGCATGAAGCAGTTTATCAAACCGGGACAGAAAGTAGTGGTCAAGCCCAATATCGGCTGGGACAAAGTGCCCGAACTGGCAGGTAACACCAATCCGAAACTTGTTGCCGAGATTGTGAAGCAATGCCTTGCCGCAGGCGCGAAAGAAGTGACGGTTTTCGACCATACTTGCGACGACTGGCAGAAGTGCTATAAAAACAGTGGTATAGAAGCTGCTGCCAAAGCTGCCGGTGCAAAGGTAATGCCCGCCCATCTGGAAAGTTACTACAAACCGGTTTCCTTACCGAAAGGTAAGCGTATGAAAAGTGCCAAAGTGCATGAAGCAATCTTAAATAGTGATGTTTGGATTAACGTTCCCATTCTGAAAAATCATGGAGGTGCCAATCTGACCATTTCAATGAAAAATCATATGGGGATTGTCTGGGACCGTGGTTTCTTCCATTCCAATGATTTGCAACAGTGCATTGCAGATATCTGCACAATGGATAAGAAAGCAGTGCTGAATGTAGTAGACGCCTACCGTGTCTTGAAGACAAATGGTCCGCGCGGACGTTCCGCCTCCGATGTAGTCCTGACAAAGGGATTGTTCATCTCGCAGGATATCGTAGCTGTGGATACAGCCGCCACCAAGTTCTTCAACCAGGTTCGTGAAATGCCGCTTGAAAGCGTTGCCCACCTTGCTAACGGACAAGCGCTGAAAATTGGAACGATGGATTTGGACAAATTGAATGTAAAGCGAATCAGACTTTAGTTCGAGAGTATAAAAGTACACACATTTATGTTGAGAAAAGCACGTATTCTACTGTCCGTCGTCTTCTTCGGACTGATAACTTTTTATTTTCTGGATTTTGCGGAAATATTGCCGAATAGTTTCCACAGACTGGCTCATGTGCAGTTTGTACCGGCATTGGTATCATTGAGTTTTATAACGCTGGTGGTATTGATACTGATAACACTGTTCTTAGGCCGCATTTACTGTTCCACCGTTTGTCCGATGGGTGTTTTTCAGGATATAGTGACCTGGATTTCCAAGAAGACAGCGAAGAAAAAGAAACGTTTCCGTTACTCTCCCGCCAGGAAAATATTACGCTGGGGGGTATTGGGTGTGACAACCGTGGCTTTTCTCCTTAATTTCACTGTGATTTTGGGTCTCCTGGACCCGTACAGTGCTTTCGGACGTATGGTGACCAATGTATTCAAGCCTGTGTATATGTTAGGAAACAATCTGTTGGAGAGTGTATTCTCCAGGTTCAACAACTATACATTTTATCAGGTGGACGCCTCTTTGTTGAGTATCTCTTCATTTATTATAGGTTTGGTAACATTCCTGCTGATTGGTTTCCTGGCATGGAGATACGGCCGTACATGGTGCAATACAATGTGTCCGGTGGGTACGTTGCTCGGATTCGTCAGTCGCTTTTCATTATTCAAAGTCCGCATTGATACGGAAAAATGCAATCATTGCGGACTCTGTGCCACCAAATGCAAAGCATCGTGCATCAATAGCAAGGAGCAAGCCATTGATTACAGTCGTTGCGTAGATTGTTTTGATTGCCTGGGTGAATGCCGACAAAACGCACTTCGCTATACCATGCCTTTCGGAAGTAAAAAACAGACTGTTGCTGATGCTTCCAAACGCCGTTTTCTGGTTGCAGGTTTGACAACTGCCGCTACCGCCCCTAAAGTAATGGCGCAGGCACAGAATGTAGTGGCCGTTGCCGCCGGAATGAAAAGCGACAAACGGGAAACACCGATAACGCCACCGGGTTCTATCAGCCAGGACCACTTTCAGGCACATTGCACCTCCTGCCATTTATGTGTCAGCAAATGTCCCTCTCATGTGTTGAAACCTGCTTTTATGGAATATGGCATCGGAGGAATGATGCAGCCGACCGTCTATTTTGAAAAAGGATTCTGTAACTTTGACTGTACTGTGTGCAGTGATGTTTGTCCGAACGGAGCTATCCTGCCTCTGACGAAGGAACAGAAACATCTGACACAGATAGGCAAGGTTGTGTTTATCGAAGAAAACTGTATTGTTTATCGGGACGGCACCAGTTGCGGGGCTTGTTCCGAGCATTGCCCCACGCAGGCTCTTTCGATGATACCATATAAGGACGGATTGACGATCCCCCATGTAAATACGGATATTTGCGTAGGTTGTGGTGGCTGTGAATATATCTGTCCTGCACGCCCCTTCCGCGCTGTGTACATTGAAGGAAACGTTGTGCAACAAGAAGCTAAACCCTTCACCGACAATCATCAGGAAGAAATTCAGGTAGATGATTTCGGTTTCTGATTGAATATTTCCCGATCCCCACTAACGCCTGTCTTCCGCAAAATAAATTGGAGGCAGGCGTTACTTTTTCTCTATCTCGGCACATTTTTCTCCCTTTTTCCTTTCAACCTACAATAAAATCACTAATTTCGTGCCGAACAAATATATGGTAGATTTTTGACATGGAGGTAACAACAAATAATTGGTTTACGAAGAAATATCCTGTCGGTTATGCTTTGAGTGGCGGTTTCATCAAGGGTTTTGCACATCTGGGAGTGATGCAGGCATTGCTGGAACATGACATCAAACCCAATATCCTTTCGGGTGTAAGTGCTGGTGCCTTAGCCGGCGTGTTCTATGCCGACGGCAATGAGCCACACAAAGTTCTGGACTTTTTCGCCGGACATAAGTTTCAGGATTTGACTAAATTGGTCATTCCCAAAGTGGGATTATTCGAGTTAGGTGAATTCATCGACTTCCTGAAAACCAACCTGAAAGCCAAGACGATGGAAGAATTGCAGATTCCTCTCATCATTACCGCTACCGACCTCGACCACGGACGCTCGGTTCATTTCCATAAAGGGGAAATCGCGGAACGTGTGGCGGCCTCTTGTTGTATGCCTATACTCTTTTCTCCGGTAAAGATAGAGGGTACGCACTATGTAGACGGAGGATTGTTCATGAATCTACCGGTTTCCACCATCCGGCGCGTGTGCGATAAAGTGGTGGCAGTCAATGTCAGTCCGCTGATGGCGAATAAATACAAGATGAATATCGTAAGTATCGCCATGCGTTCTTACCATTTCATGTTTCGTGCAAATACTTTTCCGGAGCGTGAAAAAGCGGACTTATTGATAGAACCGTATAACCTGGACGGGTACAGCAACACTGAACTGGAGAAGGCAGAAGAGATATTTATGCAAGGATATAATGCAGCCAACACCCTTCTGGATCAATTGAAAGTGGACAAAGGTTCCGTTTGGAAAGAAGAAGCAATTATCAAACCGTAAAATAAAAAAGAAAATGGGGAAAGAAGAAAAAATAATTATTTATCAAGTGTTTACGCGCCTGTTCGGCAACAATCATAATCACTGCATCAATAACGGTAGCATAACAGAAAATGGATGTGGCAAGATGGCGGACTTTACCGCCAAAGCACTGGCTGAAATAAAAAAACTCGGAACAACCCATATCTGGTATACCGGTATCATCGAACATGCCACACAAACGGATTACCGACGCTATAACATATGTCCCGATCATCCGGCCATTGTGAAAGGTAAAGCGGGTTCCCCGTATGCCATCAAGGACTATTATGATGTAGATCCTGACCTTGCCAATGATGTGTCGGAACGTATGAAAGAATTTGAGAATCTGGTGCAACGCACGCATCGCAGTGGCTTAAAGGTAATTATCGATTTTGTACCCAACCACGTAGCCCGCCAGTATCATTCGGACGCACAACCGGATGGAACATCACAGTTAGGAGCAAACGATGATCCTGCTTATGCATTCAGTCCATACAATAATTTCTATTACATACCTCAATCTGAATTACACGGTCAGTTTGACATGAAGGGGGCTGCTGCCGAACCATATAAAGAATGTCCTGCAAAAGCTACGGGAAATAACCGCTTTGACGCATACCCCAACATAAACGACTGGTACGAAACCGTAAAACTGAATTATGGTGTGGATTATCAGAATGGTGGAACCCGTCATTTCAGCCCTATTCCCGATACATGGACAAAGATGCTGGACATCCTCCTTTTTTGGGCGGATAAGAATATTGATGGCTTCCGCTGCGATATGGCGGAAATGGTTCCGGTAGAGTTCTGGGAATGGGTGGTACCACAGGTTAAGGAGCAACATCCCAATCTGTTATTCATTGCCGAAGTCTATAATCCGGCAGAATATCATAACTATCTGTTCCGTGGCAAGTTCGATTATCTGTATGACAAAGTAGGGCTTTATGATACCCTCCGCAATGTGATTTGCGGATATGATTCCGCCACAGCCATCACCCGCTCATGGCAAAAACTGAATGGAATCGAGAAACGGATGTTGAACTTCCTGGAAAACCACGATGAACAACGCATTGCTTCTGATTTCTTTGTCGGAAATCCACGTAAAGCAATTCCGGGACTGATTGTCTCCGCCTGTATGAACACCAATCCTATGATGATTTATTTCGGGCAGGAATTCGGAGAACTGGGCATGGATAGCGAAGGCTTCAGCGGCAGGGACGGACGAACTACTATTTTTGACTATTGGAGTGTCGATAGCATCCGTCGCTGGCGAAATGGCGGAAAGTTTGATGGCAAGATGTTGACAGAAGATCAAAAACATATATATGGCGTCTACCAGCGCATCCTGACTCTTTGCAATGAAGAAAAAGCAATAACTGAAGGTGAATTCTTCGATTTGATGTATGCTAACGTAAATGGCTGGCGCTTCAATGAACATAAACAATATACATTCTTGCGCAAAGCGGGTAATGAATTATTGTTCATAATCGTGAATTTCGATCATATTTCAGTGGATGTGGCAATAAATGTCCCCTCGCATGCCTTTGATTTCTTGCAAATACCACAAATGGATGTTTATCCGGCAGTCGATTTGCTGACGGATAAAACAGAAAATATCAGCCTGTTGCCTTATAAAGCTACGGAAGTATCGCTGGAAGGTTGTAGTGGTAAGATTTTAAAGATTAAATTATAAGCCAAATCAGAATAAAGCGAAGAGTCTCTTTTCTTTCACACAATAAAGATAACAGATTCTTCGCTTCATATTAAATGATATCTGTCTTATTCCCCTTCTTCCGCTTTACTCTTTAACCTATATAGACGTTGAATGGCGGGATTATAAAATTCATCCGGATAATGTGCTCTGATATCACTCAGATTTGCCTGCACATATTGCTTCGTATCCATTATTTTTTCAGCTTCACTCAGTTGTACCTCCTTAGGTAACTGTGCGTTCTCAGCCCACTTCATCAAGGCATTCACGCTCTCTTCATCATATTTATATTCCATATGTTCGTATAATTTTTCTACAAAGATACAAACAAATGATAAAATACCTCCTACCCCCTCGAACTTTTTCTGTGGGGCTGTGTTATATAATTGTGTTTTTCATAGTATTAGATATAAGATTAATTAAAGGAGACGTACCCGCTTGTGATAAGTAAGTACATCAAAAACAGAAGCGTCTGTTTGATTGATAAATGTGTAAGGAGCATCGGTTTACCAGAGCCGATGCTTTTTTTGTCCCTCTTTGTAGTATGTTAGAAAAATTATGCGTAAATTTGTCAGATAATAAGGAAAATACGAATATGAACATCCCTGTTATTTTTCACTTCCTGAAAGAAGTGTCCGCTAACAACAACCGTGAATGGTTCAACGCTCATAAGGACTTATATGAAGAAGCCCGCTATGAATTTGAGAACTTATTATCGGTTATCATTAACCGTATCGCGCTCTTCGACGAAAGCATCCGCGGAGTACAGGCCAAAGATTGCACTTACCGCATCTATCGTGATACGCGCTTTTCGCAAGACAAGACCCCGTATAAAACTCATTTGGGTGGATATATCAACGCCCACGGTAAGAAATCGGACCACTGCGGTTACTACGTTCACATCGAACCGGGTAATTGTCTGTTGGCGGGCGGCAGCTATTGCCTGCCTCCAAAGACGTTGAAAGCTCTGCGGCAGGCCATCTATGATAATATAGATGAATATCGCAGCATTGTTGAAGCTCCCGCTTTCAAACAGTATTTCCCAGTAATCGGCGAAACATTTCTGAAGACTGTCCCCAAAGGCTTCCCGAAGGATTTCGAGTATGCGCAATACCTAAAATGCAAGGATTATACTTGTTATTGCGGCCAACCGGACGACTTCTTCCTGCAACCTGATTTTCTGGATCGGACAGCAGATATTTTCAAGCAAATGAAACCTTTTGCCGATTTTCTGAATTATACAATAGATGAATTCGAATAAAATCTGATAATAAATAACTAACTTAAAACATTAAAGCTATGGTAGTAGATAGATTAGAAAATTTAGAAAAATATGCATCGTTGAACCCTTTATTTGCCCAGGCTATTGAGTTTTTGCAGTCACATGATTTAAACGCAATGGAAGTTGGCAAAACCGAATTAAAAGGTAAAGACTTGGTTGTAAACGTAGCTCAGACTACCCCTAAAGCTAAAGAACAGGCCAAACTGGAAACGCACAATGAATTTATCGACATCCAGATACCACTTTCCGGACCGGAAGTAATGGGCTATACAGCAGGAAAAGATTGTGTACCGGCTGATGCTCCTTACAATGCAGAAAAAGATATCACTTTCTTTGAAGGACTGGCTGAAACCTACATCACCGTGAAACCCGGTATGTTTGCCATCTTCTTTCCCCAAGACGGTCATGCTCCCGGCATCTCTCCCGACGGAGTGAAGAAAGTCATCGTGAAAGTGAAAGCATAATAACTCCAATCAAAAACTCATCCTTTATGGAAACATTGAACTTGATTAAGAACGACCCATGGCTGGAACCTTACGAAGATGCCATCAACGGCCGTCATCAGCATGCATTAGACAAAGAAGCTGAACTGACGAACAAAGGGAAACAGACCTTGTCTGATTTTGCCTCGGGATATTTATATTTCGGACTACACCGCACAGCAGATGGCTGGATTTTTCGTGAGTGGGCGCCCAATGCCACACAGATATTCATAGTCGGTACATTCAACGACTGGAAAGAACAAAAGAAGTACAGTCTGAAACGCAAGAATAATGGTAACTGGGAAGTCAAACTTCCTGCAGACGCTATAAAGCATGGTGACTTGTACAAGCTCATTGTACATTGGGAAGGTGGCTGTGGAGAACGTATCCCAGCCTGGGCTACCCGTGTAGTGCAAGACGAGCAAACCAAGATTTTCAGTGCGCAAGTCTGGAATCCGGAAAAACCGTATAAAGCAAAGAAACGAGCTTTCAAGCCTTCTACCGATCCTCTACTGATTTATGAATGCCATATCGGCATGGCTCAAAAAGAGGAAAAAGTAGGTACTTACAACGAATTCCGTGAAAAAACACTTCCACGCATAGCCAAGGCCGGATATAACTGTATCCAAATTATGGCTATTCAGGAACATCCCTACTATGGCAGTTTCGGTTATCATGTATCCAGTTTCTTTGCTGCTTCTTCGCGCTTCGGTACACCGGATGAATTGAAGCAACTGATCGATACGGCACATGGATTAGGTATTGCAGTTATCATGGATATTGTCCATTCCCATGCTGTAAAAAATGAAGTGGAAGGTCTGGGTAATTTTGCCGGTGATCCGAATCAATACTTCTACCCCGGTGGTCGTCGCGAGCATCCGGCTTGGGATTCGCTTTGTTTTGATTATGGAAAGAATGAAGTAATACATTTCCTTCTCTCCAACTGTAAATATTGGCTTGAAGAATATGGTTTTGATGGTTTCCGCTTCGATGGCGTGACTTCCATGCTTTATTATAGCCACGGATTGGGCGAAGCATTCTGTAACTACGGGGATTATTTCAATGGACACCAGGATGATAACGCTATTTGCTATCTGACCCTTGCCAACAAGCTGATTCACGAAGTTAACCCAAAGGCTTTGACCATTGCCGAAGAAGTATCAGGTATGCCCGGACTGGCTGCTAAAGTTGAAGATGGTGGCTATGGCTTTGATTATCGTATGGCAATGAACATTCCCGATTACTGGATTAAGACTATCAAGGAAAAGATTGATGAAGACTGGAAACCGTCCAGTATGTTTTGGGAAGTTACCAACCGCCGCAAGGATGAAAAGACCATTTCTTATGCAGAAAGTCATGACCAGGCATTGGTAGGTGATAAAACCATCATCTTCCGCCTGATAGATGCCGATATGTACTGGCATATGCAAAAAGGTGATGAGAACTACACCGTAAACCGTGGTATCGCTCTTCATAAAATGATACGTATGTTGACGGCAACCACTATCAACGGAGGTTATCTCAACTTTATGGGGAATGAGTTCGGTCATCCCGAGTGGATTGACTTCCCACGCGAAGGTAACGACTGGTCGTGCAAATACGCCCGACGCCAATGGGACTTGGTTGATAACAAAAACCTCACCTACCACTACATGGCAGATTTTGATGCCGATATGCTAAAAATCATCAAGAGCGTGAAAGCTTTCCAGGCAACACCCGTTCAGGAAATCTGGCATAACGATAACGATCAGGTATTGGCATATATGCGTAAAGACTATGTCTTTGTATTCAACTTCAATCCGAAACAATCCTTCACTGATTACGGCTTCTTGGTATCTCCCGGAACATATGAAGTCGTATTGAATACGGATAATCCCGCTTATGGTGGTAACGGTTTTGCAGACGATACAGTGAAACACTTCACCGTCGCTGATCCGCTGTATGAAAAGGAGAAGAAAGAATGGCTGAAGCTTTATATTCCTGCACGTACTGCGGTGATATTGAAGAAAACAAAATAGAGCAATATGCTTGAAGAAAAAGCCGTACCAGATTAAAATTCCGATACGGCTTTCTTTTTTTACTATATTTCTGATGGATTATTTCAGTTGTGCCTCAATCTGCGGCAATAATTTCTTGATATTATCTATCATGCTCTTTTCACGAGGTTTGTCAGCTGACAATAAGGGAAGTGCCTGTTCCAGATATTTTTTAGAATCCTGGAAGTTCTTGTCAGCGATTTCTTTCTGTGCATCATACTTCGCTTTATCCGAATTAGCCAATGGAGCAGCATTTTTCAGAACTAAGGCAGCCTTATTATAAGAAAGAGTACCTAAGCTGTACAAAGCATTTGTATTTTTATCATCATCAGCCAATACTTGTTTGAATGCTTCCTCAGCATCATCCAGTTTATTAGCCTTTTGAGCCTTAATACCAGCATTCAGGTAATAATTAGCATGAAGTCTTCTCAAAGTTTTGTTTTCGGGGGCTGCTTCTATGCCCTCTTTCAAGGTTGCAAGATATTCAGCATCTTTTTTCAAATCTTTCAATGCACCAGCTTTACCTACATATGCATTTCCCAGATTATATTTCTTTTGAACGGCAATATCAAAATATTTAAGTGCTTCTGTCGGCTTTTTGATTTTGTCGGCACAAACACCACAGTTATAAGCAATTACAGAATCCTGATTGTTTGTCTGTGTCAGGTAAGTACTGAATTTAACATATGCTTCCTGATAGTTTTTAGCTTCAAGCGCTGCTTTTCCTTGGTTAATCAGATCTCCTGGGTCTGTAGTTTGTGCAAAAAAGTTAGTTGCTGCACAACATAGTGCAATGGATAACAATAATTTTTTCATGTGCTTTAATTTTTTAAAAGTTGATATTCCAAAATTAGTGTTCATTGTTATAGGAGCAAAACCTTTTTAACTTTTTTGTAGTTTTTAGAAATGCTGTAACAAGTGTTATTTTACGTAAATCTTGTTTTGCAGGCTGAAGCGTTAGAAGAAATTTATCAAAGCAAATTATATGCTTATAATGTACTTCATACTTTTTAATTTTTAAATTGGTGTTAATGAAACCAAACATCGGTATCACGTTTTTGGTATCATTTGATACTCTTGGTATATTTTTGGTATCAAAAGTAGTGCATTAGTGTGCATAATTGTGCATGATTTTGTACCAATAAATATTAATCATTATATAACATAAATGGCTATATTTTAATCGGACTGACCCTATTTTACCACGCAATAAACTGATATACAACAAAAAAGGCAGTTACCGAAGTAACCACCTTTAGTGATTCCGTTGCGATTCGAACGCAAGACCCACGCCTTAGAAGAACTTCTCCAAAAAGAGACTTATTGAGTTCGTGTTCAGTTAGTTATGATGACGCTAATTTTCAAAAAAAACAAGTCTATTAAAAAAATGAGTCTAAAATGGTATCTATTTTTCCGGGGTTAAATGAAGGACAGGACAGGATTCCTTTCTTCTTCGCCTCCCGGTACACAGACACAAAAGTCGGTTCTTTGTCTTCTGGTCTGATCGGTGGTGGAGTTGTCAGGAAGTGACAGCGCCAGATGCCAGTGCAAGGTTGGTCAGATTGAAAACAGTTACAGATAGTATTATTCATCATTGCTTTCTTCATCTGTATCTTCTTTTTTCGCCTTTTCTTCTATAGCCTCTTTGATCAAGCCCTTAACGGTCGTTAGTTCTTCATCTTCTGTGTCTTCTTTATAAATAATATTTTTTATCTTCTTATCAAATATATATGTACGTGCCAAGAGTTGAGTTGCCACCTTTAGTTTTACATCTAAATTTATGTGTAACTTTCCATCCATAGAAGTCAGGATTAATATTTTGAGCAAGTTGTCGTATGGTGTCATAATGAGCATTTATAGCCTCAAAGTATATATCTAATTTTTCAAGCCCTTTTTCAGCTTTTTCTCTTGCCTCATTGTATTGTTCCCTACCATATGATGAATATGAATCACTCCAGATTTTGGCTGTTCTATTGCCATCTTTTACTTCTTCTAATGTTGTATTAACTTCATCAAGAATTGCACTGGACACATATCCATGACTAAGAATAGTAGAATCTGTGTAAATTGATAGAAATGCGCTATCTATCTTTGTTTCGACAGGTTGATAGCTCTCAAAGTCGTATAATGTTTTAAACATCTCGTTTTTGATTGCTTCCAGAGCTTTTTCTTCTTTTGATTTACATCCTGATAGGATAAAAATAGCCGCTAAGGCCATGATAATAATTTGTTTCATGATAGTATTATTTAAAGTTTATTATTCATATTGGATCATTTAGGTTGAATCGCAAGCGTTTCCTTTAATTGAACTTGCGCATTTTTAAGATTGATAATGACAACTGGTAGTGAAGTTATATCAAGGTATTGCGTAGAACGATTAGTATAACTTTTAGTCTGGATCATGAAAGCCCATTTTCTCTTGGAGCTCCAGAACACATTCATTCTAATTCCATCTCTGGAACTATATTCACATTCTGTATAAGTCTCTGGAATTTTTCTAATTATATTATCATTCATGTATTCCAATGACTTAATACAAGCATCAAGTTCATCGTAATCTAATGTACCGATGAAAGTCTCTGAGTTCTTTAATGCTGATGAATAATAGGAAGTTGAAATTCTCAATGCTCCTACTTTTTCTTTTGTTTTTTCGTCAGTGATAATTATATTCTGAAACCCTACACCGTTAACCTTCCCCCCTTCTATATCATAGAATTCTTTCTTTAGCAAAGAGCCGTCTTTTGAGAGAAAGGCAATCGTTTTACTTTTTGATGCTGGTTCCTGTTCCTGAGCAGATACACCAAGGCTAAATGTTATAGCCAATAATAATAGTAGTTTTTTCATTGTGATAATGTATTTAGTTTATAAATTCTTTGTATGTCATATTACAGGTAAAACCTGTTTTTGTATGTCATTTTACGTACAAAAGTTTTGTATGTCATTTTACGGGTAAAACCCTATTTTTTGTATGTCATTTTACGGTCCTATATATAGAGTAATAGAGAGATATACATATACACGCGTGCGTGCGCGTGAGGGATTATAAAGTTTCAATTCATTTTATGATTAAATAAAAATTCTAAGATAGAATTTCCTATTTCAGAATTGAGCCTTTTAGCTATCTCAACATATCTGTCATAAGTATATCTGTCGGTAAATGAAATATCATGTTCATTATCTAGCTTCTTTATAACATAAAGCATCTTGTTTTCTACAATGGCAATTTCTTCATCACTTGACAGTCCACCTTTATTTAGTTCATCTAAAGATAGAAGTAAATTATGAAATGATTGTTGATATTGTCCTGAAAGTATATTAGATTCAGAGGAACTGAAATATATCTGTCCCTTAGCATCGCTTATGTTATTAACAATCTCATTTTTCATATTGTGGCTCACATCATGTATCTCTTTGGATATTTGCCCTTTTATACCTAAAATATTATAGCCAAACATTATAGCTAAAATGGCAACTAAAAACGATAAAGCTCCTACGGAAGCACCGAATAAATCTATCGTGATAGGAGATGTCCTGTATAATGCAATAATAGATAAAGTCAATGCCAATAGAGAAAAAGTTATTGGTATATATTTTATTAAGCTATTATTCTTTTTTAAACCAACTATGGAACTTTCATTATTGGTGTTGACATTTGATAAATTACTATTCTCAATATTACCTATCTTTTGTGATTTCATATTTAGATTCAATTATGGATATTAACCTATCTATTTGTTCTTGAAATTTTTCAGTAGTTTTTTGATTGGTTTCGACGATCTTTAATAGTGTATGGTATGCTTCCGGAGAAGCTATATGTATTTCTCTCCCACTAACATTAACTCCAGAGACGTTACTGTTTGAAATATCCCCTACTGATTGAGATGGATATAGCATTTCTCCTTCTTCGTTTAACAACCAGTCCATATTGAAGATATTACCGAATGTAAAATTGAACTTATTGAGAAATTTATCCGTAAGATAGTTTTCATTTCCACTAAAGGCACGTGAGACACTCTCTTTTTTCATACCCATTGAATCAGCAATATCTTGTTGAGTATGAACTTTGCCAATATTTCTTAAATATTCATAGGCAGCTTTTATTCTTTCATGTTTTTCCATCTTCAAATATCAACTTAAATATTAATATATGTTATAATATCAACATAGAATTGATATAAGCTTTGATTATATCAACAAATGTTGTTTCTTTGACGTATCAATCAAACAAAGGAACAAATAATCAATCAATTACACAATACCTCAAACGAGGTATCGGAATAAAAAAAGGAGGAAATATGAAAATGGTATTGAGAGTTTCATTGAGAGAGGCAGGAAGAGCTTCGGAAGCGATAAATGATAATTGGCATTTGAAAAAAGGGTTCAATCAGGTTGAAACCAATGTTTGGGAGGCTGATAGTGAGTTCTGGGGAGACCTGGAGGATGAGGATAATGTTGATGAGTTGAAGTTCTTGGTTGAAAACCAGTTTGGCTTTTTGGGAATATCGGAAGATGAATATGAATTTAATGAAGAGGAGGAATAAGTAATGACACAGAAAGAATTTGAAGAGAGAACAGGAAGGTCGGTAACGGCAGAAGTGTATGCAAACATCGAAAAGGTGTATATGAATACCAATCTCGACAAGGATGCATTTTGCAATGCATACAAGAAAGCTCCGCAAGTACTTTCTGACCTTGAAAGACAAACGGTGTTGGTGAGAGAATTATTTGAGGAGCGCAGAATGATGGCGAATTTCCTGATCGAACAGGCTGAGAAGTGGAGTGCATCAGATTTGAGAGATAAGGCAATTAGCATGATTGGTGAGAAAGAGTATCTCCGCAGGAAGATTGAGAGAGGTTTTAACCTTTGGGAAGTGGATAAAGAGATGCTTATGGAGTTGTTGAAAGTTTGATTCAGGATGACAGGCTGGAGCGGTCATAGAGCCTACCCTTTGATGGGACTCCAGCCACGCATGCAGGCTTAGTTTTTCGTTGCAGTCCTTTTGAGAATGTGCCATCCTTCGGGAGAATCTGAAAAGAGACGCAGGTTGAATATCCTTAATATTTCGCACGGCAGCGTTAAGCCGGTCCCCATCTGGTCTTTGAGCCTACCCTTTGATGTGGAGATGTGGGAACCATTGGAGTGATTGCCCTAAGTGATCTATTCGGAATAATCCGCGACCAGTCGTTAAAAGCGGCATCATAAGAAGGTCGAGCACACAACGTTCGAAGCAAGCAGCCGAAAGGTCGAGGCAAGCAGACGGGTTAAGTAAATCAGCCGAACATGCCCCGAACGGTTATGCAGTGAAGTATAGTAGCTGATAACTCCGGTGGGAAGAGCAGAGAGAGCTTATCGGGGCACAATTATTAACCAATAAATAACTGAGTGTATGAAAGTACAGATAGAATTTCAAGAATCTAACAACAGACTTATTGGGGATGCAACATTCTCATTAAGCATTACAGATGTCCCCGTTTTGAATATGAATGTTTTAAATGGATTGTATGAAATGGTCGAACGGGCATATCTTGATTATCACAAAATGAGGAATAAACGAGATATGCCTGCTGAAGGAATAGAATTTATTCGTAATAATCCTCAAGGTATTGGATGAAGAAATTCATGTAGTATCTGATTTCTTTGAATTTCTCTTCATTAAAAGAAGCCCTACCAAGAATTGCAGAACCGAATTTCAAACTTGGTAAATCAGATATTAATTTATTCAATGGCAACCCATGATCGAATGCGTACACAAGATGTACAAATTCAATTAGTAATTCCTGTAAGCCGGGGAAAGGATTCATGTAGTCTTTCAGAGAACATTTTTCTCCTTCTGCTTGGATGGAATCTAATTGTTTAATCAGTTCTTCTGCTCTGATTTTAAAGTCTTGAGGTTTCATAATTACTTAATTTTTTTGATTAGACACCACAAAGTTAAGTAAATCCCCTGACAAAAGCGTGATGCTGCCGACCGAATCGGTTCAGGGGAACAAATTATTAATCATTAATTTTCAAAGATATGGAAAAGTACACAAAAGAAAGTCTGGCTAAAATGATGCCGGAAGAGTTGGAGAATGTAGTTCTAGAATTGCAGACTCAGTTAGAAGCAGAGAAGTTAACGAGTAAGCAATATTCTACTTGGTGGAATCAGGAATCAGAGAAATGCAGAAGAGAAGGTGAAAAGCTGAATGTATTGCATAACCTGATTCATTCTTGGGAAGATAAATTTTAAGATGAGGAGGTAAAAAATGAAAGAGGATGAAAGAAAGCCTATTGCGCCCACGTTGCGCAATATGGAAGTTAATGATGTGGAAGAATGGCCGTTAGAAAGAATTGATACTGTTACAATGACTGTCGGTCGGTTCTCCCGTAAGTTTCGGGCGAAAGGCATTAAGTTCAGGACATGGACGGATAAGCTGGAGGTGAAGGTTCAAAGAATAGCGTAAGTATGGAAAGTCTGTCATGTGCTGAAAGAGAGATTGCGAATGAGTATTGCAAAGGCTACTCGGATAAGGAAGTGGCGGACAATCTGGATAAATCATATTGGACCGTCAAGACTCAGAAAAAAGCTATATACAAGAAGCTCGGAATATCGAAAGATACCGAGCTTATTTTGTATATGGTATGTGAGAGGGTGCAGCGTAGATTCGATTTGAAAGAGATACGCAGGCATGGTTTAGAATTATTGTTCTCTGCCCTATTTCTGATTATGCAGGTGACTTGTAATAATCTGGATAATATGAGAGCGATGAGAGTGAGAAGAGGTCGAAAGATAGAGTATGTATGTGATTATGGAGGTGATGAAGATGGATGAGATGGATAGAAAACAAATAGACCATCTGGTAAATATCTATCGGGTGATGAATCAGAAAACATTCGGATTCCGGTTCTCAGCGACAATAGTCGGGGGACGTACCCGGTTGCAGAGGTTGATTGAGAAAGGCGAGATCAGGACTGAGAAAAAAAGTGTGTCACAGAATGGAAAATTGTATTGCAATGCCAGTGATGTGTTGCGTTACGCAGTAGCATAGGATATGAAAGCAAAAGATTGGTTCTATTATTCACTGATGGTGGTGTTATCGCTGCCAATCGGTTTGATTTGTTGTGAGGGAGCGATAGTATTACAGATTATTGGTCTGGGATATGCATATCTATTTTTTAGGAATCTATTAAAGCCAGCGTTCGATGGGAAGAAGGAACAGGATAATTCAGGTGAGGAATGAGATAGCAAGGAGCATAGATCGGTTGGCTTATCGTGCCAGGATCAATTCATGCGATGAGGAGGTATTAGAGAGGTTCGGGGTATCTATTCAGGTGGAGTATGATGTAATGGATGATTTCTATCGTAGAGTTGAGATCATTGATTTATCGGTATCAGATGGAGAAAGGAAGGACTATCCGAATATTGCGAAGATGATTGGTGATAGATTAGGCTGGAGGCTTAAAGAGATGAATGAAGAGAATGAAAATGATTTTCTGGATAGTCTTTCTCTGTCAGAGAAGAAGGAAATTTTTGATTGGATATCATAGCCCGTGAGGGTGATTCTCCTTTTGGAGATGTGTTTTGTTTGCTTTAGTTTTTTGATTGGAGGGCGAGGAAAGAACATAGGTTCTGGCCACATGGGAGTTCGATTCTCTCTCGCCCTACGACGTTTTATTCTAAAATTTAGTGAGATATGGTACAAGAATTAGTAACGATTCAGCAGAAGCTGAAAGCCCCCAAAGGGCAGTACAACAATTTTGGGAAATATAAGTACCGGAGTTGTGAGGACATTTTAGAGAGTGTGAAACCCATTCTAACAGAATGTAAGTGTTCATTAGTGATTACGGATGATGTGGTACAGGTTGGAACTCGTATCTACATTAAGGCAACGGCAACTCTTACCAATAGTCAAGGGGAACAAGTTCAGACATCGGCAATGGCCCGTGAAGATGAGATATTGAAAGGTATGGCGTCTTCACAAGTCACAGGAGCGTGTAGCTCTTATGCAAGAAAGTATGCTTTGAATGGTCTGTTTTGTATTGATGACACAAAAGACCCGGATGCTACCAACAAGCATGGGAAGGATGAGCCGCAGGTAGATGAGGATAGTTTGAGCCTTGCATTGGAATTGATTAGAAATGCGAAAGCCACGGCAGACCTCACGCAGATATATAATGAGTGTGAAGGATTCAGAGGTAACAGCAAGTTTATGAATGCGTTGAGTATGCGAAGAAAGGAGATTGAGAAGAGATGAAGTTGAAGGAAAGTCCGGTAGTGTTTGACCAAGAGAGGCATACCTACCGTCTGGAGGATATTTTGTTGGAGGGTGTAACTACCCTCCTACGGAATCAGCTTTTCCAGAATAAATATGATGGTGTACCAGATTTCGTGCTGGAACGAGCAAAGGATAAAGGAACCTTGGTACATGAACAGTGTGAATTGGTGGATGCCTTAGGTATTGAGCCGGTGGTTCTGGAAGCGAAGAATTATAAGATCCTGAAAGAAGAGCATGGATTGAAGCCAATAGCTAATGAATATCTCATTTCTGATGAGGTCGCTTTTGCAAGCAGTGTGGATGTTATATTCGATGGAGAATCAGAGAATGATGATGAGGTATACCTTGCGGATATAAAGACTACGGCAAAGCTTGATGTTGATTGGTTGAGTTGGCAGTTGAGTATCTATGCCTATATGTTTGAGATGCAAAACCCTCATCTAAGGGTTAAGAAGTTATATGCTATCTGGTTGAGGAATGAAGTGAAAGAGTTGAAGGAAGTTCAGAGGATCGACAATGATACAATACAAAAGTTGTTTGATTGTGAGATGAAAGGTGAACCATTTACATCTTCTGAAATACCCTTGCCGGAGAACGGGCAAATAGTCCCCGTAGAGGTATTCGAAAGAGCTCAGACTATTATCTCCTTAGATGGAAAGATAAAACAGCTCACAGAGGAAAAGAAACGTATCTCCGAAGAATTGTATCAGTATATGGAAGAAACCGGAGAATCAAAGTGTGAGCATGAGTTATTTATCGTATCAAGGGTGATGCCTACCACAAAGAAGTCTCTCGATGCGAAGGGGCTGGAGAAATGTGAGCCGGCAATTTATAAGCAGTTCCTGAAAGAGACGGCAGTAAAAGGTAGTATAAGAGTAACACCGAGGAAATAATGGCAGAGGAAGCGATACTAACAAAGCATGATGGTGAGGTGAAGATGTCAAAGGACTTTGATTATCTATGTTCTAAGCTCAGAAATGGCAGGTATAAGTTAAGTATCGTTCGCTGTTCGGAGAAAAGAACAATCAGCCAAAATGATTTGATGTGGATGTGGTTCGGATGTATTGAAGATGAGACCGGTACACCGAAGAATGATATTTACCTGTATTATTGCAAGAAGTTCCTGAGCCGTTTGGCCCTCGTTAATGGTGAAGAGGTGATGATATATGATACTTCTTCCAAGTTGAACACCAAACAGATGTCGGACTTCATGACGAAGATTCAGGTGGATGCAGTGATGGAACTCGGTATTAATCTACCTCAACCGATTGATCGGTTCTATGAGAGTTTCGTGGGAGAATATGGAAGAAGATGAGCGGGCCGTTTGGTTCGCTCTTTTTATTAATACATAAATAGTTTTAGTATGGAAATTCAAAAAGTGAAGATCACGAAGGATAACACCTGTATGGTAGTGTATTCTAATGCTGACGGTGATGTGATAACGCATCAGGGAGGTAATATCATTCACAAGGATTTGAGAGAGGCCATGAATGCCCTAATCCCTCACCTTGCAGTATTAACAGAACAGAGAGAAGCGTATAACAGTACGTTATCAGAGGTAAGGGCGAAGGATGATCTTCCGGTGAAGTTATCTGTTCAGGGTGTCAGCATCTCCGGAGATGCGATAAATAATGGTATTCAGATCACCGGTTGCCGGATGTTGTTAACAGGTAAGGTTCTTAACCTGAACAGTCCTACTGCGATGCTTGATGGGGAGACAGATAGGTATGAATATGCTGATGATTTGTATCAGTTGATAGAGAATATCAAGTTTGAGGTCCGGCAGTACATTGAGCAAAAGAAGTGGGCAATCAAGCAAGGAGAATTATTTGAAGATGGAGACGGTACGCCGTTTGATGGTTCAGTTGAAGATTTGACCTCCGGCATTGATATTCCTCAAGCGGATATCGCAGTAGTGGAAGCCCCCCAGCCGGAGAAGGAAGTGAAGAAGATGAAGAAAACCAAGAAAACTAAGAGCGCAGCGTAAGATGTTAGGTCCTTTAAAGATTGTACTCACCCCGAATTGCTATAAGGTTTCATTCGATTTTCACCCAATGATGTTGAAGTGTGTGAAGAGGATACCAAGTGCCGAGTGGAACATGGATGGTAAGTTCTGGAAGGTAAGCACTGCCGATTACAATTACCTGAAAGTGATGGCTGATTGGGCGATACAGAACAGGTATTGTGGAGGTGTTAAGGCTTATAAAGAGGAACAACCGGTTCAGGACTACACGTTGCCGCCTATGCCGACATTGAAGGTTGAGCATGGGTTAAAGATTGATCCCTATGATTATCAGAAGGAAGGAATTGCGTATGCTCTCATTCATAAGCGTTGCTTCTTTGGTGATGAGCCGGGATTAGGAAAAACGATGCAAGCAATAGGCACGGTCTCGATAGCACAAGCATGGCCGTGCCTAATTGTTTGTCCGTCCGGATTGAAAATGAATTGGCAGCGTGAGTTTATGAAGTTTGCCGGTATTCAGGCAGTGATTTTGGATGATAAGAACCGGCAGACATGGCAGTCATTTTGGGAGATGAAGAATCAGCAAGGGCAACCAATGTGTAAGGTCTTCATCACGAATTATGAGAGCTTAAAGAAATTCTTTGTATCTGGTATCAAGGAATCAAACCGATTCACTCTAAAAAGTATCCGCTTTGATTCTCGCGTAGATTTGTTCCGGTCTGTGATAGTTGATGAAAGTCAGAAATGTAAGTCCAGCAAAACACAGCAGAGTAAGTTTGTCGAGGGGATATGTAAAGGGAAAGAATGGATATTTCTACTTACGGGTACTCCAGTAGTGAACAATAATACCGATCTCATCCAACAGTTGAAGATATTGGATCGCCTGGATGATTTCGGAGGCTATAAGTATTTCACCGAAAGATATTGTTCCGGGATTAGTAAATCAAGTAATTCGAAGGAACTAAATTGGAAACTGAGAAAGGTCTGTTTCTTCCGTCGGCTAAAGAAGGATGTGCTTACCCAGTTGCCTGATAAGACCCGAATGTATATCACTGTAGACATTACTAATAGAACTGAGTATGAAGTCGCTGAGCGCAATATAATAGAGTATCTGCGCAAGTACAAGAAGGCCGATGATGAGAAGATTCAGAAAGCAATGAGAGGACAAGTAATGGTGCAGATGGGAATACTGAAACAGGTGTCTGCCCGTGGAAAGATTAAGGCGGCTACGGAATTAATAAGTGATACGGTGGAAGGTGGTAATAAGTTGATTGTGTTTGGGTTCTTGAAAGATGTGATTGCTCAGTTGAAAGATGAGTTCCCTGATGCGGTTACTGTCACCGGGAAAGATAATGATGCGCAAAAGCAAAGATCGGTAGATGCATTTCAGACGGATGAGAAAACGAAAATCATTCTGCTCAACTACAAGTCAGGTGGTACAGGTCTAACACTGACAGCCAGTTCAGATGTGTTGTTTATCGAGTTCCCATGGACGTATGCGGATTGTTGCCAGGCGGAAGACCGGGCACATCGTAATGGTCAAAAGAATGCGGTTCTCTGTCGGTATTTGCTGGGAAAGGGTACGATTGATGAGTACATGTATCAGGTTATTCAGACCAAGAAGGAAATCAGCAATGACGTGACGGGAACGGATGATGTTGTGGAGGAATCAACTGTAAGTAAGGAAGAACAGATGTTAAACCTCGCTATGGATATGTTCAAGGATAAGATTTAGATAGTAATTATGAAATTAAGAATGAATAGAGACAAGGCCCTGTTAACTCCATCAGTTGGGGTATTCTGGGGGAATGAAAGTCGGAATGGTGGATATAAGATTAGTATATCTGTCATATTCTTGTGTTTTGAGATTGAATTATTAATGTTCTAAAACAAAGTACTATGAGTAAACAAAACCCATTGAAGGAAGCCATCCAGTCTTATTTGGATGAGCGGGCAAAGGTTGATGAACTGTTTGCTGTTGCTTATAAAAAGAAGAATAAGAGTATAGATGAGTGTTGCACATATATCATGGGAGAAGCCAAGAAAAGAGGCAATGCCGTATGCATGTCCGATGATGAAGTATTCGGATTAGCTGTCCACTACTATGATGAAGACAACATTAAGCTAAATAAACTTCCTGCCAACGTTAAGGCCTCCGCTTCCGTCACCAGCAACAACGCATCCGCATCCAAACCAGTAAAGCTTACTGAGGAAGATGAGAAAAGAGCGCGTGAAGCAGCAATTAAGCGTCTGGCGGAAGAGCAATATGTTTTGCTCAAGAAAAAGCCATCACGGTCAAAGAAAGAAGTTACAGAAGTCCAACAAATGAGTTTATTCTAATGAAACCAAAGACTAAATTACAGAAACAGGTGGTGGAACTATCTAATCAGCTTCCACCGCTGACAGAGGCTCAACGGGAATATCCGTATAAGCATCTGTTCAAGAACACCGGCTATTATTGGAAGAAGGGTGAAGTATGGTGCCAGTGCTGCGGTCATGTTGATGAAGTACTAAAACCGTCGCTTGCTGTATCTATTGGCGTGGGAACACATATTTGCCCGCAGTGTGGCGAAAGCCTGGTGCTGGAACACTGGAACCAATCAAATAGGCGTTATTCCAACGAGAAAAGGATATATTCTATAATACAGCCTTACAAAGGATGGATGGTTATTCGTTCCTTCGATGTACAGCGTAATAACACGAAGGGGACTGCTGTAAAATTCTTTATGTCTGAAATATATCAGAATTGGATATCAGAAGATGGCAAAGAGGTTATTCTGGGCAAACAATATACGCGTAGTCCATTTCATTTTACTTGGAATTATGATAGTGAGATGGATGTGAAGTTTCATAATCATAAGGCTTCAGGTTATTATGAGATGCAGGATGTTTTCGATGTGTCCGACAATTATTTCTATCCGGTAGTCAGGGTGACGCCCATATTAAAACGTAATGGCTGGACGAATAAACTTTTGAAATTGAGGGTATCAGTAATAGATGTGATCCGGCAGTTATTATCTAATCCCGTCGCCGAGACTATGGTAAAAACCGGACAATTGTCTGTATTCAGGCACATGCTATTGAAAGGTCAGTATACTATTCCCTACGCCCATGCCCTGAATATATGCAACCGCAATGGGTATATAATAGATGATGCGTCTATATGGTTTGATTATATGGACATGCTGGCTTATTTTAATATGGATACTCATAACGCCCGCTATGTCTGCCCCCGGGACCTGAAAGCAGAACACGACAAGCTGATGAAGCGGAAGAGACGCATAGAGAATAAGCGGAAACTTGAAGAACGTCTTAAGGAAGCTGCGCAGTGGGAAGAAGAGTATAAGAAAGAAAAAGGCCGGTTCTTTGGCTTGTGCATCAACGCCGAAGACATCATAATAACGGTTTTGCAAAGCGTTTCTGAGTTTGTTGAAGAAGCGGAAATTATGCATCATTGTGTGTATAGTAATCAATATTTCAAAAATAAGAATTCTCTTATTCTGTCTGCAAAGGATAAGGAAGGAAAGCACTTGGAAACTGTAGAACTAAATTTGGCTACTATGCAGGTGGTTCAGTCTCGCGGAGTATGTAATAAGAATACCGAATATCATAACCGCATTATTGGGCTTGTGAAACAGAACATCGGTTTAATCCGCAAAAAGGTAGCATCATGATAACACTCGGAAATGATGGTCTGCCTGTTGGCAGAAGGAAGAGTAACTACATGAATATCGACGGGGCATTACACAAACGTTGCACCCATTGCGGGAAATACTTCCGTCTGAAATATTTTTATCCCTTGAAGTATCGACGTAATGGAGAAATACATGAGTCTCTGCAATCATGGTGTAAGTTCTGCATGGTGGAAGGATGTTGTAAGAGGGCGAAAGAAAAGAGGGAAATATAAAGAATCAGATGGCCTCGTAAATCGCGAGTCATCTTCAAAACAATACAGTAATGAATAAGATATTAAAGCAAGGTGATATATATAAATACCCCAAAGGTACAAACGTGAGAATTAAAGATAGCGTACAATGCCATCAACAATACCATGACGGAGGTACTCTTATCTTTCAAGATAGGAAAGATGTAGATAAGGGTGAATATCGTGTAGGCATTCAAGTAGAATTAGGAGTTTGTTTTGATTTCCATCCAGATGATTACGAATTGATTAAAACAATTTAGAAATGAATATATCAAAGATAAAAAAGCTGAAAAATCAAGCTATTAGAGAGGCTCAAATTGAAGTTGATAGGATATTCAAGAAGTATTCTTCAATGATTAATGAAGAAATCGCCTTGCAAATTCCTAAAGGTCAAACCCTTTTATCATGCAATGGATTATGCATTATTACAGATAGTGAAGGGAATGAAATCAGAAACGGTTCGGCTTGGTCGAGAGTTAAAGGATATGATAAGGAAATGGATTTTTTGCGGAATTGCAATACTCTACCGATAGCTCTGAACTATCGGGTACTATTAATGTAAGGCAATCTATCGCAGGAAAGAGAGTCATTTAATTAAAAACTAATTAGAAATGAAGTTAAAAGACATAGTAAGCCAATTGGCTAATCGAATAAACCAACCTCATGTAATAGAGTGCTATTTGCGGAAAGTATATGCGAAAGGTTACGAAAATGGGAGAAAAGAATCCCCTTGGCATGAAGTCAGTGAGGAGCCGAAGAAAGGTGAGCATATATGTGTGCAATTTAGTAGCGGGAACTTAACATCATGGTATGCTACATCTAATATCAGAAAGGATTTTGAAGACTATAATGCTATCAGATGGGCGTATGTTTCTGATTTAATCAAATAGTATGAATAATATTATAGTGTTTGTGATGTGGGTTCTCTGGTTGGTAGCCTCGGTAATTCTTGCAATTAGCATATTTGGTTGGCCGTTAGTATTTGGGGATGATTGGTCGGAGCTCGGTAGTAATTTGATTGGAAAAATGAAATAGTAATGAAACCTCAGACAGAAAGTCAGATTCAAAAGGATTGCGTAAGATGGTTCAGGCAGGTATATCCTGCTATTGAGCCACTCTTCTTTGCTGTGCCTAATGGTGGAGCAAGAAATGCGTGGACGGCTAAGATCATGAAGGATGAAGGTGTGCGGGCAGGTGTAGCGGATTTGCTTCTGTTATTACCCAGGTCTGGTTATGCGTTCCTGTGTATCGAGATGAAGAAGCCGGGAGGTATGCAGAGTGAGAGCCAGCAGGTATTCCAGAGATTAGTTGAGAGAGTGAAGGGAAAGTATGTCCTCTGCCATTCGTTGGAGGAGTTTGTGAAAGAGATAAGAGGATACATAGGATGAGTTATATTGACTTGATAAACCAGTTCTGGCGGATGAATAGGATTGATCCGTTCACTCCTACAGAGGTGTGTTTGTATTTCTATTTATTAAGTCAATGGAATAATTATAATAGAGAAGAAAAATTTGAGATTGGTACGAGAAGTTTGCTAAATGAATTAAGGATGACAGATAGGACTTTTTTCAGTGTTAGAGATTCATTAAGAGATAAAGGACTTATAAACTTTACAAAAGGTGAAAGAAGGTCTTCCTCTCCTGTTTACCAGATATTAGAGAATGTCGATATAGGCAGACCGATGAGAACAGCAGAGCCGGAGGCAGAAACGGAGATGCCGGAGGAAATCGAAGTAGATGAGATACCTTCCCCTACCCCAACACCCAGCCCAGTGCCCGAAGATCAGAAGCCGGTACAGAGGCCCCCTAAGCGGAAGAAGATTGAAAAGCCATTAGATGAGTTGTTTAAAGCTCCAGAACCAGAGAAGAGAAAGAAAAAGGAGTTCGTACCCCCTACATTGCAGGAGGTTGAAGATTTCTTTTCTGGTCTTGGAGTAGTAGATGCACTTGATAAGGCGCAACAATTCTATTTCCATTATGATAGTCTGGGATGGCATACTTCATCGGGAGCCGCCATCTGGCGTTGGGATTCGTTAGCAAACAAATGGTTATTGAACGATAAACAAAAAGAGTATGAAAACAATCGGAGCAGTAGCAAAAAGAGCGGTGAAGGAGATGGTTACAAGGAATCGCTCTATGAACGCTTTGCAGAGAGTGAACGTAAGTTCTGGGAGAAGAACGGAGATCATTAAATCTTTCGGTGGTCCGGCAGAATTCGCCACTCGGTTTAACCCTACCATTCAATGGAGGTTACGCGAGCGGGCGGCTGATTATGTCTCATGTAGTCAAATGAATTATCCTACGATGTGGGAAATTCGTGAAGTATATAGCATCGAAGTGTTGAGAGATTGGGTAGCGGCAATGATTGAGGATTTGAATGATTTTTGTAATGTGAGGGATAAAATGAAGTCAACGCAGAAGGATGAAGCTGCACATATTATCAGTTGTGAGTATGGCCATCTGAATATCGCGGAGGTTGCATTGTTCTTCCTGAAAGTTAAGTCCGGGACCTTCGGCGAATTCTACGGAATCCTTGATACTGTCCGCTTGATGTCGATTATGAAGAAGTTCATGGCAGAGAGGCGCCAGATGTTGGCGTCCTATTATGATAAGAAAGAGAAGGAAGATAGAGAGATGGAGCGATTGAAAATGGAATCAGAGGCGATCCCACCTGAGACAGTCCAGCAGTGGATTAAGGAAGGGAAATTTTCTGAGACATTAGGTTTATTCCTGGGAGAAAGATTTAGGGTTTAACTAATTAGTTGGTTGATTAATGGAGAGCAAACGGATAGATGTGTATTAGCATCATTCTGTTTGCTCTTTATTGTTGTTTGCGTGCATTTACAAAAAGATAAGAGAATGGAGATTTATACAAGTTATTTCGGAAAGCTTAAGCGATTACAGGAAAGTAATATTCTTCCGGTATCGATTACTGTTATCCCCCCACGTTGGTTTGGCGGGCGTACCTATGTAGAGTTAGCCCCCAGAAGAGGTATGTTAGGGCTTAGTTCAGATGAATACCGTAAGGAATTCAGCAAGATACTGAGAATGAATTCCCCGATGAAGGTGTACAAGGATTTGGAGATCATGGTGCGTAATGACAAGAAGGTGGCTATTGCATTATTGTGTTATGAGAGTCCGGAGAAATTCTGTCACCGTCACCTGGTCGCGGAGTGGTTCATGGAGAAGTTAGGAATTGAGGTGAGAGAGTTTGATTATGTGCCGAAGATCGAGGCGCCAGTACCAGAACAATTAAATTTATTCTAAATGAGTATGAAGAAGATTGATGAAGATTTCAATGTGGAGATCAAAGAATTGCCAATTGATTTATTGGTGGAGAATAAAGGTCAGATTCCCGGAGTACCGAAGAATCCGAGGAAGATTTCTAAACGCCGGTTTGAGGAGTTGAAGATGAGCATTGAGCGCTCTCCAGAGATGAGAAAGCTCAGCGAGGTAAAGGTATACCCTTTCAATGGAAAGTATGTAATCCTGGGCGGGAATCAGCGCAAGAAAGCATATAAGGAGCTGGGATATAAAACCGTGTTGTGCAAGGTTCTTCCGGAAGATACTCCCCCGGAGAAACTCAGGGAGTATATCATTCAGGATAATAATGCTTTTGGCGAGAATGACCTGGATATTCTTGCAGAGAACTGGAAAGCTGATGAGTTGACAGAATGGTGTATCGGTCTGGAAATATATGAGAAGAAGCCGGAGCCGGATGAGGTAAAGGGAGATGTACCATTCACGGAGGTATTGAATGAAGAGCATAATTACCTGGTTCTCTACTTCGACAATGAAGTAGATTGGTTACAGGCAAAGACTCTCTTTGGTTTGAAGTCTGTGAGGTGTCTTTCTACCCGATCAGATGGAACCATATCCAAAGGACGGGAGAAGTATGCAGTTGGCCGAGTATTGTATGGGCCTAATGCGATCAATAATTTATTAATTCATAAGGAGGGAGAGAATGAGAATATCAGTCAACACACCGAGTTACAAAAGAGCGAGTGAGGTTCTAACCCTGTCTTATCTTCCATTCTGTAAGGTCTGGGTAGATGAAAGTGAAGCGGATGAGTACAGGAAGAATTATCCGGATGCAGAGATAATATCATGTCCGAAAGGTATTCAGGGCAACGTAGCGAGGATAAGAAATTATATCCTTCACCAAGAGCTGGCAGCCGGTTATGATGTGGTTTGTATCGTAGATGATGATTTGTACCGTCTGGAGCGATATGTGAAGCAAGATGATAGTTTATTCGGGTACATCAAAGAGAAAGTTGAGACAGATGATTTCTTGATGTTCGTGGAGAAGTATTCGATCATCGCGGAAGAGATCGGAGCAAAATTCTGGGGAGTGAATATTATCACTGATGCAATGGGATACCGTCATGCATCCCCGTTCTCTACAGTCTCCCCTGTGTTAGGTCCCTTCCAGTGCTTCATGAAGGGGAACAGGTGTTTCTATGATGAAGCCCTGCCATTGAAGGAAGATTATGATATGACACTTCAGCAGTTGAATCTGGAGAGAGTGATATTGAGAGTGAACGCTTACCATTATGTATGCAAGCAGTCGGTGAATGAGGGAGGATGTGCATCATATCGAAACAGGGAGCGGGAGAAACAACAGATAGAAGCTCTACGCCAGAAGTGGGGTTCTGATATTGTGAAATTAGATACAACAAACAAGGGACGTTCAAAGAAAAAGAAATTGGATGATTACAATCCTATTATCCATATCCCTATAAAGGGTATCTGAAAGGCTCTGTGAGATTTTCTTTTGTTGGATGAGTAAGTATAAGGATGGAGAGAAAGAACATGAAAAAGGAGAAAAGAATCGAAAATTTAAAGCCATTTGAGAAAGGTAAAGTAAGCCGAGATCAAGCGGTGGAGGCTGGAAGGAAAGGAGGACTTGCATCAGTAGAAGCTAAGAAGAAGAAAAAGAAGTTGCGTGAGTTATGTGAGATATTCGGTGAGTTACCGATATATTCTGATAAGGCGAAGAAACTGATGGAAGAGATGGGCATCAGTCCGGAAGATATGACAAACAAGATGGCGGCAGTCGTCGGTGTCTTCAAGAAAGCGGCTGCCGGAGATGTTCAGGCATTCAATGCTATCCGAGATATTTTAGGTGAGAAGCCGAAAGATGAAGTGGAATCAAAGGTTGCAACGAGTGTGACGGTGAATTATGTGAAGTCTGGGGCGAAGTTTGCGAATTCAGAGGATGAGGTGAATGATGAACGAAAATGAGGTATTTGAGGTGTCTGATCTCTTTATGGCTAATAAGGAAGCCAAAGAACGTACGGTAGTCAATCAGGGAGGAACATCCTCAGGTAAGACCTATTCAATCATGCAGCTTCTTTTCGAGATGGCTATGAATGAGCCTGACCTTGTGGTTACAATCGTAGGTCAAGACATTCCCAACTTAAAGAAGGGTGCATACCGTGATGCGAAGACTATTCTTAACCGCTCTCCTATCTTACAGGCTTGGTTCCCGTATCTCAATGAGAGTGATAGAGTGATAAGGTGCATCAATGGTTCTGTATTGGAATTTACTTCATTCAAGGATGAACAGGATGCGAAGTCCGGTAAGCGTGATGTATTGTTCATTAATGAGTGCGATGGTATTGTTTACGGGATATATTGGCAGCTTGATATGCGTACCCGGCGAAAGGTTTTTCTGGATTATAATCCCTCTGCCCGATTCTGGGTTCATGATAGCGTAATAGGACGGGATAATGTGAAGCTAATCATATCTGATCATCGGTGTAACCCTTTCCTTTCCAAAGAAGAGCATGAGAAGATAGAGAATATCGAGGATTATGAGCTTTGGAAAGTATATGCCCGTGGAAAGACAGGTAAGCTGAAAGGTTTGATCTTCCCAGAATTCCGTATAGTGGACCGGGTGCCAGAGGTCTTGGATTGCAAAGGGAACTGGTATGGTCTGGATTTCGGTTTCAGTAATGACCCATCAGCCTTGGAGAATCTAAGACTTGCACATGGTGAGTTATGGATTGATGAACTGTTATTTGAGGCAGGATATGATAACCCTATGATCGCGAAGATAATGAAGTCTAACGGGATAACTAAGCGTGATGTGGTGATAGCTGATTGCGCAGAACCTAAGAGTATTGCAGAGATCAATAGTTTTGGTTTCAGAGTTGAGCCGTCGTCGAAAGGTGCGGATAGTGTGAATAATGGTCTCCAGATATTACAGAGATACAAGATCAATGTAACCCGACGGAGTACAGGTATTATCCAGGAGATGAAGAGATATAAATGGAAAGTAGACAAAAATGGAGTTATGTTGAATGTCCCCATTGATGTCTGGAACCACGGAATAGATGCTATCCGGTATGTAGCTTTGAAGAAGTTGAGTGCCCGCAGGGTTTCAAGTGGAGCGAAAGCTACCTATATGGAGGTCGATTGAGTTTACATAATGTCAGTTTTAATATCGAAAAATGAGAGTTGGTCATGAGTGAAGTATTGACAAAAAGAAAGAAGATGATGTTTTCGGAGTGGTTCAGGATTCTGCATCATGGGTATTTTGAAAAGCCGTTTCAGTTTGAGACGTTGAGTAAACCGAAGTTTGTTAGCGGAAAGGTAGTGCCGAATGATCTGAATGATCTAACCTTCGGTCAGGTGATAGAGCTTCAAGGTATTCAGGAGGTAGGCAGCATGTTCATAGTGCCTCTACGGGTGGTTATGGGAATGAGCGATGAGGAAGTGATGGAAGCCAGTGCGACGGAGGTAGTCAGATTTGCGGCATGGGCTGCCAGGGAGATGGAGAGGATAAATAAACTCTTTGCTTCGACGAATCGGAAGCCTACCGATAAAGAAAGAAAGGCAGGTATTGAATTACTCAGATTCGGGGTATTTGGAACGGTGGATTATTATGCCCAACGCATGGGAATAAGAGATCATGAGGAAGTTATGGCTGTCCCTTGGATGAGAGTGTATAAGTGTTTGCAGATTGATTCAGAGAAAGCAAAGTATGAACTAAGATTAAGGAAGGTGTATGAGGATGAAAACAGTAGAAAGTAAATTAAAAGAGATCGTGGGAGAACAGTTCCCCGGGATGTCGTATGTGTTCGATGATTGGAAAGCGATTGATCGTAAATTATCTAAGGTATCATTACCTGCGATTATTTGCGTGATGCCAGTGTCTGGTGTGTTCACGTTCAGCCGTGGACGGGTGAAGGATAAACCAAATTGTTATGTGGTGTTCATGGATAAGGTACCTAAAGATGCAGATGGAGATGAGAACGAGGAAGTTTATTCACGAATGAAGGACATGGCGAAGAAGTTTGTTTCAGAGGTGAATAAATCAGGGTATTTTGAACCTGTCGAGGGAGACGTCCCCTATGATGTAATCACGGAAAAGATGTCTGATATATTATCTGGTATAGGTGTTCCATTGTCGTTGAGGGAGTCGGCTTATAGTTGCGTATGAGTAAAGAGAAACAGTTAGAGATAATCGGTGATGAATTGGATTCGCTCATGCAGAGAGTTATTGCCAATCATTTGCGAGCTGGGCAAAAGGCATCAGGACGGACAATGCAGAGCATCAGGAAGCAAATTTCTGATGCTGGCGGGGTATTATTCGGCCGGGCTTATTTCGGTAGCTTGGAGACGGGTAGAAAGCCCGGGCCGGTGCCGAGAGGATTCCGGTTCGTGATATTGAAATGGATGAAGGATAAGGGAATCAGTGCATCCCCTGTTCCGTATATTCGGAAGCCCAGTACCAGATGGAAGCCAAAGTATACTCCACAGGAAAGAGGTGATCTAAGCCTGGCCGGAGCGATTGCGTATCGTATCAGGAATGGAGGTACAAGACTGTTCAGGAATGGAGGACGTGATGATATTTATTCAAACGAGATACCGAAGACGGTTGAGAATATCCTTGATCGTATAATGACGGTATTCGCTAAGGACGTAGAATCAATAAACATTAATAGTATCAATGAGGAAGGAAGTGATTAGCGGTATAACCGTAGAGTATCCGGATGAAATATCATTTTGTTTCAATCCGGTAGTTATAAATGTATCTGGATATACTGGAGCAAGTGTAGTAATGACAGTGATAGATATCCAGTCAGAGGGTAAACATGAAGAGAAACGCGCAATGTTCGGTGCAACTTGTTTCTTTGATGTCTCATTCTATATGCAGTCAGCTTTTGATATGATAAATTTCAATGAAGTCGATTATTCTATATCTGGAGCACAAGATAGCAAATTAGGACGGTTATTCTCTGTGGAACTTGATTTCTATGATACGCCTGGGACATTAGCTGATAGTTTCCAATTTAATGTCTTTGTGATTTGGGGAGCGATGAAAATTGGAGAAAGATATAATGGTGATCGTGTATTTACCTGGTTCAAGAATTTCCCTTTTTCTGTAGGAATGTATACAGCTGGTTCAAGTAGTATAAATGTCATTGCTGATGGAATTTCTTTAGCTCCAATTGTAGTGAATGAGCGTAAAGTCCATAATCTGATGTTGAAAGAGATAAATGCGGAGAATGAACTTGTTTTCAATTTACCCGGATCAAGTACGGGAGCCAATGTTTTTGATAATACTTTTGACTTCACTTTTATGGCGTTGATGAATGTTGCGTCTAATGTTCGTCTGTTAGTGGATAATTCGGATGAGGGGGTTTATCTCCGTTGGATTAATAGACATGGTTTTTATTGCTATTGGCTTTTTAAGAGAGGTGATGAAAGCAGGCAGGTTACTAATGATGGAGAGTTTATCCGTAATAACATGCAAGATTATAGTTACGTAAATGGATATCATGGAGGTACGGGACGAAAGCAGAAAAAGACGGAAGAGAATACACTACTCGTATGTGCCCCCTTGGTTGATAGTGATATGTATGATTTCTTATTCCAACTTGCATTGTCTCCTGTGGTTGATATGTATATGGGGTTTGGATCAGATATAGATTGTTGGATGGGGGTAAATGTATCTGTTGGCACGTATAATAAGACACGTGCTGTTCTGCAGGATTTTGTGGCAACGATTGTATTACCTGAAACAAGAGTGCAAAGCTTATGAGAAATGACTTATTGTTTATTGATGGAGAATTGGTAGATTTAGATGATAGTACCAAAATTACTCTGAACATTAAAAGTAATCTCTTTACTGATCTCAGTAAGATCGTAAGCAATAATAGCTATACGATTAAGTTACCTAAGACGGTCAGGAATCAGAGGGTTATTAAACATGCAGATTTGCCGGCATGCAGTACGGACTATCCGAGAAAGTATCATTCGGCAAGGTATATCCGGAATGGAGTTGAGATTATACCCAATGGTAAGGCTGTAGTATTATCTATTTCAGAAGTAATAGAAGTAGCGTTAACATGGGGGAATTTCGTATCATTGAGTAATCTCATAGGGGAAGGAAAAACCTTGAATGAACTTTTTTCTGAGGATTATGTGCAATGGGATTCGAACATTGCAATAAGTGATTATGAAAAGAATTCGGGAGTAATTGTTTCAAAGATAAATTTCGGTTTTAAAGAAGAAGAAACGGCAGTGACCTACCATCCTTCCGTACGTGCATCCCATATTGTAGAACGTATTCAAGCAGGTTATGGATTAACATTTAGGTGGCCAGAGGAAAAAAGACAGGTAATATCTAAGTTGATTATTCCTTGTTTGTATCGAAATGGAGGATATGCAAATCAGCAGGAACGTTATTGTAAAGTTGATATCGCTGGATCGCAAGATTCCCTATTGTTTTGGAATAAAAAAGAGGAAGGGTCTAAATTTGGAGAAGCATTCCAATATAATTTCGCAACGGGAAGTAGTATTATAGTTCGATCTATTAAAGTACTTGCTGACGGAACGATGGTTATAACCCCCAATTTCAAGAGTAAAAATGATAATCTGGTCCTTTTATATGGGGAATCGTGGATAGATGAGAATTATCAATATCTCCCCTATACAATTATTGATGATGAATATCCCTATCATTACAATATACCCTATGAAATTGACATTCAGAAAGGGTATTTCTTCACGATAGGGATTCGACAAGGGTGGGCAAATGTGAATAGAATAGAAAGCAATTCGGTTGTTTTTTCTATGAAGCCCAAAGAAATCCAAATAGGAGATAAATTCTCTATAGCTGAAAATCTTCCTAAGATCAAGATGATAGATTTCATCAAGTCTCTTTGTTATATCTGTGGCTTGTTTGCCATAGCCTCAGAGGAAGAAAATCAACTGTCATTCGTATCTATTGATATAATTAAAAACAATAAATCGAGGGCGAAAAATTGGACGAAAAAAGTAGTTGCATCATATCAGGATAATAAGCCTAATAAAATGTCATATATACTCGATAATTTCGCTCAGAACAACCGGCTAAAATGGAAGGAAGATGAGACCGTAGTAGGATTGTTCAATGGGGTTATTGTTGTCGAAAACAATACCCTCGATTTAGAGAAGGATACGATTATGATGCCTTTTGCTGCAAGTGATACTCGTGGTGGAATTGCCAGCGTTCCGATTTATACTTATGATGTATCTGGGGAATTGGAGTACGAAACAGTAGAACCACGTATTTTACTTGAACAAGATGATAATGGAAAATCTAAAGGAGTGTTTATTGGGCTTGATTGGATGACTCTGATAAATCAGAATTATCAAACATACCAAGAAATGGTCCGAAATCCGGTTATCATCACGGAAAAAATTGAGATCAGTGATATTGATTTGAAAGAGTTGGATGTAACGGTTCCGGTATATCTGGGACAATATGGAAGATATTACGCCCTAATCTCTGTGAAAGCGGAAGATACGGGAGTTTGTGAGTGCAAATTATTACAGTTGGAGGTGTAGGTTATGGCGAATAATGAAGATGAAAGGATATTGAGTATCAAGGTGAAATATGGAGATGCTATTGTTGGTATATTGGAGTATCAAAAGAAAGTTGATGAATTAACGGCTACACAAAAAAGGCTTCGAGAAGAGATGAAGAAAGACACGGAGCATGAATTGGAGTATCGGGCAGCCTTAGCTCAGAATAAAGCAGAGATGAAAGAGGCTCAGGATTCGATACGCGCATTGGAGAAAGAGACTCGGAATAACCTTAAAACTCAGCAAGAGAAAGAGGGCTCCTTGAAATCATTGAGGGCCGAACTTTCTAACTCAACAAAAGCTTATGATGAATTGTCTAAGGCGGAAAGAGAGGGTGCAGAAGGACAAAAGATAAGAGAGCATATTAATGATATTACTCTGCAATTAAAGGAAGCGGAAGCGGAAACACAAAGGTTCTATCGGAATGTCGGTAATTATGAGAAGTCAGTAGGTGATGCACTTTCAGGGTTGAGAAAGCAGGTTGAGGAAGCCAATAAAAAGTATCAAGAATTAGTCAAAACAGAAGGTGAACATGCAGAATCCACGGAGAAGGCAAAAAAGAAATTAGATGAATTACAGCTTTCACTTAACTTCGCAGAGGAAGAATCTGGCAATTTGAATAGCTCTGTATTGGGATTCGTTACAGCTGGGAATCCGTGGGCTATGACTGCAGCGAATATGGTTAAGCAGTTAGGAAGTGTTCGGAATGGTTTTGTATTAGCAAAAACAGGAGCTCAGATGTTGGGTAAACAGTTTCTTGCCCTGATGGCTAATCCTATCATTGCGTTTCTCGCTTCGATTGCGGTAGCCATTTCTATATTGGTGAAAGGTATCAAGGGCAGTGAGGATAACATGAATCGTTGGAAAGTAGCAATGGCTCCTCTGGGTGTAGCATTGGATTTCATCTCAAATCTCATCACGGGATTGGCTTCCGGTATACTCACCGTTATAGAGACTGGCGGAAAGTTGCTTGGATGGATTGGGAAGATGTGCGAGAGTATTCCTATCCTGGGTGATGCGTTCCAGGAACAAAATCAGAAGATTCAGGAAAGAGTTGAGTTACAGAAATCTCAGATTGAGTTTGAAAAGAGAACACGCGCTGAAATAGTGAAGAGTGCTGAAAGAGAGAAAGCTATATCTGAATTGCGTGCCAAAGTTACAGATAAAGCGAATTATACAGCCAAGCAGCGAAAGGATGCTCTTGAAGAAGCTATCAGGTTGGAAAGAGAACAGGCAGATGAGAAGAAGAATATTGCTGAGCTTAATTTGAAGAACCTGGAGTTAGAGGCTTCCCTTGCAGAGAATGACGCGGAGATGAACAATAAGCTGGCCGAAGCAAAAGCCGCTGTGATTCGTGCCGATATTGATTATAACAATAAGATTCGTGAGATGAATGCCCAGAGATCAGAGTTGAATAATCAGATTATCACAGAGGAAAAGACAAAAGCGGACGCTGCCAAGAAAGCTGCAGAAGAGGCAGTGACTATTCGTAAGGAAAGAGCTCAGAAAGAAACAGAAGCTATCCGGCAGGCAGAAGATGCAATGCTATCTCTCATTAAAGACGGCATAGAGAAGCAAAGGCGACAGATCACCTTGTCTTATGACAGAGAGATTGAGGATTTAAAAAAGAAGCTTGTAGAGGAAAAGAATCTCACGCAGAAAGCGAAGGATGCCATCCGTCAGGTAATTAAGGCAAAGGAACAGGAAAAGGTCAATGAATTACAGAAATTATCGGATGAAGAGGTACAGAAGAGCATCGAAAAGGAAGAGAAGCGAATAGCTCTCTTATTGCAGACTGTGGAGAAAGGTTCCGAAGCTGAATATCAGTTGAAGATACAGCAATTGATGAAACAAGAAGAGGCGGAACTTGCAGCGGCTGATTCTGAAATTGCATCAGTTGAAGAAAGGGAAGCTACCAAGTTGGCTATTCGTCAGAAGTATAACCTACTCAATGACGAGCTGATGGAATCGCATAATAATTCCGTGATCAAGAAACAGCAAGATGCTTTGAAGTTGGAATTTGAGACGAAGATTGCGGCCGCTGGAAATGATGAGGTGAAAGTTCTCCAGTTGAAGATGGAACAGAAACAAGCTGAGTTGGATTCCATGCAGCAATTGGAGGGTGAGTCCGTTGAAGAATTCAACCTCCGAAAATTGGAGAAACAGAATGAGTTCAATGATGCCAAACAATCCCTCACTGATAAAGAGGTAGAGATTGAACAGACGAAGTATCAGTCAATAGAAAGTATTACAGGAGGATTAGGATCATTAATTGAAACGTTAGGTGAACAGAATACGACTTTCGCCAAGCTGTCAAAGGTTCTTGCTTTGGGAGAGATTGCTGTAAATACGGGAAAGGCTATTGCTGCAGGTGTTGCACAAGCTCAAAGTGTTCCGTTCCCTGGTAATATGGCAGCTATTGCAACCACTATTGCAACGGTTCTGGCAAATATTGCCACAGCTACCAAGACAGTGAAGAGTGCAAAGTTCGCTCAGGGTGGTTCGGTAGTTGGTCCAGGTTCTGGAACGAGTGATTCAATTCCTGCAATGCTTTCCGATGGCGAATCAGTTCTGACAGCAGCCGCAACTTCTATGTTCTCCCCTATGTTATCAGCCTTTAATCAGATGGGAGGCGGAATACCAATCAATGTGACTGCAACGACCAATCAGGCATTGGGTGAGGATATGCTTGCTAAAGCTGTGGCAAAAGGAATGGGTATGGCGCCGCCTCCTGTTCTATCTGTGGAAGAGTACACAACTGTATCTAATAGAGTGAAGTATCTTGAAAATCTTGGAAGTGTATGACAGTATTTGATTTGATAAAGGTGTATGAAGGTCCAATGAATGTTCTGAATGATGCGAATGTGAACCTTTCTGATGTCAGGCATATCGAGTTATTCCGTGAGTATCTGCGGATGAAGAAGGAAGGTCATAAATTGACATACATCGTAGCGTTTCTTGTTGATGAGTATTCGGTTGGACAGGCTACAGTATACAGGATAATTGATAAGTTCAGCAAGCCTGTGAAGGTGTAATATGTTTCTGTAATTTGTGATTATGAGGGGTGTCGATGGGCATCCCTCTTTTTTTTGCTATCAGCGCATGATAGTTGTATAATGGTGAGAAATTCGTTTACGCTTCTGGTTGTATCTAACTTTGTCCTAAAAGGTTAAGATATGGCAGTTCTAAAGATTTATAATGAGATTACTACAGAGGAAGATAAACAGTTCCTGAAGTGGTGCATGGGTATGGATGGAGTCTGTTTCAAGGATATTGATGAGTTTCTTTCCGGGATGGATGAGAAAGACAACGCTGTAGATATCCGCTTACACTGTGATGGTGGATCGGTTTCCGAGGGTTGGGCTATCTATGATAAGTTGCGGGCATCAGGGAAAGAGATTTCAGCTATAGTCGAGGGAAAGGTTGCATCAATGGCTACTATCATAATGATGGCAGCACCCAAAGAGCGGAGAAAGGCATATAAGAGCGCAAACATCTGTGTGCATAACCCGTGGGTTCCCAGTTATGCTTTGGGTGACTCATTGACAGCAGAAGATTTGAGGAAGAGCGCAGAAGGATTACAGAAAGAACAAGATAAGATGCTCGACCTCTATGTGGAAAGATGTGAATGTGATCGGGATGAGATGCAAGCTTTGATGAATGAAGATAAGTTCATAGATACAGATCGAGCTAAAGCATTAGGTATTATTTCGGAAATAATAGCCCCAGCGTCAGCTAAGAAGGGCTCTAATAACAATAATTTTAATAATATGGCTAAAACAGGAAATGTTGAGGTGAAACAGAACTTATTGGATAAGCTTCTGGGAAAGCTGGGTTACTCAAAGATTGAGGACGTGGCTTTAGGTATGGATTTGAGCACAGCCGATGGTGGAACGCTGACGGTTGAGAGAGATGAAGGTGAACCGCAGGTTGGAGATGCGGCCAGTCCTGATGGTGAGCATGTGATGCCCGATGGTGCTACTATCGTGGTAGTTGATGGAGCAATCACAGAGATCAAACCGGCGGCTTCTGGAGATGATGATGGTGGTGGAGATGGCGATGAAAAAGATCAGAAAATTGCCGAATTGGAAAAGAAAGTATCTGATCTGGAAGCTGAGAATGCTGAATTGAAAGAGAAATTAGGTGATTCGAATGCCAAAGCGAAGAGTGATTCTGAACTTGCAATTCTGAATGCTGTAAAGATGGCTGGAGGCGAGAAATGGCTTGCTAAGAATTGCAGTACATTCAAAGTGAAAGGACGTTCAGTGTCGGGAACTAATGCCAGCAGAAGCGCTGAAAGAGGTTCGGAAGAGACTCCGATGCAGAGAGAGATTCGTGAGAGAAAAGAAGGAGTGTATAACAAGAAAAAGTAAATTGACCTATGGCTAATTTTTTTGAGAACATCTCGGTGAACCCGAAAGATGTGCAGGATTTGAAAGAGTTGATTCCTCTTACCATTAATCAGGATGAGGATTTCAACAAGTATACCACCTTGAAAAAGGTGAAGAATGGTGATCCGGTAGCTTTTATCGGTGATATGGATGATGTCGGTGTTGAAGGTGGAGGATGTGACCCCGTATATCAGGAGGTTGGTATTGTGAACTCCCAGAAACGTTGGGAGTTGGGTAGCTGGAATATCCCTATCAAGATTTGTTATGAAGCGTTGAATGGGACTATTGCTGAATATACGTTGAAGACAGGTACAGAGATAGGTGATCTGACCTCTACGGAGTTTATGACCTACATCATCCGCCCGGCATTGGAAAGACAGATGATGAGAATGATCTGGCGATTTGGCTGGTTCGGTAACAAGGATGCAAAACACATTACAGATGGTGGTGTATTGACTGATGATGTGAAGAAGGAACTCTTTACTACTTGTGATGGTCTGTTTAAGAGAATCTTTACCCAATGTGCTGCAAATGCAAAACAGCTTACGGCTATTGCCGCCAATGCTAAAGCCACGTTTGCTGAACAGAAAGCTGCAATGCTGGTTCAGGGAGTTGCTACTGGAATAGTAGACACGATGTTAATGGATACAGATAGCCGTGTCACCGCTGATTCTGGTTCTATGATTATGATGACCAAGTACATGGCTGATGCCTTGCACTGGGATGTGAAGAAGACCTATCATGAACAAATGGAGTGGACCACGATCTTTGATGGATTCGACGTCGCAAAGTATGATGGAGTGAATATTGCCCGTATCTCCATTTGGGACAGATTTATCAGTGCCTATGAAAATAGCGGTACAAAATTAAATCTGCCTTATCGTATGGTATTCGGCAATGTCAAACAGTTCATGGTAGGTACAGATCAAGATGCCCTGATCTCAGACCTCGATGTTTGGTTTGAAAGGAAAGAGAGACGTAATTACATCTATGCACAAGGTAAGATGGGCACTTCCTTGCTTGAAGATGATATGTTCCACGCAGCTTATTAATAGAGATATGGCAGGAATTTGTGAGAGCTTATTGAAAGCTGATATTATCGTAGATTGTGATAATATCGTAACGAAGGGTTTTGAGGAGGATGGCATTATCATCAACCGCAAACATGTTGATTTTGCGAAGACAGTATTCGGTGATACGAAGAATGTGATTAAAACACTCGTTCTGAAAAAGGGAATGAAAGGATATTCAGTTGCATGTCCTGGATCAACTCCTTTCACTGGTACAAAAACGTCTTTGTCGAAAGGTACTTACAAGAATAAATGGGATAGTGAGCTTCCTATTGTAGTTCTTGATAATGGCCCAGAGGTCTGTGAGAATGTGATTGAAGGGTTAGCAAATGGTTCTTTTGTCGTGATTTTGAAGAATAAGCACAAGGGAGTAGACGGAAAGTCAGAATATCAGGTCTATGGTTATTATCAGGGCTTATCTGTGGAGACAGGCGAAAATGATAAGTATTCAGAAGATACGGATGGCGGTTGGTTGATTACCCTGAAAGAGACTGGTTCCCCGAAAGCTGCGATGTTCTATTTCAATACTGATGCAGAAACTACAGGAACACAGTTTGAGACTTTGAAAACTGCGGCAGCATGATGTATCAGGAGGCTTTACAGTTGGCCGATGAATTGAAAGCCCGGTTTGATACCGGGTTTTCTGCATCGGATAAAGAGAGCATTATGAAGGTCTATGTTGAAGTGCTGAGAAAGGATTTCAAGCGAACCAATTGCAATGATTGCTATCGTGATGCTTTGATAGAAGTATGTAATTATTTAAAACGAGAAAAGAAGATGAAAGAGAAATGTGCATATAGCCTATTGGCTGGAGTTATCATACAGGATTTTGAGAGTGGGAAAATATATACCAATGCTAACCTGACGGATGAAGCTGCGGAGAATTATTTGAAGAAGTTCCCGAAACAGATTCAGATGTTTGGTCAAAAGCCAGATAATTGGGAGGAACGAATAGGTAAGATTGTTCCGGAAGATTTGAATGAAGAACTTGTGTCCGAAATCGCTGAAAAGCTGAAAGAAGGTGTTACCAAAAAGCAGATCAGGGAAGATTACAAGGGGTATCTATTGGGAGAAAAGAAGCTCACCAATAAGCTGTTAGAGTCGTATTTGAAAGCAGCTTCAGAGAAAGCGGATAAGGTTGAAGATGATGATGAAAAATCAGAGGAGTAATGTATGAACGTAAAAACAGCAAAAAAGCCAGAGAGCCGTGTAGGCGTTAGTTACTCCCAACAGTTTAAGATGCAGACCTATGGTGAGGATAATTTATATCCGCAGAACCTTCTTGCCATAACGTCTGCATCCGGTACTGCAAAGCTTTGTCTTAACAGATATGCGAAGTTCATAGAGGGTTTTGGATTCAAAGATACAAATTTCTCTGAGTATGTCTTGAATAAAAAGGGGGACACAGCAGATACTATTCTGCATAATGTCTGTGAAGATATAGCGAGATTTAAAGGGTTCGCTCTTCATGTGAATTATAATGTATTCTGTCAGATCGTAGAAGTACAACATATCCCTTTTGAAAATTGCAGGTTAGAGGAAGAAGATGAGAATGGATATATAGGGCATATTCTAATACATCCAGATTGGAAGGGTAAAAAAACACGTAATGGAAAGGCGATCATGGTAACGAAAGATTCCGTTAAAAAAATATGTGTTTTCAATCCTAATCCGGATGTCGTACTGTCACAAGTAGAAGCTGCCGGAGGAATAGATCGATATGAAGGACAAGTTCTTTGGGTGTCATTGGATGGGCCGGGTGTCTACCCTACTCCAATTTATGATCCAGTGGTTACGGAGATGAGTACAGATGAGGGGTTGTCGAATGTCAAAAACAGGAATGTCCGCAATAATTTCCTCGTCTCATGTATGATTATCGCTAAGAAGGGAGTTCCATCGTTTGATAAAGATGGAAATGAAATCGACAGAAAGATGATCGCACCGGAAGATTTGAAAAAGTTCCAGGGAGATACCAACGGAAATAAGATTCTTCTGGTGGAGTTGGAAGATGATGAAGATGAACCCAAAGTTGTTGCTTTCCCGACAAAGAATTATGATAAAGACTTCACTGTAACAGATGAAAGTACAGTAGAACGGATATATGCCCAGTTTCATCAAGAGTTATTCTATTCGATTCGTATGGGTAAGCTTGGATTCTCTGGAGATGTTATGAGGGATGCTTATGAATATTATGCCGGTGAGGTGACAATTGAACAGCGATTCGTTGAAAGAGCTTTTGATACCATCTTTAAGCATTGGTATGAGGTTGCAAATCTATCATCTGATTTCGGATTACGTTCACTTAAATATATTGATTCAAATGAAACATCTATTAACAGCTGATAATTGGTCAGGGTATACAAGAATAGCCTCCAAGCATGTGGATGAGGAAGAGGTAGACACATTCATTGAAGAGTGTGAACAATTGTTTATTATTCCGGCGGTAGGTTCGGATATGTTTCTAAGGCTTGTAGGCGAAGATTTGGATGAGAACCTGTCGCTCTTATTGGAGGGCGGTGAATATGTCGATAAAGCCCAGAAAAAGCACGTTTTTAAGGGTATTCGTTACGCTTTAGCGTATTTCGTATATGCTAAGATGGCAAAGAATGATGGTGCTATGATTTCTCGCTCTGGATTCATGCAACACAATGATGAGTATGCGGCACGTATGGATGATAAAAACCGCGTGAATAAGTATAATGATTTGATGAATGTTGCTGAAAGTTATTTATCTGGTTCATTGGAGTTCTTGAAGACATGGGATAATGTGGAAGTGAAGCCGGTAAGAGGTTCAAGAGTTAGAATTATCGGCATAGGAGATTAACATGGACAATTTAGATGTATTAAAAAAGTTAGCTCTACAGGTACGTAATGCGTCTGTGGCTGGTGAAAATACGGCTGAGAGAGTTGGACGAATTCTCTCAGGGATTATTGAATTATTAACACAGGATGATCTTGAAGAGCTTAAAAAAATATTTCTTCGTAAAGATGAAATAGATAGTACTAACTATTTATTAGGCTTATTGGGTGGTGCCGTAGTGGAAAATGGCCTTATAGTTCGTCTGCCTAAGCAAAACGCCCCGGCCGCACTGATGAGCTGTTTGCTTGAAGAGGATGAAGACACGCTTATCGAAGAGGATGAGGATGCTTTGATGGAGATTGCTCCGGAGGAAGCGACCGGAGACATGACTCTTGGAGGGTTGATGAATGTTACCCCTGCCGCTGATGAAGTGGATGACAACGAGGATTATGTTATCGTAAAGCTCAAAGGTGAGTCCGAATGGACACTGTTACCTGCAAGCAGCATCGGTGGCGGTGGATCAGGCGTACAGCGGAATGTACTCATACAAAATGACCTTGACAGCCGTAATATATCAGCCAGTAAGGGTGAGCCTTGTCTCTTGAAGTTCACATTTGTCAGCCAGGAACGTTACGGAATAGGCGGAGACTACGAGAATACCGGTGAACGTGGCTTGTGCGAGATTTCCATCAAGAATACTGTCAATGCCGAGTTTACCGTTGTCAAACAGATGTACATCCAATCCGGATACAGTAATACGGTGGATGTGGCAGAGTTCCTGTCTTCAGGTTCCAATCAGATCATGATAAAAGTAACCGGTGAAATTACGGAAATGACCACCTCCGCTTTTGTCTATACCGTACAGTTGACTTCGCTCTCCATCGCTGCCGATAACTTCCGCTGGTGGACGGCATTTACAGGGGAGAACATCACAATCCCGTTAAATATCGGCGGCAATATATCTAAGACACTATACGTTACCATCACAGGGCCGGGTTATAATAAAAGCTATGACGTCGCATTGGGTACGGCTGTATATACCGAGACAGCCTATAACTATCAGCTTGCGCATCCGGACAAGTCAGGTATATTCAATGTGTCCATGTATGTGGCCAATAGTGACGGTAGCATCCGGACACGCACCATCTCTTATAATATCATTTGTGCTGTTACCGGAGATGCTGTCAAGTTGATCGCTATCAATAATGTGCTGGAGAAAGCAACGAACTGGTCAGAGAATGCTTTGTTTGATTACGCGATGTATGACGGGAGTAATGCCATTACTTCGGCTCAGTTTACCGTTAAGAAGGACGGATCGCATGTTTATTCGTCTCTTGATGACCGTATATCTACTTCCGCGAAGCATACGTTTTCCCTGCCGCTGGAAATTGAGACGATTGATAATGCCGACTTTGATATCGCTGTGAGCGTGACGGATGGAGGCACGGAATTGACGTCTTCCATGACTATTCCCGTCAATAATTCATTGGGCTTTTCTTCTGTTGCCGGAGCGGTCTTCTATATGAATCCCCGTACCCGTTCTAATAACCAAAGTAACTACCAATCCGTAGTTAATGAGATGACCGGAGAAGCTATTCCGGCAACTTGGCAGGGAATGAACTGGGGCAATGACGGCTGGACGTCTGATGCGGATATGAATAATGTTCTCCGGGTGATGGCATCAGCGAGGGTTGATATCGGGTATAAGGTGTTTGCCAAAGAGTCAGCCCGTGCAGGTAAGACGGTAGAGATAGACTATAAGACGGATAATGTGACGGACTTTAACCATCCTGTTATCCGTATGTCTTCCGATGGTGATTCTTTCGTGGGTCTGCGTGTATTTCCGGATAATGTCATTATGTACACGAATGCGCTGAAGACTACCGATAACCAGAGTATCAACCTTTTTGAAGGCAAGCGCCTGCGGCTGACACTGGTTATCATGCCTGATGCGTATGGCAATCCGGATTTCAATCTTTGTATCATCTATGTGAATGGTGTGAAGAACCGTGAATTCACCTACAAGAACAATGACTACTTCGCCCAAAACAGTGATATCGTTATCGGCTCCGACTATGCGGATGTTGATATCTATGGGATTCGTGTCTACGATTCCGCATTGACTTCTGAAGCCGTACTCCGTAACTATATCAATTGGCAGGTGGACAATACGGAGAAAACCCGTATTCAGGAGGATAATGACGTGATGGATGCCAACGGTTCCGAGATTGATTTCGAGAATGTGAAGGATCAGTTTAACGTAATGGTGTTCGACAATACATTTCCATCACTGTTCAACCCTAACAAGATGAAGGGCGTTTTAGAGGTCTTTTTCTCTGACCATCCTGAATGGAATGTCTCCATATCGAATGTCGAGGCCAAAGGACAGGGTACTTCTTCCATGCGTTATTGGCGTTGGAATGTCCGGTACACGCTGGACAAGAAGCTGTCTATCGTCACGGCAGCCGACGGCTCCACGAGCACGGGCGGTTGGTCGATGGTTCCGGCATTGGCGAAGGCTACGAAGATCACGGCCAAGAAGAACTTTGCTTCATCCATGCACTCGCACAAGGTCGGTTCTGTCAATTCTGTGGATGACCTGTATCGGGCTATGGGATATCTCAATGAGGCGATGCAGACTGAAAAGTACGCCAACGCCCGTGTAGCGGTGTATCAGCTTCCGTTCGTGGCGTTCGAGAAAAGCATCAATGACGAGGGCAAGGAAGTCTATACTTTCAGGGGGCTGTACACGATGGGACCGGATAAGGGGGATAAGAATACCTTCGGTCATGACTCTGACTTGTTTCCCGGCTTGCTTTCTATCGAGGGTTCGGATAACTCTCCGTTGTGTACCCTTTTCCGTGTGCCCTGGAGTAGCCGGATGCAATATAATGAGGAAGAAGAGGCATTCCAGTATAATGGTGCCAATTCATGGGATTATGGTGCCGGTGAGTTGGCCAATATCAGTAAGTGGATTCCGGCATACAATATCGCCTATCAGTGTAGTAACCGGCTGAAGCCTTTTAACGGCACACTGGCGGAGCTGAATGCACAGGTGGCGACCTATCGTAATGAACCTTATGAATTCTGGATAGCGAAGGCCGGTGACGCTAACTTATATAATGTCTACTATTACGAGGCGTCTGATGGCCGGTTCATAGCCTCCGATATCGGAGATGGTACCATCAATCTGAAGACGCAACTCAGTGCGTACCTGGCTGATGACCTGAGTCCGTTCACTTCCGACCAGTTGAATGAACTGTTCATCAATGCCCGCATCCAGAAGTTCCGTGCTGAAGCTCCGCAATATTGGGATATTGATGACGCTATCCTGCACCGGAACTGGGTTGAATTCCATGCCGGTACGGATAACCGGGCAAAGAATACCTACCCGTATTGCTTCGGCAATGCCGGAAGCAAATGGAAATGGCGGTATGATGACCTTGATACCATCTTTGACACTGACAACCAGGGACAGGCGAAGAAAGGCTACTATGTAGAGTTCCATGATGCCTATGACAATGGCGGTTCGGTCTGGAACGGTGAGACATCCAATTTCTGGAATCTTCTTGACCTAGCTTTCCCGGATGAGGTTTGGGCGGGTATGCGTAAGATGATGGCGGCGATGGAAGAGCTTTCCGGGGTGAAATCGGGTACCGATTTTGATAAACTGTATGCGTATTTTCAGAAATATTATTTTGCGCAGGCTCAGGAATATTTCCCGCAGAATCTTTATAATGCTGATGCCAAGTTTACGTATGAGGAATCAAAGTTGGCATACGACAAAGACCAATATACCAATGATACTGACCCTATTACGCAGTCATTGGGCGACCACTATACTGCCGAACAGCGATGGATAACCAAGCGCATCCTGTACATGATGAGTAAGTATTCGTTCGGATTATTCTCCGCTGACGGTACCGACAATATCACGGTACGCGCTGCGGGCAATACAATTCAATATGAATTGACACCGGCAATGGATTTGTACCCTGCCATCGCGAATGGTACAAGTATCATTCGCGGCACTCGTACCAAGGCCGGTGAGGTTTGCCGGATGTTGATCGAGTTGTCCGGCTCCGGTGACCAGCAGAATACGATCCAGGGTGCCTCGTACTTGCAGGATATTGGCGACTGGCATGATAAGAATGTGACCGGTTCCATGATTATACAAGGTAGGATGCTTCGTGATATCCGTCTGGGGCACGCTACTGAGCCTATTGTCATCTCTATTACGGCATTGACGCTTTCCAACTGTGTGAGCCTTCAACGACTTATCCTGTCCCGTATTTCGACATTGACAGGTACGCTCAGCCTGCTTTCCTGTACACATCTGAAGGAAATATATGCCGGTGGCACTTCCCTGACGCAGATTGTATTGCCGAAGGGCGGTGGATTGGAAACCATTGAATACAGTGAATACAATCAATACATCACCTTGCAGAATTATCCATTGCTGAAGAGCGAAGGCGTATTGATGGACTATTGCAAGGAGAAGGTGACGGACTTTCTGGTAGAGAATTGCCCGCTTCTGAAGCCGATGGAACTGCTGTCTGCCATTATTGAGGCGCAGCAATCACAAGGCACTAACCATGTGTTGAAGCACATTCGTGCGGTAGGCTTTGAAGAGGAGTATTACACTGCTGATGCACTTGATATGCTTGCAAATTTGGCAGACGGTACCTATGAAGGTTTGTCTGCTGAAGGGCTTGCCGGAGAGGAGCCAATTCCGGTGTTGGATGGTAAGATTACAGTACACTCAAAGTACTATCAGGACTCTGTGGATGAACTGAGAGAAATCTTTAACAGATTGGATTTAGTGATGGACGGTACACCAGCAATTAGGTTTGAAGACCCGGAGGTATTGCGGTTATTACTCACAGAGAAAGTCGGTAATTATCAGGAGATAGCAATTGATAGTGATGAAGATGGGATGTTGACTTATGAAGAGGTTGCAATACTCCCAACATTAACACAACGACGTGATGGCAACCAAAGTCTTTTTACTGGCAATACTGTGATAGAGACTTTCAATGAATTTCGTTTTTTTACAGGATTGGAGATGATAAACAGTGGTACATTTAGTGATTGTACATCTTTAAGAAAAGTTACATTACCAATTAATACAGCATTAGGAGATTCTGTTTTTGCGAATTCCGGAATAGAGAGAATCATAATTCCGGAGGGTTATCAGACCATAGGAAACAATTTGTGCGAAAAGGCATATCAATGTCGTTTGCTCGATATCCCAAGTACAGTTACCTCCATCGGAGCATCACTAATTTGGGGGCTGAACACTAATAATAGTAGCATGACAATAATTTGCCGTGCAAGTACACCTCCTAAGTTCGGTGGATTTTCAGGAACTCCCCAGGCTATATATGTGCCAGATACCAGTGTAGACGCTTATAAGTTAGTTTCTGGATGGAGCTCGCAGGCTGCGAAAATATATCCTCTATCAACTTATGTGGAACCTTGATAAATAGGCTTTCCGGAGCACTATGAAAAGATAGATGCTCCGGAAATACCTCAGCCTTAATAATCCTTCGTATAAGACGACAGCGGCTTAATTCTTGACGCCATGTTTGACCATCCGGAAGCCGACTTATAAGTATCTACTACGGAATCTGGCACGTAGAAGATACAATTATCCGTCTTGTAGAATGAATTATATCCCAATGTTGGTGGCGTTTCCTGAAGAATAATCATTTCTGTTAAATTGGGGCAATTTGCAAAAGCCCCATTTCCAGTATATACAGGTACAATGTTTGCACGATTAATAATTCTTTTCAATGAGATACAACCATCAGTTAAGCCATATCCAATAGTGGTCACAGTTGCCGGTATATCCAATTCCTCCAGCGAGATGCAATCATGGAACATATTACCTTCCATTTTTGTCATATCGGATGGCAAAGTAATATTACGCAAAGAAGAACATCCGTCAAACATATAGCCTGTCTTATATTGTGACAAGCCGGATATTGATGTTGGAAGTTCAACTTCCTCCAGTGCGGAACACCCGGCAAACATATAGGATGTAAAAGAACCATTATCTCCGATTGATACTTTTCGAAGAGAAGTGCAACCTCTAAATATCGCTGAATCTCCATTCAAGGCTTTCCAATTTAATAATTTTAGAGCAGAAGCATCAACAAGGTCGGTATTCCAGCGAAACTGAGCATCAACAGTTCTGTTAACTGATGCTTCTTCCTCTGTTATAAATCCATCTTCGTCAGTATCCCAAAGAGAATTTACAATCGCCTTAAATACTGGATCAGCCATATATATTGCCGGTTCCCCATTCATTACCAACTCCAATCTGGCAAAAGTATTCCTCAGAGAATCGACGAAGTCCTGATAGAACGCAAAAAGCTATTCCAAAAGGTTCTATATGCCAGCATTTATTTATCTGATAGATAATTAGTATCTCATAGTTGTGTGTTATTTTATTATTTCCTATCTTTGTATCAACCAAGAGCTTAGTGGCAACTTCTGTTGTCGCCAAGCTCTTTTTTTATGCTATCATTTGGTGATATTGGAAAGTTGTAAATCAACAACTTATTTGATTTCGTCTGATGTACATTTGTGCAATGTCCGACAAAGGAATGGTTCATAGTATATTTTAAATTAAATACAGATTGAAATGGCAATATTAAGTACAGCTAAGATTGTAGGCATGCTTGCTTCGGCAAAGAAGACAGGCAGGCAGGTGATGAATGCGGCCGGTGAATGGGTGGCAGAAGTGGTGGAAGACTTCACGTCCGGATTTGCAGGTTATGGGTGGAAGATATGGGAATATGTGAAAGGAAAATGGATGCTTGAGATTGATTCCATCCGCGTGCGTGAACAGTTTATCGTGTTCGAGATGCTGGTAAGCAAGATGCGTGCGATAATCGGGTCTTTAGGTATCAGCCAGGCATGTGGTAAGATAGCTACTGTTACTCTCTCCGAAGACGGCACTGAATACCTCATCACGTTGGAGGATGAGACTATGAGCTTTGTCGCTCATGACTTTATGCGGTGTCAGACTTACTCTGGAACTAAACAAACTTTCTATCACGTCGAGATATCCTCTGTAGTGGACGATGTGATCCATGTGCCGGTATCGGAGTTCGATAAAGACGGAGAGGGTAATGTCATCAATCCTCCTGAACCGGGAAACGATATTGTTCAGTTCGGCAACTCTGTGAATAAGAATCGCCAATCGGCTATCTATATTCATGCTGACGAAAGCGGACAGCCTGCCATCGACATCATGTTCGATATTGACAGTAAGGACTGGACCGGTAAGATTAAGACGCGTCTTGGCGGCGATATTCCCGGTGGAGATGGTGCCCGTGGATTTTACTGCGAAAACGGCATGATTAAGGGTACGGATTCCAGCGGACATACGGTCTATTGTATTCATCCTGACGGATCAGCTGAATTTGGTGACGGTTCCGCTCAATTCAACCGTGACAAGTCGGGTTATCTTGCAGGGGGTGCTATATCGTGGCGATGGGATGCAGACAAGAAAAAGTATGTGTGCACGATGGGAGATGTGATCCTTAGCTGGGACAATCTTTCTGATGAAGTAAAAGAGAACCTGAAAGGTGCTGATGGAAAGGATGCCGTTCTATTGCAGATTGAATTCTATATGAACGGAATTCAAGTTCAAAATATTCCGTGTGATATTCATTCTAATGCGATTGGAGGTAATACGCTTACAGCCAATCTATACCGCATTAGTGGAGATGCCAAGGAAGGCTATTCCTGTGGTAAATGGATTGTTCACTATGTGAAAGATGGCGTCACCGTATCTACAAAGCTATATACAGGATTTATGGGTCCCAAACCTACTTCTATAGATATTCCACTTGATGAGTCATCGGTATACGATAGCGTCGTAGTGCAGGCGTATAAAGATACTGGCATCGAAACAATAACCATTGGCTCAATCTCTAAGGTAATGGCTAATGTTCCGGATTGGCTTGTAGGGTGGGACACGAACAAAGTGCAGATAGGTAGTAATTATATGATTAGCCCGAAGCTGTTCACTGGGAAGAATACCGGAACGGCTGAGAAACCAGTTTTGACAGGCATCGTGCAAGGTGATAAGTGCATCACTATAGATGGTGTAGAACGCTCCGGTATCTTTGCTTTGGTTGAAAATGAAGTAGTATTTGAGCTTGATCCTGAAAATGGAAAATATGAATTTAACGGCAAGGTGTCAACGTCTAAAAACGGAAAACGTATAGAACTTGATGCCGAGAATGCATCAGTACTAATGTATGATGCGAGTAATAATCTGGTCGGGGAAATATATTTTGGCGATGGAACGGATGCTGGATTCGAGAGTTTATACAATATCCCGTATATGAGACTAAAGTGTATAGAAGACCAAATAGAAAAGGCCAGTTTAGTAGTTTCTCCTATATCATTTGTAATGAGTATGGATAAAAGTGTGCTTGGAGATACACATGGTTGCGGTCTGATATTGATGCCACATATCGGTCTTGTCGTTAACAGAAGGGATGGAACGACATCTACTTATGGATAGTGCCTAAAAAATCCCGTCCAGCTTTCACAAGCCGGACGGGATAACGACAAAATACTAAGACCTTAACGGTCTTATGCGATAGCAAAGGTAGTATTAATAATTAAAATAGTGAAAGGAAAATGAAAGATGTATTAGATTTCTTACATGCGTTGGATTTGACTAACCTATATCGTCATATCGGGGTGACATTGATGTGCTGGTTGGTAATGTTTGTATCTGTACTGATTGATATGTGGGATGGCGTGCAGACTGCGAGAGTGATGAAAGAGAAGGTTGACAGTAAGGGGTTGCGTAGAACCTTTGCCAAGGCTGGTGACTATTGGCGTATGATGCTGTTTGGATTGATGTTCGACACGTTGGGATTACTCTTTACTTGGTATGTATTACCATACATGACGATGATTATCACAGTTGGCGTATTGATTATCGAGTTTCGGAGCGTATGGGAACATAATAAGAGGAAGCGTAGCCATGCGGCAGAGTTACCCGGTGTGATAGCCAATATAGTTAAATGTGCATCGGAGAAAGACGCTTTGGAATTAATCAAGAAAATAAAGGAGGTGCAGAAATGAGTATTAGAGATTATTTCGACGTTCAGGAACTTGTATGCAAACATGTGTATAATAAGTTCGGTGATAATGCTTGGCAGTTCTTCGATGATCGATTGCTGGAGACATTACTTGTTATTCGGGAAAGACTGGGTAAGCCTATTCATGTCAATAATTGGCAGATTGGAGGTAATCTCACCCAGCGGGGACTTCGTTGCAATGTATGTAGTCTCGTGGCCGAGAAGACGAGACTTGAAAAGGTCTATATGTCAGCCCATGGACAGGGCACGGCGATTGACTTTGACGTTAAGGGTATGATTGCGTTAGAGGTCAGGAACTGGATAAAGGCTAATCAGATTCTTTTGCCTTATCCTATCCGACTTGAACAGGATGTCACTTGGGTGCATCTGGATATGAGGAATGACGGGAAGAAAGGTAAAGTGGTTTACTTTAAAGGATGAAACTATGAAAAAGCTGCCTTGGATATTAGTTGTATTGCTGGTGATAGCTTGTGTGGTTACTTGGTTCAGTTCGCACGAGCCTCTCCCGGCAGAAATACGTACCGAAACGAAAGTAAATACAGTAGTCAAGGTTGATACTTTGCTTATCTCTGCGCCTATGGCTCCTCTGTTAGTTTTCCAGCTAACAGACACTATTCGCATTGGTGATACGGTCGTTTATCGTGAGCAAGCGTATTATGAGGATAGTCTTTATCGGGCATGGGTGAGTGGATATCGTCCGAGGTTGGACAGTCTGATGGTATTTCCCAGGATGGTGTATCAGACAGTGACTAATGATATTTATCATACTATTGTGCCGAAGAAGAAGCGTCGGGGATTGGGGGTACAGGTTGGGTATGGAATACCGGGTGGTTGGTATGTCGGTATCGGAGTGAGTTGGAACATTTTTATGTGGTAATTTGGAAATTTATTTGTAGTTGATTATATTTGCATCACAAATAGAGTTCTTTGTATCTTTATGTGGTTGGGTAATGTTGGTTTATTGCCTTCCTTTTTGTTAGCAGTATCAGTAATGATAACTGCATTTCAAGTTATTGAATCATTAAACAAATTAATTATGGAGGAAAGGCTTATGAAAAATATAATCTCAATTTTATTCAATAAAAGAGTGTGGAATCTGGGGTGGTAGTAAAATCTGCATTATCTGTACATAAAGAGAACTATTTATATAATAGAGGGACTAGATTCCACCTCACCAGAAAATAATCTTTCTACATATGAAGGCAGCTTATTCGGCTGCCTTTTTCTTACCTTTGCTAAAAAAATAGGAATATGGCATACAATTATGATGAAGAAAGCGTGAAAGCCCTAATTAATTGGGCTGAAACTACGCAATTACCCCAAGAGGTTACATTGAGTGCTGCGGAACATATTACTGACACTAGTATTTATGTTCGTGCGAATATCAATGATATTAAGCAGCACTATCCTGATACTTTCTACAATGCAGCGATTGACAGGTTGTATCGGTTAAAGGAATTTGTAGAAGGGACGGCAGAATAAGCTGTCCTTTATTTCTTTGTGCAAAGAAGGCAGCCTAATGACTGCCTTCCGGAATACCAAAGTTCATCAGCACATTTCAACAATCCCGTTTGGTATTCTGCTGTAGTTACTGACGAGCTTTGAAAAAGTTTAGTCCGGGCACAAAAAATCCCCGTAGCGGCTCAACTACGGGGATAGAGTGTCAAATAACAAAAATATCAATACGAGATATTAAGTGAGCCTATTTTTTTAGAAATGTCTTGCAAAGCATTATTGAATGTTTGCAATTCTTCGTTTGTAAAACGGGCAGGTTTCCCGTTTACTATATTCCCATTTAATCTTTGATAAAGCCATGCCCGGCTCTTATTAAAATACTTCTTTGCCAAATAGCTAAGGGAAACAATCTCTGCAACTTCTTGCAATTGCAGTTTTATTGCATTTTCTTCAATAACATTCAACTCCTTATCAATGTTCTGTAGGCGTTCAGACACAAAGTCTGCAATAACTTTTTTGTCTTCTTCTGAGTTGTACCGTGATGCTATATCTCTCACTTTATCGTAGAACTCCGGTGAATCTGTGCCTAATAATGGCTTTAGAGTTAGTAATTCTTCTTTTAGTGTCATAAGTTTATAGTTTTATGCCATCCCCGTAGGGATGGCTTGTTTTTACTTCTTTTTTTCTAACTCTGCTAAGATTTTGTCTATTGTAAGTATCCGGTCTAATCTTTTATCTATTTCCTTTTCTTGGTTCGTCCCGGTCACTTCTGAAATAAATCTTAGCTGGTCTAGCTCTTTTTTAAGGAATGCCCTCTGTATTAGCAGGTCCTTTTTAATTTGTTCATTACTCATATTGTTACTTTTGTTATTTGACATGACAAAGATAATAATCGTTTGGTTATTACGCAAGCTTTTTAGTGATTATTTTTTCTTTTATACCTTATTATATGTGCGACTTACATCATCATCATCTGCATCTGATTCCGCATTTCAATGAATGGCTTGAATACTTCCGGGTCATTTACATAGTCAATAACCCGGCGTATAGCTGCATCTGCCTGGTACTGTTTTACTCGTACGTATGAATTGATGGTAATTCCGGTTTTGATGGAATGCCCGAGACAGTACTCTATAATAGGATAGGGAATGCCTATCTCTGCTGCAAATTGCGCAAAGGTTTTGCGGGCAGAGTAATAAGTGAGGCTACCTTTGATATTTAATTCCTTAGCTAGAAGCTTGAGGCATTTATTGATATATCGCTGTAGATTTCCTACTGTATATTTATAGTCGAATTTGATATAGCCATTCTTTACATATTTGTTTAGAATGGTTGCAGCCTCCGGACAAATACTAATAGTTATCTGACGATTCTTTTTCTTATGCTCACTACTCTTCTGACGTACATAGCTGATTTCTTTTTCTGAAAAGTCAATCTGTATAAGGTCAGCGAAGTTCATTCCACCGAGATAAAAAGAAAGAAGAAACATGTCTTTAGCCAAATCTAATTGTCGACTGTATGATACATCTGTACTTATTATCTTTCTAACAGCTTCCACAGGGATATCCAATTCTCTTGGTTCCGGAGTAGGTATTTTGGTATAAGCAAATGGGTGCTTATCGCACCGGATCAAGCCAAGTTTAATAGCTTCATTAACACGTGCCTTGATTTGACTTAATCGTATTTGTCTTCCACCATCCGTATGACCATGTATTTTCATCCATCGGTCAAAATGTTCTATCGTTATATGATTCATCAGTACCATTGGAACATCCCCTTCGGCCGCCTCAAATACTTTCATTGTATCTTCCAGCATCTTTGCATGGCTTTCTTTACCTTCTTCTTTTTTCTCCTTTATTCGCTGGCGCATGAACTCATTAAAGGTGCGAACATCTGGTGCTGCTTTATCCTGCTGAGTAAGAATAGCTTTTAGCTGTTTAGCCGAATAATACTCATAATTGTCTATGTATTGGAGTCGGTCTTTGTACTTTTTCAGTTCAAAGAGCAGGCGTTTGTTTATCATCGTTGCATCATTACGAGCAACGACTTTACCCTCGTACCATTGACAAGCATCGTCAAGCTGATACTCTGTTTTAATATACTCTTTGTCATTTTTGACTGAGATACGGATAAAGACAGGGTATTTCCCTGCCTTAGTAGGCTTGGCTGATAAAATGGTTAATGCTAATGTTGCCATAAACTATAAGTTTTAAAAGACACTGTTTTTCCACTGTTGGTGGCTTTCGGGTGGGAAATAGTATCTTTTTTTTATAGCCATTTGGCTGAGGAAAGGTAAAATAAAAGGCTGATTATCAATTAATTATAATCAGCCTTTTCTGTGATTCCGTTGCGATTCGAACGCAAGACCCACGCCTTAGAAGGGCGTTGCTCTATCCAGCTGAGCTACGGAACCATCCTTAATTGCGGTGCAAAGGTACGTTTTTTTGTGAAAACAGCAAAGATTTTACGCATAAAATATTCACAAAACAATCAATTTTATATCCGAACTAATGCTATAACCCTAACGGTAAACCAGTTACATACCACAAAACAAATAGCATTGTCCATGCCAATAATATGTAAAGAGAATACCTCCACGTATATTTCAATAGAGAACCATAAGTGGCTCGCTTGTCATACTGTTGCATATAAGTAAGGATAAGGGGCATATAGAACATGAAAGGGGTAATTGCATTTGTGGCACTGTCACCAATACGGTAAGCGCATTGCACCATATCAGGAGAAATGCCCATTCCGGCGAAAACCGGAACAAAGATAAAAGACATAAAAGTCCACTTGGCAGTGGCAGATACCATAATGAGATTGACAAGAGCTGTGAAGAGGATAAACAAAATCAATATCCACAAGCTTCCGAGGCGAATGGACGAAAGCATATCTGCACCCATAATGGCAATACATTTGTCCAAATGAGAATATTCAAAACAAGCAAACATCTGGGCAGCAAAAAAAGCAATCACAAAGTATACGCCCAATAGCTTCATAGGCTGGGTAAGTCCTTCAATTACATCTCCATCCGTACGGTAACGACCGGAAGCAAAGCCATAAACCATTCCCATAAGTCCGATGCCAAAAGAAAGCAAGAATAAAATTCCTTCTATAAATGGAGAACGGATTAGACCTCCGTTGACGCTACGCAGAATACCCCACGACGAGAAAGTGGCAAAAAGGATTACCACTGTATAAATCACCCCGACCGATATCGCACCTACCATAGCACGACGCTCTTTACGGGAAAGCTGTTTATAACCATTAAAACGAATACTGCCCACATATTCGCCTAAAGCCGGAAGTAAGTTACGACGAGTTATCTGATAAATAATGAAAGCTAATAAAAATGTAGAAACAATCAGAAAATAATAATTGCATAAAGGACCTACATTTCCTAATGTCACATTCGCTATATCCGCAGCTTTCTGGGTGCTGGCAGCAAGCATAGGATCCAGTGTACTTAACAGTACATTGGCGCTATATCCGCACGAAACGGAAACATATGCTGTAATAATACCTCCAACTGGGTGTAATCCCACCGAATGGAATAAAGTAGCCGCAATCGGCAGCAAAATTATGTACCCTGCATCTCCTACTACATTGGAGAGGAGTCCTAAGAAGATGACTAATATCACCATGCGCCACGGATTATGTTTGCGCCGTGCTCCATTCCGGATACAGGCATCAATAAAACCAGAATGCTGTGCCACACCGATGCCAAACATTGCTACAATTACCAATCCCAGCGGAGCAAATCCTGTGAAATTAGTGACGACATGCCGTAATAGCCAACGAATACCTTCCGGACTAAGCAAACTCTGTACTCGTATCTCCTCCCCTGTTTGCGGTTGAAATACGCTTAAGCCATATATGTCAAATATCCATGACAAGACAATGACAGTCAGCGTCAACAGGAAAAACATGGTTGCCGGATGCGGCAGACGCCATTTGCTATTCATCATCCGCTTCCAAATTATCAATGTCAAGAATACGGAGTTCCAGAGCACGCACCACTAAGCGGGTTGCATTTACTCCTACCCGCTCTCCTTGTGGAAACAAACGGTTTACCAAATCATTCTGGCGCTTCTCCAAAGACTTAACGCCGAAAGGCATACCCTTCAGATTAGCAATCATATCTTTCGTATACCCCAAAGCCAGATGACGCAGAAAGCGTTCGTCATATTCATCAATATCATAACTGATAACAGCTTCCTGACGTTTTGCATCATTCGCTACGGATTGCTTGAAACGGTCTACTATCTTTTCCAGAATAGGATAATTGAACACCAGTTTCTTTCCGTCCATCACAGCCTGTACATCTGTTTTTGTGAGCAATTCCCCGGTTTTTAGGATGATGCCGTCAGCACCTGCATTCAGCACATCCACCCAAAGCTTTTCATTCAGAATCTCTCCGGTGAATATCAGCACGTGTACACCCGGATAACGTTTGAAAATATTCCGGCAGATATCCACACCAATCGTAGTGGAACCACCTAAACCTAAATCCAGCAAAACAAGATCCGGTATTCCGGTTTCCATCAGTGCCCAGAATTCATTTTCGGTCATGGCCGTACCGATTACTTCTGCATTCGGGATTTCATGACGGAAGATTTCTTCCGTCCCTTTCAGTTCCAGCTTGACATCTTCTACAATAATGACTTTGAATTTTTTGTCTTCCATATTATATCTCTTTTATTTTCTTCTTGGTATCGTGAAATAAACTGTAAACCCACTTTTTTCAGCCAGTTCGGCATTGATACGACATCCCCGTTTCCCTGCAAACTCGTCGTGGTCGCGAATAATCTGCTTGCAAACAAGATATTCTGTTCCGCGTAGTTCTCCTTTCTCTCCTGTTGAGGTCATACGTTCCAGATTCGGATAGAAGAGCCGGTTGAGTTCTTCACGGGTTTTCTCTCTTCGCGTATCCGTGAAAAGGAAACGGATATATTCTCCATCGGTTACTGTTTTCAGATATATTTCTCCATTCAGTGACACAGACAAGGCTTCATCTATAAGATTCTCTAATAGAAAACGTAGTTGAATGAAGTCCCCTACTACCCGCTCGTCAATAGCTTCCGTATGGAAAGATACAGTGAAAGTCTTTCCTTTGCTCGCCTTGCGGAAATACTTTTCAGCCAACATACACAATTCCGTCACGGCAACTGTCCCACGACGGAATGTAACTTCTTCCAACTGACGGGACGCACACGAACTCAGAATCGTAAATATACCTTTATAATATTCTATCAATTCACCGATAGCTGATACAATTTCCTTTTCTCCTGTTTCCGACAACGTTCCTGAACGGAGTTTGCCGATGAGTTGCTTAATCTTATTGGGATAATAAATTGTTTCGTGCTTGATGGTGGACAGGCAATTATCCAGTACCATATTCTGCACATGCAACAGGCTGTCTTCCCACGACGCACGATGCGCTTCTTCATGAGCTGCCTCGATATCCCGGTATTTGGTTGCCAACTTTACCACAGCATTGAACACTACAATCGCTATGTAGCGGGCTATCAACTCCAACAATAAATGGGCTGCTTCTTGTTCAACACTTTCCTGACGTTCAATGTACAGCACACCGATACAACGTGAATCTCCCGCAGCGTCCACCACCAAAGGCAAAGCTTCAAATCCCGGTGCAGACAGTTGTCGGTTCTGATCAAAACAGCGCTGAACAACTTCTTTCCAGCCTTCATCTTCTGTCGGAGATCCATTTTCCAAAGTTTCGGACAACATATTCTCTACTATGGAATTCGACGCATACTCCAGCTGATGTGTCGCCTCATTATAAACGGCAACGCCCAGCCTGTCAATGGCCAGCAACTCATTTACCGCATCAAATGCTTCGTCTACAATACGTTGGGGGATAGCTTTCAAAGTCTCTTCCTCACGCTGCAACGCCTCTTCCGTTTCGGTTACCTGTGTCAGGGAAGCAGTAAATATCTGCCTGTTAATTTCCAAAACCTGCTCCAGATTCCAACGGTTCACAAGACGCTTACGTATATATAAGATGTAATAGCCCAACAATAACAAGCCTATCAGTCCGACAAACAAGATAACACCTACCATCTTATTATTAGTAGAACGTTCCAACTGATTACAATATTCTTCCAGAGACTGGTCTTCACCCAGCAACTTGTACAAAGTTGTATAAGCAGCATTGTTATAACTGTATGCATCCCATTGTTTCAATGCAAGAAACGCGACCGCAGCTTCATTCCGGATATCCAATATAACATGAAAATCCGAATTGAAAAGATTATTCCACCACGACAATTCTCCCGGTTCTCCTTCTCCTCTCAACGTCATATAACGCTGTGGATAATGAGCATATTTCTTGTAATGCGCATTCAGGCAAGCTATGGCGGAGTCTGCATATTCCAGCGTCAGCTCGAAATCTCCCGCCACATTACTGTAATAGGCTTCATTGGCATATTCGGAAGCCTCGTTTAATAAAATCTCATATTCATTTTCCGCAGCCTGGGACAGGGAATCCTGTGCAGTTTGTGCATACACTTCATCAGGCTGTATGATTACTTCTTCCACAGGTTTATGGCACGAACTCATACCAAAAGGAAGAAATATACATAAAAGAAATATCAAAGTTTTACGCACCCCGACCGGCAAACGGAAATAGAAGCGACTACCTTTTCCCAATGTGCTTTCCACATTGAACAGGCAGACTTTGAACACTTCATTCGTCTTTCGGTACTTCTCAATAATACCCTTACAGTTCATCAAGCCGAACCCACTGCCCTTATTTTTCCGCAGTTCTTCCCGGTCGGCAGCATCCAGCATACCTATTTCCTGTGAGTTATACAGCTTTTCCCCTATAATACGTGTCACATCCTCTTCCGAAAGTCCATAACCGCTATCTTCCACTGAGATTTCCACATACTCTTCCGTCGGGCGGGCATATACCTTTACGTTCCCTCCTTTTGGAGTATATTTACGGGCATTTTCCGCAAGCGTATTTATCATGAACAGTGTCAACGCCTTATCCGCTTTTACATAGGCATCGGTTGGGGTTACTTCCAACTGTTGCTGCTTCATCTCAAAAGCACGGCTTCCTTTCCTTATCAGGTCGAAAAGCTCATTCAGTCCGAAGGTTTCAATATTCAGACTCAGACTACCCTGTTTCATTTTAATCCACAGAGCCAGAATATCATTATATTCATTGATCGTTGTCACCAGTTCATCCATGTACTGATACTTTTCCGCTTTGATACGCTCGTCATGGATAAAACCTTTCTCTGTCAGTTTATGTACCTCGTTGATGATGCGGTCAATGTACGGATGGATGCCGTTCACGATGGCCATACAAGCTTTCTTTATCAAATTCTGGCGTTTGTTTCCTGCTATATGCTGTTCATAAACATAACGCTCCTTCTCTAAACGGCGACGCTCATCACCCAGCGAAATGGAAGTCATACCATTATCAAGCGCCCACGTGATATATGGAGTAATCACATGCACTATGGCCCGGTCATCCTTCGTCAGCCGTTTAGGCAATACCAGTTGCCCATCCTCTATCCGGATATCCTTTATTCCGAACAGGTCTCCCATATCCGTCTGTACAGCAGAAAGAATAGCATCTACAATTTCCTCTTCCGTTTGTGCGTCCGCAGGGATGGAAGCGGTTATTTTCTGGCAGATATCCAGCATTTGCCTCAAACGGTGCAAATGGACACGGTTACGTTCCTTCGATCTTCTATTGAATATCCAAAACAACAAGACCACCAAAATAAAACCGACAATCACAAAGAACAGCAAAATATTCAACTGCCTCGCTTCACTTTCCAAAGCCAGGTAACGGCTTTCCAGCTCCTTGTCCTGACGGGTATCTTCCAGGATATCCAAATAAATATTACGGTTGTAGTCTGAATACTGCTTCATCTCCAATCCGGCATACGTCACACTCAATTGTTCGCGGATGCGTGAAATCCATTCCGGTACGGTTCGTAGTTTGCGCTGTATCCATGCTTTTTCAGAAGAGATGGTATCCCGGATATCAAAGGTCTTCAGCCAGTCCAGGCTATCGTGGCAATCATAAAAACGGCGGTGATGGTTATTTACACATTCCAAAGCAAGTGTCAGTGTATCCAACGCCTCAGTATAACTGCCGTGAGCATTCAGATATTTACCGATTGAAACATACGCTCCTGCTATCTGATACAAGTCATTGTACTGCTTGAATTTCTTCAAAGCCAGCTGCCCTAAACGCATAGGCAGCAAAGAATCTACCGGTGCTTCAAACTGTTTCAATGCATGGGAACGCCGGGTCTGAAAGAATTCATAATTATCCGGTGACGCCATCAGGTTAGCAAGCCCTTGGACTCCATTTCCCTCAAAATACAAGTACCCGCCACGGGAAGCCAACTTCCAGGTCGTATACAGTTCGTCAAACTCGCGCAAGCGGCGTTCGTCCGCAGTTTCTCCTTCACACAACGCTGCCGAGCCTTTTATATAATGATAATATAATAGCTGATTGGTATCTGCAACCAATTCTTCCTGAGGATATATCTCATTGATCGAGGCCACAGCTTCCGGACGCTGCTGCAAATAGTAATAATAGACTGCGGAAACGATATAAAACTCAGTACGTGCATAGTTCAGCCGCAGTCGTTCGTGCTGATCTACGAAAAGGTTATTGTCTTCGTCAATTCGTTTCATACGGCGGAGAGCACTGTTCCGGTAGTCATAAAACTCCTTATTCATAGCAGTCCGCTGATAAATTTTCATCAATCCGATGTCAGCAATCAGTAATTCCAGCTCATTTTTAGTCAGACTGTACACTTCGTTATGAAACTTCTCTGCCTTCTCGAAATCCATACGCATGAAGGCACAAAATCCTAAATTGTTGGAAGCTTCCGCTTTCCCCTGACGATAAAGGTTCACGTTTTCATAGGCTCGTGTAGCAGCATGACAGGAAGAATCCAAATCCTTATAACGGTAAGAATAAGCCACTTGATTGAGTGAATCAATAAGGCGCACTTCCTTGGTGGGGGCGGTGCCCACACAAGAAACCATTGCCATGCAGGAGAACAGCAAGCTTGCCGACAGTATAAGGGAAAACCGTTTCACTTAGCAAAGCTACAAATAAATCCGGGAAAGAAAAAAGATTTTTCTACAATAAGTCTTGTAGAATGTAGCGGGAAATTCATAACTTTGCAGGCAAATTAAACAAATAGGTAACATCTATTACAAAATGAGCGAAAAAGCACCCGTAATGGTATTCTCCGGAACTAATTCGAGATACCTTGCAGAAAAAATCTGCGCAAGCCTTGATTGCCCTCTGGGAAAGATGAACATCACACACTTTGCTGATGGTGAGTTTGCAGTTTCCTATGAAGAGTCAATTCGTGGCGCACATGTATTCTTGGTTCAATCCACCTTCCCTAATTCCGACAATTTGATGGAGCTTCTGCTGATGATTGACGCGGCCAAAAGAGCGTCTGCCAAAAGCGTAGTTGCAGTTATTCCTTATTTCGGATGGGCACGACAGGACAGAAAAGACAAACCCCGTGTTTCTATTGGCGCTAAATTGGTAGCCGATTTACTTTCAGTAGCAGGTATCGACCGTCTGATTACGATGGACCTCCATGCTGATCAAATCCAAGGCTTCTTCAATATTCCGGTAGATCACTTGTATGCTTCTGCAGTGTTCCTCCCCTATATTGAATCGCTGAAACTGAAAGACCTTGTAATTGCTACGCCTGACGTTGGTGGTTCCAAGCGTGCCAGTACGTTCTCCAAATATCTGGGAGTTCCTCTGGTATTGTGTAACAAATCACGTGAGAAAGCAAACGAAGTTGCTTCCATGCAAATTATCGGTGATGTAACAGACAAGAATGTTGTGTTGGTGGATGATATCGTAGACACCGCCGGAACTATCACGAAAGCTGCTAACATCATGTTGGAAGCCGGAGCAAAATCGGTACGTGCCATTGCCAGTCACTGTGTAATGTCTGACCCCGCTTCTTTCCGCGTTCAGGAATCTGCTCTGACTGAAATCGTATTCACTGACAGTATCCCCTACTCTAAAAAATGTGCGAAAGTAAAACAACTCAGCATTGCTGATATGTTTGCTGAAACAATCAAAAGAGTGGTGAATAATGAGTCTATCAGTTCGCAATACATTATCTGATTTGCTTCAGCAAATCAGAAATTGAAATTATATAAATAAAAAATAAAGGCTGCGCAATTCAAACGAATAGCGCAGCCTTTTATTATTAATTCTTACTTTTTAATTATTCAAGTCCAATCTTCCCATTTTATAGGTTCCTTTTCTTATCACTTTTCCATTTTTATCTGTTTCCACAAAGGGACCGTGCTTCTTGCCTTGTTTGAAAAAGCCTTCGTAACGGTTGCCGTCTTTGTCCTCCTGCACACCGTTGCCTTCTTCCATACCGTTCACAAAACCACCTTTATATTTGGTCCCGTCTGTCATAATCAAAGTGCCCTGGCCATTGAACTGATTATTTTTCCAGTCACCTTCGTATGAGTCGCCAACATTCCATTTATACAACCCATGACCATCACGCTGGTTGTCTTTCCATTCACCGTCATACACTGCACCGCTGGCCCAGGTGAATACACCCTTGCCGTGTTGCATACCATCTTTGAAGTTACCTACGTACTTATTTCCGTTGGCGTAGTAATAAATGCCGGCTCCTGTACGTTCGCCTTGCACATACGAACCTTCGTATCGGTCACCCGTATGGAAAAAGTAAATGCCTTTGCCATGTTGCATATCATCTTTCCAGTCGCCTACATATTTATCTCCGTTCGCATATTCAAAAGTTCCTTTTCCGTCACGGACATCATTTTTCCAGTCGCCTTCATACTTGCAACCATCATTCCAGACAAACGTACCTTCACCATCTTTTTTATCATTCTTCCAGGAGCCTTCATATTTGGAACCGTTTTTCCATGTATATGTACCCTGACCTTCACGCTTGTCATTCACCCAGTCACCTTCGTAAACATCACCGGTATAATAGTACATCGTCCCTTTTCCCTGTTGATAATCCTGGAACCACATACCATCATAGCGATTGTTGTTCATAAAGTAATAAATGCCTTTACCATGTTGCTGATCCTGGAACCATTGTCCTTCATATTTTTCACCGTCGGGGAAAGTATACGTACCATAACCCTCACGCTTACCTTTCACATATTCGCCTTCGTAGACGTTACCATTCTTAAAAACAGTCTTTCCCTTACCATTGGGTTTACGTCCTTTCATTTCACCCGTATACACGGAACCGTCCTTGAATGTATGCGTTCCTATCTTTATTTCAGAAGATAATGAGCTTTTAACCTTATCGAAGAAACCTTGTTTCTTTTCCTGAGCCGTCGCCCCGTTTTGGGACAAGAATACCAGAATGAGTGCAGTATATAGATATTTCATTGAAAATTATTAATTAGCAATTTAATAATAAAGGCGATGTTTACGAAAAACATCGGATTCCCTTGAGCATGTAAATAAAGAAACCTGTTTTAAAGACGTATAAAGACAGTAATTTGTTACATACTCTATACGGGATTTGCACAAAGATACGATTAATCTCCCAAAAGGAAGAGGTATCACACGTTTTTTATGACATTTTTTTGCCGGACACTACTTCTTTTAATGTCTCTTTGCACAAATGGCGTGAGGCAAGTTCCCGTATTTCTTCCGGAGTAATAGTCTTCACCGCATCTACGGCATCCGTTACGTACGAGTGCGAAAGACCGGAAGTATGAATGAAAATCCAGGCATCAGCAAGTGAAAAGGCAGACTCATAGTTACGGCACATATCTCCCAACATATAGTTCCTTACCATGGCAAGTTCTTCGTCCGGAACAAGGTCGTTTTGCAGGCGGTCTATTTCATGATAAACTTCTTTGATCAGAGGTTCTACAAACTCATTGGCAGTCTCCGTGTTGATCACAAACAACCCACTGTCAGGATAAGGCATGATACCTGCAGAAATGCCATACGTATACCCCTTTTCTTCGCGGATATTAGACATCAATCGACTACCAAAATATCCGCCCAGTAACGTAACCAGCACACGCATTTTCAGATAGTCGGGATGACGGCGGTCCAAAGAAAGCATTCCCATGCGGACGGCACTCTGCATTGCGTCAGCCCGTTCGGCAAAGAAACGCTTTTCAGGCGAAGCCTCAGGTAGATAGAACGTTTTTTCCGGCTTCCGGAAACCTTTGCCGAAAGGTTCATTCCCAAAGAGGGTCTCTATACGGCGGACGGTGTCTTCACCGACTTTTCCCGAAAGATAAATGCTGCAATTCCCGGAATGGTAGTAACAATCGTAAAAAGATTGAAGCACGGAAGGGTTGATTAGATGATAATCCTTTTCCTGCACCAATTGTCCGCAAGGATGTTTATCACCATACACCGCATTTATTAAAGTACGATGGGCAAGAAAATCAACCTTCGAACTATTTACAAGAAACTGCTGGATGTTATTATCGACAATCACTCCCAACTCCTTCTCCGGAAAGACAGGTTCTTTTACAATCGATTCAAAAACATCTAAAGTCTGGGGAAGATACTTATTTAAAGAATAAAGTGTGACGTAAGCATATTCCGATGCACTGGAAAGTTCCAGCCAGGCACCGTAATAATCCAGTTTCTCAGCAATGGCAGCCGCGGAATAGCGACGGGTTCCTTCACGCAACATCCGGTTGGTGAACAAAGCCTGCAAACGTTGAGTCTGTTGCCACCGTCCGCCTTCCATCAACAGGTCAATACGCACTACTTCATTGTCTCCGGCATTGAGAATATATAAAGGTATACCGTTCGGCATCACCCGACGTTCGGGCGATGGCACTTCCAATTGTTCAGGTTCACGGATGAAAGGTTGGATGCTTCTGTCTAACATGTCTTCAAAAATTCTTCTGCTTTCTCCAGATCCTGAGGAGTATCTATACCTATTGTTTCTACTTCAGTGACACCTGCCTTGATGGTATAACCACTTTCGAGCCAACGAAGCTGTTCCAATGATTCTGCCAGTTCAAGGGAAGATTGCGGCAGAGAGGTTATCTCTTTCAGCACTTCGGCACGGTAGGCATATAGTCCGATATGTTTATAATAGGTGTGATTTTTCAGCCAATCCTGTTTTTCGGCGTTACGCTGATAAGGAATAATGGAACGGCTGAAATACAATGCATTCATATTTTTGTTCAGTACCACTTTAGGTGAATTGATATTCTCTAAAGCCTCAAATCCGTTATCAGGAGTAAAGGGCTTCACCAGTGTGGCTATCTGAGTTGTGGTATCGTCAAAACAGGCTTTCACCGTTTCCAGCTGGGAAGGTTGTATGAAGGGCTCATCTCCCTGAATGTTGACCACAACATCAAAATTCCCTTCTATTTTGGTATATGCTTCATAGCAACGGTCCGTACCACTTTTATGATTTACGGAAGTCATCACCACTTTTCCGCCGAATGCTTTTACTGCCGCTTCTATCCGTTCATCGTCGGTGGCCACATAAGCATCGTCCAAAATGCCTGCCACTTGCTCGTATACCCTCTGTATTACAGTTTTTCCGCCCAGCATAGCCAGCGGTTTTGCAGGAAAACGCGTGGATGCATAACGGGCAGGGATAATTCCTAAAAACTTCAACATATCTTAATTTGCTATTTTACAATTTACTAATTTGCTTGTGCGACACATACTTCATCGCATTTCCAACTCTTTCAGCCCCCGGCAGATGTAGTCACGGCACAAATCTTCAGGTTTGTAAACCGTGCCGTCGCATGACAATAAATCTATATCCAGCCGGACTATCTCTTGCTTTTTCTCTTCCGGCATTCGTCCGGCTTCCCGTTCGATGGCTTTCAAGTGCGAAGTGATTTCCATTGCATCTCTCTCGGAAATGAAACGTGCCACCTGATTAGAAAACAAAGAGGAACGACGGAAATAAAGCGGTTTCGTTTCTTCTTCCGTAGAGAAACAAATGCCGGGAAACAGTTCTTTCAAACGCTTCCGCGCCAATGAAAGGTTTTCCTTCCGGCGCTCATTACTGCCGATGCTGATTGTATAAACCACGACTAATTAAAAAATTGAGAGTTGAGAATTGGAAAATTATTCAAACCAATCATCCAAACCGTTCTCTGATGCCGGTTCCAGGTTTATGTCCCCATTATCTTTACAGGGATCGAAACCATCCGGTAATTGGAACTGCTCATTTTCATCATAGCCCAATGTCTTGTCGGCAAAGACTTTCACCATATATTTTGCCCAGATAGGCAATGCCATTGAAGCACCCTGTCCATGAAGCATCGTATCAAAATGAATATCGCGTTCTTCACCGCCTACCCAACATCCGGACACCAGCGAAGGAGTAAAGCCCATAAACCAACCGTCGGCATTATAATTTGTCGTTCCGGTTTTACCGCCCATGTCGGCTTTTACGCCAAGACGACGGACACGTCCGCCTGTTCCTTCGTTGATTACGGCACGAAGCATAATCAACATTTTATAAGCACTGGAAACACCGATAACCTCTTCCATTTCCGGAGAGAAAGTAGCCAGTACATTACCCTCATTGTCTTCAATGCGTGTTACGAATAGAGGAGCAACCCGAATACCTTTATTGGGAAATGCCGTATAAGCACTGACCATTTCTCCTACCGAAATCTCACAAGGACCAAGACAGAGAGAAACAGACGGTACGATTTCACGGTTACGCACACCGAAACTTTCTATCAAGCGTTTTAAGGAATACGGATTGAGTTTACTCATCAAATAAGCTGTAATCCAGTTGTCAGAATTAGCAAGCCCCCATTTCACGGTCACCATCTCTCCATAACGTTTAGTATTGGCATTACGGGGTGTCCACGGTTTGCCATTCTCGTCAATCAAAGTATATTCCACATGGCGCGCTTCGTCACAAGGAGAGAAGCCGTTTTCCATTGCCAGCGTATAAACATAAGGTTTAATGGTAGAACCTACCTGACGGCGGCCTACCATAGCCATGTCATACTGGAAATAGTTATAGTTTGGTCCGCCAACATACGCTTTTACATGTCCGTTATGCGGATCCATTGACATAAAACCAGCACGGAGGAAGTGTTTGTAATAGCGGATAGAATCCATCGGAGTCATAATCGTATCCTTTTCACCCTCCCATGTGAATACCGACATTTCTTCGGGAGTATTGAAAGCTTTTTCTATTTCAGCATCCGACGCTCCGGACTTTTTCATGATACGATAGCGGTCAGATTGCTTCATGGTACGGGTAAGAATTTCATCTACCTGCTCCTGAGTAATTCTGTTGCTGTAAGGCGCCTTCTTGCGTCCTTTCTTCTCCTTAAAGAAGTAACCTTGCAATTCTTTCAGATGTTCTACTACCGCTTCTTCCGCATATTGTTGCATACGCGAATCGATAGTAGTATAAATTTTCAAACCATCAGTGTAAAGATTATATTTAGAACCGTCTTTCTTAGTGTTCTTTTCGCACCAGCCAAACAATGGATTGTTTTCCCAGTCAAGAGAATCCTCATAAAATTTCTGCATCTGCCAGCCGCGATACTCACTACGCACAGGTTTCTTGGCATTCAGCACACTGCGCAGATATTCACGAAAATATGTAGCTAACCCTTCTTTGTGGTCTACACGGGTATACTTCAGTGTCAGAGGAAGAGCTTGCAGAGAGTCGCACTCTTCGGCCGTGATATATCCTGCTTTGCGCATTTGGTCGAGCACCACATTACGCCGTCCGCGCGAACGCTCCTTAAAACGGACCGGATTGAAATAAGACGGATTTTTACACATACCAACCAGTGTGGCAGCTTCTTCTATTTTCAGTTCTTTAGGATCACATCCGAAATAGGTATTAGATGCAGTCTTGATGCCTACCGCATTATTCAGGAAGTCAAATTTATTGAGATACATAGTCAGTATCTCTTCTTTGGTGTAATAACGCTCCAGTTTTACAGCGATCACCCATTCTATAGGTTTCTGAAACAAACGTTCCATCACATTATCCGCACTGGGCGAGTAAAGCTGTTTAGACAATTGTTGCGTAATGGTACTACCGCCACCCGCATTTTTCTGGAACAGCAAACCACGCTTCACAATGGCGCGGAACAGAGCGATAGCATCAATTCCGGAATGCTCGGCAAAGCGTACATCTTCCGTTGCGATCAGCGCATTGATAATATTGGGAGACAAGTCATTGTAACCTACATAAACGCGATTTTCCTTACTAAACGAATAGGTACCGAGCACCTTCCCGTCTTCCGAGAAAATCTGTGTGGCAAACTTATAATTAGGATTTTCCAAGTCTTCAACAGGAGGCATATAACCTATCCAACCTTTGGCTATGGAGAAAAAAACAGTGGCACAAGCCAGTACTACGACGGCTAAAAATATCCAGAGGATTTTTATGATGTTCTTTATCATGCTTATTACTGTAAATTCACAAATTCAATAATATAGACAACCTGTAATAATAATAAGGCAAAGGTAAGGAATTATATTGGAACACTTGTATATTTTCTATAGAAAAACTCTTAAAATGCCACATCTTAGCAAACCAAATGCCACAGTTAGACAAGCCGAATGCCACACTTGATGTGTGTTCGAGTGTGGCATTTGGTTCACTGAGATGTGGCATTTGGCTTGCTTAAGTGTGGCATTTGAAAGGGCAAAATACGGCATTTCGACTGCGGAAAAGTGCGCATTTTCATGCTTTTTTTGGCGAAAAGTACACGAGCAAAGGTCTTTCCTCATGCACTTTTTGCCTAAAAAACGTCATTTTTCGCTTAGGATAAAAAGAGACAACAAGCTCATCTTTCGAATTTTAACCAAAATAAAATGCATTTTTTCTTTCTTATATATTCTTTATAACAACAACAGCAATAAAAGAAAAAGAAAGAACTGCTGCTGATGACGATGGCGATAATTTGTATTTCGAAAAAACTTCTAAATTTTCTCCTGCCTTTTTTCTGTACTCCGCATATTTTGTCTACCTTTACACTCTCGAAAAGAAACAAAATAACGAACGATATGGAAAACAGAAGTTTAGTCACCATCGCCGAGCATAGCAAGGAAAAAATCCTCTACATGATTGAGATGGCAAAACAGTTTGAAGCCCATCCCAACCGCACTTTGCTGGAAGGGAAAGTAGTTGCCACCCTTTTTTTCGAGCCATCCACCCGCACAAGACTCAGTTTTGAGACTGCAGCCAATCGCTTAGGAGCCCGTGTAATTGGTTTCAGCGACCCCAAAGCAACAAGTTCATCAAAGGGAGAGACCCTGAAAGACACCATCAAGATGGTGAGTAACTATGCCGATATCATCGTGATGCGGCACTACCTGGAAGGAGCCGCCCGCTATGCCAGTGAAGTAACCACCGTGCCTATCGTCAACGCCGGAGACGGAGCCAACCAGCACCCTTCGCAAACGATGCTCGACCTCTACTCCATCTACAAAACGCAAGGTACGCTGGAGAATCTGAACATTTTCCTTGTTGGCGACCTCAAATACGGCCGCACCGTGCATTCGTTGCTGATGGCAATGCGCCACTTCAATCCCACTTTCCATTTCATCGCCCCCGATGAGCTGAAAATGCCTGAAGAATATAAAATTTACTGCCGTAGCCATGGCATTAAATACGTGGAGCACACTGACTTCAGCGAGGAAATAATAGCCGATGCCGATATCCTCTACATGACCCGTGTACAGCGCGAACGCTTTACCGACCTCATGGAGTACGAACGGGTGAAAAACGTATATATACTGCGCAACAAAATGCTGGAACACACCCGCCCCAATCTGCGCATCCTGCATCCCCTGCCCCGCGTCAACGAAATTGCATACGATGTGGACGACAATCCGAAAGCCTATTACTTCCAACAGGCACAAAACGGTTTGTATGCCCGCGAGGCCATTCTCTGCGATGTATTAGGCATCACTCTGGATGATGTGAAAGAATGATATAGCAAGTTACAATTGAAGTTACATCAGAAAACTATGAGCGAAAAGAAACAAGAATTGCAGGTAGCCGCTTTAGAAAACGGCACTGTCATCGACCATATCCCCTCTGAAAATCTGTTCACCGTAGTCTCTTTACTGGGACTGGAACACATGAGCAACAATATCACCATCGGCTTCAATCTCAAAAGCAAAAAGCTGGGCACAAAAGGCATCATCAAAATTGCCGACAAGTTCTTCTGCGACGACGAGATTAACCGTATAGCCGTAGTGGCACCTAACGTGAAACTCAATATCATCCGCGATTACGAAGTAGTGGAGAAACGTGAAGTGAACTTGCCCGAAGAACTCCGCGGTATAGTGAAATGCGCCAATCCCAAGTGCATAACCAACAACGAACCCATGCCGACGTTATTCCACGTAGTGGATAAAGAGAACTGCGTAATCAGATGCCACTATTGCGAGAAGGAACAAAACAGAGAGGAAATAGAAATAATATGAAAGAAGACTGGAAAGCCGGAACAATGATTTATCCGCTTCCTGCCGTACTGGTGAGTTGCGGAAACACACCGGAAGAATATAACATACTGACAGTTGCATGGACGGGGACGATTTGTACGAACCCGCCCATGTGCTATATATCTGTACGCCCGGAACGGCATTCCTATGATATCCTGAAACGGAATATGGAGTTTGTCATCAACCTCACGACAAAGGACATGGCACGCGCCACGGATTGGTGCGGAGTACGTTCGGGCAAGGATTATAATAAATTTGAAGAGATGCGCCTGACACCGGGAAAAAGTACCGTAGTCAGTGCTCCGCTCATCGAAGAGTCTCCTTTGTGTATAGAATGCCGCGTGAAGGAAATTATGTCGCTCGGTTCGCACGATATGTTTATTGCCGATGTGGTAAATGTGCGTGCCGATAGGCGCAATCTGAATCCGGAAACCGGAAAGCTGGAACTGGCAGAAGCCAATCCGTTGGTTTATGTGCATGGAGGGTACTACGAACTGGGTGAAAAGATCGGTAAATTCGGCTGGTCTGTCGAGAAGAAGAAATAAAATGAACAATTAACGGTTAGCGGTAAGTGATGAACAAAGTTTTTAAATTCTTTATCCTGTGCCTTTTATTCTTTCCTGCCACCTTGCGGGGACAATCCCCTCTTGTGCCCGGCACGGCGGTCGAAGAACCTTTGAACAAACACCATCATGACCGTCCGGTAAACTTCGGTATAAAAGGCGGATTCACCTCTTCCCTATTCCTGGTATCCAATCTCACGTTGAACGGCAGCACTATAAGCGAGGTGCAGAACAACTACAAGATAGGTTATTTCGGCTCCGTCTTTATGCGGATTAATTTCGAACGTCATTTCCTGCAACCGGAAATATCCTACAACATCAACCGTTGCAACATTACCTTCGAAAAACCCACCGCAGATGACGCTCCTTTGGAAATGGCATCCATAACCTCGTCCATCCATAGCGTGGATATTCCCGTAATCTACGGGTATAATGTCATCAAGGAAGGGCCTTACAGCCTGGCTGTGTTCGGTGGCCCTAAATTCCGCTATATCTGGAATAAAAAGAGTGAAGTGACTTTTGAAAATTTCGACCAGCAGGAAATCAATGAAAAACTGCGGCCGCTGAATCTTAGTTTCACTCTTGGAGTAGCCGTCACCATCTCCCGTATTTTCTTTGATTTCCGTTATGATATAGGCTTGCACAACATTTCCCGCAAGGTGACCTATAATGACAGTGCAAACGGAGAAGATTCTCCAACCGACGGAATACGTTTCCACCGCCGGGACAATGTGCTCAGCTTTTCTTTTGGCGTCTTTTTTTAAGAGATAAAGGGAAAAAACTCTTTTTCTGTCAGTTTATTCATTTTTTTACTGTAAATTTGTGCGCTTAATAAGAGAACACAGATTTATCAAATTTATCTAAGTAAGCAAAATGAAAAGAGACGATTTAATTTTCGATATCATCGAAAAAGAACATCAACGTCAGCTCAAAGGCATTGAACTGATTGCATCAGAGAATTTTGTAAGTGACCAGGTTATGCAGGCAATGGGCTCCTGTCTTACTAACAAGTATGCAGAAGGCTATCCCGGCAAACGTTACTACGGAGGCTGTGAGGTGGTAGACCAGAGCGAACAGATTGCTATCGACCGCATAAAGGAAATTTTCGGTGCAGAATGGGCAAATGTCCAGCCCCACTCAGGTGCGCAGGCAAATGCGGCTGTATTTCTCGCCGTACTGAATCCGGGTGACAAATTCATGGGACTGAATCTGGCTCATGGCGGTCATCTTTCACATGGTTCTTTGGTAAACACTTCGGGTATCATATACACTCCTTGTGAGTATAATCTGAATAAAGAAACCGGTCGCGTAGATTATGACCAGATGGAAGAGGTAGCCTTGCGCGAAAAACCCAAAATGATTATCGGTGGCGGTTCGGCATATTCCCGCGAATGGGACTACAAGCGTATGCGCGAAATCGCAGACAAAGTAGGCGCCATCCTGATGATCGACATGGCTCATCCTGCCGGACTGATTGCAGCCGGATTACTGGAAAATCCTGTAAAATACGCTCACATCGTGACTTCTACCACACATAAGACTTTGCGTGGTCCCCGCGGTGGTATTATCCTGATAGGTAAAGACTTCCCCAACCCGTGGGGCAAGACAACTCCGAAAGGTGAGATCAAGATGATGTCACAACTGTTAGACTCAGCCGTATTCCCCGGTATTCAGGGTGGTCCGTTGGAACACGTCATTGCAGCAAAAGCTGTCGCTTTCGGCGAAATCCTGCAACCGGAATGGAAAGAATATGCAGCTCAGGTACAGAAAAATGCAGCTGTACTGGCACAAGCATTAATCGACCGTGGCTTTACTATCGTTTCGGGCGGTACGGACAATCACTCCATGCTGGTTGACCTCCGTAGCAAATATCCCGATCTCACCGGTAAAGTGGCCGAGAAAGCATTGGTATCTGCCGATATCACGGTAAACAAGAATATGGTTCCGTTCGACAGCCGTTCAGCATTCCAGACTTCCGGTATTCGTCTGGGTACTCCTGCCATCACCACTCGTGGTGCTAAGGAAGATTTGATGCTTGAAATCGCAGAGATGATCGAAACCGTTCTTTCGAATGTAGAAAATGAAGCGGTCATTGCCGAAGTTCGCGCACGCGTGAATAAGACAATGGAGAAATATCCGCTCTTCGCATAAAAATAGTAATTTGTAAATAGTAGTTTATTAATGCCGGTTTGTTTTTTCCGGCTGAAGTTATATATGTTTTCGTGAGAATACATATATAGTAGTTAATAATTAAATATGCTTAATCCGTAGTCTTTGTGATAAAGATTACGGATTGCTTTTTTTACGTATTGACTCTAAATTTGTTTTATTGAAAGGGTACTCCTGCAGGCATTTCCGTACTTTTGGCAACAAACAAAATTTATTACTCACTTTAAAAACTTTAATACTATGTCGGAAAATGCTGGAGTTGCCACAGGCAAGATTATGCTGAAAATTGTCGTTGCCCTTTTTAAAGGTGTATGGAATGTTCTTACTTTCGGATTCAGGACATACAAGAATCACCGGGATAAAAAAGATGCTGAAATGCGCGAGCAATTGAGGCAAGTGCAGGCAAATCAAAGTTCTACCAACCCTTAAAATCAAAGATGCTATGAGTGCTACGAACAAAAAACACATGCAGGGAGGAATGGACACCTCCTACAATAATGTAAATACAGACGACGAGAAAAACAAAAAAGCGGAAGAATTATTGTTTGACGCATGGGAAACCGCAGGTTATCATGGACAACCGGGAGAAGACTTCTATCCACGTACAGCCAGGGAAACCAAAAATATGGACGACCTGCTGACACAAGCGGAAGCTGCCGTGGAAGACACATCGGATACGGAACTGATGGACGCCATTGCCGAAACACGGGATGTAGTGGAATGGTCCAAACAACGGCACTGGACATTTGCGTGGTGGATTATTATCTGTGTGGCTATCATGGGATGCTATTATTTCTACCAGGCCGGCAGCGAAGGAGACTATGTGAAAAAGCAACAGGCTCTGACCGAAGACCAAGTGCAAACCCAACTCAACGAGGCCATGGCCCGTCAGGAGAAATATATGGATGATTACAAGAAGACGCTGGCGGTCGATACCATTTCGGAAGAAACGCGTACGTTATATAATAAGTATCTGGAAAGTGCAGCTCAGGAATTGGAAGAACTTCAGAAATATGACGTTAAAAGTTATAAGGAATATCTGGTAGGACGTGCCGATTCCGGAGTATGGCGTGAAAGATGGGAGGCTATCTGGTGTTTTATCTGGATTGCACTTTACATCTTCGCTTGTCGCCCGCGCGGATATATGATTACCAAACGTCGGCGTGAAGACAAGATGGCTACGGGGCTCAAGAAGATATTGTTTGGCATTGCCGGTGCTTTAGTTGGTGCGGCAGGTGCATTGTATGTCACGACGACCATTACGAAATGGAGTGATGGCAGTAAGACAAAAGATGATGACGGACTGATGATCTATGCCATGAAATTCGGTCTCATCGCATTGGCAGTCATCATCGTACTTTGGGCGGCACGTATCGTGATTGTGATTGCGACACTTTTGGGATTGCTACGTAACTACGACTGGAAACAGTTGGCCAAAGACCCGAAAGCAATGTTGAATGATCTGAAATAAGTCCATTCTCTCTCTAACATAAAGTAACTGGTTGAATTTTTGTTTTCAGAAGCGCTATGTATGGGCGAATCATTATTCGCCCATACAAGCGCCGTTACAATACGTGTAGGGAAGAATCATTAATAATCAGCTCAATCCTTCTATATTTCCATCCACAATATCAATATGCATCGCCTGTGGCTCTTTAGGAAGTCCGGGCATACGGAGGATCTCTCCGGCAATGGCCACAATCATTTCAGCACCATTATTGATGACTATATCTTTAATGTGAAACTCGAAATTATTGACCGCACCATATATTTTCGGATCAGCCGAGAAAGAATATTGCGTTTTTGCAATGCAAACCGGATAATGCCCGATACCCATTTTCTCGATCAACTTGATGATTTTGCGCGAATGAATGCTGTAAGTCACCACACTGGCGCCATAAAGATTGCAAGCTATCTTCTCTATCTTCTGCTCTACACTGTCCCCCTCATTATAACTGAAGTTCAATGGTTCGGAAGGTTTATTCTCAATAGTATCCACTACCAGTTCAGCAAGTTCCACAGCTCCCTCTCCCCCATCTGCAAAAGCATTGTTGACGGCAAAGCCTACACCTAACTTTTCTTTGCAATGGCGTCGGATAGCTTCCACTTCTTCATCCGTATCCGTGGCAAAACGGTTGAAAGCAACAATTACCGTCTGACCGAACGAACGCAGATTGCGTATGTGTTTATCAAGATTTCCAAACCCTTGCTGCAATCCCTCCATATTAGGTTCTTTGATACGGTCGAGACTGACACCACCATGCATTTTCAAACCCTGGGCAGTGGCAACAATCACCGTCAGTTTGGGTTGCAGACCACTCTTACGGCATTTGATATTATAGAATTTCTCTGCACCAAGGTCAGCTCCGAAACCGGCTTCCGTCACCACATAATCCCCGAAAGTCATTGCCATCTTCGTAGCAAGAATGGAGTTACAACCATGGGCAATGTTAGCGAATGGACCACCGTGAACAAAAGCAGCCGATCCTTCGGTGGTCTGAACCAAGTTCGGATTTATGGCATCTTTCAGCAAGACGGTAATAGCGCCGGCTACACCTAACTCTTTCACAGTAAACGGGCAACCATCAAAACGAAATCCCAGAATTATATTCTCAATCCGTCGTTTCAAGTCATCCACATCCGTTGCCAGGCAAAGAATGGCCATAATCTCGGATGCCGGAGTGATATCGAAGCCCGATTCCTCTGTTATGCCGTTCGTGCTGGGGCCTAAACCTGTGACGATGCTACGCAAAGAACGGTCATTCACATCAAGCACGCGCCGCCAGATGATTTCTTTCAGCCCGAAGCCATCCGACTGATGTTGGTACAGATAATTGTCGAGCAATGCGGATATCATGTTGTGCGCTGATGTAATGGCATGGAAATCTCCCGTAAAATGCAGGTTTATCTTCTCCATAGGAAGCACCTGGGCATATCCGCCGCCTGCCGCACCGCCCTTCATTCCGAAACAAGGTCCCAGCGAGGGTTCACGCAAAGCCACAATGGCTTTCTTTCCAATCTTGTTCAGTCCCAATGTCAGACCGATGGAAACAGTCGTCTTACCTATACCTGCTTTGGTGGCCGTGATAGCCGTAACCAGTATCAGGTTGCTCTTTTTCACCTTTTCCTCATCAATCAGATGAGTAGGGATTTTAGCAATATACCGTCCGTAATTTTCTACTTCCTCACGTGGAATACCTACACTCTCGGCTACCTGCTTAATCTTTTTCAGCTCTATGCTGCGGGCTATTTCAATGTCTGATTTCATACAGAATATCTCTTTTTAGTAACAACTTCTTTTCATGAAACTGCAAAAGTACGAAAAAGAGTGCAGATAGCAAACATCTCTTACCTCACAGTCTTGCTCTCGGTCAAAATATATCCGTCCATCATCCGTATAATCCGTCCGGCTTCCCGGGCATTTTCCTCGGAGTGGGTAACCATGACAACTGTAGCCCCGTCCCGGTTCAGTTCTTTCAGGAGGCTCATCACTTCGTTGCCATTCGTCGAATCCAGATTTCCCGTAGGCTCATCGGCAAGGATAATGCGGGGATTGGTGACAATGGCACGGGCTATGGCAACACGCTGTTGCTGACCACCGGAAAGCTGTTGCGGATAATGCTCTGTGCGATGGGCTATCTGCATACGTTCCAAAGACTCATTGACACGCCTGACGCGTTCGCGGGCAGAAACTCCTGCATAAAGCAACGGAAGTTCCACATTCTCGAAAACCGTGAGTTCATCTATCAGGTTGAAACTCTGAAACACGAAACCGAGATTCCCATTGCGCAAATCCGTACGGTTGTTTTCGGAATAGCGGGAAACTTCCCGGCCAAGAAACCAAAGTTCACCGGAGGTGGGATTATCAAGTAAGCCTATCATATTCAGTAGCGTCGATTTACCGCAACCGGAAGGTCCCATGATGGCGACAAACTCTCCCTGATTGATTTCCAGATTTACTTCATTCAGCGCGGTAGTCTGTACACTTTCCGTACGGAATATTTTGCTGAGGTTGACTGTCTTAATCATAATCGTATATTGTATTTTTTAATATTCATTTATTCATATCTCAAAGATTCCACCGGATTTTGCGAAGCTTTCCGCCAGGTCTGCCCAAGCACTGTAAGCAAAGTAATGCCTGCAATGACTGCTCCCGCCAAGACGAACAACCACCAGCTTATTGCAGTCTGATAGGCAAATTCACTGAGCCAACGGTGCATAAGGTAGTACCCGATGGGGCATGCCACGACAAAGGCAATCCCCACCCAACGCAAATATTCCAAACAGAACATCTGCACAATGCGATCGGAATGGGCGCCATTCACTTTCCGCACACCTATTTCTTTCGTCCGTTGCTCTGTGGAGAGAGTGACCAGGCCAAATACACCCAGCATAGCTATGACAATGGCGATGAAAGTGAAGAAAAGCAGCATCCGGCTTTGTTGTTGCTCTTTAGCATAATTCTTATTCAAAGCATCAGAGAAGAATTGATAATTGAATTCTTTCACGAAAAGATCATCACGCACCGCCCATTCTTCAAATTTAGCCTGAATATATTTCAACGTTTCCGGCTTGTATTCCGGGGCTATTTTAATATACATAAAAACCAACGCTTCAGGGCTGTAATAGATGAAAGCCGGTTTCATTTTCTCACGCAACGACTGAAAGTTGAAGTCTTTTACTATGCCTACAATGCGATATTTGCTAACCCAACCCGATTCTTCATGAGAAATCTCCATACCTATCGGATTTGCCACTTTCATTGCTTTCCAGGCTGTTTCATTAATAACAACTGTTGATTCAACCGGGTCTATTTCATCTCCTTGTTTCCAATAGTCTTCAAAGTCCGAATTCATCAGTTCACCTTTCAGTAAATTCAATCCGAAAGTCTCTACAAAATTGCCGTCTGCCCATATTTCTACCATTTTCAATGAATCCGTTTTCCCGTCCATATCCGTCCAGGTAATTGATTTTCCATCCTTCGTTTCTTGATTCTCTTCTCCAAAACTTTCAATAGGCGACCCCATCGAAATACTTTTGATTGCGGGGTTTCTCAATAAATCCTGTTTAAAATCGGCTACATCATACCACAAACTGGTATAAATGGATACGATATTTTCCTTGTCAAGTCCCAGATCCCGGTTTTTCATGAAATGCAGTTGTTTCAAGACAATGGAAGTCATGAGCATCAACACCAAAGCTATAAAAAACTGTATACACACCAGGCTTTTGATCAGTCCACCTTTCTTACCCGTTTTCCGCCCGCCTTTGAAGGCAAGCAACGGATTGACGGAGGAAAGATAAAATGCCGGATAAGAACCCGCCAAACAACCTACTCCCAAAATACCAAATAAGATATAGAAAATCACATTCCAGTTCATACTCAATGTTAAGTCTGCTCCCATGGCTCGATTAAACAGGGGCAGCATAAGTTCGGTCAGTGCCAAAGCAAGCACCAAAGATATGAACGACTGAACCAGACTTTCCGAAAGGAACTGTGTAACCAAGGTTTTCCTTTTAGCTCCCGTCACTTTACGTACGCCTATTTCTTTATAGCGGAGCGATGCCCGTGCAGTAGAGAGCGTCATAAAATTGAATGCCCCCATAAAGATCACTAAAATGGCTAATACCGCAAATAAGTAGATAGTGGCAACACTGCCGTGATTCTTTATATATGTATCGGGAAAGGTGGTGCGTAGATGAATATCCCGCACCGGTTGAAAGCGCAGCAATGCACGCTTGTCACTGAATTTTCTGAGAGCACGGCTCATTGTTTTTTGTTCCCCGCGATATAGTTTTCCATCGTCACCGGGCTTCATCTTTACATACACCTGCACCTCTCTCTGACTTTTATTCCAGTCCAAATTCATAATATAGAGGCCATACCCCTCCATCGGAAGAGCCACATCAAAGCGGATATGACTCTTCGCTGGAATCTTCACCACTGCAACGATATTATAGGTATCTTTAAAACCTGCTCCACTCCTGGTTACTTTCTGCCCAATAGCCGAAGCCCTTCCGAAAAGTTTGCGAGCCATTGATTCTTCCAGAACAATGTTATCAATGTTGTCATTTATGTGTTCCGGATTACCTTCCACTACCTGAAAAGGGAAAATGCTAAAGAAAGTAGAATCTACATGAACGGCATTGCCACTGATTTTTTTCTCAGCTTCCGCCTCCAATGTCATGTCTCCCCGATAAAGAATAGAAGTTGCGTCTTCAACTTGTGGAAAATCTGCTTTGAAAACCCCTACGAGCGAACGGGCTGTTCCCGGAGATTCTCTTATTTCCCCGCTTGCATCCCGGCTTACTTCTATCGTCCGGTAAATGCGGTCGGCAGCCGGGAAACAATCATCATACGTCAGTTCATTCACCACCCACAGGTATATGAGGAAGGCAGCCGTCATACCGAATACAAAGCCCAGCATATTAATGGAAGAGAACAGGAAACTCCTCTTTATCAACCGGAGTGCTACTTTTATATAGTGCTTTATCATATAATTAAATATTAAGAAGTGTTTTTATCATTCCACAGATATCAGTACTAACTCGTCATCCGATACATTTTTCCCTTCCGGAAGGTTCGGCATATTTTCTTTTATCCATTTCCCGTTCACATAAGAAAGAAGGGTATTTCCAGCAACTAACTTAGGATAGAATGAAGTCTCCTGTTCGTTTCCGGCAGATATAGATGGATAATTCAAATCTTTACCCTCTTTTTCCGTAGGTAAAGAAAAGAACTCTTTAGAGGCTTTATCATATATCAAGGAGTAAAGGGAGACCTGCTTGTCTTTACGAGCATTGGAAGAATCAAAACCTTTAGTTATACGGATAAACAAAAAACGATCCGTTTCGAGCCAGCTGGTCACAAAATAATCCTCATCCAGATTATTGGACAGGCTTCCGGTCACCTTTTTCCCATCGGGACGACGAAGGGTACCAAAGTCCAGCTTGTAGGCAGCCCTCAGAGTAGATGCATCTTCTAAATAATAAACCGTATTGTCATAGGCCATACGGATATAAGTCCTGTTCCGATAAACATAGGTATTTCCTTTCTCTCCTGACCTGTATGTGCCTTTCGGAGTGTAATCAGAATCGCCTTCCGGAGCAAAACAACATAATGTATCTCCTTTGAGTCCCATGGTATAAAAGCATCCTGAAAAGGCGGCATATTTAATGAACCCTTCCTTAAATCCATTAAAAAAACTGTCGAAACTCATTTTTTTATCCAAGGGGAGTTTGCTTGTCACATCATCAGGCGTCCAGGAAGCAGAGGCGGTAACCATAGCAGTAAAAGGAAGAAATGCAACCTGGTTTCCAATTCCCTTATCAAGGGATAAATAGCAACAGCGAAGCTGGTCGGACGAAGTGTCATAATAAGTATGGGTAATCATTTGGTGAGGGTTCAATGACATACTTCCGTTATGCTTTTTACATTCTACATCATTCTTGAACAACTGTTTGATGTGCTTAAAGTCCTGACTTAATAGAAACAATCCTTGCAAGGCAGCCAACACATATTGGTTTCCAACCGGAGTTATTTCTCCAACTATATCTTGCACAAGCATGGCGTCCACTCCGGTAAAGTGAAACTGCATTTTACCAAAGTCCTCTACTTTCACAGAACGTACATTCTTCAAAGCAGCCGGTACATTTAGGATGACAGCTCCATCTTTCTGTATTTTCGGCTTATATTTGATACCAGCCGGTGGTACAAAGTCATCCGGAAACGCATTGACAGAAGCAGTTACCGCCTGAGGTGCGGCATCCTGATCCGTTGTTGTCCGCTCACTGAGTTCCTTCGCCGCTTCTTCCTTACTCATACCGGGATTTTTAGATCCGCAAGCTGTGCAGAGACCTATTAATGTTAGATAAAAGAGAGTTTTACTTTGCATAATTTCACTTTATATTAAGATTCTTCCATGAAAGTTTCGCAAGAACTATACCGAAATTATATTTCACTATTTATCAAGTGTTTAATAAATCCCACACTACGTAAAATTGCACGATATCGTACACCAAATGCACGCTTCCGTACACTCCTTTCTCAGAAACTTTCTCTATCTTTGCATCTATTCAGGTACATGTACGAACAGACTTGCCCGAAACTGCCGTTTGCGGTATAATAAATTAATCTTTCCGAGTATGATGAAACGAGGCCAAATACTGATTGTAGACGATAATGAAGATATTCTTTTCACCTTGAAAATGCTGTTACGCCCCATTGCGGAAAGCATTACGACCTTGAATGACCCGCGAGAGCTGTTGCCTCTCATCTCCCGTTCCCACTTTGATACCATCTTGCTCGATATGAACTTCCGTCGGGATGCGGTCAGCGGGAAAGAAGGTTTCCACTGGCTGGAAGAGATACTGAAACTGGACGCAAAGGCGGTGGTCATTTTCATTACGGCTTATGCCGATACGGAAAAGGCGGTACAGGCCATCAAGCAAGGTGCCACCGACTTCATCGCCAAGCCCTGGCAAAACGAGAAACTGATAGCGACCATATCTGCTGCCCTGCAACTCAGTTTCAGCCGAACGGAAGTAGAAACTCTGAAACAACAGAAAGAAACCTTGAAAGAGCAGGCGGAAGCTTTGACCCTTCCCACCGAACCGATACGCGTAATCGGTGAGTCAGCCGCTATGCAGGCTATTTTCCAAACGATAAAAAGGTTCTCCGATACTGATGCAAACCTATTGTTATTGGGTGAAAACGGAACAGGAAAAGATTTGCTGGCACGCTACGTGTACGAACAATCCCCTCGCAAAAACGAAGTGTATGTACCTATCGACTTAGGAAGTATTCCGGACACATTGTTTGAAAGTGAATTGTTCGGGTATGAGAAAGGCGCATTCACCGATGCCCGGAAGAACAAGCCGGGACGTGTGGAAATCGCATCAGGCGGTACGCTGTTTCTGAATGAAATCGGCAATCTGAGCCTTCCGCTTCAGGCAAAGTTACTCTCGGTTATCGAACAAAGAAGGAGTTCAAGGCTTGGTTCTACAACTTCTTATCCTGTAGATGTAAGATTGATTTGCGCCACAAATACAGATTTGTATAGTGCCATCGACAGCGGACAGTTCCGACAGGATTTGCTTTACCGTATCAATACGATTGAAATCCGTATTCCGCCTTTACGGGAACGTGGAAATGACTTGTTCCTATTGGCCGACTTTTTCCTGCAACGCTACCGGAAGAAGTATAAGAAGGAACTTCGGGGCATTTCCAAAGAAGCGCGCAAGATGTTGCAGCTTTACCGCTGGCCGGGTAATGTGCGTGAACTGGAACACGCCATCGAACGCGCCGTTATCCTCTCTACGGGTAATATGCTGGCTCCGGGCGATTTTATGTTGCGCACTCCCCAAGCATCCAATACCGTTTCTGAAAAAGACAAGTATAATCTGGAACGGCTGGAAAAAGATACAATAAATGAAGTTCTGAGGACATGCGGCGGCAATATTACGTTGGCTGCGGAAATGCTGGGAATCACGAGGACATCACTATACAGAAGGATCGAAAAGTTCGGATTATGAAAAGGCAGACTTGGATAAAGACCCCTCTTTGGCTCACAGTTGCGTTGCTGGTATGTTGTCTCATTTCAGCCTGGCTGGCTGTGCACGGCTTTTATTTTAGCCTGTTTGTGGCCCTCTGCCTCACAGCGTTCGTTGCTCACAGTATATATAGGTATATCCTACGTTCCGCCCGTGCCATGGCCCAGTTCATCTGGTCTGTGCGCTATTCGGAGTTTCTATCCTCTTCCACCTCCAATCCGAATACCACCCAACCCCTTCCCGAAGAATTACTGGCAGAGATGCAGGATGCACTCGAACATTATCGCAGTAATCTGCAAAAGAAAGAGAGCCAGTTGCAATACTTTCAAGCTCTTGCCAATCATATAGACATGGCAATCCTCGTCTACACTCCCGACGGGCAGATGGAATGGATTAATGAAGCGGCCAAACGCCTGATACATAGAGAACATCCGCGAACCGTGGATGACTTGGCGGATTTCCATCCGGATTTGCCCGCCAAACTGCACACACTGAAAGCGGGTGATCTTTCTGTCTGGCAAATAAAAGAGGAAGAGGAAACCGTGCAGCTTGCCCTTTCGGGCATGGAATTTATCATTCAGGGCCGGAAATTGTTAATTGCCGGAATGAAGAACATCCACTCTGCACTGGACAGCCGCGAAACGGAGGCGTGGCAAAAACTGATCCGTGTGCTGACGCATGAAATCATGAATTCCATCACTCCCATCATTTCGCTGACCGAACTGCTTACTAAATATGCCGATGGCCTGGAAGGTGACGAAGAAACCAAGACAGAAATAAAACAGATGCTGCAAACTATCGGCCGCCGGGGAAGCGGACTGGTGCGCTTCATGAATAGCTACCGGGAGGTCTCCCACCTGCCGCAACCTTTACTGAAGCTTTACAGTGCAGAAGAATTGCTGGGGGAAACGGTCCAACTGATGCAGAATGAAACAAGTGATCTGCATCTCTCTCTGCCTGCCGTTACACTGCGTTTCATTGCGGATAAGGAACAGATAGAGCAGGTTCTTATCAACCTGATACGGAATGCCCGCGAAAACGAAGCGACACAAATCACTCTTTCCGCGGGCATCACTCCAGGAAATCATCTTTTCCTGCGTGTTACTGATAATGGAACCGGTATCGAACCGGAAGTGCAGGAACGCATCTTCATTCCTTTCTTCACCACCAAACCGACCGGTTCGGGTATCGGATTGACTATCTCCCGACAGATTATGCACCAACATCACGGAAGCATTGCAGTGCAGTCAAAGTTAGGAGAAGGAAGTACGTTTACGCTTCGGTTTCCGGTAGTTTGATACTTCCAGAAGCGGCAGTGTGTCAAAAACTCTGAAGAGCTAAATGATAGTGATTTTTACTTTTGACATACTCCCGGCTTTATTATAATGCTTTTTTATACAAATCCAGAATAATCTCCTTCGTCACTTCACGAGGATTACCCGGTGTGCAAACATCAGCAATGGCAGCAGTAGCCAGTTTGTCGAGGTCACTTTCCTTGATGCCCAGTTCGGAAAGATGTTGCGGTATGCCTACCCTTACCGACAGCGCCCTCACGGCATCTACGGCAGCACGGGCAGCTTCTTCCTTGCTCATACCTTCCTTATATACATTCATCGCTTTGGCAATCTCCATGTATTTATCGAGTGCGGCAGGTGCATTGAATTCCATGACGACAGGCAACAGCAACGCATTGGCCACACCATGAGGAATATCGAAAATAGCACCCAACGGGTGCGCCATGCCGTGAACAACTCCCAGACCTACGTTTGAGAATGCCATTCCGGCAATATACTGCGCCACAGCCATACCGTTACGGGCTTCGGCATTGGTCGGCTCAAACACTGCCGTCTCCAGATAGCGGGTAATCATTTCGATAGCCTTAATCTCGAACATATCGCTCATTTCCCACGCTCCTTTGGTTATCAAGCCTTCGATGGCGTGCGTCAGTGCGTCCAATCCGGTAGAAGCGGTCAGTCCTTTAGGCAGAGTGTACATCAATTCGGCATCTACGATGGCGATTGCCGGAATGTCGTTCGGGTCTACACATACCATTTTCTTTTCATTCACCTCGTCGGTAATCACATAATTGATGGTTACCTCGGCAGCAGTTCCCGCAGTGGTGGGCAATGCAATGATGGGCACGGATTTCTTTTTAGTGGGTGCCACGCCTTCCAGAGAGACCACGTCACTGAATTCGGGATTATTGGTGATGATACCGATAGCCTTTGATGTGTCGATGGAAGAGCCACCGCCAATAGCAAGTATGAAGTCGGCTCCGGATTCGGCAAATGCTTTCACACCCGCATTTACATTGCTCACCGTCGGATTGGGTTTAATGTCGCTGAATACGGTGTAAGGAATACCGGCCTTGTCCAGTACGGACAGTACTTTGTCGGCCACACCGAATTTAATCAAATCTTTGTCGGTCGATACAAAAGCTTTTTTCAAGCCGAGACGTTTAATTTCCTGCGGGAGCACTTCGCGGGCACCCGGTCCGAAGTAGGACACTTCGTTCAAGACAAATCTGTTAATCATAATACGTTCATTTAAGTTCCGCACTTCTTTAGTGTTGATTTTGCGGAAGGTTGATACTTCATTTTGTTTCCGACAAAATTAGGAAATATACGGTAAGGAGAGGCAAAACATTCTGATTTTTATAGTATGCAGAATGCTTTTAGCGGGCGGATGCCCGCTAAACTGTCATTTGAATCTCGACGTATCCACCTCTTCCCTCTTCTTCTCCTTATATCCTCCGAACTTATACGTAAACGATATGCCGAACTCCCGGAAGCAACTGTAATCATTCGTCACATTCTGCGTACCGAAACGGATGCGTGGTTTTATCTGTCCTGTCTCAAAGATGTCGTTGCAGTAGAGATTAAGAATCGCTTTTCCTTTGGCAAAACCATAACGCAGTGCAACGTTCACATATCCCGATGAGGGTAAGTCGTAAATGCCCTGAATGGCTTTGCTACGCGCCATCCCGGTCAGTGTAAGTTTCAGATCCGGCTTCTTTGATAGTGTGAAATTATTTGTCAGTACAGCAATACCATAACAGATATCACGATTAAAGGGGATGTCCCAAAAGTCATCATCCTTTTCATGATGCCACACACCAATCAAGGTTAAGCGTGAGTTTAACCATTGCTTTATATCAAACGGAATAGATGCCTGTATTCCTGCCTTTTGTTGAAAATTAAAATTGAAATATTTATATATTTCTACCAGGCGTTCCTGAGATTGATAAAGAGTTTGGGCAGAGTAATCCTTGGTATGAGAAAACCAGGCACTGAAGATGTATTTACTCTTCAAAATATGTGTCAGTTGAAGCTGATATTCTTGTGCCGGTTTTAGAAACGGATTCCCATGAATCTCAGAATATCCGCCACCTATATAAGAGATGGCATCCTGCACAGCCCAATAGTCAGGATAATCTTTATCACTGCTTAAAGCAAGTTGCCAGACCTGCCCCGGTGCAGGCACATAGCTAAGGTTGATGGTAGGATACCAGTCCCACTGATTCCATGCAGGCGTTTTGTAATGCTCCACTGCAAGCGAGGCATCCAAAGAAAGCTTATCGCCGAAACCCTTGTTAAATCCGGCATAGAAGTTCAAAGTCTGCTCACGGCGGCGGGATTGCATATCGCCGGGAATGCCTGCGCTTTTTCCTGTTTTCGCATCCGTATCGTAATAATACTGATAGCTATGGTCGATACTGGTGGTGTAGACGGCACCGTAGTTTAATCCCCATCCGTGTCCCAAATCATGCTCTTGGGCAAGAAAGAACTTCCAGCGGTTGATGCGCTGGCAATCTTCGGTAAAGAAAGCAAGCTCCTCACCTTGCATGACGCTGTGCAACAATTGGTCGGACGGCGAACGGTAATACGTCAGTTCGGCACCGGCTTTCAAGCCGAAAGGGGTACGGTAGTCCAGACGCCCATTGTGCAGCCAGTCTCTGCTATTGCTGCGGGTGTTGGATTGCTGTGTACCGAAAATATCCATCAGACTATGATGAGTTGAATAATTTCCGTTATAGACAAAGCTCAACTGATGGTCTTTGGCAATATTATAATCCGCCCCTATCCGGTAACTGTGGGTATGGGAACGGCTCCGGCCCACCTCATCGGTTGTTATGTGGTGGGTCGAACCGTCTGTCAGAGAATGCATTGACTCTTTGTCGGTCAGGCTATAACCCCTGCCGTGAGTATGCGAGTAAAGAAAATCTGCTGAGAATTTATTTCCGGTATATATCAGGCTGGCACGTTCGTTGAAGCCTTCATAATGTTTCTGTAGATATTTCCCATAAACTTCGCCCTGCCAGGAAGAGGGGCCTCCGGTGCTTTGCTTTAATGTGATGTTGATGAGCGCACCACGCACCTGATAGCGTGCCGGGGCATTATACATCACTTCCGCTTTCTCGATGCGGCTGGCGGGGATACTTTTCAATAAAGAATAGAGCTGCTCGGTAGTCATGGTCGTTACCTTGCCGTCCAGCACCACCGTCACACCTTGTCTGGCCAGCATCAGTCCGCCATCCATCTCGGTCACGCCCGGCAATTCTTTTACGGCATCATAGGCATTATCCACAGGAAGATTGCCGATAAGCCGGGGAAGGTCGTACACCAGTTTGCCGGGTTCCGCTTTCACGATGGGACGTTGCCCGGTAATCATGACTTCGGGAAGAGATTGATAAATGCTGTCCAGACGGGCGTCAGTGGTTATAAGACTGTCGGCACTGAGCACCCGGTCGTCATCTGCATCTGCATTTTTCGGTCTTTCTTGTGCAGAGAGACTTGCACTCAGCACACAAAGCACCAGGGGAAGAAAGTAATTACACCTCATGTTCATTCGTTTTAGATATGATTATACTCTATTTTACCTTAGAGATTACCGGATGTCCACCTTGGTTAACAGGCCCGTTGACCAAGGTGGACGGATCCGTTCGGCAAGGTTGACAGGCCTGTTCACCAAGGTGAACACACGATAATGCCTTGTTCCGGATCTGATTATCCCTATACCTTTTGCACAGAATGCATGGTGCAAAACCATTTGTTCCCATTGCAACCGGCACGACAAAGAACGGGGAAATTTACCGGACTTCATGTTATCCCCAACTTATGTAGTCTTATTTACTGTTATCAGAACTGTTATTTAGTCTTATCGCCTATCTGTCTAACGGTTATCTTTCTTACCTTTGTTTCATTAAAATATAGAAATCGCATGAAACTACCGTTCAAACTTATCGCCATACTGGTCGTTATCTCCCTGTTGGGCATCTTTTCCTATCAGGCATACTGGCTCACGGGCTTATATAATACAATGATGCATGAAATGGAAAAAAACATCCACGAGGCCATGCGCATGAGTGACTACAATGAAATGATGCTCCGCATAAAAAACATGCAGAAAGAAAACAAAAAACACGGAGCCGTAGAGGTATCTACAGGATACGATTCGGACACCGGAAAAACATTTGTCCGTAGCAGTACTACTATCAGCGAAGAAACCGGCCTCGATAACGATTCATTGATTCTACATCTCCCCTCCTCCAAATATGACAGCATACCAGTGAGCCCTCCTCAGGTAAATCCGGAAACCGACAAAGATCCTCCTCAGGCCGCTTTACACAGCAATAGAGGACTGGACATGATGTTGCGCGACCAGAACAGTATGCTGGAACTCGTAAGTTTTATCCAAAAAGGAATACACTCGGGAGTGGACCTGTTTTCAGGTCCCGACGTATCTGCCTACGACAGCCTTTTGACGGCTCAGTTATTGGAATACGGTATAGATTTTCCCCATCGTCTGGAGTATTTCCGTACAGGTGCAACCATAGACTCCTCACAGGTATTCATTGACACGCTGGGGGTGATTCAATCTACGGGATACGTTCCGAGCAAGGAAGCTGTTCAATACAAATATACATTCAATATGAGTCACAGCGAAACTTACCGTCTTACGATGGAACCCATTAATATGCTTGTACTGAAACAAATGAGCGGCATCCTTACCACCTCATTCGTAATCCTTATTATACTGAGTTTTTCCTTCTGGTTCCTGATCCGCACCATCCTGCGGCAAAAGACACTCGAAGAGATGAAAAGCGACTTCACCAACAACATCACCCACGAATTGAAAACGCCCATTGCCGTGGCGTATGCCGCCAATGATGCACTGCTCAATTTTAATCTGGCGGAAGACAAGAAGCAACGGGAGAAATATCTGTGCATCTGCCAGGAACAACTGCAACGGCTGAGCGGATTGGTAGAACAAATCCTCTCCATGAGTATGGAACGCCGCAAAACATTCCGCCTGCATCCTGAAAATTTCCATCTGCACGACCTGTTCCCTACACTTATCGAGCAGCATAAACTGAAAGCGGACAAGCCTGTGGAAATCATCCTCGACATCGAACCGGAAGATTTGACAATAACTGCCGACCGCACTCATTTCAGCAACATTCTGAGCAATCTGATAGATAATGCCATCAAATATTCTCCGGAGAAAGCCGAAATCGCCATCCGCTGCCGGAAGACGGAAACCGGACAAGTGGAAATCTCCGTCAGCGACCACGGGACAGGTATACCTGCGGACAAGCAGCCGCTCGTATTTGATAAGTTCTACCGCGTGCCGACAGGAAACGTACACAATACGAAAGGCTACGGCCTGGGACTTTTCTACGTGAAAACCATGGTAGAAAAACACAATGGCAACGTGACCGTGAAAAGCGAACCGGGCAAAGGGAGTACATTTACAATAAGAGTCTAAAATAACATTGCTTGTTATGAAAACCAATGAATATATGGATAAAATCAAAGTATTACTGGTTGAGGATGAACAAACCCTCGCCATGATTATCAAAGATACACTGGAAGGTCAGAACTTCATCATCCATACCGCCAACGATGGTATAGAAGGTTTGCGCCTGTTTTTCGACTTGCGCCCCGACGTCCTGGTGGCCGATGTCATGATGCCCCGCATGGATGGCTTCGAAATGGTGCGCCGCATCCGCCAGACGGATAAACGGACGCCAGTACTCTTCCTCACCGCCCGTTCCGCCATCAACGATGTGGTGGAAGGATTTGAACTGGGTGCCAACGACTACCTGAAAAAACCATTTGGCATGCAGGAACTGATTGTACGCATCAAAGCGTTGGCAGGCAAAGCATTCAGCTTCAAGGAAGAACCTGAACAGGAAGAAACCCGTTTCGAAATAGGCGATTATCACTTCAACTCCATCACGCAAAAACTCTCGTATGCCGGAGCGGAAGAAGAACTCTCCCACCGCGAAGCCGAAATATTGAAACGCCTGTGCGAAAACCGTAACCAGGTGGTGAACACTCAAAATATCCTGCTCGACCTTTGGGGAGACGACAGTTTCTTCAACTCCCGCAGCCTGCACGTCTTCATCACCAAACTACGCCACAAACTCTCGAAGGACGGGCGTATCCGCATTGTCAACGTGCGGGGAATCGGATATAAACTTATCATAAACTGAAACTTACATACACATAACAACTTATGAAAAAACTATTCTTCTTACTGTTTCTCCTTTCCGTTTTCCTCCGCATTGCCGCACAAAACGAGCAGCCGAAGGACAGTACATTGCTGAACCGTTTCCCATCGGAAAACAAAGGGTTACCACAAATAGCCCCGCCTACCACATCCGCCACCTTCAGCCGGGAAATGCCGGAAAACACTTCCATCGGTACTGACAGTGTAACTTTGAATGTACCTCCCCCGCCTACTTATATTCCCAACCTGCCATGGATGGATGTGAAGATGGGGAAAATGGTCAGCAGTTACGATCCTTTTGTGATGGATTATGAACTCTATGATGCTTTTATGCTCTCCGGCAAAACTATGTTGAGCACATTCAGCACCTACGACACTTATCCCACTATGGGAACAATGATTCAGGCAGGCGCCAACTTCATTTACCATCCCAACGAACGCTGGGAACTTAACAGCGGTATGTATACAGCCAAATACACCCTGCCATCACGTATGCACGGTTCCCAGTTCGACATCGGATTGAATGCCTCGGCGGCTTACCGTATCAACGATCATCTGCGTATCCGTCTATTCGGACAGTACTCTGCTTTCGGACGACAGAACTCGTTCAACGGGTATATGAACCCGATGTATCCGCAAAGCAGTTTCGGTGCTGTTATGGAGTGGAAGATTAACGATGTGGTAGAAATACATGGCGGAGCAGAAAGAGTATATGATGCTACTAAAATGAAGTGGACAACAGTACCTATATTCCAGCCGGTCATCAATCTCAGAAAAAAGAAATAAGCTGATGCTTAAAAGATAACGGACTGCATCTTTGCGTGAAATGCAGCCCGTCATCTACTGGTCAGAGAGGAACAAAATTGCCAATACGTTTATGTCAATTACGTATACAATCAATTAACATTGCCAAAGATAGCAATAATTCTCAAACAACGGAACATCATATACAACTTTTCTTTTAATAATTACTATATATTTCCGTATTTCATACTTATTTGCTATATTCGCCATTAAATAAAGACCATTTAATGATGAAACAAATAGGTTTAATCATACTTCTATGTTTCCTTACCATCCGGGTAAGTGCTCAGAATGAAATACCTGCCGATAGCATCCGCAACATAGATATGTCAGGCGTAAAAGATTTCGATGGGTTCCTTCTGGATATGAACCTGATGAAAATGGCGACACCTGAGATGCCTCAATTCAGCCTGGATATTCCTGATGCCAGCAAAGACTATAGTTTCATGTTCCGTATGGACCCGAACGTAACCTACTCACAGGGGTATTCGAATATATTCAGTTTAGGCAGTTCCACTATATACAGTATGAATCCTTTCGGGCTGACAGGCTTCGGTTCATCTCCTCAGAATTTGCAGATGGGCAGCTTCCGGCTGAAGAACGGTATGCGCATCAACACGTATGGGGAATACAACAAGGACGGACGGAAAGTGCATAATCCTTCTGCCCTGCCGTGGGAACGGAATAACTTTAAAGGGGCTTTTGAATTGAAATCAGCCAACGGAGCATTCGGAATAAGAATTGAAGTGCAACAGGGAAAAAACGGACCTTATTAAAGACGATATACATATGGGAAAAAGAATATTAGTAGTAGGCGCTAATGGTTTCACAGGACGCCGGGTATTGAACGATTTGTCTCGCAATGACGAATATACCGTAACAGGTTGTTCCTTGCATGACGATATTGCTCCCGGCTCCGGGAATTATCACTTTATCAGTGCGGACATCTGCCAGATGGGAGAACAAGCTGCATTGTTTCGTGAAGTACGCCCTAACGTAGTTATCAATGCTTCCGCCCTTTCCGTACCCGATTATTGCGAAACGCATCGTGAAGAAGCGGAAATCATTAATATCACTGCCGTAGGTCAGTTGGCCTTCCGGTGCGAAGTATCCGGGGCACGTTTAATCCATCTTTCAACCGACTTCGTGTTCAGTGGAGATAGCGGTCGCCTCTATACGGAAGAGGATGCTCCCGCTCCGGTCAATTATTATGGAGTAACGAAGCTGAAAGGTGAAAAGAGGGTGGCTGAACTATGTACCAATTATGCCATTGCGCGTGTGGCCGTGGTGTATGGCACCGCCCTGCCGGGACAACACGGAAATATATTGCAGTTAGTAGCGGATCGTTTGAGAAATAACGAAGAAATACGGGTAGTTTCCGACCAATGGCGCACGCCGACTTATGTGGGAGATGTATCGCAAGGAATAGAAAAGCTTATCGGGCTTCCCACAAGCGGCATTTATCATATCTGCGGCTCGGATTGCCTCACAATAGCGGATATCGCTTACCGGGTAGCAGATACACTGAATCTGGACTATTCGCTGATTTTGCCTGTCACCACCAAGCAAATGGAAGAAAAGACTCCCCGCCCCCGCTTTAGCGGAATGAGCATAGAGAAAGCACGCAATGAACTGGGATATCAGCCGCATACTCTTGAAGAGGGTATCAAGCTGATGTTCAATATTTAATAAGTGATTGACGATGAATAGTCAGCAGTTGGTAAATTTGTGTACTGGCTACTGACTATTCATCGTTAATCATTAAAACAACGTTTCCTTTATTCCACTTTCTTTCATATATTTCCGCACCATTTCCAAGAGCTCATCCCCGTATTTCTCTACTCCCTTCTTACCGAAATAAGGTATCCGGAGAAGGGCTGCTTTATCTTCCGGCAACAGATTCGTTATTCCCAGAATCGCTTTTTGCTGGATAACCGTATATACCGGCAGTCCTAATTGGGATGCTTCCGCGTTGCGCCATGCTACCAAACGCTTATACAATTCAGGATGCAGAATATCTGAAGGAACTTCCACGGTTGCCGTTTTCTTCCGTGAAGAGTTATTTCCCTCCTCTCCGGCTTTCTGTTTTCTTCTATCGGAAGAAGTGCCGGAACGTTTCTCACCCTTGCCTTTGGCCGATGCTGTATCATCAATGGAAAGGACGGCTTTCTGTTTCAGATACTCCCCTACATGAAAACCCTTGCTGATAACGAATTCTAATAAATCCGCTTTCAACAGAAACATATCATCCAGTTCTTCACTGGCGGTCTTCAGTTGTTTCTTCAACTCTTTGTTGTCGGTTTCCACAATTGTATTGCTTCTGATAGCATCCAAGGGAGCTAATTGTTCCTTGAAATATTCAGCTCCCAAGTGAATACGCTGTTGCAGACTGCTGTCTGTTGCATAGTCTTCCGCAGCATCTACTAAACGGGTATACTGAAGACTGAATTTCTGAGCAACTTTTGTCACCTTTTCATGGAAACGTTCTGTTTCCGATTTATACTCCGCCAATAGTTTCGGATAGAGTTTATACAGATGTTCGTCCACCAGTCGCACGAACCGCCTCAAAGCCTGTTCCAGTGGCAGGAAATCAAATAAGCCCGATAATAATTCCAGAAAATAAGATTGTTGCAGTCTACGATAGCGCATTTCGTCAGGTTCATTTCTGCGTGCATCTTCCGTGAAAGCATCCACGGCACTGTCGCTGATTACGGCTCTTGCCGATAACGGTGCGCTCAACACCAGTCCCTCCAATGTCTTGCATCGGCTCAATGCCACATATGTCTGGCCATGTGCAAAGGATGCGCTGGCATCTATGATGGCACGTTCAAACGTCAACCCCTGGCTTTTATGGATTGTGATTGCCCATGCCAGTTTCAAAGGGAACTGTTTGAAAACTCCTTCTATATCTTCCGTGATTTCTTTCGTTTCTTCGTCCAACACATATTTGGCATTCGTCCATTCCTCTTCCTGCAACATAAAGGCTTCGTCACTTCCTTTACTTCGCACTTCAATGCCTGAAGCCGAAACGTTCACCACTTCGCCGATCATACCATTATAATAACGGTGTTCACCGGATGAATCGTTCTTCACAAACATGATCTGCGCACCTCGCTTCAATTCCAGCACTTCGTCCGTAGGATAGGAATATTCGGGGAATTTTCCATCTATCTGCGCCCGAAAGGTGAAAGAACGGCCGGGCAACTGTGCCAGTTCATATTCATTGATGCGCTGTGCCTGATAGTTATGGGTGGTCAGTTGGATGTATCCTTCCTCTTTTGCCGGTTTGAAGTTGGGAACATACCTCCGGTTCAGTTCTTCCAACAAGGCCTGGTCACAACGATTTTCTCTGATGCGGTTCAGCATATCCAAAAAATGGGTGTCACTTTGGCGGTACACTGTTTTCAGTTCGATGGTGCAGTATTCCGACTGCCGCAATGCCCGGCTGGAGAAAAAGTAAGGAGTATCATAATAGCGGTTCAGCATCTGCCATTCTTCGTCTTTTATCACCGGAGAAAGCTGCTGCAAGTCGCCAATCATCAACAATTGTACACCACCGAAGGGCTTACTCCGATCACGAAAGCGGCGCAACACATCGTCTATCGCATCTAGCAAGTCGGCACGTACCATACTGATTTCATCAATCACAAGCAAATCTATGCTCCGCATGATGTTGAGCTTATCTTTTCCGAAACGGAAACGGTATTGTGCTTTACCGTCGGCACTGAATGAAGTGTCGGGCACATAAGGGGCAAAAGGGAGTTGAAAAAAGGAATGTATAGTTACACCACCTGCATTAATAGCCGCAATACCCGTTGGGGCAAGAACTACCATACGCTTAGGACTTCCGGCTTTTAACCGCCGCAGAAAAGTTGTTTTTCCGGTACCTGCTTTACCGGTCAGAAAAAGATGAGTGCCTGTATTTTCAATAAATTGCCACGCAAGTGACAATTCAGGATTCTGTTCCATTAGTTTATCAATGTTGGTTACGGAGGCGTAAAGGTAGTATAAATAAAACAGTAAAACCTTCGTTACAACATCTTTTTACAAGAATATTTTAATGACAGGTTACGAGCCACATAGCGCAGTGGCTCGTAGCCTGTCACTTACTTATTTCAGACTTCCGGCAATAATATCCAACAGTTCATTGGTAATTGCCTGTTGTCTGCTCTTATTATATTGCTTCGTCAAGTCCTGTATCAATTCATTGGCATTATCCGTTGCTGTCTGCATGGCAAGGGTACGGGCGGCATGTTCGGAAGCATTAGAGTCCTGAAGCACTGTGAAAAGCTTCTGGCTCAAAACTTTCGGCAATAAATCAGCAATCAACTGTCCTACGGATGGTTCCACAATATAGTCATTCTGGAAGCCCCGTTTCCCGGAACCCTCTATTGCAGCTGTCTTTTCCACTTTACTCAAGTCGATGGGAAGATACTCCTCACGTGTCAATATCTGCGAGCCCATCGATTTGAAGTGATGGTAAATCAGCTCCACACGGTCGATTTGCTTTTCCACAAACTCTTGCATCAGCAATGCGGCAAGTTCATACGCCTGCATATACGACGGCTTTTCCGCCATCTCCTGATAACTTCCCTGCGATGTATACCCCAGCTTTTTTACGGCCGCTTCCACCTTTTTTCCTACAGGATATATCAGGATATTGTCTTTGCCAAGCGATTTATATCCTTCCAGCGTTTCCTCAAGCATCTTCCCCACATTCGCATTGAATGCGCCACACAGTGAACTATTGGATGAGAAAACCACTATCGCTACCCGTGTCACAGGCCGCACATCAGTATAGGGCGACTCAAACGTAGCATCAGTAGACAAGAAGTTCGTCAGGATTTCATTCAGTTTCTGTTGATAGGGTAGCATATTCTCAATCCGTCCCTGTGCCTTATGCAATTTGGCGGACGCCACCATCTTCATCGCCGATGTAATCTGACGTGTACTCTTGACGGAGTTTATTCTGTTTTTTACTTCCTTTAAAGAACCCATCTACTTACCCCTCTCCTCCACATTTTATAAATATTGTTTTGACATCATATCCGCAGTCTCCTCTATCTTTTTACATACCTCATCATTGATGACACCACTCTTCAGCACATCAAGCACATCAGCGCGATGATTCATTTCAAGAGATTCAAGGAAACTACGCTCAAAGTCAGTCACTTTATCCAGCGGAACATTACGGAGCAAACCATGCGTACCACAATAAAGAATAGCAATCTGCTTCTCTACCGGCATCGGAGTATATTGCGGCTGAACCAGCAAACGGGTGTTTTTCTGTCCTTTGTCAATGGTCAGCGCCGTTACAGGATCCATATCACCGCTGAACTTCGTGAAAGCCTCCAACTCCCGATACTGCGCCTGGTCTATCTTCAATGTACCTGCCACTTTCTTCATAGCCTTGATCTGGGCGTTACCACCCACACGGCTCACGGAGATACCTACATTGATAGCCGGACGGTTACCCTGGTTGAACAAGTCTGTATCGAGGAAAATCTGTCCGTCAGTGATTGATATCACGTTTGTCGGGATATAAGCAGATACGTCACCCGCCTGTGTCTCGATGATGGGCAATGCGGTCAACGAACCGCCACCTTTCACTTTTCCTTTCAGACTATCCGGCAAGTCGTTCATTTCGCGTGCCACTTCTTCCTGATTGATGATACGTGCCGCACGCTCCAACAAACGGGAGTGCAGATAGAAAATATCACCCGGATAGGCTTCACGTCCTGACGGACGGCGCAAGATTAATGATACCTCACGATAGGCTACGGCCTGCTTGGAAAGGTCATCATAAACCACCAACGCATGACGGCCGGTATCACGGAAATACTCACCGATAGCCGCACCAGCAAACGGTGCATAATACTGCAACGCAGCCGGATCACCTGCCGTAGCGGCAACTACGATTGTATAATCCATCGCGCCATATTCACGCAGTGTGTTCACGATGGAAGCCACCGTAGAACCTTTCTGGCCAATAGCCACATAGATACAATATACCGGGTCACCTGCCTCGAAATTCGCACGCTGGTTGATAATCGCGTCAACGGCAATAGCCGTCTTTCCCGTCTGGCGGTCACCGATAATTAATTCACGCTGTCCGCGACCGATAGGTATCATGGCATCCACAGCCTTCAATCCCGTCTGCAACGGTTGATTTACGGGCTGACGATAGATTACACCCGGCGCTTTACGCTCCAAAGGCATCTCGCATAGTTCTCCGCCAATAAGTCCCTTGCCGTCCAACGGTGCTCCCAACGGGTCGATTACACGTCCCAGCATACCCTCTCCCACCATTATGGAAGCGATGCGCTTGGTACGCTTAACGACATAGCCCTCTTTAATTTTATCCGTAGGACCCAACAACACGGCTCCCACGTTATCCTCTTCCAGGTTCATCACAATCGCCTTAACACCGTTGTCGAACTCCAACAGTTCGTTCGCTTCGGCGTTGCGCAGTCCATAGATACGCGCCACACCGTCACTGACCTGCAGCACTGTACCGATTTCGTCCAACTGCACACGAGTGTCGATTCCCTCTAATTGATGACGGAGAATATCGGAAACTTCGCTTACTTTTATATTTTCAGACATGATTCTATTTACGATTTAGTTATTTACAATTTACGATTGAGATTACCATCATTAAGTCCGATTCACTACTTACAATGTAGAGTAACTCTAATCGTAAATCGTAAATCGTCCAATCGTAAATCACACTATTCTTCTGTTCTTATCAATGAACTGCTGTTTCACTCTTTTAAGTTGCGTGGCGATACTGGCATCCAGTCGGAAGTCGTTGATATCGAAGACAAAGCCTCCCTCGATAGACGGATCTACTTCGGTCTGCAACTCCATACGGGCATGCAGCAAAGTGGAAGCACTGTCCCGAATACGCTCCCATACTTCCCGGCTCACAGGTACGGCTGTAATCAGCTTTCCTACACCGATATGCTTCAGCTTCCTGTATAAATCAAGGTAAGTCAGAGCGATGTACTGCAAATAGTACTCCCGCCTGTTTCTCAGCACAAGGGTGATGAAACGGGAGAATTCCCGGCTCACTTCCCCGTCGCCTACGGCAGCGGTACAAATCAGCGCTAATTTTTCCTTGATTTTCAGGATGGGGTTATCCAACGCATCACGCAAACCAGGATGCTTACGGAAACTACGTTCCAGCATACGCAACTCGCCATATACGCGGTCTTCCGCCCCCGTACCTTTCGCGTACTCTATCAACGCTTTGGCGTATCGCATCGAAACAATTCCTATATCCATTTCTTTGAAAATTAATAATTAAGGAACTAAAGAATGAAAAGAGCAGTGTATGCTCCATCCTTTCATTCTTTAACTCTTTCATTCTTTAATTGTTTCTTGAGGCCGCCAGCACTTCGTCCAGCATACGGTCTATCATCTCCATTTGTTCGTGCTCTTCATCCAGATTCTTGCGGATTACTTTTTCCGCAATATCCACTGAAAGCACAGCCACCTGACGACGAATATCGCGTATCGCCTCTTCCTTTTCTTGCTGTATCTGCTTTCTTATCTCGTCCAGCTCTTTCTGCGCGGCAACTTCCGCCTGCTTGCGTGCTTCGACGATTATCTTGTCACGCTCGTGCATCGCCTCCCGCAGGATGCGTCCTTGCTCCTTGTTGGCAGCGGCAACCAATGCATCACTCTCGGCTTTCAGCCTTTTGAGTTGCTCATTGGCTTCTTTCGCCACTTCCAGCGACTGGTCGATGTAGGTTCTGCGGCCCTCTACCATCTTGGTAATGACAGGGAAACCGTACTTCGCCAACACCACAAACACCACGCCGAACGACAAAAGCATCCAGAACAGCAGACCACTATCGGGTAATAACAATGACATAATTTCAACTATAAATTAATAATTATAAACTAAGGCAAGTATAAGCCTCTTATAGGAAGAACACCAACAGGCACACAACTACTGCCAACAGAGCAACACCCTCAATCAATGCAGCAGCGATAATCATATTCATACGAATGTCTCCTGATGCTTCCGGCTGACGGGCAATTGCTTCCATAGCGGAACCACCAATTCTACCGATACCCAAACCTGCGCCGATAACGGCCAATCCGGCACCCAGTGCAGCACCTAATTTACTTACTCCGACACCAGCCGCAGCAGCTTGCAATAATACAGATGATAGTAACATAACTTTCAGTTTTTAAATGGTTTATTATTAATTGTTATTTATTTCACTTTTACTTCCTTATGTTCTTCTTGCGCCAGTCCGATGAACACGGCAGACAACATGGTAAACACATAAGCCTGGATAAAGGCTACCAGTAACTCCAATGCGTTCATAAAGATGTTGAACAGCACGGATGCCACCGTAAGCGTACCATTGAGTGCTGGTCCCATACTGGCGGAAATAAAAATCAGACACGTCAGCACCAGCATGGCCATGTGCCCCGCCAGCATATTGGCAAAAAGACGGATCATCAAGGCGAACGGCTTGGTGAAGATGCCGAAAAATTCGATAAAGGGCATCATCGGCACAGGCACTTTCAACCACCAGGGCACATCCGGCCAAAAAATATCTTTCCAATACGTTTTTGTACCAAACAAGTTGACGGCTACAAAGGTAAAGAGTGCCAGTACCATCGTGATAGCGATATTACCCGTCACATTGGCACCACCCGGAAAGATAGGAATCAGCCCCATAATGTTGTTTATGAAGATGAAGAAAAACGCTGTCAGCAAATAGGGCGCAAACTTGCGATACTTCGGTCCTACACAACTCTTGATGATATCATCGTTCACCATCATTATAAACATCTCCATAAATCCGATGAAGCCTCCGGGTGCCGCACTGCCTTGCGGATGCTTGCGATACCATTGAGCCACCGCCAGAATTATAATAAGCAGCAATACACTGTTTATTAGCAACGACAGTGTCACTTTCGTTATAGAGATATCCCAGGGACGTATTTCGTTTCCGGCTGCGTCATGTTCCACCAGTTTACCCTCATACTTACTTCCGGCCGGGGCAATGGAGAACCCTTCATAACTGCCTTCACTCTCTTCCAAGCGGGAAGAAAGGAAAGCATGCCAGCCAGTCTGTGAGCTATATACAATGATAGGCAACGGAATAGTAACGTGCGTCTTTCCCCATGTAGTGATATGCCACTCGTAAGCATCGCCAATATGTCCGAAGACGATCCCCTTCACATCCACCGTATTCTCTTTCTGTTCGGCGGCAGTGATGTCATCCCGTTTGGCTATGCTGCCAAGCTCTGCTTCAACACCTTGTGCGGTAGCAGGCAAGGTAGTCAGCAGCATTCCCAGCAGCAGGAATATTCCGGTCAATAGATTACGCATTTGTTTCATTTTTCTTTTCTTTTTTCTGTTTCTTCGTCACCTCATAAGTAAAAAAGAACCAAGTCTCATATATCAGATAGACTATATAGTAAATGATGAATGTCAGCAGGAACAATTTGGCTTCCTCCCGTACTGCCAAACAGTACACTACCAAGAGTATCACAGAGAGCAACATCTTCATCACTTTCATTGCCATATAAAGCAGCAACAACTTCTGCGGAGTGTGTTTCCGACATGCGTCGAACATTGATATCTCAAAAATCCCGAACAGGAAGAAGTATACCGGAATAAAAGGGTAACCTCCGAAATAGTGCCCGGGTAATATATAATGAAAAATTCCCGCTCCTGTCCACCCTGCAATGATTGACAGCAAGGTGATCTGATATAAGAAATTGCGCTTTGTTATGCTGATACTCATAGTATTATTCAAAATTAAGGATGAAAGAGTTAAAGAATGAAAGAGTAGCTAGGCGTCAGTCTACACAGGCAGACACTACTCCACCGCTCAACTCCACGAAACCTCCCTTGATGTCAAGGGTTTGTTCCTCACCTCCTTCCGGCACATACGTCACTTTGCCTTCACGGAGCGAAGACACAATGGGAGCATGTTGCGGCAAGATGGTAAAAGTTCCTATCGTACCGGGCAGCGTTACACTTTCCACTTCTCCATTATATATTTCCTTTTCAGGAGACACTATGCTCAAAGATAATTTCTTCATAGCCTCTTTCCCTCTTTTAATTTTTGATTTTTAATTTATTTCGCCTGTTCCAGTAACTTCTTACCTTTCTCTATCGCTTCTTCAATCGTACCTACGTTCAGAAAAGCGGGTTCGGGCAGATAGTCCACTTCGCCATCCAGAATCATCTTGAAACCTTTGATGGTATCTTCTATGGAAACCATCGTTCCCGGCACGCCCGTAAACTGTTCGGCAACGGCAAACGGCTGCGACAAGAAACGCTGCACACGACGTGCACGGTTCACTAGCGTGCGGTCGGCATCCGAAAGTTCTTCCATACCGAGGATTGAAATAATATCCTGCAACTCTTTGTTGCGCTGCAGAATTTGCTTCACGCGTTGCGCCACCTCATAATGTTCCTGTCCCACAATGTGCGGATCGAGGATACGCGAGGTAGACTCTAACGGGTCAACGGCAGGATAGATACCCAGCTCGGTAATCTTACGGCTCAATACAGTCGTAGCATCCAAGTGAGTAAAGGTAGTGGCCGGAGCCGGGTCGGTCAAGTCGTCGGCAGGCACATATACAGCCTGTACGGAAGTAATAGAACCGTTGCGGGTAGAAGTAATACGCTCCTGCATGGCACCCATTTCAGTGGCCAGTGTCGGTTGATAACCTACAGCCGAAGGCATACGCCCCAGCAAAGCGGAAACCTCGGAACCTGCCTGTGTGAAACGGAAAATATTGTCAATGAAGAACAGGATATCACGAGAACCACCCGTTTCGGCACCCTGGTCGCGGAAAGCTTCTGCCACCGTCAGACCGGACAACGCCACGGACTGACGTGCGCCGGGAGGCTCGTTCATCTGACCGAATATCAGGGACACCTGCGACTTTTCCACTTCGTTGTAGTCCACTTTGGATAAGTCCCAGTTTCCTTCTTCCATACTTTTCCTGAATTCTTCACCATAGCGGATAACACCGGACTCAATCATTTCGCGCAGCAGGTCGTTACCTTCACGGGTACGCTCTCCTACTCCGGCAAAAACAGAGAAACCATGTTGTTTCTTGGCAATATTATTGATGAGTTCCTGAATGAGCACTGTTTTGCCCACACCTGCACCACCGAACAAACCAATCTTACCACCCTTGCTATATGGTTCCAGCAAGTCGATAACTTTGATACCTGTATAGAGTACCTCCTGTACGGTAGTCAAATCTTCAAACTTAGGGGGATCTCGGTGAATGGGATACGCACCGGCTCGGTCTAACTCTTTCATACCGTCGATGGAATCACCCACTACATTCAGCAACCGACCTTTAATCTGGTCGCCCACCGGCATTGTGATAGGGCCACCTGTAGGGTGCACTTTCATGCCTCTTTGCAAACCGTCCGTACTATCCATGGCTACGGTTCTCACCGTGTTTTCGCCGATGTGTTGTTGTACTTCAACGATTAATGTTTTTCCATTTGGCCTTTTAATCTCCAGTGCGTCATGGATACTCGGAAGCATCAATTCGGCATCCGTACCCTCAAAATAAACGTCTACTACCGGTCCGATGACCTGAGAGATATGCCCGATAATTTGTGACATAAGCAATCTTTTTATATAATTTCTCTTTTTCTAAATTCAGCTGGTCGCGTTTCTGTCATTCCGCTGCTATGAGCTTAACACCTATTGATTAACTTTTGTTCAACTCCATCAAGCCTAATTTTTGCAGAATAGTTACATAAACAACTTTGCAAATGTAGAAACAAAATGTTTCAAGTTGTACTCCTATGAAACTTTTTTTCTATAAATTATACCCTTTTGAACTATTATTACTACAATCAGAACAAAAAATCAACATCCATTTAACGTTGCTTAAACATTCATCAACAGATAGAAACAGTGTTTTCCGGCATTGCGGCATGAACAAAACAGCATTTGATAAGTTACACCTTAAAGTATAAATTTAATGAAAAGATAAGATTATGAATTCAAATCAAAATCCATTCGCAGGCAACACCCCACAGGATGTAACACCGACCGTTTGTTGGACTTCAGTACAGCTATTACAGGAACTCTTTTCTTTGCACCGTCATATGATATGCTTGGGGAATAGGCATAAAAAAAGGCTATCTATCCCAGACAGCCAATCTTTTGTTAACCTTAAATCTAATACTATGAAAAACACATTGCAAAGGTACGGCTTTTCTTGATTTCTCCAAATTTTCGAGCCGTTCCCGGTCATTTTACAACAAGGTTTAATAGATATATCGACCTTGTTAACATTCTGACAATGAAAACATAAGTTTTCACCATAATATTAAACAGGAATTAAGATTTATGTCAAACAGAGAGGCTATAACCCCTCTGTTTGCATGTTAATACTATCTATTCGTAATCTGCTTTTGCATATAATGTGCATCTGTCCCATCATGATAATAATTCTTCCGGATACCCGCATATGCGAATCCATTCTTCTCATACAAACGAATAGCGGAAAGATTGGACATACTCACTTCCAAAGTGATTTTTTTCAGCTTCTCTTCATATGCCACATTCACACCCTGATCTATTAGCCACTGTCCCACCCCTTTTCCACGAAAATCAGGATGGACGGCAACCGAATAGATGCGCAAACTGCAAGCGCGTCTGTTAATCAACAGGCTGAGATACCCGGCTATTCTTCCCCGATATTCCACTATCAGGAAATGCCCTTGCGCACGAGTAATGAGATAAGCAAACTGACGTCGCGAAAAGCTATCCTGACGGAAGCAGATTTGCTCTATCTCCATGATTACCGGAATATCACCGGGGACAGCCGTACGGAATATAAATTCCTGTGCCATTATCAGAAACGTTTAACATCCAGCATGCGCCAGAAATGATTCAATAATCTGTAGTAAAGCTCATCACCCAAGATAGCATCTTCCAATCCATGGTCGATACTGGGATTATCATTTATCTCAATCACAACAGCCCGGTCGTTCACCATTTTCAAATCTACCCCATACAGTCCTTTACCGATAAAGGAAGCTGCGCGCAATGCCGTATCCAATACTTTGCGCGGTACCTGATAGATAGGAATTGTCTCCACCAGCCCGCAACGGCTCCGTCCGGAAGCATAGTGGCAATAGATTTGCCAATGCCCCTTGGCCATATAGTACTTGCACGCGTATAAAGGTTCTCCATTCAGGATGCCTATACGCCAGTCAAAATCCGTCGGTGTAAATTCCTGTGCCAACAAAATGGAAGACTTGTCAAACAAAACTTTTAATGCTTCGTCCAGCTCCGCCTTATTATTGACTTTCTTCATGCCGATAGAAAAAGAACCGTCCGGTATTTTCAGGATAAAAGGAGTCCCAAGTTGTTCTGTAATCTCTTCATATGAATTTAAGTTCGATTTGAACAGCAACATGGAAAGCGGTGCCGGAATCTTCTCTTTTTCAAATAATTCTTTCAGATAAACTTTATTGGTACAACGGATAATGGACTGCGGATCGTCAATAACCGCCAGCCCGTTTTGCGTGGCCAGTTGCGAAAGACGGAATGTATAATGGTTTAGTGAAGTAGTGGTACGGATGAAAAGAGCATCGAACTCCATCAGGCGTGTGGCATCTTCTTCTGTAATCAACTCGGCATTGATATCCATCTTCTTGGCCAACTCAAGCAGTTTGTGAAGTGCCTTTTTATCACTTGGCGGAAATTTTTCTTCAGGATCATAGAGTACAGCCAGATTGTAACGGGCTGATTTTGATGTTTGGGGATTGCGCCATACTCTCCTGTTAAACAAGTCCAGTGCATTCGCAAAATAATCTTCCTCTTCACTGTTCATCGAACTCAGAGGCAGAAACTGAATGTTCTCTATCTGATTTCTATGACTCGTATTCAATGTAACCCTTAATAACGGTGCCGGATAATTCTCGAAAATGAAACGGGCTATACGTTCCAATCCTTTCTCTTTACAGGTACCGAAGTAAACATTAAAATACCAAAAATCACCGGTAATGTTGTTTTTCTGCATCCATTGGTAGCAGAGCTTCTGAAGAGTACTATCCATGCGGATACCCGTGCCCGCTTCCACCTTATTAATAATATCTACTCCGGGAATGACTTTGTGCCCCCTCGTCTGGGCCAATAACGAGCAATAATAGCCTTCGGAGTTATAGCTATAATCATTGCTCAGGTTGATTACTAACTTACGATCCTTCCCTGGTGATTTGTATTTCAGGTAATCGGATACCGTTAAAATGCTGTTTGTTTTGGAATATGGCTTCCAATCATCCAGACTGTCTACAAGAATCAATACATTATTCATCTCATCTTTTAAAAAAGTGCCCGAAAGTAGTGAATTAAATGATATGAGACATCGCAGACCTGATAATTATTTTATGTGGCAAGGAAGCGATAAACAAAAGCCTCTCGACATTGTTTTTTATATCAACTAAAACTAAAGCAGACTTTATTATGAAAAAGTTTAAATTCAGTTTATTGGCGGGCTGGTTGCTGATAATATCAGCTTCTATTTTTGCCGGTACCCCACCCGTAAAAGTACAGGAAGCCTTTAATAAAATGTATCCCAAAGTAACGAATACAGAGTGGCTCCGGAAAAATGACTACCACATTGCCGGGTTTGTTTCTGATAATCAGGAAAAGGACGTATGGTTCAGCAAAGATGCACAGTGGATAATGACGGAAACCAATGTCGAAAGTCTTGAGAAAATTCCTGTTCCCGTAGCCAATGCATTTATGAAAAGTGAAACGCCACCTATACAAATCAGATACATAAAGATCATAACTTTCCCTAAAATGCCCACTGTCATTATCATTAATATAGAAGAAGAAAATTCAGATAGGGAAATCCAGTTGTTTTATGCCCCAGATGGTACATTATTAAAAAGTTACGATGTAACCGGTGGCAGCAGTGAAATATACCCCGAATTATTCGGATAAGGAGGGAAGTTCCCGCCAAATGCTAAAACAATACGATCAGGGTATGTGTTAATTATAAAAATAATTATAAATAACAAGACTATGAGTAGACGTTCACAGCTTGAGCATGAGGATAATAACGATTAACATTATGCTATGAAATGGGATAATCAACTGATAGACCATTTACAATGGTCAAATACAATCATCAACCGTGAAGGCAAAGAAAACGTGGCACGGGAAATTGCAGCAATGGCAACAAATGGTGACGTGATTGGAGCCGGTTCCGGTTCCACCGTTTATCTGACTTTATTTGCACTCGCAGAACGGATTCACCGGGAATCACTGTCTATAGAGGTAATCCCTGCTTCTAAGGAGATTTCTATGACTTGCATACAGTTGGGCATACCGCAAACCACGCTTTGGGATAAACGTCCGAACTGGACATTTGACGGAGCGGATGAGGTAGACCCCAACCGGAGTCTGATAAAAGGACGCGGTGGAGCCATGTTTAAGGAAAAACTTTTGATGAAGAGCAGCGGTAAAAGCTTCATCATTGTCGATAACAGTAAACTGGTCAAACAACTGGGCAGCCGTTTCCCAATACCTGTAGAAGTATTTCCGGAAGCATTGAATTTCGTAGAGAGTGAAATGCGAAGATTGGGAGCATCAGAGATTGCATTACGTCTTGCAGGTGGAAAAGACGGTCCTGTCCTGACAGAGAACGGCAACTTTATTTTCGATACCCGTTTCAGCTATATAGACCCAGCTTTGGAACAAAATCTGAAAGCAATCACCGGGGTGATTGAAAGCGGACTTTTTATAGGATACGACGTTGAAGTAGTGGTAGCCAAATAAAAAGACTTAAGTTTTCTTGAATAAATCATTTCCTCTAAAGGTAAACAAGGCGGTACCTAAAAAGATAACAGCAGTAGCTGTGAAAGAACAGGAGAAATCAGGTGCAAATTATGTGGATTCTTAAAACTTATATCCGCATAATTTGCGCCTGAAAATATATTCAAAGCTTCTTATCTTATATAATAGCAGGAGTAGCTTAATATACTTCTACCTTCTCTGCAATACGCTTTGCCTTATTTCGCAACGCATCTAAATCCGAGTTCAGCGGTGCATAGCACAATACAACTCCCATACGGCGGTTGACGCGCGTTGTGGGTTTGCCAAAAATCCGAAGATAAGTATCTTCCTCTTTTGTTACTTCCTCAATACCCCGATAATCCGGACGCTCCTGGCTGGCAATAGTCGAAAGAATCACAGCACTTGCCCCTATACGTTCCTGCTTGATGTTTGGAATAGGCAGGCCGAGCACAGCACGCAAATGCAGTTCGAACTCATTCAGATTCTGTGTACCTGCCAAAGTCACCATACCTGTATCGTGCGGACGTGGAGACAGTTCCGAGAAATACACTCCATTCTCATGGCTCAGGAAAAATTCAACTCCCCAAAGGCCGGCCCCCGTCAAAGCACGCGTCACCTTCTCCGCCATTTCCTGTGCTTCCTTCAAATGGGCAGGATCAATGTGTGCAGGTTGGAAGCTCTCGCGATAATCTCCCCCTTTCTGTACATGACCGATGGGCGGACAGAACAGAGTAGGTCCATTTTTCTGCGTCACAGTAAGCAGAGTTATCTCGCTATCAAACTTGATAAACTCTTCAATAATCAATTCCTTTATATCACCACGACTCCCGTTGCAACCATATTCCCAGGCATGTTCCAGTTCGTCAGCACTCTTCACCAAAGACTGGCCTTTGCCGGAAGAAGACATCAACGGCTTCACCACACAAGGAAAACCAACCTTTTCTGCGGCAGCTTTCAGTTCATCCAGAGATTTGGCATAGAAGTATTTGGCTGTTTTCAGTCCTAACTCCTGTGCGGCAAGGTCACGGATAGCCTTACGGTTCATGGTAAAGTTAACGGCACGAGCACTGGGCACCACCTGAATGCCCTCTTTTTCAAAATCGTAAAGACGTTCCGTCCGAATGGCCTCTATTTCCGGTACAATGATGTCCGGTTGGTGCTTGCGTACTACACGTTCCAAAGCATCGCCATCCAGCATGCTGAACACTTCACATTCGTCAGCCACTTGCATGGCGGGCGCTCCGGCATACGAGTCACAGGCTATGATATATTGGCCTTTACGTTGGGCTGAAATCACGAATTCTTTGCCCAGTTCACCGGAACCTAACAATAAAATCTTTTTCATTTTTGCTATGTGTTTACATTAAGAAGCACAAAAGTACGTAAAAAAATAAGTAGCTCCCCCTTTAAATATTTAAAAAAACGGATGGATAGCTCATTTTTATCTGTATCTTTGTAGCATAAACAACAGAGTTTATTCTGAATTCTTCTTTGTGTATGCTTGCTTTTGCGATAATTCGCAAATTACTCCATCCCCAAAATGACCTCATAATCAGCTCTTTTGTCCAGAATTGGATTCAATTGCAAGTATGTTTATCGTTGCGATTCCATACGGCTATTAATCGATAGAAAACAAAATGCAGTGTTTTTTTTAGCTGCATTAATATATAATAAATTAAGAATGGCAGTAAAAAGAGTAACATCAAGTAAAAGAGACAGAGAAAAAGCGAAACAGAGTAAACGAGAAGAAAAACAAAAAAGAAAGGAAGAACGCCTGAGCAGTGGTAGCCGCAGCTTTGAAGAGATGCTGGCTTATGTAGACGAAAACGGTGTCCTCCATTCTACGCCTGAAGGTGTGAAGCCTAAAGAAGAAGTGGATGCTTCTGAAATAGAGATATCAGTTCCTAAAAAGGGTGAAGAAGAAATTTTGCCATTAAACGGACGTATTGAACATTTTAATGTATCAAGGGGTTATGGCTTTATAAAAGATGCGGGAAGCGGCGAAAAATACTTCTTCCACATCACGTCCGCTCCCGAAGGGATAACCGAAGGAGATAAAGTAACATTTGAAATTGAACGCGGTACGCGGGGTATGAACGCCGTGCGGATCTCAATCATTAATAAATAACAATTTTAACTTACAAAAAGAAATGAACATTTATGTTGCAAACCTAAGCTGGAACACAAACAGTGACAGCTTACAGGAATTATTTTCACAGTACGGCGAAGTAACTTCAGCCTACATTATTAACGACAGAGAGACGGGACGTTCACGCGGTTTCGGCTTCGTAGAAATGCCGAATGATGAAGACGGTCAAAAGGCTATCGACACTCTTAATGAAACAGAATTCGAAGGCAAAAACATTGCAGTAAGCGTGGCTCGCCCGAGAACAGAAAGACCTGCAGGCGGCAACCGTGGTGGTGGCTATGGCGGCGGCAACCGTGGTGGCGGTTACGGCGGTGGCAACCGTGGCGGTGGTTACGGCGGCGGCAACCGTGGCGGTGGCTATGGCGGCGGTGGCTATGGCGGCGGTGATCGCGGTGGAAGATATTAATCTTACAACTCAGCAAAGAAATGAAAACTGTTCGGGAATATTCCCGGGCAGTTTTTTTATACCCATATCACACCTATATATATCAATAATATCTATATTTGTATATTATGATAAGAACCAAACACATATTGCTGACTCTTTCATTGCTATTGTGCAATGTCTGCATCCACGCCGCAACAGTCGATTACTCCGTGCGTGGAAAGATTATCGACAAGCAGTCCCGCCAACCGGTAGCGTATGCTAATGTCGTAGTTGTAGGTATTCCCGGCAAGGGAGCATCAACCGATTCGCTCGGCATGTTCCGAATTGAGCAGGTACCACCGGGCATTTACCGCTTCGAAGCGACGCTGATAGGCTTTAAAAGCGCAGTGACCCCCGAATACGTGGTTTCCGCCTCTACACCTTTCATCGAGATAGAGATGGAAGAAGATGAGAATATGCTGGCAGCAGTGGTAGTCACCCCCTCCCCTTTTCGGAAGACAGTGGAAAGTCCGGTAAGTATGCGTATCATAGGCTTGCAGGAGATTGAAAAGAGCCCGGGAGGAAATCGGGATATTTCACGTATTGTAAGGGCATACCCGGGAGTCTCCTTTTCACCCATCGGCTACAGAAACGATTTGATTGTACGCGGTGGCTCACCTTCCGAAAACCGCTTCTATATGGATGGGATAGAAATACCCAATATCAATCACTTCGCTACCCAGGGAGCGTCCGGCGGACCAGTCAGCATTGTCAATGCAGATTTAATACGTGAAATAAGTTTTTATACGGGGGCTTTCCCTGCTAATCGTTCCGGCGCAATGAGTTCGGTGCTCGATTTTCGTTTGAAAGACGGTAACCCGGATAAGCAGACATTTAAAGCCACGCTGGGAGCATCCGAAGTTTCTTTCAGCGGCAACGGACATCTGAGTGATAAAACAACCTATTTGTTCTCCCTGCGCCAATCTTACCTTCAATTACTGTTCAAAGCCTTGGGACTACCTTTCCTGCCCAACTTCATTGACGGACAATTCAAACTGAAGACAAAGCTCTCGGCTCACGATGAACTGACCATACTCGGATTAGTCGGTATTGATAAAATGAAACTGAATACTGATGAGAAAGGAGAAGATGCTGAATATATATTGAGTTATCTACCCACTATCCATCAAGAGACATTTACTGTGGGAACTTCATATCGCCATTATGCAGGAAAGCATGTACAGACGCTTACGCTAAGTCATAATTATCTGAACAACCGCAATGTGAAATATCTGAATAATGACGAATCTTACGAAGATAATCTGACCCTTCGCCTTCGTTCAGTAGAACAGAAAACCACCCTTCGTTTTGAGAACCAGACAAGATTGGGGCAATGGACATTGAAAGAAGGTGCGGAAATGAATTATTCCAATTATACCAACCGGACAAGACAGCGGATATTCGGCTACGCTACACTCTCCGATTATCAGACGGATTTAAACATATTCAGTTGGGGCGGCTTCTTTTCCACGGACTACACTACTGCCAATAAACGTTTCTCCGCTTCTGCCGGTATCCGTACGGATGGCAATAATTACAACCGTGAAATGAAAGAACTGTGGAAGCAGCTTTCTCCCCGCCTCTCCTTATCTTATGAATTGACAAAGCAATGGACCTTGAGTGGAAATGCAGGATTATATCATCAGCTTCCACCTTATACAGCATTGGGGTTCAAAGATAACAACGGGCACTACATAAATAAGGATTTGAAATACATGCGGGTAATGGAAACCAGTCTCGGACTTGACTGGCATTTGCAAGATAGATTAATGATCTCGGCAGAAGGATTCTTCAAGCAATACGGACGTATGCCTCTTTCTCTGCGAGACAATATTCCCCTGGCATGCAAGGGAGATGATTATGGCACAGTAGGCAATGAAGCACTTACTCCTACTGCCGAAGGACGCGCTTATGGCGTGGAAGCCATGTTACGTTGGCAGATACCGGGACGTTTCAACTTTGTATCTTCCCTCACAGTCTTCCGCAGCGAATATCGCAATGGAAATGGTGGCAGTGATGATAATATCCCCTCCGGAACCAAATACATCTCTTCTGCATGGGACAACCGTTTCATTCTCAACGTAAGCGGTACGTATAATCTTCCGCGCCGTTGGAGTATCGGAGGAAAATTGAGTTATATAGGCGGTGCTCCCTATACGCCTTTTGATGAGGAAAAATCATCGTTAGTGGAAGCATGGAATGCACAAGGACGTCCATACTACGATTATTCAAAATACAATACCGAACGCTTGCCTAACTTTGCCCAACTCGATATACGTGTAGACAAGTCTTTCTATTTCCATCGCTGTATGGTTGGCTTTTATCTCGACTTACAGAATATAACCGGAAGTAAGCTGAAACAGCAGGATGTAATTATGAGTACGGGAGTCATTGAAAATCCATCTGCCCCCATTGAGGAGCAAAGGTATAAGATGAAAAAGTTGAAACAGGAAAGCGGAACGCTATTGCCGTCGATTGGGGTGACTGTGGAATTCTAGATTGGTTCTTCTCTTCAGTCACAAATTCCCATAGCAGTTCAAAATGTTCTTTAGAGAAATACTTCACAAATTTAGAGCGTGAAGCAACGTCTGCAATCTCGTCTAAAAGTTCTTGAGAAACAACCAGCTCTATAAAACTAATCCATAGATTTGTATCAACAATTATTTTTATCCCGCAATCGCTTTTCATATGCTTCTTGTCTAACAGCTTCCACTTCAGCATCTATTTCCTTTTGTGAAATTTCATCTGTTTTAAAAGCATTCAATAGTCGTTTCAATTTAATGCCGCGCGTTTCGACAGCAAGCGCACGGCTCAACTCCAATTTGTCATCGTCAGAAAGTTGTTGAGTTAACTCCAATATCTGATTATAATTCAGACGAGTTTTCAATGATACAGTTGCCATACAATTACACATTGATATTACCTATAAACAAAAGTAGTATAATTTATGCAACTATCAAATAAAGATGCGATTATTTTCTTGATGATTATGGCACAGTAGGCAATATTTCGCACCTACTATTTCTTACAGCAAACTTTTATCTGTTCCACAATATAGGATACATCCTCGTCCTCTTTGTTTAAGCATCGAATCAGTAATTTTATGATAATCGATGCAATTCAAAATATTTATTAATAAAACAGATATACAGTAGGCATAGCAACAGGACCGTACCGGACAAATACCAATAACCATAATTCAAGCACATTATATAACCTACAATTACAATTGCTTGTACTACCATATAAATAAACGAAACCACTACATGAGACATCTTCAATTCATTAGCCATCAATTGATACATGTGTTTACGATGGGGCAAACCGATGTTCTCATGAAGCATCAGGCGATGGATAATGGTCAGAACACTATCGACACCATAAACAGATAACAGGATTATCCAACTGAAATTTCCGGTCGTTATAATCAATTTGCCTATCAGAAATAGGATAATAAAAGCAATGCCAACAGAACCGACATCACCGGCAAAACACTTGGCTTTCTTACGGAAATTAAAGAAACAAAAGACCAGGACAGAACATAAGACTGTGTAAATTAAAGCAGGCTCAATAAATGGTGTTATTTCAGCATTGATATAAGCCAAGGCAACTAAAACAACCAAGGAATAACCACCGGTAATTCCATTGATGCCATCCATGAAATTATAAGCGTTGATAATGCCGGTACAAATTATTAATGCAACGATTATCCACCACCAGGAAAGGGAGAACAATCCCCATTGGTAGAACATCAAGGCCATAGCGGAAAAATGGAATACCAGTCTCAGACCTTGAGAAGTGGAACGGATATCATCCACAAAGCTGATGAATGTTATCAGAGTCAATGCCACGATAAACCAGGGATATTCCCAATGATTAGTCAGAAAATAAGCCAATGCACCGAAATAGAAGATAATCCCGCCACCACGCAAAGTGACTTTCGTATGTGAACTACGCTCATTAGGCTTATCAATGATATTGCACTTATCAGCTATCTTAAAATAAAAAAGTTCTGCTAAAAATAACAGAACCAAAACAACCAGGTAATACATAACAGTACTTTTCCCTTTAATTTTTAATTATTAATTTTTAATCTGAAAACGATCTTATCGTTTGCATAATCCCCTCAGCCGCGCGAACAGGCATTTTCTCTATGCCAAGCGCAGACTTTATCTTCTCATTACTTACCACATAATTCTCCGTCAACTTCCGGAGGCGTTCAGTATTCAAGGGCAGATGGAGCAATGTTCCTAAACCCGCACAACCTTCCATCATCTTCCTGTTCATCTTCCAGATGTGTGGTTCCTTACCCATAGCCTCACACATAAGGGCAATCAATTCATTCGTAGACAGAGCTTCATCATCACCCATATGGTAAATACCACTTGCAATATCTCTGGTAAGCAGTCCTTCCACCACATAGCAAAGGTTATC
>NZ_FQZN01000029.1 GCF_900142015.1 Bacteroides stercorirosoris
CCGTTTTTTGGGGGGAATGCTTAAAGATACAAAAAAGGCAACTAACTCGCAATGAATTAGTTGCCTTAAATTTTATTATTTTAGGAATATCCCTAATTAGTTGTACTTTCCGGTCGCAAATGTAAGCGCTTTGCGCGAGATGCAATAGCTCAAATCGGTCAAAAAGCAACACAAAAAGTGCAAACGATTTAGAAGTAGCTTATTCTGCGTTATTTCTCCTTTATTTCGTATCGTTCTCCCGGATTTCCACGCGGCGGATTTTTCCACTGATGGTTTTCGGCAGTTCGTCCACGAATTCGATGACGCGCGGATACTTATAAGGAGCAGTCACTTTCTTCACGTGGTTCTGCAACTCTTTGATGAGTTCTTCACCTTCTTTGCCTTTATATTCTTTAGCCAGCACGATGGTAGCTTTCACTACCTGGCCCCGGATTTCATCGGGCACGCCGGTGATGGCACATTCTATTACGGCAGGGTGAGTCATCAATGCACTTTCCACTTCGAACGGGCCGATGCGATAGCCGGAACTCTTGATAACGTCGTCGGCACGGCCTACGAACCAAAGGTAACCGTCTTCGTCTTTCCAGGCAACGTCTCCGGTGTAATAGATACCATTATTCCAGGCTTCGTGTGTGCGGGCGGCATCACGATAGTATTCTTTGAACAATCCCAGCGGCTTGCCTTTGTCCGTACGGATCACGATTTGGCCCTGTTCACCGGCTTCCACCGAGCGACCGTCGTTGTCTATCAGGTCTACGTCATATTGCGGATTGGGCAATCCCATGCTACCCGGTTTCGGTTCCATCCAAGGCATGGTGGCGATGGTCAGGGTGGTTTCTGTTTGTCCGAAGCCTTCCATCAGTTTGATGCTTGTCAGTTTCTTGAAGGTTTCAAACACGGCGGGGTTCAGAGCTTCTCCGGCGATGGTGCAGTATTTCAGTGACGAGAGGTCGTACTTCGTCAGATCTTCGTGGATGAGGAAACGGAAAATGGTGGGAGGGGCACAGAGAGAAGTCACATGATAATCCTGTATCTTCTCCAGAATAGCGGCGGGAGTGAACTTCTCGTGGTCATATACGAAGATGTTCGCTCCGGCAATCCATTGTCCGTAAAGCTTTCCCCACACAGCTTTTCCCCAACCGGTGTCGGCAATGGTGAGGTGCAGGCTGTCTTCGGTCAGGTTGTGCCAGAAGCTGCCGGTGACGATGTGTCCCAACGGATAAGTGAAGTCGTGGGCAACCATCTTCGGCTGACCGGTGGTTCCGCTCGTAAAGTACATCAGTGAGATGTCTTCGTTTGTATTCGGGTGCTCCGGCCTTACGAAAGGAGCGGCGTTCTCGATACCTTTATGAAAGTCGTCGAAACCTTCGGGCACTTCGGGACCTACGCTGACGAGCTTCTTTACGCTGGGAGAATCCGGCATTGCGGCGGTGATGTGGTCGGTGATGACCGATTCGCCTGCACAGACAATCATTTTGATGTCCGCAGCATTGCAACGATATACGATGTCTTTCTTTGTCAGCAAGTGTGTAGCGGGAATGACGACTGCGCCGAGTTTGTGCAACGCTATGATGCTGAACCAGAACTCAAAACGGCGTTTCAATACCAACATCACCATGTCGCCATGTCCGATGCCGAGGCTTTGAAAATAAGAAGCCGTCTTATCGGTATAGTACTTCATATCGGCGAATGTGTATTGTCGGAATTCTCCTTTGTCATTGGTCCATAACAAAGCGCGTTTGTCGGGCTGTTCCTCAGCCCAGGCGTCTACTACATCGTATCCGAAGTTGAAGTTCTCCGGTACGTTTATTTTCAGGTTTTTGATAAAGTCCTCTTGTGAAGTGAAAGAGGTTTGCGATAAAAATCTTTCTACCATGATTACATTATTATTGCCAGGAATCGTACCATCTTTCCATCCAGCGCTTTCATGCCATGTGGCAACTTGGAGTTGAAGTAAAGGCTGTCCCCTTCGTTTAGTATAAGTTCTTTGCCGTCGATGTTGACCATCATGCGCCCTTCCAGTACGAGGCTGAATTCTTGTCCGGCGTGGCTGTTGTAGTGTATCGGTTCATCGTCCGGTTTGGGTTCGACGGTTACGATGAACGGGTCTACGCTGCGGTTCATGAAACCGGAGGCGAGGGCCTGGTATTTGTAGGCTTTGGTGCGTTCGATGCTGACGCCTTTTCCGGCACGGGTCAGGAAGTAGCTGCTCATTTTGGGTTCTTCGCCAAACATCAGTGCGTCCAGTGACACGCCGTATCTGCGCGCAATCTTTTGCAGCATGCTTACGGAGATATCAAAATCTCCTGTTTCGGCAATGCGGTAGTCGTAAGGAGAGATATCGCATTCGCGCGCAAGGTCTTCGGCTGTCAGTTCCAGTACATCACGGAGTCCGCGGAGGCGTTCGGCAATTTGTTTAATTTGTTCGTCCATGTGGTTGTTATTTTAATGAATTAATTATGAGTCCTTAATCAATATGATAGTCTGCATCACACGCTTTTCTTCAGGGCGTTGATGATGGCTGAGGTGTAGCCTCCATGTTCCAGCTCGTTGATGCCCCGGATGGTGATGCCGCCGGGGGTGCATACTTTATCAATTTCTACGCTGGGGTGCGTGTCGTTGTTCAGTATCAGTTCGGCTGCTCCTTTCACGGTTTGCGCCACCATGCGCATGCCGTCCTGGGGGTAGATGCCCATTTCGATGCCGGCTTGCATGGCTGCCTGGATGTATTTCAGTACATAGGCGATGCCGCAGGAAGTCATGGAAGTGGCGGCGGCGAATTTTTCTTCGGGGATGAGCAAGGCAAGGCCCATCTGGTTGAAGATGTCCAGCATCAGTTGTTCCTGCTCTTTGGTGGCGTTGCGGCTGGCGATGAGCGTCATGCTCTCCATTTCGCTGACGGCGGTGTTGGGGATGATGCGGAACATGGTCATTTCCTTGTCGGCCACGTTCTGTGCCAGTTCTTCGAAGGAGATGCCGGCGGCAACGGAGATAAGTATTTGTTTGCTTTTCAGCTTCAGCTCGCGCAGCACGGGCTTGATGAGCCAGGGCTTCACGGCGAGTATGATGAATTCGGCGCCGGTGACAGCTTCCTGATTGTCGTGAGTGGTCTGCAAGGCGGGGAACTCGGCTTTCAGCTTGTCCAGTTTGCCTTGCGAGGGGTTAGAAACGATGATATCGCTGGCGGGAATGATGCTTCCCTTTGCCAGTCCGCGGGCGATGGAGCCGCCCATGTTTCCGGCTCCGATGATTGCTGTTTTCATATCATTCTGTTATTAAAAGGGTTGACGATGGGCAAAGGTAGATATTTTTTCTACTTTTATGCTCTAATAAAAGTAAAAACTATCGCTGTATATTAAACAAAAAGCAGCTTCTCGAAACTTAGAAAGGTCCGGAAGCTGCTTTATGGCTGATTATCTCAAATATCAAAGTACTTTCTTGAAGCGCTCGAGGAACATGTCGGCTTCCTCCATGCTGAGGCAGAGAGGCGGTAACAGACGGATGACATTGGTTCCGCTCACACCGGTAAATACATGCTGTTCTTTCAATAATTTCAAACGTAATTCCTTGATCGGCTCTTCAAATTCAAGGCCAATCATCAGACCGCGTCCGCGAACTTCCTTGATTTGCGGGAACTTTTTCAGTTCCGTCATCAGGTAGTCACCTACCCGGGCGGTATTCTCTATCAGGTTCTCTTGTTCTATCACATCCAGTACGGCGAGCGCTGCGCTACATGCCAGGTGGTTGCCACCGAAAGTAGTGCCAAGCTGTCCGTAAACGGGGGTGAACATCGGGCTGATAAGTACGCCTGCCATTGGGAAACCGTTGCCGATGCCTTTGGCTACGGTGATGATGTCGGCTTTTATGCCGTTATGCTGGTGGGCGAAGAACTTGCCGCTACGTCCGTAACCGCTTTGGATTTCGTCAAGAACCAGCACCGTGTTATGTGCCGTACAGGCTTCACGCAGGGCATGCATAAATTCATCCGTGGGCAATTGAATACCACCCACACCTTGAATACCTTCGATGATTACTGCACAAACATCCCCTTTAGCCAGTTCGGCTTTCATGGCTTCTATATCGTTCAAAGGCAGATACGTTACGTGTCCGCAATCGTTGATAGGGGCAATGATTTTCGGGTTGTTGGTTACTTCCACTGCCAGTGAAGTACGCCCGTGAAATGCTTTGCTGAAAGAAACAACACGCGTACGTCCGTTGTAGAATGATGCCAGTTTCAAAGCGTTTTCGTTTGCTTCGGCACCACTGTTGATAAGGAATAAGGAGTAGTCATCATAACCACATGCTTTTCCCAAACGCTCGGCAACTTCTTGCTGCAACTTGTTGATGACCGAGTTGGAATAAAATCCCAACGTAGCAACTTGTTTGCTTATCATCTCCACATAATGCGGGTGTGCATGTCCGATGGAAATAACTGCATGACCGCCGTAGAGGTCGAGGTACTCCGTACCGTTTTCGTCCCATACGTGGCAGCCTTTTCCCTTGACAATATTGATGTCAAAAAGAGGATATACGTCGAATAAGTTCATGTCTTTAATTCTAAATTACAAAATACGAATTACTTAGAAAGCGCTGGGCTTCAATCGTAACCCGACAGTTTCTTCCAGATTAAACATCAAGTTCATGTTATGTACAGCCTGTCCACTGGCACCTTTCAGCAAGTTGTCGATGCAGGAGATGATGAGCAACTTATCACCATGTTTTTCCAGATGTAGCAGACACTTGTTGGTGTTCACCACTTGCTTCAGGTCGATGTTCTTCTCTACGATATGTACAAAGGAATCTTTGGCATAATATTCTTCGTACATACGGGTGATTTCGTCCAGTGCAACTTTAGTCTTTACTACAATGGTAGTGAAGATGCCACGGGGAAAATCTCCACGGTAAGGAATGAAGTCTATTTCCGAGTCGAAACTGTTCTGTAACTGTTTGAGCGATTGCTTGATTTCGGGTACATGTTGATGGTCGAAAGCTTTATAAACACTCATATTGTTGTTGCGCCAACTGAAGTGGCTCGTCGCGCCCGGTTTTACGCCTGCACCGGTGCTGCCGGTGATGGCGTTTACCATGATGTCGTCGTTCAGCATCAGGTGCTTGGCGAGAGGCAACAATCCCAGTTGGATGCAAGTGGCAAAGCAGCCGGGATTGGCTACATATTTCGCTTTGCAAGTGGCGCGGCGGTTCAGTTCCGGCAAGCCGTAGATGAATTCATGCTCCGGAGAAGCAATACGATAATCCATCGAAAGGTCGATAACTTTCAGTTCCTCGGGGAGGTTATGGCTTTCCATAAACTTCTTCGTATCACCGTGGGCGGTGCAGAAGAATAATACATCAATTTCATTCAAAGGTAACTCGTCGGTGAAGACAAGGTCCGTTTCGCCGTACAATCCTTCGTGTACGTCGGTAATTTTGTTTCCGGCGTTACTTGAGCTGTTGATGAATACGATTTCCGCTTCCGGATGGTTAATCAGCAAGCGTATCAATTCACCTGCCGTATATCCTGCTCCGCCGATGATTCCTACTTTAATCATTGTGTGTTCTTTATCTGTTATATAAGTTTTTCTCTTCAGGGACAATCAACCACATAATAAGGTATACAGGGATACCGGCAAATACGGTGAAAAATGTCAGCAGTGCATAACCGATGCGTACGAGAGACGGGTCGAGCCCGAAGTAATTTGCCAGTCCTCCGCAAACGCCGGCAAGCATTCGGTCGCTGCGTGAGCGGGTCAGTTTCCTATTATTATTGTCCATAAGATTTAAATCTCTTCGTCCTTATGATTGTTATAGTACACTCTCAGCGGGGTAGAAGTCACTTTGATAAAGCCTTTTGCATCTTCTGCCGTCCAGCCTTTCTGCATTTCGCCGTATTCGCCGAACTTAGTCTTTACCAAATCGTCTTTACTTTCCACACCTACGGTTGAGAAACCCAGCGGGCGGAGTTCCAGGATAGCCGTACCGTTCACATTGCGTTGCGAGGATTCCAGCATGGCTTCGATGTCACGCATCACCGGTTCCAGGTACTGACTTTCGTGCAGGAACATACCGTACCAGTTGGCAACCTGGTCTTTCCAGTACTGCTGCCATTTGCTCAGCGTATATTTTTCCAGGAATTTATGTGCACCGATAATCAACATCGGGGCAGCAGCCTCGAAACCTACACGTCCTTTGATGCCGATAATCGTATCACCTACGTGCATATCGCGACCGATACCGTAAGCGGCACCGATTTCTTCCACTTTCTGTATAGCTTTGATAGGATCGTCGAATGTCTCATCGTTAACGGCTTTCAGTTCGCCTTTCTCGAAAGTGAGACGCAGTTGCTCGCTGCCTTCTTTCTCGCAGTGTTTCAGGTAAGCCGTTTCGGGCAGACCTTGTGCAGAGTCCAGAATTTCACCGCCACAGATGGAAGTACCCCACAGACCTACGTTATAGGAATATTTCAGTTTGGTGAAGTCTGCAGAGAAACCGTGCTTGTTCAGATAGTCTATCTCTTCCTGGCGGCTCAATGCCATGTCGCGTGTCAACGTGATGATTTCTACGCCGGGAGCCAATACAAGGAACGTCATGTCGAAACGAATCTGGTCGTTGCCTGCACCGGTAGAACCGTGGGCAATGGCATCCGCACCGATTTCATTGGCGTAACGGGCGATGGCAAGTGCCTGGAAAATACGTTCGGAACTTACGGAAATGGGGTAGATACCATTACGCAGTACGTTGCCGAATACCATGTATTTCAGGCTCTTCTCGTAATATTCCTGTGTTACGTCGATAGTAACATATTCTTTTGCACCCAGTTTGTAGGCGTTTTCTTCGTTCGTTTTCAGTTGTTCGGGACTGAAACCGCCGGTATTGGCACAAGCTGCATATACTTCGTATCCTTTTTCTTTGGCAAGGTACATTACCGTAAATGAGGTATCAAGACCGCCGCTGAATGCGACTACTACTTTTTTCTTCTTTTCCATATCCTTGTATTTTAAATTTTATCATCTTCATGTAACTCCGGGTCGTAGAGCATTGCCGTGCAGATGCAGAACTTACGGTTCTTTGCCACTAATATATCGTGGTTGATACATCCTTCGCAACCTTTCCAGAAAGACTCATCGTCAGTCAGTTCATTGAAGGTGACGGGCACATATCCCAGTTCAGTATTCATTTTCATGACGGCAGCTCCACTGGTGAGACTGAATACTTTGGCATTGGGCCATCGCAGGCGTGCCAGACGGAAAGAGGCCATTTTGATTCGCTTCGCCAATCCTATGCCGCGGAAGTCGGGATGTACAATCAAACCGGAAGTAGCGACGTATTGTTTGTTTCCCCAGCTTTCGATGTAGCTGAAACCTGCAAACACGTCTCCGCATAAGGCGATGATAGCTTTTCCTTCTTTCATTTTTGTCGCCACATATTCGTGTGTGCGTTCTGCGATGCCCGTTCCGCGTACTTTGGCCGCTTCTCTGATGGTATCCAAAATCTTATCCACATAAATTTCGTGAGAGGCGTCAGCCACCATCACATCCACTTTTTTGGTATCCATTTCGTATTATGTTAACTTAGTCGTTACTATCCGTTATTCTGAACGTAGTGAAGAATCTTCTCTCTTTATGTTTGTAGGGGAGTAGATTCTTCACTGCGTTCAGAATGACGGATGTGAACATTATCAATTTATTTAGATTTATTTTAGTGTAAATTAGGGATGATTTGTGACAGGAAGTCGCGTACTTCGCTGTGCGAAGCGGCTTCGTGCACTACCAGCATGATGGTGTCGTCTCCGGCGATGGTACCCAGGATAGCGGGACATTCGCGGTTGTCAATGTCGTAGGCCATACTGCTGGCGTAGCCCGGTCGCGTACGGATAACTGCGATATTGCCTGAAAATTGTAGGGAGACGAAGCCGCTGTTCATCAGCATTTCGCTGGCACTTTGGTCGTTGGAGCGTTTGTACATGATGTTGTTGGGCAATACATATACGTATTTCCCGTTCATGTTCGCTGCTTTGGCAACTTTCAGTTGTTTCAAGTCGCGGGAGAGAGTGGCTTGTGTCAACTCAAAGCCTTCCTTACCTAAAGCGTGCAGCAGTTCTTCCTGTGAACTGACGTCTTTGCTTGAGATAATCATCTTGATTGCGTCTAACCGATTGGCTTTTTTCTTCATCTTTTTGTATAATTATTCTTAGAATGGCGCAAAAATAGGGAATGTTTTGGAAATAATATGCAAAAACAAGAGGTTTTTTGTACTTTTTATACTATGAAGGGTGTGGTTTATGCATAAAATGAGAAATCTTGTCTAAAATATATTCATAACCTATAGGCATTCTTTATTTCGCTGCATGCCTATCAAGATGTATTTTGTTAGGCAATGTTTTTGCGTTCCACTATAGTTACTCTTGCGTTCCACTATAGTGGTCCGCAAGGGTAACTATAGTGTTCCTTGCGGATAACTATAGTGGAACGCAAAAAAAGTAGGCAATGAAGAAAATCTTATTGGGCAATGAAAGAAGTTGGAATGGCATCCTGACGGAGAAACTTAGTTAAGTATCTCATTGTATATCTCGTATATATTATATATTGGCAATGTATAATGCCAAAGTAAATGTTCATAATTAGTTCACATGATAACGGGCGGTTAAATGATAATTTAGCGGGCATCCGCCCGCTAAAAATTGACAATTGACAATTAACAATTAGGCTGCGCTATATTGTGCTTAAACAATCGTTCCGAATGGTAATTGTCAATTGTCAATTGTCAATTTTTAGCGGTAAAGCCGCTAAATCATCATTTAGTAAGAGTTGCCGCATCCAGAACTAATTTAAAGAATTTTGAAGAATAAAAATAATCTTCGGAAGCATAACATTTAATCGGCTGTAACTTTCTTGAAACGACAAAAGCAATAAGAAAACTATCAAAATATAGAGAAGGGATTTCGAAGGAAACCCCTATTTTTGTGCCGTCAGATTCTGACATATTCTGTTTTTATAATTAATCTATGTGAATCTATAAACTATTAAAGGCACATGAAAAAGCTCTTTTGGTTTTCAATTTTCCTTCTTTTAAGTTTGGTTGCTTCTCTCACGGCAGAAGCAAAAGTGACACTTCCTGCTATTTTCTCAGATAACATGGTATTGCAGCAGCGCACACAGGTAAATGTGTGGGGTAAGGCTGCACCCGGAGAACGGGTGACGATAAAGGCGTCCTGGGCGGACAAGGCGGTTACGACAAAGGCGGCTGCCAACGGCAAATGGACGGTGAAGCTGAAAACACCGGATGCGACCACGAACCAGTCTATTACGGTGAGCGGTGAGAATACGATTCATATTAATAATGTATTGATAGGCGAAGTATGGCTTTGCACCGGGCAGAGCAATATGGAATTTCCCGTATCGCGCCATCCCGATGTAAAGTGGAAAACCGGTATGCTGAATGAGGCGGAGGAAATGAAGGACGCCGATTATCCTGAAATCCGCTTGTTCCATGTAGAGCACCAGCTGGCACATGATGGCGAGGTGGACGATTGTGAAGGACAATGGCTGGTTTGCAATCCGAAGAATCTGTATGATTTCTCGGCTGTAGGCTTCGTCTTCGGTCGGAAGTTGCATAAGGAATTGAAGATGCCTGTGGGGCTAATCCAGTCCACCTGGGGCGGCACGCATGCGGAATCGTGGACGAAACTGGATGTGATGAAGAAGAATCCGCTTTACGCCGATGTGCTGAAAGACTTCGCACTGGAAGGCGTGAAGCAGCAGAAAAACTATTGTAAAGTGCCGGCTACGTTGTGGAACGGTATGATACATCCCATCCTGGGCTATACCATAAAAGGTAATATCTGGTATCAGGGAGAGTCGAACTCCATTCGTGCCGATAAATATCAGCAGGTATTCACCAATATGATAAACAGCTGGCGCAAGGAGTGGAAGCAACCGGACATGCCGTTCTATTTTGTGCAGATAGCTCCGCATTACGGGCAGCCTGCAACGATTCGCGAAGCACAACTCAAGACGTGGCAGAGCGGGTTGAAGAATGTAGGCATGGCGGTAATCACGGATGTGGGCGACTCGCTCGATATCCATCCGCGCAATAAGACGGTGACGGGTGAACGTCTGGCAGCATGGGCGCTGGCTAAACAATATGATAAGGATGTTGCTTATTCCGGCCCGTTATTCAAGACGATGAAAGTGGAAGGCAATAAAGCAGTGTTGAGTTTCGACTATGCTGAGGACGGACTGATGACACTGGATAATGAACCGGTGAAAGGAGTCATCGTTGCCGGTGCCGACCGTCGCTTTTATCCCGCTACGGCTGTGATAAAAGGCGGTACGCTGGAAGTTTCGGCGCCGCAGGTTTCCAGTCCTGTGGCTGTGCGTTATGCATATTGTAATTTCTTCCGGGTGAATCTTTATAATAAGGCGGGTTTCCCTGCCACTCCTTTCCGTACGGATACTTGGGAGCCGGACTCGTATGCGCGTTGGTTCGCCGATTCGGAGATGGTGCGGTTCCCGAAGGCTTATCAGTTGGATCATGGCAAGCGTCTTTTCTTCGGTTATGCCCAGGGTGTGGGTTGTTGCGCGATGCTGAAAATGTGGAAGAAAACGGGTGAACGCCGTTATTTCGACTATGTGGAGCAATGGGCGGATTCGCTGATTAACGAACAGGGAGAAATCCACTTGTATCATGTGGAAACCTATAATCTCGATTATATCAATTCCGGTAAAGTCTTGTTCGATTTGTATCGTGAGACGGGCAAGAAGAAATATAAGACGGCGATGGATGCGCTTATCAAGCAGCTCCGGAATCATCCCCGCACGCTGGAAGGCGCTTATTGGCATAAATTGATTTACCAGCATCAGATTTGGCTGGACGGTCTGTATATGGCTTCACCTTTCATGGCTCAGTATGGTGCGGAATTCAATAAGCCTGAATGGATTGATGAGGCGGTAAAGCAGTTTACGCTTTGCCAGAAACATACGTATGACGCTAAGACCGGGCTTTATCATCATGCCTGGGACGAAAGCAAGAGTCAGCGTTGGGCCGATCCGGAAACGGGACATTCTCCCAACTTCTGGGGACGCAGCATCGGCTGGTGGTTTATGGCAATGGTGGATGTACTGGATTTCATTCCGGAAAACCACGAAGGGCGCGCCCGGATAATAGGTTGGATACAGGGACTGGCAGAGGTGCTACCGGAATATCAGGACAAGAATGGCTTGTGGTATCAGGTGCTCGACCAGCCGAAGCGGAAAGGAAACTTCCCGGAAGCTTCCGTGACTACGCAATTTATGAATGCGTATGCCAAAGCAGTGAATAAGGGATATATTGATGAGAAATATCGTGCCGTAGCCGAGAAGGCTTTCAACGGATTGAAGAGCAAGTTGATGGTGGAACGCCAGGACGGCACGTTGACGCTGACACGTTGTTGCCAGGTAGGTGGTTTGGGTGGACATCCATATCGCGACGGCAGCTTTGAATATTATATAGGTGAAAAGATGCGGGATAACGACGCAAAGGCGACAGGACCGTTTATTATGGGATGCCTGGAATTGGGCAAATGATAATTTAGCGAAATGAAGAATGATGAATGAAGAATGAAGAATTTGGCTGCGCTATGCAAGCATGCCGCAAGGTAATTCTTCATTCTTCATTCATCATTCTTCATTAAATTATCATTTATCATCCTGTTATTATGTGAACTAATTATGAATATCTGTTTGTAGAAATTGTCATGAAAAAGAACTTGTTGGTAATACTCATTGCTTCCTTTTGTGCCGGAACCCTCTCCGCACAAAGTGTTTCGTGGCCCGAAGTGACTGTCGAGGCTAAACCGGCAGCCCGTTGGTGGTGGATGGGGAGTGCGGTGGATGCCGCTAACCTGACTCATAACCTGGAAGCGTATTTCAAAGCCGGAATGGGGACAATGGAGATTACTCCTATTTACGGTGTGCAAGGAAATGATGCGAATGATATTCAGTTTCTTTCCCCACAGTGGATGCAGATGTTGCGCCATACGGAAAGCGAAGCTGCACGCTTGGGTATGAAGATTGATATGAACACGGGTACGGGCTGGCCTTTCGGTGGTCCGGAAGTGTCCATTGAGGATGCAGCCTGTAAGTTGCTGATTGAAGAATATACATTGAAAGGCGGTGAACGCCTGAAAGAAAAAGTAGAAGTGACGGACGAAAAACAACGCCCGTATGCCAGGCTTGCCCGTTTGATGGCTTTCAGAGTGCTGACCGACTCTTCTACCCCGAAAGAACAAAAGGCGGTACGCTGCTACAACCTGACTTCAAAACTCATAGACGGAAAACTGAACTGGAAAGCTCCGAAAGGAGAATGGCGGCTGATTGCCGCTTTCGTAGGGAAGACATTCCAGAAAGTGAAACGCTCTGCCCCCGGTGGAGAAGGATATGTGATGAACCACTTCTCCGCGAAAGCCGTCTCCAACTATCTGGGACGTTTTGAACGTGCCTTTGCCGGACAGACAACCGATGGTTCTGCCGGAACGCCGACGGCATATCCCCACAATTTCTTTAATGACTCTTACGAGGTTTATGGTGCCGACTGGACGGACGACTTGTTTGAACAATTTGCCTGCCGCCGTGGCTACAAATTGGAGGAACACCTTCCCGAGTTCCTTTCGCAGGAACGTACGGAAACTACCCGCCGTATCGTTTCCGATTACCGCGAGACTCTTGCCGAACTGCTTCAGGAGAACTTCACCCGTCAATGGACGGATTGGGCTCATAAACATGGTTCGCGTACCCGCAACCAGGCGCATGGCTCGCCCGGCAATCTGATAGACCTTTATGCAACGGTGGATGTGCCGGAATGTGAGGGCTTCGGATTATCCGACTTCGGTATCAGCGGCTTGCGCAAGGACTCTCTGACACGCCCCAATGATTCGGATCTTTCCATGTTGAAGTATGCCTCTTCGGCAGCGCACATCGCCGGAAAACCTTTCACGACCTCGGAAACATTTACGTGGCTGACGGAGCACTTCCGCACTTCGCTTTCGCAATGCAAGCCTGATATCGACTTGATGTTTGTTTCGGGCGTGAACCATACCTATTTCCACGGTACTACCTATTCTCCCGTCCAGGCGGCATGGCCGGGATGGAAGTTCTATGCTTCCATTGATATGAGCCCCACGAACAATATCTGGAGGGATGCTCCTGCGTTCTTTGACTACATCACCCGTTGCCAGAGTTTCCTGCAAATGGGACAACCGGACAATGATTTTCTGGTATATCTGCCTGTGTATGATATGTGGGACGAACAGGGTGGACGCTTGTTGTTGTTCGACATTCATAAGATGGCAAGACGTGCCCCGCGTTTTATTGAAGCGGTACACCGCATTTATGATGCGGGCTATGATATGGATTATATCTCTGACAACTTCATTCGCAACGCTATGTGCCAGGATGGCAAGATATTGACGTCGGGTGGCGTCTCTTATAAAGCACTGGTGGTTCCCGGTGCCCGCCTGATGCCTGCTGATGTGTTGGAGAAACTGCTTCAACTGGCGGATGAAGGTGCTATGATTGTTTTTCTGGAGCAATATCCGGAAGATGTGCCGGGACTAAACTCTTTGTCCGGACGTCGTGCGGAGTTCAATAACGTTCTTGCGCAAATAAAGGAACGTGAAGGAAAAGGAAATGTGATTTTCGGAACAGACTATGTCCGCACACTGGCTGCAACTGCCGCTGTTCCCGAAGAAATGAAAACAACTTTCGGGCTGAGCATTATCCGCCGTTCGCATCCTGAGGGACATCATTATTTCATTTCCGCGCTGAAAGCGGAAGATACCGAGGGATGGGTTCCATTGGCCGTACAGGCACGCTCGGCGATGCTTTATAATCCGATGAATGGGACGTCGGGCAAAGCGCGCTTGCGTCAGAATAATGGCAGGACGGAGGTGTTCCTGCAACTGGTATCCGGTGAGTCTGTGATATTGAAGACGTTCGATAGCCAGGAGGTTGATGTGCCGGAATACGGGTATTGGAGCGAAATGAAGAATCTCCTCTCTGATAGACAGTGGGGCTTCCGTTTTGTTGAAGCCACCCCGGCAGTGGGCGCCACTCCGGATAGTGTGTCTCTGGGTTCGTGGACGGAACTTGTCGCCGAAGGTACAAGGCATACAATGGGAACCGCCTGCTATACCACTACATTCACCGTGAAGAATCCTGCTGATGCCGGAGAGTGGATGCTGGACCTCGGTGATGTCCGTGAGAGTGCCCGTGTCCGCATCAACGGTCAGGAAGTGGCTACGCTGTTTGCTGTTCCTTACCGCTGTCTGGCAGGCAAATATCTTCATGCGGGAGTGAATACCCTTGAAGTGGAAGTGACCAATCTGCCGGCCAACCGCATTGCTGATATGGACCGTCGCAACGTTCCCTGGCGTATCTATAAAGATGCCAATATTGTGAATATCCATTATAAGAAGGATAATTACGGAAAATGGGAGCCGGTTCCGAGCGGTTTGCTGGGGCCTGTGCGTCTGATTCCCATGCAGGCTTTACAATGAATAAAACAATAATCCATGAAATCTAATTTTATTATCCTCTGTCTGCTCGGGTTGGCAAGTGCTTTGAATGCCCAGGACCCTCGCGAGAGACATTACTACTACGAGATACTTGATCCGAAGCATGAGCCTAAACCCCTGGTGGAAGGCTTTGCCGGGGAGCGTGTGACCGAAAAACTGAATCGCGGGCTGACAGTAGTTCCTGCCCGCGAGGGTAAAGGAGCCTACCTTAGTTGGCGACTATTGGCATCGGATGCTCCGACCACCGCCTTTCACGTTTATCGGGAAACGGACGGAAAAGTGCGGCGTCTGACTAAGAAACCAATCACACAGACCTGCGATTTCACAGACGTCACTCCGGCGGAAAAGGCGTCTTATTGGGTGGAAGCACTGGTGAAAGGGAAAAAGCCTGTCGTGTCGGAGAAGCAGGAAGTTGTCCTTTCCGGGTTAAAGCCTTATACTTCTATCCCTCTGAAAGATAACGTTAAAGCCGGGAAGATTGCTTTGGCGGATCTGAATGGTGACGGCATTTATGACTACATCATCCGTACTCCCGAGACCAATGTAGACCCCGGTATGCCTGGTGATACTACCGGAAAAACATATAAAATATCCGCCTACTTGAGTGACGGAACTTACCTTTGGACTTATGATATGGGACCGGGTATCGAGCCGGGTATCTGGTATTCACCTTTCATCGTGTACGATTTCAACGGAGACGGAAAAGCCGAGGTTGCCATAAAGGCTGCCGCTGATGACTATATAAAGAATGAAAAAGGCCGTGTTTGCGGCGGTAGCGAATACCTCTCCGTGCTGGATGGCATGACCGGTAAGGAAATTGACCGTGTGGACTGGCCCGAACGGAATGACCGTTATGGAAATCTGATTCGCCAGAACCGTAATCAGATGGGGGTTGCCTATCTGGACGGAAAGACTCCTTATATATTGGCTGCCCGCGGTACTTACAAACTGATGGTGGTGGATGCCTGGATGCTGAAAGACGGAAAATTGCAACGCGCCTGGCGTTGGGATGGGGATGAAGAAAACCCCATTGTCCGCAGTATGGGTGCTCATAGCATGGTGACGGCCGATGTGGATGGCGACGGACGGGATGAAATCATGTTAGGCTCGTGCATGCTCGATGATAACGGTACGCTGCTTTGGTCCTCCGGCCTGGGGCATAGTGATAAGGCTTATCTTTGCAAACTTCGTCCTGATATGGAGGGAATGCAGGTGTTCATGGTGAGCGAACCGAAGAAAGAGGACGGTCGTGGGGTTTCCGTGGTGGATGCCGCTACCGGTAAGCTGGTTTGGAAAATCGGACAGACAACGTATCACGTCGGCGACGGTATGGTAGCGGATTTTGACCCTTCCCATCCCGGGTTGGAATGTTTTGCAAGTGAAGACCGCAAAGGAGGAAGTACTGACAAGTATCTGCTCACGGCCGATGGCAAAAAGATAAATGCCACGAATGAAGAAGTACCCGGCTGTCGTAATTGGATCTGGTGGGATGCGGATTTGTTGCGTGAGACTTTCAAAGGGGATGATAACCGTTGGGGAGCTTCTTCCTCGTCCGGCGGGCGCAAACAGAATATCTGGAAGTGGAAGGGAGAAGTCCTGACCGGAGGCATCGAAGGCGATATACTGCTGATAGCTGATATGGAAGGTGACTGGCGCGAGGAACTGATTACTGCCTTGCCGGGAGAGTTACGCATCTATCATACCAATATTCCGGCCCGCGACCGTCGCGTGACATTGATGCAGGACCCGCTTTACCGCAGCTATGTGGCACATCGCAGCATGGGCTATCCGCAGGCGCCTGTACCTTCTTTCTACTTGGGTGAATGGAAATAATATCTGATTATAAATGAAAAAAAGACAAAGAATGACGAAACAATTGTATGTGATTGCAGCCGTTTGCCTGTGGTTGCTCAGTGCTTGCCAATCTTCAACGTATAAGTATGAAGCAGTATATAAAGACCTGCCTTTTGATATGCCAAGGGTAGAAGCACCGAAATTCCCCGACCGTCGGGTGAATCTTACCGACTTTGGTGCGGTGGGTAATGGTGAGGAACTTTGTACGGCCGCCTTTGCCAAAGCCATCGATGTTTTGGCGGAAAAGGGGGGTGGACACTTGATTGTTCCTGCCGGTGTCTGGTTTACCGGACCGATTGTGCTGAAGAGTAATATAGACCTGCATCTGGAAAAAGGTGCTGTCATCCTCTTTTCGCCTGATGTAGATTTATATCCGCTGGTAGAGACTGTTTTTGAGGGTTTGGATACCCGTCGTTGCCAGTCGCCCGTTTCCGGCCGTAATCTGGAAAATGTAGCGATAACGGGTGAAGGTGCTATTGATGGCAACGGACATTACTGGCGTCCTCTGAAGCGGGAGAAAGTTACGGAAGGCGTATGGAGGCAGACTATCGCCCGGGGTGGAGTTTATAAACGCCCTACCTATTGGTTCCCTTATCCGCAAACGCTGAAAGGCGATACCATCAGCAATATGAATGTGCCCCAGAACTTGAAGACTGAGGAGGAGTGGCAGAGTGTGCGTCATTTCCTTCGTCCGGTGATGGTGAGCTTGATAGAGTGTAAGAATGTATGGTTGCAGGGAGTGATTTTTCAGAATTCACCGGCATGGAACCTGCATCCGTTGATGTGCGAGAATGTGCTGATAGAAGAGGTGCAGGTACGAAATCCGAGCTATGCGCAGAATGGTGATGGTCTGGATCTGGAGTCTTGCAAGAATGCTCTGATTGTGAATTCCACGTTTGATGTGGGTGATGACGGCATTTGTCTGAAGAGTGGCAAGGATGAGGATGGACGCCGCCGCGGACGTGTTTGCGAGAATGTGGTGGTAGACGGTTGTACGGTGTTCAAAGGGCACGGAGGTTTCGTGGTAGGCAGTGAGATGAGTGGCGGTGTACGCAATGTGTCTGTCAGCAATTGCCAGTTCCTCGGCACGGATGTAGGTTTGCGTTTCAAGAGCAAACGTGGACGTGGCGGGGTAGTGGAGAATATCTGGATACGCAATATCTCCATGATGGATATTCCGACAGAACCGATCACGTTCAACCTTTATTATGGAGGCAAGTCGGCGGTGGAAGTGTTGGAAAGCGGTGAAGTAGTGCCTGCCAAGGTAGAACCGATGCCGGTGGACGAAACAACGCCTTGTTTCCGCAATATCCATGTTGAGAATCTGGTTTGTGCCGGTGCTCGTCGCGCTTTATTCTTCAATGGTATTCCTGAAATGCCTATCGACGGCATTGTGTTGAAGAACGTGGACATCACCTCGAAGCTGGGAGCGGAATTTGCTTACAGTAATAATATCACTATGGAGAATGTAAATATCCGTAATGCGGAAGGGGAGAAAGTGGTGACTCGTTATTGTGAAGGTGTGACGGAATTGACAATTGACAATTGAGTACTTATTAATGCCGCACAGAGTGCGGTATATCTGTCAGAAACAATATCTTTTCAGTCAAAACTGATACAGAGCATAGGGGAGTAATCCCCTATTTTTGTATCGTCAAAATTATATTTAATATCATGAAACATTGCTTTTTTGCGGTCGACTTGGGAGCCACCAGTGGTCGTACCATCTTGGGGACATTCACTCCGCAGGGATTGGAATTGCAGGATGTGAACCGCTTTCCTAACCATCTGATTGAACTCGGGGGACATTACTACTGGGATATTTACGAATTGTACCGCCACATTTTAGAGGGACTGAAACTGGCTGCCCGCATGGAGGATGTACAGATAACTTCCATCGGAATTGACACGTGGGGAGTGGATTTCGTATGCGTCGGCAAAGACGGCGCCTTGCTCCGCCAGCCTTACTCTTATCGCGACCCCCATACTGTGGGTGCCCCAGAGGCTTTTTTCGCCCACGTTCCCCGTAAGCAAGTTTACGGATGGACGGGCATTCAGATTATGAATTTCAATTCGCTTTTCCAATTAGATACCCTGCGCCGCAATAATGACAGTGCCTTGGCTGCCGCTGATAAGCTGCTCTTTATGCCCGATGCTCTCAGCTACCTGCTGACGGGCGAGATGGTGACGGAATACACTATCGCCAGCACTGCCCAACTGTTGAATGCCGAAACGCGTCGCCTGGAGCCGGCTTTGCTTGAAGCGCTCGGACTGACGGAAGACAATTTCGGCCGTTTCGTATATCCGGGTGAGACGGTGGGAGTGTTGACAAAAGAAATACAAACGATTACCGGACTGGGCGCTATTCCCGTGATTGCCGTTGCCGGACATGATACCGCATCGGCCGTTGCCGCCGTGCCTGCTCTGGACCGTAACTTTGCTTATCTGAGCAGCGGCACCTGGTCGCTGATGGGAGTGGAGACGGATGCGCCGGTCATCAACGAGGAAACCGAAGCGCTGAACTTTACGAATGAAGGAGGTGTGGACGGAACCATCCGCCTGCTGAAGAATATTTGTGGAATGTGGTTGCTGGAACGTTGCCGTTGCAACTGGGAGGACGTATCTTATCCCGAACTGATTGCCGAGGCACAGGCATGCGAGCCGTTCCGCAGCCTGATAAATCCGGATGACGCGTTGTTTGCCAATCCGGTGGATATGGAGCAAGCCATCCGTACCTATTGTGCCGACCATAGCCAGCCGAAACCGGAAACCCGCGGACAAGTGGTGCGCTGCATTTTTGAGAGCCTGGCGTTGCGTTATCGCCAGGTGTTGGAGAATCTGCGCGTTCTTTCTCCCCGTCCGGTGGAAGTGTTGCACGTCATTGGCGGTGGAAGCCGCAATGATTTGCTGAACCAGTGGACCGCCAATGCGCTGGGCATACCCGTAGTCGCAGGACCATCGGAAGCTACAGCCATCGGCAATGTGATGCTGCAAGCCCTGGCAGCCGGCACGGCGAGTGATGTCGTGTCCATGCGCCAGCTCGTCAACCGCTCCATTCCGCTGAAAACCTTCACGCCCGAAGACGTGGAAGTGTGGAATGCCGCCTACCGGAAATTCCTGCAGTTGGCATAACCCCTTGTCTTACCCCGCAAACTATAATTTTCAATTTATAATTATTAATAAAACTAATACCATCATGAAAGAAGATTTAATTCTGAGAGCCTATGAAGTGGCAAAAGAACGTTACGCCGCCATCGGCGTGGATGTAGAAAAAGCTATGGACGCTTTGCAAAAGATTTCCCTCTCCCTGCACTGCTGGCAGGCCGACGATGTGGCCGGATTTGAAGCACAGGGCGCGCTGACCGGCGGAATCCAGGCTACGGGAAACTACCCCGGCAAAGCTCGCAATATGGAAGAATTGAGACAAGACGTGCTGAAGGCAGCCAGTTATATCCCCGGAACCCACCGTCTGAACCTGCATGAAATCTATGGTGATTTCGGTGGCAAGTTCGTTGACCGCGACCAGGTAGAACCGGCTCATTTTGAAAGCTGGATGCAGTGGGCAGCCGAAAACAACATGAAACTGGACTTCAACTCCACCTCTTTCTCTCATCCGAAGAGTGGCAACCTTTCTCTCTCAAACCCGGATAAGGGTATCCGTGATTTCTGGGTGGAACACACCAAGCGTTGCCGTGCCATTGCCGAGGAGATGGGACGTCGCCAGGGTGATCCTTGTATCATGAACTTGTGGGTGCATGATGGCAGCAAAGACATCACTGTCAACCGTATGCTCTACCGCGACCTGCTGAAAGATTCTCTCGACCGCATCTTCGAAGTGGAATACAAGAATATGAAGGATTGCGTTGAATCCAAAGTATTCGGTATCGGTCTGGAAAGCTACACGGTGGGTTCCAACGATTTCTATATCGGTTATGGCGTAAGCCGCAACAAGATTGTTACGCTGGATACCGGCCACTTCCACCCGACGGAAAGCGTTGCCGACAAGCTGTCTTCACTGCTGCTGTTCATCCCCGAAATCATGTTGCACGTGAGCCGCCCGGTGCGCTGGGACTCTGACCACGTGACGATTATGAACGATGAAACGATGGACCTCTGCAAGGAAATCGTACGTTGCAATGCCCTCGACCGCGTACATATCGGTTTGGACTACTTCGATGCCAGCATCAACCGTATCGGTGCTTACGTTATCGGTAGCCGTGCCACTCAGAAGTGTGTGCTTCAAGCTCTGCTGGAGCCGCTGGATACATTGCGCCGATACGAGGCGAACGACCAGTTGTTCGAACGCCTTGCCCTGCTCGAAGAAGGCAAATCCCTGCCGTGGAATGCAGTTTGGGATATGTTCTGTTTGAAGAATGGTGTACCTGTGGGCGAAGAATTTATCGCCGAGATACAGAAATACGAAGCAGACGTTACGTCTAAACGCTGAAATTAGTGTACATTTGCAACGACAAAGGATGAGGACGATAATGAGATACGTATGTCATGGGTCATGAGATACGTATGTCACCTCCCATGAGATACGTATCTCACCACCCATGACATGCGCTTGTCGTCACCTATGACATGCGCTTGTCTTTACGGTATCTTTGGGATGTGTGTAATTGCTTTATACTTAGCTTGTTGCGAATGAATCAAGAAGATAGAATTTATGAATACACTGATAGGACTTTTGATTATTGCCATCGGTAGTTTCGGGCAGAGCAGCTCGTACGTGCCGATAAAAAAAGTGGACGGCTGGTCGTGGGAAAGTTTCTGGCTGGTGCAAGGAATCTTTGCATGGCTCGTCTTTCCGTTGCTGGGCGCACTGCTTGCCATTCCGGCGGGAAGCTCCCTGTTGGAACTTTGGGGTGCGGGTGGTGCCCTGCCTGCTATGGTCTATGGCGTTCTGTGGGGCGTGGGTGGACTGACGTTTGGTTTGAGCATGCGCTATTTGGGCGTGGCGCTCGGACAGAGTATAGCTCTCGGTACGTGTGCCGGTTTCGGTACGCTCTTCCCGGCTCTCTTTGCCGGAAAGGACCTGCTGCATGGCGAAGGGCTGATGTTGCTCATCGGAGTATGCATCACGCTGGCGGGTATCGCTATTATCGGATATGCCGGCAGTCTTCGTTCCAAAAATATGACGGAAGAGGAAAAACGTGCGGCAGTTAAGGACTTTGCACTGACGAAAGGTTTGCTGGTGGCCTTGCTGGCGGGTGTGATGAGTGCTTGTTTCGCTCTCGGACTGGATGCGGGAACGCCGATTAAACAGGCTGCGCTTGATGGTGGGGTGGAGGCTCTGTATGCCGGACTTCCCGTGATTTTCCTGGTGACCCTCGGCGGTTTCTGTACAAATGCGGCTTACTGCATTCAGCAGAATATCAAAAACAAGACCGGCAAGGAGTATCTGTCCGTGAAAGGTTCGGTGCTGACGAATAACCTCTTGTTCTGTGCCCTTGCCGGTGTGCTGTGGTACAGCCAGTTCTTCGGCCTCGAAATGGGAAAAAGCTTCCTGACAGACAGTCCTGTGCTGCTCGCTTTCTCATGGAGCATCCTGATGTCGCTGAATGTCACATTCAGTAATGTATGGGGCATCTTGCTGAAAGAATGGAAAGGGGTCAGCAACACCACTATCGCAGTGCTTGTCCTTGGGCTGGTCGTGCTGATATCTTCCATTATCGTAGTGGCTATGGCGCAAGCGTGAGATGGTTAAATGATAATTTAGCGAAGCGAAGCGTTGGAGCAAGGTTTCCTTTCGGCATACTAATTGACGTGATAGTGCCTGGTAGGCTGTAAGATAAAAGCCTTACAGGCTTAGGAAATGCACGTCGCTAAATTATCCTTTAGTAACCAACATATATTCTAAATTAATACAAAGATGAAATCAATTCTCGAAAATCGCCCGGCATTGACCTATGCAGTCAATCAAGCGGCAGAAGTAGCCGGATATCTCTGGCAAAAAGGGTGGGCCGAACGTAATGGCGGTAACATTACCCTGAATATCACTGAGTTTGTAGACAATGAAATAAAGGCATTGCCTGCCATCAGCGAAGTAAAACAAATAGGTGCTACTCTTCCTTATCTGAAGGGTTGTTATTTCTACTGCAAAGGTACCAATAAGCGTATGCGTGATTTGGCCCGTTGGCCGATGGAACACGGCTCTGTCATCCGGATTCTGGACGACTGCGCCACTTATGTCATCATCGCCGATCATCCGGTAATGCCTACTTCCGAACTGCCTGCCCACCTCAGTGTGCACAATCGTCTGATTGAGAAGGGTTCTCCTTACAAGGCTTCTCTGCATACGCATCCTATCGAACTGATTGCCATGACTCATTGCAAGAAGTTCCTCGAAAAAGATGTAGCCACCAATTTGCTTTGGAGTATGATTCCTGAAACAAAGGCTTTCTGTCCGCGTGGTTTAGGTATCATCCCTTACGAACTGCCAAGCTCTGTGAAACTGGCAGAGGCAACTATTGAACAACTTGAAGATTATGATGTGGCTATGTGGGAAAAACATGGTGTTTTTGCTGTAGATGTGGATGTTATGTCAGCTTTCGACCAGGTTGATGTATTGAATAAATCTGCCTTGATTTATATTGCTGCCAAAAACATGGGCTTTGAACCTGATGGTATGAGTCAGGAGCAAATGCAGGAAATGACTCGCGCATTTAATCTTCCTAAATAACTCTTAAGTGGATAGTAGTAGTTTCCGCCTGCTACTATCCGCTTGCTATTAACTACTTAAAACTATAATCATGAAACGAACATTCTTTTCCCTCGCCCTGCTGTTGGCAGCGGCAACCCTTACCGCCCAAACTAAAATGACGGCAAGAGAAGCTGCCGTAAAGATTGCAGACCGCATTTTGGCCAGCACTACGTACGAGTTCAAGAATACGAAGACTGGCGAAACATATAAATCCGTCAAGAAGTTACCTCTTGATATGGACGTGAAGGTGGCGTGCAAGTACAATAACTGGCATTATACCAATGGAGTAACAAATATCGCCCTTATGGAGTTGGGCGAGAAGCTTGGAGACAAGAAGTATGATAAATACGTCTTGAAGAATATGAATTTTGTGTTCAACGAAGGCAATCTTGACTTCTTCCGCAAACAGTATGACGAAGCTTTCAAGCAAAATGGCTGGAATGCTGTCCGTAAATTGAGTTGGCACATGATTTTCCGTGGCAAGCGTTTGGATGATAACGGTCCGATGGGAGCCAGTCTGATAGAATTGCAGATGAAGCACCCCAATGATGCTTTTCTGGGTTACATCAATGAGACTGCCGAGCATCTGAATTATGGCGAGCCTCGCTTGGTTGACGGCACTATTGCGCGTATCTGGCCCCACGTCAATACTATTTGGGCGGATGATGCTTTCATGGCTATCTCTTTTCTTGCCCGTATGGGTAAGATGACCGGTGACGAAAAGTATTTCAATGATGCCGTCAATCAGGTGCTGAATTATACCCGTTATCTCTGGTGTCCTGAAAAACGGATTTATTATCATTGCTATCATACGGATAATAAGGAGCACGGAGTGGCTCATTGGAGCCGTGCCAATGGTTGGGTGTTTATGGCGCAGGCTGATTTGCTGAGTATGATGCCGAAGGATCATCCGATGCGTGAGGCGGTTATCGAGAACTTCCGTCAGCAAGCCAGCGGTGTAGCCCGTTATCAGGGTAAGAACGGACTTTGGCATCAGCTTCTTGATAAGGAGGACTCTTATGAGGAAATCACTGGTACGGCAATGTTTGTGTTCGGTATTGCCCGTGGTGTAAAGGAAGGCTGGCTGCATCCCGACTTCATCTATGTGGCCGAGCAAGGTCTGAAAGGTATGATGAAAAAGATTTCCGATAACGGAGATGTAACCTCTATTTGTGTGGGAACGGGTATCATGCCTTCCATAGCATACTATTATAACCGTCCTACCCAAGAGAACGATCCTATGGGTGAAGGTCCTGTACTCCGCGCGCTCGTCGAAATGATAGATGCCCCGAAGTATACGGAAATCAAGGCAGAGCAGCAATATGATAAGATTGTTGTGAAGAAATAGCATTTCCTTTCTTTAATAATATTTATAGGTCCGTTCCAGGGGTATTTTACAATTAACCCGGAACGGACGTTTTTTTATTCATAAATAATTCCTATTTTTGCCCGAACCTATCATGCAAAACACATATTATGACTAAGAACTATAATGATTTAGGAGTTGAATTCAAGTATCTGATTGTGAATGATATGGACCAGAAATTTGGTCTGTGGGTAAATACTGTAGGTTTTCAGGCTATTCAGCCGGATTCTCCTTATCCCTTAAAAGATCATCCTTCCGGCTATTTTTTCAACGCAAAGAAAGGGCGTGTTTTGCGTGAGTATCAGTTAGTCTACATCACAAAAGGACGCGGACTGTTTACTTCTGATACTACTCCCGAGAAACAAGTCTGCAAAGGACGGCTCATGGTGCTCTTCCCGGGGCAATGGCATACCTATCACCCTTATCAGCAGACAGGTTGGAATGAATATTACATCGGTTTTGAAGGTCCGGTCATTGATGATATGATGCGCGGCGGTTTTCTTTCTAAAGACAATCAGGTTCTGGAAGTTGGGCTGAATGAGGAATTGGTTACCCTTTTCTCACGTGCTTTGGAGATAGCGGAGGCGGATAAAATTTCTTCCCAGCAATATCTTTCCGGTATTGTTCTGCACATGATAGGAATGATTCTTTCTATTTCTAAGAATAAGATTTTTGAAATAGGGGATGTAGATCAGAAGATTGAGCAGGCGAAAATCATTATGAATGAGAATGTATTTAAGGATATCGATCCGGAAGAACTTGCTATGAAATTGAATATCAGTTATTCGTGGTTTCGCAAAGTATTCAAGGATTATACAGGATATGCACCTGCCAAATATTTTCAGGAATTAAAGCTGCGTAAGGCAAAGCAATTATTGGTTGGCACCTCTCAATCAGTCAAGGAAATCTCCTTTATGCTCGACTATAAATCAACAGAACATTTCTTTTCTCTTTTTAAAAAACGTACAGGCTTTACTCCACTAGAATATAGGTCTTTTGGCCGTGAAACAGACGTGGAAGAAGAGGACTTATTGTAAAATCAAAACGATTAGTCTAAGGTCAAAATGGTTATTAATTGATTGTGATTTAGGGGTTTCTACGGGCTAGATGCTTTCTGGTTCATGAAGAAAATCAAAAAAGGAAGTCTTTCGGTCAAAACTCTCAATTTTGCTCCCTGCTAGATTCTCTATATTTGCCAACACAAGTTCTGTGCTCGATAACGGGTGCTTGCCTTGTTAGGCTTGAATTTATTTATTAATCAATTATATTAATAATCTATGAGAATCTTACACAAAAACCTCTGCTTGTTAATGCTCCTATTAATAGGTAGTTCTCTAAGTATTTTTGCTCAGAACAAAACAATCACCGGTACGGTCCGCGATGCGATAGACGTGGTGATTGGTGCTTCTGTAACAGTGAAAGGTAATAATTCAATCGGTACGATTACCGATATGGATGGTAACTTTAAACTTTCTGTACCGCCTTCTGCAAAGGAGTTGGTAGTTTCATTCATTGGTTATGATAATCAAACGGTAGTAATTGGTAACAAAACTCATTTTGATGTTACATTAAAAGAGTCTTCTGTGATGTTGGAAGAAGTTGTTGCCATTGGTTATGCGAAGGTGAAACGTAAAGATTTGACGGGGGCAACTTCTTCGGTGTCAAGCAGCGATTTGGCAGCCGTTCCGGCTATGACTGCTGCACAGGCTTTGCAAGGTAAGGCTGCCGGTGTAAACATTGTTACTGCCAGTGGTGCTCCGGGTGCAGGAGCTAATATCACTATTCGCGGAGGTATGTCTATTACTCAAAGTACTGCACCACTCTATATTGTGGACGGATTTGAAATGAGTGATGCGCTCAGCAATATTGATGTGAATGATATAGAAAGTATTGATGTGTTGAAGGATGCTTCATCTACGGCAATTTATGGTGCACGTGGTTCTAACGGTATCATTTTGATTACAACTAAATCGGGCAAGAAAGGTAAGACTCAAGTAAATTATAATACTTATTTTTCATTCGATGTACTCAGTAAAAAGCTGGATATGATGTCTGATGCTGAAGAGTATGTGAAATATCAGTATGAATTTGCTAATTTACAGGGAGTGCCGGGTAACTGGAGTAGTGTTTTTGATAATAATCTAGCTACGGATGTCTCCGATTTTTATACAGGTGCTTACAGCCGCATTCATGATCGCTATGCCGGTGCTTCCACACTTGATTGGCAGGACGAAGTATTTGGAGGTTCTGCTTTAACACAAAATCATAATGTCAATGTTACTACGGGTACCGATAAGACACAAGTGATGTTGACTTACAATTATAGTGGGCAAGATGGCTTGCTGGCTAATCATAGCTCTAATAGAAGTTCATTCCGTACAAAGATCAATACCGAACTCTATAAGGGGGTTCGCTTGGATGTAAATGCTATGTTTTCTAATAAGAAAACGATGGGTGGTGGCGCTTATTCTGGTATGAAGAACGTTTTGCTTCAGCCAATCAATGGAGGTACTATGTTTACACAAGATGAGTTGTTGAACACTCAGACTTATCCGAATTATTCTTCTCTGAACAGTAATTATGATACGGCTAACCCATTAGTTCAGAATGAGGCTTCTACTTCTAAAAAACGTTCACGTATGTATTCGGTTAATGCCGGGATAGAATTTGACCTTTTTAAATATTTTACTTGGCGTACAGCTGGAAGTTATACATGGTCTAGTTCTAAATCAGATTCATTTGCTGACCATAATTCTACTTCTTATTTGATGGATCCGAAAAATACAGGTATTAATGGTAGTATTGGTAATGATGAGTCTTATAAATGGCAAATCACTAATACTCTTAACTATCATCAGACTTTTGCTAAAAAACATAAATTGAATGTTTTGTTAGGGCATGAAGCTTCTTATAGCGAATCGGAAGGAAATTCAATGAAGCTTAGACAATTCCCGTATCCTAACTTCGGACTAGATAATATAGCTAATGCTACGGTTTATGAGAAGAGTGTTTCTCATAAGCATAGTGGTATTGTTTCTGCTTTTGCACGTGCTAACTATAATTTTGACGAACGATATCTGTTTACTGCTACTGTCCGTGCCGATGGCTCTTCTAAATTTGCTGACGGTAACAGATGGGGTATCTTCCCATCTGCATCAGCTGCATGGCGTGTTTCTGAAGAAAGCTTCTTTAAAGAAAGTAGTCTAATGAATTATGTTAATAGTTTGAAATTGCGTGTGGGATACGGAACGACGGGTAATTGTAATATTGGTGATTACTTATACACAACTTCAATTAAGGAGTCTGATTATCCGATGAATAATAATACCGGTACATTGGCTTATGTACTGAATACTACTTTAGGAAATAAGAATTTGAAATGGGAGACATTGCGTTCCACTAATGTTGGTTTGGATGTTGCTTTATTTAATAGTCGCGTGAATCTGACAGCAGAGTGGTATAACAATGAAGTGAGTGATATGTTGATGAAATGTGTTATCCCTTCTTCAACCGGTTATACTGCACAATATCAAAATGTGGGAAAAATGCGTAACCGTGGTTTTGAATTGACTCTCAACACGGTGAATATAAGAACTAAGGATTTTAGTTGGACTTCAGACCTGAACTTGGCATTCAATCGCTCCAAAGTGATTTCGTTGGAAACAGGACAGAATGAAAAAACTTTTGCTGTTGGCGGTAATCGTTCCGGTACAGTAACTTATTATGCTGTAGTTGGGCAGAAGTTAGGTGATATGTATGGTTATATATATGATGGAGTTTATACTACTGATGATTTTGTGCAGGACGATAAAGGTAATTTCTCTTTGCGTGAAGGCGTTGTTGTTCCTGTAAATTCAAAGGGGGAAGCTAAACCTGTGCAACCTGGTGATATTAAATTTGCAGCAAATCAAACTGGTGAAGATGGTACAGCACAATTCTCTGAAGCTCATAAGGTAAAGATTGGTAATGGTACTCCGGATTGTATCGGTGGTTTTAATAATACTTTTACTTTCCGTGGTTTTGATTTGAGTGTATTTATGAAATTTTCTATCGGAAACGATATTTATAACGCAACTAAGCATAGTATGAGTCCTTATGGACAATTCCAAAATGTACCTGCTGAGTTTGGAAGTAACTACTACCGTTTAATAGACCCTGCAACGGGACAGAAAGCTACAACATTAGCACGCATCAAAGAATTGAACCCCGATGAATCTTCTCGTTTGTGGAATTTGGGAAGTACGAATTCAAGTTATATCACTTATCCTTCTTCTTATTATGTAGAGGATGGCTCCTACTTGCGTATTGCACAGGTAACAGTTGGTTACACATTCCCCAAGAGATGGTTACAGAAAGCTATGATTTCTAATGCGCGTATTTACTTCACGGCTAATAATCTGGCTACGATTACCGGCTATTCTGGTTATGATCCTGAAGTTTCTGCTGGTAGTAGTGATTATGTGGCTTGTACGCCTGGATATGACAGTTCTATGTATCCTCGTTCCAGAAGTTATGTAATCGGTCTTAACTTAACATTCTAATCTAAAACGTTTATTAATCATGAAAAAAGTATCAATTATATTGTCTGGGTTGAAGAAGACGTTGTTCGCAACAGCTGTCTCTTGCTTTCTTTTGAGTGTGACTTCGTGTCAGGATTGGCTTGATATGCCCTCTTACACAGACCCTGACTCCGAAACGGTGTTTCAAGATGAGGATATGGCGGAATTATTTATTCTGGGTTGTTATCGTGGTTTGATTCATCAGGAAATGTATTACCATTTAGGTATGGGTGAGACGGTGATGCATTCCAGTGAAGACGGTTCTACTAATAATTCAAAATATAGAATTTGTAATTATAGTTATGATCCAATGGTACCTGCTACAGTGACTACAATCTTCAAAGAGGGATATCGTATCATTGAGTCTACTAACCTTGCCATTTCTAAGTTGAAGAAGATGAGTGAAACCACTAAACGTAATGCTCTATTGGGTGAAGCTCTTTCTATTCGTGCTTTTTGTTATTTGAACTTAATACGTATTTATGGTGATGTTCCGGCAGTATGGACTCCGATGGAAGAACTGGACCCGAATGATGAAAATACATTTTATCCTAAGCGTTCATCCCGTGATGAAATATATGATCAGATAATTGCAGATTTGCAGCAAGCTAAAGATTGGGTACCTTGGTTCAAGGAAAGTGGATATGCTACGGCAGAACGTTTGTCTAAGCAAGGTGTTTATGCTCTGCTGGCTCGTACAGCTCTTTATGCAGGTGGCTACTCATTACGTTGGAATCTGCAGACGAATGACCCTGCCAGTTTGAAATTGGCACGCCGTGATGATGAAGCACGCGTTCGTGAACTTTATCAGATTGCTAACGATGCTTGTAAAGCTATTATCGATAAGAATGAAAATTCTTTAATTCAAGCTCAAAGTGGTATGAGTGGATTCCAATATCTATGGTATAACTTCTGTCAGCGTAATTTCACTGCCACAGATGCTGAAATGATTTGGGATTTGGCACAATATGGTCCGAATACAAACTCTAATTTTGGGGTTTTAGCACAACCTGGATCTCGTGGTGGTACTTATGGTTCACGTAAAGCTATGCAGTTTATGTTGCCAACGTATTATTTGTCGTTTGATGAAAATGATACGCGTCGTGACGTTACTTGTACATCTTATAGTATCTATTTCTTGAATAAAGGTGCAGCAGGTGATACATTTGTTGATGTAGGTACTACTTACTCCTGCATTATGCACGGAAAATTCCGTATTCCCTGGTGTGTGGAGCCACAAGAGGCTGCAAAGCGTAATTTGAACATTCCTGTAATGCGTTATGCTGATGTGTTATTGATGTATGCTGAAACTCAAAACTATCTGAATAACGGTCCTACACAGGCTGCTAAAGATGCTTTGAAGCAAGTGCGTGACCGTGCCGGGGTAGGTGAGCTTTCCATGCCATCTGATCAACAAGCTTTTGAAGATGCTTTACTCCAAGAACGTAAATGGGAGTTTGCTGGCGAATTTATGCTTCGTACGGATATGATTCGTATGAATCGCTTGTCCGAACAACTGGAAGAAGCTAAGAAGGATATGAAAGAACTTTCTAAGCGCGAAGGCAAGTATGCCAATATGCCGGTTTACCGTTTGTATAAGTTCCAGGTAGATGGACAGCAGTATGGTGATAAATTCCTTGCTTTGGATTATATTGACTTGACAGATGAGGCTGAAATTGCAGTTATAAAAGAGATTCCGACAGAACAAGGAAAATATAGTGAATATCAAGCGAAATTAGCCGAAATAGTGAGGGCTCATGGAATTGTAGTAGAGGATGGTGACAAATGGTATCCGACTAATATGTTTGAAGCTTATACAAGTACATTCAATGGCAATGCACGTAAAGCTGTCGGTTTTACCGGTGGATTTAATGCTTTGCAAATTGGTGCCATCATTTACAAGAATCCTACAGGTTATGCCGAAAACGGTGGTAAATTCCCTAACTGGATTGAAGCTTCTGATGGAAGTGATGGCTTGTACTATGGTTTCCAAAAGAACTGTTGCGAGTTGTTGCCTTTTGCAGCAAAGGATCCCGGACATCCGATGGTAGATAACCCGAATTTGACTCAGCATCCGGCTTACGCCAAATAATCTTGCTTTATTCTGAAAGCAGATAATACATAGCCTTAAATTTGCATAAAACAAATATTTATAGATTTTTTATGTGGGTTTAAGGCTATCTTTTCAATTCAATTATTTATTCCTAACATGTCTATTATTAAAAGATAGGCTTTTGTCCGTCCGGACAGAGGCATAGATTCTTATTGCTTTTAGCGAACAACAAATGTTTACCTGTATAAATCAACCTAAAATGAAAACTACTCTATTAAACTTCTTTAAGAATGCCGGAGTTCTACTCTTTATTGCAACGTTTGGAATGAGTTGCAGCGATAATGATATTGAGATTGTTTTGAAGAAAGGTACCGACGGCCCTTTTCCTGACTATGGTAAAGTTCTGGCTTTTCCCGGTGCGGAAGGTTATGGGGCTAATGCTACTGGTGGTCGTGGCGGAGAAATATATCATGTGACGACTTTGGAAGATAATGATGAAGAAGGCTCATTACGTTCTGCCGTGAGTAAGCCCGACCGTATTATCGTGTTTGATGTAGCGGGCGTAATCCATCTGAAAGAGGCGCTTGTATTCTCTAAAAATCTGACTGTTGCAGCTCAGACTGCTCCCGGAGATGGTATTGTGCTTTATGGCAATCGTGTATCGTTTACCGGGGCTAGCAATCTTATTTGTCGTCATTTGCGCATCCGTATGGGAATAGAAGGTCCTGATGGAAAAGATGCTGCCGGAATAGCAAATGGTGAGAATATGATTTTTGACCATCTATCTGTTACCTGGGGGCGTGACGAAAACTTCTCTATCAATTGGGATAGTAAAGGGACACTTCCACGCAATATCACTATTCAGAATTCAATTCTCGGCCAGGGACTGCAAAATCATTCCTGTGGAGGGCTGATTCAGACTGATACCGAATCAGGTATCACCCTTTTCCGCAATCTTTATACTGATAATAAAACACGTAATCCGAAAGTGAAAGGTTTGAATCAGTTTGTGAACAATGTGGTTTATAACTGGGGAAGTGGTGCCGCTTATAATATGGGTGGTGATTCGTCCGGTCAGTCGGAAACAACTATTGAGGATAACTACTTTATTGTAGGTCCTGTAGCCAACTGGCAGAATGTAAGACAAGAAGATAACTCTATTAAGGTGGAAAAAGTTCCGATGACTCCTACTCCGCCGTTTCTGGGAGGCAATGCCGACTTTAGAACTTATTATAAAGGAAATTATTATGATAATGATAAAGATGGTTCGCTCAATGGCTTTGAATTGACACAAAACAACTGGACTGAGTATTGTAAAGGAGAACCGACCTTCCTGAGTGCACCTTCTGACAAACATCCTGTTATCAGCCAGCAAACGTCTGCAACGGAGGCCTATCATTGGATTGTGAAACATGTAGGTGCCAGCCTTCCGGTTCGTGACGAAGTAGACCAATATCTGATTGATGAGTTGACTTCACTGGGTAAAAAGGGAACGATTATTCAGAATGAACAAGATGTACAGCAGTTTTCATTGGGAGGTGTAGGCACTATTCAAAACGGAGAGAAACCTTTGGATAGCGACAATGACGGCATACCCGATGAATTTGAAGACAAATATGGTTTGGATAAGAATGATCCCTCTGATGCTGCAAAGATAGCAAACAACGGTTACACTAATATCGAAAACTATATCTTTACACTTGATGCTAAACTTAATAATTAACTCTTAAACATAAGGAGAAGAAACAGTATGAAAACACTGATAAAATATCTCGTTGCTGCATTAGTGGTAATTATGGTTAGTTGTGACGATACCGAACAATTAATTTATGAACAACCTAATTCGTTTACTTTGGCTTTCAATACGGATGATGAATTGAATGTGGAGATCCAAACCGGAGCAAAGATAGGAATTAATGGAGAGGAATATCCTGTATTGTCGAATGCATGCATTAGTATGTACGATGTTCCTGTTGCCAATCAATATTTGATTTATTATCCTGCTAATGCCCAACTTTCGGATAATAATCTGGATTATTCTTTACCGACAGTTCAAACTTATACGCAAGGGGTGGTTGACCAGTCTGCCTGTCCGCTCTATTGTCTGACGGATAATGACGGTCTGAATAATATGCAAATGAATGTAGCCTGTGGCGGGTTGAAATTGTTTGTTCCGGCTAATGAAGATTTTGCTTCTCTTACCTCTGTCACTTTTGAGTCTGAGAATGATATACTCACAGGAGATATAAGTTTGGATGCGACGACGGGTCAGGTTACTTTCCGGGAGAATACTTCGAAGACACTTGTGCTGAAAGGTGATATAAACATATCCGAAGGACAGGAGTTATATCTTGCTCTTCCGCCAATGGCATTGGGTAGCGCGTTGAATATAACTTTTGTTTCTCCTAAAGGAATTGGTACTTGTTCTGTAGATTTGAACGGGAAGAGCATTGAACGCGGTAAGATACTTTCCGTTGCTTTGGAGAACATAGAGTGGGTTTCAGTGACCAATTATTATGGCAAGGCTAACTCCATCATTGTAGCTCCCGGTACAACTTCCGTAACAGTTGATTGCACTCCTTACTATACTACCAGCTTGAATTACACTTATGAGAATCATGCTTATGATGATAGCAGATTAGCCCGTTCTGCCAAATTACTTTGGAATGATGTTTCTACTGATTTTATAAGCAACGTATCATTATCTTCCGACCGTAAATCTTTTACCGCTACTCTGAATGGGCAACCAGGAAATGCGGTTATCGCAATTTATGATACGGAAGATCCCGACGCGGAAGATGCCGCTATTCTTTGGTCATATCATATTTGGGTAACTGATGTTACAGACCAGCCTTTCGGAATGAACAGTAAAGGTAATAATTATACGGTTATGGATCGTAATCTAGGTGCCGTTTCTGCCACTCCGGGTGATGTTGGCGCGATTGGATTACTCTATCAGTGGGGGCGTAAAGACCCGTTTGTAACAACCAATGAAGTAGGGAAGAATACTGAAGCTATAATGTATAATCAAGTCGGAACTGTCAGCCTGAAGATTGAAAGTGGTGGTGAAGAAAAGGGTACAGTGGCTTATTCAGTCAAGAATCCGGCTACGTATATCAAATACTCACGTTCAAAGAGCAATGTTGCTACTCCGCCTTACTATTATTCTTATGACTGGCTTTATTGGGGTGATAATGCTCTTTGGGGGAATCCTGAAGGATATAATTATCCATCGGCTGCTACTATTCAAAAGTCTGTATATGATCCTTGTCCTGAAGGTTACATGGTTGCACCGCGCGATACATGGTTAAATAACTCTTCTTCTGCGTCCGGTATTGAAGCGAGTGTTTTCCTTTCCACCTCTAATTGGGATACAGAAAAGTTAGGATACTCCTTGAATTATAATGGTCAGGGGTTGTGGTATCCGCTTGGAGGTCTGCGTAATCGTAAAACAGGAAAGCTTCAGGATGCGGAAAAGTCTGGTTATTATTGGCAAAGCACGGCTTTTGCATCCAATGGGGCGGATGCAAGCTATATGAATGTTGGTAAAGATAAAGTAGATACAGCGGGAAAGAATAGCCGTGCCAATGCTTTCTCTGTGCGTTGCGTGCGAATCAATTAGTTTTTCATAGATAAATTAATATTGAATAATTATGGTATCTGAGGATCAAAGAAGCATTTCTTTAAATCCTCAGATATTGGAAGAATTCTTCTTTTTGTGATAAATAGTCTGTTTTCTTGTCTGACATTTATATAGGAAGAAGGTTATGTTGCACTGCCGGAACAAATAGGAAGGGAAATTGGTGATGCAGTTATTTCGGTAGCAACAACCTGTTTCATTTTTTAGTTTCGTAATATGTATGAATCATTAAGAATACTGGTACGAACATTGTCTTTTTGTCTGAAAAATAAGTCTTTTGATTAAGAAAAGTCAAAAGAGGAAGTGTTTCGGTCAAAATATATATAATGTAAATTGACTACAAATTTTATATTTGCAACCGGAATAATGTGCACGATAACGGTAACGTATTCTGTTAATCTTAAATTTATTTATTAATCAATTATATTAATAATCTATGAGAATCTTACACAAAAAAATGTGCTTATTAATGCTTTTGTTAATGAGTTGTCCTTTAGGCATTTTTGCCCAGAACAAGACGCTTTCCGGTACGGTTCGCGATGCGATTGATGTGGTGATCGGAGCTTCTGTAACGGTGAAAGGTGACAAGTCCATTGGTACTATTACTGATATGGATGGTAATTTTAAACTCTCTGTACCGGCTTCGGCTAAAGAATTGGTAATTTCGTTTATTGGTTATGAAGACCAAACTGTTGTCATTGGCAGTAAAACTCATTTTGCAGTTACTCTCAAAGAATCCTCAGTAATGTTGGAGGAAGTCGTTGCTATTGGGTATGCGAAAGTAAAGCGTAAAGAATTGACAGGTTCTTCTGTTTCAGTGGGTAGTAAAGATTTGGCTATTGCTCCTGTGACTACTGCGGCACAAGCATTGGCGGGTAAAGCGGCTGGTGTGAATATCGTACAGCAGAGTGGTGCTCCGGGTGCTGATATTAATATTACGGTACGTGGTGGTACATCTATCACACAAGGAACAGAGCCGCTTTATATTGTTGATGGTTTCCAAATGGAAAATGGTTTGCAGAATGTAGATATCAATGATATCGAAACTATTGATGTAATGAAGGATGCTTCTGCAACGGCCATTTATGGTGCTCGTGGTTCCAATGGTGTTATATTGATTACTACGAAATCCGGTAAGGCAGGTAAGACCGAAGTCTCTTATAATGGTTTTGTTAGTTTTGACCGTTTAGGAAAGAAGTTGGATTTAATGGGAGTTGAAGATTATGTAAAGTATCAATATGAATTCCAATTGCTTCGTGGCAATGAAGATAACTTCTCGAATATTTTTGGTGGAGATATTAATTCTGGTGATTTCTATACCGGTGCATACGGTCGTATTGCTAATGAGTATGGTAATCGTGCCGGCATTGATTGGCAGGATGAGGTGTTCGGTAATACGGGTATTACACAGAATCACAATGTGAATATCAGTGGTGGAAGTGAGAAGACTAAGTATATGTTGAGCTATAACTACACGGGTGAGGATGGTATAATGGATAAACATGGATATCAGAAGAACAGTATCCGTGCTAAGATTAATCATGAATTATGGAAAGGTGTGCGTTTTGATTTTTCTTCCAGCTTACAGATGACTAAAATTGATGGTGGAGGTTCATTGGGCGGTACATTGAAACAGACTATTTTACAACCGGTGACAGGTGGTGTGAAGTGGACCAATGAACAATTGTTAGGTTCTGATTTGGCTGACCTCTTTTCTGAAATGTATGGTGGGGATAATTATGATGCTAATAATCCAATCATCAATAATCAATCTATAACCAATGAGAAATATACTCGTATGGCAACAGTGAATGCCGGGTTGGAAATAGATATATTGAAAGATTTGACTTTCCGTACATCCGGAAGTTACATGTGGCAGCAAGTGCGTAAAGATTATTGGGATAATGGTAATACGAAGACAGCTTCGTCCAATCAAAGTCCTTATGGATATGGTTATCGCAATAACAGTGAAAAGTTTTCTTGGCAGATTACGAATACATTGAATTATGCATTTAATGTGAAAGAAGCCCATCGTTTTAATGTTCTGCTTGGTCAGGAAACCTGGTATCAAGAATCTATGAATCTGGATAATGAATACCGAAAATTCTCAGATGGCAACTTTGGCTTGAATGATGTCAGTATGGGTACTCCGCAGACATGGAAATCAGGGAAAAGTAGAGTTGGCCTTGTCTCTCTCTTTGGTCGTCTTTCCTACAATTATAGTGATCGTTATTTGTTTACGGGAACATTACGTGCCGACGGTTCTTCTAAGTTTGCCCGTGGCCAACAATGGGGCTACTTCCCTTCTGCTTCTGCAGCATGGCGAATTTCAGAAGAAGGTTTTATGAAGGATTTTGATTTCTTCCAGAACTTGAAATTGCGTGTAGGTTATGGTACTTCTGGTAATAATAACGTTGATAATAATATGTATGCTACAGATTATGGATCAGGTCATTATGGCTATAATGGTAGTGATTACATAACACTTGTGCCTGGTACAACACTTGGAAATCCGAAATTGAAGTGGGAAAAAACTAATACCACCAATGTCGGTTTGGATATATCAATTCTTAATAGCCGCGTTAATCTGTCAGTAGACTGGTATAACAATGAATCTTCCAATCTGTTAATTAAGAATCAAATACCTACTTCTACTGGCTATACCCATCAATTCCAGAACATTGGTTCTATCCGTAATCGTGGTGTAGAATTAGTTTTGAATACGACTAATATTCGTACAAAGGATTTCACTTGGACAATGGACTTCAATATTGCTTTCAACCGTTCAAAGGTATTGGATATTTATGGTGATGGTGAAACTGATAATTTCATAACAGAGTATGAATCTCGTATGGGTTTTAAAATTGAAAAAGGAAAACCGTTGGGACAATTCTTTGGTTTGATTTATGATGGTATCTATACGACAGATGATTTTACACAGAATGCTGATGGTGGCTATACGTTGAATGCAGGTGTTCCTTATTTGAAAGGTTCTAATCGTGAAAATGTAAAGCCGGGTGATGCTAAATATAGACCGACGGCTGGTGAGGTAGATGCAGATGGAAATCCGGTATGGGGTACTAATGACCGTACTGTGATAGGAAATGCAGCTCCTAATTTCACTGGAGGTTGGAACAATACCTTTACTTATAAAGGATTTGATTTGACTATTTTCATGAATTTCGTAGTAGGTAATGATGTGTTCAGCATGAGTACTCAGCGCTTTATTGGCCCATATCTGGCTAATCAGAATACACTTGAAAAAATGAAGAACCGTTTCACATTGATTGATCCTTCAACCGGTAAGGAAAGTACCGACTTGGCACGCCTGGCCGCATTGAATCCACACCAACATGATGGTAATGCTTTGTGGAATATTTCAGGGAATAACAAAACTGCCATTAGTGAACGCAGTAGCTATTACTTGGAAGATGGCTCTTATTTACGCTTGAATACGATCACTTTGGGATATACTTTACCAAAGAAATTAGTGCAACGCGCTAAAATCAGTAATGCCCGTGTGTATTGTACCTTGAATAACATTCATACTTTTACTGATTATACAGGGTATGACCCTGAAGTGTCTGCATCAAGCAGTGCTTTGACGCCAGGTATTGATAATTCTTCCTATCCGCGTTCCAAAAGTTGGGTAGTAGGTGTAAACTTAACATTCTAAATTAGACAATGAATATGAAAAAGATAATAAATGTTTTAGGTATATCCGCTGCTATGTTATTGGCCTTTACTTCTTGTGAAGACTGGCTGGATATGCCTTCCGAATCAAAAGCGGATAGTTCCACTGTTTTCGAAACAGTAGGAAGAGCAGAGATGGCTGTGATGGGTGGTTATTCATGGTTGCATACTCAAGAATTGGGATATCAATTATTGATGGGTACGGATGAGGCGGCTTCAACAGAGTCCAATTCCAAGTACAATGTGGCCAACTATGACTATACCAACACTTCCAGTATGTTGAGTTCTACTTATACTAATATGTATAAGGCTATTGAATATGCCAATGTGTGCGTCAAGAATCTTCCGGAAATGAGTGTCAGTGACAGTGAGAAGAAAAAAGTAGATGCACTGTTGGGTGAAGCTTTGGCAATAAGGGCTTATGCTTATTGGAATATTGTCCGTTATTATGGCGATGTACCTTACACGAATGTGCCGACAGCCGATTTGACTACATTTTCTTCTTCGCGCGTCAGTCGTGATATAATTTATGATAATTGTATTGACGATTTGCAGCGTGCCATAGAGTTGTTGCCTTGGAAAAGTGAAGGCATGGTTGCTACTCCCGAACGTTTTACTAAGAATTCGGCATATGGTATATTGGCTCGTGTTGCTCTTTATGCTGCCGGCTATTCCTTGCGTTGGGATTTGAATACAGTACCGTATACTCAGAGTTCTCTAAAGATTGCGCAACGTAGTGATGCTGCTCGCGTAAAGGAACTTTATCAGATAGCAGCGGATGCTTGTGAAGCGGTCATCACTAAGGGAGAGAATAAATTGCTGGAAGACTATGACCAGGTTTTCAGGGATTTGGGAAATCAGCAATATAATGCTGAGACCATGCTTGAGTATGGTTGGTACAGTACTAATGGACCGGATGTCCGCACCGGTTATACGAACGGTATACCCACGAGCGGTACGGATAATGAAGGTTTAGGTAAGGGGGGGAGCCAAATGATAGCTATGCCGACATTCTATTTTGAGTTTGAAGAAGACGACCAACGGCGTGATGTTTCGGTATGTAATTATGGACTTAGATTATCTACCGGTAACAACGCTTACCAGATGAATACTTTTGCCGGTATGGGTGTAGGTAAGTATCGCATTAACTGGAAAAAGGTCAGAGGCTCTTCTGACAGTAAACGAGATTTCAATTGGCCTATATTGCGTTACTCTGACATCTTGCTGATGTATGCCGAGGCTTTGAATGAACTGAATAATGGTGCCACTTCCGAAGCCAAGAAGGCTGTAGAAGATGTACGCTTGCGCGCGTTCAGGAATGATGCTGCCAAAGTGGGGACGATTCCTTCTGATTATGCCGAATTCAGGGATTATATTATACAGGAACGCAAACTGGAGTTATCCAATGAAGGGCTTCGCAAGAGTGACTTGGCCCGTTGGGGGATATTGGTCGATTATCTGACCACTGAAAAGGAAAAGCTGGTCCAACTGGCCAAGCGTGAAGGCAGATATGCTGATGTAGATGTATATCGTGCTTATAAGCTGGCTTCAACACCGTCTTTTGAAGATCCGACGATAGCGTTGCCTTACATTTCGATGACTGAACAGGACTTGGTGGATATGGGGCTTTCCGAAAATGAATTGACCACTATGCATATATTAAACTCAGGCTCTAAAGGCGCCTTGAAGGTCAACTTCTTTGAAGCGGATGGAAAGGTTTATTTTAAGAAAGAAGATGTGCCGGCTGATGCAAAGAAGGTGGAAGAAGTGGAGTATACGATTCTGAACATGTTCAGTATCAATTCGATTAAGCAGAAGGGAAATCTCTGTGTGGAAGAAGTTGAGGGGATTTCTGCTAATAATGCATGGATTACGGGGAAGACTGGTGTCTTTTATGGTATGAAAAAGAATATGGTGGAAATACTGCCTTTCAATACAACGAGTATCATTGACGTGAACCCGGGGCTTGCCGGACAGCAACATCCGTGTTATTAATCTAATGATTTTAAAGTAGGAAAAGGCGGGACTTCTGAAAGAAAATTCCGTCTTTTTCTTCAATAGCACGCACATCTTTGTTTAATGACAATCTACGTTTCAGAATACAAAATCAAAACAGTAAAATAGTGTAATCATGAAGAATACTTTTCTTATCACTTGCCTGCTTTTTGCAGTTACCTGTATGCAAGCGCAACAAATAGCTTTTCCCGGAGCTGAGGGATATGGCAAATGGACTGTTGGCGGACGTGGCGGCCGTGTACTTACCGTGACTAATCTGAATGACAGTGGTGAAGGCAGTTTCCGCGATGCGGTGGAGCAAACCGGTGCCCGCATAGTGGTCTTTGCCGTGGATGGAACCATTGAGTTAAAGTCTCCGCTTCGTATAAATAATGATAGTATTACCATCGCAGGACAATCTGCACCGGGTGACGGTATCTGTCTAAAGGATTATCCGTTAGTGGTGAATGCCAGCAATGTTATCATACGTTATATCCGTGTACGTGTGGGCGATCGATACCGTTTGGACAGTGACGGTGTGGGTGGTGGACGTTACGGACAGAAGAATGTGATCCTCGACCATCTCTCTGTTAGTTGGAGTATTGATGAGTGTCTTTCTATTTATAAAACCGAGAATCTCACCGTGCAATGGTGCTTGGTCGCCCATAGTCTGAACACTTCGGTTCATACCAAGGGGAGTCATGGCTTTGGAGGTATTTGGGGAGGATATAAGGCTACTTTCCATCACAATCTGCTGGCAAATCATGCAAGTCGCAATCCTCGTTTCTCCTCTGTTGATGGTACGAAATGGGTGGATTACCGTAATAATGTGGTGTATAACTGGGGATTCAAGACCGCTTATGGAGGTGGGCATCATGCTGAGATAAACATGGTGAATAACTATTATAAACCGGGACCGGCTTCACAACACCACCGTTTGCTTGATGTTGCAGAGGATGGGACAGGGCGTTATTATGTGGCAGGTAACGTGATGGCAGGTGATGATGCTGTGACACGTGATAACTATAGTGCCATAACAGATTGTGCCGGAAAATGTTATATCCCCGGCAGAAAGAGTGCCGGACCGGATTCCGGAATTTCTCCCGAAGCTATTCCGACTTCCGGTGAGGAATGTGCATCCTGTTTGGTCGGCTCTCCCTTTCCGAGTGAACCGATCCATGAAGATGCACCTGTTGTTGCTTATCAGCGGATTTTGGAATCCGTGGGATGTAGTTTCTCGCAGGATAGCTATGATCGTGAGGTCTTACGTCAAGTTAGAGAGGGAATTGGCACATTCGGTACAAACGGTATTATCAACTCACAGGAAGATGTAGGCGGTTGGCCTGTATTAAAAGCAGGGAAAGCTTTGAAAGACACTGATGGAGACGGCATGCCTGATGACTGGGAAAGTGAGCACGGCTTAAATCCGAAAAGTGCTTCGGATGCATCCGCTTATACATTGAATGAGGATTATACTAATATTGAAGTTTATCTGAATAGTTTGTGCCGGTAATATCTGTTTTTGTTTACTATAGAGTTTGCATTCAATAGCAAGCCTTTTAATGACTTATTGTTTAATTATTAATCAGAAAAATCACTATGAAGATTTACTTTATCCGGATTGTCCTGGTTCTGTTGATGACCTGTTTGAGTACAAATATTCAAAGTAAGGGAATACCGGATTTTTTTTGGATGAAACAGGTTGGTGCTGTATCTTATCCTGCACAACAAACTGTATATAATGTTACGGATTATGGTGCTAAAGGTGATGCTATATGTATGAATACCAGGGCTATTCAGAAAGCAATTGATGAAGCTGAACAAGCCGGAGGTGGAATGGTCGTATTTTCTCCTGGTATTTATCTTACTGGTTCCTTGTTTGTGGGCAATAATGTAAATCTTCATATTTCCAAGGGAGTCACTTTGGTGGCTTCTCAAGATATAGTTGATTATAAGAAGATTGATACCCGTATAGCAGGTATAGAGATGGAGTGGCCTTCTGCATTGATAAATATCATTGGTAAGAAAAATGCTGCTATTTCCGGTGATGGAGTAATCGATGGACGTGGTAAGATTTTCTGGGATAAATATTGGAATATGCGTAAAGATTACGAGATGAAAGGTCTGCGTTGGATTGTGGATTATGATTGCGAACGGCCTAGGGGAATTCTTATCGCCGAGAGTGAGAATGTGACAGTACGTGATATTGTGTTATATCAGCCTGGTTTTTGGAGCTTACATGTTTTGTATAGTAAACATATTACTATTGATGGCATTATAATCAGCAATAATATTGAGGGGCATGGGCCGAGTACGGATGGCATTGATATTGATTCGTCAGAATACGTTTTGGTCCAGAATTCTAATATAAATTGCAATGATGACAACTTTTGTCTGAAGGCCGGACGCGATAGTGACGGGCTTCGGGTGAATCGTCCTTGTCAATATGTGGTAATTCGTGATTGTATAGCGGGTTCGGGAGGAGGAATGTTTACTTGTGGTAGTGAGACTTCGGGAGGAATTCGCAATATTGTGGCATACAGGATGAAAGGTATAGGTACAAAATGTGGGTTGCGTTTTAAGAGTACTTGTCAACGTGGTGGAGTGATTGAAAATATTTATTTGTATGATATCGAAATGGTAGAGGTTGCACGACCAATTGTTGTAGATTTGAATTGGAATCCTGCATATAGCACATCTAAACTTCCGGAAGGATATGATATAAAGAAACTTCCAGCGCATTGGCTCAAAATGTTAGAACCTGTGAGCTTAGCACAAGGTACTCCTGTGTTTCGGAATATATCTCTTGATAAGGTAACTGCTTCTAATGCGCAATCTTGTATAAATGTAGTTGGGATTGCTGGTAGCAGAATTGAAAATTTCGTGTTTCACAGCGTCTGCCTTAAAGGTGACAAGGCTGGGAAAATAGTTTGGGCTAAGGACTGGCGTTTGAATGATGTTCGCATTGAAGCAAGTAATGATTTGATTTTGGAGTGCAATGAGAATGTGGTTATTCCATAATTGTATGTTGCTCATTGTGATTGTATGATAAATGGACTTTTAAATAATATTATAGTATGGTCAAGAAGAATTTTTTAGGAGGATTTTGTGCTGTAGGTATGTTAATACTTCCTCAAATAGTTGTAAGGGGGCAGCAGGTAACCTCGCCGAATACTGAAAAGACTAATATCATTTTTATACTAGCCGACGATATGGGGTATTGCGATTTGGCTTGTTATGGAAACAAGTATATTGAAACTCCTAATATAGATAAATTGGCGGCTACGGGTACCTCTTTTACTCAGTGTTATGCCGGTTCGGGAATAAGTTCTCCTTCCCGTTGTGCATTAATGACTGGAAGGAATACTGGAAATACCACTATTCGTGATAACTTTTGCACTGCGGGGGGAATTGAGGGATTGAAAGGTACGAAAACTATAAGGAGAATGCATTTGCTACCAAATGATACGACTATTGCTACTGTGTTGAGTAGTGCAGGTTATAGGACATGTTTGGTAAATAAATGGCATTTGGATGGTTTTAATTCTGAAGCAACTCCTTTAAATCGAGGATTTGATGAGTTTTATGGTTGGCTTATTAGTACTACATACTCCAACGATCCATATTATTACCCTTATTGGCGTTTTAATAATGAGAAATTGGAAAATGTGAAAGAGAATGAAGGAGATAAACATATCAAACATAATACAGATCTTTCAACGGAGGATGCAATTAAGTTTATAAATAGAAATAAGGAGAATCCCTTTTTCCTGTATTTGGCTTATGATGCGCCACATGAACCTTATATTATTGATGAAACAGTTTGGTATGAGGATGAGACGTGGGATATGAATACTAAACGATATGCTGCTCTTATCACACACATGGACCGGGCTATCGGGCGTTTGTTGGCGGAGCTTGACAGATTGGGACTGCGTGAGAATACAATGGTTATTTTTGCTTCGGATAATGGAGCTGCCAAACAGGCACCATTGGCAGAATTAGGATGTAAAGGTTCGCTTAGGGGGATGAAGGGACAGCTTTATGAGGGAGGAATTCGTGTACCTTTTATTGTTAATCAACCTGGTAAAGTTCCGGTTCAGACACTGAATAATATTATTTATTTTCCAGATGTAATGCCTACACTGGCAACGGTGGCTAATGCAACGGATAAGTTACCTCAAACATTAAATGGTATAAATATCTTGCCTTTGTTTTATGGTAAACAGATGAATACGGACAATCGTTTGCTATATTGGGAATTTCCCGGCAAGCAATGTGCAGCACGTAAGGGTGATTGGAAAGTGGTTACTATTAACAAAGATGCTCCTTTGGAATTGTATAATATAAAAGAGGATATGACTGAATCTGTGAATCTAGCTGATAAATATCCTGAAATGGTGGCTGCTTTTGAGAAAGAGATGAGAAGAATGCGTGTGCCTACTCCTAACTGGCCGTTGCCTGGTGAATTTTGATTATTCAGTGAATTTTGACTTTTCAAGAAAGGGTATGCTTCAGAATGTCATTTCTTGTGACATTTTCAGTCAGGCTATATGTATGAATCATTAAGAATGTCAGTACGAAATGTGTCTTTAATGATAAAAATAAGCCTTTTTATTAAGGACAGTCAAAAGCGAAAGCATTTCAGTCAAAATAGATATAATATGGATTAATCATATGCTCTATTTTTGTGATCAGAATCATGTGTTCGATAACAGTTGCGCATTCTGTTAAACTTAAATTTATTTATTAATCAATTATATTAATAATCTATGAGAATCATACACACAAAAATGTGCTTATTAATGCTTCTGTTAATAAGCTGTTCTTTAGGTATTTGGGCTCAAAACAAAACTGTTACAGGAGTAGTGGTTGATGTGCAGGGCGAATCAATTATTGGTGCTAACGTCCTTGTCAAAGGGACGGTAAATGGAGTAATTACCGATATCAATGGTAAATTCACACTAAATCAAGTAGCTGCTGATGCTACTCTTCAAATCAGTTTCATTGGATATAAAGAACAGACGATTGACTTGAAAGGCAAGTCGAACATTAGAGTTGTGATGCAGGAAGACACGGAAATGTTGGATGAAGTTGTAGTAGTCGGATATGGTGTTCAAAAGAAATCGGATGTTACGGGTGCCATGATTAGTGTTAGTTCAGAAGAACTAACTTCACGTCCTGTTTCAAATGCTTTTGAAGCTATGCAAGGAAAGGCGGCCGGAGTAGATATTACAAGTAATGAACGACCAGGTGAAATTGGTACTATTAATATACGAGGTGTACGTTCACTGAGTGCAAGTAATACTCCTTTGTATGTAGTAGATGGAATTCCTTTGATGTCTACAAGTGGTATTGAGACCTTGAATCCTAATGATATAGAATCTATTGATATATTGAAAGATGCATCTGCGACAGCTATTTATGGTTCACGTGGTGCCAATGGTGTAATTTTAGTAACAACCAAACAGGGTAAAGAAGGTAAGATGACACTCAATTATTCCGGTACGGTTACTGCAGAAACATTACAGGATCATTCGAAGATGATGAACTCTGCGGAGTATATCGAATGGCGTCGTTGGTCTTATTATTACTTGAACCCGTCTAAATATCCTAGAGCTGACCAGCCTACTAAGGAAAATGATTATGAGATATTTTTGGGAGCTACTGATCCGACTGCTTGGAAAAATATAGAAAAGGGCTGGGCCGGAGGAAGTTGGGACGGTTCCAAAGTTGCTACAACCGACTGGTGTGATATGGTATCCCAAACCGGTATAACGCATGAGCATACACTTAGTGCTAGCGGAGGTACTGATAAGATAAAAGGATATGCATCCATTGGTTATTTGGATAATGAAGGTACAGTAAAAGGGCAATCTTATACTCGCTATACAACTAAAATAAGTTTGGACTTGAAACCGACTGCCTGGTTTACTATGGGATTGAATGTTAACGGTACATTTAGTGAGCAGCAATACGGTTCGTCTGCTACTACAACAGGTTCCTTGTTGAAGAATCTTCCGGGAACATTGTATGCAGGTGCCACAAGTATGTTTCCTTATGCAGTTCCTTTTGATGAAGAAGGCAATCGTATTGAATATCCAGGTGGTGATGATAAGGTGAAGAATGTGGCGGATGAGTGGAACCACAGCCAAAATGAACGTCGTATGTTTCGTGTCATCGGTAGTTTGTTTGCACAGCTTGATTTAGGAGAAATCTATTCTCCATTCAAAGGGCTGAAATATCGCTTTAGTTTCGGACCTGATTTTCGACACTATAGAAATGGTACTTTCCGCGATGAAGAGTCTTTAAGCAGTGAAGGTAAGAACCGTGCTTCTTTAAGCAATCAGTCTGATTTCTCATGGACGCTGGACAACCTGCTATATTATGATAAAGAGATCGGCAAGCACTCTTTCGGGGTAACCTTGCTTCAAAGTGCTACCAAGTATCATTATGAATCATCATCTATGGCAGCGGAGGGTATCCCTTTGAATAGTGCCAAATGGAATGCGCTGTCAAAAGAAAACATATCTTTATTGGATGATTGGAATAGTTCGTTGACTGAAAAGCAGTTACTTTCTTATATGTTTCGTTTGAATTATGACTATCACAATCGATATTTATTGACCATTTCGGGGCGTTGGGACGGTGCGTCTCAGTTGGCTGATGGCAATAAGTGGGCATTTTTTCCCAGTGCAGCTTTAGGTTGGCGTATTGATCAGGAGGCATTTATGGAAAATATTAATTGGATTAATCAGTTGAAATTGCGCATAGGTTTCGGTACTACAGGTAATTCCGCTATCTCTCCTTATCAGACAAAAGGGGCAATTGTGCCTTTCTATTATCCATTTGGTAGCAGTCTTGTTCCGGGATTTGCTGCCTCCGAGCCGTTAACTGGGAAGACGGTGACCTTGGCCAATCAAGATTTGGGTTGGGAGAAGACCACTCAATATAATATAGGAATTGATTACTCTTTATTGAAGGGCAGAATTTCCGGAGTACTTGATTTTTATACTTCTCATACAACAGACTTGTTAATGAATATGAGTATTCCTTCATTGAATGGCTATACACAATCTTATGCTAATGTTGGTGAGACATCAAATGTCGGTGTTGATATTACACTGAACACGGTGAATATTAAGACTCGTGATTTTGAATGGAGGACCTCTCTTAATGCTGCCTGGCAGAAAGATAAAGTTGAAGAACTGGCAAACGGTAAAGAAGATGATATCGTAAATAATTGGTTCATTGGTCAAGCACTGGGAGTGATTTATGGATATGAGTCAGGCGGGCTGTGGAAAGAGGAAGATGTAGAATTGATGGAAGAATATAACAAGAAAGGTCATTCTTTCCAGGTTGGTATGGCTAGACCGGTCGATCAGAATGGGGATAAAAAGATAGATCCGAATGATGACCGTGTAGTTATCGGTCATACTCGTCCGCGGTGGACATTGGGTATGAACAATACATTTTATTACAAAAACTTTGAGCTTTCTGTTATGCTGTATGGGCGCTTCGATTATATGGTTGACACGGGCGGAGAATGGCAAGGAGGCCGTTATATGCAAAGGTCTATAAACTACTATAACGAAAATAATAAGAATGCCGATTATCAGAAACCCATCTACAATATTGGTGGTGGTGATCCCTACTATCGTATTCTGGGCTATAAAAAAGGATCATTTCTGAAAGTACGTAATATATCTTTGGGATATACATTCCCGCAATCTCTTATCAAGAAATGGAATCTCTCCAACTTAAAAGTCTTTGTGCAGGCCAAGAATCCTGGGCAAATATTCTCTACGATTGATTTTCTTGAGCTGGATGCTTCGCAGTCGTATACATCTACTTGGAATCGTGGTTTCACGGTGGGGCTGAATGTTGGATTTTAAATTACTAAGAAAGGAATATAATTATGAAATTAGATAGAAAAGTATTATTAGGATTAGCATTCTTAGCATTAGGAATGTCAGGTACTTCTTGTGCAGGTTTCTTGGATGAGAAACTTACCACACAGCAAAATACGGATTACTTTGATACTCCGGAAGGCATTGACAGGCTGGAAGTAAGTCTTTACTATAATTTGCGGTTTCATTTTGCTAAGGAGTATGCTTGTGCAACAACAAACTCCGGAACTGATGAATTTCGTGTAGGAGGTGATGGCTCTAATGCTTCTTGGAATAATTATGATGGAAATTTGCAGTCTCAAGTAGTCAGTAATTCCACCAAGATGGAGGAAGTTTGGGATGGGATGTACAATGGGATAAATAATGCAAATCTTCTACTCAGTAAAGTAACGCTGGATAGTTATAAAGGTAGCAATAAGAACCTTTACATCGGTGAAGCTCATTTCTTGCGTGGTTTAAATTATTTTAAGTTGGTTTCCCAATATGGTGGGGTACCGTTGAAGTTGACACCCAGCGTTTCTCCTGAACGTGAATTTACCCGTGCTACAGCCGAAGCTACTTATTTACAGGTTATTGATGACTTAAAAACGGCTTATGACTATCTGCCGTCCACTGCATCCGCTGTTGGAAAGATGACAAAAGATGCTGCTGCGCATTTTTTGGCTAAAGCTTATTTGTCTCGTGCTAGCGAAATCAATGATAGCTGGAATGGGGCGACGAAAACAGCTGATTTGGCTGAGGCTTTGAGGTTGGCGCAAGAAGTGATTGCTCATCGCCAGTTGGCTGCCAATTATGCTGATTTATGGAATTATACAGAACCCAACGGTGCAAATGAACAATTGGATGAGATATTGTTGGCAGCCCAGTTCTCTTCGGATAAATCTACAGAAGGGGCTAGCGGAAATCAGTGTCATCTCTATTATGTTTCAGTATATAAGGATTTACCCTATATGCAGCGTGATATAGCAGGGGAAAGAGAATATCAACGTTTAAGAACAACATATTATATGTATAATATTTATGATATGGTGAATGATTCTCGTTTTTGGAAGAGCTTTAAAACGAAGTACTCTGTCAACAATCCGGGGAAGGATGGCAAGTATGTACATGGAGATTTAGGTATCATGTATATCATCAATCGTCCGGGCGATACTCGTTTTGAAAATGTCCAGTTGAAGGAACAGGTTGTTTATGAAAAAACGGGGAAAACGGTTCCTACTGTGTTTGTTGCTTATCCGAAAAGTCAGAATGGTAAAGATGATGTGGCATTGTATGATTATACTACCCGTTATTGCACACTCAATAAATTCATTGACGGTTCAAGAGATGCTCGGGATAGTAGAGTAGGGTATCGGGATGGTATTCTTGCCCGATTGGGTGAAACTTACCTGATTGCGGCGGAAGTTTTGATACGTCAGGAAAAATATGGTGATGCTTTAACATACGTCAATAAACTTCGCCAGCGTGCAGCCTATAAGAGTGGGGAAGACCGTTCAGCTTATTGTGATGGCGGTGCGGCTTATAAAGAAGGTTCCCTAGGTTTTGTTGACAATGGCGTTAATTCATATTTTGCCGAAAACTCATATTATGAATCTAATAATATAGCTAAGACTACATCTGCTACAGTTCTTGATATTGAAGATATACGCAACTTGCCGGCTGAAGATGAGGCGGTTATTCAGAAGCTGGGATATTCTTCCGATTATGACCGTATGATGTGTCTTTTGTTGAATGAACGTTCACGCGAACTATGCGGGGAATTTTATCGTTGGGAAGATCTGTCGAGAACTAAAACGTTGCTTGCACGTGCTAGAGCATACAATCCGGATGCTGCCTCAAATATTAACGAACGACATTATTTGCGTCCGATCCCTCAAACTTATTTGGATGCAATTCAAAAGAATGGGCATTCATTGACCAATGAAGAGAAGAAAGCCCAGCAGAATCCTGGATATTGATAAATGAATATTTTTAAAACAAGAAAGGCGGATATTCTTTAGAATGTACGCCTTTCTTGTCATATTAATGGGAGACTGCCAATACAATATACCTATTAATAGCGATTGCAGCGTATACCCCTATCGAATACTCCGGCAAGATATTTACCTGCATATAGCGATTGTTTTGCTTTCAGTTTATAGAGACCTTTGCAGCGATTTATTAACTGCATAAAACTCTTTGTAAATTGAAAGCAAATATAGAAAAACTTACCTTACTTCTTGTCTTGTTATTTTCTTCATTATCAGTCTATTCACAAGGCAGGGCTATGATTTCCGGCAAGATACTCTCTACCGAGAAAGAAATCGTTGATTTTGCGACTGTCTACCTGAAAGGAACCAGCTACGGAGGTACTACCAACCAAGAAGGTATCTATCACATAAAAGCTCCCGCAGGCAATTATACATTGGTAGTGTCTGCCGTGGGGTATAAGACGGTAGAGAAGCAAGTGAAACTGGTGGCAGGGGAGAGAGTGAAGCAGAATCTCACGATCACTCCGGAAACACAACAACTGGATGAAGTAACGATTGTCTCTACGGGCGTGACCCGCCTGAAACGTTCCGCCTTCAATGCAGTGGCGGTAGATACGAAAGAACTGCAGAACACTACGAAGAACCTGAGCGATGCCTTGACCAAGGCGCCGGGTATGAAACTTCGTGAGTCGGGCGGAGTGGGTTCGGACATGCAACTTATGTTGGACGGATTCAGCGGAAAACACGTGAAGGTGTTCATCGACGGTGTTCCGCAGGAAGGTGTGGGAAGCTCGTTCGGGCTGAACAACATACCGGTGAACTTTGCCGACCGGATTGAAATCTATAAAGGCGTAGTACCTGTAGGCTTTGGTACGGATGCCATTGGCGGCGTCATCAATATTGTTACCAACAAGAAACGTCGCCGCTGGTTCCTGGACGCATCCTATTCTTATGGTTCGTTCAACACTCATAAGTCTTACGTCAACTTCGGGCAGACTTTCAAGAACGGCTTCACGTATGAAATCAACGCTTTCCAGAACTATTCGGACAATGATTACCATGTATATGCTCCGGTGGAAGATTTCGAGACGGGAAGGATAGACCGGGACAAGAAAGTGCGTGTGAAGCACTTTAATGATACATACCACAACGAAGCTGTCATCGGTAAGTTGGGGATTGTAGACAAGTCGTGGACGGACCGCCTGATGTTCGGCTTCACCTATTCCAATATGTATAAGGACATACAGACGGGCGTGCGGCAGGAAATCGTGTACGGACAGAAACATCGCAAAGGCCATTCACTGATGCCTTCGATGGAATACTATAAGCGCGACTTGTTCACCAAAGGCCTGGATGTGGCGTTGACTGCCAACTATAATAAGAATGAGACTACCAATGTGGACACCGCCTCCTATAAATACAATTGGTATGGAGACAAAGCCCGCCTGAACTCACCCGGCGAACAGTCCTACCAGCATTCACGAGCGGATAATGATAACTGGAACGGTACGCTGACCGTGAACTACCGCATTGATAAGGCACAAATGCTGACTTTCAACCATGTACTGAATGCTTTCACGCGTTCCAACACTTCGCTGCTTGCCAAAGAGGCACAGTCGGATGCCATTGATAAAGAAACCCGCAAGAATATCTCCGGCTTGTCCTATCGCCTGATGCCGTCCGAAGACTGGAACTTCTCCGTGTTCGGAAAATACTATCACCAGTTTGTGGCGGGACCGATTGCCACAAACAGCAATCAGAGTGACTATGTGCGTACCACCCGTGACGTAAGTTCTTTGGGTTACGGTGTGGCCGGTACCTATTTTATATTGCCCGGCCTGCAGGTGAAACTCTCTTATGAGAAAGCCTATCGTCTGCCCACTATCGAGGAAATGTTTGGTGACGAAGACTTGGAAATGGGCGACATCGGCATCGAACCCGAAAGTAGTGATAACATAAATCTGAACCTCAGCTACAACAAGACTTTCGGCCGGCATTCCGTATACGTGGAAGGCAGTCTGATATACCGCAATACGAAAGATTATATCCAGCGTAACATTACAGACCTGAGCGGAGGCAAATCTGCCGCCACTTACATCAACTATGGCAAGGTACTGACCAAAGGCTATAACATCTCTGTCCGCTATGGCTTCGGAAGATGGCTGAGCATCGGTGGAAACTTTACGCAGATGAATGTACGTGATAATATGAAGACTTCCATCTCCAGCAGTGCGGCGAACCTCGCTTATAAGGAACGTATGCCGAACCTGCCCTATATGTTTGCCGACTCGGATGTGACGTTCTACTGGCGCAACCTTTGGAAGAAAGGCAACACGCTGACCGTATCTTACGACAACCAGTACTTGCATAGCTTTACTTACTATTCGTCCAATATCGGGTCGAATAAGGGTGATTACGTAGTCCCCAGCCAGTTCTCACACAATCTGGCTCTTTCTTACAGCCTCCGCGGCGGCCGCTACAACCTGTCGTTTGAGTGCCGCAACTTCACGGACGAGAAGCTGTATGACAACTTCAGCCTTCAGCGGACCGGGCGGGCGTTCTATGGCAAGGTGCGTGTGTACTTCGGGAATTGAGTATCTACTTAATATAATTCAGTTTAATATGAAAGGTAAAAACAACATGAAGAAGAATTACTTTCTTACCGGGCTCTTTGCGACTGCAATGACCGGACTAACATTCACAGCAATGATCGGACTGGCATTGACGTCCTGCACAGACGACGAACCGAGCCTCGGTGGAGGCACTGTAGAAAAGGGCGAATATGTTATCGCCTCCTCTGTAACAGCTTCGGGAAATACAACGAACGTCCTGCTTTCTTCCAAGACACTGGATGATGGAACCGTTTCTACCATAAATAATGGTTTGGTGAATGACGGTGCCACGCAATGGGTGTTTTATAAGAACCAATACCTGTATGGCCTGACTTATAATCAGGGAAATGCCGGTACCACCCGTTCGTTCTATATGAGTCCGAGCTATGACATCGTAGCACGTTCGGGCGAATATGCCGTGAAGCGGTTCACTACTTACGGTATCTTTGATAAGTACATCATTACCGCTTCCACCGGCGACGGCTATACCGGATATGCCGACGAAAACGGTTATCTGCCGAAAACATTCTTATTCTCTTACCTGGATGTACCTGCCGAGACTTACACAACCAATAATACGCAGGAAAAGGCATACCTGTCTGAGAACTTCCTGGGGAATGGTGAGTTCGTGACGTTGGCAGGTGTTCTGGAGCACAACAACAAGATTTACAGTGCAGCCGTCCCGATGGGATTGAGCCAGTACGGTTCGGCAACGGAAGGCGGCAAATGGATATTGCCGGGCAACGAAGACCTGGTTAAGACCGAAGACGGCGGTTCGAACAGCAGCAGCTACAAGAAAGGCGAATTGCAATGGACACAATATCCCAATGAATGTTGGGTAGCCATCTTTGACAATGAGAGTTTCACCACGAAGACACTCATCAAGACAGACCGGATCAGCTATGCCTGCGGGCGTAACAAGTCTCAATACTACCAGACCATCTGGGCTGCCGACAACGGCGACGTCTATGTGTTCTCTCCCAGTTATGCCAAGACCATGGACGATGCACGCCAGCAAACCACTTTGCCTGCCGGCGTAGTGCGCATCCCCGGCGGAACACAGGACTTTGACGATTACTATTGTGACCTCGAAGCACAGTCGGGTGGAAAATCATTCCTCCGTTGCTGGCACATTACGGGCGATTACTTCCTGATGTTGATGTACGACCGTCCTTTGACTGAAGAAGATTTTGCTGCCAATCAACTGGCCATCTTCAAGGCGGACAGCAAGAAGCTGACTTATGTGACCGGTCTGCCTTCCGGTGAGTTGATTTCCGGTTTCGGAAACGCTCCTTATGCCGAGAATGGTGTTGTGTATATGACGGTAACGACTACCGATGGCCATCCTGCTATCTACAAGATTGATCCGGCAAGTGCGGTCGCTACCAAGGGACTTACTATAGAAGCTACTCAAGTTAGTGGTGTTGGCAGATTGAGTCCCCGATGAGAAAGATATTCCGTAATATACATTTGTGGCTTTCCATTCCTTTTGGCGTGCTTATCACCCTGATTTGCTTTTCGGGTGCCGCATTGGTCTTTGAAAAGGAAGTAATGGAGTTATGTCATCGCGACCTCTACTTTGTGAAGAAGGTTGAAGCCGCACCTCTGCCCATGGATCAGTTGATGACGAAAGTGGCTGCCACCTTGCCGGACAGTATATCGGTAACGGGCGTCAACATCTCTTCCGATCCCGAAAGGGCCTATCAAGTCACGCTCTCCAAACCCCGCCGTGCGTCTATGTATGTAGACCAGTACACGGGCGAAGTTACGGGGAAGTATGAGCGTGCGCCATTCTTCAACGTCATGTTCAGGATGCACCGCTGGATGCTGGACTCGATGAAACCGGACGGAGGTATCTTCTGGGGTAAAATCATTGTGGGAACCAGTACACTGATGTTTGTATTCGTGCTGATATCGGGCGTAGTCATCTGGTGGCCGCGTACACGCAGGGCATTGAAGAACAGCTTGAAGATAGCGGCAAGCAAAGGATGGCGCCGTTTCTGGTACGACTTGCATGTGGCGGGCGGTATGTATACGCTTGTTTTCCTCCTGGCAATGTCGCTTACGGGATTGACGTGGTCTTTCCAGTGGTATCGGACGGGATTCTATAAAGTATTCGGTGTGGAAATACAACCCGGCACGGGACATGGAAACACAGCCGCCAATGCTACGTCGCAAAGCGGAAGGCAGGACGGCAAACCGGAGGGTAGGGAAGGACGACCCGAAGGCCGTGGCGGACATAGGTATTCTCCTTATGCGAAGTGGGAACAGGTGTATGAACAACTGGCTCAGTCAAATCCGGGTTACAAACAAATCACCGTTTCCGACGGTTCCGCTAGTGTTACCAATAACCATTTCGGCAACACCCGGGGTGCCGACCGCTACAAGTTCAATCCCCGCAGCGGTGAGATAACCGAAACGACTCTATACAAGGACTTAGAGAACACCGGTAAAATCCGTGGTTGGATTTATTCCATACACGTAGGGAGCTGGGGCGGTATGCTGACGCGGATATTGGCTTTCATTGCAGCATTGATAGGTGCAAGTCTTCCGTTAACGGGCTATTACCTGTGGATTCGTAAGAAGATGAAACGTAAACCTGTCTGTTAAATCCCCGTTCTGCTCTCATCAGCGGATTACGAATTCGCTTTCGGAGGGTAAAGGGGGGGATATGTGAAAAACGATAAAGTGTCAGTCCGGCAAAATGATGTCGGACTGACACTTTGCATTTTATGCATAATGAGAATGCGATATTTCCGGCCGATGGCAGGACAGGACGAAAAGAAACGAACGAAAATCAGCATGTCGTTGATTGAAAGTGTAATCCACAAATATATACAACTCTGAAAAAAGAAAAACACATGGTCTGTATGCTGTGAACACATGGTCTGTTCCCCATCTATAGATCGTTTGTTTCCGATATATAGATGGTTTGTGTTGCATCTATAGATCTTTGGTGTCCCATCTATAGATTGTTCGCGTCCCATCTATACTTCTTGTATGAAAGAACTATAGTTCCTTGCATAAGTATTGTATGTATCGTCTGCTTTATGCAGAAACAATGCATTTATATTCTAAAGATTATGCGATTAAATTCTCTTTGAACAGTTTGCAGAGAAGGCTCTGTTGGGAAAAGGAGACTTTTAGTGGCTTTTTGTTCGTTATGGGACGTGATTGATAACTTCTTGTACTGTGAAAAGCTCGGCGGGAAGAAGCGGTTAATCTTCCCCCCGTCATTTTGTACAGACAGAAAATCATTCTGTTTATTTATGTTTTGCCCGGGAATGCCTTTCTTTGTAAAATCGAATAATAAAGCCAAATACTATGAGTAGAAAGCACTTTCTCACAACCGTCCTCTTCCTGCTGACAACCTGCCTGTTGCAAGCCCAGGAAACAGAACGCCAATATCTTTCCGGAACCGGGTTGGGCAATACCGTGACCTGGCAATTCCGCGTCTCCGAAGGCCGTAACAGCGGACATTGGAGCAAAATAGAAGTCCCCTCCCAATGGGAACTGCAAGGCTTCGGCGAATATACCTATGGTCGCTGGTACAAGAAGCCGGGCGTAAAGAATCCCTCGATGGAAGAAGGCACATACAAACGCTCTTTCCGCATACCCCGCAACTGGCAGGGGCGGAACATACGTCTCTGGCTGGATGGCGTCATGACCGATACCGAGGTTTTCGTTAACGGACAGTCGGCCGGACCGGTACACCAGGGCGGTTTCTACCGCTTCTCTTATGATGTGACGGATTTATTGAAATATGGAAGCTCCAACCAGATAGAAGTGCGGGTGAAGAAGCACTCCGACAACCGCACCGTGAACGCTGCCGAACGCAAGGCGGACTGGTGGCTGTTCGGTGGAATCTATCGCCCCGTATGGCTGGAGGCAAAGCCTGCCGTGCACATTGAGCGCCTGGCGGTGGATGCCCGTGCGGATGGAGAATTGAAAGTCGAGGTACATCTGCAAGGCGTCACCGGAGAAGAAAGTCTTTCGATGGAAGTGTCACCTGTATCTGCAAAGGACGCCGAACACCGACCGGTGAAGGTCACCGCCGACTCCGTCCAACTGCTGACCGCCCATTTTGACGGCATCTCTCCCTGGACTCCCGAATCGCCTACGCTCTACCGGCTCACGGTTTCCCTGCTCGGCAAAGCGGGAAATGTCATTCACTCCATGAACACCCGTATCGGCTTCCGTACCATTGATTTCCGTCCCCGCGACGGTCTTTACCTGAATGGTACGAAACTGGTGATGAAAGGTATCAACCGCCACTCTTTCCATCCTGACGGCGGACGAACCACAAATAAAGAACTCAGCATACAGGACGTGAAGCTTATCAAGGAGATGAATATGAACGCCGTCCGCTCCCATTATCCACCCGATACACACTTTCTGGATGCCTGCGACTCCCTCGGCCTGCTCTACATTGACGAACTGGCAGGCTGGCAGAATGCTTACGACACTCCGACGGGCACCTGGCTTGTCCGCGAAATGCTGGAACGTGACGTCAACCATCCCTGCATCGTGCTTTGGAGCAATGGCAACGAAGGCGGATGGAATACCGCCATCGACAGCCTCTTCCGTACATACGATCCCCAGAAACGCCACGTCATCCATCCCTGGGCCGACTTCGATGAACTGGACACGCACCACTATCCCGCCTATCTGACAGGAGTAGCCCGCTTCACCAATGGCTATAAAGTCTTTATGCCTGCCGAATTCATGCACGGCCAGTACGACCAGGGGCATGGTGCCGGACTGGAAGATTTCTGGGCGCGCTATACGGCGCATCCTCTGTTTGCCGGAGGCTTTATGTGGGCATATAGTGATGAGGCTGTGCGCCGTTCGGATCGTGGCGGGGCATTGGACAGTGAGGATTACAATGCGCCGGACGGCATTCTCGGTCCTTTCCGTGAGAAAGAGGGCAGTTACTATTCTGTCCGTGAAGTCTGGTCGCCGATACATGTGGAGCCGTTGATGATTACCCCTTCATTCCGTGGAGATTTCCGGGTGTCGAACAGGTATTTGTTTACCAATCTGGGTGCATGTTCCATGCGTTGGCGGGTGCTTCGTTGTGTGTCGCCGTTAAGTGGAAAGGAAGAAGGGGAGGTTGTGGCTGTGGCCGACGGTGGTGCACAGGCATGGCGCCAGGTGGCGGACAGTGGAAGCGTGCAGTTGCCGTCATTGATACCCGGTGAGACAGGGTTTGCACACATCAGCCTGCCGGACAATTTCTTTAGTGGAGACATTCTGGAACTTGAAGCATACGGGGCGGATGGCGAGAGTGTCTGCACACGTACGTTCCCGATACAAGCTGCGCAGGATTATCTGCAGCGGGAGATGTCGGGACGGGCGAATGAGTATTTGTCCTTACAGGCATCCGGTTCTTCTGCAAGAAAGCTTGCCGCTTCGGAAAACTCCGCTTCCGTTCCTCCTTGCCACATCGAAGAAACTGACACTTCCATCACTCTGTCTTCTTCTGCCGTCACCGTCTCTTTCCGGAAGAGTGATGCCACTATCGCTTCTGTAAAGCGAAACACTGACGGACAGATAATCCCCTTGAAAGACGGTCCCGTGGCTGTTGGAATGAAGATGGTTCTGTCCGGTCTGTCCACCCGTATGGAAAACGGTGCGGCTGTTCTTTGTGCACGGTATCGGGGTGCGGCGGACTCTATAGTCTGGCGTATGTCGCCCGACGGCCTGCTTTCGATGGACGCCGTGTTGCTGAACCGTGCTTCCGGTGGCGGAGGCTTTGACGATGCTTTTACAGATACGGAAGTGTTGAATCTTGGTCTTACGTTCTCTTATCCCGAATCGGAGTGTTCCGGTATGCGCTGGATGGGGCGTGGACCTTATCGTGTCTGGAAGAATCGTATTCCGGGCACAAATTATGGTATCTGGCAGAAAGATTACAATAATACAATTACCGGTGAGAGTACCGACCGTTTGGTTTACCCGGAGTTCAAAGGTTATCATGCCAACTTCTACTGGGCAACTCTGCAAAGTCCCACCTCTCCATTCACCGTCTACGCAGCCAGTGACGGCATCTTCCTGAGAGTATTCACCCCCGAAGAACCCCGTGGACGTCAGGATGGCAAAAACACCATGCCCGACTTCCCCGCCGGAGATATCTCCTTCCTGCTCGAAATTCCTGGCATCCGTTGCTTCAAACCCATCAGCCAGCACGGACCGCAAAGCCAACCGGGAATCATCCGCATCAAGAAGGGAGACGAAGGGATAAGGCTGAATTTAAGGTTTGACTTTAGATAAATGATAGTTTAGCGGCGAAGCCCCTAAACCATCATTTCACTTATCATTTCCGCCAAACCATTCAGGCCTCTTTTCGCTATAAACCGCTATATTTGCCCCAGCTATTAATCTAACTATCTGTTATAAAGAATACCATGAAAAAAGTATTTTATTCCCTTTTCGCTGCCTTGTTGCTGACGTCTTGCGGTTCGGAGAAGCAAACCCCGATAGACCGTGAAGCACTGGTAGCCCGTAACAATCCCCAAGTGTCCGAATTCGACTCGTTGGCTTCCCTCAGTGTCGGTAACGGCGAATTTGCATTTACGGTAGATGCTACCGGTTTGCAGACCTTTCCGGAGATGTATCGCAAAGGTGTCCCCCTGGGCACACAAAGTCAATGGGGCTGGCATAGTTTTGCCAATCCGAAGAACCTGAAACACGAAGAAACCCTGAAAGCATTCAACTTTGGTCGTGGACACGAGGAACTCTATGCCTGCCAGTTCAAAGAACCCGGCCGACAGAAAGAGGCTTCCGACTGGTTCCGCGCGAACCCGCATCGTCTGCATCTGGGCATCATCGGCCTTGAACTGGGCGAAGGAGTGAAAGCCTCCGATATCACGGACATCCGGCAGACGCTGAACATGTGGAAAGGTGAAGTCACCAGCCACTTTACATTGAATGGCAATGCCTACGATGTGCAAACCGTCTGCCATCCCGATAAAGATATGATTTCCGCTTGCATCACCAACCGTGCGCATAGCGGTGTTAATCTGCGTTTCCCTTACCCCACAGGCGGACACGCGGACGATGCCTGCAACTGGGATGCCAATGACCTGCATTCTACGGTCGTTGTTTGCCAGGATGCCCAAAGCGCTGTGCTGAAACGTGTGCTCGATGCCACAACTTATTACGTAACCCTCCGTTGGGAAGGCAAAGCCCATCTGACGGAGAAGTCGAAGAACTATTTCGTGCTGACTCCCGAAGAAGATATGCTGGCAATCTCCTGCCTCTTCACACCGGACTTCGCTGGAACCGTTCTTGAAAGCGAACCTCCTGTATACACCAGTGAGACATTACCTGCTTTCGCAGAAACCGCCGCCGCCAGTGCTTCCTACTGGACGAACTTCTGGAAGAATGGCGCTGCCGTCGACTTCTCCCATTGTACCGACTCCCGTGCCCCGGAACTGGAACGTCGCGTGCTGCTTTCGCAGTATCTCCTTGCCATTCAGTCGGCAGGAAGCGTACCTCCACAGGAAACCGGTCTGACTTATAACTCCTGGTTTGGCAAGTTCCACCTCGAAATGATTTGGTGGCATCAGTCCTGGCAGGCACTTTGGGGACATGAGAATCTGCTGGACCGTACATTGGGCTGGTATGAAACCGTCGAACCCGTAGCTCGTGAAATTGCTCGCCGCCAGGGTTTCCCCGGTGTGCGCTGGATGAAGATGACCGATCCCAGCGGTACGGAAGCTCCCTCGAATGTAGGCTCTTTCCTTATCTGGCAGCAACCGCACTTTATCTATCTGGCAGAACTTGTTTACCGTGCCAATCCTTCGGACGAAGTGATTAAGAAATACAACCGCCTGGTGCAGGAGACCGCCGAGTTTATGTATGCCTTTGCCACATACGATGAGTTCCACGGCCGTTTCATCCTGAAAGGTGCCATTCCGGCGCAGGAAACTTTGCGCGCAGCCACCACCATCAACTCGCCTTTCGAACTTTCTTACTGGCACTACGCCATGCAGACAGCACAGTTGTGGCGTGAGCGTGCCGGAGAGAAGCGTAATCTGGAATGGGACGAAATGATCGACAAGCTCTCTCCGCTTGCCTACAACGAAGATAATCTCTATCTGGCTTCCGAAGATGCCGTAGATACTTACAAGGATATCCGTTTCACCAGCGACCACATGGCCGTACTGGGTTCGGTCGGCATCCTCCCGATGAACAAACTTATCCGTGACGATTATATGAAGAATACCCTGCACTGGATATGGGATAACTGGAACTGGGGTAAAACCTGGGGCTGGGACTATCCGATGACCGCCATGAACGCTGCCCGCCTGGGTGAACCGGAGAAAGCGGTGGGTGCCTTGCTGATGGATAAGCGCACGAATACTTACCTGCTGAACGGACACAATTATCAGGATGGCCGCCTGCGCGTTTACCTGCCCGGTAACGGTGGCTTGCTGACTGCCGTGGCATTGATGTGTGCCGGTTGGGATGGTTGTCAGGTGGAGAATCCGGGCTTCCCGAAAGATGGAACGTGGGATGTTCGTTGGGAAGGGCTGAAACCAATGCCGTAAAAGGTGTTTTTACGATAGGCGAAGTGGTTCATTACCGGAGCAGTTATGAATATATTTTAGACACGGATTACACGGATTACACTGTTGTTTTTATATACTGCAACAGTGTAATCCGTGTAATCCGTGTCTAAAATCTCATTTATCATTTGCTTCTTTTCTGCACCGCAATGAACTAATCCCAGCAATCTGTCCTTCATATCTTTCTTATTAATCTTATTCCTTTAAGATATCATGAGATACTCTTTTCTTTATACCCTCTTTTCCTTACTGCCCGTTCTTGCCAGTGCGCAGTATACCACCGGCAATAAACCTCAAGGTGCAGGAGACCGTATCGAGTCGACCTCCTTCAACGATCATAAGCGTGGCACTGCCCGCAAACTTCAATACCATCCCGATGGTGAAGATTTTGTTCGGGTGAACGGTGAAAACCGTTATACACGTGCTCTGTATGGCAGCCACACCGCTTTTCGTCTGGAAACGAGCGACCGTCCTGTCTTTGCTGTCTACGATAAGCGCAACAGCAAGAACATCAGCTTCCGCCTTCAATTGCCGGATGGCTCGGTGCTTCCGTTGGAAGAAACCGACTGGTGTGAGTCCCGTTATACTCCCGGCCGTCGTTCCTATCGCTTGAAGCATCCCGGTTGGGGAGCGAATGCGGAGTTACAAATCTCCGCCTTGGCTTTGTCCGATGAAGATGCCGCTATCTGGAAAGTTACGCCTGTCGATATGCCCGAAGGTGCTGTACTACGTGCTTTGTTAAGCGAAATCCGCCTTTCAAGACTAAGCCGCAACGGTGATATGGGGGCCGATCCTCCACGGTGCTTCGATGCGCCCGAACATCCCGAACATTTGCAGACTGTAGATGTAGCACTCGCCTCCTCTCTATCTCAGACTTCCCGTCCTGCATCTTCCGGACAGGGAACCTCTTTCTATATCCTCGTCCGTGACTATTCTTTAGTCATTCCCTCGCAGGAAGAAGGGGCTACCCTTTACGACAAGTCCGAGCAAGCCCGTGCCGAACTTGCCGCACGCATCAGGATAACCACTCCCGATCCCTTTTTCAATACTCTTGGCGGTGCTCTTGCCGTGGCTGCCGATGGCATTTGGGATGGCGAAGTATGGTTGCACGGTGCCATTGGCTGGCGTATGCCTCTCAGCGGTTGGCGTGCGGCGTATACCGGCGATGTCCTCGGCTGGCACGACCGCGCACGTACGCATTTCGATGCTTATGCTGCCAGTCAGGTCACTGATGTGCCGAACACTATTCCGCATCCCGCTCAAGACTCCGCGCTTGCTCTGGCCCGTTCCGTGAAGAAGTGGGGGACGCCGCAATATAGTAATGGCTATATCTGCCGTAATCCCCGCCGCAACGATCAGATGCATCATTATGATATGAACCTTTGTTATATCGACGAACTTCTGTGGCACTTCAACTGGACGGGAGATCTGGACTATGCCCGCCGTATGTGGCCTGTCCTTACCCGCCATCTTGCCTGGGAAAAGCTCAACTATGATCCTGACAATGACGGCCTTTATGATGCATACGCCTGCATCTGGGCGAGCGATGCCCTCTATTATAATAGCGGTGCCGTCACTCATTCCTCGGCTTATAATTATCGTGCCAACCGTCTTGCGGCCATGATTGCCGGGAAAATAGGAGAAGATGCCACGCCTTACCTTGCGGAAGCGGATAAGATATTGAAAGCTCTGAACGCCCGTCTCTGGATGCCCGAACGTGGACATTGGGCCGAATTCCAGGATTTCATGGGGCATAAGCGTCTGCATACTAGTCCGGGTGTCTGGACCATTTATCATGCGCTCGATAGCGATATTGCCGACCCTTTCCAGGCTTATCTCGCCACCAGCTATGTGGATCGTGAGATTCCCCATATCCCTGTCCGTGGCGAAGGGCTGGAGGATGAAGGTTATGCCACTATTTCCACTACCAACTGGCTGCCTTATTCCTGGAGTATCAATAACGTCGCTTTTGCTGAAGTGATGCATACCGCCCTTGCCTATTTCCAGGCAGGACGTGCCGAGGCAGGCTTTAAGCTGTTGAAAAGTTCAGTGCTGGATGGCATGTATCTGGGTGAAAGTCCGGGTAACTTCGGGCAAGTCAGCTTCTACGATGCCGCCCGTGGCGAGTGTTATCGTGACTTCGGCGACCCTATCGGCGTAGCTTCCCGCGTATTGATACAGGGACTTTACGGTATTCTTCCCGATGCCATGAACGGACGGTTACTGGTGAAACCCGGTTTTCCGTCTGCCTGGGCATTTGCATCCCTGCACACGCCGGATATTGACTTTGACTACATAAATGAAGAATCTTCATTTATCATCTCCCACCGCCTGCCTGCTGTTCACACTTTGGAACTCCAGTTCCCTGCACAGCGCTCGAAAGTGGCAAGGCTGACTGTTAACGGAACTCCTGTTACCTGGAAGTTGGTGGAGAACTCAATAAGCCGTCCGGTGCTTTCCGTTGTCGTGCCCGCTTCTGCCGGTGAAAAGATGGAAATCAAGATTGAATGGGGTGGGGAAGAACTCACTACACCTACGGTAGCCCAGATAGAAAACCTGTCTGCCGAAGCGCCCGTTGGTTTTGTCCCGATGCAGCAGGGTGACATGAAATGGTGGTATCCGGTAGAGAAGCCGCAAGCGAAAGAGGACAGTAATCTTGCACAGTTCTCAGCCTTTGCTAATGTCAATCCCGCTAAATGTGAGATTGTGGTGATGGATGCGCAATTCAACTCTTCGGTAACGGATATCTTCCGCAATGAGTACCTTTCGCCCCGTTCTCCTTATACCACTTTGCAACTGCCGAAGCAAGGTATAGGTGAGTGGTGTCATCCTTTGCATACGGTAGATATCGATGATTCCGGTTTACGTTCTTCCATCCGGAAAGGTGTGCTGGACACTAAACTGGGAGTTCCTTTCCGTACGCCTGCCGAAGGTCGGAACATTGCTTTCACTTCTTTGTGGGATAATTATCCTGATAACTTGACTGTTTCTCTCAAGGGAAAAGCGTCTCGCGCTTATTTGCTTATGGCGGGCAGCACCAATCATATGCAGTGTCATATTGATAATGGCCTTATCCGTGTGTACTACAAAGACGGTACTTGCGATGTCATGCCTCTGCGCAACCCGGACAATTGGCCTCCTATTGAGCATCTTTTCTTTGAGGATGGTCTGGCGTTTAACCGTCATGCCCCGGCTCTCTATCGCCTGCGTCTTAAAACCGGTGAAATCAGTAATAACTTTGGTGAAGAATTGGGCTTCCCCGGCGCTTCCCGTGAGTTGGACGGTGGCGCTGCCGTATTGCTCGAAATGCCTCTGAATCCTGATAAGAAGCTTTCGCGTCTTGTTCTTGAAACCCTTTCCAATGATGTGGTAATCGGATTGATGAGCATTACGCTGCAACGATAGAAATGTTTTTTGCAGGAGCAGTTATGAATCTTTTTACCACAGAGGACACAGTGTCTCACAGGGTTTAATCAATTTGAAATCAAAAGAATAGAACTCCGTGATACTCTGTGTTACTCTGTGGTGAAAACTCATTACTTTTTCAGTAACGAATTAACCTCACCCTTACATTTATTTAGTGGGCTGATTATCAGTATTTCATATCTGCACGGTCTTATACCAATGCTTTCACAAAGCACCATACAAAATATCCGCAAACCACCACCTTGAACACCGTTCCTACTAAAAAGCCTATCAGTGCCCCCATGCCCGATTTTAAAGCTTCCCTTGCACTCCTGTCTCCCAGCAGTTCCCCGATGAAGGCGCCTCCGAATGGTCCGATGATGATTCCCCACGGGCTGAAAAAGACGATGCCGACAATTGAACCTATCAGACATCCCCAACTGCCCCATTTAGTCCCTCCGCTGTATTTACTTCCTATGATGGGAGTGAAATAGTCCAGCACTTGTACAACTACCACCAAAAGTAGCCAGATCACTAATTGGGATGTTGAAAACTGCACTTTGTCCGTGATGTGGAGCAATAGTAAGCCTGCATAGGAAATGGGGGGCCCGGGAATCATTGGAACAATGCATCCCAGCAAACCTATGATGAGGCATATTCGGGTCAGTCCGAAAACCCTGTGGGTATGTTATGTTAATAAGCGAAAGTGAATTATCTTTGCGGTTATATTTAAACAACAACAATCCAATGAATTC
>NZ_FQZN01000091.1 GCF_900142015.1 Bacteroides stercorirosoris
TTTGCATAATCTAAAAATAAAGAATGGTATATCTCCGACTCCCCTAAACTGTGCTCTGAACGCTTTAATTTTTGCATTGAATGATTCTGCAAATGCATTTGTTTCCCTGTTAACGAAATAGTTTAGTATTGTTTCATAATAGTTCTGCATGGTATTTGTTACGGTTCTGAAACATCCATATCCAAGTTTTTCTATTTTATTGTACCACAAGGCAAGCTTTCCACGTGCCACATCCTTATCATAGTGCTTATTATACACATTGGTCAACTCTATGGCCAAGTCGTAAACTGATTTCAATTCCGGATAATGTTCGAATATGATTTCCGCACGTATTCTTTGGGATTCAGTCCATTTACTAAAATGCTTGACAAGTACATGTTTAGCCCTTGCCAGCAGCTGCTTACGGGTATCGCCATTGGTATATCGAAACGGAACATACTCTATATTTTGCTCTCGGCACCGCTGAATTTCATCGTTCTCTAAATCCCGTGCCATCCAGCGATAAGTAATCCTGAGTTCATCAATTGCCTCATAAAAGAGCTTCTGTACATGAAACCGGTCATTTGTCATAGTGGCGTTGGGGAAAGCCGTTCTCACAATCCGCATCATGGTCGGCGAAAGATCCAAAGTGACCTCTTTGACTGTCTTACGCTTGGAGACATGAATCATTTCAAGTACCTTTATGACGTCTTCAGACTTTGTGCCACGTATCATGGCCACAAGTGTACCTTTGCCACCACGTCCCGCGCGGTTAGTGACAACAGTATATAATTCTCCGCAACTCAAAGAAGTCTCGTCAATACAAAGGCTAGGACCTATGTTCTGTTTGAACAGGACATATTCTGTGGCATGATCTAACTGATCCCACTGTCTGTATGCGCTGATGAACTCCTTGTACTGTGAAGTTAACAGTTTCCCCCTTACCCCATAAGCATCTGCTATGGAGCTTATGCTGGCCGCGGTAGTTTCAATCTTATTCTTTTAAAAAAGAAACGAACTCAGGAGTGAGTTTCGT
>NZ_FQZN01000013.1 GCF_900142015.1 Bacteroides stercorirosoris
ATTAAAACTTCGGGAAAGATGACTCGTAGTAACTTATGTAGGTTGCGATTGGAAGGCATTGGGCAGATAATTTTAATTTGAACGCAAAGATAGTTTACTTGCGCGTATTAACATAACATACCCACAGGGGTTTCGGACTGACCCAGTATAAGTCATTAAAATCTATTTCGTAGGATGAAAATATTCGTCTCGTGACCCGAATTTTTGCACATCATGAGACGAAAAAAACGTCCCCTGAGATGAATTTGGTAATCTCAGGGGACGAATATAAAAGCTTATCTCTCTTTAGCACTTAATGTTCAGTTCATCCAGAATCTTTCGCATGGCCTCGAAAGTTGTAATTCTGGTAGGCACGAGCGGGAGGCGGAGTTTGTTTTCAATCATTCCCATAACGTTAAGCATCGCCTTTACACCTGCCGGATTGCCATCTACAAAAAGCAGCTTGAATAATTCGGCAAATTTATGGTGAATGGTCAATGCATTTGCATAGTCTCCTCGTAAAGCCAGACGTACCATGCGACTAAATTCGCGCGGAAAGGCGTTTCCTATGACTGATATGATACCAACTGCTCCCAAGGTAATCAAAGGGAAGGTGATGCCATCATCACCTGAAATAACGTCAAAATTGGCGGGTTTGTTTTTTATGATATCATCCATTTGGGTAATATCTCCGGAAGCCTCCTTGATAGCAATTACATTCTTGAAATCACGGGCAATGCGTAACGTAGTTTCCGCTTTCATATTGACTCCGGTACGCCCCGGAACATTATAGAGTACTATAGGAAGCTCTGTAGCTTCAGAAATGGCTTTATAATGCTGATAAATGCCCTCTTGGGATGGTTTATTATAATATGGAACAACGGATAGAATGGCATCTACACCGGTGAAATCGTCGTTTTTAAGACTTTCTACGATGGCACGGGTATTATTTCCTCCAACTCCAAGTAGAATAGGTATCCGACCATTCACGCGTTCGATGACCATTTTCTTGATTTTCTTTTTTTCTTCTTCCGTCAGTGTCGGAGTTTCTGCCGTGGTACCCAACACACATAAAAAATCAGTATTGTTTTGAAGCTGATAGTCCACCAAACGTATCAATGCATCGTAATCAACGCTTTCATCCTCTTTAAAAGGAGTAATCAGCGCTACCCCCATTCCTTTCAATTTAGCCTGTATCATGAGTGAAATTTAAGTAATCTCTAATTAAATGACTCGCAAAAGTACGAATATTTTCGATTTCTACAGCAAATATTATCTATAAAAAAGATTTCACTGGAAAAATGTTACGAAATGAGTGCTAAAAATTCATCTTCGCTCATAATCTGTACACCTAGCTTTTGGGCTTTTTCCAGTTTGGCCGGACCCATATTTTCTCCTGCCAGTATAAAGCTGGTTTTAGCGGAGATACTGCCTACATTTTTCCCGCCGTTTTTTTCTATCAGATCTTTATACTCATCTCTGGAATGATGTGTGAATACGCCACTGATGACAATGGATTGTCCCGCAAGCTTGTCGGTGTAGCCACTTAAGTCTTCTTCTTTCCGGTTAAACTGCAATCCTGAGGCTTTCAGACGTTCTATCAGTTCTTTGTTCAAAGGGTTAGAGAAGTAAGCGAGAATGCTTTGCGCTATTTTTTCACCGATTTCATCGATATTTATCAGTCTTTCAATATCTGCATTTTCCAATTCCTCTATGTCAGTGAAGGATTTGGCAATCTTCTTTGCCACAGTTTCACCAACGAAGCGAATGCCCAGTGCAAACAATACGCGCTCAAAAGGAACTTCTTTACTTTGGGCAATGCCGTTTACTATGTTCTCGGCTGATTTATCTCCCATACGCTCCAGGTTTTTGATGTCGTCGGAGGTTAGCTTATACAGGTCAGCAGTATCTTTAATTAGTCCTAAACGGAAGAACATATCCACGGTTTCCGGCCCCAATCCGTCTATATTCATAGCCTTTCGGCTGATGAAATGCTCGATTTTTCCTTTTATTTGGGGGGGGCAGGCTGTTTCGTTCGGGCAATAGTGCGCTGCTTCTCCTTCATAGCGTATTAATTTGCTACCACATTCGGGACAATGTGTGATGAATTTCACCTTTTCTCCGATCATCATGCCTCGAGCATCTTTATCTACTCCGGTAATTTTAGGTATGATTTCGCCACCTTTCTCTACATAAACCATATCTCCGACGTGTAAGTCAAGTCCTTCGATGATATCGGCATTGTGCAAAGACGCTCGTTTTACGATTGTACCGGATAATTGCACTGGGTCCAGATTGGCAACCGGGGTGACAGCTCCGGTTCGTCCTACTTGATAAGTTACTTTGTTTAAACGGGTTAATGCCCGTTCAGCCTGAAACTTGTAAGCAATGGCCCAACGGGGAGATTTTGCGGTGAAACCGAGGTTTTTTTGCTGTTTCAGACTATTGACTTTCAAAACAATACCATCCGTGGCAACAGGCAGATTCTTGCGTTCGGTATCCCAATAATGGATATAGTCAAACACGTCCTGCAGACTATGGCACTTTTTCATATGGTCTGATATCTTAAAACCCCACTGTGCGGCTTTCTGTAAGTTTTCATAATGTCCGTCACAAGGTAATTCTTCACCTAATAGATAATAAAGATATGCATCCAGTTTGCGGGAAGCTACGATGGCAGAATTTTGTAATTTCAGAGTTCCCGAAGCCGCATTGCGTGGATTGGCGAACAGGGGCTCTTCGCGGGCTTCTTTTTCGCGGTTCAATTCTTCAAAAACGACCCATGGCATTAATATTTCGCCTCTTATTTCGAACAACTCAGGATAGTCTCCATGCAATACAAGGGGAATTGTGCGGATTGTCTTAACATTATCTGTCACGTCATCGCCTTTTTCGCCATCCCCACGGGTTACGGCGCGTATTAGTTTTCCGTTCTCATAGGTCAGCGAGATTGAAGTACCATCATATTTCAGTTCGGCGCAAATTTCAAAATCCTCATTCAGTGCCTTTTGTACGCGATCATAGAAGTCTGATACCTCACCTTCAGAGTAGGTATTGCCTAATGAAAGCATCGGATATTTGTGCGCCACTTGCGTGAAATTCTTGTTCAAATCACTTCCTACACGCATTGTCGGCGAATTATCATCTTGATATTCAGGGTGCTCTCGCTCTAGGTCCTGCAATTCCCGCATCATATCGTCAAACTCCTTGTCAGAGATTTCCGGAGTGTTCAATACGTAATAATTATAGTTATGCCGATGTAGTTCGGCACGGAGCTGATCTATCTTTTCTTTTGTAGTCATAGCTATTTCAGATTGTTTGAACGCAAAAATACAGGTTTCTCCTCTAATATTTGTACTTTTGCAGAAAATTAAAATTAATATGCGCATTGATATTATAACAGTTTTACCGGAGATGATTGAAGGCTTTTTCAATTGCTCCATTATGAAACGTGCTCAAAATAAAGGGCTTGCAGAAATACATATTCATAATCTGCGTGATTATACTGAAGATAAATATCGTCGGGTGGATGATTATCCTTTTGGTGGTTTTGCCGGAATGGTGATGAAAATAGAGCCGATAGAACGCTGTATCAACGCTCTGAAAGCAGAACGGGACTATGATGAAGTTATTTTCACCACCCCTGACGGCGAGCAATTCAATCAGCCGATGGCGAATACGCTTTCTCTTACCCGGAATCTTATTATCCTCTGCGGACACTTCAAAGGAATCGATTATCGTATTCGCGAGCATCTTATTACTAAAGAAATCAGTATTGGAGACTACGTGCTGACCGGTGGAGAACTGGCGGCGGCAGTGATGGCGGATGCTATTGTCCGCATTATCCCCGGTGTGATCTCTGATGAACAATCGGCCTTGTCCGATTCATTCCAGGACAATCTGCTGGCAGCTCCGGTTTATACACGGCCTGCCGACTATAACGGTTGGAAAGTTCCGGAAATTTTATTGTCCGGTCATGAGGCAAAGATTAAGGAATGGGAGTTGCAGCAGTCTTTGGAACGGACGCGTAGACTTCGTCCGGATTTACTTGGCGATGAATAAGACAGCTGTATAAAAACAGAAAAAGGACATTCTTTTCGAATGTCCTTTTTTATGTAAAATGAATGCGAACGGTATTCTCTTGTTATTAGTTATACCTCAAGCGCGCCAATAATTTCTTTCACAGATTTATATCCGTGTCTATCGAGATAGTCATTGATGCCTTCCACTACTTTAATCGTAACTGTAGGATCAATGAAATTTGCCGTACCGATTTGGATGGCTGAAGCTCCGGCAAGCATAAATTCCACAGCATCTTTCCAGTTCATGATACCTCCTAAACCTATGACTGGAATTTTTACCGCCTTAGCGACTTGCCATACCATACGGAGAGCAATCGGTTTAACAGCTGCCCCCGACATACCACCTGTTATGGTAGATAGCACCGGACGCTTGCGCTCCGCATCAATAGCCATTCCTAGTAGTGTATTAATTAATGATACGCTATCTGCACCGCCATTTTCTGCTGCGCGAGCAATTTCCGTTATGTCCGTAACGTTAGGAGACAGCTTTACGATAAGTGTCTTTTTGTAAACAGCGCGCACGGCTTTCACTACTTCTTCGGCACCTTTTGCCGTGACACCAAAAGCCATTCCACCTTGCTTCACATTGGGGCAAGAAATATTCAATTCTATGGCAGGAATTTTGTCAAGTGCATTGATGACTTCTGCTGTTTTCACATAATCTTCTATCGCAGACCCCGAAACATTTACAATCATATTGGTTTCAATGTCTTTGATGCGCGGATAGATATGTTCAACAAAGTAATCTATACCCTTATTTTGCAGTCCCACAGCGTTTAACATGCCTGCCGGCGTTTCTGCCATACGCGGATACGGATTACCTTCACGTTTGTGAAGAGTAGTTCCCTTTACAATTATACCACCTATTCGCGCAATATCAATGAAATCGGCAAACTCTTCACCATATCCAAATGTACCGGAGGCTGTCATTACCGGATTCTTCATTTGTAATTCGCCTATGTTTACACTTAAATCTGCCATAATAGTTTGTTTATATTAAAAACCGGACCTTCTTTACATACACACAAATGTCCTTCCGTTGTGTTTTCCACACAACAAAGGCAGGCACCTATACCACATGCCATCGTATTTTCCAATGATACTTCGCAGGCTATCTCTTTACTTTTGGCATATTTGGCAACAGCCATCATCATAGGCTTGGGACCACAAGTGTAGATTTGTTCGAACTGCACCTTGTTTAATATGGAATGTTGCGTTACGTATCCTTTTTCTCCATGACTGCCGTCCTCGGTAGTTGTATATACATCACCATAAGCTGCAAATTGCTCTAATTGCAGCAAATCCTTATCACTTCTTGCTCCCAGAAGGAATGTAGGTCTGCTACCATTCTTAGCCAATTGCTCGCCTAAGTAGAGCATAGGAGCTGTACCGACACCTCCGCCTACTAATAAGAGCTTATCGGAGGGCTTTTCGGGCATTGTGAAGCTATTTCCCAAGGGAAGCATTACGTTGATCGTCTCTCCGGATTTTGCTTCGCCTAATCGCCTGGTTCCATCACCAATCAACTGGATAAGGAACCAAACTTCATTGCGTTGTCTGTCCACATAATTAATGGAAATAGGGCGGCGCAGGAAAGTAGTTGGAGAACCATCCACGCGAATTTCCGCAAATTGCCCCGGAAGCATTTCCGGAAGCGGAGACGGAGCCGTCAGTTTCAACAGCACATAGTTGGTGTGCAGTCGGACGTTCTCAGTCACAGTTAAATCTAAAATATATTTTTTCATATCCTATATAAGAGGTGAATTTTGTCTTCAGCGTACAAAGATACGGGAAATTGTGCAGAATGTCGTTTTTACCTCTTATTTTTCGGGTTTGAATGTTTCGTATGTATTATCGTCGAAGAAAATTCTTATTTCGGTAATTTTTCTAAGAGGTCTTTCTTTGTATATAATCTCCTGTTTTACAATCTCTTTAGGTGCGTTGAACGGTGTTTCTGATGCGATTTCCTTGCGATTTTCTGCATGACCCGTAACTTCGGACGGATTTTCTGCATTCTCAGCGAATAATGGATAGTCAAATCCGCTTTCGATAGAAGAGTCGGACGTATTACTCATTTCGCCTTCTCCGGTTAGTAACCATTCAAGGTTGATGTCATTATACCTTTGATGCAAACGAAGAATAACTTCCGTACTTGGATACTTATTGCGGGGGCCTAAGATATGTGAGATAGTAGCTTGAGCTACTCCAATACTTTCGGCGAATGCACCTGCGGTTAATCTTTCCCGCTCCATGATCATTTTGAACCTATCTTTTATGCTCATACTGTTACGATATAGGTGTAAGTTTACAATTGTATTTACCTTCTTTGGATTTACAAAAGTAAAAAAAGGAAGTTACAAAAGCAAATTAATATTGTGAATTATGCGATATTACAATGTTGATTGTAGTATTTCATTTGTTATTGATACAATTGTGAATCCCCTATTTCTCCCACATTATAAACTCTTATTTACACTTTAACAAAACATTATATATCTTTGGTTATTAGTGCTATATGTTTATGATTATACCTCATTTTTCATCTATTTACAATTGTTTTTATATCTAACTCTTAATATTTTAATTATTAGATGATATAATCATTGTAATAATATTGGTAATCAGTGTTTTATGTGGATTATTATATCTCGTTAACTCCTACCCTATTAATCTTGTTATTTAGTTATTACTTTATTAAAATCACATCTATTACAATTGTGTATTGCAAATGTGTATTACGAATGTTATCAATAAAATTGCGATTAGTATTGTTGTAATATAAGTGATATTACAATCTTAATATTTCATAGTTAAGAAAGCAACTATTCTTAGTTATATTATGATTCTATACTGATGGGAATCTGATTATTATTGGAAAGAATTTGTTACACTGAAATTAAAAAAGTTCAATTACCCCTTTCTATAACTTTCATAATTGGAAATCCTTGCTTTCTTTCCGTATAAATGCCTATGGATTTGGAAATTTTGAATTCTCAGAAGGCTATTTTCTATCTATTTTATTGTTTTACAGTTAATTATCCATTATCTTTTAGTTTGAGTTTTACTCTGTTATAGAAAAATAATCCCATTCTTATCGAAGAATATCATAATGATAGTGAAAATGGTATTTTCTTCTCTATAATTACAGGATATGTTAATAATCAAAATTTTCCAAAATGCTTCATGGAAGGCTATATTCTACTTGGTCTTTTGATTACCTTCTATAATCTTATTCTCTTCCTTTTAAGAATAAGTCTGTCATTTTCCTATAAAATTTACTTGGATTAAAATGAAGATTGATAATGTATTCTTTGAAAACAGATGGTCTGTTGGTAGTTGATAGATGGTCTGTTTAGCCCAAATAGACCATCTGTTTTAGAGAAGTTGTACTGGTTTTGTTGTAGAAATTAATGCAGGATTTTGAATACTAACTCACGGAGAATATCCCCATCGCTCAAAGAAGGATTACCTACTCCTTTGGATTTTGCATCAGCATATCGTATCTCGCCAATAATCTGCATCGTCTTTACTCCATTGTATCGACGCATGGCGGCGAGATAATCTTTCGCCTGCCAAGGTGTTCTTAATCCCAGCATATTGGCTATGCCTTGCTCTGACTTTTCCGGGGCATAATACGCCAACATCAAGTTTGAGAAGAATCCGAAAAGTAAAGATAAAGTCATCTGAATTGGATTCGTTTTCGGATTTTCCTCAAAATATTTTATTATTTTGTTAGCCTTCAGGACATCTTTTTCGACGATAGCACTGCGTAGTTCAAAGTTATTATAGTCCTTGCTGATACCGATATTCTTCTCTATTTGCTCGGGAGTGATGCGTGTATGACCTTTTGGAAGTGTGATAATCAGTTTTTCCAGCTCTCCGGTGAGGCGGCTGAGGTCGGCTCCGACAAAGTCTGCCAGCATGGCAGTGGCTTTAGGTTCCATGTCGACGCCTTTGCGCTTCATGTAAGAGGTGATGAATGCCGGCAGTTGGGCATCCTTCACCTTTTTAGATTCAAACAGGACACCGGTCTTTTCGATTTCGGCAGCGAGCTTCTTTCTCCGATCCAGTACGCCATGTTTGTGGCATATTACCAATATGGTGGAGAGCAAAGGCTTTTGGAGGTAGTAAGAGAGCTCTTCCATATTGCGGATATTCTGCGCTTCCTTCACTACTACCACTTGGTGTTCGGACATCATCGGATAACGCTTGGCGGCGTTGATGACGGTGGCTATATCCACGTCTGCACCGTAAACAACGGTCAGGTTGAATTCTTTTTCCGTTTCGGTCAGGATGTTGTCTGTAATATAGTCGGCAATGAGATCGATGTAATAAGGTTCCTCGCCCATGAGATAATACACAGGGCGGTATTGCTTTGCTCTCAGTTCCTTTAAAATGTCGTCACACGTGATTTCCTGCTTTGCCATATCTTATTTTACCAGTCGAATTTCAGATGTTTTACGGTTTTCTTCTCATCAATAATCATACGCAGGGAAGCAATGCCTATTTCAACATGTTCCGTCACGTAGTTTTGAGTAACCATATTGTCGCTTTTATCGGTTTTCACTCCTTCGGGTATCATAGGTTGGTCGGAAACCAAGAGAATGGCACCGGTCGGGATGTGGTTGGCAAAACCGCAACTGAACAAGGTTGCAGTTTCCATATCGACGGCCATAGCGCGGGTTTTCTTCAGATATTCCTTAAACTCTTCGTCATGTTCCCAAATGCGACGGTTGGTGGTGTACACAGTACCTGTCCAGTAGTCGCGGGCATGGTCGCGGATGGACGAAGAAACAGCACGCTGCAACATAAATGCCGGTAGTGCCGGTACTTCGGGCGGGAAGTAGTCGTTAGAGGTTCCCTCACCGCGGATGGCGGCAATAGGAAGGATAAGATCCCCTATCCGGTTTTTTTTGTCGATGCCACCGCACTTGCCCAAAAACAGGCAGGCTTTAGGCTGAATGGCACTTAGCAAATCCATGATAATGGCAGCGTTAGGGCTTCCCATCCCAAAGTTGATGATGGTCATACCCTCTGCCGAAGCAGACGTCATATTAGCGTCCTTGCCAAGAACGGGCACATTGAATTTCTCTGCGAAAATATCTACATACTTGTTGAAGTTAGTCAGCAGAATATACTCTCCAAAGTCCTCAAGTCTACGTTTTGTGTAGCGGGGCAACCAGTTAGCTACGATTTCTTGCTTTGTTTTCATAAGATTTCATTAAATTTGTTCCCAAATACTTTAGGGAGCGATTATTTAACTCACAAAAGTACAATAAAAAAGTAGAATCATGAAATTAAAACAGGATGAAACAACATTTATTACTATTGCTATTTTGTTTGTTAAGTAGTGTTGCGTGGACACAGGAACAAGCACAGCCGCAGAATAATGATAGTCTCCGTTGGGAAGTTGCTGCCAAGGAATTGCAAGCGGGACATTATGAGAAAGCGTGCAGTCTTTATATGGATGTAAACAGCCATACGATAGCTACTTATCAGGACATCAATTCCCGCAAAGTCGAAGATTTGCGAAATAAATACTCCATAGACGAAGTACAGTTGCAGAGAAATCTTCAGCAGAGCCGTTTGCTGCGTCTGATGTGGATTGCCGGAATCGTTCTTGTAACCGTATTTATAGGCTGCGTTTTCCATATAAGGAAACAGAACAGGCTTTTGGCGCGTTCGCGTGAAGAAATGAACCGTGCGAAGGCTTTGGCTGAAGAGTCCATTCGGAACAAAAGCCTGTTCCTGTCCAATATGAGCCATGAAATTAAAACACCGTTGAATGCTCTTTCCGGGTTTGCGGAAGTGCTGACGATGCCCGGTATTGATGAAGGGACGCGTGAGCAGTGCAATGATATTATCCAGTTAAATTCGGAATTACTGTTGAAGTTGATTAATGATGTGATAGATATTTCATGCCTGGATGTGGCGAATATGAAGTTTTGCATTAAAAGTTGTGATGTCGTGGCTCTTGGCCGGAATGTAGTGAAGACCTTGAGCACCATCAAACAGACCGATGCTGAAATGGTGTTTGAGACTGGACTGACTTCATTGGAGCTGGCGACCGATGCGGAACGTCTGCAACAGTTATTGATTAATCTGCTGGTGAATGCCACCAAATTCACGAAGGAAGGCAGTATCACATTGAAACTGGAACAGACAGAAGATGGTAAGGCGCAGTTTTCGGTGACTGATACCGGTTGCGGCATTCCTTTGGAAAAACAGGCACATATCTTCGGACGTTTTGAAAAGCTGGATGAAAAAGCACAGGGAACAGGGCTTGGCTTGTCTATCTGCCAGTTGATAATCAAACGTTTGAATGGAGATATTTGGGTAGATTCAAGCTATACCAAAGGTTCCCGGTTTGTATTTGTACACCCCATAACACAGGAGGCGCGGTCATGAAAACGATAGGACTTATCATACTTTGCCTGCTGATACTGGTGTTGATGTTAAAAGCGGAAGATACGCTGTCCGCTCAGGAAAAGCTGAAACCGGAACAACTCCTCTCCGTCCGGGATAGACAGTTGCGTGACAGTATTTTCTTTATCTATCATTCCATGTCGGGAGATACCGCAAGACGCGTGAAATTCATGCGTGATATGTTGCAGAAGAATATTGGTGAGAAATGGTCGGTAGAGTTGCTCGATTCGGCCTTGGTTTTGACTGGTGACAGTCAGTACAGAGAAGAGGAAGTCAGCATTCGTTATGATTACTACCGTCATTATAAGTACCAGGCCGATACGGCACAGATGAACAAAGCATTCAAGACCTTGCGAACTGTCAGCCGGAAATATAAGATTTATGATCTTTATTTCACGGCGTGGGGAGATATTCTCCAATTCAGCACGGTGCGTGGGGATACGGAATATGTTCTTCTGGAAGCAGAACGTATGGAAGAAGAGGCCCGGAAACTGAATAATGTAACGGGTGTCTACTGTTCTATGCTGACTACTGCCAGAGCCTTGAGAGCCTCTAAACAAGAGGATGAAGCAGTTAAGAGATACCGGGAAGCGTTGGAAATCCCCTACCTGCCTGAAGTGGATAAGGCAACGGTCTATAACGAAGTAGCCACCATTTACCAGCTGAGAGGAGAATATGACAAGATGCTTTCCGAGCTGAATATGGAGCGTAGCATGATGGAACAAGTATTGAAAGAGTCGCCTGAAAAGGCGGATAGTTACAGAGACAAAATGCTGGATATGGAGCTGTCGTACTGTGCCGCCTATCTGGATAATGCCGATCTTGACAACTTGTTGAAGCATCTGCAACAAGCCCGGAAGTATTATTCGTCCAATACATTGTTCTCTTATAAGATAAAATATCGCATCATGTGGGGTGGATATTACTGTCTGAATGGAGATTGGGACAAGAGCTTCAACGAATATGATGCTGCCTTGGCCTCATTCGACGGTACGCAGCCATTGTATAAAATGACGGTTTACATCATCAAAGGAAGCGCTCTCCAAATTGCAGGACGTTATAAGGAAGCTGCTGAGAATTACCGTCGCGGGGCAATCGAAATGGACTCCCTGAATCAAGATGTGCTGCGTCTGCACGAAGAAGCACACCAGGCTAACTACATCATCCGCCAGGCTTTGCTGGAGCAGGCAGCCGCAGAGAGACATTATAATCTGCTGTTGGTGGGGTTGATTGTGCTGGTGATAATCCTTTTGGTGGCATTGTTGGTTCGCGCGCTGCACGTAAACCGGGTGCTGCTCAATTCGGAGCAAGAGACGCGTGAGGCATTGGAGACAGTGGAAGCTGCTAATAAAATGAAAGAGGTTTTCTTGCGCAATATCACCTATCAGATACGCGAACCGCTGAATATGGTGGTCGGTTTCTCTGAGGTGCTTTCTACCGAGAAGGGACTGTCGCAGGAACAGATGCAGGAATATGCGTCTTTAGTGAAAAAGAGTGCCGGACAGTTATCTCAACTGATATTTGACGTGCTGGACCTCTCCCGCCTTGAATCCGGTATGATGAAATTTAGTGTTGCGGAGTGCGACGTAGTGCAGTTATGCCGCGATGCCAAAATGATGGTGGAGATGCAGGAAGGGAATGCGGTGCACTTACAGTTCAATACAGAACTGGAAGCACTAATGATACGAGCGGATAGCGGACGTTTTATGAAGTTGCTGTCATCTGTGCTTTCCGCTCCTGAGGGGTATCAGGGAATAGCCTGGGTGGATTATACTTTAATCCGTGAAGGTGAAGCCATGAAACTTGTCGTACATGGCAGCCCGTTGCTGAAAGTAACGGAAGAAAAACAACTCTGTCATCAGATACAGCACGATATCAACCGGCTTTATTTGGAAACTTTCAAGGGAAGTTATCAGATCGGGACGGAGAAAGAGAAAAAAACGATTGTAATCACTTATCCTATATAATTATGTTGTCATTAAATTTACCTGTATTCGATGCTAAGGTGGTGAACAGAGAAGGGAAGCCTGTCATTTTCGATGTGATACGGCGCCGTTATGTGGCGCTTACGCCTGAAGAATGGGTACGCCAGCATTTTGTACATTTCCTCTTGAATCATAAAGGATACCCGCAGGCATTGATGGCAAATGAAGTGCAGGTGCAGCTGAATGGTACTAAAAAACGCTGTGACACTGTGCTTTACCGTCGTGACCTGACTGCGCGGATGATTGTGGAGTACAAAGCTCCGGATATAGAAATCACCCAGGCGGTATTCAATCAGATTACGCGCTACAATATGGTGTTGAAAGTAGATTATCTGGTTGTGAGCAATGGGCTTCAACATTATTGTTGTCGCATGGATTACGAAAAAAACAGTTATACTTTCCTACCTGATATACCTGATTATCAATCACTATAAGGCTAACGTTGTCATGACTGAAAAATGGCTACACCCTTTGCCCGGTATGGTGTAGCCATGTACCCAAAAGGGTGTAGCCATCCGGGGTAAAAGGTGTAGCCATTCTGAATTACTCTTTTTTCTTAGTGAACCGCTCCTGTAACTTCTGCATCAATTCATAGAAGTTCGGGATGTAGACCGTGGCAAGCAACGTATTCAGTGCCATACCGAACACTACTGCGGCTCCCAAAGCGATACGGCTCTCCGCTCCCGCTCCTGTGGCAAAAAGCAACGGCATCACACCGAGCACAAACGCCAGTGACGTCATCAGGATAGGCCGCAAACGGATATGTCCGGCCTGGAATGCTGCATCACGGATGGAATTTCCCTCTGCACGGAAGTCGCGGGCAAACTCTACAATCAGAATACCATTCTTGGCGGACAGTGCCACAAGCAAGATAATTCCGATTTGTGTGTAGATGCTGACCGGTGTGCCCATCACAAGACAGCCAATCATGGCTCCCAGCAGCGCCACCGGCAATCCCATGACCGCAGATACCGGGCTCGTCCAACTCTCATATTGTGCAGCCAATACCAGGAATGCAACCAGCAAGGCCATCACCAGTACAGTGCTGGTGGTTGTTCCCGCCTGCGTTTCCTGATAGGCAACCGAAGTCCATTCGTAACCGAACTCATCACCCAATTGTTCCCGGAAGAGTTCCTCCATCTGCTGAATCGCCTCTCCCGAACTGCTTCCCGGCATCACGTTGCAGGTAACGGATGCGGTGGAGTACATATTATATCGGTTAATCTGATCCATACCCAGTTGCTCTTCCATCTTGGTGAAAGCTGAGAAGGGTACCATCTCTCCTGTCGCATTCGGTACGCTCAGTTTCAATACATCGTCAATAACCCGCTGTGCATGGTCCCGCGCGCCGAGTTTCACTTGGTAGATACGTCCGAATTCCACGAAATCATTCACGTAGGCAGCCCCCATATAGTACCCCAATGTGGTGAAAACACTGTTCAACGGGATGCCCATCAACTGTACCTTGTCACGGTCGATATTCAGAAAATACTGCGGCACATTGGCTTGGTATTGACTGCTGACACTGGCTAATGCGGGTTTCGTGTGATAGGTTTCCATCAGTGTCTCTACGGCGCGCTGCATTTCCGTCGCACCCAGATTCTTTCTGTCCTCCAGTTGCAACTGCAATCCGCCTGTGGCACCCAGTCCGGGGATGGCCGGAGGAACCATGGCGAACACTTCTGCCTCCTGTATGCCGTATGCCTGTGCATTGAAACGGTTGACGACAGCCTGTGCGGTGTGTTCCTTGCCTTTGCGTTCATCCCAGTTTTTCAGAATCACGAAATAGGTTCCGGAGTTGCTTTGTTCCCCTCCGCCCATTACGGAGAAGCCGGATATGCCGATGTAGTTTTTCACTTCGGGATAGCTGTTGAGGATTTCGTTGATTTCCCGTCCTACGGTTTCCGTCCGTTCCAGACTTGATGCAGGCGGCAACTGCACTACAGCGAGGAAATATCCGTCATCTTCTTCGGGAATGAACGTACTGGGCCATTTGATGAACAGGATGACTGCGAGAGCCGTAAACACTGCATAAGAGACAAGAGCGGCGCCCGGACGTTGGAGCAACCAGCCTACAGTCCTGTCATATACCCCTTGTGTCTTATCGTACACAAAGTTGAATCCCCGGAAGAGTGGCGATTTGGCGGGTTTGGTGGGTTGCAATATCAGAGCGCATAGTGCCGGAGTCAGTGTCAACGAGTTTATGCCACTCAATACGGTACTGGCGGCAATGGTCAGTGCAAATTGCTTGTAAAGCTGCCCTGAGATGCCGCTGATGAGCATTGTGGGGATAAATACGGCAAGCAATACCAGCACCACACCCACAATCGGGCCGGTAATCTCTCCCATCGCCTTGGTGACAGCTTCGCGGGCACTGTATTGTCCGGTGTCGAGCAATCGGCTCGAATTTTCCACCACCACAATGGCATCGTCCACCACAATTGCTACGGCAAGTATCAGTCCGAAAAGTGTCAGTGTATTGATGGAGAAGCCGAACAACGCCATCACGGCCAGCGTACCGATAAGCGATACCGGAATCGTGATACAGGGAATGATGACTGCCCGCCAGTTTTGCAGGAAGAGGAAAATGACAAGTACCACGAGTAAGGTCGTTTCCAGGAAAGTTACCAGCACTTCGTCCACCGAAGCATGAATGACGTCTGTCGTATCTAGCGTCACACTATAATTTATGCCTTGAGGAAACGATTGCGACAATTCTTGCATCTTGGCACGTACACCTTTGGAAACGTCCAACGAGTTGGAACCGGGCTGCTGATAGATGGCGATGGCGGCAGTCGGCTGTCCGTTCAGACGCGAAACGACGTTGTAGGATGCCGAGCCGAGGTCGATGTGCGCCACGTCTCTCAAGCGAAGCACCCGTCCACCCGTTTCGGTACGCAGAATGATATTGCCGAACTCTTCGGGAGAAGAAAGCCGCCCTTTCACCGTAAGAGTGTATTGGTAGGCGGGCGAACCGCTGTTGCCCGAGGTTCCGCTTGCCGGTAGAGGTTGCCCGATGGTTCCGGCGCTGACTTCCACATTTTGCGCTTGTATCGCTTGGTATACATCGGATGCGGAAAGGTTGCGGATGCGTAGTGCTGCCGGATCCAGCCAGATGCGCATGGAGTAGTCGCCCGCTCCCATTATATTGACGGCACCCACACCGGGCACGCGCGTCAACTGGTCGGCCAGGTTCAGCGTGGCATAATTGCTGAGATAAAGTCCATCGTATTCCTTATTATCTGACGTCATTGTGAGGAACATGACAATGTTTGAAGACTGTTTCTGTACTGTCACTCCCTGCACTACAACCGGTGTCGGCAGGGAAGCCTGTGCCACACTGACGCGGTTCTGCACCTGCACGGTCGCCATGTCGATATCTGTTCCGACCGCAAAGGTGATGGTCAGCGAGTAAGCGCCGGATGAAGAAGAATTGGATGACATATAAAGCATGCCGTCCACACCGTTTACTTGTTGTTCGATGGGAATACCTACGGTTTGCGCCACTGTCTGGGCATTGGCTCCCGGATATACGGCGCTGACCTGTACGGTTGGCGGAGTGATTTCCGGATACTGCGCGATAGGCAGTATGCCTAGGGTGACCAATCCTGCCACTACAATCAGTAGCGCCAACACAGTAGCAAAGATGGGGCGGTTTATGAAGAATTTTGAAAACATGAGTGTTAGGGTTTAATTATTAATTCTAAATTATTTGCCGGTGGGTTTTACTCTCATCCCATCCCGCACTTTCATCAGTGCTTTGGTCACGTAGTGTTCCTTCGGAGAGAGTCCGCCGGTCACTTGCCGGAGGGTGTCGTCTATCAGTTGTCCCACTTCGATATGGCGGTAACGCACCATATCGGAATCATTCACTATGTACACGTATTTTCCTAATTGGTCGGTACCGATGGAGGCTTCCGGAACGAGTACCGCCTGGCGTTCTTTGCCGTATGGCAGGGTGATGCTGACATAAAGTCCGCTTTTCAATAATCCTTTCGGGTTGTCCAGTCGGGCACGCAGGCTCAACGTTCCGGTGTTCAGGTCTACGTTTGGCGCAAAGTAGTCTAATGTGGCAGGATAAGGCTGCATGCTGTTCTCGCCCAGGTTGACGGTGACTTGTCTCGGCAGCGTATCCTTTTGTTGGGCTGTTCCTTGTTGCATCAGCATGGCAAGCCATTGGTTGTCAGCGATGTTGAAGTAAGTATACAACAGGTCATCCTTATAAATCGTGGCAAGTGTGACAGGCTGTACACTGCCACCCACATAACTGCCCACATCCACCTGGTTACGGCTGACAGTCCCGTCGAACGGTGCACGCACGGTGCAATATCCCAGATTGGTACGGGCGGTATTCAGTGCTGCTTCCGCATTGCTTACTGCCGCTTGTGAGGTCGCAACATTAGACTTGGATTGTAGCACTTGTATCTGGCTTACAGCATCACTCTTGACGGCTTCCAGCATACGCGAGTAGTTATTTTGAGCATATTCCAGATTAGCCCGGGCGGTATTCAGTTCAGCTTCCGCCTGTTCTACATTGTCCCGGTAGATAGTTGGTTCGATGATGAATAATACCTGTCCTTTCCTTACCCTGCTTCCGGGAGCATAGGCGACGGTTTGCAGAGTTCCGTTAACCCGTGCCACCAGGTCAACGGTTTTCTCAGAACTGAGATAACCCGGATATTCTTTAGTCAGCGTGATATCTTTCACCACAGGAAGGGCGACGCTTATCTCCGGAACGGGCATCGCGGTGCGTGCCGTCTCTTTTCTCTCCCCGCACCCCGCCAATAGCGGAATGAGCGCAAGGGTGATGTACATTCTATTTCTCATATATGGTTATGGTTTAAGTATTTATCTAAGTTGTGATGAGATACGTATGTCATGGGTAGTGAGATACGTATGTCATGGGTAGTGAGATACGTATGTCATGGGTAGTGAGATACGTATGTCATGGGTAGTGAGATACTGTATGTCATGGGTGGTGAGATACGTATCTCATTCTCGGCCTCTTTATTTCTCTGTATATCCTCCTCCCAGTGCCTGGTATAATGATACCAGATATAGCAGCGAGTTCCCTTCAGCCTGCACCAGTTGGTTTTCGTAGGTCAACAGTGAACGTAGCGCATCAAGCACATTCTGAAAGGGGCTAAGTCCTTGTTTATAAAGCTCAAGGGAGAGTTTTAACGTCTCCTGTCCCTGGTTTCTCACTTCACGGAGGGCGACAATTTGTTTGATGGAATTCCGGTAATTGTTCATCGCATTGTCCGTCTCCTGTACGGCGGTGAGCACTGTCTCGTTGAAGCTATGTACCGCCTCGTCCAGTTGTGCGCGTGCCTGCTTGGTGGCGTTCACCAACTTTGTCCCGCTGAACAAGGTCCAACTGATGGTAGGGGCTATCTCAAACGTCATGCTTTTCCGTCTGGTCAGGTCCTTCAAGTCACGGGAGGCATATCCCACAGACCCTTTCAGGAATACCTGCGGCAACCAATCGCTTTTGCTTGCGCCCAGCAGTGCAGCCTGTGCATTAACCTGTCTCTCTGCCTGGCGGACATCCGGGCGGCGAAGCAATAAATCAGCCGGTAGCCCTACTCCAACGGGTTCCATGTAGTCGGGTAACTTTCCGGTCTTCTCCAGCATCGGGCGTAGTTCCTGGGGGTAGGTTCCTAATAATATCGCCAGCGAATTGATGTATTGGCTGATTCCCGATTCCAGTTGTGGAATGGATGCTTTCGTGCTGTAATACACGGATTTGGCTTGTGCTACATCCAGTTTTGATACAAGCCCTGTGTTGTATCGTACTTCGGTGATGTTGAGCACTTCCTCTTGTGTCCGGCAGTTGTGGGTCACTACCTGCAACTCTTGTTGTAGTTCTCGCAGGTTGATGTAGGCAGAGGCGATTTGTGTACAAAGGGATATCTGCACGGAGATGTATTCTTCACGGCTGGCACGGAAGGTTTCACGTTGAGCTTTCACTCGTTGGCGGATGCTTCCGAATATGTCCAGCTCCCAGCTGGCATTTAGCGAAGCGTCATAATAATGGGTGATAGACTGTGGCAATTCACTGGTATTGCCACTGCTTTGCTGCCGGAGCCATCCGGCATTCAGACTGATAGAAGGGAAAAAGTTGCTGCGTTCTATTCGCAGACTGGCACGTGCCTGTTCCATGCGGTCTATGGCGGCCAGTACGGAATAGTTTTCTCCAGAAGCCACGCTGATAAGCGAGTCCAGCATTGGGTCGTTGAATGCTTTCCACCACTGGTCGTCTACGGGTAATATCTGTCCGCTGAACAAATCAGTATCTGCGGAAGCCGCAGTGGAAGAAGGAATTGCCGTACTTCCCCAACTTCGGGGTAGCGGCTTTTCCAGGTAACGGTCGCCATTCTGCGCTGTGGCGGCAGAACATAGGCATAATAAGAGCAGTGTACTGCCCCAAGCTTTAATCTTCATAGGTTTAGGTCATTTTTGTGATATTAGGTATCATAACAACTTAAGCCTTCATTTGTTTATCGAAGAGTAGGCTGGTGGTGTGGCTACTTGCTACTAACCACTTATCGCGCTTCGCGCGATATGTAATAGAAAACACAAAAAGCCCCTACAAGCTGAAACTTGCAGGGGCAGATATTTCTTTTCCGGACAATCTTACGGATTACTCCGCAGTCTTTCTTCTTCTGGTCGGCTTTTCCTTTACTTCCTCCTTGTGTTCGAGGGTTACACCTGCCAACTCCGGGTCAATCATGATACGTCCGCAGTATTCGCAAACAATGATTTTCTTACGAGAACGGATATCCAACTGTCTCTGGGGCGGGATTTTGTTGAAGCAACCACCACAGGCGTCACGCTGTACGTATACGATACCAAGTCCGTTGCGAGAGTTCTTGCGGATACGCTTGAAAGACTGGAGTAGACGCGGTTCAATCTTTGTTTCAAGATCTTTGGCCTTGTCTCTCAGCTTTTCTTCTTCCTGCTTTGTTTCGGAGATGATTTCGTCTAGTTCGTTCTTCTTGACATCCAGGTCTTTTTGTCTTTCGTCCAGGGCAACTGTGCTCTTTTCTACTTCTGCTGATTTCTCTTGTTCCTGTACGGCAAACTCTTTGATTCTCTTTTCACAAAGTTCCATTTCCAGAGTCTGGAATTCGATTTCTTTGCTCAGGAAGTCGTACTCGCGGTTGTTGCGTACATTCTCCTGCTGTTCCTTATATTTTGCAATAGAAGCTTTGGAGGTTTCGATTTCCACTCTCTTGGTAGCGATGGCGGATTTCAGTTCGGCTACTTCTGCCTTAATTCTGTCGATACGTGTGCTCAGACCAGCGATTTCGTCTTCCAAGTCTTGTACTTCCAGCGGAAGTTCACCTCTCAAAGTCTTGATTTCATCAATCTTGGACAACATGGTCTGCAACTGGAACAGTGCTTTCAATTTCTGTTCCACGGTCAATTCCTGTGGGTCTTTTTTTGCTTCTTTAGCCATTTTACTTATAAATATTTTATGGGGTTGGTGTTTGCTTTGCACTGTTGCAGGGCAAGGCTTGGAAACAACTCCCGGATTATTGTATAGAATATCTCTTTCGTATATTGTTCACTTTCATAGTGTCCTATCTCTGCCAGCAGGATGTCCGTATCATGGCCGAAGTAGTCGTGATACTTGATTTCCCCGGTGATGAACACGTCTGCGCCGTTACGTATGGCAAGCGGCATCAGGAATGCTCCGGCTCCTCCACACAGGGCTACAGTCTGTATTTCGCGTCCATTCAGCTTGTTATGCTTCAGGCAGCCCACTTCAAAGGTCTTCTTGATGCGTTTCAGGAATTCCAGTTCCGTTTCCGGTACTTCCAGTTCACCGATAACTCCCGATCCTGCCTGTGCCCAACTGTTCTGAAGGGGATACAAATCGAATGCGGGTTCCTCGTATGGGTGGGCGTTCAACAGAGCCTTGATAGCTTCTCCTTTTTTGTAGGCAGGCAGCACGGTTTCTATGCGCACTTCCCTTTCCGTATGCAGCTCTCCTATGTTTCCACAGAACGGATGGCTACCCTCCCGGGCACGGAAGGTTCCCTCTCCTTCTATATTATAGCTGCACATATCGTAATTTCCTATGCAACCGCATCCGGCCGTAAACAGGGCTTTCCGTACATCTTCCGCTTGTTCCACCGGAACAAAGGTCACCAGCTTCAGTAGAGCGTTTTCCTTGGGTTCCAGCACACGCACGTTACTCAATCCTATTTTCTCGGCAATCTTGAAGTTTACTCCACCCGGTGCATTGTCCAGATTGGTGTGTGCGGAATAAATCACGATGTCGTTCTTTATTGCTTTCATGATACAACGCTCCACATAGTCCCTGCCTGTGATGGATTTATATCCTTTGAATATCAACGGATGGTGGGATATGACGAGATTGTACCCTAACGCTATCGCTTCGTCCAGCACGTTTTCAGTAACGTCAAGACACAACAAAGCCCCTGTTGCTTCCGCTTCTGTCAATCCGATTTGCAGGCCGACATTATCAAATCCGTCTTGCAATGGCAGAGGCGCGAACCGTTCAAGGGCGCTTACTATTTCCTTAATTTTCATTATGTAACAGAAAATTTCGCTGCAAATATAGTAAAAATACACTGAATATCTGACCGTTTTACTATTTTTTAGTATATTTGTTCTGATAATTGTAAAACTTAGTACGATGAAAGCACTGCTTTTCTTGTTTTCTGCACTAATGTGCGTCTTGTTTTCATGTCAGCCTTCACCTAAAGTCCAGAATGAAGGTGATAGTGATGCACAAGAGGTATTTGTGGATACTACTCCGAAAGCGACGGCTATATTCTGGGTGGACAAGAATAAGAAGCTGCCTGGTTATATGTCCGGCAAACCGGTTCCTATACGCACCTTGAAGGCACAAGTTGAAATAGATACGGTGGGATGTATCGAAGTGCTTTCCTATGTGAAGCCACAGACAGAATCGGTAAAAAAGCATATCAACCGTTGTCTTGAAACGTTTCGGGTAAAGAAAGTGCTGATGGATAGCGCTTATATCAATCCGGGTATACAGTATGTGCAGATTCGCTATACTCCCTCTAAAATAAAAGATTAACGGTTTTTCTTCTTTTCTTTCTTCTCAACCATAACCTCCAGCAACTTCCCGTTGGCATCGAACGACTTGCGGGAAGCCAGTGAAATGGTAATCATCAGCGAAAGCATGGATGCCGTGAAAGTTATCACCATAATCATCATCTGATACTTGATGGCTACATTCGGGCTACTGCCTCCCAGAATTTGTCCGATCATTGTGCCGGGAAGTGCCACCAGTCCCATTACGGCTATGTTTGCAATCAGCGGGCTAAACGACTTAATGATAGCTTGTTTAATGAAAGGTGCCTGTGCCTCTGCCCTTGTGGCGCCATTGCCAAGCAGATAGCGATAGAGCTGTTGTTCCCGCTTCAGTCCGCTGTAATAAGCATTCAGCGCAACCACATTGCTGGATAGCATATTCCCCATCAGAATGCCGAATATCGGAATAAAGTATTGTGCACTGAACACATTTTCCAGTCGCAATACGATGGCAATGAAGTACATACCGACGCAGACCACACTGCACAGGAAGCCGACGGAAATAGGAATGAACAGTATTTTCCGCTTCAACTGGGTGCGTGCCACCGCTGTTTGGGCGGCAACGAATATCATGATAATCACCCACAGGAAGTTTATCCAGGGGTTATTCCACAAAAACAGGTATTTCAGGTAGATGCCGATAAAGAAAAGCTGCACAATCATGCGTGCAATGCCGATAACAGTGACCCACAGCAGTCCTGTCCTGAACTTCCACAAGTAGAACAGCGGAATGAGCAGCAACAGCAAACCGATGGCCAGACTGGTATATGATATGTCAATCGTTCCCACTTCTTAATGTTTTAATCACAACGTTATCATTTGGTTACATCCTTGCGCAAAGCCCTGGTCATGGGAAATGGCAAGGATGGCACTCCCCTTTCTCATCTGCTTCCGGAAGAAGGCGAGCACCTTGTCTGTAGAGTCCGGGTCCAGTGCCGAAGTCGGCTCGTCCACCATCAGCAACGGTTTTTGCATCATGGTGGCTACGGCAATCATGATGCGTTGCCGTTGTCCGCCGGAGATTTCATTCACGCGTTTGTCGTACACTTCTTCTTCCAGCCCCAGTTCTGCAAAGCAGGCAAAGAGTTTATCGAGCGAAAAGGGAGTGGCGCGGTTCGCTTTCAGGTTGAACGGAAGTTGCACCATTTCCTTCACCCACTCCGATGGAAGCGCCAGTTCTTGCGGTATCCATGCCACTTGGCGGCGTATATGGTCGATAGTTGCCTTTTCCAGTAAGATATTGTTGACGATGATGCGCCCTGCTTTGAGGGGTACGAATCCCAGGATCGCATTCAGCAAAGAAGTTTTTCCCCGCCCCGATTGTCCGGAAATGCAGGCTATTTCTCCTTCGTGCAATTGTAAGCAAAAGCCGGAAAAGAGTGTGTCTTCTCCGAAAGCGATGCATGCGTCCTCTATCTGAAGTATAGTTTCGGTCTCCATTTGCAAGCAAATATAGAAAGGAATTCTGAGAAAATGGCGGATTATTAGCCGAAATAAGTATCTTTAAATAAGATAAGCTGCATTTCGGCAGAACTTTTTCATGCTTGCATGAAAGTTCTGCACTCAAATTGCATTATCTTTGACTTTAAAAGCGAAGATAGGCTGCACCTCAGCAGTAAAAATAAGCAAGCTTATTTTGTACTGCCTTCGGTTTGCACTATCTTTGCTATCAGTTTTTAATAAAAGTGAGAATTATGATACAGAACGAACGTGCAAGCCGACACGAACATGTGTTGGATGTGGCAAGGCAGATGATGACCGCTGCCCGCACTGCGCCTAAGGGCAAAGGTGTTGATATTATTGAGATTGCGATGGTTACCGGTGACAGTCTGAAGGTATTGTCGGACAAGATGGTGGCTATGGTGGAAGAACATGGAATGAAGTTCTTTCTGCGTGATGCGGCAAACATTTTGCAGGCGGAGTGCGTAATAATAATAGGTACGCGCGAGCAGGCGCAAGGGCTGAATTGCGGACATTGCGGATATCCCACGTGTGCCGGTCGGCCTGAGGGTGTGCCTTGTGCTATCAATTCTGTGGATGTCGGCATAGCTATCGGCTCGGCTTGTGCCACGGCGGCCGATTTGCGTGTAGATACGCGCGTCATGTTCTCTGCCGGACTTGCCGCGCAGCAATTGGAATGGTTGCCCGGTTGTAAATCGGTGTATGCTATTCCGGTCAGCGCATCATCCAAGAACCCGTTCTTCGACCGGAAACCGAAAGAGGAGAAGAAAGAATAACGTGATACGTAAATGATAATTCATCATTTGAATATTACTCAATTAAATTTTCTCTACTGGCAAAATATTTTTCTCCAGTTGGGAAAATAAAAAAACTATTATATCACTTTCCTTTTTACGCGTTACTTAATAAATATAATGAGCAATAAGTATCTGAAAAACAGTCTTCCTGCCGAATGGGCATCACAAAGTGGCATACAACTGACCTGGCCTCATGCCGAAACAGATTGGGCATATATGCTTACCGAAGTAAGGTCGTGCTTCACTGCCATTGCCCGCGAGATAGCTAAACGGGAATTACTTCTGATTGTGACTCCCGAACCGGAGGAAGTCAGAAAGCAAATCTCAGCTACCGTTAACATGGAAAATGTCCGTTTCATGGAGTGTGAAACGAATGATACCTGGGCACGTGATCACGGGGCAATCACCTTGCTCGATACAGACGGTCCTTCCCTTCTCGATTTTACTTTCAACGGGTGGGGATTGAAATTTGCTTCGGACAAGGATAACCTGATTACCCGCCAGGCCGTGGAAGCAGGTTTTCTGAATGGCCGCTATGTAAATCGTCTCGGTTTTGTCCTCGAAGGCGGTTCCATTGAGAGTGACGGGCAGGGGACACTGCTTACCACTTCTGAATGTCTGCTTTCCCTCAATCGTAACGGGCAGATGAGCCGCGATGAAATCGAAGCATATCTTTGCTCCGTATTTCATCTGCAACGTGTGCTTTGGCTCGACCACGGATATCTGGCGGGAGACGATACGGACAGTCATGTCGACACTCTCGCCCGCCTTTGCTCGCCGGATACCATTGCCTATGTGCAATGCACCGATACGCAGGACGAGCACTACGAAGCCCTCCACCGGATGGAAGAACAACTGAAAACCTTCCGTACCATAAGTGGAGCCCCCTATCGCCTGTTGGCATTACCCATGGCGGATAAGATTGAGGAAGAAGGAGAACGCCTCCCCGCTACGTATGCCAATTTCCTGATAATGAACGGTGCCGTGCTCTATCCTACTTATCGCCAACCGGAGAATGATACCCGTGCCAAAGAAGTCTTGCAGGAAGCTTTTCCCGAACACGAGATTGTCGGTATTGATTGCCGGGCATTAATCAAGCAGCACGGTTCCCTTCATTGTGTAACGATGCAATATCCTACAGGAGTATTGAAATAAAACAGAAGAAATATGAGAAAAATAAAAGTCGGTATTATCCAGCAAGCCAATACATCAGACCTTCGTACGAACCTGATGAACCTGGCTAAAAGTATAGAAGCCTGCGCCGCCCACGGTGCCCAACTGGTGGTTTTGCAGGAATTGCATAACTCCCTGTATTTCTGCCAGACCGAAAATACGCAATTGTTTGATTTGGCGGAAACGATTCCCGGCCCTTCCACCGGATTTTACTCCGAACTGGCTGCGGCCAATAAAATAGTATTGGTAACCTCTTTGTTTGAGAAGCGTGCACCGGGACTTTATCATAACACCGCCGTTGTTTTCGACCGCGATGGAAGCATCGCCGGAAAATATCGTAAGATGCATATTCCCGATGATCCGGCCTATTATGAAAAGTTCTATTTCACACCCGGTGATATAGGATTCGAACCCATTCAGACCTCTATCGGCAAACTGGGTGTGCTCGTTTGCTGGGATCAGTGGTATCCTGAAGCTGCCCGTCTTATGGCACTGAAAGGTGCTGAACTGCTGATATATCCCACCGCCATCGGCTGGGAAAGCAGCGATACCGATGATGAAAAAGCGCGTCAGCTCAATGCCTGGATTATTTCTCAGCGTGCCCATGCCGTAGCCAACGGATTGCCGGTCATCTCCGTCAACCGTGTCGGTCATGAACCCGATCCGTCTAAGCAGACTAATGGCATCCGGTTTTGGGGAAATAGTTTTGTGGCAGGTCCGCAAGGCGAATTCTTGGCACAAGCCGGAAACGATCATCCGGAGAATATGGTAGTGGAAATAGATATGGAACGTTCTGAAAATGTCCGTCGTTGGTGGCCTTTCCTGCGCGACCGCCGCATTGATGAATATGGAGGATTAACGAAGCGCTTTCTTGATTAGCAACGGCTATTTGAACGTCACTTTCTTGTTCATTATGAAGTTCACTCCTCCGTAAATGAACAATCCCAGGAACTGGGCAAGATATTCATCGCAGTTCAGTCCCTCCACCAGTACTACAAGAAACAGGAATTGTGCCAGATAGGCCATTCCGAAAGCGATAGAAAAGAGCAACGCCTGTCTCCAGGTATTGCTCTTCTTTTCTTTCTCCAAAGGGAATATCCAGTGCTTGCACCAGATGAAATTATGAGTCTGTGCGACTATATATGCTGTTATGTTTGAAAGCATATAGTCGATGTCCAGTTCGTCCATCATCAGCCAGATGACTGCGGCTGTAATCAAGGCATTCAGTGTGCCGATTACCGCAAAGCGGAAGATGCGTCTGGACTCTTTCACAGCAGGATATTGCTCCTATTCCTTTATGTCAACAATTAAATTCAGTTCATCCAATTGCGACGGGTCAAGTGCTGCGGGAGCGTCCAGCATCACATCGCGTCCGCTGTTGTTCTTCGGGAACGCGATGCAGTCACGAATACTATCCAGTCCGGCAAACAGAGATACCCAACGGTCAAGGCCATATGCCAGACCACCATGAGGAGGTGCACCATATTTAAATGCATTCATCAGGAAGCCGAATTGTTCTTCCGCTTTTTCCGGAGTGAAGCCCAGGATTTCGAACATCTTTGCCTGCAACTTCGGATCGTGAATACGGATAGAACCGCCACCAACTTCCACACCGTTGATAACCATATCGTAAGCATCAGCACGTACTGCTGCCGGATCAGTATCCAACAGGTCGATATCCTCATCTTTCGGATGCGTGAACGGATGATGCATAGCCATCAGGCGATTTTCCTGTTCGCTCCATTCAAACATCGGGAAGTCAACCACCCACAGGCATGCGAAGGTGTTCTTGTCGCGCAGACCTAACTGGTTACCCATTTCCAGGCGGAGTTCGCAAAGTTGTTTACGCGTCTTCATGGCGTCGTCACCGCTCAATATCAAAATCAGATCACCCGGTTTAGCACCGAAAGCTTCCTTCATCTTTTGCAGTACTTCCTGCGTATAGAATTTGTCAACGCTTGATTTTACGGTTCCATCTTCTTCTATACGGGCGTAAACCATGCCTTTTGCACCAATTTGCGGTCTCTTTACGAATTCCGTCAGTGCGTCCAGCTGCTTGCGGGTGTAGTGTGCGGCACCTTCAGCACAGATACCACCGATGTATGCGGCATTGTCAAATACGGAGAAGCCATGACCTTGCAATACGTCCATCAGTTCCACGAACTTCATACCGAAACGCAAGTCGGGTTTGTCGCTACCGTAATATTTCATGGCGTCGGCCCATGCCATACGCTGGAATTGTCCTTCCAACTCTACACCGCGGATTTCTTTGAAAAGATATTTCGTCATGCCTTCAAACAGGTTGATAATGTCATCCTGTTCTACGAAAGACATTTCACAGTCGATTTGTGTAAATTCCGGCTGGCGGTCGGCACGAAGGTCTTCGTCACGGAAACACTTGGCAATCTGGAAGTAACGGTCGAAACCGGATACCATCAACAACTGCTTTAAAGTCTGCGGGCTTTGTGGCAGAGCATAGAACTGTCCCGGATTCATGCGTGAAGGCACAACAAAGTCGCGGGCGCCTTCCGGGGTAGAACCTACCAATACAGGAGTTTCCACTTCAATGAAACCTTGACTGTCCAGATAACGGCGTACTTCAATCGTCATTTTATGGCGGAGTTCCAGATTCTTACGCACAGACGGGCGGCGTAAGTCCAGATAACGGTATTTCATGCGGATATCATCGCCTCCATCTGTGTTGTCTTCGATAGTGAAAGGAGGAGTCAGCGCTGCATTCAGTACATTCAGTTCCGATACGATGATTTCGATGTCTCCGGTCGGGATATTGGTGTTCTTGCTGAAACGCTCGTTCACTGTTCCGGTAATCTGGATAACGAACTCGCGTCCCAGGCGGTTGGCGCTTTCGCAAAGTGCCGCGTCCACCTCTTCGTTGAAAACTAACTGGGTGATGCCATAACGGTCACGGAGGTCTATGAAAGTCATGCCTCCCATTTTGCGGCTGCGCTGTACCCAACCTGCCAGCGTTACTTGCTTATTGACGTCGGAGATACGGAGTTCCCCGCAGGTATGTGTTCTAAACATCTTGATAATTATAAATTATGAATTATAAATTATAAATTGGCTGCGCTGTCAGGCGCATGCTTATTGCTAATGGCGTGCAAAAATACAGATTTATTTTATAAAAAACTCAGATTTTCGTTAACTTCTTAATCTGTTCTTTACTCTTGTCCAGTATCATCTTATTCTTATGGGCAATGTCCTCCACGATGGCCTCATTAATCTGTTTCAAGCCGTTGATGTAATCCTGTGCCCGTTGCAAGACGTTCGAAGAATCTTTTTCGGCATAGCGGGGTATGATAACCTGCAATCCCTCTTTGATTACTTTCACGTCGATGTTTTCACCCATCATCATCGGATCGCCGTCAAAGTGCACTACTCCCGGCTTGGTGCGGTGGATGCGCAGAGTCTGGCAACGGAAAGTCTTGATACGGCTATTCTGGTCTATCGTCTTGTTGAACAGCTGGAAAGATAATGCAGGCACATCCAGCACCGTGAAAGGCTCCAGGATGGTCACATCCAGCAATCCGTCCGTCAGAGTGGCTTGCGGGGCTATGTATGCATTGTTACCATATTGTGAGGCATTGCCACAAGCTATCAGGAACGCTTTATACTTTAATGTACCGTCTTCCGTTTCCAGCTCATAAGTTTCGGGTTGGTATTTCAGACTTTCCAGCAAGGTCTTTTCTAAATAGGTAAGAGGTCCTCTCCTGCCCGCCTTAGCGAATTTCAGGCTGACAAAGGCGTCAAAACCTACTCCGCATGTGCAGAAGAAAGGCACATCATTGATTTTTCCGTAATCAATGACGTCCATAATCCCCTCATTAATGATTTCGATTGCTTTTTTCGGCTCCATCGAGATTTGCAGATGGCGCGCCAGTCCGTTTCCCGAACCGCAGGGAATGATTCCTAATGCCGTTTTTGTATGCACCAGCGAACGGGCAATTTCGTTAATCGTGCCATCTCCGCCAATAGCTACTACCGCATGCACGCCTTCCTTGGCTTTTTGTGCGGCAATTTCAACGGCATGTCCGGCATATTCTGTGTACACCACTTCTTTGGCATACTTCGTCTGATCCAGCTTTTCATCGAGCAGATGGAGGATTTGCTCTTTACTCTGCGTACCGGATTTCGGATTTATAATGAATGATATTTTCTTTTTTTCTTCGTCCATGCAAGGGGTATTTCACTATGCAATTATTTAAATGGCAAAAGTAATATAAATACTTGAATTTTTAGTCATAGAGAGACTTTTAATCCACAGGCAAATATATTTTTTAGTAGAAAAAGAACATATAAACACATATTTTGCTATCTTTGCCCCCTGTTTTCAAAAGGCTTATAATTTAGGAGTTAAATATTTCATACTATTATATAATAAACATTTCATGGGATTACTACAAGACAAATTGGCGAAATACGACTTGCCGCAGCAATATATGGCAATGGGCGTATACCCCTATTTCCGCACAATTGACAGCCATCAGGATACTGAGGTGTTGATGGATGGTAAAAAAGTCCTGATGTTCGGCTCGAATGCTTATACGGGACTGACTTACGATAAAAGGATCATAGAAGCTGCGAAAGCTGCTACAGATAAGTATGGTACTGGTTGTGCCGGTTCCCGTTTATTAAATGGAACTCTTGATATACACGTAGAGTTGGAAAAGGAACTGGCCGAGTTCGTAGGAAAAGACGATGCTCTTTGTTTCTCCACCGGATTTACTGTGAATGAAGGTGTCATCCCTCAGTTGACAGGGCGTAACGATTACATCATTTGTGATGACCGCGTGCATGCCTCTATTGTAGACGGCCGCCGTCTCTCCTTCTCCACTCAGTTGAAGTATAAGCATAACGACATGGCCGAGCTGGAAAAGGAACTCCAGAAGTGTGAGCCGGACGCTATCAAGCTGATTGTAGTGGATAGTGTGTTCTCTATGGAAGGTGACCTTGCCAATCTTCCCGAAATTGTACGCCTGAAGAAGAAATACAATGCCAGCATCATGGTGGATGAAGCACATGGTCTGGGTGTGTTCGGAAAACAAGGCCGCGGTGTTTGCGATCATTTCGGCGTTACGGAAGATATTGACTTGATTATGGGCACGTTCAGTAAATCACTGGCTTCTATCGGCGGTTTCGTGGCCGGAGATGCTTCGGTTATCAACTGGCTGCGTCACAATGCACGTTCCTATATATTCCAGGCAAGTAATACGCCTGCCGCTACAGCTGCGGCCCGTGAAGCTCTGCACATCATTATGAATGAGCCGGAACGCCAGCAACGTTTGTGGGACATCACCAACTATGCTTTGAAGAAATTCCGCGATGCAGGTTTCGAAATCGGTGAAACGGAATCTCCTATCATTCCGCTGTATGTGCGTGATGCTGAAAAGACGTTTGTGGTAACTAAGATGGCATTTGACGAAGGTATCTTCATCAATCCGGTAATTCCGCCTGCATGCGCTCCTCAAGATACGCTGGTGCGCGTGGCGCTGATGGCTACCCACACCAAAGATCAAGTGGACTATGCTGTTGAGAAGTTGACAAAATGCTTCCGTGAATTGGGAGTGATCGAATAAAGATTTTCCGGAAATCAGATAAATGAAAGAGAGTGTCTTCAAAAGGCAGTCTCTTTTTTTTTTAGGTATTGCTAAAATTGTGTAAGTTTGTGGCATTAACTAAATACTAAAATAACAGATGTCTAATACTCCTTCAGCAGCTTTTGCAGACACCAAAGCGCATTATGATCTCCTTGACGGACTTCGTGGTGTGGCGGCTCTTATGGTGATATGGTATCACGTATTCGAAGGCTATGCCTTTGCCGGTGGTACTATGATTACGACTTTCAATCATGGATATTTGGCCGTAGATTTTTTCTTTATCCTTTCAGGTTTCGTTATCGGTTACGCTTACGATGACCGTTGGGGCAAGAGTCTTACAATGAAAGAGTTCTTTAAACGCCGTCTGATACGTCTGCATCCTATGGTGATTATGGGTGCTGTGCTGGGAGCTATCACGTTCTGCATACAGGGTTCTGTGCAATGGGATGGCACGCATATCGGCCTGTCAATGGTAATGCTGTCTCTTCTTTGCACGATTTTCTTTATTCCTGCGATGCCGGGTGTGGGCTATGAAGTTCGTGGCAATGGCGAGATGTTTCCGTTGAACGGGCCTTGTTGGTCGTTGTTCTTTGAGTATATAGGCAATATTCTCTATGCTTTGTTTATTCGCCGCTTGTCAAATAAGGTATTGACTGTGCTTGTGGTATTGCTGGGAGTGGCATTGGCGCTATTTGCGGTTCTCGATGTTTCCGGTTATGGAAACATGGGTGTGGGCTGGACGTTGGACGGTGTAAACTTTGCGGGCGGATTATTGAGAATGCTTTTCCCTTTTTCTGTGGGTATGCTCATGTCGCGTAACTTTAAGCCCGTTAAGATAAGAGGAGCATTCTGGATATGCACTATTGTGCTGATAACTTTATTCTCAGTGCCATATCTGGAAGGTGCGGAGCCGATTTGCACCAATGGCCTTTACGAAGCATTCTGTATTATCATAGCTTTCCCCGCCCTTGTCTGGATAGGTGCGTCAGGGACTACAACCGATGAAAAGTCGACAAAGATATGCAAGTTCCTGGGAGATATATCTTATCCGATTTATGTGATTCATTATCCGTTCATGTACTTGTTCTATGCGTGGCTGATTAAGAATCAACTCTTTACTTTGGGCGATACCTGGCAGGTGGCTCTATGTGTTTATGCATGGAATATATTGCTGGCTTATCTGTGTTTGAAGTGGTATGATGAACCCTTACGGAAATATTTGGCTAAACGTTTCTTGAAGAAGAAACAATAGTGGGATATTCAATCCCACTATCAGGTTATGCAGCTTCGTGTATCAGACTTTTTTGATTAGTTTCTTAGGATTCTGACGGCAATCCCATACCATGTGTATTACAATATCTTCTCCTTCTACTGTGTAGATAAGTTTATTATGTTCGTTGATTACTAACGAGCGGAAATTTTCACTACGATGTTGCAAAAGATTCTCCAACTGTCCTATTTGCGGGAATGAAAGTAATCTCTCTGCTTCATTTATGAAAGAATTGTATAACTTTACAGCATACTGTGCATTCTGCAAGTGCCAAAAAGCATAGATTTTATCCATGTCTTCTTGAGCCTGTTCAGTCCAGACTATTCGCATTGCGGATGACGTTTGCGTAGCTCCTCACTCGTACAATATTTGCCTTGATGATAACTTTTCATGGAAGCTGTAAGACGTTCTTCCAACTCTTCTGTAGTATATTGGCAGGGAGGTACTGATTGATGGGAAGCCGCTTTGGTTTTGAGTTTTCTCACGTATTCCAATGTCTTACGCGTCAGTTCATCGCTTTCGATAATACTGGCGATTTCCTGTAATAATGAGCTTCTTAATTCCATTGTTGTCATTATATAAATCTCCTTTCTTAATGCTTGTTCATTGCAAAGGTAGTCATTCTTTTCCATAATCTTTGGTTTTCAGTATGATTATGAGTTAAATGATATAATCTTTAAGAGTGGATATATATATTATGAAGCTGTGTACCGTTTCTTTATTTGGCTTCTTCTTTGTTACAATATTGTTTATTTTGTTGTCATCTTGCTTTGAATTTGAAAGTTTTTTAGTATGTTTGCCGCATTATTAATGAAAAACACGTCTTTTCAATGAAAAAGCAAGATTTTCTGTTTATCCTTCTGGTAGTGGTGGTTTTCCTGCCGTTCTTTGTGAGTAGTGCCGTTTACGACTGGTACAAATCGTTCAATGCTGAACATGGCATGGTGATGAGCTTTCTGAAGTTTGCCATTCTGTCTTCATTGGGCGAAGTGCTGGGACTTCGTATCAGTGCGGGAGTATACAACAGGAAAGGCTTCGGCATTATTCCGCGTATGGTGGTATGGGGAATACTCGGTATGGGTATCAATGCGGCCATGATCATCTTCTCCAAGGGCGTGCCCCAATTTATGGAATATATGGGAATGGCGAATGCAGCCGCGACCTTTACGAGCGACGCGATATCTCTTGATAAAGTATTGGTAGCACTGGCTATATCCGTGACCATGAACACTATCTTTGCTCCGGTATTCATGACTTTCCATAAGATTACGGATACGCATATCCTGATGTGCGGCGGTTCTCTCAAGAGCCTTATCACCCCTATCCCGATGACGAAGATTATCACGGGGCTGAACTGGAACGTTCAGTGGAACTTTGTTTTCAAAAAGACCATCCCGTTCTTCTGGTATCCGGCACATACGATTACTTTCATGTTGCCGCCGGATATGCGCGTACTGTTTGCCGCATTGCTGGGCATTGTGCTGGGAGTATTGCTGGCAGTAGCAGCACGGAAATAGTTTTTTTGCTACCTTTGCTTCCTGCAAGAACAAGAATAGATATATGAAACTATATAATAAGCAGGAAGCAATAGGGCGCATGAACGTTCTGGCAAGTCGTGCAAAGCCGTTTGTCTTTCTGATTGACTACTTACAGGAGCAGGTTTATGTGGAAGAAGCGAAGAATGTTTCTCCGGCAGAACTGGTGTATAATCTGAATGGATTTACGAATGAAGACGGTTGGCATCATCAGCAGCAGAAAGGCTTGCCGGAACAAATAGAATGGAATCCCGATCCTGTTTCTTTTGAGGAATATAATTGTGCATTTGAGTATGTAAGGAAGAATATTCTTGCAGGAAACAGTTTTCTCACTAACCTGACATTCCGGACGCCGGTATGTACCAATCTTACTTTAGAGAGCATATATTGCCATTCCCGCGCCTTATATCAGGTGTGGGTGAAAGGGCGGTTTGTTGTGTTCTCGCCGGAGATTTTTGTGCGGATAAACAATGGAGTTATCAGTTCTTATCCCATGAAAGGAACGATTGATGCTACCCTGCCCGATGCCCGGCGTATATTGCTGGAAGATGAAAAAGAAGCTGCGGAACATGCCACGATTGTAGATTTGATAAGGAATGACCTGAGTATCGTGGCTTCCCATGTCCGGGTCAGCCGCTACCGCTATATGGATGTCATACAAACCAACCGTGGCCCTATCTTGCAAACCAGTTCGGAGATATGCGGTGAGTTGCCGGAGGATTATAAACAGCGTTTAGGAGATATTCTTTTCAGTATGTTGCCTGCCGGTTCCATCACCGGAGCGCCTAAAAAGAAAACGATGCAGATTATTTGTGAGGCTGAAGGATACGAACGCGGATTTTATACAGGCATAACCGGTTACTTTGATGGAACTAACCTGGATAGTGCCGTGATGATCCGTTTCGTAGAGCAACAACCTGAGGGGCTGTATTTCAAAAGTGGCGGTGGCATTACTTTCAAGAGTGACGCCCGCAGCGAATATGAGGAAATGAAACAGAAAGTATATGTGCCGATTTATTGAAACCATACAGGTGCGTGATGGTGAGTTGCGGAATCTTACCCATCACAACCGGAGAATGAATGAGACCCGGAAGGCTGTTTTCGGAGTATCGGAGCAGTTGGATATCCGGAGGTATGCAGAAGGCTGTCCTGTGCATGGAATCCATAAATGCCGTGTTGTTTATGATAGAGAGATATGTGAGGTGGCATTTTCACCTTATATAATGAGGCCGGTACATTCGCTCCGGCTGGCATATTCCGATACGGTTGATTACCACTATAAAAGTACAGACCGGAAAGAGTTGGAAGCATTGTATTCCCTTCGTGGCAATCAGGATGATGTGTTGATTGTCAGAGATCATCTTTTGACGGATACTTCCATTGCTAATGTGGCATTGGAAAAAGAGGGAGTCTGGTATACTCCTGCGACTCCCCTCCTGAAAGGAACAAAGCGTGCGTGGCTATTGGAACAAGGTCTGTTGGCGGAATGTAACATTCCGGCGGATGATATTTACTCTTATTCCCGCATCGCTTTATTTAATGCGATGATTGATTTCGGATTTTTATTTCTGGATATCAATCGAGATACGGTTATTCACATTTGATACTCTCTACGGGATTGTTTCTTGCTGCCCGGTAACTATTCAGATATACAGTAAGCAGGGTGATGCAGATAGTGAATAACAGAGGAAGCAGGAAGTGGATGATTTCCAGATGTGCATGATAGGCAAACTGTTGCAGCCAATAGTTCATTGAATAGCAGATAACGGGAACAGCCAGTACGAAAGCAATGCCAATGTAGCATAAGAACGGACGGTTGACAAGCCACAATATCTGCCGGAAGGACGCACCGTGAATTTTACGGATTCCTATCTCGCGAGTGCGCTGACGGATGGCATAATGGGTGATACCGAACAAACCGAACAGCGTGAGAAACAAGCTGATTGAAGCATACATCAGAAGAATACGGGAAAAGTCGGTAACCTCCTGATTATTGGACATTAGTATCTGGTGAGGGTCTTCATAGTTGAACGAAGTGCCGGGGTACTTTTTCTCCCAAAGTTCACGGATATGGTTGATTACTTCTGCGCGATACTTTTCATCAAACTTTATAGTCAATGTAGTGTAATTCTGCTGCGGTGTTTCGTGAAGAAGCATTCTCAACGGGAATATGTTGTTTGTGAGGGAGTACTTCTTGAAGTCTTTTACAATTCCGATGATAGTGCCATTTATACTCTCATCGGAAGCGTATTTGGAGATAGACTGTCCCATCGGGTCTTCACCTGCGGGAACAAGATAACGGATGAATGCCTCATTTACGACTACCGGTATGGGAGTACGTGGTAATAAATTGAATGTCTGTTTGGCATCCAGCAATTCAAAGTCGTATATGGATAAGAAATCCGGGCAGTTCTCGTAGAGTTCCAGCATCAGAAGATCATTCTCTTTACCCTCTTGGCGCGGTATAGCCACACTCATAGGATAAAGCCCCGATTGGGACGGGATGACACTTTTCACTCCGGCTATAGGCTTGATTTCTTCTATCCATGTCTGCAAAGGAGAATGCGCAGAGTCACCAATGCCAAATTCAATGATTCCTTTATAGCGGCTTCCCTCCTGCTCTATCAAGTCCATCTGGCTGCGGATAACCATAAAGGCACTTAGCAAACCAATGGAGATAATGAATTGCAGAGTAACCAATGCCGCGACAATACGCCGTTTCTTGCGACCGGTGAAGAAACTACGGTAGCTGCTTTCGGACAGAGTGTGTATTTTCCGGCTCATATATTGGGCTGGTACTACGGAGAGAATAATCACAAACAGCAGGATAATCGGAAGCACCTGACCGGAGAAAAGATAAGGCAATGACAGGTTTGCAGTTACTATCGTGTTGAAACTTGTCAGTAAGTCGCTCATTAACAGAACGGACAGAAGGAATGCTGTAACCACCATCAGAAAGGTGTCAACAAAGAGCTGCCAACGGATGTGACGGTGAGTTGCACCTAAGAGGCACTCAATATGTAAAGTACGTATTTGCTTTAGCAAACGGGAGAAGCTCAGATTGATGTAGTTGAAACAGCCGATGAATAGAATCAATAAAGCGGATAACAGCCCGACGCTCAAGAGGGCTGATTGCCGGTGTTCGATGCAGTGGTCACTATCTTGCAGGGTGGTATTAAAATAAGATTCCTGTAATGTCAGGGTACGGTAATATCCTTTGCCCAATAAGGTCGGGAGTTCGGTGGTTTCAAAACGTTGGCGAAAGGCATTGATATCTGTTCCCGGTTTGAGAAGTATCGAACACGTAACTCCTTCCTGAGCTTTGAGACTTGTGAGCATATCTGCTTTTAGCATGCTTTGAGGGGGCAGGCTGAAGACCGCGACAATCCGGTAGGCCTTTTTCTCAGACTGTGGCATTTCCAATAGCTTACCGATGCAGTCGATTGTTCCAAAACAACGTTTAGCTACTTCCTGGCTGATGGCAATAGTTCTGGGATGTGTCAGTGCTTCTTTTACTATTCCTGCAAGAGGTTCTATCGGAAAGAACTTCTCAAGCGTAGAATCTGCCGATATCAGGTTCAGTTCAGAGAAATCTTCATTGTCCACCCGGATTTTGGTATGTGTAATGCTTAGTGTACGTAGTGCGGCTTCTATTTCCGGAAATTGTGAGATGATTTCCGGAACAGATTCGTGATATACGAATGTTCCTTGCATTTCTTCTTGCGCGAATGGCAGTGTTTGTGTAAGTCTGAGGATGCGGTCACGATTGGGGTTGTTGTATTCGATGTTGTATTCGTACAATACGAATGCCGTTAGCAAATTGGTGCAGGTGATGCCGATGACCAGACTGACAAGAGAAATAGTGACGAATAATTTGTTTCGCCACCAGCTACGCAGGACTATTTTTAGTGTATGCATACTTTTTATGTAGTTATGAATAGAACAGGTGATTATTTGCGCAGCTTAAGGCTGAAAGCCTTTCATCTTACAGCCCAGGGCAACGCCCTGGGAATTGAGTTATGCTTATCCCTGCGCCCTGTAAGGGCATAACAGCACACATCAGCTTTTGCCCTTACAGGGCGTAAGATTGCGGGGGACGATTCATTCCCGGGGCGTTGCCCCGGGCTGTAAGATGAAAGCCTTTCAGGCTTAGGCTGCACTAAATTATCATTTGATTCCTTTCTGTAACGGTTTTTAATCAACTCAGGCCAACAGGCAGAGTCTCAATTATCTACAGACTGACTTCCGTCACCACCTGTCCGTCAAACAGATTGATGATACGTCCGGCAAATCCGGCATCGTGTTGTGAGTGGGTTACCATGATGATGGTGGTTCCCTCTTTATTCAGTTCGCTCAGCAGTTCCATCACCTCTTTACCGTTCTTGGAGTCCAAATTACCGGTAGGCTCATCGGCGAGTATCAGCTTTGGATTAGCTACTACCGCACGGGCGATAGCTACACGTTGTTGCTGACCGCCTGAAAGTTGTTGTGGGAAGTGCTTGCTGCGGTGTGTAATTGCCATGCGTTCCATAGCTGTCTCTACGCGGCGTTTACGTTCGGCGGCAGGTATGCCCATATAAAGCAACGGCAGTTCAATGTTTTCATATACATTCAGTTCGTCAATCAGGTTAAAGCTTTGGAATACGAAACCGATTACGCCTTTACGCAGACTGGTACGTTGCGCCTCTGTGTATTTGGAAACTTCCTTGCCGTTCAGGTAATATTCTCCGCCCGAAGGATTATCAAGCAAGCCGAGAATATTCAGCAATGTAGATTTACCGCAACCGGAAGGTCCCATGATTGCGACGAACTCGCCTTCTTTCACTTCGATGTTCACATTGTTCAAAGCCCATGTCTGCACTTCTTCAGTCTTGAAGATTTTTTGCAGGTCAACTGTTTTGATCATAATAGTAAAAATTTAATTTGATAATATATTTATTCGTTTTTAATTACTTCCGCCGGATTGCTCCTTGCTATCCGCAAGATACGGAAAAGTATTGTAATGGCTGTAATAAAAGTAACAATCAGGAATATACAGAACCAGAACAGGAATCCGCAATCAAAGAACACTGTATACATCTGTTTCCATAGCATCAACGCGGCATATACAAGCGGGAATGCAATGACGGCACTGCACAACAACAGAATGATGTAAAGGCGTGCAAACAACAGGATGATTTGCGGAACATTCGCTCCGTTCACTTTGCGGATGGCAACCTCCTTTTGCCTGCGTTCCGTATCGAGTGTGATGCTGGAATATACACCCAATAAAGTAATGATGATACTGACTATGGCAAAGAAGAGAATAATATCTTTCAGATTGTACTCAATGGCCTGTACCTCGTGGATATTATCAAGGAACGTTTTTGTTTGATAAGTTATGTTTTCAGGCAACATTTCGCGGCAGACTTTCTCTATCCATCGAGCTACTTCTTTCTGCTGTCCGGAATGGCTTTTGATATAGCAATGGCCTATATAGCCGGAAGAGTCATAAGGAACAAAGGCATACCCATTACTCCGGTTATATACATCAGCCTGGAAAGGAGCGGATATTCCGCATATTGTGTAATCCGTATTCCGGCTGTACAGATTCATGCCGATTACATCCTTTTTCTGTATTTCCTGCCAGGCTCTGTCTACTATAATTTCTTTTTCTGTCTGTGGGGTACTCCCCTGCTCTATGGAAATATTCATGAAAGAGAAGAAATTGGATGGAACAGCCATGATGTTTATGTCAATCCAGGAGTTCTCATTTCCTTTCTCGGTCGTTAATCCATTCCCGGATATTCCATACATGTAGCCTATATCTGACAACAGAACTTCTTTCACTCCGGCATGTTGCTTGAAACGTTCTATCATAGTCAGCTTTTCTTCGTTTTTCATGAATGAATAATCCAACGGGACACTTAATATTTCCGCTTTCTCTTTCCGGCTTAATGTGTGGAATAAAGTATTGGCTGTTTTTTCTGATTGCAGGTATAGGGCAACAGTCAGTGATACGAATACCCAGCAAATAAAAAATTGGATGCCCAGCATGAGGTTACGTCCCCATTGTTTCCCTCTGCGCTTGTTGCTTCCGTAGATACCTGTTTGCACTGAAATCTTACGGATGCGGGTGGAAACAGACAGGCAGATGATGGCGCAAAGTATGATAAGGAATACGATGTATTGCAAAGCATGCATCAAAAGAACTTCAGGAGTAAAGGACATGGCAAATCCCGGTAAAGAGAAATTCATGCGGTTTCCAAGTAATTCGATTCCCCAAAATACCAATACGGATGATATGGAGATAACGATCAGAGATTGTGTAAACAGCAGGCTGAATAATTGTTTCCAGTTGCAGCCTGCCATCTTCATGATGCTGTATTCTTTGGTTCGGTTAAAGAATGAACCTATGAGAAAATGAAAGAAGTTTATCAACCCTACCAACAAAATCAATGTACCTATGATTCCGGTCACCAATGCCAGATAGGAAGCCCCTTGTTTCTTCAGTTGAGTACCCATGCGATCGGCTGTGATGGTGTAGGACTCGTTATATAGAGTATAAGTATAGTTTCTTTGGGAGAATTGTTTTTCTAAAGCGGCACAAGTGGCTTGTGGTGATAACAAGGCATAGGTGGTTGCTCCTGTCATGTTGTGGCGTTTAGGGCTTTGCAAAAGTCCCTCACTGTCATTTATAGCCAGTACGTCTATGCTTTGCATGAAATCAATGCTATTGTTCAGCGGTATATCTTCCATTACAGCTTGAATGATATATACGATGCCTCCTGTTTTCGGGGTACTCTCGGGAGACGTATTGAGCCTTCTCATCAAAGTCATGTGTTTGCCGATTGCATTTTCTGCATCACCGAATATCTTAATGGCAATGGATTCGCTCAGAATAACAGAATTAAGAGATTGACTTGCCATTTTCCAATGTCCTGCCACTATTTTGGGGGTGAATACTCTATTGTAGCAGGTGTCCGCTTCAATCGTTTCAAGTTCATAAGGCAACGTCTTTTCAGGAGATATCTCTACATAGAAAGAACGTTCACGCGGATATGTGACAGATGAGATGGCTTCCACTTCTCCCATCGACCAGGTGCGAAGTTCTTCGGATAAGGGGACGGGTGTGCCGGAAAAATATCTGTCGGCCTTACTGTCATAAAGGCTCAATTCGGCTATGCGGTTGTAATTGGCGAAGCAATGATTGGTGCTGTCTACGAAGCGGCTGCAATACATACAGATACAGAAGCATAACAGTCCCACCGATAATCCGATGATGGATATAATGTTCTGTGTCTTGTATTTACACAAGTTTCTGATTGCAATTTTGAAATAATGTAATATCATAAGTTTATGTTAATTATGTGTATTATTCGCTTTTGATTACTTCTATATATTCTCACATTTCATTCGCTTTTGACGGCTTTTACTGAATCTTTTCATATTAAGATTTCAAATCCTGTGCCAAACTTATAACTAATTGTTTATTAGATAAATATTGAATATGATAATAGAAAATCAGTGTGCTATACTGCACAAAAATAGTGCATATTCGCACACGGTATACATTTAACCGCTCAATTATTTAAGTTTCGTAAGTGCTCGGCTTTTTAGTTGAGTAAGGACTAAAAGCGTGGCATGGAATAGATGTAATTTTATTTCTTGGAGAGGTGGAGAAGACTTATTTCACTTTTCCTAATATTCGGTAATTTGCAATTGAGAACTTTTTCTGATTGTTATCGCCAGTATATCAATGTGTTATGCTTGTAAAAATAGAAAATTAGGGTCATGAATAGGTTCAGGGTCAACTATACCCCCAATTTTACTCAAATAAAATACTTTCCCTTGAGGATATGTAAATATAAAGATACATTTTATGCCAAAGCATCAAAGAATAAGATGAATTCATCTGAATAGCTCCATGTTTGAGTTTGATGTATATTATAATTACCTATATTACAGGCACTCGGATTGAATGAAAATACTGTCATTCCTAAACCTTCCGAGGAAATGTTTTTCAATAATACATAAAATTGTAATTTGTTGAAATACAATGGAGTAAGTGTTTTTTCTTTCTAAATACACCTATAAATGACGTTATAGGTGACCCTGAACCTATTTTGAACCCTCTACAAGGTTTTTCGAAAGCTTCTGTAGAACTGTAATATGTTGCTTTTATTCATGCAATGTATAGGTGAGAGCTGATAGCAAGCAATGTTACCACATAAAACAAGCAATGTCACAATGCAGCACATTGCTTGTTATACACTGCAACATTGCTTGTCGTTCATACATTTCGAGCTGCTCCCCCGGCTCATTCACTCTTTATCACTTCTGCCGGATTCTGCCGTGCTGCCTGCCACATGCGCCACCCGATGCTGAAAGCAATTACTATTGCAATGCCTGTGAATATAAGGATGAATGGCAATACTCCTATATTGACCTGGCGATTGTAAGTCTCAATCCACTGTTTCATGATAATGTAGCCGACGGGGAAAGCTATCAGCGATGATATAATAAGAAGCAATGCATATTCTTTGAAAAAAATGCATAGAATATTACCGATGGTAGCTCCATTCACTTTGCGGATAGCTATCTCCTTGCGTCGTAGCTCGCAAGTCAATGTAACCAAAGAATAGATGCCGAATACGGATATCAGAATACAAACTAATGAAGAGAAACTCAAAAGACCGGATAAGGCATCTTCTGATTTCAGGTATTGGTTGTATCGTTCTTCTTCACTATCCAAAAATAATTTGCGGTCGGGAAGTTCCGACTGCTGCATCTCTTCAATACGGCGGTGACATTCTTCCCAGGTCCCCGGCTTATATTTGAAAAGTACGAAACAACGCGGCCACATATATTTCGATTTATTTGTATTGACAAATACTGCGTGCGGCAAATCTTTTGTGGGAGATCTGTAAGCACAGTCTTTTATGACTCCTATTACGGTCATAGGTGTCATTTCTTTATTACAATAAGAGATGTGTTTTCCGATTGCTTCTTCAGGTGTCCAGCCCATAGTCCGGGCTGTTGTCTCCATAATATTGACTTCGCGGACATCTGATTTATCTGAAACCCACTCTCCCGCCAGCAGTTGCATATTGTAGAATTTGAAAAACTCTTCACCTGCCAGAACCTCATCTATGCCGAGTGGCTTTTCAATTGTTCCATCCAGGCCATCCCATGAGTCGACTTCAAAAGCAGAATAGGCACCCATACTGATGAGAGGCCAGTAAACAGGTTTCACCACTTCGGTAACCATGGGTAATGCCTTCACTTTTTCTGCCCACACATTCATGTCCACATTCATCCAGATACCCAAGGATGCCCGGTTCTGATAATCCATTCCCGTATCTACATTACGTAAATGATAGAGTTGCATTTGCATAATGGCGGTACAGAGGATAAATGCTATGCAAACCACCAGCTGTATTACAATGCTTCCTTTGCGACATATATGTCCAATGGCGCCTGCGTGTGGACTATGTATTGTGTTGTGCAGCGAATGGCGGCGGAATATAAAGACAGAAAGTATAGCAACAAGGAATGCCAATATTGCCATACCTGCTATGTATATCATGCAATTGCCATAAACAGATATATCTGTATCAACAATCATGGAATAGCGTAAGAACCAAGGCTTGAGTAGTTCTATGAAAAACATTCCCAATATGGAAGCCAGCAAAATGGTAAATAAGAAATCGGTGCTGAGCAGTGCCAACAAAGATCCTTCGGAAGCCCCGTTTACTTTACGCAAAGCCATTTCACGTTTGCGGGAGCGGAAACAGTCCATATAAATCGTCAGATAGTTTACTAATGCACATAGAATAATGAGTATTCCTGTTATCGAGAAATAAACAATATAACGGAATTGTACAATGAGTTCATCTCCACGAACAAATTCATCTGCGTAGCGTAATTCTGTGATAGGTTCCAGATAGAAACGGGTAATTCCGGTCACTTCAGTGTACTTGTTCCTTTTCAATTCTTCAGGGAAATTCCGGTTCATCTTTTCTAAAAGTGCGTGCGCGTCAGTTCCATCCTTTACCTTTATCAACAGTCTATAGTGGCTGTTATCCCATGAAGTGTCACCATTGCTCATCCATCCCATAACGGAGTATTTAAAATTAGAGTGTCTTCCCCAATCACTAATAACGGCCCCTATGCGATATTCCCTCATATTGTTGGAGGCAATCACATTTTGTCCGATGACCTTGGTGGTGCCAAAAAGCTCACGAGCCATCGTTTCTGTTATAGCTATCTCTTTTGTTTCTCCTGTATTTGATAAATAGAAATCCTGGCTACCTTCTAAAATCTTTATATCCATCATGCGTATAAAGGTAGAATCCGGCGCAATATACGGGCATTCTATCTGTTGTTTGTTTTTTAGGGTGAAGAAACTTTGTTGTTCGAATATGCAGAAGTCTTCTATTTCCGAATAAGTATTCTTTAGATAACCACCCAAAGCGTAGGGCACAAAGTTGGAATAATGTGCTCCGAAATGACTATCATCCGTGCGTACCAGATAGATACACTCCGCATCCTTGTGAAAGCTATCGTAAGTCATCTCATATTGTATCCAGAATGTGGACAAGGCGAAGCAGGCCAGACCGATTGCCAGACCGACAATGCTGATTATACTTTGTATCTTATGTTTTAGTATATTCCGAAATGCTATTTTCAGATAATGTTGTATCATGGTATTCTATATTTTTTATTCTGTTTTCATAATCTTTGCCGGATTAATGCGTACGGCCTTATTCACCTGCCATAACAAAGTGCCCAATGAAATGCCTACAACAATTAGTATGGCAATCACATATATGAATATACTGACAGGTGCTTTAACAACGAAATCCTTTGTATAAATGTATATGAGATAATAAGATAATGGTACGGTAAGCAGTGTTGCCCCTCCTGTCACCCATATATATTTGCGGAATAAGATTGAATATAAATTCCGTAGTTGCGCTCCGTTTACTTTTCGAATAGCTATCTCTCGGTAACGTTGGCGGATATCGAACAAGGAAAGTCCGAACAGTCCCAGCGCCGAAACAAAGATGGAGATGGCGGAGAAAAGCGTGAAGACAGTTGACACACGGCGGTCTTCGCGATACAGGGCCTGTACATCTTCTTCCAGCCAGTGATAGTCCAGTTCTTCTGTATTATAGATTTCTTGCCGGGCGTTTTTCAGATAGGCGATGATTTCTTTCTCTTTTCCCGGTTTACAGGCTATTTGATATTGTGCGCCCATGCTATTAGGAGAAACCATATATACCACCGGCTTTTTACCGGCAGTAAGATGCCCTGTATAATAGTCTTTGATGACTGCCTCTACTGGCATTAATGATAAGCCTCCTTCTATTATCTTTCCATCTGTACCCATCGAAATCCAAAGAGCCTGTTCTCCTCTGACGAATGCGTCTTCACGACGTGTATAGCCGAAAATTTTCATGGCGGCTTCATTCATGACTACCAGATATTGGCTGTTTCTATCCACCTTTTGGGGCAAGGTGCCTTCTATCGATTGTAAATTATATAAATCAAAGAAGTCCACCGGAACCCACATCATCATTACATTTTGCTTCATGTCTTTGTCATTTATAAGAGCATACGTACTTCCTGCTCCATAGATTCCACTGCGTGTCGGGTTTCCGCAAAACCATCGTTCAATGAACGGACATTCTTGCAGTTTTTGCTGGATGCTCTGAGCATTTTGCCTGTGCTTGTTTTTCTGTTCATTACTTTCTGAATACCAGTTTTTGGAAACTGCTACTAAGTTGGTATATAATATACCCGTAGTCCGAAATCCCGGTGGAGTATTCTGCAGAAAGCGGAGGTGATTGCTGAAATACAATGATAGTATAATGAGCAAGAGAGTGATGCTATATTGGATAAATAAGAAAACCGTACGGGTTGCAACCGATTGGCGTGAGCCCCCGATGGAGCGTATAGATACAATAGGCGGTAGATAATTGTATTTGATAAAGGGATAGATTGTAGTGATTAATGGCAAGAGAACTAAAACGCCTAATGACAACTGCCAGTCAAAAGCGGTATAGGGAATATCACTCTCTAATAACTGGTTGGCATATCCGGCAAATACCTCGATGAAGAACCAGGCCAGTAGCAATGCGATGGATATCATCAAAACATTCTCAGTCCATAATTGTGTGAACAGAGTGCGTCCCTGCACACCGAAGACTTTCTTCACCCCATATTCTTTGGAACGCCTTAGCATAAAGACCAGATAGATATTAACGAAGTTCAATATACCTGCCATCAATAACAGCAAACATACTCCGGTGAGTATCAGTATGTGTGAACGGCTGCTGTAATGCCATATTTCAGGGTCATCGCCCGAAGCCGCCAATTCCTTGTTCCAATAAAGTTGGCTGACAGGGATGAAATCATATCGTATTCTAAATCCTTGTGAAGTCTGACGGTAGACATTACTGGAAGCATTAATGGCATCCACATCAACTCCAGGCATGAAACGTAGAAGTTCAATATACATTCTGCTCCATTCCCTTTTTGTCTTGAGATTCAGGTTCATCACAACATCAAATGTCAGCGAGGATTTGCATGCCGGTTCATCTAATATGCCGCAAATAGTGAGGTGCTTGCCTCCGGAGTACTCCATCGTCTGTCCTATTGGGTCTTTGTCTCCAAATACACGTTTAGCGAATTCCCGTGTGACAAGAGCTTCTTCCGGGGCTTCCATCCGTTTACCTTTCAGCGGATAATTAAAGAAATGGAAGAAAGCTGTATCAGCTACTAATACTTGGACAGCATAAGGCTTTTCATCAATCGTCACATTATCATTGCAGGATGTAATGAAGTAACTTCTTTCTTTGATGGCCTCAGGCTGAAAATAGATAGTATCTGCTCCGTTATCCGCACCCACACTGCCGGGGAATACATTGCCGTCAATATCCCGGAGCGGAATATAGACATTGTCAGCATCCGTGCAATGGGTGTTGACCTGAATTTCCCGATGAATGTAGCGGACTAATATGATAGTACATGCCAGACTCAGTGCTAGCCCGATAATATTAATAGCTGTATATGATTTAGAGCGTATTAGGAAACGCCAAGCGTATTTGAGTGTTTTCATATTTTTCAAGTATACTGTGTTATTATTCGCTTTTAATTACTGTTGCCGGATTTTGCCGTGCTGCTTGCCATATCCGCCAGCCTATGCTGATGGAAATGATAACAATCATTGCTGCCAGAATAGCGACATAAATCCACCAGGTAATAGCAGCCTGGATTACATACCCCTCCAACCAATGTTTCATGACAACATAACCTGCTGCAAAAGCTATAATTGCGGCCAATGCCAGTATGGTCATATATTCCCGAAGGAAGATACCGATGATGTCTGATATCGTAGCCCCGTTTACTTTGCGAACGGCAATCTCTTTACGCCGCTGTTCGCACGAAAGATTGACCAGGGAAAATACTCCGAAGACTGCAATAATAACGCAAACTAGAGATGATATAGTGAGCAGTTTCATCAGAATACGTTCGGAAGCAGTGGCGTCATCAATGATACGCCCGAAACTTCGTGACCACATATAAAAATCAGGATAACTTTTCTTAATGTACTCGTTAATGGCTTTCCGAGCGTCCTCATACTTTCCATGATAGGTATACACGTATTCTTTTCTGGGGGGAAACATTGATATAGTATATACAGCCGGCATTGCTTCTACTGTTGGCGAAAGACGAATGTCTTTCAGAACGCCGACAACTACATAAGATTTTGAAAACTTTTTCCCGATTGGATCTTTCCATCCGAATTTCTTAGCGAGAGCTTCGTTGATTAGAACATCATTACGATCAGACGACTCATCCGGAAAACTACCGGCCACTAATTTCAATCCAAACAAATCGAATGTTTCCTTTGAAACCTGAAAGTCATTGATTGCAATTTCTTTATCACCCGGTTGTTTGTCATCCCATTCTGATGTAGTAAACATCGAATTGGAAGAACTGGGTAAAGGTAGGTTTGAAACTTCCCGGAAGTCAATGCCTGGAATCTCTTCCATCAGTCTTATCCAGTTTTCCTTTTCATCGTCTGGAATACCTTGAAGGTAGGCGACATATTCCAGATCCGGGTGGGCAACTCCCATGTCAGAAGAGGTACGGAGATGGTGCAGTTGCTTCATCATTACCGCTGTGCAAAAGATAAAACCAATGCTGATGACCAACTGAAGCCAAAGTCCTGTCCGGCGGTAAAAAGCGGAAAAACGGTGGGTGAAAATGGAAGATATGGCAGACTGCAATGTAAAATGGCGCTGAACCAACAGTGTTCCCCAAGCAAAGAGTAAAACGATACCCATTGCAATTGACATATAGATAAGTGTCTCTTTATAGAAAAAGAAATTACTTTCCTCAGAAATATAAGACCACTGCTTGAATGTGGGCAGACATATCTCCACCAACAACAATCCGACCAGGATTGCTGCGAACAGAAGTAGTATAATTTCGGACATCAACAGGATAATCAGACTCTTTTCTGTTGCCCCGTTTACTTTACGGAGTGCCCATTCGCGTTGTCGCATACGAATACGTATCAGATATATAATCAGATAGTTGGACAGTGCTCCTAATACGATCAGCAAACTGATTAGGCAAAAAAGACGAACATACTCTATACGGACAAATGTATTGTATTGGGGATATGTATAATGCAATTCGGTCAATGGAGTAATCTGAACAGGATATTTCTTTATATTTCCGTCCATATCGACTTCCATGTTTTCCAGTTTTTTCCGCAAAGCATCAATGTCAGCGCCTGGAACTACGCGAAACAAGGTTGTTCCGGCAGCATAACCCCATTCCTGATATTGTGGAGTTGGACGTCTTGATATAACATCGAAGTCATAATTTGAATGTCCTTTCCACTCTTGCACCACGGCAGTAATAATCAGCTTTTTATTAAATGGATATTCTTTGCCTATGGGGGACTCATCGCCAAAAAGTAAGCGGGCAGCTTTATCGCTGATGGCTACTTCGTCAGCTGTATTGTGCAGAAACTGCAAGCTGCCTTCCAGTACCGTTATCGGAAAGATTGAAATAAAAGCGCTATCCACTGATATCATCTTCCAATGTCTGCTCTGTTCGTCGTTAAATTCCGTCGTGAAATTGTTGTAGGTAGCCGCTTCTATTTCGGGAAAGGTCTTGACCAGATGAGGAGCCAACAGTGGAGAAGTGATAATGGAATTACCACCGGTATAAAATACGGATGAAACAGAGGCCACATAAACCCTGTCGGCTCCATCATGGAAAGCATCGTAGCTCTGCTCATAATTTACCCACATACTGGATAAAGCAAAGCTGGCAAATCCTACTGCCAGACCAATGATACTAATCAAAGTCTGTGCTTTATACCTCAGCAGGTTTCTGTTTGCTATTTTTAGATAATGTTGTATCATGTATTTGTTCTTATTTCAGTATCAACTCTTCCGCTTCGCCAAAGTTATCATATCCCGTCGTAATAACCCAATCTCCCGGCTGTAAACCGTCCGTAATCTCATATTGTTGGGGATTCTGGCGTCCGATATTAAGAGGAACGCGTGTTGCTTTGTTCTTGGAGGCATTCAGTTTATAAATCCATTGTCCGCCGGTGGCCTGGTAGAAGTTGCCGCGTGGAATGACGATGGCCTGTTCCGGTTGTCCCAGTTCTATCTGTACACGGAAACTCTTTCCGACACGTACATTGTCGGGCATCTCTCCGGTAAATACCAGATCTACATCAAAAGTGCGGTCTTTCACTTCGGGAACGACCTTGGTGATGCGGAGCGGATATTTGCGTCCCTGATAAATGATTGTGGCAGGAAGCCCCGTCGTAATGCGGTCTATGTAATATTCGCTGAGAGATGTGTGGATTTTATATTGATCTAATACCTTGATTTCTGCAATACTTTCGTTGGAAGAAACCTGTTGTCCCGGAGTCACTTTTACAAAACTAAGTTGTCCGGCGACGGGGGCTTTCACAATTAAGTTTTCCAGCCGTTCGCAGGCACGTTCATACTTCTTGCGTTCACGTTCGCGGTCATTGCGGATCAAGTCTTTACGGATTACGGTTACGGCGGAGTCATGACGCAGACTTTCGCGCTGTAACTGTGCGTTTTTTACTTTATAGTTGTATTCGTCTTCGGAAACTTCCAGCTGGGCTTTGCTTTTGATACCCATTTTATATTCTTCTTTATCGAGATCGAAACTCTTCTTGAGGCGGTCCAGTTCGTAGTTGGTCTGCAAGGTTTGTTGTTGCAGGTTCAGACTTTTCTGTTCCATCTCGATTTCTTTCTCCTGATAGGTTATCAGTTGTTTTTCCCAATCATCACGCTGGTCTTCGATGCTACGCAGAAGGTCGGGGTTTTCAAGCATAAGGATGGTATCTCCTTTTTGAAGCAGACTTCCCTCCTCGCCTATGATGCGTTCCACGCTTCCTGCCTCGCGGGCATTGATCTTAATGGTGAGAATGGGCTGGATAAGTCCCTCCACGTCTACATATTCCATGAACTTATCGTTTTTCACTTCTGCAATCTGTACATTTTCCTGATCGATGCGAAGCTTGCTCGGACCGGCGGAAAGGATGATGACGTAGATAAGGAAAGCGAGAAAAACAACGCCTCCTGCCAGATAATAACGGTAGCGGATGTACCAGGGCTTCTTTTCAAGTTTAATATCCATAATGCTATTTATTTTTTCGATTTATATAGTGGTATGGTTTATGATTCTATTTTCTTATCATCTCATCCATCACCGCTTCTATCCTTTCCGTTTCCGTCAGCGGTGCGTCCAGCTCAAAATCGTAGAGTGTGATGCTGCGGAGGGTGTAATACAAACTCCAATAATTATATAATGCCGTTATATAATTCCGTCTTGCAGCGTCTTTTTCGCTGATGGATGCATTAAGGTCGAGTACGGTAGATTTGCCTAAAATATAAAGCCTCCGGGCTACGTCGGCACGCCGTTGTGCGGTTTCATCGGTGCGGGCGGCAATGTGTACGCGTTGCGATTGCAGATTGAACTGCTGTACCAGCTTGCGGACATTCAATTCAAAGTCCGTTTTGTCCTGTTCTACTTGAGTATAGGTCAGGTCACGGTTGGAACGGGCTACGCGAACCTGCCCTTTTCCCCGTCCCCAATCCAATATAGGCAGATTGATGCCGAGGGTGACGTATTGTTGGTCTAAAGGGTTGTGATAGGCATCTTTCAGTTTGTTTCCCGTTTGCGTCAGTCCGAAACGGAGATAGAGGTCGGCTTTCAATCCGGCATTGGCGCGGGCGTTGGCGACGTTGCTCTCACTTTCCAGCTTACGACGCTGCATATTCAGTATATCCGGACTGTTTTCTCTTGCTGTCATCAAGGCAGCATTCAGGTCAATGTGAAGACTGGGTACGTGGTCGTTGACCTCTACCTTTATCAACACGTCTTCCTGAATGCCGAGATACGAACGGAGTTCCTGCATACAATCTTCTACCTCGATATGTGCGTTCATGCGGTTGGTCTCTTCAGTCAGTTTATTCAGTTCCAATTGCAGCATTTCGTTTTCGGTGATGGTGCCGATGTTATAGCGCCCTTGCGCGTATATATATAAGGTGTCAGCATTGGCATAGTTGGTAGAAGCAATTTCGTAGTTGCTTTGTGCCGTAGCAAGGGCGAAGAATTTTTGTGTGGCACGGGCAGCAACAAGTTCCAGGGTTTCTACGTAGGTTTTCTTAGCCTCTCGATAGCGCAACGGTTCGATGCGGCGATTCCATTTCAGACTATTGTAGCCGAAAAGTGCCTGGCTGTAACCTATATTTATGGGGGATGTCTGCCATGAAACGGTGTTATCGCTAAACAGGTCAAGCCGTTGGGCGGATGTTTCTACAAACAGTGTACCTCCTGTCCAGGGGATGTTTTGTGTGAGACTCAGAGTGAGGTCGGTACTTAAAAGGTTCTGCTCTACAAATTTTACGCTACCATCGCTCATCGTGATTTTGTTGATGGCACGGTTCAAAGCTGGGTCGGAGGTCAGCTTTAATGCAGGCAAGTAGTTGGCCCGATAGTATTTGTAACTCCAATAGGCGGAACGGAAACTGTGCCTGGCTGTTTGTGCATCAGGCGATTGCTGGCGGGCACGTTCTATCGTTTGGTTCAAAGTTAGCTCCAAAGTGTGCTCCTGGGCGGTAGCTGTTACCAGAGTTCCGCAAGTTATTATTGATAAAAGTATATTTTTGTACATAGTATGTTCCTTTTGATAAAAGAGTTTCAAATCCTATGCCAAAGTTGTAAGGTATTGTTTATTAGTGATATATCTGGATTGTGAAATGCTGTTTCGTGTGCTATACCGCACAAAAATAGTGCGTATACGCACGCACAACACATCAATATATTACTTATCTTTGCCGTGGGTATAAGCAAGTTTTGTTTTACTTATAGGCAAACATACCTTTACTTATAACCAAAGCGATGTTTTCTTATAGAGAAACGATTACTAAGTTGCACAACTTGGGAGTCTTAAGTTGTAGATGTTGGTAGTACCGAGTTGTGCAACTTGGGTAATGAAAGACTATGGGAAAGTATATGTTTGGTATAGACATAATATAGAAAAGGATTACTGAAAAACAGAGTTGCTATGGAACAGTTAGGAAAGATATTAATAGTGGATGATAACGAGGACGTGCTCTTTGCCCTCAACCTTTTGCTGGAACCCTATGCCGAGAAGATAAAAGTGGCGGTAACTCCCGACCGTATCGAACATTTTATGACAACTTTCCAGCCGGATATCATATTGTTGGATATGAATTTCAGCCGTGATGCCATCAGTGGGCAGGAAGGTTTCGAGAGTTTGGAACAAATTCTGCGGATAGACTCCCAGGCTGTTGTTATTTTTATGACGGCGTATGCGGACACAGATAAAGCGGTGCGTGCCATCAAGGCCGGTGCTACGGATTTTATTCCGAAACCCTGGGAGAAAGAGAAGTTGCTTGCGACACTCTCGTCCGGTATGAAATTGCGGCGTTCCCGTTGTGAAATCAATCTGCTGAAAGAACAGGTGGAAGTGCTGAGTAGTGCCGGAAGTGCTACGGAAGAAGCCATTATCGGTGAGTCTGCTGCGATGCAGAACGTTTTTTCGACAGTGGATAAATTGCGTGATACGGATGCTAATATTTTGATTCTCGGTGAGAATGGAACAGGAAAAGATGTAATAGCCCGTTTGTTGTATCGCAGTTCGCCCCGTTACGGACGGCCGTTTGTAACGATTGACCTCGGAAGCATCCCGGAACAATTGTTTGAGAGTGAATTGTTCGGTTATGAGAAAGGAGCATTTACTGATGCACGGAAGTCAAAAGCCGGACGAATGGAAGTGGCGACAGGGGGAACATTGTTTTTGGATGAAATAGGTAATCTTTCATTGCCTATGCAGGCAAAGCTGCTCACGGCTATTGAAAAACGGCAAATCAGCCGTTTAGGAAGTACACAGGCGGTGCCTATTGATGTACGTCTGATTTGTGCAACCAACGCGGATATACGCCGTTTGGTCGAAGAAGGTAATTTCCGGCAGGACTTGCTTTATCGCATCAATACGATTGAACTGCATATTCCGCCTTTGCGGGAACGGGGGAATGACATTCTCCTGTTGGCCGATTATTTCCTGCAACGCTATGCCCGGAAATATCAAAAGGAAATGAAAGGGCTGACACGTGAGGCAAAAGCCAAGTTGTTGAAATATCCCTGGCCGGGCAATGTGCGTGAGTTGCAGCATACAATGGAACGTGCCGTTATTCTGGGTGATGGCTCACTGTTACGTCCCGATAATTTCATGTTTCAGGCTTCTGCTCCCCGTCCCAAGAAGGAGGAAGAGGTGCTTAATCTGGAACAATTGGAACGACAGGCAGTGGAAAAAGCAATGCGGTTGAGCGAAGGAAATATGACGCGGGCAGCAGAGTATCTGGGGATTACGAGATTCGCGTTGTATAGGAAGATTGAAAAATTGGGGTTATAAATGATAATTTACCAGCGTAGCGCTGGAGCAAGGTTCTCCTTCGGCGTGCAAGTAATCTTTCAGACACGGATGACACGGATGACGCGGATTCTTTTTTCCTTCGGTGTGATATGCCGGTATGTATAGCGCAGCTTTAAAAATCCGCGTCATCCGTGTCATCCGCGTCTAAAAGATTAAAGTCCGCGTTCGTCCGCCTTATCCGCGTAGTCCGCGTACCCATTCCCTCGCCGATAAATTATCATTTGATGAACAAAAACATATAATATGAAGCGGTATTCCTTAGTTGTAGTTTTGCACATTTGCCTTTTGGCAGTGCTTTCCGTAGGTGTATATGTACTATTCCGGGCTGAGCTGTGGTTTAGTACACTTATCACATTCCTGTTTCTTTTAGGTACAGGGGTACACCTCTATTATGTACAGATAAAGCAGTTGCAGATGATGCGCCGTCTGACGGATAGTTTGCGTTACAATGACATGACGCAGACCTTTCGCCCACCGTATAAGAATAAGCTGATGACGGAAATGGCGATAGAATTGTCCGAAACCCTGCAAGCTTTTCGTGCCCGCCTGTTAGAAGAAGAAGTGAAGCATCAATACTACGAAAGCCTGCTGAACAAAGTAGATACCGCTGTATTAGTGACCGATATGTCCGGACGTATTGAATGGATGAACCGTGCAGCCATTGCCCAACTGGGACAAGACCCGCAACTGCCGACCGAACTTATGACCCTTTCTTCGGGAGAAACGCATGTCATGCGTATTCACCGAAACGGAGCTACTTTGGAAATGGCCGTAGCCGCCACCCTTTTCGTGGCTCGTGGCACGGAACGGAGACTGATCAGTTTAAAGAACATCCACTCTGTACTGGAACGGAATGAAATGGAAGCCTGGCAAAAGCTTATCCGCGTCCTCACCCACGAAATAATGAATTCCATCACTCCTATCATCTCTCTTTCCGAAACTTTAAGTGAGCGTGGAGTACCTGAGGCATTAAAAGATGCTACCGGAGAAAAAGAATATGCCGTAATGCTGCAAGCCATGCAGACCATTCACCGGCGCAGTAAAGGTTTATTGGGTTTCGTTGAAAATTATCGTCGTCTCACCCGTCTTCCTGCTCCCGTCCGGACCATCGTGCCTGTTCACGAATTGTTCGCGGATTTGCAGAAACTGTTTCCGGATCAAACCATCCACTTTGAACTTCCTCCGTCAGACAAAAGCCTGGATGTGGATCGTGCCCAAATAGAACAAGTACTTATCAATCTCCTGAAAAATGCCCGCGAGGCATCCGCCCGGCGCGAAGTACCTAAAATTGAGGTAAAGGCCAGTTTTGCACCCAAAGTGACCTCTTCCCTATCTTCATGGCGTTGTTCTATTACGGTCCGCGATAATGGTGAAGGTATCTTGCCCGAAGTACAGGATAAAATATTCGTTCCATTCTTCACTACAAAGACAGCAGGTTCGGGCATCGGGCTGAGTCTTTGCAAACAGATAATGAACCAGCACGGAGGAAATATTTCCGTTTATTCGGAACCGGGAAAAGGCAGTTGCTTCACTTTGCAGTTCAGTTAGAGAGTTGCTTTTGTCCGTATAGCAATCGCTTTGAGTTTTATTAAAAAACACCAATATTATATAATCGTAAAAATTCAGTGTTAATATTTTATTGCTTTTAACAGCTACTAATTTTCTCATTTTTTATTTTTGCAGCCTCACAAGTCGACAACTCATATTTAATTAACCATAAAATTTCATATGACTATGCGAACTAATTATTTGCTGCTATTAACTATTTTACTGGGGTTGATTCCCATGAACAACACACACGCTTCTGACTCTATACCAAGCGTGTTTCTTTATTCTCCTTACACAAAAATCTCCGTTTCTCCGGGGACGAGCATTGACTACAAAATAGACTTGATCAACAATTCAAAGTCTCCGGTCAATGCCGATTTATCTGTCAGCGGATTACCTTCGAGTTGGAAACGTGAGATAAAGTCGGGGGGATGGAATGTAAATAAATTGGCTGTTCTTCCCAACGAAAAGAAAGACTTTAATCTGAAACTGGAGGTTCCTTTGAAAATTAACAAAGGTAGCTACAATTTCATTGTTTCCGCCGGAGAATACCAACTTCCTTTAACGGTCACCGTAGCGCAACAAGGTACTTATCAGACCGAATTTACTACTGACCAGCCCAATATGCAGGGCAATTCAAAATCAACATTTACTTTCAGTGCCGTACTGAAAAATCAGACTGCCGACCAGCAATTATATGCTTTGATGGCCAATGCACCAAGAGGTTGGAATGTTATTTTTAAGCCCAACTACAAACAGGCTACTTCTGCGCAAGTAGAGGCAAATGCCAGTCAGAATGTATCTATAGACGTCACTCCACCAGCCAACGTGGAAGCCGGAAGCTATAAGATTTCAGTGCGTGCGGTTGCCGGCAATACTTCTGCCGACCTGGAGTTGGAAGTAGTGGTTACAGGTACGTATCAAATGGAGTTGACCACCCCACGGGGATTGCTGAGTACTGAAATAACAGCCGGGGATGTGAAGCGTCTGGAACTGGTGGTAAGAAATACAGGTTCTTCTTTACTGAAAGATATTCAACTCTCGTCCGGTAAGCCTCAGGATTGGGAAGTATCTTTTGAACCGGCCAAAATTGAGATGCTGAAAGCCGGAGAAACTTCTACTGTCACGGCTGTGATGAAAGCTTCAAAGAAAGCTTTGCCGGGCGACTACGTTGCGACAATGGAAGCCAAGACTCCTGAAGTGAATGCTACCGCGCAATTCAGAATCGCAGTAAAAACTCCGATGTTATGGGGCTGGGTAGGAATATTAATCATCATTGTAGCTGTGGGAGGCGTCTACTATCTGTTCCGCAAATATGGAAGGAGGTGATTATGGGCGAACAAGTGATCGTGCTTACCGATCTGACGAAGAGATACGGTAATTTCACAGCTGTAGACCATATCAACCTGTCTATTTGTAAAGGAGAAATCTTCGGATTGCTGGGACCGAACGGCGCCGGTAAATCGACCACTATCCTGATGATGCTGGGACTGACCGAACCGACTTCCGGCAAGGTTGAGATTTGCGGGATAAATTCCACTACAAATCCTATTGAAGTAAAGCGAAAGATAGGCTATCTCCCCGAGGACTTGGGTTTTTATGATGACATGACCGGACTGGATAATCTTATTTATACGGCACTTCTGAATGGCCTTTCGAAAAAAGAGGCGAAGGAAAAGGCAATGGAACTTCTGAGCCGTGTAGGGCTTGCCGGGCAGATTCATAAAAAGACCGGAAAATATTCGCGTGGTATGCGGCAACGTTTGGGATTGGCGGATGTGCTGATTAAGAATCCGGAGATTATCATTCTGGATGAGCCGACATCGGGTATCGACCCTGCCGGAATTCAGGAATTTATTGAGTTGGTCCGTAATTTGAGCAGGGTACATTCCCTCACGGTATTGTTTTCTTCCCATAATCTGGATCAGGTGCAGAAAGCTTGCGACCGTGTGGGGGTATTTAATCATGGGGAACTGCTGGCGCAACTCGACCTCAGAGAGATGGAGGAAAAGAAAGTGGAACTTATTGATGTTTATAATAACTATGTAAAGGAAGGAGGTGAGAAACATGAACAAAGCTGAACAGCCTTTCTGGGTTATAGTCAATAAAGAGATAAGGGATCATGTATGCAGCTGGAGGTTTATTATTCTGCTTGTCATCATTACCCTTACTTGCATGGGCGCACTGTACACGTCACTCACCAGTATGCGCGAAGCTATCAAGTCCGGTAATGCGGAAGATACGTTTTTCTTTCTGAAGTTATTTACCGTGTCGGACGGCACTCTCCCTTCTTTTGTGTTGTTCATCAACTTTTTGGGGCCGTTACTGGGTATTGCTTTAGGGTTTGATGCCATGAATTCGGAACAGAATAAGGGGACGTTGTGCCGTATATTGTCACAGCCGATACATCGTGATTGCATGATAAACGCCAAATTTCTGGCTGCATTAATCATAATCACTATCATGCTGTTTGTGCTGGGATTTCTGGTAATGGGTGCCGGACTGATTGCCATTGGTATTCCTCCTACTCCGGAAGAATTCGGGCGTATCATCTTTTTCCTTATCCTGAGTATCTTTTATGTGGGACTTTGGTTGAATATGGCAATCTTGTTTTCACTTTGTTTCCGCCAAACGGCCACTTCAGCTTTGGCTTCTATAGCAGTATGGTTGTTTTTCAGCGTATTCTATACGATGATTGTCAACTGGATTGCCAGAATGTTTATGCCTTCGGAGATGATGCATCCTTATTATGCTATCGGTTACCAGAGAATAGTTTGGGGAATAATGTCTTTTAATCCTTGCGAATTATTCAATCAGGCAACTTCCGTATTGCTGATGCCATCTATCCGGAGTCTTGGACCACTTATGATGGAACAGGTACAGGGAGCGATACCCAGCCCCCTTCCATTGGGACAGAGTTTGCTGGTGATATGGCCACAACTGACAGGGCTGATTGCGGTTACAATTCTCTGTTTTGCGTTTTCGTATGTTATATTTATGCGAAGGGAAATTCGTCCGAGGTAATTATTGTTGGGATGAAATGGAAAATGCCTGGTGATATTTTGGTCACCAGGCATTTTTATGAGTAATCTATATTATTTCTGTCTCACATATTCCAGCGTATAGCCATAATTGGAGCTCAACACCAAAGAGTCTGCCGTAAGTTTATCAATCTTCAATGTATCCACGCCTTCTATTTCAATTCCATTGCCGATACTTTTCACGGTCAGGTACAGGTTGTCACCTTGCTGTTCCCATTCTTTATATACCAATGTATGCATATTGATGGAAGAAGCCTCTCCGTTTTCTTCCAACTTGATACCTTGCATCTCTCCGGGTTGTCCTTCAATGGGCATTACCCAAGAGCCTACCACAGTGACAGGAGCCTTTGTTCCTCCGCCGCAAGCGGCAAATATGACTGCCATGACAGCCATGCTGATAATTTGTTTTTTCATGATGTCTTTTATTTTATAGTGTAACGTTGAGATGTGCTAATTGTTTGCGGGGATAAAGTTAAACGAAATATATTATTTTGCCAGATATTATTTCATCTTTTTATTCATAAGTTGGGGGCATATCAACTACGTACCAGGTCTGTGTCTATATCTCCGTACTCTATAAATATGGATCTAATACGGAGTTGCTACAGGCAGATACGGATTTGGTACAGTACAACCACGAGTAGCATTATTGTTTTACAGGACTTTAGAACTTATGGGAAATATTTTTTCTAAAAAAAACTTCATATATCTTTGTTTATTACAAAATAGTTTCTACCTTTGCACTCGCTTTTAAGAAATAAGGCATTCGGGGTGTAGCGCAGTCCGGTTAGCGCACCTGCTTTGGGAGCAGGGGGTCGTGGGTTCGAATCCCGCTACCCCGACTAAAAAAAGAAAGAGATATCTTAAATAAGATATTTCTTTCTTTTTTTAGCTATATACGTTTTTATTTTTACATTTTCAAATAAAACTCTTTTGTCAATGCAATGTATTCAGGGGTGAATTGATTGTGTTCCACTTCAATGCATAAAGTTTCTTCTATGCACTCTTTTTCTTGAAGACTGAATGAGATAAGCACTCTCCGGCATGGTTTTCCTGGCTTTGTAAAAACACGAAGACGGCGGGAAAGATATAGCTTGTACTTCCAAGCTGTGTCAATCACCAGTTTCTCTACTTCGGCGGGAATAATGATGCACACCCTCCCCTGTTCACAAAGCAGTTGGGCTGAACGCTGAAAAAGCAATTCGTAATTCAGTTCGCAGGTATGTCGTGCCATATTGCGCTGTTTGTCGGGACAATTTAAAGCGTCAACAAAATATGGAGGGTTGGAAACTATCAGGTCATATCTGTTTTCTGTCAGGAATAAACGGAAATTATTACAGATAATGCTGATTCTGTCTGCCCACGGAGAACGTGCAACGTTTATTTCTGCTTGGGCGGCTGCCTTTTCATCTATCTCTACGGCCGTGATTTGCGCCTGTGGATTTCGTTGAGCTAACATTAAAGCTATCAATCCTGTACCAGTCCCTACATCGAGAATTTGAAGAGCATTTTCTGCTGCCGACCAAGCGCCCAGGAGTACTCCGTCCGTACCTACTTTCATGGCGCACTTATCATGCCATATGGTAAATTGTTTAAACTGAAAATAAGGGTTTGACATATTCTATACTCGTTAATTGAGGGCAAAAATAGGCAAAGTCATGAATATTGTGGCAAATTTGGCACTGTTTTTGTCTTTTTATTAAAAAGGTGCTTTATATTAATGAAGAATAGATTAACTTTGCAGGCGCTTTATAAGCCCTGTCAGTATGACATAAACTTAAAAAGAAAGAAATGAAGAAAAGACTTTACCTAGGAGATACGGAAGAGAGAGAAGGAAATGCATTCTCGGTGATTGCTGATTTTGAGGGGAATGAAGAACAATTAATGGATATTGAGGTTGATGAAATCCTTCCGATATTACCTCTGCGAAATATGGTTTTGTTTCCGGGCGTGTTTATGCCGGTATCTGTTGGAAGAAAAACTTCCATGAAATTAGTGCGTGAAGCAGAAAAGAAAAGTGCATATATCGGGGTAGTCTGCCAAAAGCTGGCAGATACGGAAGCTCCTTTAATGGAGGATTTGCATACCATTGGTACGGTAGGCAAGATTATCCGTATTCTGGAAATGCCTGACCAGACAACGACTATCATTCTGCAAGGCGTCAAACGTATGGAACTGAAAGAAATTGTTGATACAGTTCCCTACCTGAAAGGCCGGGTAAAGGCGTTGGAAGAAGATATTCCGGAAAAAGGTGATAAAGAATTCCACGCATTGGTAGAAGCATGTAAGGACTTGACTATCCGCTTTATCAAATCATCTGATATGTTTCCGCAAGATTCTGCATTTGCTATCAAGAACATTACTAATCCGATGTTTTTGGTAGACTTCATCTGCACCAATCTTCCGTTGAAGAAGGATGAAAAGGTTGAATTGTTGCGTATCGACTCCTTGCGGGCCCGTACTTATCGCTTACTGGAGATACTGAATCGGGAAGTGCAACTTGCCGAGATAAAGGAATCCATACAGATGCGTGCACGGGAAGATATTGACCAGCAGCAACGTGAATACTTCTTGCAGCAACAAATTAAAACCATTCAGGATGAACTGGGTGGCGGCGGTCAGGAGCAGGAAATAGAAGAAATGCGCCGTAAGGCTGCTTCCATCAAATGGAGTGCAGAAGTGAGAGAGACTTTCATTAAAGAGTTGGATAAACTGGAACGTACTCATCCGCAATCTCCCGATTACAGCGTGCAACTCAATTATCTGCAAACAATGCTCAGCCTGCCATGGGGGGTATATACTGTCGATAATCTGAATCTGACAAATGCGGAAAAGACCTTAAATAAAGACCATTACGGTTTGGAAAAGGTAAAAGAACGTATTCTGGAGCACTTGGCGGTATTGAAACTGAAAGGTGACATGAAGTCGCCTATCATCTGCTTGTATGGCCCTCCGGGAGTTGGTAAGACATCTTTAGGACGTTCCATTGCTGCTGCATTGAAGCGGAAATATATCCGTATGTCATTGGGTGGTGTGCATGATGAAGCGGAAATCCGCGGACATCGCAAAACGTATATCGGAGCAATGCCGGGACGTATTATCAAGAGTTTGATTAAGGCCGGTTCTTCCAATCCGGTATTTATTCTGGATGAGATAGATAAGGTAAGTTCCGATCGTCAGGGAGACCCTTCTTCCGCTTTACTTGAGGTGCTTGATCCTGAACAGAATACGACATTCCATGATAACTTCCTGGATGTGGACTATGATTTGTCAAAGGTGATGTTTATCGCTACCGCGAATAATCTGAATACCATTCCCGGGCCGTTGCTCGACCGGATGGAACTGATTGAAGTAAGTGGTTATATCACCGAAGAAAAGATAGAGATTGCCCGCCGCCATCTGGTTCCGAAAGAACTGGAAGCTAATGGCATGAAGAAGAATGATATCAAGATACCTAAGAATACACTGGAAGCAATTATCGAGTCGTATACCCGTGAGAGCGGTGTGCGCGAATTGGAAAAGAAAATCGGTAAGATACTTCGTAAGTCAGCCCGTCAGTATGCTACGGATGGGTATTTTGCGAAACAAGAAATCAAACCGGCAGACTTGTACGAGTTTCTCGGTGCACCGGAATATTCCCGTGATAAATATCAAGGTAACGAATACGCAGGTGTGGTTACCGGCTTGGCATGGACTGCCGTAGGTGGAGAAATTCTGTTTGTGGAAACAAGTTTGAGTCGTGGAAAAGGCGGACGCCTGACGCTGACCGGAAATCTGGGTGATGTGATGAAAGAATCTGCCATGTTGGCTTTAGAGTACATCAAGGCGCATGCTTCTTTGCTGAATCTGGATGAAGACATCTTTGATAACTGGAATATCCATGTGCATGTGCCCGAAGGTGCTATTCCTAAGGATGGACCGTCGGCAGGTATCACTATGGCTACTTCCCTTGCTTCTGCCCTTACCCAGCGCAAAGTGAAAGCAAACCTTGCCATGACCGGTGAGATTACACTGCGCGGGAAAGTGCTTCCTGTAGGGGGAATCAAGGAGAAAATTCTGGCGGCTAAACGTGCCGGTATCAAAGACATTATTCTGAGTGAGGAAAACCGTAAGAATATTGATGAGATACAAGAGCTCTACCTCAAAGGGTTGACTTTCCATTATGTGAAGGATGTGAAAGAGGTGTTTGCTATTGCGCTTACCAATGAAAAGGTAGCCGATGCCATCGACTTGTCCGCAAAGAAAGAAAAGACAGAAAAGAAAGCAGAATGACATTCGACTTACAATATACAGACAGTAAAAGTAATGCGCGTGCAGGACTGATTACCACTGACCACGGGCAAATAGAGACACCTATCTTTATGCCGGTAGGTACTGTAGGAACAGTGAAAGGTGTACATGTAACCGAACTGAAAGAAGATATCAAGGCGCAGATTATATTAGGTAATACTTATCATTTATATCTGCGTCCGGGATTGGATGTATTGGAAAAGGCCGGAGGATTACATAAGTTCAATGGCTTCGACCGTCCGATGCTGACGGATAGCGGTGGATTTCAAGTATTTTCACTGTCAGGTATCCGCAAGTTGCGTGAAGAGGGTGCGGAGTTTCGTTCGCACATTGACGGTAGCAAGCATATCTTTACTCCAGAAAAGGTGATGGATATTGAGCGTACGATTGGCGCAGATATCATGATGGCATTCGACGAGTGCCCTCCGGGTGATTCGGACTATGCTTATGCCAAAAAGTCATTGGGACTGACACATCGTTGGCTGGACCGCTGTATTCAGCGTTTCAACGAAACGGAACCTAAATATGGTTACAATCAGTCTCTTTTCCCTATCGTTCAGGGATGCGTATATCCCGACCTTCGTAAGCAGTCGGCGGAGTTTATCGCATCAAAGGGTGCGGACGGCAATGCCATCGGTGGTTTGGCGGTAGGTGAACCGGTAGATAAAATGTATGAGATGATTGAGCTGGTGAACGAAATTCTGCCTAAAGACAAACCACGTTATCTGATGGGCGTAGGTACACCGGTCAATATCCTGGAAGGTATAGAGCGTGGTGTGGATATGTTCGACTGCGTAATGCCGACCCGTAACGGACGTAACGGTATGTTGTTTACCAAAGATGGCATCATCAATATGCGCAATAAGAAATGGGAAACAGACTTCTCTCCTATTGAGGCGGATGGGGCTTCCAGTGTAGATACCTTATACAGTAAAGCATATCTGCGTCATTTGTTCCATGCACAGGAATTGTTGGCTATGCAGATTGCTTCTATTCATAATTTGGCATTTTATCTATGGCTGGTGGGTGAAGCCCGCAAGCATATCATCGCCGGTGACTTCTCTACATGGAAACCGATGATGGTGAAACGTGTATCTACAAGATTATGAAAAAGCTGAACTGGAAAATTAAAGGTGTAAAGTTGCCGGATGACTGGAAGTGGTTGAAGCGGTTGGACTTTTATATTATAAAGAAGTTCCTGGGGACTTATGTGTTTGCCATTGCATTGATTATCTCTATTGCAGTGGTGTTCGACTTCAATGAGAAGATGGACAGATTTATGTCACACGAAGCACCCTGGAATGCTATTATTTTCGACTATTATCTGAACTTCATCCCCTACTTTGCCAATTTGTTCAGTCCGCTGTTCGTATTTATTGCCGTTATCTTCTTTACCTCTAAACTGGCTGAGAACTCTGAAATTATTGCCATGTTCTCTACCGGAATGAGTTTCAAGCGAATGCTTCGCCCTTATATGGTATCGGCAGCGATTATTGCTATAGTCACTTTTTTCCTGGGTTCTTATGTCATACCCCAAGGTAGTGTGACGCGTATTAACTTTGAGGATAAATACTATAAACCGCGTAAAAACAATACAGCCCGGAATATTCAATTGGAAGTGGACTCTGGTGTAATTGCTTATATTGAACGCTTTGAGGACTTCACCAAGACAGGGTACCGTTTCTCGTTGGACAAATTTAAAGATAAACAGTTGGTTTCCCATCTCACTGCTCGCTCTATCACTTATGACACGGCTTCCGTTCATAAATGGATTATCAAAGACTATATGATACGTGAAATGGATGGTATGAAGGAGAGTATCACTAAAGGTGACCGGATTGACAGTACACTCTTCATGGAACCTGCTGACTTTCTGATAACTAAGAACCAGCAGGAAATGATGACTAATCCACAGTTAAGCGAATACATCACTCGACAGAGGCAGCGAGGTTTTGCCAATATTAAGGAGTTTGAGATTGAGTATCACAAACGTATTGCTATGTCGTTTGCATCGTTTATATTAACGTTGATAGGTGTTTCTCTTTCTTCGAAAAAAACAAAGGGTGGAATGGGATTGCATTTAGGTATAGGTTTGGGATTAAGTTTTTCATATATATTATTCCAGACAATTGCTTCCACTTTTGCGGTGAACGGTAATGTGCCTCCGGTGATTGCTGTGTGGATACCTAATATACTTTATGCGTTCATCGCATTCTATCTGTATCAGAAAGCGCCGAAATAAGATAATCTGAAAAGATAATAAAATAAGAAGCCCCTCCCGCTCCTGTGTTACCACAAGTGCGGGAGGGGCTTTTTTGTTGTATTCATTTCCTCTTTTGTTTTTGTTTCCTCTTAACTTTGATGACAATGAGCCACCATTATATTCTTTGGAAACAACCCAACTTTCGTCTTACAGGTTCTTTAAGTTTTCCATAGCATGTGCAGTGAAAAGCTTAATTCAAGTAAGCTGAAAGCTCTGCGGCAGAGATGTTTTTGGCTATAATCACACCATTATCATCCAGTAAATAGTTAGTAAATCCCCGGCCTAAGCGATACTTTTTAAAGATGCCGGACGACTCGCCTTTAGTTTCCACGAAACAAGTGGGCGTAACTATTTGGTCCTTACGAATGGTTTCCTCGAAGATAGACTGATATTCATCGAATGAAACGGAAACCATTTCCACATTATTATTTAGAGAAGTTGAGCGAAGCGCATTGCTTAAACTTGCGTTTTGCATCCGGGACTGCGCGTCGTAACTTGCCCAGAAACTGAGTAGCACATACTTCCCCTTCATTCGGGAAAGATTTTGAGTGGATTGCTCAGTCGACATAGTTTCGATTTTAAAATCAGGGGCTATGTCACCCACATTCAAACCACCGGTTGGTTTGTCTTTTTCTACGAAAGAAGTCAAGGAACTAATTAGTAATACAACAAAAATCCATTTTACATACTTCATGTAACGCGGTTTTGGTTAATACTGGTTGATTTACAGGTGCTTGCTTTGATACTGATTTAGCGTCTTGTAAAACAAATGTAAACTCAACATTTACTAAGATTGTAGAACCACTTGTCCTAAATCGACGTCAAAGGTACAACATTATTATTGATTATCAAGCAAATGGTTAACTTTTTTATGTTATATAACATGTTTTGTGCCTCTGGTTACCTTCTGGGCGCTGTTACTTAAAGAACATTTCATTGCTATTTTCGTTCAATAAATGATGCAGAACATATATTTTCATGCTATTTTAACAAGAGTCGTGGGAATTTTGTCTACTTTTGCAGCTATTATTTTTTTATTTTAAATAAACAATTTATGCAACCATTGAGCACTGAGCTTATTCTTATCCGTGTCACGGGTGAAGATCGCCCGGGATTGACAGCGTCAGTCACGGAAATTTTAGCAAAATACGACGCTACTATTCTTGACATCGGTCAGGCCGATATTCATAATACGTTATCACTGGGTATCTTATGCAAGACGGAGGAACAGCATTCCGGCTTTATCATGAAGGAGTTGCTTTTCAAGGCATCTTCTTTGGGAGTTACCATCCGTTTCTATCCTATTTCGGTGAAAGAGTATGAGGATTGGGTAAACATGCAGGGCAAAAATCGCTATATCCTTACTTTATTGGGACGTAAATTGTCTGCCCGCCAAATATCCGCCGTTACCCGCATCTTGTCTGATCAAGGAATGAATATTGATGCCATTAAGCGTCTGACCGGACGTATTCCGTTGGATGAATGTGATTCGCGTACCCGTGCTTGCATCGAATTTTCGGTCCGGGGTACTCCAAAAGATCGCATTGCCATGCAGGAGCAACTGATGAAACTGGCAAGTGAACTGGAAATGGATTTCTCTTTCCAGCTTGATAATATGTATCGCCGTATGCGTCGCCTGATATGCTTTGATATGGACTCTACGCTGATTGAAACGGAAGTGATTGACGAGTTGGCATTGCGTGCCGGTGTGGGAGACGAGGTGAAAGCTATCACCGAGCGTGCCATGCGCGGTGAAATTGACTTCACGGAAAGTTTTCGCGAACGTGTGGCTTTGCTGAAGGGACTGGATGAATCCGTCATGCAGGAAATTGCTGAAAGTTTGCCAATCACGGAAGGTGTAGATCGATTGATGTATGTATTGAAGAAGTATGGTTATAAGATTGCCATCCTTTCCGGTGGTTTCACTTATTTCGGGCAATACTTACAAAAAAAATATGGCATTGACTATGTATATGCCAATGAACTGGAAATTGTGGATGGTAAACTGACCGGCCGTTATCTGGGTGATGTGGTGGATGGCAAACGGAAAGCCGAATTGTTGCGTCTTATCGCACAAGTGGAAAAAGTGGACATTGCTCAGACTATTGCAGTAGGTGATGGAGCTAATGACCTTCCGATGCTGGGTATTGCCGGATTGGGTATCGCTTTTCATGCTAAACCCAAAGTAGTGGCTAATGCCAAACAATCCATCAATACCATCGGTCTGGATGGTGTACTCTATTTTTTGGGCTTTAAAGATTCCTATATCGATTTGCCGAGATAGCCTGAACTATTCCGCAAATATATTTGTTCATATAATGACATATATATTTGCGGAACCTCTTAAATAATAATACTATGAAGAGAATCAGGAATCTATTCTATCTCTCTTTGTTTTTGATTGTACCCGGTCTTCCGGCCGTTGCACAAAAGAAACTTCATGCTACCCTACCCGACTCCATAACGACTGTTGGATATGCAACAGGTCTTCGTAAGAACCTTTCCGGACTGGTGGAAAGAATTACCGAAAATCAGATGAATAAAGATCAGATTACCAATCCGCTGGATGCTATTCGCGGACGGGTACCGGGATTGACTATTCTGAAAGGCTCAAATGGTCCTGCCGCACTTGACGCTGTCCGCCTGCGCGGCACTACTTCATTGACTACCGGAAACGACCCGCTGATTATTGTGGATGGTGTTTTCGGTGATTTAAGTATGCTCACATCTATTTATCCGGCGGATATTGAAAGTTTTGTGATTCTGAAAGATGCCTCGGAAACGGCGCAATATGGTTCACGAGGAGCATCGGGAGTAATAGAGATCACTACAAAGAAAGGTGTCAGCGGGCGTACAAGCGTCAACTATAATGGCAGTTTCGGTATTGCTTCAAGTTATAAGACCGTGAGGATGCTTAGTGGGGATGAATTCCGCAACGTGGCTCGGGAGCGTGGTATTCCTATTACAGATTTAGGCAACAATACCGATTTTCAGAAAGAGATAGAGCAGACCGGACTGCAACATAATCACCATATCGCTTTTTCCGGTGGTACGAATACCTCCAATTATCGCGTCTCACTTGCCTTGATGAACCGTGAAGGGGTGATCGTTAATGAAAAATTGCAGAACTTTACGTCGAATATGAACATGACCCAGTATGCTTTCGATAATTTTCTGAAATGCGATCTCGGCATGTTTGGCTCCATACAAAAAGAACGTAATCTGGTGAATCTGCACAAGGTGTTCTATTCCGCAGCTTCGTTCAATCCTACTTTTCCCAATCATAAGAATCCGGAAACCGGAAGTTGGGACGGAAGCGCTTTTGCCAGCCAGTTGTCTCACCCACTGGCCTGGATGGATGTGAATGACAAGGATGCCACATCGCATATCAGCACCCATGCCCGGTTGACGTTTAATCTGTCGGAAGCATGGAAACTGACTCTTTTCGGTTCCTATACCTATAATGTGCTGGAAGAGTCACAGTATCTACCCATTGCCGTATGGGCAAACGGGCAGGCATACAGAGGTACTAAAAAAATGGAATCATTGCTTGGCAATATGATGCTATCTTATAAAAAGGAGTGGAAAAAACATTTCTTTGATATTTTAGGATTGGCAGAATTGCAGAAAGATCAATATACGGGTTATCATGTTACTGCTACAAAGTTCAGCAACGATGATACTGGCTACAATAATCTGCAAGGGGGCGCTCTTCGTCCGTGGGAGGGCACCGGTTCTTATTACGAAGATCCGCGTCTTGTCTCTTTTATGGGACGCGTGAATTATACATATAATGACCGTTACATTCTGACAGTGAACGCTCGCGGAGACGCTTCTTCTAAGTTTGGCAGTAATCATAAATGGGGATTTTTTCCGGCGGTGTCAGTTGCATGGGTAGTCAGTAACGAAAAGTTCATGCAGAAACTGCCTTTTATTGATAACTTGAAGATTCGTGCAGGATATGGCTTGGCGGGCAATCAGAATGGTATTGACTCGTACACGACATTAAGTCTGATGTACCCTAATGGTGTAGCTCCGGTCGGTTCTTCGCCTGTGGTTACGATGGATAAACTGCGGAATACTAATCCTGATTTGAAATGGGAGGTGAAACAAACTTTCAATGCCGGTATAGAGCTGGCTTTGCTTGGAAACCGGTTGTTGCTGACTGCAAACTACTATAACTCTAAAACGAAAGACATGCTCTATCTTTACAATGTGAGCGTACCACCTTTCACTTACAACACTTTGCTGGCAAACATCGGCTCTATGCGTAACTACGGAACAGAGTTATCCATTGGTATCACTCCTCTTAAAACACAAGATATGGAGTTGAATATCAATGCCAACCTTACCTTTCAGCAAAATAAACTGCTCTCTCTTAACGGAACCTATCAGGGTGAGCAGATTTCAGCAGCTGAGTATAAAAGCCTTGCCGGATTGGATGGTGCCGGGTTTCATGGCGGATACAACCATATTGTTTATCAGATTGTTGGCCAACCATTAGGAGTGTTCTATTTACCTCATTGCACAGGACTGATTTCTGATGGAAACGGTGGCTATACTTATCAGGTTGCCGACCTCAATGGCGGTGGTGTTAGTCTGGAAGACGGTGAAGACCGCTATGTGGCGGGACAGGCAGTTCCGAAGACGATTCTTGGGTCCAATATAAGTTTCCGTTATAAGGATTTTGATGTGTCGTTGCAGATAAACGGCGCATTCGGACATAAAGTCTACAATGGCACTTCATTGACTTATATGAATATGAATAGTTTCCCCGATTACAATGTTATGAAGAAGGCACCTGCCCGGAACATAAAAGACCAAACCGCTACGGACTATTGGCTGGAAGACGGTGATTATATCAACTTCGATTATGTCACGGTAGGTTGGAATGTTCCGTTAAAAAATCCCCGTTATTTACAGTCGCTCCGCTTATCACTGACAGTCAATAATCTGGCTACCATTTCCGGCTATTCGGGACTGACTCCCATGATAAACAGTTCCTCTGTGGACTCTACTTTAGGCATAGATGACAAACGTACTTATCCTCTATACCGTACATATACTATCGGACTAAGTGTAAACTTCTAAATCCTAAAACTATGAAACGTTATACTCTATTTTATCTGTTCTACATTTTATCCATTCTTTGCTGTCTTGCTACTTCATGCGATGGGTTTCTGAAAGAAAAACCCCGCGATGCACAACCCGAAGAAGAAGGGTATCGCAACATCTCTGAACTTTATCTCAACGCGGTCGCTTCCCTTTACAACTATATCGGTGGAAACTCCGACAGTCAAGGTCTGCAGGGAACAGGCCGTGGGGTATATGACCTGAACACTTTTACCACTGATGAAGCCATAATGCCTACCCGTGGCGGTGACTGGTATGATGGCGGTTTTTGGCAAGGTTTGTTCCTGCATAAATGGGGTGTTAACAATGATGCGATACAAGCCACCTGGGAATACCTCTATAAAGTAATCATGCTTAGCAATAACTCCCTGGAGCATATTGAAACTTACGCTCTTACTCATTCTGATGCGGAACTTCCCGCATATCGTGCCGAGGTGCGTGCTTTCCGTGCGATGTATTATTATTACCTGATGGATTTGTTTGGGCGTGTTCCTATGGTTGTGGCTTCCAAGGTCGCCTCAAAAGATATTGTACTGAGCGAGCGCAAAGAAGTCTTTAATTTTGTATTCAGGGAGTTACAGGAGGCTGCCTCCCTCCTGCCCGCTGAGTTCAGTAACCGCTCGGGTAATTACTACGGACGTCTGACCCGTCCTGTCGCCTACTTCCTGCTTGCAAAACTGGCGTTGAATGTTGAAATTTATACAGATAATGACTGGACAGATGATGTTCGTCCGGATGGCAAAACTATCTTCTTCGAGGTAGACGGCAGCACTCTCAATGCCTGGCAGACGGCGGAAGCCTACTGCGATAAGATTACAGCTTTTGGTTATCGCCTTGAAACCGATTATACGGTAAATTTTGCCGTATACAATGAAAGTTCTGTCGAGAATATTTTCACTATTCCGATGAATAAGACATTATATACCAATCAGATGCAATATCTTTTCCGCTCGCGTCACTATAATCATGCCAAGGCGCTGGGACTATCCGGCGAGAATGGTTCGAGTGCTACTATCGAAGTCTTGCAGACCTTTGGATATGAAACGGATGGACAAGATCCTCGTTTCGATTACTGCTATTATGCCGGCATCGTTTACGATTTGAAAGGTAACGTTGTGAAACTGGATGATGGTACGGTTTTGGTTTACGAACCTTGGGAGGTTAAGTTGGACTTGTCCGATGAACCGTATGAGAAGACTGCCGGTGCCCGTATGAAGAAATATGAGATTGATGATAAGGCAATGAAGGATGGCAAACTGATGGAAAATGATATTGTCCTGTTTCGTTATGCCGATGTTCTGCTGATGAAGAGCGAAGCGAAAGTTCGTGACGGACGCAACGGAGATGAAGAGTTGAACCGGGTGCGTAATCGTGTCGGTGCACCGGAACGTACTGCGACTTTGGAGAGTCTTCTTGCCGAGCGTCAGATGGAATTAGCCTGGGAAGGCTGGCGGCGTCAGGATTTAATCCGTTTCGGGCAATTTACTCGTTCTTACAGTAGCCGTCCGCAACTGCCGGATGAAGAAAACGGATATACTACTGTCTTTCCTATCCCAGAGAAAATCAGGCAAATGAATCCGGGATGGAAACAGCATCCGGGGTATTAAAGGAATGAATTGCAAAGTCGCTTCATTCCTTTGCGATAATCACTTTATTTCCTATCTTTGCGGCTAAATAAAAAAGAAACATGAAGTTTTCCGAACTACCACTGAATGACCAAGTGCTTGATGCGCTGGAAGCCATGCGCTTCGATGAGTGTACACCCATACAAGAGAAATCTATCCCCGTTATACTTGAAGGCAGAGATTTAATAGCCGTAGCACAAACCGGAACCGGTAAGACCGCTGCTTATTTGCTGCCAATACTGAACAAACTTTCTGAAGGCGGACATCCTGAAGATGCTATCAATTGCATTATAATGTCACCCACACGGGAATTGGCACAGCAGATTGACCAGCAGATGGAAGGATTCTCCTATTTTATGCCTGTTAGTAGTGTGGCCGTCTATGGAGGTAATGACGGAATACTTTTCGAGCAACAAAAGAAAGGGTTGATGCTGGGCGCCGATGTAGTGATAGCTACTCCGGGACGTTTGATAGCCCATCTCAGTCTGGGCTATGTGGATCTCTCCCGTGTCTCCTATTTCATCCTCGATGAAGCCGACCGTATGCTCGATATGGGATTTTTCGATGATATCATGCAGATTGTGAAGTACTTGCCCAAAGAACGGCAAACTATCATGTTCTCTGCCACCATGCCTGCCAAGATACAACAACTTGCCAATACCATTCTCAATAATCCTGCTGAAGTAAAACTTGCGGTTTCCCGTCCTGCTGATAAAATAGTACAGGCAGCCTATGTATGCTACGAAAACCAAAAACTGGGCATAATCCGCAGCCTCTTTGCAGAACAAACTCCGGAGCGGGTTATAATCTTTGCATCGTCTAAACTGAAAGTAAAAGAAGTGACGAAGGCTTTGAAAATGATGAAGTTGAATGTAGGAGAAATGCATTCTGACTTGGAACAGGCGCAACGTGAGCAGGTAATGCATGAATTCAAAGCCGGACGGGTAAATATCCTTGTGGCTACCGATATTGTGGCGCGTGGTATTGACATTGACGACATTCGTCTGGTCATTAACTATGACGTGCCACATGATAGCGAAGATTATGTTCATCGCATTGGTCGTACGGCACGTGCCAATAATGATGGTGTTGCTCTGACTTTTGTCAACGAGAAGGAACAAAGTAACTTTAAGCAAATAGAAAACTTCCTGGAAAAGGAAATCTATAAAATACCTGTGCCGGAGGAATTGGGTGAAGCTCCTGAATATAAACCCCGTAGTTATGATAGAGGACGGCGTAACTTCTCCAAAGGAGGTAGGAATACCAATAGAGGTGGTGGAAACGACCAGAAGAAAAGTGCTTCAAAAAGAAGAAATAATGCTCCAAAGAGGAATAGCAATGGTTCAGGGAGCGGTCAGAAATAAAAAATCCCTTATAGGTTTTATTTAATGGTGGAGTTCTACTCCACCATTTTTATATGTAGTTGTTTGTCTGAGTCTATGGTCAGGCTTACGAGATGATAAACCGAACTCTCCGGTATTTGGAGCGTTGCCTCATAATGATAGCCTTTTCCGTCTACTCCCATGAAATTCATGTCAGCAAGGATAGTCTGATTCAACTCTTCTTCCGGAAAGATATTCGCAAACATTTTCTTGGTAATATCTTTTCCATACAGCTGATTTCTTCCTTCATATACACAGATATGTATTACATTGTCGTAATATACATTATCCATGCTGATTCCTTCTTCAGAATAAGCAGTTTTAATGACTTTCATTTGAGAAGGGTTGATATAGACATAGCCTCGATAACGGGTTCCTTTATATACTACCACGCTATCTTTTTTTATTATTTCCTGAATGGAAGGAGTGATTTCTGTTTCCTGACTGGAAAATGCCAGCGTATCTCCCGGATTGTCCGATTTGTGCAGTTTTACAATCTCATCGGAGAGACTATGGAACCAGAAACTATACTCCGTCTGCCGGTCTATCTTATAAGCCGTGGGTGTATTTCCACGTACATATATCGTATCACGTACAACCTTGAAGTAGACAGGCAGATTCTGCGGGTCGATATAATAAATAGTATCACCGTTAATACGCATTAACGGTATATCTGTCTCGTCATCCAGCCAGATACCTTGCAATAGTTTTTTTGCGGTTAAGTCTTCCCTACCGGAAGTCTCTCCGTTTTTAGCACCGTTACAAGAAGCCAGCATCATAACGAGTACCATGGAAATAGCACCCCACTTTATCATAACTCCCTCTGTTTTTGTTTTATTCTCAATGGCCGATGCAATGGTAAGAAAAACCTTGCTCTTCCATATCTTTTTTATCATAGATATTACGTCCGTCCAGCACTACCGGCTGTTCCATCGTTTTCTTGATGACTGCCCATGATGGCAAACGGAATTCTTTCCATTCTGTAACCAGCATCATAGCGTCGGCATCAAGCACAGCATCATACATATCCTTTGCGTAATAAATGCTTTCACCTATTCGGCGGCGGCATTCATCCATCGCGGCAGGATCGTAAGCACGCACTTTACATCCGGCTTTCAACAATTTATCTATCAAAACCAGTGAGGGTGCTTCGCGCATATCATCCGTTTCCGGCTTGAAAGCCAGTCCCCATAAGGCAATGGTTTTTCCTTTCAGGTCGTTATTAAAATGTTTGCAGAGCTTGTTGAAAAGGATGCTCTTTTGCGATTCATTTACTTCTTCCACCGCATGAAGCACGCGCATCTGATAACCATTCAACTCAGCTGTCTTGATGAGTGCCTTCACGTCTTTTGGGAAGCAGGAACCGCCATAGCCAATACCCGGATACAAGAATTTCCGTCCGATGCGGGTATCCGAACCGATACCGCTGCGCACCATATTTACGTCTGCACCTACCAATTCACAAAGGTTTGCAATGTCATTCATAAAACTGATACGGGTGGCAAGCATTGAGTTGGCTGCGTATTTTGTCATCTCGGCAGAAGGAATATCCATGAAGATGACGCGGAAGTTATTCAGTAAAAACGGTTTATAGAGCTTGCTCATTATTTTTTTTGCACGTTCGGACTCTACTCCCACCACTACACGGTCAGGACTCATAAAGTCGTTAATGGCGTTACCCTCTTTCAGGAATTCGGGGTTGGATGCTACATCAAATCCTATGTTGACACCTCTTTTATCCAGTTCCTCCTGAATGGCAGCACGCACTTTCTTTGCTGTACCTACGGGAACGGTACTTTTGGTGACTACCAGCATATACTTCTGCATATTCCGTCCGATGGTACGGGCAACTTCGAGCACGTAGCTAAGATCGGCGCTTCCATCTTCGTCAGGAGGAGTACCAACGGCACTGAAGACGACTTCCACATCGTTCAGACAACTTTCCAGTGAGGTTGTGAAGTGCAGGCGACCGGCTTTTACATTGCGGTTCACCATCTCTTCCAATCCACTCTCATAGATGGGGATGACGCCTTTCTTCAATGCTTCTATTTTTTCACTGTTGGTGTCTACACAAATAACGTTGACGCCAATTTCTGCAAAACAGGTTCCAGTCACCAGACCGACATATCCTGTACCGACGATAGCTGCTTTCATACTCTTTAATTAAAAATATACCGCCTCCCGGAAAAGTGGAGCGACTTTATCTTTGGGGGATAATAGTAATTGTTCTTCGGCAACAGGCCAGTCTATGCCTATCGTTTCGTCATTGAAACGGATAGAAGCTTCTGCCTGCGGAGTATAGGCATTATCGACTTTATAGGTGAAAACAGCTTCATCACTGAGCACCAGAAACCCATGAGCAAATCCACGGGGAATGAAAAGCTGGCGTTGGTTCTCTTCACTCAATTCCGCACTAACGTACTTACCGAATGTCGGAGATGATTGGCGCAGGTCTACCGCTACGTCCAGCACTTTTCCTTTAATGACACGTACCAGCTTGGCCTGGCAATATTCGCCCTTCTGATAGTGCAACCCGCGCAACACGCCGAAAGAGGATTTCGATTCGTTGTCCTGAATGAAATGGACGTTGCCGACGTGCGCTTTGAACTCCTCTTCTTTGAAGGCTTCCATGAAATAACCGCGTTCGTCACGAAATACTTTCGGTTCAATCAGCCATACACCATCAATTTCCGTTTGTATGTAATTCATCTTTTTCAGAATGTTTTATGTACTTTCAACTGGCAACCTAAATTGTCGCCATATATCTCTCCGATGTCGAAAGCGACGGAAGCATTGAAGCGCCATCCCTTCCATTTACGGGGAGCATAGAAAACTGATGCAAAAGTAGAAAAATTTTCTAATATATCGGGTATAGGTTTGAAAGGAGTTCCCCAAGTTTTATTATATGATAGTTTTGCGAAGTAAGTCCACTCTTTGCTGATGTCTCCGCTCCACCCCAAATGCATTGCCCGGATGCGGTTGTATTTGAAGGTCATGTCACCGTCTTTGTTGTAGATGGGGGAAGTAATCAAAGGGTTGGCCATAGTCATTCCCCAGTGTACCCAGCCGGGGTACCAGTCATTATTATAATAATCGTCGGCACCTCCCGTTTTCTCTACTACGGTGAAATCCACTCCATGCATCGGACCGCTCTGGTTAGTAGTCTGATAGTACTCCAGTACGAAACCGTTGATAGCCTGTTTATGATTAGATTTGTATTCGATGCCCCACAGACCGTCAAATCCGTTAAGTTTGCCCATTCCGCTGAAATCATCGTAATAATTTTCCAGATAAGCGCTGATGGAGAAATCCTCATGACGATAAGTCATCCGAATATGTTCGCTACCCATAAAATTGCCTTGATAGGCTATTTGTTCACCCTCCGGACTACTGTCATCTCCACGGCTGGGAATGAATACTTTGAAATAATCTTTCCAGCTATTTCCAAGATCTCCGGCATCCATTCCATCGCTCTTATAACCACCGAACTGTACATCCAGACTCATTCCTAAATCCAGTTGCCATTTACCTTGTGGCACACCAATGCGAAGGAAACCGCTTTTATGGTGATATTTGATACTCTTGGTATACCAATAATCCACTCCTACCTGATTTTTCTGATAATTGTTGTCAGTAAACCATCCGTATGAAATTTCCGCTTTTAAAGCAAGGCGGGGCAAAATCTGTACATACTCCGGCAAACCAATCCAAACCTGTGGAATAGGTCTTGCATTACCTGACCAGGTCAGGCCGCCACTACTTAATTGTTGGTTTAATAATGGAGAGTCAATTTCCTTACTACCAATAGATAATCCTAACCATTTATATCGAATATCAGCATATGCCTGCTGTAATATGAAGGTGGATGTGAAACCGGAAGCCACTGCCATATCCAAGCCACCTTCTAATCTCCAATGACGAATTGTATCTGTATAGAATGCTCCCCCTCTCAGATAAGTATTATTGTCAATTGAGGAAAATCCATGTTGATTACTTACCTGCCACATGGGAGTATTGTCACCAGTATGGACAGATGCACCGTATTCAACGAAAGAAGAGACATTTTGTCGCTTCAGTCCGCCCTGTGCTTTCATTATTGACGAAGCAGGGCAACATAACAGGATGGCAAGAATATACCAGGATGTACGCATAGATTATCGGAATATTATTTTTAATGTCTTGAACATGATTTTCATATCCAATGCCAATGACCAATGTTCTATATACCAGATATCATATTCCACCCTTTTCTTCATTTTATCCGGTTTTTCCGTCTCACCGCGCAAGTTGTGTACTTGTGCCCAACCGGTTATTCCCGGCTTCACCAGAAGCCTTTTGTTGTAGTCGGGAATAATACTGCAATACTGCTCTGTATGAATCAACATGTGTGGGCGTGGACCTACGATAGACATCTCTCCTTTCAGCACGTTCCAGAATTGAGGTAACTCATCAATGCTGGTGATACGTAAGAAGCGTCCAAGCGGAGTGATACGAGGATCGTCATCGTATGCCTGTTGCGTATCAGATTCCCTATTCGGCAACATCGAACGAAATTTATAACAAGTAAACTCCCGTTTATATTGTCCATTCCTTTTTTGTGAGAATATTATTTTACCGGGCATCTTTATCTTGATGCAACATCCTATGATGATATATGCCCATGGATATATCAGAATTAGGATTATTGAGGCAAATACGATATCTAATATTCGTTTAAGAATTCGGTTGCATTTCCGTTGCAGGGGGAAATGATATGCTGGATAATGTATATTCATACTAAAACACTACAATACTCTTGACTTATGAAACGGCAAATCTTTTCCTATATTGTTTTATACTATCAAAGAATCATAAATTTTTTTAGTACGTAGGGCGATATACGGCCAATTGTATGCTGAAAGATTATAAGTAATCCGTTCAGTCTGAATACTTTCTATTCTCTTTTCTAATGTTTGTTGCATATCGGTGAAATCACCGCTTTTAAAGTAACACTCATCCGGTAATCCTATTTCTTTATTTGCCGGTATATCACTTGCAAGTATTGGAGTGCCATAACTCATGGCTTCAAGTAGTGCAATGGGTAAACCTTCATGGGTAGACGGCAATACAAATAATCTCGCATATGCATATAACTCCGCAAGTTTTTCTCCCTTTACAAAGCCTGCCAGACATATATTTTTCTCATCTCTGCATGCTTCTTTCAATTTTTGTACATAGCTATCCTGATGATCGGCACTGCCGACTATGACCAACTTCAAAGATGGTGAAGAAAGCTGTTTGAATACTTCTACCAGCTTGTCGAAGCCTTTTTCTTTCACAAGTCGTCCTACGGCTAAAATGTAATTATATTCCGTCAGCCCTAAGCCTTGAATGAAGTCAGTACCGGGTGTTTGGGAAATGGCTTTAACTCCATTATGTATCAGTGTAATGTTTTTCTTCGAAGGATATTTATGTAAAATCATCTGCCGTATATGTTCTGCAATCACGATTATATGATTTGCATAATGTATCCCTGCTTTTTCTCCTGTACGGAGTATCCATTTGGCAAGATTTCCCCATTTTTCACGGTTGTAGTCCGGGCCATGATGCGTCACTACCACTTTCGTGCCCAGCATACGTGCTATCGGGGTCATCAGAGCCGGACCTACTGCATGAATATGTACAATGTCGGCTCCTATTCTTCGAGCATACAATACAGCCAGAAAAGTGTGCAGAAAGGCCTCCAGATACTTGTTTCGCACCACCTTTATATCCTTTATGGTAACTTGTCTGTACGTTTTTACAGTATGGTCTATTGCATAGTCGGGACGACGAACAACAATAATTTCATGTTGCTTATCTGCAATTAGCGGATAGAGTTCCTCGCAATGCGTTTCTATCCCTCCTTGTATGCCGGGAATGCCTCTGGTACCGGTGACTACTATCTTCATTCCTCTTTATCGTCTAAGGTTATGGAATATCCCAGTAGCGACTGTAGCTTTTGATATAATACCCACCTCATTGGGGTAGCTATATATTTTTTCATGACCGGAGCAGCCGTTCCTACCATCCAGCAATTTTTAGGACACTCGCGTACACGTTTTCTGATACGTTCAGCTTGTTCGCCTCTCCATAATTCCTCGAAAGAAGACATGGTACGGATATTCCCCATACTTTCTTTCCAGTATTTGCTTTCCAGCCCATTGCAGGGATAAATGTCGCCGTAAGGATCTACAAAGAAATTAACCAATCCCGCTTCACAAGGCAGCAAACGAGGTTTTCCTTTGATATAATTAATTAATCCCCAGTTAAAGTAAGCCCGAAACCAGGATTTCGGATGCTTTTCTTTTAATTGCCACTCTATTAATTTACCAAAATTGCTACAAACTTCTGTTTGGTTGGTAATCACATTATCTGTTTTATGAAAGTAATATGAGTTATGCAGAGCCGCAGTTGCAAATTCCATTCCCAGCGAGCGGGACAAACGGTATAGCGAAAGCATATCAGCTGAATTGGAGTTGGAAACTGTAATTCCGAAACCTATATCTTTCACTCCCATCTCCTTTAGTTGCAACAAGGTACGAAGTCCCTTATCAAACCCGCCTTGTCTTCCTCGAAGTTCATCATTCTTCAAGGACAATCCTTCAATACTAATACGTATCCCTATTTTAGGAAACTTTTCGGCTAAACGGATAATACGTTCTTCAAACCATCCTGAAGTTGAGATAACGACGCGAGGAGATTTACGGAATGCTACTTTTACGATTTCCTCCAGATCTTCCCGGATAAAAGGTTCTCCCCCTGTGATATTTATGAATTTTACTTTCGGAAGTTTTTCAATTTCCGCCGGACTGATTTCATTATCTTTATCTGTGGGATTTTGCCATATATTACACATCTGGCACTGCATCGGGCAGCGATATGTAACAATGATACACATATCAGTGGGCGAATTTATAGCGGATTTCATATATATGTAGTTTATTTGTTTGCAAAAATACTATTTTTCACTCCTTTCCTACTATTTCAAGCCACTTTTGATAATAATGCTCACCAGAGTAGCGTTGCAATGCAGCGGTGGATAATTTATTTCGATTGGCAGAAACAACAGTATTGAACATTTTAGTAATGAGTGAAGGCAATTCTTCATCTTGAGTGAAAAGGTGATTAAAGCTGCAGGTTTCTACTAATTCCGGTATGCCCCCCATATTCCGTCCTAACACAGGAGTACCACAACACATGGATTCTATTACGCTCAATGGGTTATTTTCATAACAAATAGAAGGAATGACAGTAAATGATATTTTCTTGAGTAATTCAATAGTATCCTTTGCCCCCAGGTGTCCGAGAAAGATTATGTTATTTGCAGTATATTTCTTCTTCAGGTCAGCATCTAAAGGCCCGCTACCGGCAATATATAATTTATAAGGCAAACGAGAGGCAGCTTTTAAAAGCGACTCAATTCCTTTTTCTTGTGAAAGTCGTCCTATATATGCATATGCTTCTTCCCGTATGGGGTTGGGGGTATTTATTATATACTGCACTTGTTCTTCTCCAATGAAGTTATTAATGACCTGCAGTTTATTGGCCGGATATCCTCCTTGCTGCATTTTTTCCGCCATGAACTGACTGGGACAGATAAAACTATTTGTCCATAATGAGAGCTTGTTCTTATTCCAGTTCATGGCTTCTCCCCAAGCCAATAGGCTTGCCAGAAAACTATTCTTCATGCATTTACGGAGTAGTACTTGCTTTTTATCCGTAAAGCATGCTTCACAGGTATTTCCTTTACAAAGACAGCTATATGAAGGGCAAATCAGTTTATAGTCATGGAGTGTCCAGATTACTTTGATCCCTCTTTGGTATGCCAGTTTCGCAATTATAGGTGAAAGATACGAATGAATATTGTTCAGGTGCACAACATCAGGCCGAAATTCATCTAAAAGTTTTTTGAAGTTTTGCGCTACTCCTGTCCCCCATATAATGCGGTTGGCAGCTTTTATTTTTCCTTGCAGATTCCTCGCCGAGAAGCTTATTTCTTCGGCAAAATATCTATTTTTTTCACATACTATATTTTGTGGATAACTCATTGCATAGAGACACACGTCATGCCCTGCATTACATAATAATTGTTTCAGATTTAGGGAGTGGATGCAGTCACCTCCCCGAAGATATAGGAACTTATTTACAATGAGAATTCTCATAGTTATTTTATATTGAATTGTTTTATGAATTTGTTGGGAAGTTCCGATAATAAGAGTTGGGAAGAATAATGTGAGCAATTATCCACATAATACTGATTGTTCATCACTATTTCATACATATCTTCTTCTGTCCAATTATCTTTGGCTATTCCTAACTTATTCTGTGCTATCCATTCATGGCTATACGGAACCGTATTTGTAAGAACTGGAGTCCCTGCTACTATGGCTTCTCCTATCGACAACATATTTAGTTCTTTCCTGGAATTGCAAAGTAAACAAACAGATTCGCTTAAATATTTACTCAATTCTCTTTGCGGGATTCTTCCCAAAAAGAGAACTTGATTACCCAGTTGGTTACTTTGGACATAGTCTTTCAGATTCTCTGATTCCTCTCCTTCTCCGATTATGTATAATGAATATTGCCTGTCAGGATATCGTTCTATGAATTTTTTATAGGAGATGATAATAGATATTACATCTTTATCTCTATCCAAATGGGCTATAACGATAAATGAAGCTTTCTTTTCCTTTTGGAAATGAAATACTTTTCCATCTACACCGTGGTCTATAAAATTAGAAGAAACATTCAAACCAAACTGTTTAGTGAATTTACCTGCTATAAGGGAGCGGGGTATAACTCTTACCTTGCGCATAAATGCGCGCGCTACAAGATGATACCATATCAAAGATGGCAATCTGAAGAATTTTCTATTATGATCGCCTGATTCTTGCCATATGAGAGTTTTATTTGGTGCTAAGCATGTAGCAAATAGAGAATTAAACGAAAAAATCTCGCTGCTGATAATCATATCAAACTGTTCTTTACGCTTCTTGATGAAGCGAATCAGTTGCGGATGAAAAGGCAACACTGTTGGCAAGAACAGTTTGGGCAGCACAGAACGGAAATAAACTATTTCTATGGGAAAATCCTGCTGATTGGTTGGCTTATATTCTTCCGCAGCTATTAAAGTCACCTCATGTCCCTGATTAACAAATTCTATACCCAGTTTTATAATCATACAATCCTCAATGGAAGTTACTTGAGGGATAAATCTCCCTTTAGGTGTGGTGCGGGGAGTATATAGTATAGAATTCAGTAATAATATACGCATGTTACTTCATTTTAATCTTTATTTTCTGCGTTTTAAAAACGCCACAATACCTGCCATAATTACAAATTCAATGAATAGGTACACAACGGCATATCCATGTTCCTTCCATGTCTCTATGGCAAAGTAGTAACATACACATGAGAATAGGTTACTCAATGCCATAATAATGATATAGATACGTATACGGCCTTCTGTGAAATATATTTTCATGCATGCCAGGCTGACGGCGGTAAAAGGCATCGCAAATGTCATTATACCGATAAGGGATGACAGCTTTTCCATGGCGGCATACGGCATTTTTCCTAATCCGAACAATTCTTCAGCAATAAAAGTGCGTAGCAGGAAGATAGCCAAAGAAGTGCATATCGTGAACAGGAATAAGCGTAGGGTCACCTGGAAAGTAACATGGTACATTTCTTCCTTCTCACCTTGGCTGTATAGATTGTTGAGTTTTATTTGAAGTACAGAAGTTATTTGCTGTATGAGTGCTAACGGAGCTTGGATAAACTTCTGTGCATAATTGATGACAGTTATTATTCCCGGTTGATATTGGGACAACAAATACATAGGAAAAGTAGATGCAAAAATAATAATTCCCTGATTAATGGCCAGCCCGGTTAGTGCTTTGCTTTGTGAACGGACAAGAGCGAATCGTACTAACGAGAATTTCCACCTCAGTTTTTTCTTCATAAACCAAAGCAACAAGATAATATTCAGCAGACATGCACAGCAACTACTATACATCACAATTGAAACATCAGCTTTCTGTCCTAATAAGATTAGTGCAACAATCCCACTAAGGTTTATCATGAAATTACACGAAAGCCCTAACGTAAAATACTTGAATGAAACCAATATTTCACTTATATAGAGATTTACTATGATAAGGAGGGTCAGTGGGAAAAACAAGTAATATACTGAGATGTGACTGCGGATATCTTGGGCGGGGAAATTCATAATCCATTCCGGTGCCTGTCTGCCGCCAACTATACAGAATAGAAGTAATATCCCTGCTGCCAATAATAAGAATGTGTAAAGAAATGAATTATGAAATTGCATTTCGGCCTTTGTCGACTCATTATAGCGCAGGAACATCGCTTTAGGAATTAAAATAGATGTATTAAGTGTTTGCACCAGTCCACCTACTAAAATAGCTATGTTATATAAATAAAAATAAATGTCCGTTCCTGTATTTGCCCCCAGGTAGTAAGCAATCAAGAGTTGCATGACAAAAGCTGTCAGTTTACTTCCGACGCTGAAAGCAGAAGAATACACGGCTCCTTTTTTATATGTCCCAATCTTTAGCTTCATTTATTCGGAGATAATATAAGACCTAATAATATCAATATGAATAATCCCCGGTTTTGCGTAAAAGTAGCATCGGCAATTCCCTCTATCAGAAAGAATATAAATATTAGCAAAACAAACAATTGCATAGTGGGCAATAGTTCTTTCGTTGATTTCCGGAGGATTGAGAACCAAAAAGCAAAATAGAGTATGACACCTGTGACTCCAAATTGGGCTAATTCGGGATAGAATGCATCACATATAAATGCAGGCATATCTTTTGATAATCCCCACAAGTGATTGATTTCGTAAGCGGCGTAGACAGGAGAATAATATTCTGCTGAAGCGAATGTTCCAAAACTTCCCAGTCCACTTCCGAAAGGAAAATAATCATATAAGATTTGTATGGAAGTGAGCATCATGGCAGGACGGCTCCACATTTCCCGGGAGTTCATCATGCCATCCACATAATAGAGTATAATCTTATCTTTTGCCAACCAGATAGTTATTAAAGCAAGACACCCGAACAGGGCTATTGTTTTTATGTTAAAACGTATTTTTCCGCCCACTTTCATATAGATCATCAGAAAAATGGCGATTGCCCAGAAACCATAAAATTTAGAACGGGTGGAAATCAGTCCGATAGTCAATATTAACAATAAGACGGCAATATCGCTCCATGAATTGGTAGAACAATAGCTAAGTAGAAAAAAGGTAGCGACAATAGCTGTCGCATAACGGGATTGATGGCCAAAGAATAAGAAATTAACATCAATGATTCCTAAAATGAGAAGTCCTCCTGCTACTGCTATGCACAAAATGGACAAGAAACGTTTCTGGGATACGGTTAGTGCCGGAGCTATCAATAAAGTACAATAAAATCCCAGAAAAGGCTTTATTTGCGTTAAGAAATCCACACAAATTGCAACGGGAGTATTGGATTTGATAAGAAATGAGTATATCAAGTAGAATATAAAGATTCCGGTAACTATTCCTAAGGGCATCAATTCTTTCCAATTTCTACGTTCCATTACCACCATCCCGGTAAAGGCAACAAGAAAGAGAGCCATTAACTCATCTACATAGTCAAAACCGATGAAATCATAAAAGATAACCCCGAATAAATAGCCAAATATGAGAAAGGCAAAAAATAAGTTGTTTTTAGAGAACACCAACCGGGATAGCATGGCTTATTTTGTTTTAGAAAAAACGAATACCTGAAAACTAATAACGATCAGTGACAGAATGAAAGTTGCAGCAAGTGCTATTACCAGCACAAACACTTTGCGTGGATATACAGGTTTTGCCGAACTATATGCTGCGTCTACCACCCTACCCGCCTGCTCGTCCGGGGAGTTTACCAATTCTTTCTCCTGCAATTTTTGCATGAGGAATAAATAGACAGTTTCTTTAATTCTTTGCTGGCGCTTCATTTCGATGTATTCCCGTTCTTGGGTGGGCAGAGCAGTGAAACGTTCTTCGAATGCCTTTTTTTTCTTATTTATAGACTCCAGATTAATATGCACGCTTTGTCGGATAGCAATTATAGACTCCAACAACATTTCACGTTGCTTGGCCAGTTGCTTATCTAAAACTTCCAGAGCTGGATTTTCTTTTTCAGAAGAAAAAAGCAAACGTTGGCGTTCAAGTATCAATTGATTATAATGTCCTCCTTCAATTCCGCCTACAGTAGGTACTGCGGCATATTTGTTCAAGGGATTTTTGATGTAATCCTCTACATAATCCAATAATTTCAAACGGGCTTCCGTTTCCAAAACAATATTTTCCAGTCCCTGATGCTCGGTAACGGTCATGTGAGCGTGCAAAGATAGTTCTGGCATATCATTTTGTTTCTTGTAAGTTTCTATCCGATGTTCCAGATATGCAAGTTCCGTAGTAACGGTATCCAAGCGTTCCTTTACAAACCTCGCATTGATAGTGGCTTCCTTTACTTTTACATTCCGGCTATATTGGTTATAAGTGGACATGATAGTATTTAAGAAGTCATATCCCCGCTGTTTATTCTCGTTTTTAAACAGGAGGAGGAGTATATCTGAAATGGTTTCCTGTGCACCTGCGTATAAAGCATCATACAATTTCTCATAAGTTTGCTGCAATGGAGCAATCCGGGTAGTCAGTGTTTTTTTTCCGGAAGCAGAAATAGTTGCGTTTGGGGCAATCATAATGGTACCAATGGGCAATTGCAATCGGCAAGGCAGCGGTTGTTCTTTTATTTTCACGGTCTCAAATAAAGTTGATTTTATTTGGGCTGATTTTATGACTCCATCCGACAGTGTCAGTTTTATTTTCACCGATTTACTTAAGGTGTCTAAAAACTGTTCGGGAAAGAGGAATGTTACCGGATTGTCTTTTCCATAGAGCAGTACGTTTTTCAAACCTTGCCGTTCACGCGTTTCCACTTGGTATCCGGTTTCAAGGATTGCTTCAGTCATATTGGTACGCGACATCAGTACTATTACTTCATCTTCCACACTACTTCCTGAACTATTCCCGCCCAACATTGCACCTATACCCGTACTTTTCAGCATTTTCAGTTCAGACATCATTCCTTGATTATCTCTGATAAGCTGCATACGTGCTGTAAACTGATATTCTTGAGGTGTGGCCATCAGAAAACAGATGGCGGCAATTAAGCAGATAATGCCGATAGGTATATATATTTTCCAATAGGCCAGGAATTGTTTCAACAGCGCTCCTATATGTATGTTTTCGTCATTCATAACTAAGTGATTTATTTTACCAATAATGCAATCCCCAGCGATGCCAATACCGACAAAGCACTGATTATAGTTGATGCCAAAGATACATTAAATTGTCCGTTCTGGCTATATCGGGCATTTCCTTTTCTGGCTTTGTTGGGCTCCACATAGAGAACGTCATTCTGTTGTAGATAATAATAGGGTGAAGCCAGAGTCTCTGTGGATGTCAGGTCAAAGCGGTGGTATTCTTTTTTCCCGTTGTTATCACGGATTAGGAGCACATTCGTACGGTTGCCATAGATCGTTAAATCTCCTGCCATACCGAGGGCGTCAAGTACGGACAGGCGCTCATTGGGCACATTTACCGTTCCGGGTTTATTTACTTCACCCAGTACGGAAACTTTGAAATTCCTTATCTGTATCGTAACAATCGGAGATTTGACATAGGCGGAAATCTTTTCAGTCATCAGGTCTGTCAATTCACTACGCGTCATATCGGCAACATGCAGCTTGCCGAGTACCGGGAAATCAATCTCTCCGCGGGAATTAACCAGATAGGTATGCAGTACGGGAGTAGAGGTTACATGGGTTTCTCCTGGTGCCAGATAACTGGAAAGTGGCATGTTGAAGATCGCTACGGCATTAGGATCTGTTCCTGACACAGTGATGGATAGCTGATCGTCGGGAACTATGCGTGGAGTGTAATTGACAGTCTCTTCTGCAAGGACTGCTGCCTGATTATCTAAATCCTGAAAATAAGTAATGGTATTATCCGTGGTTTTACACGACGTCAATAATAAAAATGAGAGGATAGATATAATCGTTTTAATCTTCATTGTATATTTCATAACTTTTATAAGTGATTGGCTACAAAAATAACTCTTCTATGTCAATAAACGTTCGATTTACAGGTTTATTGTTAGATTAACTTATAATTTGTGCCCGATTCTGAAATACCCTTTTGTTATCATTAGGTTGGAAATCCGGTTTCTTTCTTCTTCTGGAATTATAACACCGTTTTTCCGGAAAATACTGCAACCTAATCCTTTCCAGTTGTAATGATTGGCGCCCATCAAATCCAGCAAAGTGGGATAAACGTCTATTTGTTCAATGGGAGCATTATATTGCAACTTCTGAGGAGAATTTAAGATAATCATGGCAATTTCTTTGTCCTCCGGGAGTGTCTCTTTCCTGTTTTCCACCCGGTTTCTATTCATTTCGTTATGATCCGAAACAATAACTATTATAGAATTATCATATATGCCTTTCTGTTTCAGCTCCTGGATAAACTTCCCGATAGCATCATCACAAAAGCGTACCGTTTCCAGATAATTTCTAACCTCTGCAGTATACATTCGTGACCGGGATATTTCTGTAGCCGGAATACGTAGTTTGTCATAAGGATAATGCATACTGATAGTAACCAATTGTGCATAGAACGCAGACTGGATGTTTTCTAACCGGACAGCTGCCTCCGTCAATAAGGTATGGTCGTCTATCTCTTCTGAATCTTTAAAATTGTGTTTGTCATATAACTGCATGAAGCCATAGGAGTTAAAGGCATTCTTTTGATTCCAGAATTTAGCATCATCGCAAACTACAGCCAATGAATGATATCCGCTAAGCGCCTTAGATATAGACGGATATGGAGCTTTACCAAAACGAACTGCCACTGCGCCATTCTGTATGGGCAACAGTCCGGTATTATACATAAAATGAGCATCACTGGAGCGGCCGTTTCTAACCTGTGGTTGCATATGCAAGGCAACTATGGCATTTTCTTCTCTACAAAAGCGATTCAGGTTAGGAGTCACTTCTACACTGTCTATACGGAAGTTGATTGTCCACGAGTTTAAAGATTCCACGACAATCATTATCAGATTGGGACTTCCTTCCGCTGCAAACCGATTATCTGAATATTTCGGACAATATCGGGACAGATAAGTTCCGATTTCCTCCTTTTCTTCCATACTTAATGTTCTGTTCTCTAATAATTCATCTATGAATGAATAAATACAATATGCAACAAAACCATTAAGCTCAAAATAAGATATATTATTATAAGTATTTACATATTTTCCACCAATGTGAATAAATGTACGTACTTTTTCTTTTCTATAATATGAATAAGCGTTTGCTGCATGAATGGAAATCGAGCAAAACAGAATGACTGCTACATAAAAAAATCTTTGGTTTCTTTTGATCTTGACTTTTTGGATTAGCTTTAAAAAGAATAACCGATAAATAAGAAATAAAAGAACTGGTAGCACAACGAAAAAGATATCAGTATATCTCATGGATGCTTTTACGCTACGCATCAGTAATGGAGAAATATTTTCAAAAAGGAGGAAAGAAGAAAAAGGCATAAGATCATCATACGTCCGGTAATACCATAGCTGTGATAGCCCCCAGAAAGTGAATGAAAAAAGAATAATGCTTACATAGAATCCTCGCAGTTTGCGCGGAATTACCCAATATGGCAATAGCAGCAATAATGCGTCAGATATGGAGCGAAGCCCGTAGGTCGTCAGTTGGGAGTCTCTGTCATAATCAAGAATGATAAATTGACGGAGCCATAACAGTTGCAGAATGATGCATAACACTGCAAAAGTATAGAATATTTCAAGCGAGTATTTATTTAAGATTTCAGATAACCTGTTTTTCATGTTTTATTGGTTTTAAAATATGAGATTTTAATGAAAACGATACTTTTTTATGTTTATTGCACTGATTTTGTGTTTAACACTAATGACCGAGCCCCTCTAAGGCTTAGTTGTTTATAATTTGTTGAAAAGAAAAATGCCCTGAAACTGGCTTATATCCGAGATTTCCGTTACTTTTGCACCATGATTGAATTGGCACAACATATAGAAGCTTTATTATTGGAAAATGACTGCGTCATTGTTCCGGGTTTGGGAGGATTTGTAGCTCATTATGCTCCGGCTACGAGAGTGAAAGAAGAGAATATTTTCCTGCCCCCTACCCGCATCATCGGTTTCAATCCGCAACTGAAGATGAATGACGGTTTGCTGGTTCAATCTTATATGTCAGTGTATGGTACCAACTTCTCGGATGCTACTAAGACCGTAGAGCGTAAGGTGGATGAATTGATAGCCGCTCTGCACGAAGAAGGTAAAGTGGATTTGCCGAATGTAGGCGAAGTACGTTATAGCATCCATAACACATTCGACTTCGCACCTTATGACAACAAGATTACAACCCCTTATTTATACGGGCTGGATGCATTTGAGATGAAGGAACTGTCGGCAATAGAAAAGCCGCAGGCTGAAAGGTTTGTTCCTTATTCTGTTCCCGCTGCTATCAAAAAGGAAAAGCGCACGTTTGCTATCAGGTTCAATCGTGCTTATCTGACAAATGCCGCTGCAGTGGTGGCTGCTGTTATTCTTTCTTTCTTCTTTTCCACTCCAATAGAAAACACAGAGGTGATAGAAGAAAACTATGCAAAGTTACTTCCGGACGAGCTGTTTGAAAAGATAGAAAAGCAATCTCTGGCTATTACACCGATTATCGTAAAGCAGAACACCCCTACACGTAAACCCGCTAACAAGCAAGCAGCGGCACAAAAGAAAGTTATAGCTCCCGTTGCTGTGAGAGAGGTTAAAGTAGGCAAGGCACCGGCTGCATCTACTGAAACAAAAACAAAAGAAGAAGTTTCTCATTCAGTTGCTGCTCCTAATACTGCAAAACAGAATATGCAACCTGCCGCAAAGCCGGTCGTTGCTACTCCCAAAAGACCCTACCATATTATTATTGCCAGCGTCGGAACTGAGCAGGATGCAGAAAAGATGGCAGCACAGTTGGTTGCTAAAGGCTTTTCGGGTGCAAAAGCTATTGTCGGGGATGGCAAGATGCGTGTCAGCATTGAGTCTTGCGGTACGGAAGTAGAAGCTTATCAGGCATTGTCAAGAGTCCGTGAAAACGAAGACTATAAGAATGCCTGGGTATTGAAAAAGTAATCGCATAAGTGATAAAGTTATATTTCCTATCTTTTAACTCTTTAATTTTTAATTTCCATGAAGCGTATCCGTTGCCCCAAATGTGAGAATTATCTTCAGTTTGACGAAACAAAATATGGCGAAGGCCAGTCTCTAGTCTTCGTTTGTGAGCATTGTGGAAAACAGTTCAGTATTCGTCTGGGGAAAACAAAGATGCGTGCTCCCCAAAAAGAAGAATGCCCGGATGAAGAGGAATTTAAAGATGCTTTAGGTAGTATCACAGTGATTGAGAATGTTTTCGGTTTTAAGCAAGTGCTTCCCTTGCAGGAGGGAGACAACGTAATCGGCCGCCGTTGCGTCGGAACGAATATCAATACCCCTATCGAGACATCGGATATGAGCATGGATCGCCGCCACTGCATTATTAACGTAAAACGCAATAAACAGGGGGGGCTGGCATATACATTGCGTGATGCTCCCAGCCTGACAGGAACCTTCCTGAACAATGAAATTCTGGGTGATAAAGACCGTATCCGCATTGAGGATGGTGCAATTGTCACTATCGGAGCCACAACGTTTATTTTGCGCAGTGGAGCAAGCGAGGAATCCGGCAAGCAGTAATTCAAATCCCTGAAATGCCACATCTCAGCGTCCGAAATGCCACATTTCGTGGAGGCAAATGCCACACTTGGACGTGTCTAAAGCGTGGCATTTGCTTTACTCAGGTGTGGCATTTGCCCTGTTGAGCTGTGGCTTTCGGGTTGTTCAAGTGTGGCATTGCAGGTATCATCAGCAGTTTCTTTTTCTTTTGTTGATGATGATGTTATTATATCTTTTATATTCTCTTTAAATACTTCACGGCTTATTACTTTATTTGTGCTGGTTTCTAGCGCGTTAGCCTGTTTATTGTCCATGCTTTCCTCTGCTGTTTTTGGCCGATTTTCGTCATTTTTTGCACTAGCAAAGGCATTTGCTCTATCATTTTTTACCGTTTTTTTCTCCTTCTTTTTCACCGGATTCAGTTCTTCGGGACTGAAGAATCCGTCTTCTTCGAGTATGAAAAGTTGGAATCCAAAGATGATTTTCTTCAGGTATGCAAACGGCAGCTTTTTGCCCTTGCAGTAAGGACGCAGATATTCGAGCTTTGCTCGGGAGTCGGGCAACAGGCTCAGTTTTTCGATGATGATCCAGTAGGCTCCGATTCCTTTAGGGCCTTCCTTGTCGAGCAAGGTTTGCATCCGGGGATCATACATGGCCATGAGCGGATGTTGGAGATAAAAATTTCGTTTCATTTTCGTTCTTATTTTATTGGTTTACTCAAATACATACGGGAAAAGTTGCTGGAAACAGGGGCATTTGTTGTACCGACTGTGTCTCTTTCGTAGCGTTTTCTCTTTGCAGGTACAAATATAAGCATAAGCAAAGCCGGGCTAATGTGCGGTCTGTCTGTATTTCCCTCTTGCCAGAGAACCTGTGGCGGTGATTTTATGAAATGAACCGCACATTTCGTAAATATGCTATAAATGTGTTGGCTTAATATTTTTTAACCAATAAGTGGAAAAAGGAAGCTAAATGTAATGAGCCCGGTACAATACCGAGCTCATTATGAAGAGAATTTATAAAGTTATAATTTAACGTCCATTTTTTGGGGAGGGGGCAGTACAAAATAACACACACTCCCTCTCATTCATATCCGTTTGAAATTCGACACAATACACTTTGGGCGTTGGGTGTAACGACTAAAAACATTGTTAGTTATCAACCCGTTTCCACTTGCGTACCTCCTCCACTGTACTGGTTTTGGTAGGACTATCATCTACTTTTTCTGTGTGATCTATTTCATAATGATAATCACAATGCCCGCAATTCACTTCCTGATGATAAGTGATGCTCCCCGTCCAATACTCATGAGTTGACACCTTATCCTTGCTTTCATAGCGCGTTTCCCATTCTACAAAATCAAAACCTTTCTCCTTGATTTTCCCTTTTTTTCGCGTAGTATACTCATGGCGTTTCACATTTGACTCTTTTACCTTTGAAGTAGCCTTTAGGGTATGCTGCCCGCATTGGGGGCATGCAAATTCTTCAATGGATTTCCAGTCTCCCGTTGTATCGGCCTTACGATCCTCGTGTGTATGGTGGTGGCAGACAGCACACTCTGTATCTATTTCCACCAATTGGTGTTCTCGCCTACGCGCTTTCTCTACATCAATAATCGTGTTTTTTATCCAACTTGTTCCCCATATAGGCTCTACATCCACACCTGTCAAATAAGTGATTTCAACTACATTCAATTTATTTAGTACTGCGCATGACGGGCAACGGGCGTCACGGATAGAAAGTTTTTCTACAGCTGCACACATCCATATCAGCAGCAATAGACCTCCCGGTAAAAGGATAATCCAAAGAGAATTGAATAAGTAGAGACAAGAAAGCAACAAGATATACATCCAGGGAATCATGTATACATATTCCAGCTTAGCAATAAACGAGTTTTTCACTCCCGGCATGCGCCCCAGCGCAACAAACAGGAGGCTTGCTGCTCCATATACGATCAGCGTCAGTCCACCCAATATCAATAAGAAGAGTACCATCCTCATGAGAAACCAGAAAATGGAGGAGAAAATCCCCTTGAACCACGAGCCGAATTTACTGCTTAATGATTTGTGATGTAGCGGCTGATTATCAGCATCTACCGTAAAGGGTTGGAAGTTGGTGACAAGATTCCAGCTGATTATGTAATAGAAGAAAGGCGCACTGGTATATAAGTTGTATTTCAATTCCGAAGTACGTTCCGTACGTACCACAAGTCCCTGTTCATCTACCGTGAGCAGCACCCCTTTTGTTCTTCCTTCTCCTTTGGCCAGCACAATTTGTGGAAAATAATAAGAACGTGTTGATACATCGGCCATCAGATAGTCTCCAGCTTCTTTGCGTATGCGTTCTAATGAGAAACCATTCAATGAATCAGCTCGATAGACATAGCGGAAATCAGGATTCATTGCTCGTAGTTCTTCTGTTTCACCTTCAACCGCCAATTGGGGCACACCGAAACGATTGCCGTTTTCATCTTCTACAATCCATGTCCAACGCCCCTCTTTAGCAATGCCTTTCAGGCTTGTACCGGCTTTTAATGTTTCGTTGGTTTCTTCAAGTTTTCCACTCTCACCCGACCACACGTATACCCATTTATTACAGTCTTCCTTCAGCACAATCCTCACATCTTCTTTCGTCAGCTCTCGCGAAGGACTCCAGAAAAGGAAAAAGGCGAAACATACCAGACATACTACAAAAGCTATAAGACTCATCGTTAAAGAAGTCGTCTTACAGTACTCTCTTCTTTTTAATTCTTCTTTCATTTTATCTATTTTATCGTTATAATATCTTGGCAATTATACGCAAATTCAGAAATATTATTTATTACAAAGAAAACCTTTTTTTTACGAAAAGCAAAGATATTATGGAAAAAAATAGGGTGAAGCCACCGCTCCACCCTATTCCCTTTACGATACTTATAGATTAATTAAAGAATTCCCTTCACTGTTTCCAGCATTCCTTTTTCCTGGATAGAATCCAGATTAGCTTTCACAGCAGCGGTAAGTCCCGGGATATTATTCAAGTCTTCGCCCCAGATAGAAGTTGCAGCGAGTACGCCTTCGGCTACCTTCTGAGTATCACCTGTAGCCCACAGGTCTTTCAACAGTTGCATGATTTCAGGAGCATCGTTCGGAACGATTTCAGCACCATCTTCACGGACACCACCTTTATAATAGGTAATGATGGCAGCCAGACCGAGAACCAATCCTTTCGGCAGTTCACCTTTGCGTTGCAAATAAGTCTTCAAACCGGGAAGGTCGCGGGTTTCATATTTCGGGAAAGAGTTCAACATGATGCTGGTTACGGCATGGTCAACAAACGGATTGTTGAAGCGTTCCAATACATCTTCTGCAAACTTCTTCAATTCATCCTTCGGCAAGTTCAGAGTTTCCATCAATTCGTCGAACATTACCTTATGGATATACTGGCCGATAACCGGGTGCTGGCAAGCATCGCGTACGATATTTACGCCAGACAGATAAGCAACCGGAGACAGAACGGTGTGCGGGCCATTCAGCAGAGTCACCTTTCTTTCGTGGTATGGCTCTTCGGAAGGAACGAACAGTACATTCAGGCCTGCCTTGTCTGCGGGGAATTCCTTGGCAACTTCCTGAGGAGCCTCGATAACCCAGAGATGGAAGATTTCAGCCTGTACTACCAGGTTGTCATCATATTGCAATTTCTCCTTGATTGCTGCAATATCCTTGCGGGGGAATCCCGGTACGATGCGGTCAACAAGCGTGGCGTATACACCGCAGGCTTCTTCGAACCAAGTCTTGAATTCATCACCCAGCTGCCACAGTTCGATGTACTGATAGATAGTTTCTTTCAGTTTATGGCCGTTCAGGAAGATAAGTTCGCAGGGGAAGATAATCAGACCTTTGCTCTTGTCACCGTTGAAAGTCTTGAAACGACGGTACAGCAGTTGAGTCAGCTTGCCCGGATATGAAGAAGCCGGAGCGTCAGTCAGTTTGCAGGAAGGATCGAAAGCGATACCGGCTTCCGTTGTGTTGGAGATAACAAAGCGCATTTCCGGTTGGTCGGCCAGTTTCATGAATTCTTCATTCTGAGAGTAAGGATTCAGTGCGCGGCTGATTACGTCAATCATCGTCAGGCTGTTAACGGTTTCCCCTTTGTCCAGACCTTGCAGATTCACATGGTAAAGGTCGTCCTGCGCATTCAGCATGTCCACCATACCTTTTTCAATGGGTTGAACCACTACAACGCTACTGTTGAAATCAGCTTTCTCATTCATGTTGTAGATAATCCAGTCAATAAATGCACGCAAGAAGTTTCCTTCACCGAACTGGATGATACGTTCCGGGCGTTGAGCCTTGGAAGCGGTTTGTTTGTTTAATGCTTTCATCTTAAAAATACGTTTTAAATGATTGATACTATTATGTTTATTCAAATTCAAAATAGAAATTGATGTTTTCTTTCATCAGAATATCGATAGGCATATATTTCACTGCGGTCACCGGGCGCTTGAAGACCATGTGGTCGCACAATGCTTTTATGCCGCAATACCCTTGCAGTCCGGGACGTTGCCCGATAAGGTAGTTCACTTCACCGGATTTAAGATACTCCACATTTTTTTGCAACAGGTCGTAGCCGACCAGGCCGGCCAGATGATGGCCTGTTTCCTGCAAGTAACCCGCCACTTGATATACCCGCGAATTGAAAACGGCGCCCAGCACAGCCTGCGGATGTGCCGCAAAAAAATCTTCCAGTGTCCGACGGTTGGCAACAGCATCTTCCTTGTTCAGCACAACGTCGTGAACCACCAGGTTGCTATGTTCCTGGGCTATAAAACTCATGAAACCGTCCAGACGGCGTTGCATCTGTATTTCCGCCGGATTGTCTTTCTTATTATTAAGGAATAATATCACCTCTTGCCCTTCCTCATACTTACGCATCAGGATTTTGGCAGCAATGTATCCGCTTGCTTGAGAGTCTTGCCCTATATAGCAAAGTGCATGGGTGTCCTCTATGTTAAAATCAATGAATGCATAGGGTATATCTTTGCCTTCCAGATAAGAAGTGAGCGCCATCGTTTCTTCGCGGAAATTGGGAGCTATCAGTACGGCATCCACCGGTTCTCTGCGAATTTTCGCACAAGCCTTTTCGTAAGAAAGCCTGTCGGCATGATGGTAGTACAGGTATTCGACACTGACATTGAACGGGCGCAATTCTTGCGCGGCACGATTGATTCCTGCCGCTACGGAGTGCCAGTAATCGTGCTCTATATAATAAGGTATAATACACAGGACACGATAACGCTTCTTTGCCGCCAGGCCGATGGCGAACATATTAGGGTGATAATCTATTTCATCCAAGACTTTCTGAACCTTTTCACGACTTGCGGCGGAGACATCTCCCCGGTTATGCAACACGCGGTCCACTGTTCCGGCAGAAACACCCGCCATGCGGGCGATATCTTTAATGGTGTAGTTCTTGTTTTCCATACTCTCTCCTCCTTGTTTTAAGGTGATAAAGGTTCAATGTCTAAAACTTAAATATTATAAATATTTGCCGCAAAGATACGAATTATTTTGTTTCTCCAAGTAAATTTTCTACTTTTGTGTTCGATAACGGTTAATAAAAGCAAAAACCAATATCTCACCTATTAGCTTTACAATCAATACTATATAGGTATAATAATTGAGAAGTAATATTTTTATATACTTAAAACACAGTAGAATGAAAAAATTTATGGATGAAAACTTCCTGTTGCAGACAGAAACCGCACAGAAGTTGTATCATGAACATGCGGCTAAAATGCCGATTATCGATTATCACTGTCACTTAATCCCTAAAATGGTAGCAGACGACTATCAGTTCAAGTCACTGACTGAAATCTGGTTGGGCGGCGATCACTACAAATGGCGTGCTATGCGCACCAATGGTGTAGACGAACGTTTCTGCACCGGTACGGACACCACCGATTGGGAAAAGTTTGAAAAGTGGGCGGAAACAGTTCCTTATACTTTCCGTAATCCTTTGTATCACTGGACTCACCTGGAACTGAAAACAGCATTTGGTATCGAAAAGATTCTGAGCCCGAAGACTGCACGTGAAATTTACGATGAGTGTAACGAGAAGTTGGCTAAGCCGGAATACTCAGCCCGTGGCATGATGCGCCGTTATCATGTGGAAGCTGTTTGTACGACAGATGATCCTATCGATTCTCTGGAATACCACATCCAGACCCGTGAAAGTGGTTTTGAAGTTAAGATGTTGCCTACCTGGCGTCCCGACAAGGCAATGGCTGTAGAAGTTCCTGCCGATTTCCGTGCTTATGTTGAGAAACTGTCTGAAGTCAGCGGTGTTGCTATTTCTAATTTCGATGATATGGTGGCTGCCCTGCGTAAGCGTCATGATTTCTTTGCGGAACAAGGTTGTAAACTGTCTGACCACGGTATCGAAGAATTCTATGCAGAAGACTATACGGATGCTGAAATCAAAGCTATATTTAATAAGGTATATGGCGGAACAGAACTGACGAAAGAGGAAATTCTGAAGTTCAAGTCGGCTATGCTGATTGTGTTTGGTGAAATGGATTGGGAAAAGGGCTGGACGCAACAGTTCCACTACGGTGCTATCCGTAACAACAACAGCAAGATGTTTAAATTGCTCGGTCCCGATACCGGCTTCGACTCTATCGGTGAATTTACCACGGCTAAAGCTATGTCTAAATTCCTCGATCGCCTGAACTCTACAGGAAAGCTGACGAAGACAATCCTGTACAACCTCAATCCGTGTGCTAACGAAGTTATCGCTACTATGTTGGGTAACTTCCAGGATGGCACGATTGCTGGTAAGATACAGTTTGGTTCTGGCTGGTGGTTCCTCGATCAGAAAGATGGCATGGAAAAACAAATGAATGCTCTTTCCGTACTTGGTTTGTTGAGCCGGTTCGTAGGTATGTTGACCGATTCACGTTCGTTCCTCTCCTATCCGCGTCATGAATATTTCCGCCGTACATTGTGTAACCTCGTTGGTCGCGACATTGAAAACGGTGAAATTCCAGCTTCGGAAATGGATCGTGTGAACCAGATGATTGAAGATATCAGCTACTATAATGCTAAGAACTTCTTCCAGTTCTAAAAGAAAATAAGAGTTGCTTTTTATTTATAGCGAGGAACGCATCAAAATTATATTGATGCGCTCCTTTTTTAGAGCGTAACCATATAAATAAGAGAGAAATTTCCTCCAAGTTATTGGCTTTTATAAATTATTCATTAACTTTGCAACCTCTTTAGAATTATTCTGATATACTTCTAAGGGATTACATATTAAGTAGTTAGAAGCGTTTACCATATTATTCTTGTCAAAGGAAATCGCCAATTTCAAAAAGATGTAAGAATAATAGGCAACAAAACGCTCATGCTCACTGTATATCTAAATGTATAGCTGGGCGTGGGCTGTTGTCTTTATTATCTACATCTTGGGTGTTTGGCGATACCTCTTTGGCAGATAATGGCAACAGTTCCCACGCTTTCGTTTTATTAATAGGTGTCGTTATGGGAGCTTTCGGCGCCGGATATACAGGATGAGAAAAAAACAATATGCCTTATGGGCAGTTACGATTGTGTGTCTTTCATGTTCTTCTTGTTCATCAAGCAGACAAGTATCTTATCTACAAAAGTTAGGTGAAAGAATCCCTGATACACTCGTGGAATATGATGCCCGTATCATGCCCAAAGACTTGCTAACCATCTCCGTCAGTTGTTCCGAACCGGAAGCGGCACTTCCTTTCAATCTGGTGGTGCCTGTATCGCAAACAGGAATAAATTCCACTAATTTAGTTTCACAACCCACCCTGCAGAATTATCTGGTGAACAATCAGGGCGAGATTGCCTTCCCCGTACTCGGCACTTTGACCGTAGGGGGAATGACCACACAGGAAACTTCGGAACTGATTGTCGGAAGATTGGAACGCTATCTGAAAGAACGCCCTATCGTAACAGTCCGACTGGTGAATTATAAGATTTCTGTGATCGGAGAAGTAAGCCATCCGGGAGTCTATACGGTGAGCAACGAGCAAGTGAATCTTTTTGAAGCCGTAGCAATGGCAGGCGACCTGACCATCTACGGAAAGCGGGACAATGTGCGCATCGTCCGCAAAGAGAACGGACAACAGAAACTCATCACCGTCAACCTGAATGATGAAAACCTCATTTATTCCCCCGATTTCTATTTACGTCAGAACGATATCGTCTATGTGGAACCCAATAAGGCGAAAAAGCAAAGTGCCAATATCGGTTCTTCTACCAATCTGCTGATTTCCGTTACTTCCATTCTTATATCACTGGCCGGATTGATGGTGAATATATTACGATAAATAATACGAATAACCACTAATATAAAATACATTATGGATGCACAGCATACAGACAACAATCAGACTCAGGAACAGGAAATTGACTTGATAGATCTCTTCTACAAGCTATTGGCACATTGGCGGTGGTTTTTGCTTGCCGGTGTAGTCGCGTTTGTGGGGGCATATATTTATGTACATGTCACTACGCCGATCTACCAGGCTTCCGCTTCCGTGGTCATTAAGGACTCGGAAGGAAGCGACAAGGCCGTCGACGAATTGTTTCAGAAAGTGGCTCCCACTTCTCTGGCTTCCTCGAATATGCAGATTGAAGACGAAATGGAGATATTGCGTTCGCGCTCCATTTTGCTGCAAGTGATTAACGAACTGAATCTGTATACGAAGTATAAGATAAAGAATGGTCTGTTCTATTCGGAAACAATGGTACCCCCTATCAGTGCCACGCTGGATAAAGAGTCTATGGACACACTGCGTGGAGCATTGCTGATACAAGTGGAGAAGGCAGGCGAACGTTATGCAGTGAGCAGTGCCATGAATGATGTTTGCGTGACGGAAACTTTCACGGATTTTCCCGCTTTTGTAGAGACTCCTGCGGGACGGTGCACTTTGAGACTGTTGCCCGGACACGCATTTACCGAACCTATGAAGATGAACATCTGCCGCCCCATAGATGCCGTGAACTATTATTCCAGGCAGCTGACAGTCAGCACTACTTCAAAGAAAACGTCCATCATCAGCCTGACATTTAAGGATGAGGACAAGAAGCGGGCAGAAGACTTTCTCGTCAAACTGATTGAGGTATATAACCGGGATGCGATGGATGATAAGAACAAGGTGACAGGAAATACGCTCATCTTCCTTGAAGAACGCCTGGACAGCATCAGCTATGAATTGGGATTTGTGGAAAAGCATCTGGAACAATACAAACAGAAAGAGCGTCTGAGTGACCTTAAGACCAATATGACCTTAGACCTGAATACGAACAATGAGTACGAAAAGAAATTGCTGGATGTGGAGATGCAGCTGAACATGACCACCTATATCTATAATTATTTGATGGATGAGAAACACCGTTTTTCGCTCTTGCCGGTGAATACCGGCATTTCAGATACGGAGCTGATGCGGCTGATTAACGAATACAACAAGGAGCTCCTGGAACGCGAGCGGCTGATGAACACGATGAAAACGGATAATCCGACTCTTGTCAATCAGGATGTCAGGATTGACGCGTTGAGAAGAAATGTGATAAGTTCCATAGCCGGTGTGAAAGACGGACTCAACATCGCGCGCACTGACATCCTGCGCAAAACGAATTATTTCAATTCCCGCATCGGAAACATGCCGAAGCAAGAAAGGGAATTTAATAATATCGACAGGCAGCAACAAATCAAGGCGAACCTGTATTTGATGCTACTCGAGCGGCGCGAACAGGCAACCATATCCCTGGCAGCTACCATGAATAAGGCAAGAGTGATAGACCCTCCTCTGACTGCAGATGCTCCCATCGCTCCGCGCAGCATGATGATTTATGCCGGAAGTTTGTTTCTGTCGTGCATAATGACAGCGGGAATCATCTTGTTCGGTGGCGTTTTCCGCACGAGAATCGTGTCGGTGGCCGAGGTAGAGAATACGCAGCTTCCCGTAATAGGGATTATTCCTTATACCAAAGAAGGCGTGGGGGTGCAAGAAGGGCAGAATGGAATCATGGAAGAGTCCTTTCGCCGCATGAGAAGCAATCTGCGTTTTCTTACCGGAGAGGATGATAAAAAGTGCATTCTGATGACCTCGACTGTCAGTGGCGAAGGGAAAAGTTTCATCAGCATCAATCTGGCTCTGACTTTTGCTTTTCTGGGATGCCGGGTGCTGGTTGTCGGTCTGGATATCCGGCGCCCCAGGCTGGCTGAATATTTCGGGATTAAAAAAGACATAGGAATGACCAATTATCTTTCGGAGGCTGACATTAGACCGGAAGATATTATTTTTCCGTCGGGAATGCATAAACAATTGTTCGTGGCGCCTGCGGGACCTGTTCCGCCCAATCCGTCGGAATTGCTGGAACGGCCTAAGCTGAAAGAAGCCTTCACCTATTTCCGTGAACAGTTTGATTATGTCATTGTTGACTCTGCACCGGTAGGATTAATCAGTGATACGCTGAGTCTGAATAAAGTAACTGACTTTACACTATACGTTTGCCGCATAGATTATACGCACAAAAATGCTTTGCCTGAAATCATGGAACTGCAACGGTCGGGACAACTGAACCAAATATCGTTAGTGGTGAACGGCGGAAATCTTGCAGAGAGAAAGTATGGTTACGGAGGAAGATACGGTTATGGATATGGCTACGGATATGGAGATAACGATAAGAATCGGAAATAATAATTAGTAATTTTCATCTCACTCTTTTTTTCATTCTCAATGACAATACCGTTCCGGACTTTCGTTAGGGTTAAGTCCGGGCGGTATTTTCTTAGAACCATCTTTTCTTCTTTTTACTCTGCCCGGTAACGGGATTGCCTTGCGCATAGATGTCCCGGAATGTTTTATGTTCCTTTATCATCTGATAGATGACGCCCCAATCGGGAAGCCCGCCCAGATTGCGGTCGTCAATGAAAAGATCTACTTTCAGCTTGCGCGAGAAGCCTTTGTCCTGCTGCTTTTCTTCAGGATAATCACGGTTGACGGCATAGAATTCCAGCCCTCTTTCCTTGCACCATGCCACGGCTTCTTCCAGAAGTTCGCCTTCGCGCACACTCCATAAAATAAGCCTGTGTTGCTCTTGCTGCAATAATTTCAGAGTATCTATTGCAAAAGCTATTTCCTTGCCTATATACGGATAGCGGTGTTCTACTATAGTTCCGTCAAAATCAACTGCTATTGTCATAGTTCTATCTATAAAAATGATAGAGCAAAGTTACTACAAAAAAGTGAAATGCGGAAAGATATAGTGATAGAATTGAGTTACAAGGGTTTTGGTTGAAGTGGCGATAATCCGTGAAGCCATTACAATCCCTGCCGAAGCCAAATCCTGACGCCGCTACGTTACTTGTTCGTAACCATGCCCGAAAATGCGACAAACGGGTACGAATAGCGAAACAAGGCTCTAAGGAATAGTGAGTTATCCATAACTCATGCGAAAAATCAGGTTACGGAAAAAGATTGCGCCGTTCCTCCCCGTTTTGCGTACCAACACCGGACTCTTCACCAACTAATTTTGAAACCCAAAAATTAAGGACAATGAAGAGTACATTTTCAGTAATCTACTACCTCAAGCGTCAGGTAGTGAAAAAGGACGGGACAGTTCCCGTCATGGGACGCATCACGGTGGACGGCAGCCAGACACAGTTCAGCTGCAAACTGACTGTCGATCCGAAACTGTGGGACACCAAAGGTGGACGTGTCACGGGCAGAAGCACGGCGGCACTCGAAACGAACCGTATGCTTGACAAGATGCGGGTACGCATCAACAGGCATTATCAGGAAATCATGGAGCGTGACAACTTCGTCACGGCGGAGAAGGTGAAGAACGCCTTTCTCGGACTGGAACACCGCTACCACACGCTGATGCAGGTGTTCCGCCAGCACAACGAGGACTACGAGAAGCAGGTGGAGGCAGGCATGAAAGCCAAAGGCACGCTGCTGAAGTACCGCACCGTTTACAAGCACATGCAAGAGTTCCTCGACATCCGCTACCATGTGAAGGACATCGCCCTAAAAGAGCTTACCCCGGCTTTCATCTCCGACTTCGAGATGTTCCTGCGCACGGACAAGCACTGCTGCACCAATACCGTGTGGCTGTACGTCTGCCCGTTACGGACGATGGTATTCATCGCCATCAACAACGAGTGGCTGACGCGCGACCCGTTCCGCGAGTATGAAATCAAGAAGGAGGAAACAACACGCAGTTTCCTGACCAAAGATGAGATCCGCCTGCTGATGGAGGGGAAACTGAAAAACGCCAAACAGGAATTGTACCGCGACCTCTACCTGTTCTGCGCCTTCACGGGGCTGTCGTTCGCGGATATGCGCAACCTTACGGAAGAGAATATCCGCACCTACTTCGACGAACACGAGTGGATAAACATCAACCGCCAGAAAACGGGCGTGGTGTCCAACATCCGCCTGCTCGACATCGCCAACCGCATAATCGGCAAATACCGGGGACTGTGCGGGGACGGCAGGATATTTCCCGTTCCGCATTATAACACGTGCCTTGCCGGTATCCGTGCCGTCGCCAAGCGTTGCGGCATCACCAAGCATATCACGTGGCATCAGAGCCGCCACACGGCAGCCACGACGATATTCCTCTCCAACGGTGTTCCCATCGAAACGGTCAGCTCCATGCTCGGACACAAGAGCATAAAGACGACGCAGATTTACGCAAAGATAACCAAAGAGAAGCTCAATCAGGACATGGAGAACCTTGCCGCAAGATTGAACGGCGTCGAGGAATTTGCAGGTTGCACCATCTAAAAAGAAAAGCCATGAAACGTGACACAATCATCATCGAGGACAAGGCAGTCAGCGTAACCGGTAACGACGTGTGGATGACCGCCACCGAAATAGCCGGATTGTTCCATACGACCGTCCCGGCAGTGAACGCCGCCATCAGAGCCGTCCGCAAGTCGGACGTGCTGAACGACTACGAGGTGTGCCGCTACATGCAGCTTGAAAACGGGCTGCACGCGGACGTGTACGCCCTTGAAATCATCATCCCGGTCGCTTTCAGGGTGAATACCTACAACACCCACCTGTTCCGCACATGGCTGGTGGGAAAGGCACTCTCACAAGAGAAACGGCAGACATACGTGATGTTCATACAGAACGGAAAAGCCGGGTATTGCTGATTGCACATACCCCATAAGACAAGTAAACGGGTAGCACCACAAAAGGTGTCACCCGTTTACTTTTTCATGAAACCGCCTCACTCCAGCGGCTTGCGGTAGTTCGCTTCCAGTACCCCGCGCAGCCCCGTTTCCGGGTAAAGCACCTTCCCTCCCAAAAGTATGAAGGGCAACACGCGGTTGTTGCGGTATTCCTGCAAGGTGCGCCGGCTCACACGGAGCAGTTCCGACACCTCGCCGTCCGTCAGGTAACGTTCCCCGTCCAGCGGAGGACGGTAGCTTTCCAGAAATGCGGACAGCCATTTCGAGCCTTTGCGCATATCCTGCACCACAGAGGCTATCGGCTCGTCTTCCATCGTAAAAACATCGTTGTTCTCGTTCATCATAACTTCGGATTCAGTGGGTGAATAAATCAAATCATCTGCCGTGCGGATAGAGCGTGCCGACAAGCGGTATCAGCCGCTTCACCTCCTCTGGCTTGTAATAGAACCTGCGGTTTATCTGCGAGTAGCCGATAAGCCGCCTGTCACGCAGCGTCTGCAACGTGCGCGGGCTTATTCTCAACTGCCCGCAGACCTCCTCGCCCGTGAGCCATCTTTCCATGCGCCCCGTGTCGCTTTTGCGCCTCAGGGCGGCGACCTTCTCCGAGAGTGCGCCGAATGCCGCCACCATCATCTCGAAAGTCTTTTTCTCGATAGATACTATTTCCATATTCATGTCATTTAGAGTTTGCCGCAAAGGTAACGAAACGGCATACAAGACGTATCGTTTTCCGCTGAAAGGCTGCCTGTTGCGCCGTTTGACCGGGTTACGGAGCCATCTTCCGCAAAAATCTTACGTGAGTCACGTAGTGAGTTGTTAAAGCCCCTTTTGTTTATTGCCGAATTTTGTCGCAGAAACAAAAAGAAAGGACTGAACATGAAAGTGATAACAATGGAAAGTTCCGCCTACAAGGAGATGATGGCGCAGATTGCGAACATCGCAGGGTACATCCGCGAGGCAAGGGACGAGAAGAAACGGAAGCGGGAAACCGAAGACAAGCTGCTTGACACGGCACAGGCGGCGAAGATGCTCAACGTGAGCAAGCGCACCATGCAGCGTATGCGCACCGACCACCGTATCGAGTATGTGGTGGTACGCGGAAGCTGCCGCTACCGCCTTTCCGAGATACTGCGGCTATTGGAGGACAACACAGTAAGGAACGAGGAAGGGACAATAGACACCCTGTTCCACAACCACACGCTGCGCACGGGCGGCAAACCAAAAGGAAGGAGGACATAGGTCATGGAACTGCTCACACGAAACAACTTCGAGGGCTGGATGCAGAAGCTGATGGAACGGCTCGACCGTCAGGACGAACTGCTGCTGGCGATGAAGGCTGAGGGGAAACAGCCCACTATCACGGAAAGCATCCGCCTTTTCGACAATCAGGATTTGTGCATGTTGCTCCAGATAAGCAAACGCACCCTCCAACGCTACCGCAGCGTAGGCGCATTGCCCTACAAGACGCTGGGCAAGAAGACCTATTACAGCGAGGAGGACGTGCTGACATTCCTTTCCAACCATATCAAGGACTTCAAAAAGGAAGATATAGCCTTCTACAAGGCTCGTATCCATAATTTCTTTCATAAATAACCCATTAAAACATTTTTCAGATGGCAAAGAAAAAAGACGAAAAGGACGTGCTGGTAGTCCGTGACGAGAAGACAGGCGAGATCAGCGTGGTAGCCGGGCTGAACGCGGACGGCACACCCAAGCGCACCCCCGCAAAAGCGGAGAACGCGCAGAGTTTCCTGCAATTCGACCGACATGGCGACGTGCTGGACAACTTCTTCAAGAACTTCTTCCGGCAGTGCAAGGAACCCAGCCGCTTCGGTTTCTACCGCATTGCGGCAGACCAAGCTGAAAATCTCTTAGAGGTGATGAAGCAACTGCTGAAAGACCCCGAAGCGAACAAGGAGCTGCTCGCCCCTCACAAGGTGGACACCTCCGACTATGAGAAGAAGGTGCAGGAAGAGATGGCAGCACAACAGACAGAGAAACAAGAACCTCAAAAACAGGAGAACATGGAACAACGGAAAGAACAGCAACAGGACAAATCCGAACAGATGCAGGGCAAACGTGGCTACCAGCCCATCGACGAGAGTAAAATCAACTGGCAGGAGCTGGAGGACAGATGGGGCGTAAAGCGGGACAACCTTGAAAAGTCCGGCGACCTTACGAAGATGCTCAACTATGGCAAGTCCGACTTGGTAAAGGTCAAACCGACCTTCGGCGGCGAATCATTCGAGCTGGACGCCCGCCTCTCCTTCAAGAAGGACGGTGAGGGAAACATCAGCCTCGTGCCGCACTTCATCCGCAAGGAGCAGAAGCTGGATGAGTACAAGGAACACAAATTCTCCGACAATGACCGGAAGAACCTCCGCGAAACGGGCAATCTCGGTAGGGTCGTGGACATTGTGGACAGGGAAACGGGCGAGATCATCCCCTCCTACATCAGCATCGACCGCAAGACGAATGAAATCACGGACATTCCGGCAAGCAGGGTGCGCATCCCGGAGCGCATCGGCAAGACGGAAATCACCACGCAGGAGCGGGACATGCTCCGCGCCGGACTGCCCGTACGCGACAAGCTCATCGAGCGCAACGACGGCAGAAAGTTCGTCACCACCCTGCAAGTGAACGTGGAGCAGCGCGGCGTGGAGTTCGTGCCGGGAACCGGCAAGTCGCCCCGTACCGCACAGACACAGGAAACCAAAGGCGACACATCGAAAAGTCAGGCGCAGGGCGGGGAAAATGCCGCACAGACCAAGAAGGAGCAACGCCGCAACACGTGGACGAACGAGGACGGCAGCATCCGCCCCATCAGCAAATGGAGCGGCGTGAGCTTCACCGACCAGCAGAAAGCCGACTATGTGGCGGGTAAAGCCGTGAAGCTGGAGAACGTGACCGACAAGCAGGGCTTCCATGCCACGATGTATATCAAGTTCAACCCGGAGAAGGGACGCCCGTACCGCTACGACACGAACCCTGACAATGCACAGCAGGTTGCTCCGTCCAACGAGAGCCGCACGCAGGTGGCGGTGAACAACGATGGCAAGACCAACGAGGCTACAAAGAATCTGAGAGAGCCGTTGCAGAAAGGTCAGACCAACCCGAAGGACGCCCGCCAGCAACAGCAGCAGGAGAAGCCGCAGAAGAAAACGGGCAAGGGCATGAAAATGTAATCCCGTGTCCGCCACTGAATCCAAAATAAAATCCAAAGTATCAACAAAAAAGAAGAAGACATGAAGACAATCATTGCAGAAAAGCCCTCCGTGGCACGTGAAATCGCCCGCATCGTGGGCGCGACAAAGAGAGAGGAAGGATATTTCGAGGGAGGCGGTTATGCCGTGACATGGGCATTCGGACACCTCGTTCAGCTTGCCATGCCCGACGGCTACGGCGTGCGCGGATTTGTCCGTGACAACCTCCCGATTATTCCCGACACATTCACGCTCGTCCCCCGTCAGGTCAGGACGGAGAAAGGTTACAAGCCCGACAGCGGCGTGGTGTCGCAGATAAAAGTCATCAAAAGACTGTTCGACACAAGCGAACATATCATCGTGGCGACCGATGCCGGACGCGAGGGAGAGCTTATCTTCCGCTACCTCTACCACTATACGGGTTGCACCACTCCTTTCGTGCGCCTGTGGATCAGCTCTCTCACCGACAAAGCTATCCGCGAGGGACTGCGGAAACTCGAAGACGGCAGCAAATACGACAACCTCTACCTCGCCGCCAAAGCGCGGAGCGAATCCGACTGGCTCGTGGGCATCAACGGCACACAGGCGTTATCCATCGCCGCCGGACACGGCACGTATTCCGTGGGGCGGGTGCAGACACCAACGTTGGCTATGGTATGTGAACGCTACTGGGAGAACCGCCGCTTTACGTCCGAAGCATTCTGGCAGCTCCATATCGCAACGGACGGTTGCGACGGCGAAGTCGTGAAATTCTCATCCTCCGAGAAATGGAAAGAGAAAGAACCGGCGATGGAACTATATAATAAGGTAAAGGCGGCAGGTTGCGCCACTGTCACGAAAGCCGAGCGCAAGGAGAAGACGGAGGAAACTCCCTTGCTCTACGACCTGACCACGCTCCAGAAAGAAGCCAACGCCAAGCACGGCTTCACGGCGGAACAGACGCTTGAAATCGCGCAGAAACTCTACGAAAAGAAGTTGATAACCTATCCGAGAACGGGAAGCCGCTACATCCCCGAAGACGTGTTTGCCGAAATTCCCAAACTGCTCGCTTTCATCGGCACACAGCCCGAATGGAAAGACAAGGTGCGGGCAAAAGCCGCCCCGACACGCCGCAGCGTGGACGACGGCAAGGTGACAGACCACCATGCCCTGCTCGTCACGGGTGAGAAACCGCTCTTCCTCTCCAAAGAGGACAATACCATCTATCAGATGATTGCCGGGCGCATGGTCGAGGCATTCTCTGAGAAATGCGTCAAGGATGTGACCACTGTCACGGCGGAATGTGCCGGAGTGGAGTTTACCGTAAAAGGCAGCGTCGTGAAGCAAACCGGATGGCGTGCCGTCTATGGCGAGGAAAAAGAGGAAATTACCATCCCCGGCTGGCAGGAAGGCGACACGCTGACACCGAAAGGCTCGTCCATTACCGAAGGAAAGACCAAACCCAAGCCGCTGCATACCGAAGCCACCCTGCTCTCGGCAATGGAAACGGCGGGCAAGGAAATTGAGGACGACGCACTGCGGCAGGCGATGAAGGACTGTGGCATCGGTACTCCCGCCACACGCGCCTCCATCATCGAAACGCTTTTCAAGCGCGGTTACATGGAACGCTGCAAGAAGTCGCTTGTTCCCACCGAAAAAGGACTTGCCCTCAATTCCGTCGTCAAGACGATGCGCATCGCCGATGTTGCCATGACGGGCGAATGGGAAAAGGAGCTGGCGCGTATCGAGCGCGGGGAACTGTCCGACGACACCTTCCGCAAGGAGATAGAGGCGTACACACGTGAGATAACCTCCGAACTGATCTCGTGCGACAAGCTCTTCGGCAGCCGTGACTCCGGCTGCGCGTGTCCCAAGTGTGGCACGGGCAGGATGCGGTTCTACGGCAAGGTGGTACGCTGCGACAACACGGAGTGCGGACTGCCCGTGTTCCGGCTGAAAGCGGGACGCACCCTGTCCGACGATGAAATCAAAGACCTGCTCACCGAAGGGCATACCAAGCTGCTCAAAGGGTTCAAGAGCAAACAGGGCAAGAGTTTCGATGCTGTTGTCGCCTTTGACGGGGAATATAACACGACTTTTGTGTTCCCGGAGGCTAAAAAGGACAAGAAATTTTCAGGACGGAAGAAATAGTATTAACTTTGCCACTTGTTCAGAGTAATGAATTGTTCTTCGATACCGGATTACACTCATACTTTGGATTTAGTGGTGGCACTCGGAGGGATACCGAGTGCCTTTTTCTTCCTTTTTCCAACCGATTATCCCGTTAATTATCAATCCGCTAAATCCAAAGTAATGAACAACAAGAAGAAAAACGAGGGTCAGACCGACTTTTCCTATTACGGTCTGTACCTGCTGGACTATCTCCGCACGAACAAGTTTGAACAGGCTGACGACACCGCTTTCATACGGGAACGGGCCGACCGTGCCGCCGAAACGTATGAGAGGGCACGGCTTGAAGGCTATCCCGCCGATGGTGCGCAGGAACTGGCGATGGACACGCTGCTGCGCGGGCTGCATTATTCCCGTTACGCCATCCTCCGCGAAGTCGTGGAAAACGAGTTTGCCGATGAAGTGCCGGAAGAGAAGCGTGAAGCCTTTGTCCTGAAACTGCTGCCGCTTGTCGGCAACGTGTTCTCCGTCTATGACCTCTCGGATGACAATTTCGCCCTGTCTTCCGATTACGACCTGCTCTACACGGAGCTGACGGGAGCAACCGTCCTTTACTTAGACGAATATGGCGTTTAACCGCAAACAGAAACTGCGGGACAACATCGAGGCGATACGGACGGCATTCATCCTTGACAGGGAAAATAGGACAGCGACAACCGAAGAGCGTGCCATACTTCAAAGGTACTGCGGTTTCGGCGGTCTGAAATGTATCCTCAACCCTGCAAAGGAACTGACGGATGCCGTCCGGTGGGCGAAATCCGACCTCGAACTGTTCGCCCCGACGGTGGAGCTGCACAGGCTTATCCGTGAGAACAGCAAGGACGAAACAGAGTACAAGCGGTTTGTGGATTCGCTGAAAGCGTCCGTGCTGACCGCTTTCTACACCCCCAAAGAGATAACCGACACCATCGCGGACGTGCTGGCAGATTACAGCGTCCGCCCCGCCCGTATGCTCGAACCGTCGGCAGGTGTCGGCGTGTTCGTGGATTCCATGCTGCGGCACAGCCCCAATGCGGATGTGATGGCTTTCGAGAAGGATCTGCTCACGGGTACAATCTTGAGGCATCTCTATCCCGACCAGAAAATGCGCACCTGCGGTTTTGAGAAAATCGAAAGACCGTTCAACAATTATTTCGACTTGGCGGTGTCCAACATTCCGTTCGGTGACATTGCCGTGTTCGACGCGGAGTTTCAGCGGAGCGACTCTTTCGGCAGACGCTCCGCCCAGAAAACCATCCACAACTATTTCTTTCTCAAAGGACTGGATGCCGTGCGTGACGGCGGTATCGTGGCGTTCATCACCTCGCAAGGGGTATTGAATAGCACCAAGACCTCCGTGCGTAACGAGCTGTTCAGTCAGGCCAATCTGGTATCCGCGATACGCCTGCCCAACAACCTGTTCACGGACAACGCGGGCACGGAGGTGGGCAGTGACCTGATTGTCCTGCAAAAGAACCTCAGCAAGAAGGAAATGTCGCAGGACGAGCGGCTGATGACCGTGATACAGACGGACACGAAAACCGCCCTGACCGACAACGCCTATTTCATCCACCACCCGGAACGCATCGTGCATACGATGGCGAAACTTGACACAGACCCCTACGGGAAGCCCGCTATGGTTTATCTGCACGAGGGCAAGGCAGCAGGCATCGCCGGGGATTTGCGCCGTATGCTCGACGAGGATTTCCATTACAGGCTTGCCATGCGCTTGTATTCGGGTTCAATCCGGCAGGCAGGAACGGAAGAAAAAGTTGCCGTTCAAAATAAAGTAGAGCGTCCTGCCATAAAATTGGAAACAGTATCCTCGGCGCAGACGGTGGAAACTCCGACAGAAAAGCCGCAACCCGCAGATGAAAAGCCGGAGATAGAACCGCGCCCGCAATATTCCGCAGGCGTGCAGCTCACCCTGCTTGACCTCTGGGGGATGACGGAAGAGGTCAGCCAACCGAAAACCTCCAAAAAGAAAAAGACGGTGAAAAAGGCAGTTACGGCAAAGTCCACTCCGCCCAAACCGAAAGTCACGGTTACACCGACAGCTCCAACTGCAAAACCCGCAATGGAGAATAAGGAGGTGAAAGCGGAGAACACCGCCAAGCCTGCCGACCCGGACGACATCTATGCCACACTGGACTGGGATACCAATCCTCCCATCAACGGTTTCTATGAAATGATGATGGGTTTGACGCCGGAGCGTAGGAAAGAACTTCGGGAACTGGCAAGGCAGCATAACGAGAAACAAGTGGCGGAAAAGACGGAAGTGAAAGCCGTGCCGGAAACTTCCCGTGAGCAGCCACGACAGGAGGAAACACAGCCGGAGGCAGTCGCCGCACCTGCCGTTACAGATACCCCATCGGAAGCGGTGGGGACTTTCCTTTTCCCCGACATCGAAGCGGAAAAGCCGAAGGAGGAAGTCGTGGACCTTTCTCCGCGTGCCTACCACCGCACGCCGGAGATGCACCTGCGCGAAGGGTCGCTGGTGGCTGACCGGGGGCGTCATAACATCGGCTACCTGAAAGACATCACGCCATACGGGGCGACATTCCAGCCGCTCGACCTGAAAGGATACCAGAAGGAAAAGGCGTTGTTGTATGTGTCGCTGCGTGACGCCTACGAGCGTCTGTACCGTTATGAATCGCTCCGGCGCGAGGCAAATGTTCCGTGGCGAGAGCATCTGAATACCTGTTACGATGAGTTTGTCATGCGCTACGGCAACCTCAACGCCAAGCAGAACGTGAAGTTAGTGATGATGGATGCGGGCGGGCGCGACATCCTTTCGCTGGAACGGATGGAAAACGGAAAGTTCGTCAAGGCGGACATCTTCGAGCATCCTGTTTCCTTCGCGGTGGAGAGCCATGCCAACGTAGGCTCTCCCGAAGAAGCCCTGTCTGCGTCGCTCAACAAATATGGTACGGTCAATCTCGACTATATGCGGGAGATAACCGACAGCACGGCGGAGGATTTGCTCACTGCCCTGCAAGGGCGCATCTACTACAATCCGCTCGTGACCGGTTACGAAATCAAAGACCGTTTCATCGCCGGAAATGTCATAGAGAAAGCGGAACGCATAGAGGCATGGATGGGTGACAATCCCGAAAATGAGCGTATGCCGGAGGTGAAGCAGGCGTTGGAGGCTCTGAAAGATGCCGAGCCGCAGCGCATCGCCTTCGAGGATCTGGACTTCAATTTCGGGGAACGCTGGATTCCGACGGGTGTCTATGCCGCCTACATGAGCCGGCTGTTCGACACGGAGGTGAAAATCGCCTATTCCGCAAGCATGGACGAGTTTTCGGTGGTGTGCGGCTACCGCACCATGAAAATCACGGACGAGTTTCTGGTGAAGGGGTATTACCGGAACTATGACGGTATGCACCTCCTAAAACACGCCCTGCACAACACCTGCCCTGACATGATGAAGTCCATCGGCAAGGACGAGCATGGCAACGACATCAAGATGCGCGACAGCGAGGGAATACAACTCGCCAACGCCAAGATTGACGAGATACGAAACGGCTTCTCCGAATGGCTCGAAGAGCAGTCGCCGCAGTTCAAGGAGCGGCTTGTGACGATGTATAACCGCAAGTTCAACTGTTTCGTGCGCCCGCGCTACGACGGCTCCCATCAGACCTTTCCCGACCTCAACCTGAAAGGGCTGGCAAGCCGGGGTATCAAGAGCGTCTATCCCTCACAGATGGATTGCGTCTGGATGTTGAAACAGAACGGCGGCGGAATTTGCGACCACGAGGTGGGAACCGGTAAGACGCTGATAATGTGCATCGCCGCGCATGAGATGAAGCGTCTGAATTTGGCACACAAGCCGATGATTATCGGGCTGAAAGCCAACGTTGCGGAGATTGCAGCCACCTATCAGGCGGCATATCCCAACGCACGTATTCTGTACGCTTCGGAGAAGGACTTTTCGACCGCCAACCGTGTGCGCTTCTTCAATAATATAAAGAACAACGACTACGATTGCGTCATCATGTCGCACGACCAGTTCGGCAAGATACCGCAGTCGCCGGAATTGCAGCAGCGCATCCTGCAAGCAGAGCTTGACACGGTGGAGGAAAACCTCGAAGTGCTACGGCAGCAGGGAAAGAACGTGTCGCGGGCGATGCTGAAAGGATTGGAGAAGCGCAAGCACAACCTTGAAGCGAAGCTGGAGAAGGTGGAACACGCCATAAAGTCACGCACGGACGACGTGGTGGATTTCAAGCAGATGGGCATCGACCACATCTTCATAGATGAGAGCCACCAGTTCAAGAATCTGACTTTCAACACGCGCCACGACCGTGTGGCGGGATTGGGAAACAGCGAGGGAAGCCAGAAGGCACTTAACATGCTCTTTGCCATACGCACCATACAGGAGCGCACAGGAAAAGACTTGGGTGCGACCTTCCTCTCCGGCACGACTATCAGCAACTCACTGACTGAATTGTACCTGCTGTTCAAGTACCTGCGCCCGAAGGAGCTGGAACGGCAGGACATAAGGTGTTTCGACGCTTGGGCGGCGATATTTGCCAAGAAGACGACGGATTTTGAATTTAACGTGACGAACAATGTGGTCCAGAAGGAGCGTTTCCGCTACTTCATCAAAGTGCCGGAGCTTGCCGCCTTCTATAATGAAATCACGGACTACCGCACGGCGGAGGATGTGGGCGTTGACCGTCCTGCCAAGAACGAGATACTGCACCATATACCGCCCACGCCGGAACAGGAGGACTTCATACAGAAACTGATGCAGTTCGCCAAGACGGGCGATGCCACCTTGTTGGGCAGGCTGCCGCTTTCGGAAACGGAAGAAAAGGCGAAGATGCTCATCGCCACGGACTATGCCCGGAAAATGGCACTCGACATGCGCATGATAGACCCGAATTACGAAGATCATCCCGACAACAAAGCGAGTCACTGTGCCAAGATGATCGCGGAGTATTATCAAAAATACGACGCCCAGAAAGGCACGCAGTTCGTTTTCTCTGATTTGGGGACATACCAGCCGGGCGACGGGTGGAACGTCTATTCGGAAATCAAGCGCAAACTGACGGAGGACTACGGTATACCGCCAAGCGAGGTGCGCTTCATTCAGGAGTGCAAGACCGACAAGGCGCGGAAGGCGGTGATAGACGCCATGAACGCCGGGACGGTGCGTGTGCTGTTCGGCTCTACCTCTATGCTCGGAACGGGTGTGAACGCCCAGAAACGGTGTGTGGCTATCCATCATCTCGATACGCCGTGGCGACCGTCCGACTTGCAACAGCGTGACGGACGCGGAGTTAGGGCAGGTAATGAGATTGCCAAACATTTCGCCGGGAACAACGTGGATGTAATCATCTACGCGGTGGAGAAGTCACTGGACAGCTACAAGTTCAACCTCCTGCACTGCAAGCAGACTTTCATAAGCCAGCTCAAAAGCGGTGCGATGGGTGCGCGTACCATCGACGAGGGGGCAATGGACGAAAAATCGGGCATGAATTTCTCGGAATACATGGCGTTGCTCTCCGGCAATACCGACCTGTTGGACAAGGCGAAACTGGAAAAGCGGATCGCATCGCTCGAAGGGGAACGCAAGTCGTTCAACAAGGGCAAGCGTGATTCGGAGTTCAAGCTGGAGTCAAAGACCGGCGAGTTGCGCAACAACACGGCTTTCATAGATGCCATGACGGAGGACTGGAACCGCTTCCTGTCGGTGGTGCAGACCGACAAGGAGGGCAACCGCCTTAATATAATAAAGGTGGACGGAGTGGATTCCGCCGATGAGAAGGTCATCGGAAAGCGTTTGCAGGAGATAGCCAAGAATGCCACGACCGGAGGGTTGTACACGCAGGTCGGTGAACTTTACGGTTTTCCGATAAAGGTGGTGAGCGAAAGGATACTCAAAGAGGGATTGGAGTTCACCGACAACCGCTTCGTGGTCGAGGGGAACTACAAGTACACCTACAACAACGGGCATCTGGCGATGGCTGACCCGTTGGCCGCCGCCCGCAACTTCCTCAACGCGATGGAGAGGATACCCTCCATCATCGACCAGTACAAGGCGAAGAACGAGGTGCTGGAGATGGAGATACCGCAGTTACAGGAGATAGCGGGTAAGGTGTGGAAGAAGGAGGACGAGCTGAAGCAGTTGAAGTCCGAACTTGCCGCCCTTGACCGAAAAATTCAGCTGGAGCTTGCGCCACCCACGCCCGAAGTCGCAGAAAAGGAGAATGAAGGGCAACAGCTCAAGCCGGAAGCGGAAGATGTGAGGAACAGGCAGGCGCAATATCCCGAAAATGCACCGCCGCAGATACGCAGTCCGGCGGATAGTATCGTTGCCAACCATGTCATAATCGGGCGTCCGGGACTGTATGCCAAGGAGGAAACCCGGTCCAAAGGATTGAAAATATAACCTAAGGAATTTTATCTGAAGTATTAATAAGGGCTATCCCAAAAGGTCTAAAAGTAAATTTTATCCTTTCTGCAAGTATCTATAGGATGGCAACTGCATTTTTTTCTTTTTGGGCAGCCCTTATTAAAATTTATTCTTATTTTAGGTTATATACATTCATGTCCATTTATGTAAAAAATTCCTGCTGACCTTGTTTATGTCTTGTCAGTCACCATTTGCAAAACCATATTTGACCCTCAAAGAGGCTGAATTTGATAAGTAACTTGCTACATACTCATAATAAGGAGCTAAATAGAACACGAATGGGAAATACACAAATGCTAAACTAAAGAAGATATTGGCCAAAATAAACGCTATACCGAGAGAGAAACTTGATTTTTCAACTTCCTAAAACGGTGTTGTTCAAACATTTCTACTTATTTGTACTTGCCAGTTGAACCTACGCTTCCCTAATAAAATGTCTATGGTAAAAAGTTAAAAAATCCTCCCACTTTTGTTAGATATATTTTTTTGTGTAATTTTGTAATCGTTATGCGGCAGTAATAATATACATATTAATACGAGTTAGTAATCCTGTAGTTCTCATATGCTACGAGGAGGTATTAAAAGGTGCGTTTCGACAATGCATCTACTGTAGTATATTATTGCTTAATCCAAATGAATATTATAAATTTAGGAATTCTTGCTCACATTGATGCAGGAAAAACTTCCGTAACCGAGAATCTGCTGTTTGCCAGTGGAGCAACGGAAAAGTGCGGCCGTGTGGATAATGGTGACACCATAACGGACTCTATGGATATAGAGAAACGTAGAGGAATTACTGTCCGGGCTTCTACGACATCTATTATCTGGAATGGAGTGAAATGCAATATCATTGACACTCCGGGACACATGGATTTTATTGCGGAAGTGGAGCGGACATTCAAAATGCTTGATGGAGCAGTCCTCATCTTATCCGCAAAGGAAGGCATACAAGCGCAGACAAAGTTGCTGTTCAGTACTTTACAAAAGCTGCAAATCCCGACAATTATATTTATCAATAAGATTGACCGTGCCGGTGTGAATTTGGAGCGTTTGTATATGGATATAAAAACAAATCTGTCGCAAGATGTCCTGTTTATGCAAACTGTTGTCGATGGATCGGTTTATCCGGTTTGCTCCCAAACATATATAAAGGAAGAATACAAAGAATTTGTATGCAACCATGACGACGATATATTAGAACGATATTTGGCGGATAGCGAAATTTCACCGGCTGATTATTGGAATACGATAATCGCTCTTGTGGCAAAAGCCAAAGTCTATCCGGTGCTACATGGATCAGCAATGTTCAATATCGGTATCAATGAGTTGTTGGACGCCATTTCTTCTTTTATACTTCCTCCGGCATCAGTCTCAAACAGACTTTCAGCTTATCTCTATAAGATAGAGCATGACCCCAAAGGGCATAAAAGAAGTTTTCTTAAAATAATTGACGGAAGTCTGAGACTTCGAGACGTTGTAAGAATCAACGATTCGGAAAAATTCATCAAGATTAAAAATCTAAAGACTATTTATCAGGGCAGAGAGATAAATGTTGATGAAGTGGGTGCCAATGATATCGCGATTGTAGAAGATATAGAAGATTTTCGAATCGGAGATTATTTAGGTGCTAAACCTTGTTTGATTCAAGGATTATCTCATCAGCATCCCGCTCTCAAATCCTCCGTCCGGCCAAATAAGCCCGAAGAGAGAAGCAAGGTGATATCCGCTCTGAATACATTGTGGATTGAAGACCCGTCTTTGTCCTTTTCCATAAACTCATATAGTGATGAATTGGAAATCTCGTTATATGGTTTGACCCAAAAGGAAATCATACAGACATTGCTGGAAGAACGATTTTCCGTAAAGGTCCATTTTGATGAGATCAAGACTATCTACAAAGAACGACCTATAAAAAAGGTCAATAAGATTATTCAGATCGAAGTACCACCCAACCCTTACTGGGCCACAATAGGGCTGACTCTTGAACCCTTACCGTTAGGGGCAGGGTTGCAAATCGAAAGTGACATCTCCTATGGTTATCTGAACCATTCTTTTCAAAATGCCGTTTTTGAAGGGATTCGTATGTCTTGCCAATCTGGTTTACATGGATGGGAAGTGACAGATCTGAAAGTAACTTTTACTCAAGCCGAGTATTATAGCCCGGTAAGTACACCTGCTGATTTCAGACAGCTGACCCCTTATGTCTTCAGGCTGGCTTTGCAACAGTCAGGTGTGGACATTCTCGAACCGATGCTCTGTTTTGAGTTGCAGATACCCCAAGTAGCGAGTTCCAAAGCTATTACAGATTTGCAAAAACTGATGTCTGAGATTGAAGACATCAGTTGTAATAATGAGTGGTGTCATATTAAAGGGAAAGTTCCATTAAATACAAGTAAAGACTATGCCTCAGAAGTAAGTTCGTACACTAAGGGCTTAGGCATTTTTATGGTTAAGCCATGTGGGTATCAAATAACAAAAGACGGTTATTCTGATAATATCCGCATGAACGAAAAAGATAAACTTTTATTCATGTTCCAAAAATCAATGTCATTAAAATAATGGAGCGGTCAGGAAATTTCTATAAGGCAATACGGTTGGGATATATACTTATCTCCATTCTTATCGGATGTATGGCATATAATAGCCTCTATGAATGGCAGGAGATAGAAGCATTAGAACTTGGCAATAAAAAAATAGACGAGCTCCGAAAAGAAATAAACAATATCAATATTCAAATGATAAAATTTTCTCTATTGGGTGAAACAATACTGGAATGGAACGATAAAGATATCGAGCATTACCATGCACGGCGTATGGCAATGGACAGTATGCTCTGCCGTTTCAAGGCCACCTATCCAGCAGAGCGCATCGATAGTGTGCGCAGTCTTTTAGAGGATAAGGAACGACAGATGTTCCAGATAGTCCGGTTAATGGATGAACAACAATCTATTAACAAGAAGATAGCCAATCAAATTCCGGTTATTGTACAGAAAAGTGTGCAGGAACAGTCCAAAAAGCCAAAACGAAAAGGTTTCTTAGGCATATTCGGCAAAAAAAAGGAAGTAACTCCAGCAGTATCAACCACTATCCTTCATTCGGTCAATAGAAACGTAATCAGCGAACAGAAAGTGCAGGATCGCCAATTGTCGGAACAAGCCGACAGCCTTGCAGCTCGTAATGCAGAACTTAACAGACAACTGCAAGAATTGATTTGCCAAATAGAAGAAAAGGTACAAACCGAACTGCAAAGCCGGGAAAACGAAATAGTTGCCATGCGTGAAAAGTCATTTATGCAAGTAGGCGGTTTAATGGGATTCGTTCTTCTATTGTTGTTAATTTCCTACATCATCATACATCGTGATGCAAAAAGCATTAAACAATACAAGCACAAGACAACTGATTTGATAAGGCAACTGGAACAATCCGTACAACGGAACGAGGCACTGATAACGTCAAGGAAGAAGGCGGTACATACTATCACCCATGAACTGCGCACACCGCTGACAGCAATAACAGGCTATGCCGGACTGATACGGAAAGAACAGTGTGAGGATAAGTCCGGGCAGTATATCCAAAACATACTGCAATCCTCCGACCGTATGCGGGATATGCTTAACACTTTGCTTGACTTCTTCCGCCTGGACAACGGCAAGGAACAGCCCCGTCTGTCACCCTGCCGGATTTCAGCAATCACGCACACACTTGAAACGGAGTTCATGCCTGTTGCCGTGAACAAAGGGCTGTCCTTGTCCGTGAAGACTGGACACGATGCCATTGTATTGACCGACAAAGAGCGAATAATACAAATCGGGAATAACCTGCTGTCAAACGCTGTCAAGTTCACAGAAGAAGGCGGTGTTTCTTTGATTACTGAATATGATAATGGAGTTCTGACACTGGTCGTTGAAGATACAGGTACAGGCATGACAGAAGAGGAACAGAAACAAGCGTTCGGTGCGTTTGAACGTCTATCAAATGCCGCCGCAAAGGAGGGTTTCGGGCTTGGGCTTGCCATAATGCGTAATATTGTGTCGATGCTTGGCGGAACAATCCGTTTAGACAGCAAGAAAGGGAAAGGCAGTCGTTTCACAGTTGAAATTTCTATGCAGGAAGCTGAAGAACAGCTTGGATATACAAGCAATACACCTGTTTATCATAACAATAAATTCCATGATGTTGTCGCCATTGACAATGATGAGGTATTACTTCTGATGCTGAAAGAGATGTATTCCCAAGAAGGAATACACTGCGACACTTGCACCGATGCTGCGGCACTGATGGAAATGATACGCCAGAAAGAATACAGCCTGTTGCTGACAGACTTGAATATGCCCGATATAAACGGTTTCGAATTGCTGGAACTGTTGCGTTCGTCCAACGTGGGCAATTCACCAACAATCCCGGTGGTTGTGGCAACCGCTTCGGGCAGTTGTAACAAAGGGGAACTATTGGCAAAAGGCTTTGCCGGATGCCTGTTCAAACCGTTCTCCATATCGGAACTGATGGAGGTTTCCGACAGGTGTGCCATAAAAGCGACACCGGACGGGAAACCGGACTTTTCCGCCTTATTGTCCTATGGCAATGAAGCCGTCATGCTGGAAAAGTTGATAACTGAAACAGAAAAGGAAATGCAGGCGGTACGGGATGCAGCAAAAGAAAAAGACCTGCAAAAGCTGGATTCCCTGATCCACCACCTGCGCAGTTCGTGGGAGGTGCTCCGTGCCGACCAACCGCTGAATGTACTTTACGGATTGCTTCGTGGCGATGCTCTCCCGGATGGTGAAGCGTTAAGCCATGCCGTGACTGCCGTGCTGGATAAGGGAGTGGAAATAATACGGTTGGCAGAAGAGGAAAGGAGAAAATACGAAGATGAATAAGACAAAAATAATTGTGGTGGAAGACAACATCGTGTATTGCGAATATGTCTGCAATATGCTGTCACGGGAGGGCTACCGCAATATGAAGGCTTACCACCTCTCAACCGCGAAGAAACATCTGCAACAGGCAACAGATAATGATATCGTGGTTGCCGACCTGCGTCTGCCTGACGGCAGTGGCATAGACCTTTTGTGCTGGATGCGAAAGGAGGGAAAGATGCAGCCCTTCATCATTATGACCGACTACGCCGAAGTTAATACCGCCGTGGAAAGCATGAAACTCGGCTCGATAGACTATATTCCCAAACAGCTTGTGGAGGATAAACTTGTCCCCCTGATCCGTTCCATACTGAAAGAACGTCAGGCAGGACAACGCCGTATGCCTATATTCGCCCGTGAAGGTTCCGCCTTTCAGAAAATCATGCACCGCATAAGGCTGGTAGCCGCCACCGATATGAGCGTGATGATATTTGGTGAGAACGGCACGGGCAAGGAGCATATTGCCCACCTGTTGCATGACAAGAGCAAACGTGCAGGCAAGCCATTTGTGGCGGTGGACTGCGGTTCACTCTCCAAAGAGCTTGCACCGTCGGCTTTCTTCGGACACGTCAAAGGTGCATTTACAGGTGCGGACAATGCCAAGAAAGGATATTTCCATGAGGCGGAAGGCGGCACGTTGTTTCTGGACGAGGTAGGAAACCTCGCGTTGGAAACCCAACAGATGTTGCTCCGTGCCATACAGGAGAGGCGGTATCGCCCGGTCGGAGACAAGGCAGACCGGAATTTCAATGTCCGCATCATCGCTGCTACCAATGAAGATTTGGAGGTATCGGTGAATGAAAAGCGTTTTCGGCAGGATCTTCTGTACCGCCTGCACGACTTCGGGATAACCGTTCCTCCGTTGCGTGACTGTCAAGAAGACATTATGCCGCTGGCAGAGTTCTTCCGTGATATGGCAAACAGAGAGCTGGAGTGTAGCGTGAGCGGGTTCAGTTCCGAAGCACGTAAAGCGTTGCTGACACACGCATGGCCGGGCAACGTGCGGGAACTTCGGCAGAAAGTTATGGGTGCTGTATTGCAGGCGCAGGAAGGTGTTGTCATGAAAGAGCATCTGGAACTTGCCGTGACGAAACCGACCTCTACTGTCAGCTTCGCCTTGCGCAATGACGCGGAGGATAAGGAGCGGATATTGCGTGCGTTGAAACAGGCAAACGGCAACCGGAGTGTCGCCGCAGAACTGCTCGGCATAGGCAGGACAACACTATACAGCAAACTTGAAGAGTATGGACTTAAATATAAATTCAAGCAATCATAGCCCGTAATTCACTGAATTTGGCTATCTTTGCATAACATTTGAGAAAAACGGCGATTGGCAGGAGCTTTTCGCCGCCAACATATAGGATAAGACCGCAAGGCGTTTCAAGCGAAAATCTGGTAAATTGGAACTACGGAGACGATTGCGTGATGCTTATGCTATGCTTACGCATAGCGTGCATTCACGTACTCTCCGTAAAGGCTTTACCAGAGCCATCGCTTGAAGGTAGTGTGAATTGCACGCTACTTTTTTACCCTTGCCTAACGAAAGGAAACGATTATGGGTAAAGTTCAGATTCTCGCCGTACTGACGATGGACGGATGTCTTTCTTCAGAGTTATATGATAAAGCACATCAGGATTTGTGCCTTGACCGTTGCGGTCTTGATGAAATCAGGAAGAAAGCCTTTTACCGTGTGACACCGGACTATTCCATTTCAATGCTGCACGAATGGAGAAAAGACTGCACAAACATCCGTTACCTCGCGGAAGCCACACCGGACACGGCAGACTATATAAACGGACTGCTGCGGATGCACGCTGTGGATGAAATCATACTATACACCGTTCCTTTCATATCCGGAAGCGGACGACATTTTTTTAAGTCGGCTCTGCCAGAGCAACACTGGACGCTTTCCTCTTTGAAAAGCTATCCCAACGGTGTATGTCGCATTATCTATATCCTTGATAAAAAAGCAAGATAGCCAAAATGTGCGGCAAGCATACATTTCTATTTTCAGGAATAGAATAAATGTTCCGATTACAAACAATTTAAGTCGGAGATAATTTGTCCTTGTGAAAAAATACTGAATTTTATACCTCTGAAATCCAGCACTTTGTAAAATTGAGTGTTGGATTTTTTATTTTCTGCCGCGTTTTTTGCCAATTATATTCATGTGCGCACGCAGAAAACAAAGTGTAATTTTCAAAATTGACAGAACCATGAATTATTTCTTGCTGGCGGAAACCGACTTTTTCCGCCTGATAAACGAAGCCGGCGACTGCAATATGGAAACGGCATACACGGCTTTCGCCACCCAAGTGATCGAACTGTGCAACGGCGGCATGGACATGAACCTTACCGTCATCGCGCTTGCCTACATCGAAATCGAGTTGCAGCACCATCCCGTACGTAATCTGTCAGAAGAAAAAAGAGAGATTGCCGCCTACGTCAGCAAGGCTCTGTCTTTCGTAAGAAAGATGCAGAAATTCCTTGCCACGCCCCAAGTGCCACCACTAATATCCGCCAACAACGCAACAGAAACCACCGCCAGCCTTCTTCAATGGACGGGCAATGCCATCGACCTCGTGGAACTTATCTACGGCATAGACGTGATGGGCTGCATCAACAACGGCAATATGCCGCTCAAACAGCTCGCCCCACTTCTCTATAAGATATTCGGGGTTGATTCTAAAGACTGCTACCGCTTCTACACTGATATCAAACGCCGGAAGAACGAAAGCCGCACCTATTTCATTGACAGGATGCAGGAAAAACTGAACGAGAGAATGTTGCGTGATGAGGAGTTGGAGCGGATGAGAAAATAAAAAAATATCCATTACATATGAGAAGACAGGAATACTCGTATCCTGTCTTTTTATTTTCATTTAATTATATATTAATTAGCACAATATATGTGAGTTTTTCATTCCTATAAGGACAAATTTCAGAAACGTATGTCTGGTAAATTATTGAGTCATCATAGTATGAACATATATCATTACTAAAAACAATGAAACAACTTCCATAAGATTGTGGTTGTAAAAATCGCCATTTAATAGCCCGTTTTTTTTGTAAAATTCGCCAATTAAAAAAATATGATTATCTTTGCATTATATTTTATAAGGTATGGAAACAGTAAATAGAATACTTCAAGAGAAGATTACAGCACGAATCGCGCCCAATAAAGCAGTACTGATTTTTGGTGCTCGCCGTGTTGGTAAAACGGTAATGATGCGTAAAATTGTGGACAACTATTCAGGTAGGACGATGATGCTCAACGGCGAAGACTACGACACATTAGCACTATTGGAGAATCGCTCAATAGCCAATTATCGGCATTTATTGGATGGTATTGATTTGCTGGCTATTGATGAGGCACAGAACATACCACAAATCGGTAGTATTCTGAAGTTGATAGTTGATGAAATACCGGGAATAAGTGTCTTGGCAAGTGGTTCTTCGTCATTCGATTTGCTGAATAAGACTGGTGAACCGTTGGTCGGCCGCAGTACGCAATTTCTCCTTACACCATTCTCGCAACGGGAAATCGCACAGACGGAAACGGCACTTGAAACCCGCCAGAACCTCGAAGCGCGCTTGATTTACGGTTCCTATCCCGAAGTAGTAATGATGGAGAACTATGAACGTAAAACAGACTACCTACGTGATATTGTCGGTGCATACCTGCTTAAAGATATCTTAGCAATTGACGGCTTAAAAAATTCGAGCAAGATGCGCGATCTACTGCGATTGATAGCTTTTCAGTTGGGCAGCGAAGTTTCTTACGAAGAGTTAGGTAAACAACTCGGCATGAGCAAGACGACCGTTGAAAAATACCTCGACCTATTGGAAAAGGTCTTCGTTATCTATCGTCTGGGGGCTTATTCGCGTAACCTACGCAAGGAGGTTACAAAAGCTGGCAAGTGGTACTTCTACGACAACGGCATTCGCAATGCCATTATCGGGGCTTTCTCACCGCTGGCCATTCGGCAGGATGTCGGTGCGCTGTGGGAGAACTACATCATCGGAGAGCGGCGCAAAGCGAACTTCAATGAGGGACTGCACAGGGAGTTCTATTTCTGGCGCACCTACGACAAACAGGAAATCGACCTGATTGAGGAGAGTGCCGACAGTCTTACCGCCTTGGAGTTCAAGTGGGGAAATAAAATGCCGGCCGCACCGAAAGCCTTCCAAGAAGCCTATCCCTATGCCGAGTTTCATGTGGTAAATCGGGAGAATTATTTGGAGTTCGTATAATCAATAAATTACGTATATGGAAACAAAACTACAATCCAAACAGCAATATCCGCGGTTTATCCAAAATAAACCGTGTGGTATTGACAAATTCGATGGAGGTTCGCAAGAAAGGTTGGCAAAAACTATTGCTCGCCATTTTTGTCAGAATGATTCATTGGATGAGGAATGTACTTTACCTCGAATTATCGGCATCGAAGGTATTTGGGGATCTGGAAAATCCAACGTGGTTAAAATGTTGGAACGTGAATTATCAGACGACTATTACTTTTTTGAGTATGACGCATGGGGACATCAAGAGGACTTGCAACGCCGCTCTATATTGGAATTGCTTACAAGCAAACTTATTGATGATGGTATCCTATCTGGAAATGCAACAATAAAAGTCAAAGGTGGAGGTACGAAAACCGTATCATGGTCTGAAAAGCTGAAATATTTATTAGCCCGTAAAACGGAGACCGTAACCGAAAAATATCCCCTTATCAGTAATGGTATGGTTGCGGCATTTTTGGTTGCAGTTTTAACTCCGATATTTACATTTATTGCGTATGCAGTAAAACCTACACCCACAACATGGTGGTTTTCTTTATTGTCTATTATCATAGCTGCACTGCCAGTTCTTATTGCATTGTGCGTTTGGAAATGGGCATATAGCAAAGATCATAAATATGGATGGAGTTATATGTTAGCTATTTATCAAGATAAAGTCGAAAAGGACGTTTGCTATGAGACTTTGAGCGAAGACGAACCAACGGTTTACGAGTTCAAAACATGGATGCAAGACATTTCTGATTTTATCAAGGAAAAAGGACAACGTAAATTAGTCCTTGTTTTTGACAACATGGATCGTCTCCCCGCTGAAAAAGTAAAAGAATTATGGTCTTCTATCCATACGTTCTTCGCCGATAGCGGTTTTGAAAATGTTTGGGCTGTTATTCCTTTCGATGAAACACATTTAGCTTGTGCATTCGGAGATGAGACCGACGAACAAACGAAACAACTGACCAAGTATTTTATCAATAAAACTTTCCCTATTGTTTATCGTGTTGCTCCTCCTGTTATTACCGACTATCGAAGTATATTCAACAAACTGTTTGTTGAAGCATTTGGAGAAACAGAAAATGAAGCGAAAGAAACTATAAATCGGATATTCAGATTGGTAAATCCTAATGCCAATGTTAGGGAAATTATATCATATATCAATGAGATGGTCGCTCTTAAACAAGAGTGGTGTAACGAAATTTTGATGATAAACATAGCATTGTTCTGTTTGAAGAAGACGGATATTCTGGCAAATCCAGTAGAACAAATATTGTCCGGCGACTATCTGAATGGCATTCAAACAATAATTAACAATGATCTGCAAACACAACGCGAAATTGCAGCTTTGGTATATGGTGTCGATGTTGAAGATGCTCGACAAATTCCATTGAAAAAATATATTGAAGGCTGCATCAACGGAGAAGAAGACCACGACATAAATCAATATGCAGAGACTAATAAACAATTTGACACTGTATTAGAAGAAGTTATACAATGTATGGACAATGCGCTTATCGATAAGATTATACATTGTTTGCATAAATTAACTCGAAAGAGCGATGTTATTCTGCGTGTATGGCAAAGAATAGCACAATTGAAATTAAAAGAATCCATAGAGAAGCAGGTGTTCCCTGTCGAATACCAAGAACTGCTGTTGCATTTAGACACGGAAAGCCAAAACCATGTGATTGCTCAATTATATAAGAAGATAGTTCGGTTCAATGACTTCAATGGCGGCGACTATTTCAAAACGTTAGATGCAATAGACAGGTTTATTGCGCAAAATAAGTTGGCGTGCGATTTTACGTCATTGATTGAAGCAAAAACAGTCAAGCCAAATACATTTATCGATTATATTCAAGCTGCAAATGCAACAGATGCTGCCTATCGGGATAACGCGACAACTAAAGCATATAAATATTATCAAGTAGCAACAAATTCGGAGGCGCTCGATAATTATTTGGCAAACTTACTACCCGATAATTTCGACCATGCAGATATTGTAAAAACGTTAAAAGATAATTCTACCTATACGTTTCCAACGCTTTTGCAAGCGATCACGAATTGCATTGATGAACAGAATGTAAATAAAGATAATATAGGGGCTATATTTACAACCTATCGTTTATTGGCATCTGACGAAGAAAGACCTTTACCTGTAACGTTAGATTCAACCTACATAAATCAGTTGCATTCTGAATTAGAAACTGATGGCCGAAACATTAAAGAGTCTGGATATTACGATTTAGTCGCCATGCAATTGGCACATGGTCATTCCGTTTCCTTAATAGAGGGTGGAGATATAAAATATGTTGCAGAACTCATGGACTATTATGTGGATCATGGAGACTTATTAGTAAATAGTGTGGGATGGAATATACCGCTATTAAATGAAACACTACAATACATGGTAAATCATAAACTTGGCTATAAATTATTGCTCTCAGACATATTGCCCCAATTTGAAGATATTAAGAACAGAATAGGTGTAACGGATGAGGTATTTATCGAGCATTTAGCAGAGTGGAATACCGATTTGGATAAGTATATCACTAAGAACAATATTAAAGATGTAATTCCTGACGCATCTTTTTACGATTTGACCACTAAAATAAGCAATGTCCTGACCGATCATATCAATAAAATAGCGTTCGAAGCGTTGTCTGAAATAAGTGTTGATACATTATACGCCCAAAGAACAGCACATACATCATATTATTGGTTTGTCGCAATAAAACATTTACTGGCTAAAATCAAATCCTTGCCAGATAACTTGACTGAATTTGGCAAAAAGATTCTGATGGATATTGCTTCTGGAACTCAAAGTTTGAATCCTTTCCCTAATTGTTTCAAGAATATAGTTGAAAGATTGGATAAACGAAAAATTAAATCGACAGTTACCGATATAAGAAATGATTTCTGCATCGGTAAAAAGACTATCAATGCAATAAAGTTTCAATTTTTCGAAACATGGCTTAGATCGCATGGTAATTTGAAAAGTCAAGCTGGAGACGTTATTGATAAAATAGTGAAACCTGTAATTTCCGATGGGGCATGCCGTTCATTGATTCTGCAAAACAAAGATTTTTATATGGATTTAATAAATACAGCAGGGGATGATGCTTATGAATTGAAAAAGAGTCTCCGAAACCTCATACAAAAAGATTCAGATCCGCAATTGGTTAAATTTGTCAATTCGATAGATTCAGTACCTGAGGTTGAAACCGCGTAAGTATTTGTCTAACAAGTCCGAATTTTACGATTTTACCCGTCAGAACTGAAGTGCCCCCCAAAAAAATTGTATCCAACTTTTGGGGGTCACTTCAAACTTCGATAGGGATAATTTTCAATTTTGGGGACTTGTTAGACAGTCTCATTATCTGGTAGCAGTTTACACAGCACCGGATCGTTTTTGATACGCTCCAGTTCCTCCTGCACAATCTGCTTCACCTCTTCCTTGATGCGCCGGTAGTTCGCCTGCACCGTTTCCTTCATGCGGTCGTTGCCGTCCTCGTCCGTGAAGTTTGTAATGACGGGAATTTTCTTGTAGGCACTTTCTTCCCGTTTCACCTTTTCGGCATCCACCACAATCTCGCAATGAAAAATCTTCTGCTCGATACGCTCGTTGAAGTTGTCGGATACAGAACCGACAAACATTCCCTGCGTAAGCCCGGAAATCTTACTCGGTGGAATGAGCGCGTCCATCTGCGTGTTGATGGAGGTGGAAACATCCTGCCGGTTGATGGAGATGGACTGCCGTTTCTGCAACACCTTACCGAACCGCTCGGAGAGCGTCTTGGCTGTTTCCCCCACCACCTGACCGGAGAAAATATTGCCGACAGTGTTCATCACCACTTTCGCCTCTTTGTCCCCGTAGTCACGCACTAACTGGCTGAAATCCTGAAAGCCCAGACACACGGCAACCTTGTTGCTTCGGGCGGTAGCTATAAGATTGTCCAACCCTTTGAAGTATATTGTGGGCAACTCGTCGATGATGACCGATGACTTCAGCATCCCCTTCTTGTTGATGAGCTTCACGATACGGGAATTATACAGACCGAGTGCCGCACCGTAGATATTCTGACGGTCGGGATTGTTACCCACGCAGAGGATTTTCGGCTCTTCGGGATTGTTGATGTCCAGCGTAAACTCGCTGTCTGACATCACCCAGTAGAGCTGCGGTGAAATCATCCTCGAAAGCGGGATTTTTGCCGACGCTATCTGACCCATGAGCTGCTCCGCAGCCCCTCCAAGCCACGCATCCATGAACGGCGAAAGGTAGTTCTCCAGCTCCGGATAAGAGGTCAGTATCGGAAATATATCCTCGTAACGGCGGTTCAGAAACTCGATAGCATGGGGAAACGTGCAAAACTTCCCGTTCTGATAGATTTTGAGATACCAGATAATACTGGCAAACAGAATGATAGGTGACTCCACGAAGAAGTCGCCCTGCTTTTGCACCCACGTTTTATTGAGGTTGAGCATTATTGTGTAGGCACTCTCATAGGCATCCGTAATATCTTCCATAAAATCCGGGTGAATGGGATTGCACCGATGAGAGCGTCGCGGGTCGTCGAAGTTGATCACATAGAACTTCGGCTTTACCTTGTAGCCGTCCGGGTGGTTCAGCAAATGGTTGTAGGCAATAGTAGATAGGTCGGGATACTTGAAATCGTAGATGTATTGACTAAAGCCCTTTTCAATCTGTTGCTTGATAAAATTGTTTACCACGGCATAGGACTTGCCGCTGCCCGGCGTACCCAACACGATGGACGCACGGAAGGGATTAACTACATTGATCCAACCGTTGTTCCAGCGTTTCCTGTAATAGAAACGTGTCGGCAGATTGACCGAATACTCGCTTTCGATAAGCCTCGTTTCCTGCATGAAACTCTCGTTCTCGTTGTTGAAAACATCCTCCATCAAATTGTGTTTCAACAGGCGGCTCATCCACAGACCACCCATCAACAGGCAGACATAGCCCGTTCCAATGGTAAGGACATACAGTCCCGTCACCGCTTCAAGCGGCAGCGGCAGGGGCAGCAACCACCAGTTCAGGAAAAACAGCACGAACCCGACGGCAAATGCTGTCCAGATTCTCCCCCAAGTGATTTTCTCACCCTTGACACCCTTCGTACCCAGACAGGACAAGGCAAGCAAAAGGACGGAAAACAGCTTCGTGTAGAGAATGGAATGGAACAGCCCCGCCGTGCGGTCGAAGTTCAGAAGGATTTTGTCCACCACGCCGATGTTCACGCCCCACAGCCGGATGGCTTCGTAGCAGAACCAGTACACGTTCATGACCACTAAAATGATACTCACGGCACGCAGAAAATCCATGATTTTCGCCAATGCCCTCAAATCGTCTTCTTGTTGTGACATACATTGATTTTTTAATTGTTGATACTCTGATTACATACCCAAGCCCTTGCGTTTTTTCTTCTTTTTGCGCTTCATCGCCCGGATGAAAGCCTCTTCCTCGGCATCTACCGCCGGACCTTCGGGAGTGAGCAAGCCCATACCGCCCGATATATCTTCACTGTCGTAGGCGGTCTGCCCGTGTGCCTTGTCCGCAGCATCCACAGGGATGGATAGCGGTATCGGCGGTTGTCCGGCGTATGGCAGGGTGAAGTGTTCCTGCAAGGCATTCGCCGAAAGCTCCTTACCCATGCGCGAACCGTTCAGCACGCATCCCGTGCGGTGGTCGATGAAGGTAGCCCCATAGATGCGCCCTTCCTCTGTGTAGCGCAGTACGGTGTCGATGCCCTTCTCTTTGAGTTGGGATACAAATTTGTCCTTGTCATAAGTGCCTTGCAGCACGGAAAGGACGGTGCGTTTCGTCATGTCTGCCAGTTTCCTATCCTTGATTTCCGATTTGGAACGGACAAACTTCTTCTGTACGGCTTCATAGCCTGCGGACTTCCCGAAAAGCGAGGATTTGAACGGGTTGCCCACCTTGTTACCCTTGTCGTCCGTGACGGAATAGACCAGCCCGTGATACTCCCGTCCGCGCACGTTGCCCCTCGCTTCCTCCACCGTCATATTATATAAGGAAAGGAGCGCACGGTATTCGCCCATCGTCTGGAAACGGTACTGCCCATTCAGAGCCTTCACGGTGTTGCCTACCTGCTTCTTCACATCACCTGCCGATGCGGCCACCTTGCGCAACGGATTATCCAATCTCTGATTTTTACGTTCTGCCGGATGCAATCCGTACTTCTGTTCCAGTTCCCTGCGGATACGGTCGCTGCGGCGGTAGAGAAAATCCCGGTTGAGCCTTTTCCCGTTCTCGTCCACGTTGACCGTCACGATGTGCAGGTGGTGGCGGTCGATGTCCTCGTGCTTGAATACAAGATAAGGCTGGTTTCCGAAACCGAGTTTTTCCAGATACTCGCGGGCGATATTCTGCAACTCAATATCGGTCAGCACATCCTCCGGGTGCGGGTTGAGAGAGATATGCACCACCGGCTTCTCGATCTTCATCTGCGGTGGCAGGAAGGTGAGAAAACCCTCCATCGCCTTGCCTATGTCCACCGTTCCCGAACCGTCATTGTAGATGCGGTTGGTGGTGAGAAGCCGCCCCTGCGCCTCGTTAATCTTCTCCCCGTTGTAGGCAATCGCGCCGTACAACGAACTTCCTACACTGATTTTTGCGACCATTTTGCCTCCATTTCCCTTGAAAGTTCCACAATCCGGCGGCTCAGTTTCACGAGTTCGACGGTGTGTTGCTCTAATTTGTAGAGCAACGCCATCGCCTTTTTCTCTGAAAAATGCAGCCTCAGTTCCTTCACGACTTGGTTGTAATTCGTACCCACGGCACGGAATTGTGCATGAAAATCCGACAGTTTGGTGTAATAGTCCACCAACGTCTTGTCCACCTTCAGCACCTTGAACGGTTGCCCGAAGAAGTGCGCTTTGAGGAAAACAGACCGTGCATAGACACCCGATTTTCCGAACATGGCGAGGAAACGGTTGTGTTCCTCCTCGTTGAAACGGACGGTGTACCGGTACACCGCCGGATCAAGTTTGGGATTTCTCCCTGATTTGCTTTTCCTTTTCTCTTTCATATTACTTTGGATTTAGCGGATTGACGGCATAAGCCGCCGCTTCGGATTACAGCACCGCAGTTCTGAAAGGCTTCCCGACTTCGGAGGGAAAGCCCGCCCCCTGCAAGGGCAAGTGCTTTTCGTGGCTGCTCAAAATATTTTGAGCGGCTGAAAAGACATCTTGCTATGTTCAGGTGAACATAAAAATCCGTCAGGGGACGGATTGGGAAAATACCTTTCAGGACTCCGGGCCGCGCGTCATCGGCGAACCCTGCTGTCCGGGTGCAAAGTTACGCCCTTAAAGCGGTATCGGACAGATGCTTGACCCGGTCAATGACTGCCAACCGGCGCAACGTGCCGCCACTTGCCGGAGAAGTGATACAGGTTCCAAAATATACTTGTTTATTTGCAGCATGATTCAAGAAACGAACGATTTGAAGATATGATAAACGGAACATTCAAATACCCGGAAATCCGCTTCTTCGGATACTTGCCGAAACGGATACCCGAACCGTCGGAAACCCGGTTCTCCGACAATTCGGTGACGTATGGATTCAATGACTTCATGACGCAATGTCGTCAATCACCATTTGTCCGACGCACCGCTTCACCACAGAACCGGATACGCGACGACCCGCCTGCGTGTGTAGTCACGGAAGCGGATGGTGCGACAGCCAAATCCGTATGGAAACAGAAAAACAAATCATCAACAATTAAAATAAATGGAACTATGAGTAAGGAAATCTTCGTTGCATTCGCAACACAGAAAGGTGGCATCGGCAAATCCACTGTCACGGCACTTGCCGCCAGCTACCTGCACAACGTGAAAGGCTACAATGTCGCCGTCGTGGACTGCGACGACCCGCAGCACAGCATCCACGGGCTGCGCGAACACGAAATGGGGCTTATCGACAGCAGCACCTACTTCAAGGCTCTCGCTTGCGACCATTTCCGCCGGATCAAAAAGAACGCCTACACCATCGTCAAAAGCAATGCGGTGAACGCCCTCGACGATGCCGAGAGGATGATTGCCACTGAGGACGTGAAACCCGACGTGGTGTTCTTCGACATGCCCGGCACACTCCGAAGCAACGGCGTGATAAAGACGCTCTCGCAGATGGACTACATTTTCACTCCGCTGAGTGCCGACCGCTTTGTCGTGGAGAGTACCCTGAAATTCGTCACGATGTTCCGCGACAGGCTGATGACTACCGGACAGGCGAAAACAAAGGGGCTGCATCTGTTCTGGACGATGGTGGACGGCAGGGAGAGGAACGACTTGTACGGCATCTACGAGGAAGTGATAGCCGAAATGGGCTTTCCGGTACTTTCCACCCGCTTGCCCGACAGCAAGAAGTTCCGCCGTGACCTTTCGGAAGAGCGCAAGAGCGTTTTCCGCTCCACCATCTTCCCGATGGACACGGCACTGCTGAAAGGGAGTGGCATCCGGGAGTTTTCCGAAGAGATAAGCGACATCATCAGACCGCAGTGAGCATGGGCAGCAGGAAAGTGAACACGGAAGGCATCGACGAGGAACTGCTGTTAGCCTCCATCGGGCGGCGCACACAGGACGGGACACTGCGCCCCGCACAGGAAGTACCCGCAGCTGCACCGACCGAAGAGGACACCGCCGCACCGGAACCATCTCCTGTGCAACCCGTAACACGGGAAAAAGCGCAGAGGGAAAGTGGACGCCGGAAAAGGCAGGACGAGGACTACAACGAGCTATTCCTGCGCCGCAACGAGATAAAGACCCGCCAATGTGTCTATATCAGCCGTGACGTCCACGGCAAGATCCTCAGAATCGTGAACGACATCGCCGGAGGGGAAATCTCAGTAGGCGGATATGTGGATACCGTGCTGCGCCAGCATCTGGAACAGCACAAGGAGAGAATCAACGAACTGTACAAGAAACAACGTGAAGATCTGATTTGAAAATGGAAAAAGAAATGACACCGAATGAAAAAAGACCACAGCAAGACTGCGGAGGTATGTTTACCCAAGTGCAGGCGAGTGTGGAAATACTGTCGCCTGTCCCGGTAAGCGGCAAATGCAGTGAGAAGGACTATGAACGCCTGTTCATCCGCGACCCGGAAGTAAAGGCACGTGAGGGGAAGATGGCGTATGTGCGCCCGGAGTACCACGAGCGTATCATGCGTATCACCCGTGTAATCGGGCATGACCGGCTTACGCTGTCCGCTTACATCGACCATGTGCTGACGCACCACTTCAACCAGTGCGAAGATGCGATAAAGAGCCTTTATGCCCGAAATTACAATTCAGTATTCTAACCAAAAACGGAAGGATATGAATTACACAATCAGCATGACAGACATTCTGCTGGCGGTATCGGTCGGCTGCAACCTCTGGTTCCTGTTCCTGCTCCTTTACGAGCGCATCATGGACACGCGGATTGTCCGCTTCTTCAAGGGCATTGTCGGATTATGGCGGTCACTGGACGGGAATGAGGCTAAACGCATAGCGGCACACGAGGAAGTCCCTGCGGAAAAGGCGGACATCATCGGCAAGAGCCGTTTCAGGATGGCATCCACCCGGACAACCGCTGCCATACCGACGCAAGAAGCCGCCACTATTGAAAAAGGCATTGAGCTGTCGGAGGAAGAGGCTACTTTTGACGACGGAAAAACGGGAAACGCATCCCGCCCGGCACAAGTCCCGGAGGAAAAACTCGATGAGACCTTCACGAGCATACCGCCGGAGGAACTGGGATACGGGGACGACGAACCGGAAGAGGACGCCTCGGACACGCCACGGGCTTCGGGCAGCAGCTTTGACGAGATTGACGACGCCTGCAAGACCGCCAAAAACCCGGACGCGACACAGGCGGAACGTGAAAAGGCGGCTAAGGTGTTCACCGACATGGAGGGCACGGAGTTGTACGAGAAAATGATGGAAGGCTCTTCGGAGATAGGCATCCGCATCAAGGGGCTTATCGAGATTCGGCTGAAGAAATCTGAAAAGGAGTTCGTCGTGCCGGACAACATCGAGGAGTTCGACATTCGCAACTATGTATGACAACAATAAAAGAAATGAACATGAAAGAATGACATCAACCCACGCGGCGAGGAAACGCAAGGCGCATCCCCATCCGCAACGGACACGCCCACGTCCGTGGAAACAAACGGGCATCCACTAAAACCAAAGTAAAGAAACAAAGTATCAACCGCCCGACAAAGGACCATCCACCCTTTTGACGGCAAAAAACAAGAACAGTTTATGAACAAGAACATCTTGAAAAACAGAAAAGCAATCCTCTCCGCGGCACTTGTCATCGCCGCAACCGCCTCCGCTTTCGCGCAGGGAAACGGCATCGCGGGCATCAACGAAGCCACCTCTATGGTGAGTTCTTATTTCGACCCCGGAACTAAACTGATATACGCCATCGGTGCAGTCGTCGGGCTTATCGGGGGCGTAAAAGTGTACGGCAAGTTTTCATCGGGCGACCCCGACACCAGCAAGACAGCCGCCTCGTGGTTCGGCGCGTGCATCTTCCTGATTGTTGCCGCCACCATCCTGCGCTCATTCTTCCTTTAATAAATAATGTATGGCTGAATACCCAATCAACAAGGGTATCGGCCGTCCGGTAGAGTTCAAGGGCTTGAAGGCACAGTACCTCTTCATCTTCTGCGGAGGTCTGCTGGCTCTCTTCGTCCTGTTCGTCATCCTCTACATGGTCGGTATCGACCAGTGGATATGTATCGGCTTCGGCGCGGCATCGTCCTCCCTCCTTGTATGGCAGACCTTCGCGCTGAACGCCCGGTACGGTGAACACGGGCTGATGAAATTAGGAGCGGCACGGAGCCATCCCCGATACCTTATCAACCGGCGGCGGATAACCCGTCTGTTCAAACGACAACGAAAGGAAGAAAGACAATGAGGAATACATCGAAAATGACAACACTGGAAAACAGGTTCCCACTTTTAGCGGTGGAGCATGGCTGCATCATCTCAAAGGACGCCGACATCACGGTGGCTTTCGAGGTGGAACTACCGGAACTTTACACCGTGACGGGTGCGGAGTACGAGGCGATACACAGTTGCTGGTGCAAGGCTATCAAGGTGCTGCCGGACTACTCCGTCGTCCACAAACAGGACTGGTTCATCAAGGAACGCTACAAACCGGAGCTTCAGAAGGACGACATGAGCTTTTTAAGCCGCTCTTTCGAGCGTCACTTCAACGAGCGTCCGTACCTGAAACACACCTGCTACCTCTACCTGACCAAGACAACAAAGGAGCGTAACCGGATGCAGAGCAATTTCAGCACGCTGTGCCGGGGACATATCATCCCGAAGGAGCTGGACAGGGAAACCACGACCAAGTTCTTGGAAGCCTGCGAACAGTTCGAGCGCATCATGAACGACAGCGGGCTTGTCAGGCTGCGCCGCCTCTCCACCGATGAGATTGTGGGTACTGAGGGAAAGACGGGACTTATTGAACGCTACTTCTCGCTCATGCCGGAAGGTGACACCACCTTGCAGGACATCGAGCTTTCGGCAAGGGAGATGCGCATCGGCGACAACCGCCTGTGTCTGCACACCCTCTCCGACGCGGAAGACCTGCCGGGCAAGGTGGCTACCGACACCCGTTACGAGAAGCTCTCCACCGACCGGAGTGACTGCCGACTGTCATTCGCCTCCCCGGTGGGGCTTCTGCTCTCCTGCAACCATATCTACAACCAGTATGTGCTGATAGACAACAGTGAGGAAACCTTGCAGAAGTTCGAGAAGTCCGCCCGTAACATGCAGTCGCTATCTCGCTATTCAAGGAGCAACAGCATCAACCGCGAGTGGATAGACCAATACCTGAACGAAGCCCATTCCTACGGACTGACCTCGGTACGGGCACACTTCAACGTCATGGCGTGGAGCGACGATGCGGAGGAACTGAAGCATATCAAGAACGACGTGGGCAGCCAGTTGGCAAGCATGGAATGCGTGCCGCGCCACAACACCATCGACTGCCCGACACTCTACTGGGCGGCGATACCCGGCAATGCGGCGGACTTCCCGGCGGAAGAGAGTTTCCACACCTTCATCGAACAGGCGGTGTGCCTGTTCACAGAGGAAACCAACTACCGCAGCTCGCTCTCGCCCTTCGGCATCAAGATGGTGGACAGGCTCACGGGAAAACCGCTGCACCTTGACATCTCCGACCTGCCCATGAAGCGAGGTATCACGACCAACCGCAACAAGTTCGTGCTGGGTCCTTCGGGCAGCGGCAAGTCTTTCTTCATGAACCACCTCGTGCGCCAATATTATGAGCAAGGCGCACATGTGGTATTGGTGGACACGGGAAACTCCTATCAGGGCTTGTGCGGCATGATCCGACGCAAGACAGGCGGAGCGGACGGTGTGTATTTCACCTACACGGAAGATAAGCCCATCAGCTTCAACCCGTTCTACACCGACGATTACATCTTCGACGTGGAGAAGAAGGACAGCATCAAGACCCTGTTGCTGACGCTCTGGAAGTCGGAGGACGACAAGGTGACAAAGACGGAGAGCGGCGAGCTGGGCAGTGCCGTGAGTGCCTATATTGAGCGCATCCAATCCGACCGTAGCATCGTGCCGTCGTTCAACACCTTCTACGAGTATATGCGTGACGACTACCGCAAGGAACTGGCACAGCGTGACATCAAGGTGGAGAAGTCCGACTTCAACATCGACAACATGCTCACCACCATGCGGCAGTATTACCGGGGCGGGCGTTACGATTTCCTGCTCAACTCCACGGAGAACATCGACCTGCTCGGCAAGCGGTTCATCGTCTTCGAGATAGATTCGATTAAAGAAAACCGCGAACTGTTCCCCGTCGTGACCATCATCATCATGGAAGCCTTCATCAACAAGATGCGGCGGCTGAAAGGCGTGCGGAAACAGCTTATCGTGGAAGAGGCTTGGAAGGCCCTCTCATCGGCGAACATGGCTGAATATCTGCGCTATATGTATAAGACGGTCAGAAAATATTACGGCGAGGCAATCGTGGTGACGCAGGAGGTGGACGACATTATCAGTTCTCCGGTGGTCAAAGAGAGCATTATCAACAACTCGGATTGTAAAATCCTGCTTGACCAAAGGAAATATATGAACAAGTTCGACCAGATACAGGCGTTGCTCGGACTGACGGAAAAGGAGAAGTCGCAGATACTCTCCATCAACATGGCGAACAACCCTTCACGGCTCTACAAGGAGGTGTGGATAGGCTTGGGCGGCACGCAGTCGGCGGTCTATGCCACGGAGGTCAGCGCGGAAGAGTATCTGGCGTACACCACCGAGGAAACGGAAAAAGTGGAGGTTTACCGTCTGGCGGAGAAGCTGGGCGACGACATCGAAGCCGCCATCCGGCAGCTTGCCGAAAGGCGGAGAAACAAGGAATAACTAAAAAACAGAATGTATCAACCAAAAAAGAAAAACGCGTATGAATTTACCAAAAGTGAAAATGCTGCAAGTCAGCAAGTGCCTTATCGGATTGGCGGTCATGATGCTGCAATCCTGCGACGTGGCCGACAACCGCCGCGACATGCTGTGCGGGAACTGGGAGAGCGTGGAGGGAAAACCTGACGTGCTTATCTACAAGGAGGGCGAAGCCTACAAAGTGACGGTGTTCCGTCGTAGCGGTCTGCGCCGCAAGCTCAAGCCGGAAACCTATCTCTTGCAGGAGGAGAACGGCAACCTGTTCATGAACACCGGCTTCCGCATCGACGTGTCCTACAACGAGGCCACGGATGTGCTGACTTTCTCGCCAAACGGGGACTATGTGCGGGTGAAGCCGCAGCCGGGACATCCGACCGAAGAATAACAACCACTAAAATCCAAAGTAACATGAGAACAAGAATAACAATGATTATCTGCCTGTGCCTGCTTTTCGCGGGCAGGGCAAGCGCACAGTGGGTCGTAAGCGATCCGGGCAATCTAGCGCAGGGCATCATCAATGCCTCCAAAAACATCATCCATACCTCCAAGACCGCCACGAACATGGTGAGCAACTTTCAGGAGACGGTGAAAATCTATCAGCAGGGCAAGAAGTATTACGATGCCCTCAAATCGGTGAACAATCTGGTCAAGGACGCCCGCAAGGTGCAGCAGACCATCCTGATGGTGGGCGACATCACAGACATCTATGTGAACAGTTTCCAACGGATGCTCCGTGACGGGAATTTCAGACCCGAAGAGCTTTCCGCAATCGCTTTCGGCTACACGAAACTGCTGGAGGAAAGCAACGAAGTGTTGACGGAACTCAGGAACGTGGTGAACATCACCACGCTCTCCATGACCGACAAGGAGCGCATGGACGTGGTGGAACGCTGCCACTCGAAGATGAAGCGTTACCGCAACCTCGTGAGCTACTACACGAACAAGAACATCTCCGTGAGTTACCTGCGTGCGAAAAAGAAGAACGACCTCGACCGCATCATGGGGCTGTACGGGAACATGAACGAAAGATACTGGTAGCCTATGAAGTTCGACAACCTTCATCAGATTTTACGTTCACTTTATGAGCAGATGATGCCGCTGTGTGGGGACATGGCTGGTGTGGCGAAAGGCATCGCCGGGCTGGGTGCGCTGTTCTACGTCGCCTACCGGGTATGGCAGTCGCTGGCGAGAGCTGAACCGATAGACGTATTCCCGATGCTCCGTCCTTTTGCCATCGGTCTGTGCATCATGTTCTTCCCGACTGTGGTGCTGGGCACGATAAACAGCATCCTCTCACCCGTCGTACAGGGCACGGCAAAGATGCTGGAGGCGGAAACGCTGGACATGAACCGATACCGGGAGCAGAAGGACAAACTGGAATACGAGGCGATGGTACGCAACCCCGAAACCGCCTACCTCGTGTCCAACGAGGAATTTGACAAGCAACTGGAGGAACTCGGCTGGTCGCCCTCCGACATGGTGACGATGGCGGGAATGTATATCGACCGGGGAATGTACAACATGAAGAAGAGCATCCGCGACTTCTTCCGCGAGATACTCGAACTGCTGTTCCAAGCCGCCGCCCTCGTGATAGACACCGTCCGCACCTTCTTTCTCGTGGTGCTGGCGATTCTCGGTCCGATAGCCTTCGCCCTGTCGGTATGGGACGGTTTCCAAAACACGCTCACGCAGTGGATATGCCGCTATATACAGGTCTATCTGTGGCTACCGGTATCGGACATGTTCAGCACCATACTGGCGAAGATACAGGTTCTGATGCTGCAAAACGACATCGAGCGGATGCAGGCAGACCCGAACTTCTCGCTGGATTCGAGCGACGGGGTGTATATCGTATTCCTCTGCATCGGCATCATCGGCTACTTTACCATTCCCACCGTTGCGGGCTGGATTATCCAAGCCGGAGGCATGGGCGGTTACGGTCGCAACGTGAACCAGATGGCGGGACGAGCCGGAAGCATGGCGGGCAGCGTGGCGGGTGCAGCCGCAGGAAACGCAGTCGGACGTGTCGGCAAATTGCTGAAATAATCAATGTGCAATCATAAATTGGAAAATATAAATGGAATTCAAATCACTTAGAAACATCGAATCGTCGTTCAGGCAGATACGCCTGTTCGGTATCGTCTTCCTCTCGCTGTGCGCCGTGGTGACGGTGTGGAGCGTGTGGAACTCCTACCGTTTCGCAGAGAAGCAACGGGAGAAAATCTATGTGCTGGACAACGGCAAGAGCCTGATGCTCGCCTTGTCTCAGGATTTGTCGCAGAACCGCCCGGCGGAGGCACGGGAACATGTGCGCCGTTTCCACGAGATGTTCTTCACGCTATCACCTGAAAAAAGCGCGATTGAACACAACGTGAAACGTGCCTTGCTGCTGGCGGACAAGAGCGTGTACCACTATTATTCGGACTTCGCGGAGAAGGGGTACTACAACCGCATCATCGCCGGGAACATCAACCAAGTGCTGAAGGTGGACAGCGTGGTGTGCGACTTCAACGCCTATCCCTACCGTGCCGTGACCTACGCCACACAGAAAATCATCCGGCAGAGCAACGTCACCGAGCGCAGCCTCGTGACCACCTGCCGCCTGCTGAACGCATCGCGGTCGGATGACAACCCGAACGGTTTTACCATCGAGGGTTTCACCATCATTGAGAACAAGGATTTACAGACTATCAAACGGTAACAGGACATGAAAAGTATCAGAAAATCAATGTGGGGCATGTATTGGAAACTCCACGACAAACGGAAACGCTTGGCGGCAAGTCTCAAAGGGTATCTGGACGGCTTGCCGCCGGAAACACGCCGCCGCATCGTGCTGGGGATGTTCGCCGCCTTCGCGGTGCTTGCCCTTTACACCTTCGGCAGAGCCGTCTATGACATCGGCAGGAACGACGGCTCACATATGGAAACGGGACACGCCGGACGGGTGGAACTGCCGACCCCGGCGGAAACAGGCAATCACTTAACACCTTATTTATATGGAACAGACAAAGAATGAACCGACGAAAGAGAACAAAGCTGCTCCCGAAACGGGGAAACCGAAAAAGGAGCGCGAACCGCTGACAGAGGCGCAACGGCTGAAACGGCAGAAGATGATCGTGCTGCCCGCTATGGTGTTGGTGTTCATCGGGGCGATGTGGCTGATATTCGCCCCGTCCTCCGGCAAGGAGCAACCGCCGGGAACGGACGGATACAACACCGAGATGCCCGACGCTGACAAGGCGAACCGGCAGATTATCGGCGACAAGCTGAAAGCCTACGAGCATGGGGAGATGGAAGAGCGTCAGGAGAGCCGCAACCGTGCCATCGGGCAGCTGGGCGACATGTTCGACCGCGAGATAGCGGGAACGGAGAACGGAGTGGACTTCGACCTCGCCAATCCGGGCGGCAAGGAAGAAAGGGCAAAGCCAGCCACGCCGCAGACCATCCAGTCCTCCGCAGCCGCCTACCGTGACCTGAACGCCACGCTCGGAAACTTCTACGACCAGCCGAAAAACGACAATGCGGAGATGGACGAATTGTTGGAGCGCATCGCATCGCTGGAGTCGGAACTGGAAAGCGAGAGGGGCAAGGCTTCCTCTATGGACGAGCAGGTGGCTCTTATGGAGAAGTCCTACGAGCTGGCGGCAAAGTACATGGGCGGTCAGAACGGAGGACAGCCATCGGCGGAACAGAGGGCAGAGCCAACTACCGTGCAGAAAGGGAAGAAGAACAAGGCAATGCCTATCAGACAGGTGGAGCATCAAGTAGTTTCTTCACTCTCACAGCCTATGAGTAACGCGGAGTTTGTCGCCGCCTTATCGCAGGAACGCAACCGGGGTTTCAACACGGCTGTCGGCACGGCGGAGGTATTGGACAGGAACACCATACCGGCGTGCGTGCATGGGGCGCAGAGCGTGACGGACGGGCAGACGGTAAGGCTGCGCCTGCTGGAGCCTATGGCGGTGGCAGGCAGGACAATACCCCGGGGTGCGGTGGTGGTCGGCACGGGCAAGATACAGGGTGAGCGGCTCGACATCGAGATTACCTCGCTGGAATACGACGGCACGATTATCCCCGTGGAGCTTGCGGTCTATGACACGGACGGACAGCCCGGCATCTTCATCCCGAACTCGATGGAGATGAACGCCGTCCGGGAGGTCGCCGCCAACATGGGCGGCTCGCTGGGAAGCAGCATCAACATCTCCACCAATGCCGGGGCGCAGCTCGCCTCCGACTTGGGCAAGGGGCTGATACAAGGCACGAGCCAGTACATCGCCAAAAAGATGCGAACCGTCAAGGTGCATCTGAAAGCCGGGTACAGGGTCATGCTTTACCAAGAAAAATATTGAAAACAATAAAAATTACCACTAAAATCCAAAAGTAATGAGAAAAGTAATCATCATGTTTGCCCTCGCTATGGGCATCATAACTGCCAACGCGCAGGAGAATGTAACCGTTGAAACGACCAACGGAAGTGAACAACCGACCTTGACGAAGGAGGTCTATCCGCAGAAGGAGGCGGACGGCGACCTATATCACGGGCTGTCACGCAAGCTGACCTTCGACCGCATGATACCGCCGCACGGTCTGGAAGTGACCTACGACAAGACCGTCCACGTCATTTTTCCGGCGGAGGTGCGCTATGTCGATTTAGGCTCGCCCGACCTGATTGCCGGGAAAGCCGACGGAGCGGAGAACATCATCCGTGTGAAGGCTACCGTAAGGAATTTTCCCAACGAAACGAATATGTCCGTCATCACGGAGGACGGCAGTTTCTACACCTTCAACGTGAAGTACGCCGCCGAACCGCTGTTGCTCAACGTGGAGATGTGCGACTTCATCCATGACGGCAGCACGGTGAACCGCCCGAACAACGCGCAGGAAATCTATCTGAAAGAGCTGGGCAGCGAAAGCCCGATGCTGGTGCGCCTTATCATGAAGTCCATCCACAAACAGAACAAGCGCGAGGTGAAGCATATCGGCTGCAAGCGTTTCGGCATCCAATACCTGTTGAAAGGCATCTACACGCACAACGGCTTGCTTTATTTCCACACGGAGATAAAGAACCAGAGCAACGTGCCTTTCGATGTGGACTACATCACTTGGAAAATCGTGGACAAGAAGGTTGCGAAGCGTACTGCCGTGCAGGAGCAGATTATTCTGCCGCTCCGCGCGCAGAACTACGCCACCCTCGTGCCGGGCAAAAAGAGCGAGCGCACGGTCTTCACGATGGCGAAGTTCACCATCCCCGATGACAAGTGCCTCGTGGTGGAATTGAACGAGAAGAACGGCGGCCGTCACCAGTCCTTCGTGATTGAGAACGAGGATTTGGTACGCGCGGGTACCATCAACGAACTTCAAGTACGCTGACCATGAGAAAGTACATCGCAATAATCATCGCGTCGCTTGCCCTTTTTACAGGGCAGGCGCACGCCCAGCGGTGTCTGCCGAAGATGCAGGGCATCGAGGTGAGGGCGGACATGGCGGACGGCTTCAATCTCGGCGGCAAGGACGGCGGGTACAGCTTCGGGGCGGCTCTCTCCACCTACACGAAGAAGGGGAACAAGTGGGTGTTCGGTGGCGAATACCTGTTGAAGAACAATCCCTACAAGGACACCAAGATACCCGTGGCGCAGTTCACGGCGGAGGGCGGCTATTACTTCAAGATACTGTCGGACGCCCGAAAGATTGTTTTCGTCTATGCCGGGGCTTCGGCTCTCGCCGGATATGAGGCGGTAAATTGGGGGAAGAAGGTGCTGCATGACGGCTCCACGCTGCACGACCGGGACGCCTTCATCTACGGCGGTGCGCTGACGCTCGATGTGGAGTGTTACGTGGCAGACCGTATCGCCCTGCTTGCCAACCTGCGGGAGCGTTGCCTTTGGGGTGGCGACACACGGAAGTTCCACACGCAGTTCGGGGTCGGTATCAAGTTCATCATCAACTGACACGGGCATGGAAAGGACGGAAATAGATGCTGTCAGAAGGATGCCGCTTGCGGATTTTCTCGCACGGCTGGGGCATGAGCCTGTCAGAAGGAGCGGTAACGAGCTGTGGTATCTTGCCCCGTACAGGGGCGAGCGCACATCCTCTTTCCGTGTGAACGTGGCGAAACAGCTCTGGTACGACTTCGGTTTGGGCAAGGGCGGCGACATCTTCACGCTTGCCGGGGAGTTTCTGCAAAGCGATGACTTCATGAAGCAAGCGAAGTTCATAGCGGAAGCCGCCAATATGACGGTTGCCGGATGGGAAAAGCCCGTCTATCTCTCGAAGCCGACCGAATCCGTTTTTGAGGATGTGGAGGTCGCTCCGCTGCTCCGCTCACTGCTGACGGAGTATTTAGAGGAACGGGGCATCCCTTACGCCATCGCATCCCGTCACTGCTGCCGCTTGAACTACGGTGTGCGTGGGAAACGGTATTTTGCCGTTGGCTTTCCGAACATGGCAGGTGGCTATGAAGTCAGAAGCCGATATTTCAAGGGTTGCATACCTCCGAAGTCTGTATCACTGGTAAAGGCGAATGACATCCCGGCTGACGAGTGCCTCGTGTTCGAGGGCTTCATGGACTTTCTCTCTGCCGTGACGCTTGGTGTAACCGGTAACGCTGACTGTCTTGTGCTGAACTCAGTCGCCAACGTGGAGAAGGCGGCGGGATTGCTGGACGGATACGGGCGCATCGGCTGCTTCCTCGACCGTGACGAAGCCGGACGGCGGACGCTTGCCGCACTTACCATGCGATACGGGGAACGTGTCACCGACCGTTCCTCCCTCTATGACGGTTGCAAGGACTTGAACGAGTACCTGCAACTGACAACGAAAAAACAGAAAAACAACCATCTAAAAATCGAAGAACAATGAACATACTGAACAACAGAAACAAGAGAACATCAATATTCAAGGCAGTGGCGTTATGCCTGATAGCCGCCATGTCATTCACCCTCGTGTCATGTGACGATGACATGGACATCCAGCAGTCCTATCCCTTCACGGTGGAGGTCATGCCCGTGCCGAACAAGGTAGTAAAGGGGCAGACAGTGGAAATCCGCTGTGAACTGAAAAAGGAGGGCGACTTTTCGGGTACGCTCTATACCATCCGCTATTTCCAGTTCGAGGGGGAAGGCTCGCTCAAAATGGATAACGGCATCACCTTCCTGCCTAACGACCGCTACCTGCTGGAGAACGAAAAATTCCGCCTGTACTACACGGCGGCGGGTGATGAGGCGCATAATTTCATCGTGGTGGTGGAGGATAACTTTAGCAACTCCTACGAACTGGAATTTGACTTCAACAACAGGAATGTAAAGGACGACGATCTTACCATCGTTCCCATCGGCAACTTCAGCCCCTTGTTGAAATGATGCGTGTATTCATGACAATGCTCTGTTCACTTCTGACGGTCTGTTCTGTGTCCGCGCAGATCAGCCGCCAAGAGGGAACGGACGGGCAGGCGGCAATCTACCGACTGCCGCTTATGGAACGTGCTTTTTTATGCTGCCGCTACTTTGAAGGCTGGCACTCAGAAAAACACTACCCATACGTCGGTTGGGGTCACAAACTTTTGCCAAACGAGAAGTATTCGGCACGAACCATGACAAAACGGGATGCGGATGAACTTTTGCGGAAAGACCTGCGCAAATTTGTCGCCATGTTCCGTAAATTCGGGGTTGATTCGATTTTGCTTGGCACGTTAGCTTACAATGTGGGACCGGCGAAGCTGTTAGGCAGCAAAACAATCCCCAAAAGCACCTTAATCAAGAAGCTGGAAGCTGGTGACAGGAACATCTACCGTGAGTATATAGCCTTCTGCAACTACAAAGGAAAACGCCACGCCATGCTGCTCAAACGGAGAAAGGCGGAGTTTGCGCTGTTGTATATCCCATAAAAGGACTGACAAAACTGGCAAAAGACGTGCCATATTTAACTTGGCACGTCTTTTGCTCTATCACTTGATAGATTATCGTAGGATTTTCTCGTTAATTGACATCGTTGAGCCATTTTTGCCTATCGGTTTCCAAATAACACTTCAAGTTGTAAGTGTTGTGAGAGCAATACAAAACATAGTTATTAACCATAAAAAGTATAGCGAAATTATGAAGAAAGTATTTAGGAAAATTCAGAAAGGAACAACAAAAATGATTGAACGTATCAAATCGTTGGGGGAAATGGAGACGAAGCAGAAATGTGTAGTTCAACGGTTCGAGATTATCATTCCCCTCCACCAAAAAATAACGACCCAATATATAGCCTCCGCAAGTTTTACTTGCGGATTTTTTAGTTATCGCAGATTGGACAAAGGTTTCTTTGCTACTTTCTTTGTCCGCCATCATGCTCACTGAAAGAAAGTAGGGCGGCTCTCGCCGCCCCGCCACTCAAAAGCGTGTGTAAAGTCCCGTCACCATCGTGAACATTTCCTCCAGCATATCAAAATAGATACCCTCGTGTACGGCAATGTCCTTTGTCTTGCACTCAAAGGTCTTTTTGCTGAACGTCCTGCGGTAGAAGCGCATATTGTAGAGGTCTGCCCCTTCGTCATAGATGATGTCAAGGCGGTTGGCACTTGTTTTGTTCCTTGCAAGGCTCATCCGTAAGCCGTTGCCCATATCTATGAAATCACGGCTACCTGTCATGGCGGTGAAGCGTTTTCCGCCTATCTGCTGTAATATCGTCTTGGCTATCATATCTTTTGTTTTTAGGGTTTTAAGTATTGGCGGTGCGGACACCGCCATCCCGTTCAAAATTCTCGCATTTCGGAAATGGGGGTCTGCCGTTGTAGCCACTCTTTCACACATTCCATATTGTACTCGCTCGTGATGACTGCCGTATGGCTGTCGGTGGCGGTGAAACGTGTGCTTTCGTAATCATCTATCCACCCCTTGAGGGTGTCCGTTCCCCACGCTCCGGTATCGTCAAAGATACCGTCCAATGCCGTGATAGGTTCGCTGAACTTGACTATCAGCGTTTGATAGGTCGTGTTCATAGTCTGTCCTCCTTTCCCTTCTTTGCGTTCAGCCACTTGTCCCGTGCGGCTCGGCACTCGTCCAACGTGGGTTTGACACAAGAGAACAATTCTCTGTCTATGGGGTGGCGGTAGTCGTACTGCACAAGTGTCCGCCTGCGTCTTCCGATACCCGATTGGAAACGCTCGTATTTCTCCGTACCTGCTTCCGCGCAGGTGCTTACTCCGTTGATGGTCATTCGTGTTGTCATAATGTTGCTTTTTAGATGGTTAAAAATGTACTGACAGAACTCTGTTCTTCATCACCATTTCGGGGTTGCTTGTGTAGCGTTGGTGCAGGTAGAAATGGTGTGAGCCGAAGCCGTAAAGGAAAAACTTGTCAAGTTCGTGCTTCTCGGCAAACTCCTTTACGCTCTTTCTCAATTCCCCCTCACTCGTTGTGAGAGTGAGGAGGTTCACAAATTCAAGGAACATCGTGGGGATTGCATCATCCCACACACAAATCATACTTTCAATTCTTACTTCCATATCAATGTTGTTTTAGGGGTTATGCTATGCCGCTTTCATCCGCTCACGGATAAGGTTGGCGTTCTTGTTCACAAGGTCTATGATGCGCTCGTGATATTCGGTGTCCTGGTTGTGCTTGCCGTGGCACTGCACCACTTCGAGGGTTCGCAAGTCCACCTCTACGGTTTCAATAATCTCATCGCCAATCCTTGCCGATAGTATGAGGGTGTCGGCTTTCTTGTAGTATCCACTGCCAAACACGCAGATGCCCTGCGTCTTGCCCTCGTTGTAATACTCGTCTATGCTTTCAAGCACCTTGACGATTATTTCCTCGTCCGTGATTACCAAGCCGAAGAATTTGGATTTGTTGGCGATGAAATCCTCCGCATCTTTCTTTCGTTGGAGTTGTCGCTGTTGCTCACGCTCACGCCTTTCAATCTCCCAACGGCGTTGCTCTGCGGCTCTTTCCTTCTCGTGTATGGCTTCAATTTTTCGGGTTGCGTTGTCGTGTGCCGCCATGAAATCTTCGGGACAGATGTTCTTCGGGTTACGGAGGTCTTGACCGAGTTTTTTGAGCATACGCAGATAGTCGCACCACATTGAGAGGTTGTCTATCTGATACTTGTGACGCTTGGCAATCAGATATGATGCCCAACATTCATCGGCAGTACGGGTATTGAAAAGAAAGTGTTTCATGACCTCAATCTCACCGCCTTTCATAAGGGTTTCAATTCTTGGGTCTGAAAGCAAGGCTTTGAAAAGACGCACGGGGGAGATGCCGTGGAAATCGCCCTTGAAGCCGTTACGTCTGAGTTGGGGCAATATCCTCATCTTTGGATATGCACAGCTTCTTGCCACCACATCATCGTATAGGCTGTTGTGCGGTCTTACCTCCATATCGCTGCCTAATGCCCACACATCGCAATAGCAGAAAAGGAAGCCACGGAGCAACGCCATGTCCGTAACCTTGCCGTCGGGTGAAATCCAACGCTGCACGACCTCGTGGCAGTAGAAACGCATCGGTTCGCCTTTCCTGCTCTCGCATCTGACCTGCGCCACGCGGATTACCTGATACCCTTTGCAGGTGGTTATCACGCTGAAATTCTGCGTTTCCTTGTAGATGCGTCTGCGTGTGTCCTGCACTTTGAGTTCGGCATGGCATTTGGGGCAGGTGCAGCCTTCAAGGGTGTCGCATAGTCCGCTGTCGCTGTGCCACTCGTGACCGCAGTCGGAACAGGTGATGTTCCCTTTCTTGGTGCGGTAGCCGATATGCTCAACGCAGTGGCGGTATGCCCAATCTATTTGTGTCGCTGATATGGGGCGAAGGTTGGCGGAAAGTCTTGCCACCTCTTTCTGTATCTTGGTCTTCGGTTTCATAAGCCTAAATCAAATAATGAGGGTTGGGGTTGGTTTTCTTTTCTCGCTGACGGTCTGTGGCGGTTCTGCAACTTGCGGAGTTCCTCCTCTTGGTATTTGCGGACAGCGTTCTGACGTGCCTCCGCCTTTTCCTCTGCCGTGAGTTTCACAACGTGGTTCACAACCACTTGGCAGTCCATCGGTTTGCCCACCTCTATCTCGTTTTCCTCATAGTAGTGGATGGCTTGCCCGAATATCTCTCCGTCCGTGAAACCGTTGCAACCGCTTTTCTGCACATAGTTCAGAATGTGGGTCACGCACTCGTCCATGTTCTTGGCAGGGTTGCGGTACTTCTTTGCAAATAGCGCATCTTCCTCCGCACGCTGTTCCAAGTACATATATATCGTTCTCTTGAAATGGTCTGTTCCTTTCATATCGCTGTCATTTTTAGATTATCTGTTTCAGTATCTCTCTCCAATAGGTCGGCTCTACCTCGCTGAGAAGGAAGTCCATGAAATCCCTCCGTGCGTCCTTGTTCAGTTCGTGGTACAATCTTCGGAAAGTTTCAAAATTGCCGTTGATGTACGTTTCCACCATATACACGAAGATGTTGTCCACCTCGTAATATCTGCACTGCTGCGCTGCCGTCTTGCTGTTTCTTTTTGCCATGTCGGTAAGGGTTAAAGGGTGAATAACCAAAGGATGAAGCCAAAGAAGGCAATGGTGGAAAGGATAGCCACGATTACACCTATCGCCACTCGGAACACTCCGTTTACAATCTCTCTGATGATGCCCCAAAGGATGCCGAACACCCCGAAGGCGGTGCGCATCATCAAGCCGCATATCGCCAACCCGATGTGTTGCGCCATTTGTCTGAAATTTGCCGTTGCCGTCATATCTTCGCTGTTTTTGATTTTTTTGTTTTTAATGCGGATTCAAGAGCTGAGGGAGTTGAGTTTCAAACTATCTTATCTGCCTCTCGTTTATCCGACATTTTTTTTATGCGTCTTTCTGTCGCATCGGTCGTTTTCGTTTCGGGTGCTTGAAAAGGTAGGGATTAGGGAATGCAAGGTTTTTCGGTCAAAATACTACCCGCAGGGCTGGAGATTTTTACCGAAAACAGGAGGCTTGACCTTGCTTTCCCGTCCAATCCCGGAATTACCTTTGCGCCCAGAACGAAAATGACTGACTGATGCGGCTTACTGAAAGGCGCAAAATGGAGGTAAACGAAAACAGAGGCAGATTGTGTAGAAAAAAACTTCAGGGGAAAATCCGTAAAAAAAAGAATCACCAAAAGGAAAAAGACATCACCGGAAGCGTGAAAAGGGCAAACCACAACAAAGGAAGTATGATTGTTTCCGATCCGACGGAACTTGTTCAGCCGGGTGGCAACAATCATTCTTCCCGGTTTGTCCGGCTGTGTGTGGGCGCCTGTTTCATTCATGGGGCAGGCTGACACACTCTGCATTCACTTTCCGCTTCCGGCAAAAGAGACAGCGAAAAAAGAAAAATCATTTGAAAACCCGTAAAAGCACCTCTTGGCATAGGCGCAAAAGAAAGGGGCATTGCTTCATCTGTCTAAACATCGTTTAGGCGTGAGGCAATGCCCTTTTCTCCAGCTATGCGGTAGTCGGCACACGTTTGTTCCAAACTCGTTTTGGGCAATGGTGTGCCGACGGACAATACCGCTTTTACGGAAAATTCTTATGAATGAGGGGATAAAAAACGGGAGTTTATATCAAAATCTCGAATTAAATAGCTACTTTTGCATACGAAGAGTTCTTTGAAGGTTACGCAACGCGCAGAAGGATAATGCAGTAGATAACTAACTAAATCGTAACCTATTACTATCAAGAGCAATTAACCTACGCTCATTTCCAATAAATTACACTCTTTTCGTAACTTCTCGTCGCAAAGATACAAATCTTCTTGAAATAACAAAGCGTTACCTTTCACTGTATGGGGCAAATCTGAAACAAATTTGCATATAATTTCATAATAATGTATTTTTGCGCTTAATTTTCACTAACAAACATAATATTAGGATGACTCAATCACCCCAAAAAGTATCTAAAGGGTTCACTAAAGCCTTTTGGGTAAGCAATACGGTCGAACTCTTCGAGCGTATGGCATATTATGCCGTTTTCATTGTTCTTACCATCTATCTTTCTACAATTTTAGGCTTCAATGACTTTGAAGCGAGTATGATTTCCGGCTTATTTTCCGGAGGTCTTTATCTTTTGCCTATCTTTACGGGAGCTTATGCCGATAAGATAGGTTTCCGGAAATCGATGATTGTTGCTTTCTCACTTTTATCTGTCGGATATTTGGGATTGGGAATTCTCCCTACCCTGCTCGAAGCTGCCGGTTTGGTGGAATATGGTAAAGTGACCCGTTTCACCGGACTGCCGGATAGCGACAGCCGCTGGATGATTGTCCCCGTACTCTTTGTCATTATGGTGGGTGGCTCGTTCATCAAGTCCATCATTTCAGCTTCGGTGGCAAAGGAAACGACGGAGGCAACCCGTGCACGTGGTTATTCCATCTTTTATATGATGGTGAATATCGGTGCTTTCACCGGAAAAACCGTAATAGATCCGTTGCGTAACGTTATTGGCGACCAGGCTTATATTTATATTAATTATTTCTCGGCTGCGATGACGATAATGGCGTTGCTTTCCGTCATCCTGCTTTATAAATCCACCCACACAGCGGGTGAAGGAAAAAGTATGCGTGAAATCGGGCAAGGCTTCCTGCGCATTGTCACCAACTGGCGCCTGCTGATTCTTATCCTGATTGTAACGGGTTTCTGGATGGTACAGCAGCAGCTGTATGCCACGATGCCTAAGTACGTAATCCGTATGGCGGGCGAAACGGCCAAACCTGGTTGGATAGCCAATGTGAACCCGTTTGTGGTAGTTTGCTGTGTTAGTTTCGTAACACGCTTGATGGCGAAACGTTCGGCCATTACTTCCATGAATATCGGCATGTTCCTCATTCCGTTTTCGGCTCTGCTGATGGCATGCGGCAACTTACTCGGCAATGATGTGATAAGCGGAATGAGTAACATTACACTGATGATGATAGCGGGTATCGTGATACAGGCCTTGGCAGAATGCTTCATTTCACCACGTTATCTGGAATACTTCTCCCTGCAAGCTCCTAAGGGTGAAGAAGGTATGTATCTTGGGTTCAGCCATCTCCATTCTTTCCTCTCTTCTATTTTCGGTTTTGGTATTGCCGGAGTATTGTTGACAAAATACTGTCCCGATCCCGTGCTTTTTGAGACCCGTGAGGCTTGGGAAGCTGCCAGTGCAAATGCGCATTATATCTGGTATTACTTTGCCGCTATCGGTCTGATATCCGCTCTGGCTTTGTTAGTATTTGCCAAAATCACCGCATCCATCGACAAAAAGAAGAAAGGCACAGTCTGATTATCTCATTTTTTATGTATATTTGCCGTCACTTTGCCATAAAAGTGGCGGCTTTTTCTAATAAAGGAGAACGGAATGAAAGTAAAATTTATAAGCCTTGCGAGCGGTAGTAGTGGCAACTGCTATTATATAGGCACTGAAAAATACGGAATACTTATCGACGCTGGTATTGCAGCGCGTACTATTAAGAAATCACTAAAAGAAGCGGGTATCAACATGGAGACGATTCGCGCGGTTTTTGTTACGCATGATCATGCGGATCATATCAAGGCTGTGGGCGGACTGGGAGAAAAGTTGCATATTCCTATTTATACCACTGCACGCATCCATGAAGGCATCAACAAGAGTTATTGCATGACGGAAAAACTTCACTCTTCCGTCCGCTATCTGGAGAAAGAAGAACCGATGCAGCTGGAAGATTTCCGCATCGAGTCTTTTGAAGTTCCGCATGATGGTACGGATAACGTGGGGTACTGCATTGAAATCGATGGTAAGGTGTTCTCGTTCCTTACTGACCTTGGTGAAATCACACCTACTGCCGCTCGGTTCATCCGTAAGGCCAATTACTTGATATTGGAGGCTAACTATGACGATGAAATGCTGCGGATGGGTACATATCCGCAATATCTGAAAGATCGTATCACGAGCCGTACAGGGCATATGAGCAATATTGCGACTGCTGAATTCCTGGCAGAGAATATCACGGAAAACCTGAAATATATATGGCTTTGCCATTTGAGCAAAGATAATAATCATCCGGAACTTGCATATAAGACAGTGGAATGGCAGTTGAAGAGCAAAGGTATATTGGTAGGTAAAGATGTGCAACTCTGCGCTTTAAAACGTAGTACTCCTTCGGACTTATATGAGTTTGAATAAAAAAAGCCGCTTTCATCGGGAAAAAAGAATTGATTTTGTTTGGATGAATAAAATAAAACAACTACTTTTGCACCCGCAAATAAGAAAAACGATGCACTCTTAGCTCAGTTGGTAGAGCAACTGACTCTTAATCAGTGGGTCCAGGGTTCGAATCCCTGAGGGTGTACGAAAGTAAGGTTCTGAAAACAATTGATTTTCAGAACCTTTTTTTATTCCATATGCTATCACTAAACTAAAGAATACTGAAATCTTCGGGTCAGTCCGAAAACCCTGTGGTTATGTTAAATCTACACTGTTAGTTTGCATAATCTAAAAATAAAGAATGGTATATCTCCGACTCCCCTAAACTGTGCTCTGAACGCTTTAATTTTTGCATTGAATGATTCAGCAAATGCATTTGTTTCCCTGTTAACGAAATAGTTTAGTATTGTTTCATAATAGTTCTGCATGGTATTTGTTACGGTTCTGAAACATCCGTATCCAAGTTTTTCTATTTTATTGTACCACAAGGCAAGCTTTCCACGTGCCACATCCTTGTCATAGTGCTTATTATACACATTGGTCAACTCTATGGCTAAGTCGTAAACTGATTTCAATTCCGGATAATGTTCGAATATGATTTCCGCACGTATTCTTTGGGATTCAGTCCATTTACT
>NZ_FQZN01000011.1 GCF_900142015.1 Bacteroides stercorirosoris
CCCAATATCTGACCTGAAATATAAGAAGAACGGTCTGAAGCAAGAAAAGCACAAGCATTAGCAACATCTTCAGGAGTTCCCAAGCGTCCTAAAGCGATCTTTTGAATACGAGTATCGATTTTTTCACCACTTTCTTCATAAAGCTCTGAAAAGCGTTCCGTTTTGACAATACCCGGTGCAACAGCATTCACACGAATACCCAGAGGAGCCAATTCTTTAGCTGCAGATTTAGTAAAAGCCATGATTGCTCCTTTGGTTGCAGAGTAAGCAGATTGCCCCGGTGAGCCTAGTACTGCCGTTACCGATGCAATATTTACAATAGAGCCGCTGTGATTGCGAGCCATCAAACGAGAAACCAGCTGAATCATTTCAATTACAGCTATTACATTCACACGGAACATCAGTTCTGTTTCCGGACGCAATATCATACCGATTTTCTTATTAAATACCACACCCGCATTGTTAATCAGTGCATCAATACGACCTTCTTGTTTGAATACGGACATAAAGGCTGATTTTACAGCTGTAGCATCCGTCACATCAAAATATAAAGGAAGCACACGGGTATTATTATCTTCTGAGCAAGCCTTCGCCCATTCATCCATAACTCTTTCAGCACGGTCACAAGCATAAACTATTGCACCATCGGAAGCAAAACGTTCAGCTATAGATTTACCGATACCTTGCGCGGCACCGGTAATAATACAAACTTTTTGTTTCAATAATGAGTTTTGCATATACATAATTAACTAAGTGTCATTCCACCGTCTATTTTCAACGCAGTACCAGTCACCCAAGAAGAAGCATCCGACAACAAATAGACAACAGCATAAGCAATATCCAATGGAGTACCATACCTCCTCAATGGATAGTTTTTCAATTCCGCTTGACGCTGCTCCTCTGTAAACTGTCCATTATTAATAAGTTTCGTTTCAACTACACCAGGATTAACACTATTAGCCCTAATTCCTTTCGGACCTAATTCCAAAGCAACTGTTCTCATAAAAGCATCAATACCGCATTTGGTCGTTGCATATATTCCATTTGCAATAGACACACGAAATACTCCAGCAGCAGAAGCTAAAAAAACAAGTGAAGTCCCTTTTTTTACTTTTTTCTTTTTAATCAAATATTTCGTCAATAACATCGGAGCAATTAAGTTTATCTTATGCACACGCTCTATCTCTTCTAAAGTTAGAAACTGTGTTAGCGTTAATTTCATCACCCCTGCGTTACAAACTAATCCGTCCAAGACAGGGAGAATATCAACTAATTGTATAATTTCAGTTTCATTTGTAAGATCTGCTTTATAGTATGCATGTGACTGTCCCTGAGAATAATCCAAAAGATTATGCGTCTCTTGCAGCCCACTCTCATTTATATCAGTCAAAACAAGACTTGCTCCCATTTTAGAACAATCAATGGCTGTTTGTCGTCCAATGCCACCAGCAGCTCCCGTGACAAGAACCACTTTATTATCAAGCGTATATGGATTATAGCACATTCAATTTTTAATTTTCCCAATTATAGTAAACAAGTCTTCGATTGTAGTAGCGTCACGGATATCCTCTCCTTTCAGAGTAACATCATACTCTTCGTCAATCATGGCAATAAGAGTCAATGCTATTAGAGAAGACCATTCATCAAGTTCTTTAAAAACTGTTTTTGGACTAAAACAGTCAATATCCGTCTCGTCAAATTGTTCAGCAAACTTTTCAACAAAATATTGTATATCCATTATCATATTATTTAGTTTGTATTAAACCATACAATTCTTCTATCGTAGATACAGAGCGCAAATCAGCTCCAGTCAAAAACTTATCAAACTCTTCATCAATCATTGAAATAATAGAAAGAGCAGTCAATGACCCCCACTCATCCAATTCTTTATAAACTGTACTAGGAGTAAATTTCTCTACGGGAGTTTCATCAAACTCAGAAGCAAATTTTGCTACAAATTCATTTAAAGTAATCATATTCAAATATTATTTAATGGGTTATATTGTTTATATATAGGTATTGACCAAATTGTAGTTATCTTTTTTTCAGGATACATGCGAGTTACTATTTTTTGCAAAGTATCATCTGGACCAACTTCATAAAACTTATCCACTCCACTACTCACCATATTGTGAACCATGTGAGTCCATAAGACTGGATGAGTTATATGCTCAATAAGATTATTTTTAATTTTTTCCGGATCTAAATTTAATTTTCCATCAACACATTGACAAACAGGAATTACTGGCGAATTGAAAATAGTCTCATCAATATGCTTTTTTAGTTCTAAACGAGCTTCTTCCATATAGGGCGTATGAAAACTGCCACCAATCATTAATGGTACAGCTTTTTTCGCCCCTTCTTTCATGAATGCTTTACAGGCTTGTCTTATTCCTTTTTTAGAGCCTGAAATAACGACCTGACCGGGTCCATTGTAATTTGCAAAATAAATAGGTTCCCCCGTCTCATCCCAAATTTCTTTTATTCTTCTCGCTACGTATTCATCAGAAAGTCCTATTACCGCCCCCATAGCAGTATTAGTATTCTCACATGTTTTCTGAGCTATTAATGCTCTATGTAACACCAAACTCAATCCATCCTCAAAACTAATAGTACCGTTCACTACTAAAGCAGCAAATTCACCCAAAGAATGCCCTGCTACAACATCTGGGAATATATGATCTTGAGATAAAGCCAAAGCAACTTCATACAAAAAAACTGCAGGCTGCGTATTTTGAGTTTCCATTAACTGTTGCTCTGTTCCATAAAACATAACATCAGTAATTCTTCTCCCCAAAAATTCATTAGCTAACTCAAAAATTTCTTTTGCCTTAGGAAAATTATCATATAATTCTTTTCCCATTCCTTCTTTTTGGCAACCTTGTCCGGGAAATATAAAAGCATTCATAATTATATTTATCTTAAGTCTTGATTAATGGGTCTATAAATGTTGGTTTTTGATAAATCGCATGCAATACTCCCCCACGATAAGCCAACACCGTAAGCTGCCAACACTACTTTTTTCCATTTTGTAGTATCGACCTCTAGACCTTTATGTGCATAATCCGTTATAACCAAAGGTACAGTCGTAGGTCCTGTATTTCCATAATTTTTAATATCGAAAGGAGCTTTATCTTCATTGAGTTTAAGCTTCTTTTTCATAAAATCTAAAGTAAACTTTGTGGCTTGATGCAAAGCATAAAGATCAACTTCATCTTTGTCCCATTCCATAAAATCTAAAATAGTTTTAATACTCTTCGTACCACATGATACAATAAAAGCAAAAACGTCATCGCCCTTATTTGCATTTTTACTAAAATCCAATTTCTGAGCATTATCAGGCCAATGGCGAAACCCTCCATTCACATTAATAACTGTATTTGCTCCTGAACCATCCGAGCACAAATGAAATCCAATAGAAGAAGTACCTACAGAAACCAAAGTTGCAGATCCGCAATCACCAAAAACCATTCTGGCCCCAAGGTTATCGGGATTCAATATCTTCGTATTTGTATCTCCAGCCATCAATAATACATTTTTACATGCGCCGATATGAATCATAGAAGCAGCTTGAAAAAGTCCATACATATAGCCGGAACATCCATAAGAAATATCAAAGCAAATAGTTTCCTTAGATAATCCCAAGCGCTGTTGCAAGACTACAGAAGTAGCTGGATATAAATAATCAAATGTTTGAGAAACAAACACAACGCCATCTATTTCATCCTTATTAATGTCTTCACTTTTCAGTAAAAGTTCTGCTGCTTCAAAACATAAATCAGAAGTTGTCTGACGTTGTTCTGCTACATGAACCCTGACAACTCCTGTTGTCTTCATCATGTTATCTATTTCTTTATCCTCATATTTCCCTTTTAAACTATTCATCTCAAAAGTATTTTGAGGAAGACATGTTGCAATAGCCTTAATTTCTACATTCTTTATTAAACACTTCATTATTTTAATTATATTATTAATAATTAGCTAATAGACTGACCACCATCTATAATTAATTCAGTTCCTGTTATCCATTTCGCAGCATCTGACAACAAATATATACATCCATAGGCTATATCATCTGGTACTCCAAAACCCAATGGTATAGAAGCGGCCTGTTTGGCCATTTCCTCCTCAGAAAAGTTACTTACCGGTTTGGTACGGATGATTCCCGGATGAATACAATTCACTCGTATTCTTTTAACGCCACATTCCAAAGCCATCACTTTCGCAAATGAATTTAATGCTCCTTTAGAAGCTGAATACAAAGAATTACCTTTATAAGGCTTTATTGAAGCCACAGAAGAAATAAAAATAACCGAAGCCCCTTTCTTTATTTTATTATGTCGAAATAAATATTGAAGTAATGTAATATTAGAAAAAGTATTTGTTTTAAAAACCTCCTCAACACTATTGCGTGAATTAAATTTAATTGGAGCAGTTTTTACCATACCTGCACACAAAACAATTCCATCAAGTTGTGGAAGAGAAGAAACAAGATCAGATATCCCTACTTCATCAGATAAATCAGAAATATATTTCTGCCTTTTTTCTTGGTTTAGATTTTGATACACTGCATTTAATCTTTCTTCATTTCGGCCAGTAATTATTGTGAAGCTACCAGCTTCCGAGCAACGCAATGCAATCTGTTTCCCTATACCGGAAGAAGAACCGGTAACTAATACAATTTTCTCTTCTAATGAATAAACAAGACTCATATACTTTTATTATTTAATATCAATTTTTCGCGCAGGATTTCCATATACCGTTATTGCATTCTTTATATTACGTATAACAAAGCTACCTGCTCCTACACATGCCCCACTAGCTACCTTTATATTATGGTTAATCACGGCAGCAGTATGAATACAAACAGCATCTCCCAATTCTACTCCTGCAATACAAACTGCATGGCAATCAATCCTACACCAATTTCCAATTTTTACATCATGACCAATAATAGCCCCATTTTGAATAAAAGAAAAATCACCGATAGTAGAATCAACTCCAATGTACGCATTAGCAGCAATAATACATCCCGTTCCAATTCTTACATTCTGAGAAATGCCTGCACATGGATGCACCAATGTCAAAAATTCCCCTCCCTTATCTTGAATAGTCTTGATACATTTCCTCTTTATTTGTACATCACCAATTGAGATTGCAAAAACATCTTGAGGTTGTATTTCATAAGACTCTATAGAACCTATTATTGGAGGATAACCTTCAAAATCATCCAAGGCGCTTGGATTATCATCCAAAAAGCCCTTAATGATAAATTCACGACCATACCCTTCACAACAGGAAGCCAAAAAATATAATTGACGCCCCATACCTCCTGCTCCTAATATTATCAAATCATTCATAAATTCTAATTTTACTTATTCATCAAAAAAAGATGGCATAAATCGATCATAATAAATGCGATTTCTAACACTACAATCCCTATTATATGCTTGCTCCTCTAAAGACAAAGGTTTTAAATCATCTATTGAATTCAAATCTTTTTCAAACGAAAAAATAATATATCCCTTTTCTCGATAATATTGTAGAAGATTATTTTTTTCACGCAAAAAGACTTTCACTCCATTCCTTAACAAAGTGGATATATTACCTGAAGCTTCTTGCCGTTTCTGGCCAAAAACAGCAACTTCAACCGAAGACATTAGTTCAAAGTATTTATCACGAGGCATATATTCTAATATAGGATTAAATTGTTCTTTAAACAAGTGCCGACCTTGTCGTAAAACAAGCTTTCTTATGCGGGAACTACCATAAGAAAGAGGAACGATCTTCTTATAATCATTTTTAGCATCTAACCAAGCTATTTTCTTCATCACCGTGTTATGATTTCCGGTATTAGAAGCCTGATGATTAATCATAAGTGTTTTACTTTTCTTACAAACAACATCTTCTATATTTACTTTTATCGCAGTTTCCTCCGAAGCCATATACGCAAAGTATTTATACTTTATATTTGTATGAAAATGAGCTTGTAACAATTCATAATCTTTGTAATTCCAAAAACAAAAATAATCGATCATAGTTAAGGCTTCCTTAAAAACGTCAGACAATAACCGCTTTCCATAAAAAAACCGTTTAACAATGAAACTTAGTCTATTGGGAGAATAATAAGTATCTCTAAGAAAAGGATTCAAGAAACCATCAAATAATTTATATTTACCTAAATTACCTAAAGTAAAATAAAGTTCATATCCCCAAAAGATCCAATAAACCCTACAATCAATATTCTGTTTTAAAAATCTTAGGCAATCAACTAAATCAGATTTCAAACCATGCAATATTATTTTATCAACATTATTCTCTAAACACAATTGTAAAATCAACGGAAAATTTTCCTTTACAAATGGGACTCTCAACAAACGCCTGTCTGATTGAAGTATTTTAAACTGATCCTTTTCTTTATTAACAAGAAACAAATTTTGGCCTGGATAATATTTTTCAAAAACTTCCAAGCATTTATTTATAAAATTCCCATCAAAACATAGATGCAAAGCACTCATATTATCATCATTTAAATTCAACCTTTCCTTGGTATAACACAGGAATAGATAATAAATAGATAAATAAAAAATATTCTCGTAAAGGGTAATCTCGTATCATATTTGCTACAAAAAAAAGTATTAAAAATGCCCCTGCTTTTGAAGACGGATATTTTCTCCAATAAGAAAACAAGAATAACAATAATAGAAAACAGCCAACTACACCACGCAAAAAATAAAAACGTTTCCATCCCGCACAGCCATTCAATATATTAGTCGTAGAAGTCCCTTTTGCATCAAAAGCATCCCGCCCCACTCCAAACCATATATCTGAACTAATAACATAACGATCAAATCGAGTTTGAAAAAAATCAGTAGTACGATTAGCCCCCATCATCTCACCATCTTCAAAGATTAAACGCTCAAAAATACGCTTGTTCAAATAGTTTTCACCTGAATTATAATTTATAGACATTATCCATATAACAGCAATAAACAAAGAGAAAACTGTCACGTATATCATTCCCCTTTTTGTATTATAAAAAATATAAAGAGCCACTCCACCGATTAATAAGCCATAAGCAGCCAGGGATAAAGAAAAGAGCACTCCTAATAACAAAATAATATTTCCTTTTTTTTTCAGATTAAACCCTTCTACGTATAGTAAAAGACAGCAAATAGTACCAAGATGCCCAGGTTCCAAAAACATTCCAGCAAAACGAGGCATTATTTGTAACTCTGGAATACCATTTAAGATAAATAAATAATAGACTGTATGTGTATAGAAAGCATCCGTCTCCGAATAATAATGTGGTAATGGTACATTTGAAAGATATAATAACCAACCTACTAATGATATAGCAACTATTATTTGAGTTGCTTTAACCACATAACGCAACAATCTTACTTGGGTCGAATAATCTGATAATATAAGAAATACAGAGCACCATAAAGATGTAAATACTGTAAATAAAGACAATATGTTAAATTCTGATATAGTTAATATTTCATATAGAAAAACAAGAGTTATAGAAAAACACAAAAAGACTTGATACAAAGTCGTTTTATCATATATCCTTTTATAGTAATGTATATAGTATAGTAAACTAGAGCCTCCACCTAAAATTGCAATTAATACCATAGAGATATCCCAAGTGAAATACAGCCTAAATGATTTAAACATCATAAGCAAAAAACTCACTCCTAGAAAGAAGTTTAAAACTGAATTTGTGGTTATTCTTAAAGAAAAAAAGTTTCGCATTTCACTTTTGCACTATCAAATTGTTATACAAGCATTTGATAAGACTTTTATGAAGGTCATTATACCCATCAACAAATTTCGACAAACATCCATTAGTAATTATGATAAAGCCATACTTTTTATAAGAATGAAAAATCATTGCACTATATAATCCATAAGCTCCACCAGTTTGACCATATAATGTTTCATGTGGTATAAGATTTTTATATTCTCTAAAAGAAAGAGCATACGAAGATTCTGGAGTTAATACATTTCTCATTTGCTTCTCACTCTTTCTTGTTATAATCCTCTTATGATTGTATATCCCATCTTGCATATGCATAATCATATACTTAGCTAAATCTCCTGTTGCAATCTTCATTCCTCCTGCTGGTACAAAACAAGGAGTAGATATTCCCATCTTATAGCCTTTTAATTGCTTTGCATAAGATTTATATACATCTGACATTAATTTAAATTTCCTTGCTTTTTCATCATATTTATAAAGAGGAACAAATAAAGAAGAATCCAACTTATCGACATTGAAACTACATTTCAAACCTAATGGTGCCGTTATATGATTCTCTATATAGTTATCAAATCTTTCCCCGGAAACTTTTTCTATAATAGCCCCTAACAGAGTATAATTATAATTGCAATATTGATAACCTTCACCCGGTGCATAATCATTATAACATAACTTATATTTATTTCCTTTTTCCGGGTTTATATGATTAAAAGAATTATATCCCAGCTTATCATTTATGCTAGAACGATGAGATAATAACATTTTTATTGTTATTGGAATATATGGATAATTGGGATTAGATATTTTAAAATCCAAAATTTTATTTACATCATCATTCAGTTTCAATTTTCCATTTTCCGCCAACTGTAATATTGCCGTAGCAACAAAAGTCTTAGAAATAGAAGCAATCCTAAAAATATATTCATCGCACAACATCTCTTTCTTAGCACTATTAGATGAATCAATAGATTTATTACCAAATGATCTTTTATATACTATTTCTCCCTTATTGACTACTGCAACAGATAAACCTATCACGTGAAGTTCATCCATTATTTCTTTAACTTCTGCTTCTACTTTTCTCAGCTTTCCTATTGAATATTGTGAATACATTTGGATGCTAAAGAGAAACAATAAACACAGCACAAAAAAGCGTATCATCAATGTTTTCTTATACTTTTTATTCGTTTGGCATAAGCTTTCAAAGTATATTCTCCCTCTTGCATCAATTTATAATAATCCTCCCGTAACAAAGAAAAAAAGAGCTGATCATGATAAATCCCATTTTTATAAACAGCTTGTCGCTTTACTCCCTCTAATTGAAATCCACAAGCTTCCATCATTATTTTCGAAGTTTTATGTTCAGCCAAACAAGCACCCGTAAAACGATTTAAATTCATATGATCAAAAACTAACTCTCTAATCATTTTTCCAACTTCATATCTAATCTCACCATCTCTATATTGTCTATTTCCAATAATAATTCCCCCTCCATGAGCACAACGATTAATATAATCAATATTATTAATAGAAGTATACCCAATCATCTCACGCTCACCTTCAGCTAAACAAATGGCTAAATAAAGTTCCTTAGTGTTATTCATCATTTTTTGTTTAACCCACTCTTTCTCTATTTCCGAAGAAACATATCTGAAATTACCTGAAAGAAGGTTCTGAATCTCAGGATCATTCCTCCATTTATTTATTAAAATATAATCTTCAAGCTCAAATCCTCTTAGAAATATCTTATTATTATCCATATTCTATCCAGCTATAACACTCAAAATAATATCCATTTCACGAAACCCATAACGTTGATCTATTGGCAAAGGAAGAATCTTATTCGCCAATTGATATTCCAAGTCACAAGTTGTACACCATTGAAATATATTAGGCCAATAAGTTGCAACATATATCTTATTAGCAAGCAATCGGTTTCTTATTTCAAGAGCATTTTCCGTATAATAAGGATATACCATAGGGCATGAAAAAGCCATATTTAAGTCCAACAGATTCGTTAAATACAAATTATCATGCAAATAAGAAAAATTACGTAATCTAATCTCTTTGATCTGCTCAAAGTCAATACTAAAAAGCAATGCTCGCGTTAACTGTGACATAGTTTTCATAGGCTGCATAGAAAGTAACTTGCTATTTTCTCTAAAGTCATTATATCCATTCGAAGCCTTCTCATCATAACGCCTCAATAAATGACTGCAACGAGAAAAAGATATATCCATTTCAAGCTGAGAATCCAAATAAGTTAAACCCGAATAAGCAATTCCACCATCTGGTACCCCTACAAACTTCCGAGGACTATAAATGTAAGAGGGGCCAGCAGTAACATCAGAATAAAAAGATTGAGCATTATCAACGATGAGCCTATCACCGTACACTTCCGAAAGAGACTTAACATATTCATCTTTCACTCCAAAGTAATTAGTGTAGAGAATAAACTCTCCAGAGGACAATCTTTTTAAGTCATAAAGTTCCAATTGTTGATTAATTGAATAGAATGAATAATCAATATTCAATTTTATGAGAGGTTCTAATATAGTGTCACATGTATAATATGGAATCCATAACCTCTCTATTTTTTTTGAGGACAAAACATATTCTAAAGCATTCCTCCCAGAATTCAGTAAAACCCCATCATCATGAATGAATTTTTTTCTTTTACGTGATAATTCTAAATGGAAATAGCCTCCGATTTCTATCTTATTCATTATCATAACTCCTCTACAAGAACCTCTACATAAGATGACGGAGAGTTAAAAAAATCATCCATATCACTATATTTATTAAACTCTAATAACAAAATTCCAATTGTTTCATTTGAACCAAGAAAAGCATTTATTATATCACCCTCTTCCAAAAAAATATAACTACCATTAATTTTTCCTTGAAAACTGCCTAGCAACCTGTATCCTTTATAAATACCAGAAATACGACTATGCAAGGCATAATACGCAAAAACATGCTTATTGATATGGCAACATATAGGAAAAGTATTTCCCAAAGAGGCTTCAACGGCCAATGCAACCATATTAACATCTGTATAATTATAAATTACTTCAGGTATACAATTACCACCATTACGAGGCCCCAATTCCATTAAATAGATCTTATCATTTTTATCTACCATCACCTCAAGATTAAAGGATAGATTTTTTAAACCGGAAAGGCTAATCGCACGCTCAATTTCATTAGTAATCCTTTCCTTTAAAGATGCAGATAACAAAGAGGGAAACTTCATACCACAAGGTACATAGCCATTAATACTATTATCCACTACTTGATCCCCATAACAAACAAATTCTAAACGTGATATACCAAAAAAGCCGTCTCCTCCTATCTGAGGCCCGACCTTCTCTATAAATTCTTCAATTAAAACAATTTTTAGCCTTGAATAAGATAATGCAAAATGAAAAGCATCAGTAAGTCCATCCTTATCAAATACCTTAGTAATTCCCTTACTACCTGAAGAATCAACGGGCTTTACCATCACAGGATATTCCCAGTCATCAACATCTACCTCTTGAATATCAAAATAAGATTTAGCTTTCGGAACATTAAAACCATTCTCTCTCAAAAATTGACGCCACAAGTGCTTCTCTCCCAAGAGGCAAATCTTATCAAAAGAATTTCCAGGTAAGCCCAATTTTTCTGAAACATAAGCAGATGTCGGAGCTGCCGGATCAGATGCAAAACAAAGAATGCCATCTACATGAAGAGAGGAGGCTAAATCTAAGACTTTTTCTTTGTCAGTAGTACTAATGTTATAGTATTCATCAGCCAATTTATGCCCTGGATTACTAGGCAAATAATCACAAGTCACAACATAGTACCCCTTTGATTTTGCATATCTTATTGCGGGAATTTGAAAATAGGTACCACCTAAAATTAATATTTTTTTCATCCCTGTTGAAAAATACAATTTAAAATTTTATCAGTGTCTTGGGGTGTCAATCCACAATACATTGGCAGACATATCACACTATCTGCCATTTGAGTTGCAATAGGGAGATTATAAGGACTAGCAGACTCTAATCCTCGATAAGTGGAAAATTCACTTATCAAAGGATAAAAATATCTCCTTCCTAAAATATTCTGTTCTTTCATCTTAAAATAAAGTTCATCACGGGTCATACCATAATCTTCCGCATCGACAAATACTGGAAAATAAGAGTAGTTATGACGAACCCCTGACATATCATCCATAAAACGAATGCCTCCGATTTCTTTTAGCCCTTCACGATATTTCAAAGCAATTTCACGACGAGCTGCAATTGCCGCATCAACCTGCTGCAAATTCAACAATCCATATGCAGAACGTATCTCGTCCATCTTACCATTAATACCAGGAGCAACAATGGTTGTTTCACCCGCAAAGCCAAAGTTTTTCAAATAGTCAATACGCTTCTTTGTATTTTCATCATGACAGACTAAGGCACCGCCTTCAACTGTATTATAAACCTTCGTAGCATGGAAACTCAAAGTAGACATATCGCCTGCACTCAAAATAGAATTTCCATTTACCTCTACGCCAAAAGCATGAGCAGCATCATAAATCACCTTCAAACCATACTTATCAGCTATTGCTTGAATACGTTCTGTTTCACAAGGTCTACCATAGACATGTACAGGCATAATAGCAGTAGTTTTAGGAGTAATTGCCGCTTCAATTTTATCAGGATCAATATTACATGTTATCGGATCAATATCTACAAAAACAGGTTTTATACCATTCCACCACAAGGCATGAGTAGTAGCCACAAAACTATATGGGGTAGTAATCACCTCACCTGTTATACGTAAAGCTTGTAAAGCACAAATCAAAGGTAAAGTTCCATTAGTAAATAAGCTTATATATGGCACTTTCAGATATTCACATAAAGCCTTCTCTAATTTTTGATGATAATAACCATTATTTGTCAACCACTTACGCTGCCATATATCCTGCAAATAAGGTAAAAAATCATCTAAAGAGGGTAATAAAGGAGCAGTTACTGTAATAACTTTATTTTCCATTCTAATATATTTATTTTACTCGTTTTAACAAAGAAATTACCATTTGTCGGACTTCAATATATTCTTCTAATTTCAGTTTCTCATAAATTGCAACAGATAATACAAACCCAAGCAGACATTGCATCGGAAGAAGAATATACATAGAAATATCTAATAGAGAAAGACACCACATAACTGCAGCTGTAACAAAAGAAACTCCAAAAGTGGGAAGTATATCTTCTATTTGATCTTTTGTAGGATAGTTTATCAAATCTGCCGAATAAAAACTATTCAAAAAATATGCAATAAATGAAGTAAAAACACTCCCCCAAAGCATATATTCAATTCCATAAAATATTCCAATAATTATGGGACCAACAGCTATTATTTTCTTTAAAATTTCTAGTTTAAGAAATAAATCAGAACGCCCTTTGACTTGAAGTATATTCAAATTAATAGCATGGAGTGGATAAAGCATACCAGCAAAGCAAATAATTTGAAGAAAAGAAACTGCCATCAACCACTTTTCACCAATTAAAATTACAATTAGTGGCTTAGCAACCGCTGCCAATCCTAACATACAGGCAAATGTTACTAACATCGTTACTTTTATCACTTTACGATAGGCTTGCTTCAATCGTTCAGACTCATCTTGCATAGAGCTTAAAACAGGATAGCTCACACGCTGAACAACAGATGTCAAATTACTAGAAAATATGATATTAAATTGTTGAGCACGAGTATATTGTCCTAGCTGAGCGGAGCTATAAAAACGACCAATAATGATATAATAAATATCCTTATAAATTGTATTTAACAGCCCTGACAAAAGAAGTTTAGATCCAAAACCAAACATTTCTTTAAAACTCCTCATTGAAAATTCCCAAACCGGACGCCAATGGCAAAATGTCCAAAGAAATAAAGTATTCAGAAGTTGCCTGGATAATTGCTGTCCTACTAAACTCCAAACTCCCATTCCATAGAAAGCCATACCAATACCAACAATACCGCTGAATATAGAGGATATTAAAGAAACCTTAGTCTGAACCTTAAATTCTACATTCCTAATGAAAATAGTCCGTGGAATAATTGCTAGAGCATTAATTATAAGCACCCATCCAATAACCCGAGTTACTTCTACCAAAACGGGTTCTTTGAAAAAATCACTAATAGCCGGAGAAATTGCATAAAGCAAAATATATAAAATAATACTTACAAACAAATTAAAATAAAACACAGTATTATAATCAATCTGTTTGATCTCTATCTTACGAATCAATGCATTAGAAAAGCCACTATCAATAATAGAATTTGAGACTGCTATAAATATGGCAATCATAGCCATTATTCCATACTCTGCAGGAGATAACAACCGAGCTAAAACCAATCCTACCAGAAAAGTAATTCCTGAATTTGCTATATTATCAACAAAACTCCAAGCAACTCCCTTGACGGCTTTATTTTTAAGAGAACTAGACACGAAAAGTTAATTTTAAGTCTAACCTTTACACGAATGTAGTTAAATTATTAACTGATATAAACACTTGACATCTTGCAACCAAAAGACGTTTACAAGTCATCATAACCACACACAATACTTTACTGAATATATTATAGAAATTCATTCACAGTTCTCAATAAACAATAGAAACCGGGGATAGGAACGCCTGAGGGTGATTTATTGATTTATATTTATTATGCGTAGAATACAGACGCTCCAAACAAAATCCCCGGTTATTTTTTACTAATCGACATATTCCCATGGATAGGGATTCTCTTCCATATTACGAAGTTCTTCAGCAGCCTCAACCTGTTCGGATGTAAGAGAAGTCTGTCCCCACCCATCCACAATCTTACGGGCAGTCTGCAACAAAGCTTCTTCATAAGTCTCACCATAACAATAGGTCAACAGTCTGACTTTAAGCAAGGAGTCCGGAAGCCCTTCCAAAACGTCACAAGCACGTACAAGAATCTCTTGCTTCTTCTGCTCCTTATCACCATAATTGTATATAGTGGCATTGTAGCCCATCAGAAGAGCCAGACACAAATTGGCCTCTTCTTCGATATCGGAACTTTTTACAGCAAAAAGAGAATCGGATTTTAAGAGAACATCCTTATTCTGACGACAAAAGTCATCAGAATAAAGAGGCTCACCATCCATGCCGAGATACATTAAAGTATGGGCGGCATGCTGAAGCTCAACAGCACGAGAAAGTAAAGAATTCATTTTATAATTGAGATGATATTATTTTATAAACTTTAGATAGGATTTGGGTACTTTGACGCTTGCAATCAAAACTCCCTTGATACGGATAACCACATAAGTTTTGTTAGCTTCTGTAGCAACCTCACCTTCAATGCCACTAAAATCCCCCTTGACAACTTTCACTTTATCTCCAATAGCAAAAGGTTCGTTATCAAAATTAACCCCATCAGGATTCAAATCCATCACAAACATGAAGTCTTCCATCTGCTTATCAGGAACAACCAGCATGGAATGAGTAAATAGATCCTTCATGTAGAAAAGCTGGACATTATAAACATTGGATATGTCGCAAGCGGTTTGTTTAGTAGCACGGATGAAGATTAAATTTCGGATAACAGGAACCTCACTACGTTTACGGCGATACTTCAGTTGTGATATCACAATTCGCGTGGGAAGATAACAGTCAAGATCCAGCTTCTCTTCGGACTTAAGCTTATCTAAGGATTTTCGGACAGCAAACTCTTGTTTGTCACGAGTACGGGCAGCAAACCAATATTTTTGATTTTCAATCACTTGCAAAAAGAGAATCGAGGATTTTACTATAGTTCCGGGTGCGCTTCGCGGTTTGAACGAGACATATTCTCTTTCAAACCGTAGCAAATAGATATTTCGACTTAATACGTTATAAACGAAGATATTAAATTCAAAAAATCGTTTTTTAATCGTTCGTTTAATAGACAACACGATCATGCCTTCAACATGAAATTTGAAATCATAAAAATGAGAGGATATTAAATATATATATTATTAATATTATCACATTGATTACTAATAATATAACTGACAAAAAATGAAATAATAGAAATATTTTTATTAAACATCTTGCACGTTCGAAAAATACCCCTTATCTTTGCGCCCATTAAACGAACGTTTTTTAAACACCCCCTATTTTTTACTATACCATTCTAATTTACTGCATATTACATCTACCAAAAAAGTTTTTATTTCATTTTATTCATCATCCCCTATCCTACATATTAACAATCATAGTATCTTTGCGCCCTTATTTACAAATTAACTGTTTTTAATTAAATAATTTTTCAAAATGAGTAAATCAAAAAAAACGCTGTTAAAAGCGAAGAAACAGGGTTAGTAAAACCAAGTGAACAGAACAGGCAATCCTCTGAACAAGCGGAAAATAAACCACACAGAGGCCGTCCTAAGGGTAAAAAGGTTAAAGGAATTAACAATAACCAAGAAAGTATGCTGGGAAATCTTTTGGATGGATACATCGAGGGTAATTTCTACGTTGGAAACAATGAAAAGATTCCACCCGAAAAACTCGAATTAGCCCCGTTCATAGAACGCATAGCGGAAACCAAACTCTTCCTAAATGATGACGGAACCCCTATGTCAAAGAGCACTTTAACCAAAATGGCAGAAAAAATGTGGCAAAAGGATAAAAGAGTCAGACACAACGAAAAACATAAGGAGAAATCACCCTCCAGAAGAGGCAGGAATTAAAAAGATACTGTCAAAACAGCAAGACCTACCTTTGCCCCCACGTTAACAAGACCAAGTCAGACTTCAATGAGATGCCGCTTCCTCTTATGCGAAGCGACATCTTTTTTTATGCTATGGCATGGGCTTGAAAACGTAACCAACATTATTATTAATTAAATATATCGTAAGATGAAAAGACACGAGTTCAAAAATCCGGTTCCAGTCCGTGAAAGAATGACAGAAAAATGGAAAAAACGGTTCATGTTCGAAAAGGGGTATTCCGAAGAATGCGCAGAATGGTCAGCACAAAGATTGATCGACCTCATTGACCACATGCAGTACGGCTACGCCCTTATTGCCTTTTACAAACAAGGCATAACCTTTAAAATGGTAAAAGCAACCCTCATACCTTATGAAAGTTTCTTTCACCGATTCTATGAAATGGAACGCATAGAAAGTACTGTAATTTACTGGGATGTAGAATCACAGGGTTGGAGAAGTTTCCAGTTGGAGAATTTATTGGACTGGAGCCCCGTCTGCTAATCATTAATTACTAATCGTTTAATCACTAAAGAAATGGCAATGAATTGTACAGGGGTACTATATTTCCCCATAACTATAAGTATGCTCGAAGGAGTAGCAACAGAATTGATAGAAGCCCGCTTCGGACTGAAAGGAGTAGCGGCATTCATAAAGCTGCTTGGCAAAATTTATAAAGAAGAAGGGTATTACCTGGTGTGGAACAAAGAGCAGTGTATGCTCTTTGCCCACAAATTAGGGAACGAGCTATCGGACGAAGAAATGCAGGAAATCGTAGAACTTCTGATAGCGAAAGACATATTCGATCGGAAAACGTATGAGGAACATCATGTATTGACATCCGTACATATCCAAAAGGTATGGCTGGAAGCTACCAAACGCAGAAAACGAGACTTGAATCCCTTCCCTTATTTCCTCGTAGAAACCAAAGTTTCTAAAAACGGGAAAGAAGAAAATGAGGTACAGGATGTATTGTTTCCATCCGAAAATGCATGCAATTCCGGACAAAGTAAAGAAAAGGAAAGTAAAGAAAAGAAAAACACTCCCCCTCTAACTCCCCAAGGGGAGAATGGAGGAGAGAGAACGGAGGGGTCTTCTTTTGAAATTCCGGGTTATGCCTACAACAAAAAAACGCATAATCTGGAAGGATTAATACTGGAACTGAAGCAGCTGCATATTGTTGACCGAGATGAGTTGAAAGCGATTCTAAAACTTTCCGATTACGGACGGTTGGGAGGCTATGTGTTTAAAGTTATTGGGAGCACCCGGTGGAGCACTGTGATGGCAAAAGGAAAATACATCATCGCCGCACTGAGAAAAGAGCGCACCGGAAACGGCTGATAATCAACCCAAACAACTGCAATTGCCAGGCTACACCCTTTCGTCCGGATGGTGTAGCCCTTTGCCATAAAGGGTGTAGCCATAAGGGGAAAAGGGTGTAGCCATCCTGAAAACTTAAATAAGCGACATATATTGCTGCCGGAACCACAGTTCAAAAACAGGGTCTGCAAAGGTAAAAATATCAGATTTTTTCTCTATAAAATCACGTTCTACAAGAATTCGTTTATTACGGGTGATAGTCTGAGGATTCCCCAGCCCATATTTACTAACCACAGCTGCTGCATTGAGTTGAGATTCTCCGTCAGCCACCGCACGCAACATGGCAACCTGTGAAGCAGTCAGATTCTCCGTGTCCGAGATAAACATAGGCATATTGGTATCTATCAACATCCGGAGTTGACACTTCAGAATTTCATCTGAAACGCTCACAGGCGTAGCCGTCCATACAAAAAATGAATATTGCTGAACATACCATGAATGACATTTCACCGTTTCGCAAATATATGCAGCCTGTTTCTCCGTAATCTCCTTTCCTGTTTTCCGGAAAGAATGGATGATAAACGGTATCCATTCTTCTTCGGCTATTTTCTGGAGGAAAAGCACCTGACCGAAACGATAAAACGGATTGGAGGAATTATTGAAGATATCCAGCATCATGTGGCGTTTGCTACCGTAAAAACAATACGAAACGTGATGCTGAGTCTGCCATACTGAGCGCATCTTCCCTTCTAACGACTGATAAGAAGGAAACAGGGCCAATTGCTGAAATTCATCAATACAGACAATGATATGTATTTTCTTTGCTTCAGCCAATTTTTCCGGCAATGCCAGTATTTCCATCACCCGCTTATCTTCAAAGCCCAATTTCAAATCAAGAGATAACGTCTCGCTCATATTGTCCTTCAAAGTTATGCTGGGAGTTACACCGGTAAGAAAATGTTTCACGTCTTCCAACCGTTTTTCCCATGTAGAAGAAGCGCATGAAATAACTTCACGGGCAAAGGTCTGAAGAAATTCAGCTTCCGTTTTCACACTGAAAGCATCGATGAAACAAATGCGCACTTGCTTATTTTCTTCTTTCAATTCATCCATCGCCACCTTCACCAGTGAAGATTTTCCCCAACGCCGGGGAGATATCAACATCACATTAATACCGGCAGAGAGAAACTCTTTTAAACGTTGCCTGTCTTCCACCCGATTGACAAAACTATCTTTATCAACCAATGTTCCATACTGAAAAGGTGATTTCATTTTTATATCCTCCAATTATTCAATAGGCAAATATACAAAATATACATCAACGTATTATACCTAAATGTATAACATTGTATCTTTTTTATTTATATTTATAGAAATCCATGAGGTTCGATGGAGCTTATTGAAGCATTCAAGAATAAGTGTAAGATGACTCCAAACGGCTATATGAGTATTTTGTAAAGAAGCCTCATTTGCTCTTGTCTGATAGAAAAGCGTTCTTATTAAGATTAATTAAAACAGTAAATGGTATACCTTTCAATAATGAAGCTAAATTTGTAACAAATAATCAAAATAAAAGATGAAAATCTATGAGTAAAACATTCAATATCTATTGCGATGAAAGTACACATTTGAAAAACGACGGACATCCATATATGCTTTTAGGCTATGTTAGTATCGCATATCCCCAGATAAAGATGGCTAAAGAGCAAATCAAAGCTATTAAGGTAAAGTATAACTACGAAGGTGAATTAAAATGGACTAACGTTCATGACGCTACATTTCCGATGTATAATGAGTTCATCAAATATTTCTTTACAACAGATATGAAATTCAGAGCTGTAGTCGTAGACAAATCTCAAATAGATGAGACTCGCCCTGAATATACTTTCAATGATTTCTATTTTAGAATGTACTATCAACTCTTGCATCATTTATCTAACATGGAGAATGAATATAATGTCTTTTTTGATATCAAAGATACATGTAGTCATAAGAAGCTCCATACATTACAAGATATTTTAAAATGGAACTCTTCTATCAGACACTTTCAGTTTATCCGTTCTCATGAAAGCTATTTTGTGCAGTTGGCAGATATATTAATGGGAGCCATTAACTATAATCTCCGAATTGAAAAAGGTGATGTGGAAGGTAAAGTTATGGCAAAAAGAAAACTTGTTGATAAAATTCAAGAGCACGCAGATATCTCTTTAAACAGAACAACGCCACTATCAAAGAAAAAATTTAATCTATTCTTTATCTCACTAAAATAATAGTTATGCCTTTTAATCTACTGAAAAAATATCCGGAATTACTTGAAATTCTACACATGAATGAGCATCAACGTAAAGAATCTCTTATGAGAATCTACAAAAGAGATATAGAAGATAATCCAAATTTCAAGTTCAGAGAGAAGCAAATCTATCCGATCAAATCAGACGGAGCAGCTGATATGGGGCGACAATTTACGCACCTGACTTGCGAAGAGGCACAAGAAACAGATGAGAATGGTAATTTGCTTCCAGCTAAGCGAGTTTTTGAAAAAGACCGTTCTCAACGATTGCATTGGATCAATCATCACATTCAAGAATTGTCTTCTGAAAATATAGAAGTCTTCAGCGTGACAGAACGTGATCAGAAAAAACGTTGCGATATTACCAAAACATATGTTTACGATAAGAAAGAGAAATATGTGATAGTTCTCGAATGCCAAAGAAAAAGCTCTTATTACTTATTAACAGCCTATTACCTGAATAAAGAGTATGCAGAAAAAGGCATAAAGAAAAAGATGAAGAAGCGTTTACCGAATATTGAATAAAAAACGCAGGGCTCAGATTTATATCAAGATAAACCGAGCCCCGAAACTCCTTCTATTTATAGATGAGCGTTGCAAATATACGCTGATATATTTAAATATACAACATTTTTTGCACCATGATTGTTTATTTAACACCTTGAAATAATCATATTAAGAATGAAAAAAATAGCGGCTGACTCACAAAGGGAGTCAACCGCTACTAAATATTAATATAAAACGCTTTCTCGATTAGAGAGCACCTACTTCTTTCAATGCAGCGTTTGTTCCGTGAACAGCCTTAGCGCTGGCAGCGAATTTTTCTTTTTCGTCAGCAGTCAGTTCCAGTTCTACGATCTTTTCGATACCATTCTTGCCCAGGATAACGGGAACACCGATACAAAGATCAGATTCACCATATTCGCCTTCCAGCAATACAGAGCAAGGAATCATCTTCTTCTGATTGTGGATGATAGACTCAACAACATAAGCTCCTGCCGCACCCGGTGCATACCATGCAGAAGTACCCAGTAACTTAGTCAGAGTAGCACCACCTACCATAGTAGAAGCTACCACTTCGTTCAGTTTTTCTTCGCTCAACAGTGTGCTGACCGGTTGTCCTTTGTATGTAGCCAGGCGAGCCAACGGAATCATAGTAGTATCACCATGGCCACCGATAACCATACCTTCCACTTCGTTTGCATTGCAACCCAAAGCCTGAGACAGGAAATATTTGAAACGAGAGCTGTCCAAAGCACCACCCATACCGATAACACGGTTCTTAGGCAAGCCCAAAGATTTCAATGCCAGATAAGTCATTGTATCCATCGGATTAGAAATAACTACAAGGATAGCGTTGGGAGAATATTTCAATGCATTTTCAGCAACTGTCTTCACGATACCGGCATTCACACCGATCAACTCTTCACGAGTCATGCCCGGCTTACGGGGAATACCTGATGTGATAACGATAACGTCAGAATTTGCAGTCTTCTCATAATCGTTGGTGCAACCTACAATAGTGGTATCAAAACCCAACAATTGAGCTGTCTGCATCATATCCATTGCTTTACCTTCAGAAACGCCTTCTTTCACATCCAGCATTACCACTTCGTCAGCCACTTCATTAAAGGCCAACACATTAGCGCATGTAGCACCTACGTTACCTGCACCTACTACGGTTACTTTTGACATAATCTTCTTTTTTTTGTTTATACGTGTAATAAAGTTGCGACAAAAGTACAACGACATTCGTAATTAAAGAAATTTTTCCGTAATAATTTTAGTTAAATGATTATTTAGTTAAGGATTGGTGATTAACGATTGACGATTAATGCTTATTTTTGCGGCGGAATAGACCTAACCCTATTTTACACACCTATTATTAGTAGAGAATATGGCAAATAATAAAAATAAGCTGTTGATTATTGCAGGTACCGCATTAGTATTAGCGCTAATTGGCGTTACCGTATTATTACTGTCCGAGAAACAAACCAATAAAGAGCTGGTACAGGAATTCCAATTGGAAAAAGAGGACTTGGAAAATGAGTACACTACCTTTGCGCAACAATATGATGAGCTGAAACTGACCGTCTCCAACGACTCCCTATCCATATTGCTGGAACAAGAGCAAACAAAGACCCAACGCTTGCTCGAAGAGTTGCGTACCGTAAAAAGCAGCAATGCCAGCGAAATACGACGTCTGAAAAATGAACTTGCCACACTACGTAAAGTAATGATAGGGTATATCAACCAGATAGATTCATTAAACCGGCTTACCGCCCACCAAAAAGAAGTGATTGCCCAAGTAACGCAGAAGTACAACGATGCTTCCCGCCAAATCAGCAACCTGTCGGAAGAAAAAAAGAATCTGAACAAAAAAGTCACCCTTGCCGCTCAGCTGGACGCCACGAACATCCACATACAGGCTGTGAACAAACGGGACAAAACGGCAAAGAAGGTGAAAGACGTAGTGAAGTTCAAAATAGGATTCACCATCGTCAAGAATATCACTGCCGAAACAGGCGAGCGTACCCTCTATGTCCGCATCACTAAACCGGACAATGACGTACTGACTAAAAATCCCGCCAATACATTCCCCTATGAGAATCGTGAGCTGGGATATTCCATTAAAAAGTACATTGAATACAACGGTGAGGAGCAAAATATAACCGTGTACTGGAACGTAGAAGAGTTTCTGTATGCGGGTACTTATCGGGTGGATATCTTCGCGGACGGAATGCTCATTGGCTCGCAGTCATTCACATTGGACTAAAAAAGTTTAAATAATTTTGAGGTTTCACTGAAAGCCTATACATTTGCATCGTTGTTTATGCAATTGTTGTTGCATCATAAGCAGTGTTTTAATCACCTTAATTAATGTATAGATACGATGAGAAAGTTCTTCTGTTTCATTTGGTTGGTATGTCTGACCTTCTCAGTCGGTGCACAAGAGATTTTGAGTCTCGATAGTTGCCGTGCATTGGCAATTGCCAATAACAAAGAACTGCTGATAAGCCAGGAGAAAATAAACTCCGCGCATTATCAGAGAAAAGCAGCGTTTACCAACTACCTCCCCGACATTTCCGCCACCGGTGGATATATGCGCACTCAAAAAGAAATTTCACTGTTGAGCAATGCCCAAAAGGGTGCTTTAGGTTCTATGGGAACCCAAGTGAGCGGTGCTATGCAAAGCGGCATACAAGGCATACTGACGCAGCATCCCGAATTGACGCAGAATCCTCAATTCATGGCGTTGATTCAGGCATTGGGCAACGTAGATGTGGCCACTCCGCTGAACGGACTCGGAAACTCTCTCGTCGATGCATTCCGCACAGATACCCGTAATATGTATGCAGGTGCGCTCACGCTGACGCAACCGCTGTATATGGGTGGCAAAATACGCGCTTACAATAAAATCACCAAATATGCCGAAGAACTGGCACGCCAGCAACATGACAGCGGTCTGCAAGACGTAATCCTCAGTACCGACCAGGCTTACTGGCAGGTGGTATCGCTCGCCAGTAAAAAGAAGTTAGCAGAAGGATACCTGAAATTATTGCAGAAACTGGAAAGTGATGTAGACAAGATGATTACCGAAGGTGTAGCCACCAAAGCGGACGGTCTGTCGGTAAAAGTGAAAGTGAACGAAGCGGAAATGACGCTGACCAAAGTGGAAGACGGACTGAGTCTATCCAGAATGTTACTATGCCAACTATGTGGCCTGGATCTTTCCTCCCCTATCACCCTGACGGATGAACGCGAAGATGATCTCGGTCCCAGCCCGGTAGCTGCCAATGGAATAGATTTGAATACTGTGTATGCCACACGCCCGGAAGTACGTAGCTTGGAACTCGCCACGGAAATTTACAAGCAAAAGATAAATGTTACCCGCTCCGAATATATGCCTTCGTTGGCCTTGATGGGTAGTTATATGATGACGAATCCTTCGGTTTTCAACGGCTTTGAAAAGAAATTCAAAGGAATGTGGAATGTAGGGGTTGTGCTGCAAGTACCTATCTGGCATTGGGGTGAAGGCCTGTACAAAGTGAAAGCTGCCAAAGCGGAAGCCCGCATCGCCCAATACCAGTTGGACGACGCCAAAGAAAAGATAGAACTCCAGGTTAATCAGTCCGTCTTCAAAGTGAACGAAGCTGCCAAGAAGCTGGCAATGGCGGAAAAGAATCTGGAAAAAGCGGACGAAAACCTGCGCTATGCCACCCTCGGATTTGAAGAAGGAGTGATAGCCGCCAGCAATGTACTTGAAGCACATACAGCCTGGCTTTCCGCCCAATCAGAAAAAATAGATGCACAGATTGACGTGAAACTAACCGATATTTACCTGAAAAAGGCAGTGGGAGAATTAAAAATCAGGAATTAAAAGGTGAGAGTTCATAAATCATAGAGCTAAGTTCATAAATCATAAATCTGAAATCATAAATCATAAGATGGATACCAAATCACAAAACAGTAACATGCTACTGGCGTTCTTAACGCTGACAGGCGTCATTGCCATCGTAGCCGTAGTCGGTTTCTTCATGTTGCGTAAAGGACCGGAAATCGTACAAGGGCAGGCTGAGGTCACGGAATACCGTGTATCGAGCAAAGTGCCGGGACGTATCCTGGAATTCCGGGTGAAAGAGGGACAAAGCGTACAGGCCGGAGATACGCTTGCCATACTGGAGGCTCCGGATGTATTGGCAAAGCTGGAACAGGCACGCGCCGCAGAAGCTGCCGCACAGGCACAGAATGAAAAAGCACTGAAAGGTGCCCGCCACGAACAGGTGCAGGCTGCATTCGAGATGTGGCAAAAAGCCAAAGCAGGACTTGCCATAGCCGAGAAGTCTTACAAACGTGTGAAAAACCTTGCCGACCAGGGAGTAATGACAGCACAAAAACTGGACGAAGTTACAGCGCAACGGGATGCTGCCGTGGCTACCGAAAAGGCTGCCAAAGCCCAATATGATATGGCCAAAAACGGTGCTGAGCGCGAAGACAAAGCTGCCGCCGCCGCCATGGTGGACCGTGCAAAAGGGGCTGTGGCCGAAGTGGAATCTTATATCAAAGAGACTTACCTGATAGCACAAACCGCAGGGGAAGTCTCTGAAATTTTCCCCAAAGTGGGTGAATTGGTAGGAACCGGCGCACCGATCATGAATATTGCCATACTGGATGATATGTGGGTGACCTTCAATGTCCGCGAGGATTTATTGCAGGGGTTGACCATGGGTACGGAATTTGAGGCTTTCGTTCCGGCACTGGATAAGAACATCCGGTTGAAAGTGAATTATATGAAGGATCTCGGCACGTATGCCGCATGGAAAGCTACGAAAACAACCGGACAGTTTGATTTGAAGACTTTCGAGGTGAAAGCGCTGCCACAGGAAAAGGTGGAAGGACTACGTCCGGGAATGTCGGTGATATTAAAGAAATAAAGAGAATCACCACAGATTACACAGATAAGCACAGATTTCGATATTGATAAGTAAGTCTGTAATGATCCGGAAAATCTGTGGTATAAATCATTTGAACGTGAGAGATAAGAAATACATAGCCTTGTGGAACGTCATAAAACGGGAATGCCGACGGTTGGTTTCCCGTCCGCTATACCTGTTTTGCATGGTGATAGCGCCACTGTTTTGCTACGTGTTCTTCACCACACTGATGGACTCGGGACTTCCCGTCAATATGCCCGTAGGTGTAGTGGACCAGGACATGACCTCCACTTCACGCCAATTGGTGCGCAACCTGGATGCTTTTGAGCAAACCGCCGTTGTTGCCCACTATCCTACCGTGAACGAGGCCCGCACCGCCATGCAGAAAGGCGAAATCTATGGTTTCTATTATATCCCGCAAGGTACTACCGCCAAAGCGCAATCCCAACGGCAGCCAACCGTTTCATTTTATACCAACAATACCCTGCTCATCGCCGGTTCGCTGCTCTATAAAGACATGAAGATGATGAGCGAATTGGCATCGGGAGCCGCTGCACGCACCACTCTTTACGCAAAAGGCGCTACCGAAGACCAAGCCATGGCATTTCTGCAACCTATCGTCATCGACACGCATCCACTGAACAACCCGTGGCTGAACTATTCCGTATACTTGTGCAATACTTTTGCACCGGGTGTACTGATGTTACTGATTTTTATGATAACGGTTTACTCCATCGGAGTGGAAATAAAAGACCGCACAGCCCGCGAATGGCTACGCATGGGAAATAACTCTATTTATATCTCCCTTGCCGGAAAACTGTTGCCACACACAGCTATCTTTTTCCTGATGGGGATATTATACAACGTGTACCTGTACGGTTTTCTTCATTTCCCCTGTAATAGCGGTATCATCCCAATGCTGCTTGCCACCCTCTGCTTGGTGCTGGCTTCGCAAGGCATGGGCGTACTCATGATAGGAACTTTGCCCACCCTACGCCTGGGATTGAGTTTCGCGTCACTCTGGGGAGTGCTTTCGTTCTCCATGTGCGGACTCTCGTTCCCCGCTATGGCCATGCATCCCGTACTGCAAGGGTTGGCCAATCTGTTCCCGTTACGCCACTATTTCCTGATTTATGTAGATCAGGCGCTGAATGGCTATCCGATGATCTATTCATGGATAAACTACGTGGCATTGCTCATTTTCATGATGCTTCCTTTCCTCATTGTGCATCGGCTTAAGGGAGCGTTGGTTTACTATAAATACGTGCCCTAATGAAACATCTGACGTTCAAACAGAAAGTAGTACAAGGTATCCACGATTTATTCTATATCTGGGTACGGGAATTCCGCACGACCTTCCGCGATCAAGGCGTGCTCATCTTCTTTGTGCTTGTCCCGTTGGTATATCCGCTGATTTATGCTTTCATCTATACAAATGAAACGATACGTGAAGTGCCTGCCGTTGTGGTAGATAACTCCCGCAGTTCGTTAAGCCGCGAATATCTGCGCAAGGTGGATGCCAGCCCGGAAGTGAAGATTGTGGCATATTGTGCCGACATGGAAGAAGCCAAACTGATGCTGAAAGACCGTCTGGCTTATGGCATCATCTATATACCTGCCGAATTCAGTGACGACATTGCGCGGGGAAAACAGACTCAGGTCAGCCTGTTCTGCGACATGAGCGGATTGCTGTACTATAAATCCCTGCTGAATACGAACACGAGTGTATCACTGGACATGAATGCAGACATAAAGATACAGCGTGCAGGCAACAGTACCGACCGTCAGGATGAAATCACCGCATATCCGATAAGATATGAAGATGTCACTCTTTTCAACCCGACGAATGGTTTTGCCGCATTTCTGATACCTGCCGTACTGATACTGATCATTCAGCAGACCTTGCTACTCGGTATCGGACTTTCCGCCGGAACTGCACGCGAACACAACCGGTTCAAAGATCTGGTGCCCATCAACCGTCATTACAACGGGACGTTACGTATCGTTTTCGGCAAAGGTTTGAGTTACTTTATGGTGTATACCCTTGTATCTGTCTACGTACTTTGTGTAGTACCTCGCTTGTTCAATCTTATTCAGATAGGTCAGCCGGGTGTACTAAGTCTCTTTTTGTTACCCTATCTGGCTGCCTGCATTTTCTTTGCCATGACAACTTCGATTGCCATACGCAACCGGGAAACCTGCATGTTGATATTCGTCTTCACATCCGTGCCTTTGTTGTTCCTTTCAGGTATTTCCTGGCCGGGTGCGGCAATGCCGGATTTCTGGAGATATTTTTCTTATATCTTCCCGTCTACTTTCGGCATCAATGGCTACGTACGTATCAATAGCATGGGGGCTACGCTCAACGAAGTGGCCTTTGAATACCGCGCTTTATGGATACAGGCAGGCATCTATTTTCTGACAACCTGCTGGGTATATCGCTGGCAGATAATCCAAAGTCGGAAGCATGTGATTGAAAAGTATAAGGAATATAAGAATAGGCAAGAGTCATAAATAAGCTGCTTGCTTTTGCCATAGGCGTGGCACAACATTGCCATGCCTATGGCAAAACATTGCCACGCCTATGGCAAGACTGTGCCAAAGCGATGGCAAGACTGTGCCACTTCGATGGCAAGGCTGCGTCACTGTATGAATTCCGTCAACGGGTAATATGTTTCTTAATCAACGGATATAATACTTCAGCATAACGCATAAATCCCAAGTCAGTGAAATGAACTCCATCAACAGTCGCTTCGCCATCATGTCCGATCATATCTTTAGAAGACAGAAAATAGATATTCTTTTCACCTTTTTTCTTTAGCGACTGGAAAATAGCTGCAATTGTTTCATTCTTGGCTTCCACTTCCCGCGCAATATTTTTATTAAAACGGGAATGAGGGAAAATAGGATCTTCTACAAAAAGAACAGGAGTATCGGGATGCTTAGCGCGAATGATTGAGTAGAACTTTTCCGCACGTTCTTTCATCTGCTCTACCGTAGCATTAGGCAAAAAGTCAAGAACAAACATGGAAGCATCAACCGAAGCCGCAACTTCAGCTATCTCCAAATCGAGTAAAGCATTGCCACTAAAACCCAAATTGATGCATTCACGATTGAGCCAACGTTCAAGAATATTGGTATGAGCCATGCCCGGACGGGAGGCGCAACCACCCTGCAGAATACTGGTTCCATAAAAAAGAACCGGTTTCCTACGTACCGGCAAATCAACCGCCGGCCGGTCAAGCGTCGAAAGACTATCTACGCCGATAGCCAAAGACGTGACACCGTCATATAAAGAAAGGTATAGAAGATATTCCCTTTCCTCAGGGTCCATGTTTTTCACAATGGTTGCCTCATTCACTTTGCCTTGCGGCCGTCCGCTACCGGCAAATATCCACTTACCGTCTTGCAGGCAGTAAAGGTCGAGTCCTTTGATACCCGTAGGTGTCATGTGGTTCATACTCATATTGTTCCTGACCTCCCATTTTGCCGCAATGCAAGTGGAATTAGAGCGGAAACGTAAAGCAAGTCCGGCACTGTTTCGTCCCAAATTCCAAAGAGGCTTACGGGAAATGTGCTCCAAAGAATCCGGAAGACGTTCATAACGAGTAAGAGTAGCTTCCGTCGCTTTACCCAAAAGAGGAAAAGCGGAAGCATCGTGATAAAGAATCTGGGCATGACTTGACGCAGCCAGCAACAATCCCATAATAAAAGCTTTGGTTCTCATGATGATATAGATATTAAGATGATTCAAAGGTACGTTGAAAAACAACATTCCTCAACAGTTTCACATCAATTAACAAGCAAGAGAGCTATCATTTACGAAACATTCGTAACTTTGGAGGAAAACTACAATATTATGAAACGACTTTATTCTCTGCTCAGCTGTTTGCTACTGTGCCTCTGTTGCACCGTCCAAGCCAAAAACAAAGTGATTGAACAACCTCCGTTCATTGTCAGTAACACCACTTCTATCGAGGTCAGTCAGATCGACATCAGTGATACGGCTACTGTAGTACACATCTATGCCAAGTATCGGCCTAAGAACTGGATAAAAATCGCTTCGGGAAGTTACCTGAAAGATAATAATGGAGAGACTTATCAACTGCGTTCAGGCATAGGTATCACACCGGACAAAGAATTCTGGATGCCGGAATCAGGCGAGGCTGAGTTCCAACTGGTATTTCCTCCTCTCCCCGATTCTGTAACCTCTGTTGACTTCACAGAGGGGGCTGATATAGAAAATGGATTCAGCATCTGGGGAATACAGGTGAAAGGTAAAAAACTGCCGAAACTGATGTTGCCGAAAGAAGCCATTATACATAAAGCGGATGCCAAAGCTGAATTGCCGGAACCGGTCATCGGATACGGCAAAGCCATATTGAAAGGCAAATTACTGGATTTCTATCCCGGTATGCCTACCCCGATCACTCTGGTGGCATGGGAAAGCGCCAAAGGGGACTTATCAGAAAATCAGATAGACATTCAATCGGATGGAAGTTTCAGCAAAGAAGTGCCGTTGACAAACAGTACGCCATGTTCGATATACATATCCGGCAGCAAGCCACTCCAAATTTTTATGGAACCGGGACAAACCACCGAAGTATACATCAACTTGCGCGAAATTTCCCGCCGCCAATCCAAGTTCCATAAAGACGAGAAGCCTTATGGAGAAGTCATCTATGTGAATGGTCCCTTGGCTGCCATAGTACAAGACCTGAATCAGGATATGCCTGATACGAACATACAGGAAAAAGTGTATAAGAATACAAAGAATTTCGCCGGAATAGGCATTGATGCGTATAAAGAGCGGATACTTGAACTTTCTGCAGAAGCGCAAGCAGAAATAGACAAACTCCCATGCGGTCAGGCAACACGCCAACTGCTCACCACCAATAATAAACTGTCCACAATCGGATTATTGCGCTTCGCAGCAAGCACACTGACATCTGCTGCTATCAGCGCCAATCAGGTGACCCGGGAAGAAGCGCAGAAATACTATCAGGAACTTGCACAGAAAGTACCGGCCGATTATATTCCCAACGCAGACTTTGCATTGCTAAATAACCCGCAGGCAACTTTCTCCAGCCAATACGTAAACATCATAACCGGCTACTACCGCCAAAGTGATGAATTTGCCAAATCATGGGGAACGGACAGCGGTATCTTTTTCGATATTGCCCGGGCTATTCCTCTTTATCAAGGTATCAAGAACTTCACTCCATTGACGGAAGAACAGAAGACAGCACTAAATACCCTGCCCACCGCTTATCAGGAGATGCTGACTGCCGCCAACAATCAATTGTTAGCGAAAATCGAGGCCAATAAGAAAAAGACCGGATTCACGGTAAACGAAACCGGAGAGGTCAGTAATGAAGATCTTTTCGCCTCCATCATCAGCAAGTTCAGCGGTAAAGTACTGTTAGTTGACTTCTGGGCTACCTGGTGCGGTCCATGCCGCATGGCCAATAAGGCAATGGTTCCCATGAAGGAAGAATTGAAAGACGAAGATATTGTATACTTGTACATCACCGGTGAAACCTCTCCATTGAAGACGTGGGAAAACATGATTCCCGACATCCACGGTGAACACTACCGGGTGACAGCCGCCCAATGGGATTACCTGGGTAAGAGCTTCAATATTTCAGGCGTTCCTACCTATCTAATTATCGACCGGGAGGGAAACGTCAAATACAGACAAGTGGGTTTCCCCGGAGTAAATACGATGAAAGAGGAGCTCCTAAAGGTTATTCACACTAATTAACTTGCTGTCCATTGCTTTATTACGAAACTTTCGTAGCTTTGCATTGAATTCATTTTAATACTTTATTTCCATGGAAAAGTTAACTATACAAGAAGAAGAAGCAATGATTTACATTTGGGAACTGGGCAGTTGCTTCGTAAAAGACATTGTTGCCAAATATCCCAATCCGGTACCTCCTTACACTACGGTAGCTTCCATTGTAAAGAACTTGGAGCGCAAACAGTATGTTACGGCCGCACGAGTAGGAAATACGTACCAATACACGCCTGCCATTCGCGAAAGTGAGTATAAACGTACCTTCATGAGTGGATTTGTGCGTAACTATTTCGAAAACTCTTACAAGGAAATGGTTTCTTTCTTTGCCAAAGAACAAAAGATTTCAACCAATGACTTGAAAGATATTATCGATATGATTGAAAAAGGAAAAGAGTGAGGATTTATGATAGAAATACATAATTCATAAATTATAAATTGATATGTTGGCCTATTTTCTAAAAATAAATGTAGCCATTGCGCTGTTTTATGCGTTCTACCGGCTGTTCTTCTATAAAGACACATTCTTCACGTGGCGCAGGGCGGCATTGCTTTGTTTCTTTGCCGTTTCTGCCGTCTATCCGTTGTTGAACATACAGACATGGATTACAGAGCAGGAACCTATGGTAGCAATGGCAGACTTATACGCCGACATTATCTTGCCGGAAATTACTCTTACACCAGAACAAGCCACTGCCGACTGGAAAACTCTTCTGCTCCAAACGGCCGGTTTCGTCTATTGGGGAGTAGTGTGCTTATTAGCAATCCGCCTCCTCATACAGCTCATTGGCATTATCCGGCTATCTTTCCGCTGTCGGAAAACGCTAATAGGTGACACCAATGTGTATCTGCTCAGACAAGCGGGCGGACCTTTTTCTTTCTTTCACTGGATATTCATTTATCCGGTCTCACACACTGAAGATGAACTAAGCGAAATACTGACTCATGAAAAAACCCACGCCAACCAATGGCATTCGGTGGATGTACTTATCAGTGAGACTATATGTGTTTTCTGTTGGTTCAATCCCTTTGCCTGGCTCATGAAACGTGAAATCCGTACCAATCTGGAATATTTGGCGGACAACCGTGTATTGGAAACCGGGCATGACTCTAAAGCCTATCAGTATCATCTGTTAGGATTATCCCACCATAAGGCTGCAGCAACTATCTATAACAGTTTCAATGTTTTACCTTTAAAAAAACGCATCAAAATGATGAACAAAAAGAGAACCCGAGAAATAGGGAGAACTAAGTATCTTATGTTCCTCCCCTTGGCAGCCTTACTTATGATTATCAGCAACATCGAAGCCGTGGCACGCACCACGAAAGAAGTTGCCAAAGACGTCATAGAGGCTGTGGAAGAAAATCTGACGCCGAAAACAACGACGCCGGATATGGAAGTTGCTACTGAAACGGCACCGCTGGAAACACCGGCACCGCAACAGGAAAAAGACAAGCTTGTAAGCTACAAAGGAGTAGTAGTGGATAAAGACGGAAAAGCGGTGGAAGGTGCTGAGTTTTTGGTAGATCGCCGCTATGACCTACCAAAAGGCCAATCGTATGTCACAGGAAAGGACGGCAGTTTTTCTTTCAAAGCATTCGAAAATGCAAAAATGGCGGTGCTTTGGAATAAAGATGGAAAAATGATGGTAGTAACCGTGACTATCGACAAAGAGAATAATTCGAACATGAAGATTGTCATGAATAGGGAATGGCAAAATCCGCCCGCCAATGATCCGGACAATCCCGTATTCGAAGTAGTGGAACAAATGCCTGAATTTCCGGATGGTGGAATGCCTGGCTTGATGCAATTCTTATCGAAAAACATCAGATATCCGGTAAATGCACAAAAGAATGGTACACAAGGTCGCGTTACTGTACAATTTATTGTAAATGTAGACGGAAGTATCTCCCATATAGGGATTATTCGTGGGGCAGATCCGGAATTGGACGGTGAAGCTGTACGCGTTATCAGCACAATGCCTAACTGGAAACCGGGTATGCAAAAAGGTAAAGCTGTACGGGTGAAATATACGGTTCCCGTCATGTTCCGCTTAAATGATGAAAAGAAGGAAGAATTCAAACCCGTACCGAAGATTGATGAGTCAATTGTCGTGGTAGGTTATGCAAGCCAGGAAAAATCACCAATAGAAGAAGATGTGGTTTTTGAAATCGTAGAACAAATGCCTTCATTTGCCGGTGGTATGGAAGGGCTGATGCGCTATCTGTCCAGAAATATTAAATATCCTGTAACGGCACAAAAGGCAAGAATACAAGGACGAGTACTTGTACAAATTATCATCGACTCAAATGGCAACGTTACAAATCCGAAAATAACAAAGAGTGTAGATCCTTCACTGGATGCAGAAGCAATCCGCGTGACTGCGAACATGCCTAAATGGCAACCGGGCATGCAGAGAGGAAAGGCTGTCAATGTGAAATATACATTCCCCATCGAGTTCAAGCTACAGTAAGTCAATAATCCAAGATAAATTCTCTCTTACACAAAAGATTACCTGCAAGTCCTGCCCCTGATTGTTTTCCTATCATCAGAGGCAGGATGCAGATAATCCAATTTTTTATTTATGCATCTTCACCACTTCCGTCGGTGCCATTTCCACATTCCGTTTGTCTACCTGGCGAACCACACTTGCCGCTAATTGCAAGAATGCACGTCCGGTCACGGTATTTTCATCAAGCGCTACCGGTGTACCTTTGTCCCCGCTCTCACAGATGCTTTGTACAATAGGTATTTGTCCTAATAAAGGCACATTCATTTCCTCTGCCAGCTTCTTGGCACCTTCTTTTCCGAAAATATAATATTTATTTTCCGGCAGTTCAGCAGGCGTAAACCAAGCCATATTCTCTACCAAGCCGAGAATAGGAACATTAACCTTTTCATTGACAAACATATTGATACCTTTGCGGGCATCAGCCAATGCCACGGCCTGCGGAGTACTGACAACGATAGCTCCCGTCAAAGCGAGCGTCTGAACCACTGTCAAATGGATATCGCTTGTACCGGGAGGAAGGTCGATAAGGAAATAATCGAGATCACCCCAATTTGCATCCGCTATCAATTGCTTCAAGGCATTACTTGCCATGCCGCCACGCCATAGGGTTGCCTGGTCAGGATCTACAAAAAAACCGATAGAGAGCAGTTTGATGCCATACTTCTCAACAGGTATAATCAAATCACGCCCACCTATATTCTCTGCATAGGGGCGTGCATCTTCCACTTGGAACATCTTCGGCATAGACGGGCCGAAAATATCGGCATCGAGCAAACCAACCTTATAACCCAACTTTGCCAAAGACACCGCAAGGTTAGCAGATACCGTTGATTTACCCACACCTCCTTTACCGGAAGAAATTCCAATAATATTCTTCACTTGCGGCAGCAACTTGCCCGGTTCGGGCCGTGCAGCCTGTTTGCTTTCGGTAGCGATAGTAACTTCTACTTCATTAGATACATACGCATGAATAGCCGCTTCCGCTGCCTTTACTACAGATTTCATGAAAGGATCGGTCGGCTTCTCGAATATCAGCGAGAAACTGACTTTCATCCCGTCTATACGCAAATTATCGGCAACCATCTCTGCCTCCACGAGGTTCTTTCCAGTGCCGGGATATCGCACTGTTGCCAGTGCATCTAAAATAAGTTTAGGATAAAGTGTCATTATTAAAATTGTTATTTTGAAGTTTGCAGTCCACTCCGCTTGCTGCGGTTATAACTGCGATATTCATCTAACTCTATTTCCACATCGGGTTCATGCAGTTCGCCTTCCTTCGGCAGATGAAACTTGATATACTTGATGTTCAGCCCGCGATCCAACCACTGTTGTTCATAATAAGTCTTGATACTGAGAATCTCATCAGCCATACCGGAGTGATACAGATCTTCTGTCATCACATCTACCGGAAGGTGATTTTCCTCAATCATGTAGCGGGTATAAGTGAACATGAAATTACTATCTGTCTTGAGATGAATGATGCCATCCGGTTTCAGAAATTTGCGATAACGCTCCATGAAATAAGTGGAGGTCAGACGCTTGGTTGCTTTCTTCATCTGCGGGTCGGAGAAGGTCAGCCATATTTCGCTCACCTCATTCTCTGCAAAAAATCGGTCGATGATTTCGATATTCGTGCGCAGAAAGGCGACATTCTTCATGCCGGCCTGCATCGACTCCGTAGCACCTGACCACATACGGGCACCCTTGATGTCTACACCGATAAAATTCTTGTCAGGAAATAATTTCCCCAAACCGACGGTGTACTCACCACGTCCGCAACCTAATTCCAAAACAATGGGACGGTCATTCCCGAAGAATGACCCGTTCCATTTTCCTTTCATCTCAAAGGGCACGTTATCTACTGCCGAATAGGGATACTCGAACACGTGCGGATAACTTGCCATGTCGGCAAACTTCGCTAACTTACCTTTACTCATGCGTTATTCCACAATGGTTACCCAGCCATGCGTGTCAGGTTCGTCACCATATTGGATGCCACGCAGCTTGTTGTACAACTTCGTGCAGATAGGTCCCGGTTTGCCGTCTTTGGCTATCACATATGAATGTTCATTCTCAGGGTCATCAATACGTTCAATCGGACTGATAACAGCTGCTGTTCCGCAAGCACCGGCTTCTTCGAAAGTGGTAAGTTCTTCTTCCGCAATCGGACGACGTTCGACCTTCATGCCCATATCTTCGGCCAACTGCATCAAGCTCTTGTTCGTGATAGAAGGCAGGATGGAAGTGGACAAAGGAGTGATATACGTATTATCCTTGATTCCGAAGAAGTTGGCAGCACCACATTCATCGATGTATTTCTTTTCTTTTGCATCCAGATAGAACTCTGCAGAGTAACCTGCCGCATGAGCTTCCTGGCTGGCACGCAAACTGGCAGCATAGTTACCACCAACTTTATAGATACCGGTTCCGAGTGGAGCTGCACGGTCGTACTTACGTGTGATTACATAAGGAGTGGCAGCAAAGCCACCTTTGAAGTACGGGCCTACCGGAGTTACAAATATCAGGAACATATATTCGCTGGACGGACGGACGCCCACCTGCGCACCTGTTCCAATCAGCAACGGACGGATATAAAGGGATGCACCGCTTTCATAAGGCGGAATGAAACGTTCGTTCATTTTCACTGCTTTCAGCACGGCTTCCTTGAAACGTTCTGTCGGCAGTTCCGCCATCATGATGCCACGGCAAGTGGATTGCAAACGGGCCGCATTCTCTTCCAGACGGAAGATGCGCACCTTACCATCTTTTCCACGGAAAGCTTTCAGACCTTCAAACGCTTCCTGACCATAATGCAGACAGGTAGCTGCCATGTGCATATTGATAAGTTCGCTACTACTGATTTCGAGTTCTCCCCATGCGCCATCGCGGAAATTAATTCTCACATTGTAATCTGTCTTCATGTATCCGAATGACAGATTTGACCAATCTATTTCTTTCATATCTCAAAGTATTAGTAATCTCATTACGTACATTCTGCAACAAATTTACTCTTTATTCTTCACATTCTCGCTTCTCCGACAGTAATTTTTCAATTTCCTTATCGGCTTTGGTCAATTTATCGCTGCAAAACGCAATAATCTCATTCGCCTCCTTTATTTTTTCGGCAAGCACATCAATTTCCAACTCATTATTGTCTATCTGGCGGACAATCTTCTCCAGGCGCTCCATGGCCTGGGAATAAGTTTCTTTTTTCTTTGGAGTAGGCATAAGGATATTTTTGATTTATGATTTATGATTTATAGTTGAGGTTACTGCGCCCCGGTAGAAGCGGGTGAGGATTTCATCATTCTCACTGAGAGAAGCGGCATCTTTCACGACTTTTCCATCTTTCAGGGTGATGCTATAACCACGGGCAAGCATTTTTTCGGGTGATGCATCAACCAGACGTTGTTGCAACAGTTCCAGACGATGACGCTGGCGTGAAAGGGAAGATGTAACAGCCTGGGAGATATCTCTCCGGGCAGTCAACAAAGTCAACTTGGCATCGGAGATACGGCGAACAACGGCAGAGGGAATACGATTCCTGTATAAATTCAGTTTACGATGTTCTTCCGCCAGACGGGAAAGGACGCTTTCGTGCAAGCGTCCGGCAAGGGTTTCCAAGCTATCGGCGGCAATATCTATGCAGTCAATCAGGTATTCAGCGGCAGCTGTCGGAGTTTTCACACGGGTATGCGCAACGGAATCAAGCACCGTATCATCTCTCTCGTGCCCTATTCCGGTAATGATGGGCAGTGGGAATTGGGCACAGGCAGCAGCAAGCAGATACGTATCGAAACCGGACAGATCGGAAGTGGCCCCTCCGCCACGGATGATAACTACGGCATCAAATTCCTTCTGACGGTTCAGAATCAAATCCAAGGCAGATAATACGGACTCCTCTACACGGTCGCCCTGCATCAATGCAGGAAACAATTCTGTATAAAAGAAGAAACCACGGGGATTATTCTGCAACTGATGGCAGAAGTCACCATAGCCGGCAGCCGTGGGGGATGAAATCACAGCAATACGCTGCGGCAAGTCGGGCATTTCCAACTCTTTGTTCAGAGTCAGTACGCCTTCTTCTTCCAACTGTTTCAGAATTTCCCGACGACGGCGCGCCATATCCCCTAATGTATAGGTGGGATCAATATCCTGCACTGTAAGGCTATAGCCGTAAAGTTCATGGAAACTGACAGTAACCTGTACCAGCACCTTGATGCCGGAAACGAAAGCCTGTCCCGTAGCCTCCTCGAAGTAAGGCTTCAACAAGCGATATACATTCGCCCAAATCGTTCCCCTTGCTTTGGCTACCAGACCGTTGCCGCGAGAATCTTTCTGAATGAATTCCAGATAGCAGTGTCCGGTGCTATTGGTGCGCACATCGCTCAACTCTGCCTGCACCCAATATTCGTCAGGCAAGCATTGTTCCAGGCTACGGCGCACTAAGGCGTTAAGTTCTAAGAGAGATAAAGTTTCCATTATTACACGGTTATGAATGAAACAGATGATTATTGCGCAGCTCAAGGCTGAAAGCCTTTCATCTTACAGCCCAGGGCATCGCCCTGGGAATTGAGTAATGTTTATCCCCGCGCCCTGTAAGGGCATAACAGCACACATCAGCTTTTGCCCTTACAGGGCGTAAGATTGTGGGGGACGATTCATTCCCAGGGCGATGCCCTGGGCTGTAAGATGAAAGCCTTTCAGGCTTAGGCTGCGTTAAATTATCATTTGATTCCTTTTTTATCAGTTATGAATCTAATTCACCACTGATTCGTCTTAATTCTTTGACTTATAATCATTATATGCTTTCCACATATCAGGCACTCCATATCCGTAAATATTATCCGGGAAGGCCGCACGATCACCAGCTTGGCGCACAAGTTCCACCAGTTCTTTTGCCGTCAGTTTCGGACAAGCCTGCCACAAACAAGCCACCATGCCACACATGATAGGAGAAGAGAAAGAAGTTCCATTTGCCCGTCCCTGATTTCCATCCGTACGGATGACGTCAGATCCGGCGCCTACAGCCACAACATCCGGTTTCACACGTCCATCAGCCGTGTTACCGATAGAAGAGAAGGGAGCCAGCACAGCCTTCTTATCAACAGCACCCACCGTCAATACATTGTCTGCATCTCCCGGAGGGGTTATCTTCTTCCAGGAACCCATACCCGAATTTCCGGCACTGCACACCAATACCATTCCCTTATCTGCAATAAGCGAAGCCTGACGTGACATCAACGCATGGTGCCCATCCAAATCACGGTATTTGTAATTCTTCGATTTATCATCAAACGCATAGTATCCTAAAGAGGTATTCAGCACATCCACTCCCACGCTATCGGCAAATTCAACGGCAGCAGCCCAATAGTCCTGCTCTACCAGATGCTCGGAATATTCATCTTCACTACGGAGCAGCCAGAAGGAGGCTCCGGGAGCCGTACCTGTCATCACATCGGGCTGGTTCATACCGATACAGGAAAGTACAGACAAACCGTGACTGCTCTCGGCAAAGATATCCGCCTGAGGATTCACAAAATCTTTCGTACCAAGAATACGGATATTCTGCATGGCAGTAATCTTATCCACATTATGGAAGCCCGCATCAATAACTGCAATCGTCATACCTTGCCCTTTGAAGCCAGCTTCATGAAGCTTATCCCCATTGCTCAGTTGAATCTGAGTGATGGCACGTCCGTAAATGCTATCCGGATGTATCGTCGGCTGATTAATGACAGAATCCCGTTCGGTAGACATCGTTGGCTTGTCGGCACCGGGAGAAATCCAGACCTTTTCTGTGGAAAGAACGAAAGGCAACGCTGCTATCCGGTCAATCAAAGTCGTATCCTTGCAGGACACCGTTACAAAGTTATTCCATTTCCCGGTCACCACGATATTAACTCCCTGCTTACGGATTTCATCTATATATTTACGACAAACCGGAAGATCGGTAGAGTCAATCGGAAGATTCTGTTTCTTACGGCGTTCAATTGCCTTTTCGGACAAGAATTTTTCCGGCCGCTTCAACGAATACTCTGTGGCAGCCTTGTCTTTCAGACTGATACGATACTTCAATGTATCTTGCTGCGCCGATGCTCCTGTTGCGAGCAGGACAATAACTAAAAGGGAAATCAATTTTCTCATTCTATTATTTAATTACTTATTTATTTTCTGCAATAACCAGCCCGATACCCCGCTGGGAAGCAATAAAAGAACCGCCCACTACCCGTCTTCCGATATAAAACACGGCAGACTGCCCGGGCGCAATAGCTGATGCTTCGGACAAGAAATGTACAAACAGCCGCCCGTCTTCCAGCCTTTTCACCGTACAGGGAATCGGTTTGCTACGATAACGGATACGTACCGCCAAGTCAGGAGCCGAGAAGAATTCCTGTTCATCGATGATGTTATCCTGTTCGGCCAGCATATATTCAGTCTGTAGTTGTTCGGCATCGCCCAGCATCACTGTATTTTTCTGCGGATTTATCTTCAACACATAAACCGGTTTGCCCAAAGCTATTTCCAGACCTTTCCGCTGTCCGATGGTATAATAAGGAAAACCTTTATGTTCGCCCAACTTCACTCCTTCGGAATTGACAAACCATCCGGGACCGATTTCACGGTCTATTTCAGGAGAATGTTCGCGCAGGAAGTCCCGGTAATCACCCTTGATGAAACATACCTCCATGCTCTCCCCTTCTTCCGCCTTCAACTGATAGCCTTTCTCGCGCAAATACTCCCGTACTTGCAACTTAGTATAGGTGCCCAGCGGAAAAAGACAACGTCTCAGCACATCCTGCCCCAATCGCCAGAGGAAATAGGACTGGTCTTTCTTATCGTCATCTCCGGCCACTATATATATATTCCCGTTCTTTTCTTCCAGACGGGTATAATGTCCGGTAGAGATAAATGCGCAACCAAGCTTATCCGCCCACTCTGTAAGTATGCGGAATTTAAATGTAGGATTGCACATCACACACGGGTTGGGGGTTCGTCCCTGGCAATATTCATCAATAAAGTTCTGCACAATTACTTTGCGGAAAGCCTCGCGTTCATCGGCCACATGGTGTTCGATGCCCATGCTATCGGCAAGTTGCCGAGCTTCCACCGGTTCATCTCCCCACACCCACATGGTTAATCCGACTATCTCATAACCCTGCTCTTTCAACATCAGACAAGTGGCGGTACTGTCTATACCACCGCTCATACCCACCAATACTCGCTTCTCAGGTTTGTTCATTTTAGGATGTTCATTCAATTAGCTTACAAAAATAGATGATTTCGGGCAGAAGAAACAGAAAAGGCATACCTTTTTCACATGACTTCACACAAGTGGCCGAACTAATACACTTATTTCCATACACAATTCCTTTACCTCTCCCACAATTCCATCAATCACCTCTTGAACGGTATATCCATACTTTTTAAAATACTTTTGCCCTAACCACACGCGAGAAGGGGCATATTGATATTTTTCAAGTAATGTTATCAGTTCTTGCTGATAGTAATATGTACTCTCATTAGTATATTGTTGGGAATAACTCTTATGCCGGATAGCAACATACCCTTGTTTCGCTACTGACAAGTTGAGATCTCCAGGAAGCAAAAATCTTTCCGGATGTTTTGTATCATAATTCTCTATGCCCAATTCCAGCAATCTTGAAGTTATACCTTTACTCACTTCCACCGAAAGTTTCGCCGAAAGACTTGAATTTGATTTGCGTCCTTTCCATTGTTCTATTTCAGTAATAAAGCGTTTCTGAATATTATCCGAAGTAAACATCTCACCTTCATGTTCGAACATATAACCAAGACATTTCCCGATAAGATTCATTTCCTCATAAGAATAACGTTTGCTGGTGTGGGGAATACCATAGACAGGAATATTATTCCACCTTCCATAAGAAAGTTCCGATGGGATCAGTTCTGTAGGGAGTACCCCTGTATGCTTACACAGTAGCTGAAAGCAATCTTTTCTCCCCAAACAAAGTATCCTCCGGGGCTGTAAAAGTTTGATGAGCTCAATGGTGCTCTGAGGACATTTTTCAAAAGCAACTTTCGGAAGTCCCTTTGCTTTACTTGTATTAAACAGAATCATATTAGTAAATACAAACCTATGCTCATCATCCAACAAAGACACATGTTCTTTCCAATGACTCAATATGATCCGAAGCCTCTTCCACAAATGCCATTTCTCCCGTTCCCACCAGAAAGCATTGCCTTTCAGTAAAGTGTCTCCATCCATGTGGCCATCCCTAATTCCCCACTCTTTCCAAATCTTATTATCAACCTGCCCATTGTTTTTACCAGATTCACTAAAATAAGGACCACCTGATCCCGGATTGATTGCCAAGACAAGCAATTCAGGATACTTCTCTACTTCTGTCAGATTCGTCTGGGTATAAAATGCTAAATTACAGTCTTTTTCCGTCATTGCCAAGTTGTGATACAGGCCGACCGTACGAGCTGCCCAAGCTTTCAAACCATCTTTTAAACTCATAACTGTTACAAAAATATATTTATGGATACTTCCATCAACAACAAAGTTACAAAGACTTTTTTTATATTTAATGCAAATCAGAAGTTGAAATTCATCCATTTCTGATGAAAAAAGAATTATTTCACCACAGAGGACACGGAGAGCACAGATGTTATAATTAACTATGAATTAGAAGCCTAAAAAACTCTGTGTACTCTGTGGTGAAAAGATTCATACCACTTGGAAAGGAAACTATGCTTCTCAATGTCAGTAGCATAGGGTCATGACACTTGCAACTTCTTACCTTGAGAACCAGAAGCCCCTTTGCTTTGCTGCACAAGATGGCATCTTGCTCAGCATAACATACCATCTTGAACAACACAAGATGGCATCTTGAGCAGTAAAGGTAGTCACGCTTCAGTAGATATGCAAGCTTTTTATGGGGGAAAGGTAATAGTGATGTACGTGCATTTTTATTGGATCGTATAGAAACAGTATTGTCTCTGTGTCTATTATAACGGTGCAGAAAGGAAGGAAATTCCAATTGACAATCGGTCACCATACGGGGATTCGGTACCTTTCAGACTGCCTTGACCAGCAAAGGATTCGAGCATCCGGGCCAAGTGACTCTCGGATTACCTCCCCATAGAACTACTGACACCTGAAATTCTGGAAGAAGAAAAAGGATTGAAAGAGGAAGGAATTATATAGGATATACAAATTTACTTTAAACAAAAGGAGTTTGCCATAAGCGTTAATAACTTATGGCAAACTAAAGATTACATCGGCACAATCGTCACTCCCCACCGATACTCTTGGTTAGCAGGAATAAGATATTGTGAATCGGGGATAGCTCCCCAACTGTCATACCCGCCTACTTCCATTTGTTTCATATCAATGCAGCAATGTACCACCTTTTCGTAAATCATAGCGCATGCCGTGACTTTCGATATTGGCTTCGTCATAAACATAAAATCTTTACGCATCAACTCTTACCATACCTTTCGATTTCATAGACACATTTTTTTCTCCGGTAACAACCACTCTGCCTAAGTGGTCAATCAATTCATACCCAATAGCCAGGTTGGCATTAGTGTCCTTATGATTCTTTAAATCAAGGGCCAAACGGAAAACACCATATAAGAGCCGGTGCTCCAACGAAATATTTTCAGTACAAGTGTATTTTCGCCTGATTTCAGATATCTATTAATCAGATATTCCACCGGATTCTTAGAGTCCTCGTTATAACCTACTTCATACCCGTTTATATACACATAGCATCCTGACTTGGCACCTGTAATATACAAATAAACATCACGCCCTTCCCAATCGGTTGGTAGAGTGAACTCCTTACGATAAACACCCACCGGATTCTCTTCCGGCAATTGAGGCAGCTGCGGATTACTTGATCGAAACTCATAACACTGATTAGTATAGATGGCAGCTCCATAACCCTGTAACTCCCAGTTCCCTGGGACTTTGATCCTCTTCCATCCGACCACAGTAGCCGTAGTATCCACGATATCAGCCGGAAGCTCCTTATAGGAATCCACATAATAGAATTTCCAAATACCAATCAAAAGTTTATAATACGGGCTTTCTTCATACCACCCGGTCATAGCCTGCGCACGATTGGCATACGTCATAAAAGAAGTTCGGGGATTTTCCGTATTTACAGAAGTCGTCTGAATATCTTTCCAATAAGGCAGATGCTAGTACTTGAATGAACGCGAAGGCACTCTCCCACGTCCTTTCACAAGAATAGAATCTTGAGTAATCTCTACTGTGGAGTATGCATTTTGCGTTTCCGTCTCTATCATGCCTTCCTGGGTAATCATCGGGATTCCTTTGTAATATCCAAATGCCCCGGCATGATGATGTCCTGAAAATACAGCTTTTACACATGGATATTTCGAAATCGTATTCAAAATTTCCATATTGTTTAAAGCCGTAAATTCACTCTGCGGATAAAGCGGATGATGTGTAAAGATCAGCACATTGTTATGATTCCTTTCACATTTTACCAACAAGTCATCCAGCCATTTCATCTGCTTTCTGCTGATTCCTCCATTCCATCTGTAGGCTTGTTTTCCTCCGGTTTGTTTTATTTGCTCCAGCATCTCAGCCAATTCCTGTTCTTTTTCAGTTCCCGTTACATTAGCATAAGCTGACACTTCATTGGTGTTCAACATGATGAAAACCCAATTTTGCTTCTTGAACGAATAATATTCAGAAGGCATATTTAACTGTCGGTAGAGAACAGAATTATCTGTCACTTCTTTATAATCATGGTTACCCGTAATATGATAAATCTCATTATTAAGATGAGTGAGAGAGGACATTATCTTTTTTAAATCACTGTTCTTCCTGTCAATAATATCCCCCAGATTAATAGTAAACTGGACATTCTGCTGATTGAAATAATTGATGCAAGTATCCAGTTTCTGCAATGCCTGCCTATAAAATCGTGCATTTTCCGATGGGCAGTCTGCATACTGTGTATCGGCAAACAGCCCAAATTTAAGGATAGGAGAAATATCCTGCGCTAATGCACCGCCTCCCAGAAAAAACAAGCATATAAATAGTCTGATAAACATTTTCATAGTAATTTATTTTATAGTTATAAACAAAACGAAGAATCTGTATACATAAACTTGAATGCTTACAGATTCTTCTACTTGTTCAGTATGAGAATACAATCAGGAAATTCCTACATTTATAATCTCATTATCTAAAACCTATTGATTCAATTGGTTATATCTGAGTTACTCAATACTCCTTTATACAATTTAGCATATACAATCTTTCCAATGAAAGGATTTTGTATTGAAGGAGTAGCCGTATCACGATAATCGCCACCAATTCCTAACAGATAATCAGGTGCTTGGTCTTTCTTTGGGAAATTAAATGTGCCGGATACCTTGACTTCTTTCACTTTAGTACCATTAATATACATCCTGAAAGTTGTTTTATCGTATGTAACAACAGCATGGTAATAAATATCTTTTCCTAATTGAATGGGAGTCTGAAAATTATTATTTGGCAATACCCACTTATTATTTGCCCTATAATAAAATGCCAGTTGATTACCGCTGGTAATTTCATACCCCAATCCACCGCTTTCCATTGAGGAGAATGGATTTACTCCTCCATCAGGGGAAAACAGGATTTCCATAGAAAACATCCCTTTCATAGCCTTACCAATAGCATCTTCTTTACTATAAGGAATATAGAAGAAATTACTTCCATCAAAAACAGCCTCATATTTTTCATACGAACTATTCCAACGTGTTTCTATGGCATTCGTCGTTCCTTCTACAATGGGCAAAGAAGAAATTTCTTCATTCATATTAGTAGCTATCCCCTTATCTGCAAATTGTACATCCATGATTAATTTCGGAATTTCTTCATTAGGAAAACCTATTATAAGAACGGTCAAATGACTGTATTTCTTTATTTTTTCATAAATGTCCGGTTCATTATAATAGATTCTATAATTCCACGAATATTGTCTTACAGGCCTGTTATTGACTTGCGCATTCTCAAAGTTCGTTTTCATAGCCTGATAGACGTCAGAATCAAAACTTATTCCGTCAACATTATTTTCCTGCATAGATTTCAGCCAACCATCACAAATTTCCTTTTGTTCTTGTTCGGTTTTTCCTACCAGACTACTCCAGGTAGAGTAAAAACTTACATGCCATCCATCATTTGCAAATGAGGTCAAATGCGTAATATAACGACTTTCAACCAAAACACGATGCTTTATATTATATTTGCTGTCTAAGCGATACAAGGTTTCACGAATAATCGCTTCATTCTCATCCGTACTCAAATCCTTAAAATCAAGCCATAAAAAATTAAAATCAGGTTTCATTACAAGAAGATCATCCATATACTCCTCAAAAGTTTGGCCTGTTGAAGTTTCCAATTCATGCCCAATCATCAAAACAGGAGTACCACTCTCTCTGGAAACATGAATATCCACTTCAAAATTGCTTATTCCATAATCGACAGCATCCTGTAACTTAACAATATCATTGCACTTATGGGCTCCCAAAATCATTGTTTGACCAAAATCGTCAGTAGAAAGAATACTTCTGGTCATAGGGCCGTCAACGTTAGTATTCAATAAATCAGAAGAACATGATGTCAATATCATCGTTCCTAGTAATAAACCCAATAACATCTTTAACTTTTTCATAAACATGTATTTTTAATTCAATTATTAATTCCATCCCGGATTATTAGGTTTCAAATCCGGATTCCTTTCAATTTCCACTCCCGGTACGGGCCACAACAAATCTTTCTCTGTGAATACGCGAGTTACCAGTCTTCGTCCGGTTATTCCGTATACGTCTCCCGGCAATACTTCCAAGGCAATGCCCCAGCGACGAAGATCGAACCAACGATGTCCTTCTGCAATAAGTTCAACGGCTCTTTCGTGTTTGATGCGTGTCAACACCTCTTCTTTAGAAGAAGCTTTCAGCCATGCAGGACCACTGTTAATAGCAGGCATATTGGTAGAAGGGCGTTGGCGCACTTTATTAATATATTCTACTGCCGTAGCTTGGTCATTCAACTCATTCTTGCACTCTGCATACATTAGGAACACATCTGCCAGACGGAGTATCGGAAAGTTAATAGGAGTATGTTCTCTATTATTTATCGCTCCATTCATATTGCCTTCGGGTACGAATTTCCGGAAAATATACGACTCTGTTCTGGCAGGGCTCAACCGAATGAAGCCATTTGTTTCATTCGGAGCTATATTCCGGGCAATTATAAACTCACAAGTCTTAGGCTGATTGTTTACCCATCCCGGATAAGTGGTATAAGGCATAATGATGGTTTCACTCATTCTCGGGTCACGTTTCGGATACATTTCAAGCAACTTGTCCTTGTATTCGGGATAAGATGCAACCGTTTTACCTCCTTCTGCAAGTACCGATACAAAGGTTTTGTCCTTCACGTCCGTACTGCTGAATCCCGGAATAACTTCTTCCCAATCAAAAGGTTTGCCATCCTTATACTCGTACATGCCCACCAGCGTAGCGGACGGTAGCACCACATTCCAGCAACTGCCATACGTAGCACGGCTGCCCATATAGAAAGTCATTGGCATACCATAATCCTTGCCTACACCTCCTGAGTTCTGAATAGCGAAAATCATTTCATCGCTTTGATCGCCTTCCGGAGTGAATAACTTAGCATAATCAGCATACAAAGAGTAATTATATCCTCTGCCCGACGGATCCAATATAATTTCCTCGAAGTCCTTGGCGGCTTTTGCATACTCTTTCGTATACAGATATACTTTTCCACGCAACGCATAAGCGGCTCCCAATGTCACGCGCCCATAGTCATCTTGTATCCTCTTTACAGGAAGATTACTATTGACGGCAGCATCCAAGTCAGCAAGGATGAACTGCACGACTTGCTCTTCAGAGCTTCTGGGCTTCTTTAAGTCATTATAATCTGTACTCAAGTTTACACTTTCGTCATACAGCGGCAGTGCTCCATAGAAATTATAGAGTTCGAAATAATACAAGGCACGCAAAAATCTGGCTTCTGCCAAATACTGGCTTTTAAGTTCTTCACTCATACTTTCTATCCCAGGTACCTTCTGTAGCACCAGATTGGCTCTCATCACCCCGTCATAAAGTGACTTCCATTTATCCTCCACCAAGGCATGCCGATCACTATAAGTACCTAAGATAACCGGGCCAAAGCCCTGAGAATCATACCCCACACCTATATCTGACATACAATCATAGGCAAATCTCATCCCAAAAGCATTATCTTCTCTAAGAGCCGCATATACTCCCATCATTCCTTGTTTGGCATGGGTTTCCGTCTGCCAGAAAATGCCATCGCTTATTTGGTCAGCCGGATACCTATCCAGCTCATAACAACTATTCAAGCACATTGATGCAACAAATGCACCTAATAATATTCTATACTTTTTCATAAAACATCAATTTAAAATGAAAGATTAACTCCAATAACAGCCTGTCTCATAGAAGGGTAGTCGACGCCAGATACTTCCGGGTCCAGACCATCATATTTGGTAAACGTAAAGAAGTTCTCTAAACTACCGTAGATTCTCACACGCTCTATAGGCAGAGATGGGAACGCCGTTTTCGTAAAGGTGTATCCTAACTGGATATTCTTAATTTTAAGGAATGATCTGTTCTGAATCCAGAAGTCACTAATCAATGTATTCCTGTTATCACTGAATTCCAGTAAGCGGGGATAGCGGGCTGAGCCCTGAATACCTTCATACCAACGGCCATCTGCTATCTTCTTGTTGAGCTGATAACTGTGGCGAACAACCGGACGAAAATAATTATCCAGCCAATAAGTTTCCACCCCGGTGACTCCCTGTAAGAGAACAGAGAAATCGAAACCTTTATAAGCCCCTCCCAGGTTCACACCAAAAGTACACTTCGGAGTAGCTCCATTACCGATAATCGTGCGGTCATCATCATTAATCACACCGTCACCATTCAAATCTTTATATAGCAAGTCTCCCAGTTCCGGACGATTAGAGGGAAATGTTTTTTTAGGCTTGCCTGTACTTGGATCAATCGGAGTATTATCCACTAACTGCTGCACAAAGTCCAAATCCTGCTGTGTCTGCACAATGCGGTCAACAACATAGCCATACTGAACATTTATCGAATAACCTTCTTTAATCATATCAGCATTAGTAATAGCACTTTCATTGCCCTTGAACTTGGTTACCTTGTTGTTTATAAAAGTGATATTACCGTTCACGAAATAAGAGAAATCCTTTATCTTATCTTGCCAGCCCAAACTAATTTCCACACCTTTGTTCACCACTATACCTGCATTTTGTCTTGGGATAGTTGCATTTCCGTTCACAAGCGGAGCCGGAAGGTCGATCAAGATATCTTCCGTCTTTTTGTGAAAATACTCGACCGTACCGGTAAAACGGTTATTTGCCAAACCGAAATCCACCCCTACATTAAAGATTTTCGTCTTTTCCCAAGTCAGGTTTCCATTGGGAATAGCCTGCATAGCCACTCCGGTAGCTATATTATTATTCAGGATATAGTTGGATGCCGAATATAAAGATTGGGCATCATAATTACCTTCAATATCTGCATTCTTGCTTCTCAACGCATTGTTACCCAACACACCATACGAAGCGCGTAGTTTCAGATTACTCAATGTCAGTTTCTCCGAGAAATCTTTCACAAAAGGTTCTTCACTGATTCTCCAGGCAGCGGAAGCTGAAGGGAAATATCCCCAACGGTTACCCTCTATAAAACGGGAAGAACCATCGGCACGGAGATTCACTTCAAACAGATACTTGTTATCCCAGTTCAATTTCAATCGACTAAAGTAAGAACGCATCACCCATTCCACCGTATTACCTGAAGACGAAGCAGCTCCGGTAGCGCCATCAATCACTCCCAGTCCCGGATCCAGTAAGTCCTGCTTGGTTGTCTTGAACCACTTATAGCGAAACAGTTCCTGACTGGCTCCCACCATAACGCTATAGTCCAGTTTGGAAACCTTATTCTGATAAGCAGCAGTCACATCCATCAGATAATCATTCCATTTGTAATCACTGTTCATGATGTGAGTTTTACCAATGCCTGTAGAAGCCACCACATCGTTCAGGAAATTCCATTGCTCCAGAAATACCGGTTTAGAATCATCCGTCTTATTACGATGCATATAGTTGAATGATCCAGTCAGCGTAAATCCTTTGAAAGGAGTCAATGTTCCGTAAAAACGGCTTTTCACATACCGTTCTTGGATATCTCCCGCAGTATTATATAAACGATAAATAGGATTATTGGCTGCATTCTGAGCATCGTCCTGGTCATTATTCACAGAACCCAACCGACCATCAGGAGCGCGAAACACCATACCCGGAGAAGTAGCGGCAGCGTAAGTGAAAACATCTTCCATCTTATTCGTACCCTGCTCCGTAAAAGATACATATCCATTAATATTAGTTCCGATCTTCAACCAGGAAGTTACGTCAATGTCCAGATTAACGCGTGCTTGCGTTTTTTTATAACCAGAATTATCCATCACCCCCGGTGAGTGCAGGAAGCCAAAAGAAGTATAAAACTTAACTTTATCCGAACCACCGCTAATTGAAATACTATGGTTATTACTCAAAGATGTTTTAAACAACTCATCCATCAGACTTGTATTTGGATATTTCAACGCATCTTTTCCTTCATTGGCACGCCACAATTTGATGGCATCATCCGAGTATTTGGTTGGCAAGTTTGAATTGGAAAAACCTTCATTAATCAATTCCATGTAATCAGCATAGTTAGACACTAAATCAAAGGTTTTTCCTACAGATTCCCAAGAGAGATAGCCATTGTAATCAACTTTCGTCTTACCCTGCTTGCCACTGCGTGTAGTAATCAAAATAACACCATTAGCAGCTCTCGAACCATAAATAGCTGCTGATGCAGCATCTTTCAAAACCGATAGATTCTCAATATCCTGAGGTTGCACGCTGTTTAATGAACCTTCTACTCCATCAATAATGACAAGTGGCGCCGAATTATTCAGAGTTCCTTGACCACGAATCATTATAGACGCCGTGTTATCACCCGGTTTGTTTGAACTGGAAGTAACCTGCACGCCGGCAGCCATACCCGCCAATCCCTGTGATACATCTGTAATCGGACGACTTTCGCTCATTTCTGCCATATTGATATTGGCGACAGAGCCCGTCAGATTTACCTTCTTTTCAGAACCATATCCTACAACTACGACTTCATCCAGCGACTGTGCATCTTCCGTCAAAGCAATTTTCAGTTCCGTAATATTGCCGGTAATCTTAATTTCTTTAGTCAGATATCCAATATAAGAAATCTGAATAACACTGCCAACCTGTACATTGTCAAGCGTGAAATTTCCATCAATATCTGTAATGACTCCATTGCTCGTACCTTTTATAATTACATTAGCACCGATAATCGATTCACCCTGTACATCCAGTACTTTGCCTTTAATCGTTTTTTGTTGTGTGATACTCTCTACTATATCAGTATGGAGTGACGTTGAACTGACTCCTGTCGCCCATAATGATCCGGTAGCAATTAAAGCTAGCGATGCCCCCAATACCATTCTTTTGGGGAGAGAGCTGCAATGCTTGAGTTTTCTTTTCATAAGTATTAAAAATTAGTTGTTATTAACGCTGCAAGTTTACGCCTTTTCACCTTATAGGCATTATCCAAATCGTCCAAAGATACAATGAAAATTATCCGTGGACATTTTTAATAGGATTCAGGAAAATTTTCATAGATATACATGTCATTCCTATTTCAATGTCACATCTTTGTAAAAATCATCTTCGACAATAATCATATATATTCCGTACAATAACTACAATCCAGTTTTATTTAATAGCACTAATATTGCACCAATAATATTTCAAAAAAGAAACAAACCATTAAAAGCAATTATTATATATGAAAACAAGAATTATCCTCTTAGCCGTCTTTTCTTTCTGCCTTCTGGGAGACACATTTGCAAAAAGAAAAGTGGAAGAACCTCCAAGTGACAGACAACAATGGGCTGACCTCTGTTATAAGATAGCACAACCCATTTTGGAAAACATGAGTAAAGGTGAACTGCAAAAGAATATGCAGTTGGAACTTAGCCCCACATGGGATGGACGTGATAAACGCGTAGCCTACATGGAGGCCTTTGGACGGCTAATGGCAGGCATCTCTCCCTGGTTATCACTACCTGCAGATAATACAGCCGAAGGGCAGCAACGCCGCCAATTGCAGGAGTGAACACTACAAGCATACAAGAATGCTGTAGATCCCCAAAGCCCGGATTACTTGTTATGGGAAGGACCAACCCAAATTCTGGTAGACGCAGCCTACATTGCCGAAAGTTTTCTTCGTGCGCCAGATGCCACCTGGAAGTTGTTGAATGAAACCACCCGGCAACGTTACATCCAATGTTTCAAAGGATTGCGTGTCATCCGCCCAGCTTACAATAACTGGCTGTTGTTCCGTGCCATGACCGAAGCTTTTTTACTCTCGATTGGCGAGGAAGCCGACCGGTTTGCACTTACTGTGGCAGTGAACAAACTCAACGAGTGGTATTTAAGTGACGGTTGGTATTCAGACGGGCCGGAATTTGCTTTAGATTATTACAATTCTTATGTCATTCATCCCATGTATGTGGAAATATTAGAAGTTTGCAAAGCAAAAAAGTTTCAGACTCCCGTCAGCACTGTACTGGCTATTTGCCGTATGCAACGGTTCAATGTTTTCATCGAACGCCTGATTTCACCGGAAGGAACTTATCCTGCCTTCGGACGTTCAGTGATATATCGCATGGGAGCTTTCCAGACGTTGGCATTAGCTAGCTGGAAATATGGATTACCAGAAGAGCTAAGTAACGGGCAGGTGCGTAGTGCACTGAGTACAGTCATGCGGAATATGTTTAGTATAGAAGGGAATTTCGATGATAAAAATTTCCTTAGGCTAGGTTTTGCCGGACACCAGCCAGAACTGGCTAACTACTACACCAATAATGGTAGTCTCTATATGACTGCATTGGTATTTATGCCATTAGCTCTGCCTGTTACCCATCCCTTCTGGAGCGATCAAGCAGCAGAGTGGACTTCCCAGAAAGCATGGAGTGGTAAACCATTCCCTATCGACGGACATCACTCACTACGTAACGAGAAATAAAAGGAATTCAAACAAATCACTAAAAATAAATATTATGAGAAAACTTTCATCTTTATTACTTTTGCTAGTCTTATCCATCTGCTGGAGCTATGCGCAACAAGCCAAATATGTATTCTACTTTATTGGCGACGGAATGGGCGTCAACCAAGTGCAAGGTACAGAAATCTATCGGGCAGAACTGGAAGGGAAAATGGGAATTGCCCCTTTACTATTTACTCAGTTCCCCTATTCTACCGTCGCAATTACCAATTCTGCCACAAACAGGGTTACAGACTCGGCTGCCGCAGGTACAGCACTTGCTACCGGCCGTAAGACCCAAAACAGCGCAATTGGCGTATTGAAGGATCAGGAAACCCCAATTAGCAGTGTAGCTGTATGGGCAAAGAATAAAGGCTGCCGGGTGGGCATTGCCACCAGCGTCACCGTCAACCATGCAACTCCCGGAGCCTTTTACGCACATGCCGCTAAGCGTACACTTTATCACGAGATCGGAAAAGACTTATATAAGACCGGCTTCGATTTCTATGCCGGTTCCGACTTCCGGGATGCAACAGACAAGAACAATCCCACGACTGACAACTTATATGAGATGGCCGGCAAAAACGGATATACCATCGCACGCGGTTATAAAGATTATCTGAAACAGAGCAAAAAAGCTGATAAGATGCTCCTACTGCAAACTGAAGAAGCCTCTAAAAGTGAATTTGTAGCCATTCCTTATGCAATCGACCGTAAAAAGGGAGATATGACTCTTCAGGACATCACCCGTTCCGCCATCAATTTCTTGTCAAAAGATTTATCCAAAGGCTTTTTCCTGATGGTAGAAGGGGGAAGAATTGACTGGGCCTGCCACAGCAATGATGCTGCAACCACATTTCATGAAATAATAGACTTCGATAATACCATCAAGATAGCTTATGAGTTTTATTCGCAACATCCGGATGAAACACTGATAGTTGTCACTGCCGATCACGAAACCGGAGGCTTTGTACTGGGCACAGGCACTTATGACCTGAATCTACAAGTATTGAAAAACCAAAAAGTCAGCGAAAACGGCTTCACCCGTATCGTCAACGAAATGCGCGCCAAGACCAACAATCAAGTGAGCTGGGAAGCCATACGACAGGCCTTGAAAGACAATTTCGGTTTCTGGGATAAGATAGAACTAACTGCCGAGCAGGAAGCCCGATTGAAAACGGTTCATGAAAAAAGCCTGATGCATCAGGAGATGAAGCTGGAAAAGAGCGAATATGCACAAGACGAACCGATAGCATCGGAAGCTAAACGTATCATCAATGAAATAGCTCTTGTAGGCTGGACCAGCGGAGGACATTCAGCCGGTTATGTTCCAGTATTTGCCATTGGAGCCGGAGCAGATCTGTTTCAAGGGCGTATAGACAACACAGAGATACCTATAAAAATCGCTCAAGCTGCCGGATACCCTATAGATTTCTAAATGATTATGAATTTATCTTAGGCACGAATTACGTGTAATCCGTGCCTAAACCTCCGAATCTTTTCTTTTCTGATAACTCTGTGGCGTACACCCGTACTGATTTTTGAAACAACGGCTGAAATACACTGGCGAACTGAATCCACAGCGATCGCTTACCTCCGCAATCGGCAAATCAGAATATCGACGAAGAAGAGTTGCAGCATGTTTCAAGCGGTAATTGAGTACAAAGTTATTAGGAGTCATGCCCGTCAAAGCTTTAAATTTGGAATACAGCAAAGAACGACCTATACCAACTTCCTTACATAATTCCGGTATATCAAAATCAGGATCGTCAATATGTTCCTCGATAATTTGTGACGTTTTGCGCAACATCTCCTGATCCAGCGGATTGATGCTGGTCAAATCTATTTCCGACAGAGGTTTCTTACGAAGCTGATGTTGTATCAGCAATCTGTTCCTTACCAGATTATTAGCTCTTGCCAAAAGCAACTGTGCATTGAAAGGTTTGCTTATATAGTCATCCGCCCCACGATTCAACCCCTCAATACTCTGCTCCGTATTGTTGAGCGCAGTAAGCAGAATAATAGGAATATGGCACAAATCAACATTATTCTTTATTTGCAGGCACATTTCAATTCCAGTCATTTCAGGCATCATAATATCCGATATAATCAGACTCGGCTTATGCTCGTAGGCTTGAGCAAGCCCTTCTTTTCCATTATTCGCCAAGTAGACTTGATAGAAAGGTTCAAAAAGCTGTTTCAAGATTTGCAGCAGTTCTTTATTGTCTTCCACCAACAACAGTTTCCTGTCGTTCTCTTTTGCCGTTTCCTGCAATAGTGAGTCTCCCGGTACAGGAACTTCATAAAAAGAGGCTATTTTCTCGCCTAACAATGGTCCTGTAGTAGTCATCATATCAGATACACTATCAACAAATTGAATATGTTCGTCTTCCTTATAGATACTCATGTTGAGCGATAAAGTAATTGTAAAAGTGCTGCCCTTCCCTACCTCACCTTCTACAGAAATTGCCCCATGATGTTTTTCTACGATGCTTTTGGTCAAAGCCAAACCGATGCCCGTACCTGGAGATTGTTCGTTTCCCTTCTGATTCCCGCCCTGATAAAAGCGGTCGAAAATACGGGCGGAATCCAAATCTGAGATGCCACTACCGGTATCGCAAATCTGTATCTTCACATTACCGTTATCAGTGGCAATTATCATACCTATTTTCCCTCCGTCAGGGGTATATTTAAAAGCATTTGAAAGCAAATTAAAAAACACTTTCTCCAATTGTTTAGCATCAAACCAGCACACTATTTCCACCGGATTGCACTGAAAATCATAGCAAATGTTACGTTGATGTGCAAAGTCACTGAACGAAAGAAATATCTCTTTCAGGAATTTCCCTATATCCCGCTTCTCTATTTGCAATATAAAGCGGTTCTGGGTAAATCGTCTGAAGTCCAAAAGTTCAGAAACCAAATTAGTCATCTGCTGTGCACTCTGCTTTATTTTCAATATCTTGTTGTATACTTGCGGAGGAAGCAGCTGATTTTGCAACAAAGTATCAATATGGCTGACAATCAGTGTCAATGGAGTACGGAATTCGTGACTCACATTAGTAAAAAATACCAGCTTGGCATGATTCATTTCTTCTATATGCTGTTTTTCGATACGCTCTTTTTCCAGCGATTGCGCCAAAGCCTGTTTTGCGAATCGGTTTCGGGCATAGTAAGTGATGCCCGAAACAATTGTAATCATATAGAATATCCATGCCCACCAAGTGGCATACCAAGGAGTGGCAATATGAATAGCCAATTGAATAGGAAGCTGACCGGAAGCATACGCCATACGTACATAAAGTGTATAATCGCCCGGATCGAGGTTTGTATATCTGGCCTCCGGAGTCGGAGTAAATGTCCAGACTCTATCCAATCCTTCCAATTTATATTCAAAGCCTTGCTGCGCATATTTGTTCTGATAATCAGAATGGGCAAACTTGATAAGCAGATTATTTTCTTCAGTATCCAGCATTAGCTTCTTCGTAAAAGGAAGCGCTGCAGTGAGTATTTTATTTTCAGGCGACGCTTCTATCAACCGATTATTAACATGAAGAGTAGAGAAATAAAGAGAACTTATCTCTACCTGGGAAGTATGAAATTCTTCTTCTGCCAAAAGAGTAACCCCTTTTGTGTCTCCAATATAGATTTTATTGTCCGAAGAGACATAAATCCCGCAATCCCGGATGATCGGAGCCTTGAGATAGACTTCTTTCTGTCCCAAGCTGGTAAATGACTGCTCTTTCGGATCAAAAAGTATGATTCCCCGGTCTCCGGTAAGGATAAACTTATTGCTGGCAGTCTGTTTCACATTGTAGCAATAATTGCTGGGCAATGTGCTGTTCTCCGTATTATAAACAATCATTTTTCTGGTATTCCGATCATAATACAGTAATCCGCTTCCTAACGTACAGATATATGCACCGTCTTTTGTCACCCGCACATGCGATATGCTGCCCTTATAGCCCATATCCTGCAGCTTGAGAGTACTTCTTTGAGTAACATCAGAAAGAGGGACGATCACAACTCTGTCTGCCTGGTTAGCATAGAAGTTCCCTTCTGCATCAATATCAAAATTTATACAGTAAGACTCCGGTTTGAACAGAAACGTAAAGTGATTAGTCACCGGATCGAGTTGAAAAACACCTTCACGGGAAGAAAGATAAAGTTTACCATTCCACATCTTGACCTGATAGATGAAATGGCGCGGAGCCGGAGTATTTTCCAACTGATGTTCCAGATAATTATAAAAGCTTTTTTTCTGAAAATCATAACGTGACAATCCTCCTAGGTGGGTTCCGATATACAGGTAGTCATTCTCCCGGTCATAGCAGATGCTCTTTACATTGTTATGTGGAATAGAGTTCGGCCCCCCCGCCGTAAATTGATGTACCAGTTCCCAGTTTTCATTTATGCAACCTAAACCTCCTCCGTCAGTACTGACCCAAAGATTTCCATGTTTATCAGCCGTCATCTCACCAATATATGAATAATATAGGTTGGAAAGATTTCCGGCCTGGTAGTCATAGTGTACAAATCCACTGCGGTCGGGAGTAAAATAGTTCACTCCTCCATAGAAACTTCCTATCCAGATAGTTCCTTGTTGGTCAGTATAAAGAGAAAAAATGGAAGGATGATTTAAGCCCCCCACATACTGAGGTATCTGTATCAGTGTATAGGTTTGCTTCCGGACATCATACTTTTGTAAACCAACGAAAGTTCCAAACCAAATATTATGCTCATCATCCTCGACAAAGGCACGTATCTGCATATTGCGGATTCCAGCACTTCCGGTAAGTGCGTAAGGAACTTTTTGCAATACATTATCCTTGAGCCGATACAATCCTTGCATGCGAGTGCCTATCCACACTTCTTCGTCCGAACTCTCGAAAATGCAATATACATCTATATTTTCCAGTAAAAACCGGGATGGTTGGAGTGTGTTTTGGGGAATGATATACATTCCTTCCATCATGCCGACATATATATTGGTTTCGCTAATTGCCAGCGTGTTTACGGTATAAGGAGGAAGTTTCACTTTCGACCGGACGGTGTGCTGTCGGCAATCATAAGCGAAAAGAGAATCTTTCCGGGCATACCATATTTCATTCTGATAGACAGCCAAAGCGGTAGTAGCATTGTCTGTCGTATATTGCTTAAATGTGGAGGCATGAATGTCATAGCCAAACAAATTATTATCAGCTATGAAGAAAATATCGCCATCGATATCATGAACAATGAAAGGTACATAATTACCGATCCAAAGTTTTTCCCCATCCGCATCTGTAATTTCACCTTTGACATAAGTGATTTGCTCTCCATCATACATATTGATGCCTTCCTGCGTTCCAAACCACATCCGTCCCAATCCATCTTGGGCAATACTCAAAACCGAAGGTTGTGATAGTCCATTTTGCAAGCCCAAATTACGGAAATATTCGGCAGTTGCCGGAAGTGTGCTAAATAGCAAAAGAAGTAGAGATATGATTCTGTTTTTCATTAGTATGGTTTCCGCATTTTATTATAAATGCAAAAATAAGGAAAAAAGAATATAGCTCCTACTAAAACAAAGTTTATTGTTGAAAGAACTGCCCCCAAAAGTTAGACATAAAACTTTAAGAGTGCAGTTCATATCCAACTCTTGAGGATCTTTATTTTTATCTTTTAAGGCATATCCTTATTTGAAAAGCAACTGTGCCATGTGATACAAACTTCTACGCCAAGTCTGGAATTCATGCGCCGTATCGGGAGAAACGAACCACGTTGCCTTAAAACCGGCAGCCTTGAGATCGTTCACAGCCTTAATGGCAATCTGTTCGGGATTTGCGATATTACGCATATTAACAGCCACGTCAATAGAGAAGTAATCTTTATAAGCATCCTTCAGTCCTGTTTCGCCGCTTTGTGCGAACCCGTTATTTGCGCTCATGGCAAATGCCAACGCGCAAAGGGAAAATTTGAATAAATATTTCATCTGATAATTATTTAAAAGGTTTTTCATTGTATATCTATTCATCTACAATTTCATGTATTTTTCCATGCATATCACTCACTAATTGGAAACGGTTACAAAAGAACGCTTTTTTCAGAGAGATTCTTCATATTTGCGTAACACGTTTTTTCGTTTATGTTACCTCCTTTAATAAAAGTGAAGGAAAATGGGTTCTCAAGGGCAATATCGCCACTGAAATGAAGAGATAAAGATGATTGTAATCAAAACGAAACATGCATGACACAAAAACATAACACACATGTCTGAACTTTGCCGCCATTAATTAATCGACTACAACTAATGATTATGAAGAAAAGCGTATTCATGCTGCTCATCACCCTGCTGTCACTGGCAGCAAACGCCCAGACGCCGTACCGCAACGAGGACGGAAAGAAGATTGATAAAGAAGAGTTGGAAACAAAGGATTACCTGCCGGAAATACACGGTACTATCCGTACTAAGTTTGAGTATCAGACTGAAATGGCTGCCAGCCGTTTCGAAGTACGCAACGCACGCATCAGCATTACCGGAAATGTATTGCCTATCGTAGCTTATAAGGCGGAAATTGATCTCTCCGATGAAGGACAAATCAAAATGCTGGATGCCTACGCCCGCCTTTTCCCGATAAAAGACCTGACCGTCACCGCAGGACAAATGCGAGTACCATTTACAATTGACGCCCACCGCTCTCCACATCAGCAATATTTCGCTAACCGTTCGTTTATCGCGAAACAAGTTGGTAATGTACGTGACGTTGGTGTTACATTGGGATATAAATTCGGCACAGGAATACCTGTAACCTTAGAGGGCGGTCTCTACAACGGTTCGGGACTGACTAATCAAAAAGAATGGCACAAAGAAGTGAACTATTCTGCCAAAGCACAGTTCCTGTTTGCCAAGAAGCTGAATCTGGCTTTAAGCATACAGAGCATCCAGCCGCAAGATGTAAGGATAAACTCGTATGATATCGGTGCTTTCTATGAATTCGGACGCTTCCATATTGAAGGAGAGTATTTGTACAAAACTTATGCAGACAATGCCTATGACAACGTGCATGCCGTAAATAGTTTTATCAATTACGACCTCCCTTTACGAAAAGTATTCAACAAAATGTCTTTCCTGGCACGCTATGACATGATGACCAGCCAAAGCGATGGGAAAGCCATTGATGAAGAAACCGGCGCTTTGACTACCACCGACTACAAACGCCACCGTATAACCGGAGGTATCACTTTCAGCCTCAGCAAAGCATTCCGTACAGACCTCCGGCTGAACTACGAAAAGTATTTCTACGCCAAAAACAGCATTGCCAAAGAGTCTGAACAAGATAAGATTGTATTAGAACTGATGGTGAGGTTCTAAGGCACGCAAAACTTTGAAATAATCAGTTCCGCTCAGGCCGGTACAGGATACCGAATATATTAATCAAATACCCTGTCAGACAAACGATGGGAGCTACCCTTATACGCAATCCGCTGAATATATCAGGGTTGTAGGCGGCGGGGGTACTCCCCTCGCCGCTCATGAACAGATATCCCACTATTATTATTACCGAGCCAATTAGCAGAATCACATAATTTCTCCTGCCAAATACCGTTTCTGTCTCCTTCTGCTTCATTATTTTTGATCCCATATTCTGCTTTTGTTTTTAGTTCTTATAACCCATGTTTGGAGCAAATAGTGCATATTTATCTTCAAACCGTCTGTTGCTCTCTTTATATCTCTCTTCATCTACCTTCTTCAGAAGTTCATTACATTGGTTCCACTGCCAGAATTTATAGATGCAATCATTGTGGACCATTTCCATACGGTTCCCCTTTAATGAAAAAGCCCAGTTGATATAATCTTCCGCTTCGGCTATCAAATGCTCTGTCAGGGTTATCGCTTTCATCTTTTCGCCCAATGCGGCATAGGCTGTTGCTATGCTATAAGAACCGCTTTCATACGTTTCGGGAACATTATATCCCGGAACAGCCTGTTCCGCATAAGCAAGTACTTTCTTTGCACGCGCAGGGTCTCCTTGTATTATCAGTTCTTTGGCCAGTTGCGCGAAAAGCCTGCGATGATACCAACACGTACGCAGGGTTGTTTCATCCAGATAGAGCCCCGGAGTATTCAGCCCGCCATATTTATATCTGTTCATTACATTGTCATAAAGCCTTTCCACATCTACTGCATAAGGCCTGTTTTCGTCGGCATCTCCCCACTTCTTATAGTCAAAAGGCGTAAAGCGGAATGCTAATCCTTCCTGCACAAAGTAATTGTCAAACTTCAGTTTACTGACACTCCCTACGGAGATTGCAAGGTAAAGCGGACGTTCCCAATTACAGTTCGCCAGTATCTCCAGCATCAGTAAATCTACTTTGTTCAGCATGCGTATATCTTTTAAAGGAATATAAAGTTTGTCCGGTATTGCATCTTTCAGTTCTTCCCCCTTCAAATGTCGGATTGCTTTAGGAAGCATGATTCCCGAACGAAGCAGCGCGTCCTTATCAATATGGATATTTATCGTATCCGTAGGGATTACATTAAATTCCTGTCTCTCTGAGAATATCCAATATTTCAAGATATTTTTTATTTCAAACGGGTCTTCTCCAAAGCTGTCACGTGCTTCCTCCGGATTTCTCCGGTACAATTCCTCTATTTGCTTTTTCAGTTCCGGGCGTACGACCACATATTCGTTTTTACCTTCCTGATATTGATTCTTATTCCAACTTATAGGTAGTCCGGGAGCATCATACAACGGACATTGCTGTTGATAAATATACCAATCGGTCTGTGCGTAGCTTAGGTTGCAAACACGTGCATCCCTGCGTACTTCCTCCGTATCCTGATTATACCACAATGGGAAAGTATCATTATCCCCGTTACAAAAGATAATCGGATTTCCCGTATCGGGAAGAGTCATCAGATAGTTAGCCCCAAAGTCGCGACAAGTGAAACGGGCACTCCGGTCATGGTCATCCCACGTCTGAGTGGCCATTTGCACCGGAATCAATAAACAGATTGTCATTAATACACCGACTTGTACCGTAGAAGTCGTTTTCCGGCGAAGCGCATCACACAATCCGGCAGCACCTATCCCTATCCAGATAGCAAAAGCATAGAACGAACCGGCGTATGCATAGTCCCGTTCGCGCGGCTGACCGGGTGTTTGATTCAGATAAAGCACAATAGCCAATCCTGTCATAAAGAAGAGGAAAAACAGTACACTAAACTGCTGTTTGCCTTTCTTGCTGCAGTTCCATTGCCAATAGATGCCGAACAGTCCTAATAATAGCGGCAATCCGTAAAACACATTGTGCCCTTTGTTCTGGCGCAGGGATTCCGGCAACAAGCTCTGGTCTCCCAATCTTAAATTATCCAACCAGGAAATTCCTGTTATCCAGTTCCCATGTTCCGGTTCGCCACTTCCCTGCACATCATTCTGCCGTCCTACAAAGTTCCACAAGAAATAGCGCCAATACATATAATTGAGTTGATAGGTAATGAAATAAGTCAGGTTTTCTTTTTGTGTGGGAGCGGCCTCGTTTCCTCCTGTCCAATTTTTGTAAGAAGAAGCCATGCGCTCACTCCACATCCGGGGAAACAGCATATTCTGAGTATAGCACACGTCTTCTTTATGCCGGATTATTTTATATTTGCCTTCTTCTTTATCCGGGCGATATACAGCACTCCCCTTTGTGGTTTTTACTCTGTAATAGTCACCCTCGGGCACATATTCCGGTTCGGAAGCGTAGGTTTTTCCATAAAGCAGGGGAGCACTTTCATACTGTTCTCGGTTCAGATAACTTTTGAGCGTAAAAATATTGTCCGGCGCATTCTCATTAAGCGGAGTATTGGCGCTGGCACGAATCAGTATCACCGCATAGGTGGTATAGCCTACGGTGAGCATAAGCAAGCACCACAAAGAAGTATGCAACATACGTTTTCGGAAACGATAAATGGCCCCGGCCAACATGAAAAATGTTAAAGCTAAAAAGCTTATCAGCCCTGTGTGGAAAGGAAGCCCGAATACATTGACAAAAAGCAGTTCGAACCAGCCTCCCATGTCAGCCATGCCGGGAATATAAACAAAAAGAATAAATATAATGAGAAGACCGGATATGGCAATTGCAGCAGCTACTCCTTTAAGCGATATTGTCCGATATTTCTGATAATAGAAAACCAACACAATAGCCGGGATACAGAGCAAATTAAGCAAATGCACTCCGATTGACAGTCCGATGACATAAGCTATCAGGATAAGCCAACGGTCGCCATATACCGAATCCGATTCATCTTGCCAGCGAAGAATCATCCAAAACACCAGTGCCGTAAGAAAAGAAGAGAAAGCATAGACTTCACCTTCTACCGCACTGAACCAGAATGTGTCACTGAATGTATATGCCAAGGCTCCAACAAACCCTGCCCCCAGAATGATAATAACATCCGCCGTTGATAAATTCTGCCCATCATTTATTATCAGGAACCTTACTAAACGGGTGATACTCCAAAAAAGAAATAAGATACAACCGGCACTCAGCAACGCATTCAGAAAATTAACCATCCAGGACACTTGTGACGGGTCGGAAGCAAACTGAGTAAACAGGTTTCCAACAAGCATATAGAAAGGTGCACCCGGCGAATGCCCCACTTGTAACTTTTCGGCACACGAGATAAATTCGGGACAGTCCCAAAAACTGGCGGTAGGTTCAATCGTCATTCCATATACAAAAGCTGCTATCACAAAGACAATCCACCCACTAAAATCATTCCACTTTTTAAATAATAAGTTGCTCATTGTTCTGTAACTTTTTTGTTTGCAAAGTTATAGAACAGGTCCATAAAAGAGAAGAAATTTACCGGACGAGCACGGACATCCCGGCAACATAGTCAACTGATAACCAACAACATCACGTTACCAATTACAGACAAATTCAGACCTATAATGATTTTACGATATCTTCCAACGATTCTTTAGAGTTTGCCAACATCAGTTTCTCCGTTTTTATCCTGGAGATTCTCCGGGTCAGAGTCTCAACAGTCAGTTTCATTAAATCAGCAAAACAAACAGGCTGAACGCCTTCGCGTAAAAAGGCGCATACCCTTAAATCCTCTTCCGTAAGTTTCGGACTTATCCCTCTCAATTTAGATACAAGTCCGTAAACACTTTCCTGAAGTCGCAAAAGTTCGGTCCAGTCTTTCTCAGAGAAAAAAGATACTTTAGAAGATAAAGCCGTTCGTTCCTTCAATTGGCGGACTTTTGAGACAACCGGAGAACTCTCATAAATATGTTGTTGGAGGGATTGATATTTTTCTTCGAGATAATTACATTGCATCACCAGTTTGTCAGATTCAATCTCTTTCATCTGCATTTCTTCCTTAAAGGTATCCAGTTGCGAATGTACTGTCAGATGTTTCTTCCAAAGTAACCCGAGCAAGAGAGACATAACACCAAATAAACCTAAAGCAGAAGATAAAATGACAGTAGAGTTATCTTTGCTGTCAATCAACATCAACTGGCTGGCGTATGCTTTTCTTTCCATCTCCAGTGCTTCGTCAAAGTTTTCATATTTCTGATAATACAGGCTGCATCTCCTGCAAATCTTAGTCATTTGCTCATATTCTTCTGCTTGTGCTGCTAATTTTATTGCTTCTTTGAAATGAACTTCGGCGTCTTTCTCCTGATTCAAATCACTCTCTACGCATGCCAGATAATAATAGGCTCTCGATTTTTGAAGCTCATTTCCATATTGCTCATAATAAGATACCGCCTGACGAATCTGATTATCAGAAGAATGAGGTATATTCTTATCTTCATTGAATTGAGTACAAAGCAAATTATATTCTGCAAGTTGCTCCTCATTCATCTGGTTCATTTGAATCGTTTCAAGAATAATGGATGCCGTATCCGGATCTTGCTCTATTAATTGAGCGGCTTTGTCCAATCCTTGTTTCACATTAGTCCCCTCCGGATGACATGCAACCAAAGAAAGGATAAATACATACAATAAAATTCGAAGATTACTCATATTCCCAATTTTTAATCTCTGCATACAAATATGCGACAAATTTATAAGATTATTGTTAGAGTAGCGAATATTTCTTCCTTCTTTTAGCAAACCCTAATTCTGATATCACAATTGTCAAATAATTACTTCATCGCATACGGAGAAAGAGGAGATAGTATAGAAAAGATACCAATATTCATATAAATCACAAGCGTACTATCATACAAACTCAGTTCTTTTCTTGAATATCTATAAGCTTTTCCTGAACTTTTCCATACAAAATTTGCTTATTTGCCTAAGAAATCGTATATTTGACTTAAACAAGTCAGATTATGTCAAATCCGATTATTCCGGGCATACCCGAAGCTGAACAAGACCTGTTGTATAAAAAACTAAACGAATACAATTTGGGAAGAGCCTCTTACAAAGAGGCAGGTGCCTATCTTGTTGTATTGCCTCGTCCCGAATATCCCCGCTATTCATTATGGATTTATTCGCCCCTGCCCGAACGGCAGTCCATCTTTTATATTCAGGACCTTTCCGAAGATATCAATGAAAGCCTGCGAGCCGCCAGCAGTCTGTGCTATTATTCTCCCCGCTGTATGCTGTTGGTAGAGTACAATGCCAAACGAATGCAGAGCAGAGGAGACGACATTATTTCTATCGGTAAATATCACGGGCACTTCCTGCACGAAATTTTCCGCATCGACCCGGGATATATCAGTTGGATTGCCTACAAATTCACCCCACGCATCCCCAAACAGGAACGCTTCGTACAGATTGCACAGATATATCATTCCGTCCACCTCGACATTCAGAAGCGGCAGGCACATCAGAAGTACTCCACCAGCCGTTTTCTGGGGAAGGAAGGGGAAAAAGTGGAAGACCTGACCCTGAAAGTACTCCGTGTACGACTGGAAGACGATCCTTACAAGACCATCGTAAAAGGAAATACCCCTTATTTCTACGTTCGGCAGATACTTACACTGGAAGACACTATAGGAAACCTTGTCACTTTCCGGATAAGTGCCCGTACGGCAAGCCGTGAGTCGTGCCAACTGCCCGGTGCAGAACATGCTTTTCAACCCGAAGAAACGGTTCATATCACCTCGGCACGCATCGCACGCACTTACACTTCGGGAAACAAGCAGTACACCCGCCTCAATTATGTTAAGTTTAAATAAGCTTAAAAGATAAGCCGTTATCTTTCCCTTTAAAAACATTCGTCTTTTCTTTGTTGGCAGAAAAGGGGGTGCTATAAAAATAGCTGAGATTATACCCAATGAACCTGATACGGTTAGTACCGTCGAAGGGAATTTTCTTTCTATATTCTACTATTCGTTTATACTACTATCCCTTTCTGTAAGTAGAACCTCTAAAAATTCAGAGTTTGAATGTTTGACGTACAATTCATTACGCATTTTACGGCATCCATCTCATACTTGGACTCCGCACGTATCGCCCTCGAAGGGGGGTGCCGCTGGGTACAGCTTCGGATGAAAGACGCTTCCGAAGATGAACTGAAAGCCACAGCCATACGCGTGCAGGACCTCTGCCGCCAATACGGGGCTACCTTCATCGTTGATGACCACGTAGACCTGGTGAAACAGATTGGTGCGGACGGTGTCCATTTAGGAAAATTGGATATGCCGATAAAAGAAGCAAGGGAGAGACTGGGCAAAGGTTTCATCATTGGCGGAACCGCCAATACTTTTGAGGACATCAGGCAACATGCTGCCGATGGCGCGGACTACATTGGCTGCGGCCCTTTCCGTTTCACCACCACCAAGCAGAAGTTATCACCCATCCTGGGACTGGACGGCTATCGCTCCATCCTGGCGCGGATGAAAGAAGAAGGTCTTTCAATTCCCGTCGTCGGCATTGGTGGAATTACTCGTAAAGATATTCCGGCATTGAAAGCCGTAGGACTAAGCGGGATAGCACTGAGCGGTGGAATCCTGAAAGCCGGAAATCCGGTGCGTGAAATGGAGACAATCATACGACTGACCGAATAGCAATCAATTATTGAACTATGGAAGATAAAACAAAATTCACCTATCCCGATTCCGAGAAAGTCTACATGCAAGGCGAACTTTTCCCTTTCCTCAAAGTAGGTATGAGAAAAGTGAATCTGACCCCTACCGTAGTAGTGGAGAACGGGAAGAAAATCATCACGGAAAATGCTCCCGTGTACATCTACGACACAAGTGGAGCATACAGTGACCCGAACCAGAAAGTCGACTTAAAGAAAGGTCTGCCCCGCCTCCGCGAACCGTGGATACAGGAAAGGGAAGTTGAACGGCTTCCGGAAATCAGTTCCGAATACGGCAAAATGCGTCTGACGGACACAAGTCTCGACTCCCTCCGCTTTGAACATATCACCCTGCCCTACCGTGCCAAAGCGGGCAAGCAGGTGACGCAAATGTACTACGCTAAACAAGGCATTGTCACACCGGAAATGGAATACGTTGCCATTCGCGAAAACATGAACTGCAAGGAGTTGGGCATAGATACCTACATCACGCCGGAGTTTGTGCGGGATGAGATTGCAGCAGGACGTGCCGCACTGCCCGCCAATATTAACCACCCCGAAGCAGAGCCCATGATTATCGGTTCCAAATTCCTCGTCAAGATAAATACGAATATCGGAAACTCCGCCACTTCTTCCACTATCGAAGAGGAAGTGGAAAAAGCCGTGTGGAGCTGCAAATGGGGAGGCGACACACTGATGGACTTGTCCACTGGAGAGAACATTCACGAAACGCGTGAATGGATCATTCGCAACTGTCCCGTTCCTGTGGGCACGGTTCCCATGTATCAGGCCATGGAGAAGGTGCGCGGAAAAGCCGAGAACCTGACCTGGGAATTGTTTCGCGATACACTTATCGAACAATGTGAGCAGGGAGTGGATTACTTCACCATTCACTGCGGCATCCGTCTGAAGAATATACATTTCGCCAACGAACGTCTCTGCGGTATGGTGAGCCGGGGTGGAAGTATTATTTCGCAGTGGTGTAAAGTACATCAGAAAGAGAGTTTCCTTTATGAGCATTTCGATGACATCTGCGATATATGTGCACAATACGATGTGGCCCTGTCACTGGGTGATGGTTTGCGTCCGGGAGCCATACGGGATGCCAACGACCGGGCACAATTTGCCGAACTGGACACAATGGGAGAACTCGTGGAACGTGCCTGGGCCAAGAATGTACAGGCATTCATCGAAGGGCCGGGACACGTGCCGATGCATAAAATCAAAGAGAATATGGACCGCCAGATAGAGAAGTGCCACGGTGCGCCATTCTATACGCTCGGCCCGTTGGTGACGGACGTTGCACCGGGATATGACCACATCACAAGTGCCATCGGAGCTGCACAAATCGGTTGGTACGGAACAGCGATGCTTTGTTATGTGACTCCGAAAGAGCACCTCGCCTTGCCACAAAAAGAAGATGTACGTGTAGGTGTAGTCACTTATAAGATTGCCGCACATGCCGCTGATCTTGCCAAAGGTCATCCGGGAGCGGAAGTCCGCGACGATGCTTTGAGTAAGGCACGTTATGAATTCCGCTGGAAAGACCAGTTCAATCTGAGCCTTGACCCGGAACGGGCACTCCAATATTATAAGGAAGCCAATCACCTGAATGGAAAGTATTGCACCATGTGCGGACCTAACTTCTGTGCCATGCGCATCAGCCAGCAGTTGAGGGATTGTGATTATGATGCGGAAAGAGAAGAAACGAACAGATGACAATTTTTTAAACATATTATATTATGATTGAGACTAAAGTATCTAAAGGTATCATCAGTACCTATTTCGAAAAATTAGAAAGAAACCTTGACTTGGACGTAGCCATTGTCGGTGGTGGTCCTTCGGGCATAGTAGCCGCTTATTATCTGGCAAAGGCCGGATTGAAAGTTGCGCAGTTCGACCGTAAGCTGGCTCCCGGCGGCGGTATGTGGGGCGGTGCCATGATGTTCAACCAGATTGTCATCCAGGAAGAAGCGATTGACATTGTAAAAGAGTTCAATATCAACCACGAGAAGTATGAAGACGGACTGTATGTGATGGACTCGGTAGAGAGTACTTCCGCACTGCTTTATCAAGCAGTTCATGCGGGTGCCACAATCTTCAATTGCTATTCTGTAGAAGACGTCATCTTCAAGAACAATACGGTGAACGGAGTTGTGGTAAACTGGACTCCCGTATTGCGCGAAGGTATGCACGTAGACCCGCTGAACATCCTTGCCAAAGTAGTAGTGGACGGCACCGGACATGACAGTGAAATAGCCGCCACCGTAGCCCGCAAAAACGGCATCCGTCTGGCAACAGAAACGGGTGGTGTGATTGGCGAACGCTCACTGGACGTAGTTGCAGGAGAGGATGAAGTAGTAAATGGAACGAAAGAAATCTATCCGGGATTGTATGTTTGCGGTATGGCTGCATCTGCCGTTTCGGGTACTCCGCGCATGGGACCGATCTTCGGCGGAATGTTGATGTCCGGAAAGAAGGTTGCTGATGAGATTATTGCGAAACTGAAGAAATAATTTCTTGCAGACTACCTTTACTTGTGTATGGTCGGGCGAATGATTATTCGCCCCTACAGTGCGGTGTAAGGCACTTTAGGGGCGGAGGATCATTCGCTTGTTATTTTTTCAGTAAAACATTATCCGGCACGTTCCCGCAGTTTCCGGAAGTGTAAAAGGGCTTCTTCCGCATCATTCCATGTCCGGTAGCGGTTCCATATATCCCCCAACAAGGCGGCACCACCAAAACCCAATGACTTTATTTCTGAAAGATTCGATTCACTTATTCCACCCAAGGCAATGACTTTTTCATTAATAATCCCTTCCGCCTGTGCCTGCCGCAAGGCTTCCTGCGAATATCCCGAACGGTATCCCTGCTTGGAAATACTATCATAGACAGGGCTCATCAATACATAATCGAAACGGGCAACTGTAGCCTCCACCTCTTCCAGACTATGACAGGCACGGCTCAGTAGTCCCTGATACCCTTCGGGTGCTTCCGTATGGCGGGAGTTCAAATGAATTCCTCCTAAAGAAAATTCGTCTTGTAGCGAAAAGAAGTCATGGATGACAATCCGCTTCCTGCATTCCACAGGAATCTCACACAAAAGACGCCTGACTTCATGCACCGTAGCATCCGGCTTACGCAAGTGCAGCAAGTCCAGTCCGGCACAGAAAAGACCGGCGATGATTTGCGCCTCATCCGGAATAAAAGCCGGAGATGTAATGACAATCAGTTTCATACTTTTATTCTTCCCCGGCAGGATTCATCGGATTCACCAGAGACGGAAAATGCCACAAAGGACCGTTTCCATGCCCGATATGCAAATCTTTTCCGGCTTCAATGACCTTAGTTATATAAGTCTTGGCCAGTTCCACAGCCTCATACATCGGGAAACCCTGCGCCAGACAAGTCGCAATGGCCGATGAAAGGGTACATCCCGTGCCGTGCAGATTTCCGGTATGGATGCGTCCGGCAACAAAGAGGTGGAGTTCGCGGCCATCATAAAATACATCGCACATCTCATTTCCATCCAGATGCCCTCCTTTGACCAGGCAAGCGCACTGATATTTCTCGTAAATCAGATGTGCCGCACATTCCATATCATCCACCGTATGAACCGGCTGTCGCAACAACACTTCCGCCTCATTCAGATTGGGGGTTACAAGGGAGACTACCGGAAGCAAACGGGTGCAAATAGCTTCCACCGCCTCATCCGTCATAAGTTTATGACCGCTGGTAGAAACCATTACCGGGTCGAAAACCACCCGGCGCGGAGAGTATTGGCGCAACACACGCACAATCTCATCAACAATCATCACATTTCCGGTCATACCTATCTTAATGGCATCCGGTTGAAGATCTTCCATCACAGCCTGCATTTGCCGGCCTACCAACTCGGCGGAAACAGGATGGACGCTCTGTACGCCCAGTGTATTCTGCACCGTAACAGCGGTTATAGCCGTCGCCGCATATCCGTCCAATGCCGATATGGTCTTTATATCCGCCTGTATACCTGCACCGGCAGAACAGTCGGAACCGGCAACGGAAAGAACAACTACCTTTCTATCCATACGCTCTACAGACTATAATGTGACCACACTTCGGGTCCGGCTACTTTCCCATGCCGCCTCAATCAAACGGATGATACCAACCACCCCACGGGCGTCACTTTGCAAAGGTTCCCCCTGACGGATATGCCGATAGATGTTCTCATAAAAAGCAGCATAGTTTCCGGGGAGGGTCGGATAGGATTCACGCACGACTTTACCGTCTTTCTCCGTATGGAGTATCCCCCACTGGGATCGGTCTTCTTCCCCCCAATGCGGAACAGTTGGCAACAAGCCTTTAGTCAAATCTGCCTCCTGGGGGTCGAGGCCATATTTCACGAAAGAACCTTCCGTGCCATGAAGCACGAAGCGCGGTTCGTTTTCACACATCAGGTAGCTGGCCTTCAGAGTGATTCTTACTTCAGGGGCTTTTGCCGGTTTCAGCAAGTGGATAATGAAGTAATCATCCACTTTGCCTCCTGTACGCAATGTGGCGATATCAGCAAATACGGCTTCGGGCATACCGAACAACTGCACAGCCTGGTCTATGACGTGGGCACCCAGATTATAAGTCAGCCCGCCGCCATTCTCCCCGGTTTCTTTCCAGGTGTTCGGTTTGATAAAGTTCCGGTAGCGGGGAAAGGTCGATTCAAATTCTACCAGACGGCCTAAAAATCCTTTAGCCAGAATCTCCTTCACCGTCAGAAAGTCACAGTCCCACCTGCGATTCTGATAAACACTCAGAGCGAGTCCCTTCTCCTCGGCAAGAGTCACCAGTTCATTCCCTTCTTCTACGGTTGTGGTGAAAGGTTTTTCTACAATCACGTGTTTGCCTGCTTCGAGGGCACGGCGGGCATATTCGTAATGGGAACTGTCCGGAGTATTCACCACCACCAGATCCAGTTCGTCCATACTGATCAGTTCATCGAAACTACGCACAATGCGGGATTGCGGATACTTGGCCCGCGACAATTCCTTACTGCGTTCTACAACAGCAGTCAGTTCAAAATGAGGATTAGTGGAAATAAAAGGGGCATGAAACACCTGTCCCGACATTCCGAAAGCAGCTAATCCGGTTCTTATCTTATCCATGATCAATCTATTTTCTTCCGACAAAACTAATGAATTTATCACTCATTTAACGCATGAAGCGGGGATAATATCAAAATCTCCAACCTAAAAATCAATTTCACCTATATACTTCCGGTGGAAACAGGTATTTTTGTTCCGCACATTTATATAAACTCAATACCATGAAGAAATTAGTTCTATTCGCTTGCCTCCTCCCCATCTTGTGGACGGCATGCAACAGCACCAAGACCACCGGCAAAGAAACGGGTGAATGGGCAAAGGTACCCGGAATACTGAAGAACATCGTTCCGCCCACTTTCCCCGACAGCGTTTATGACGTAACAAAGTACGGAGCAAAGGATGACACGACTTACGACAGTCGTCCCGCCATCCTGGAAGCTATCAACCAATGTAATACAAACGGAGGCGGTACAGTTCTCATCCCTGCCGGACACTATTTCAGCAAAGGTTCCATCTTATTGAAAAGCAACGTAAACCTGCACATCGCAGAGGGAGCGCGACTGGAATTCTCTACCGTAGCCTCCGATTACCTGCCCATGGTATTGACCAAATGGGAAGGAACGGAATGCTTCAACTACTCTCCTTTCATCTATGCCTACCAATGCACCAATGTCGCGCTAACCGGAAAAGGTACAATCGACGGTAACGGTGCAGTTACCTTCAACGGCTGGCATGCACTGCAAGGGCCTGCCCTCGACCGGTTGCGCCAGATGGGTATCGACTCCATTCCGGTATACGAACGAGTGTTCGGCGAAGGATATTATCTGCGTCCCTGCATGATACAGTTCTACGGCTGCAAGAATGTGCTGGTAGAAGATGTGCAGATATACGACTCTCCCTTCTGGATTATCCACCCTGTCTTCTGCGACAATGTGACTGTACGCAATGTATATATAGACAGTAATAACTACAATAACGATGGCTGCGATCCGGAATCGAGTACCAACGTGTTGATTGAAAACATGGACTTCAATGTAGGGGATGACGGCATTGCCATTAAGTCGGGTCGCGACCAGGACGGCTGGCGCATCGGTCAGGCTACGGAAAATGTGATTATCCGCAATTGCCACTTCGCCCGGTGGGCTATCACTATCGGCAGCGAGATGTCCGGCGGCGTGCGGAATATCTTTATCGAGGATTGCAAGATAGACAGTTGCCGCAACGGTATCTACTTCAAGTCGAATCTGGACAGAGGCGGCTACTTCGAGAATCTGAATATGCGCCGGATAGAAGCGGACGTATGCCTATGGGGAGTTATCAACTTCCGCACAAACTACCACGGTTACAGAGGCGGAAATCATCCTACGGTTTTCCGGAATATTTGCATAGAGGACGTCACGTGTAATCGCGTGGACAGCGTGGCACTCATGGCAAACGGTTTGCCGGAAGCGAAACTGTATAATATCACCCTGCGGAATATAAAGGTGAAACAGGCACCGAAAGCCATACAGATGGATAATGTGGTGAATCTGGTGCTTGACAATGTGGAGGTAAACGGGAAACAGGTTACGTCTACGGAGCAGGAAGATTAACAAATTGACACTTTGTTTTTTATGCAGAACGAGAATGCGATGATTCCATCCTGATGCAGGAAAGAACGAAAAGAAACGAACGAAAATCTGCATTTTACTGGCTGATAGCGCAATACAGAAATATATACATTTGTAATAGAAGAAAAACAGACGGTCTGTACAGTGGAAACAGATGGTGCGTCTCCCATATATAGACCGTTTGTCTCCGATCTATAGACCGTGTGCGTCCCATCTATAGATTGTGAGCGTTACATCTATAGATGGGACACACCAGATCTATAGTTCCTGCATAAAAGAAGTATAGTTCCTCTGCATAAGTATTATATATACTGCCTGTTTATGTAGAAACCACGCATTTATATTCCGCATATTATGCATCCAGATTCTATTTCGGAGATTTCAGGAAAGGCTTCTGTTAGCAAAAGAGGTATTCTGACATTTTTTTGCTCAGAATAAAGTATAAATCCAAGCGTAAAGATACGGAGATGATATAGACATGATACAGTCCGGATGTAAAAGAGCAAGAAGAAAAGGCTAAAATGAATAAACTCTTTTTCCTGTTTTATAGCAATAGATAATATTTTGATGCATTTGCTCTGGATTTTAACAGAAAGCATTTGCATTAAGAAATTAATTACTTAATTTTGTCAATGGATTGAAGTAACTCTATCCGAAACATATTAGATTTTTCAAGAAGCGTTATGCTTGTCTTGTAAGCTGAAAACCTGAGAAATTTTCAAAGTTGTGTACAAGGATAGCATAGTGGTTCTCACGCATATAGCGTGGGCTGCTATACTCTGTATCTGTACACAAAGGTTTTCTCAGGACCTTCAGCTTAAGATGTGGTATTGCAGTTCCACGCTTCGTGTTTTTACACATACTTTGGGGACTGGAGTATACAAACACTAATTACTATGATAAAAAGAACTCTTATTTTTTTGATTATTGTATGTTCATGCGCCATTACTATGGCAGACAATACATACAAATGGGCTTTGTATGACGTGAAGGGCACAGGAGAATTTCATGACGGTTTAGCAGAATTTTACAGTAACGGATTATACGGTTTTATAAACTCTGCCGGAGAGGTTGCTATAGAAGCCAAGTTCAAATCCGTAGAAGATTTTGAAGATGGGCAAGCTATAGTTGAGACGGAATCCGGAATGGGCATTATAAACAGAAACGGATTATTTTTGTTGGAACCTAAATATAAAAGAATAAAAAAAGCCGAAGAAGCCCCAGGACTGTATGTCATTGAAAGCACAGAGGGATATAAAGGTATATTCTTTAACAATAGACTTGTTATACCCCCTATAAATTCATATGGTGATTTTTCCACTTACTATTTTCCATTCATCAACAACATCAACATATTAAATGGCAAAATATATGGCGGAATAAGAAAAGAAGGCGATATCTTTATAAGCAAGACTCAAACGAAAAATAAAATGAACCGTCTTTACTTTGATAAAAATGGGAATGAATTAAACGCCACTTCTTATAGCAAAAGTAGTAAAGGGCTTGTTATATTTAAAGGAGAAAATGATAAATACGGCTTCAAAAATGCCGATACGGGAACAATTATCACAGCCCCTCAATATTCAGGAAGTTTATTTGATATTTGGATCAAAGATCACATTATTGTCTTTACATCTAAGGGACTTGCATTGATAAATGCAAGCGGTGAAATAGTAATAGAAACTGGTTACCTTCAATATGAAGACGATTATATCCTATGTGTGACTTATGAACCGAAAATGCTGTATGGTTTATATTCTCTGACAGGAGAAGAGATTATACCTACTAAATATAATTTCTTATACAAGATTGTAGGTGATTGGTATCGTTGCGAAATTGATGACGGGCAAGTAGCCTTTAATATCAAGACAAAAAAGAAATATCCCGGAAAGCACTTTACATACAGTGATGGTATGATACAAGTTGACCAAGAGGATGGAGGCTATTATTACATAAATGCCGCAACCGGCAACCGTCTTGCAGATACTTACAAATATGCAAACGATTTTTCTGAGGGGTTAGCTGTAGTTGAAAAGGACGGAGATGGCTACAAAAGAATTATAAACAAGCAAGGGAAAACGATACTCCGGGAAACTGAAGATTTTGAAATAAAAGGAAATATTTTCTCCGAAGGAGTAATCGCCACAAGGTATAAATATGATTATTGCTACATGTACAATCCCCTTGGACATGGAGATTACGTCTACAACCAAAAGGGTGCAACAGACAAAACTATAGATATTTGGTTTAAAGAAGGACTCGAAGCCATGAACAAAAAGCGATACTCCGAGGCTAAAGAAATCTTCTACCGGATTATTATGAATGCTCCTGAGAACGGAATGGCTATTAATAATTACGGTGTCTGCCTGGATAATATGGGATACAAGGAAGAAGCCCTCGAAGCCTTTACAATGGCATTCGATCTGAATCCTAACAATACAACAGCTAAGAATAATATGGAACTTACGAAAAAAGAATTATTGCAGCAACAAGAGCAAACAGAAATCGAGACAGAAGAAAGTAACTCCGGTACCTTTTGGGATGCTTTGGCTAGTTTCGGCAATTTGTTGGGACAAATGGCAGGCAATTACGCCGGACAGAATGCGGATAATTCATATTCATCCGGCTATAGTGGACACAACAACAGCTCGTCATCAAACAATGCATCTTCCTATCAGACACAATATTCCAGATGGGAGAGCATAGCCGAAAGACATTATAATTCTATAACCAATACAGGATTTAGAGTGCGAGATAAACAAGGCAATAGAGGCGGAAGTGCCATGCAAGGCACGAATAGCGGCAATTATGTGCAAATGAAGAAATCGTTCCGAGATGCACAAAGACAAATGCGTAATATACGGAACGATGCCAAAAGGCATGGCGTGACAATTACACAATCCAAATGGGAAACAGCCACTATTACATATTAATAATAAGGTTTTAAACAGTGTCTTATCCCGAATTTAATTGAAATTTAGCAGTAATCAGTAAATCCGGGATAAGACAAAATTAAGATATTATCCCCTTTATTGCTTCAATCTTTCCCAATAAGGTTTGAGTTGAGTTTGGAGGTAACTCATCACTTCGAAAAAAGTAAGTTGAGTTGATACCATAAGTTTCTTCATAAACGCATTCCATCTGATGTTCAATTCGGGGTTCTCTGCAAATTCAGAACTGAAGGCAACGTGATTCCCCTGATAATCGGTTTGGCGATTCTTGAATGTAGCCTTTATTGCTTCATCTAATATTTCAGTGTCGCATTTTCCACCTTGCAAGATTGTATAAAGATCATAGAAATCTTTCATGCGGCTATTTACCTCAGCTCTTGAAATCATAGTCTGAAATTTCTCAGCCACTACTGTTTCCAAAGAATAAGCCATGATGTTGGTATCGGGAAAGCCGTCAAGTAAGTTTGGATAATCCAATTCTAAAGGTCGAGGAGTTATCACATCGCCGAATCCTATATCCATAGAAATGTCTTGGCGAATCGTATCAATAGAAGCGGTCAATGTCAGCCTTACACCTGGATATTTCTTTTCCACCGCAATGTCGTCAGTACGCAATGTGTCAACGTAGAATATCACACCATCTTGTTCGTAAGAGATAGCGCAAATCTCCGCAAATACTTTTCTGACATTTTCCTTGTCACTATCAATTTGATGCCCCATAAAGTCAATATCCAATGTAGGTCTTGCCAAGAGTTGCTCGTGAGCATAAAGCAGTGTGCCGCCCTTCAAGAAGAAATGGTCGTGAAAACGGCTTATTGATAGACGATATAACAGACGTTCTTGGAGGTATCGGGTAACGAGCATCTGATAGCGTTGTCCTTCGCTCCGTGAGATATTCAGCAATTTAGCTTTCACAGAGCGACCATAATTGTGTATTTCTCTTATAGCCATGCTTCAAGATAGTGGCTAAGTGTATTGCGGACTCTGAGCTTAGAGGAGTAATCCATCAATCGAGATATATTATTCTTAGGTAGTTTTATATAAGTTTGAAGGATTTCCGCCATCACATCAATGCCTACTTTATTACGATACTTTACTGCATCACAAACCGAACGTTCCAAATCGAAAATTGGCACATTGTATCCTTGTATCTCTTTTTGGGTAACACCGATAGATAGTAATTTGTCAGATTGATATATCAGTTGGAACTCGGGATAATCGGGCAGAACAACCTTCCGACTACGTTCAATGGCTACATAGTAAGCATTAGGTATCTGAGTAGTGAGATTGTAAGCCGACCATGCAGACCAAAGACAGAGGATGCCATTGGGAATTATCAAGCGAATATCCACCATCGTATCTGCCAATGCATCCATATGGGCATACACACCATTTTTCAGTCGCATAGCCTCCCCTTTGCGAACAGAAGCCTGCAATTGCTGTTCCTGCCAGTTGCTCAAACCTTGCGTGGAAACAAAACCATTTTTTTTCAGTTGGTCTTCTATGCTCATATTGTCCTTATTATTACTCCTTGCAAATATACTGCAAATATTCAAATATGCAGTATGTTTTAAAGGTAAAAAGCGAAAAATCCTTTATTCTATATGTCGGTATACAATCAACACGGTTAAACTTAAAGTACCCAATACAGTACGCAGAGACAAATCGGCAAAGAAATTGTCAAGGCTGACTAAGTGCATATTTATCATGAATTCAAAAGCTGAAGAAAAGATTTCAGGGTTATCGGTTTCACTCATCTCCTCTTCTTGAAATTGGTATAAAACACAGAGGCTGAATCAAAATCTTTATTTCAATTTTGATTCAGCCTCAATTATCGTATATACATTCTTCTATTATTCCGTCACCAACGGGCGTTTGCGCCAATCATCCTTCACATAGCTATCCGGATAAACGGTTTTATCAATAATCTCACCGCCTTTCAGATGTATCCACGAGGTAAAGGTACGTTCTCCTTCTTTCAGCACAATCACGCGGGCACCGTTAGAGAGATGGTTGTATTCCGTATTCCCACCCGTGAAACGACCGTAAGCCAGCACGACACCTTTCCACATGACTGAATAATCATTATCATGGTCGTGTCCGACAAAAGTTCCCATCACATCACCGGCTTCTTTCATTGCGGCAAACATGCCGGTATTGATGGCAGGGGCACAGGCTTTCTCCATCCGCGTACCATAAAGGATTGCGGTTTCATCGGAAGCGGCCTGGTTATATTCGGGCAGGGGAATATGGAAGAATGCCAAAGCAGGCAAAGGCTTCCCATTATTCTTTGCGGTGAAAGCTGCACTTTGCTGGCGATACCAGTTCACCTGGTCAAAAGTAAGCCAGTCGTAGCCCTTCACATCCGGCAGTTTGGAGTAAGAGTGAGAATCGAGGCAATAGAGTACGGACGCATCTTTCTTGCCATCCGAAGACTTCACTGTAAGAACATAGTCGGGAGACTCTACTGCTCCACGGTCGGGCTGGATATTATAAGGCATCGCGCGAATGATGTCGTACAATTCAGCACGCGTCTTTCCCTGCTCATTATCGTGGTTGCCGAAAGTCACCACAAACGGAATCTTACGGGAAGAGGCACAGGCAAGCACCGTGCGCATCGCCGTATCTGCCGGTGCGGCATAAACCACATCTCCCGTAAATACGACTAAATCGGGACGTTCGGCATCAAGCACTTCGTTGATGCGCTTCAAAGCAATGGCCGATGCCGGGTTGTGATACTGGAAGTGAATGTCAGTGAACTGAACGATCTTGAATTCTCCGTTCTTGTTAAACTTTAAAGGGGCAACCTGTGCCTGGCAGAACAGAACCGTAAGAAAAGCCAGACAAAGGGTTAAAGAAATTCTCTTCATGTTCATGATTAGTTTTAGGTAGTTATTCAGGTTGAAATCAGTTATTATGGTAATCTTTTTATTCTTTAGTAATCAGCACTGTCGCATAGGCTGATATGCCCTCTTCACGACCTGTAAAGCCAAGTTTTTCTGTCGTGGTGGCTTTAATGGAGATATCATCCTCATCCACTCCCATCACTTCGGAGAGCGTCTGCTGAATGGCGGGAATGTGAGGTTTCAGTTTAGGGCGTTCCGCACAGATGGTTGCATCGATGTTTCCCACGGCGTAACCTTTCGTTGCTATCAGTTCCACCGTTTTCTTTAATAATATCTTGCTGTCGATGTTCTTGAATTCTCCTGCGGTATCGGGAAAGTGATAGCCGATATCGCGCATATTGGCAGCTCCCAACAGGGCATCACAGATGGCATGTATCAGCACGTCGGCATCCGAATGTCCGAGTAATCCCTTTTCATGTTCCAGGCGGATACCGCCCAACCAAAGTTCGCGCCCCTCCACCAACTGATGGACGTCAAAGCCAAAACCCACACGTATTTTCATATCGCTTTTCTTGTTTTAAATTGGATGAATGCACGAAAGTACGGAAAAAAAGCGAGGTAACAAGAGAAGATATTTATTTTGGTGGAAGAATAGACAAGTTATTTTTTAAGCGTTACTAAACGTTACCAACAAGAAAATTTTCGTATATTTGAGAAATCATACAATCCACTAATACCCACAGACATGAAAAAGCTATTTCTCGCCGCAGTTATCTGCACAAGCCTCAGCGCATTCGGCCAGACCGCCAACGACCGGGTAGCAAGCTACATGAATCAGGAGAACTGGTTTGAACTGCAACGGGAATTCGCCGTTAACAAAGACTCTCTGAATCCTTTCCTGTGCGATTTTGGACAAGTATTGCTATATAACTTCTTCAACCGTCCCGAAGCAGCCTGCGAAGCCATCGGCAACTTACTGGCCGAACAACAGGAGAATATGGGATTTGAAAATACAGCTTCTATGGTTTACTTCCTTGCCGAAAACCTAAGCAAGCTGGGGGCAAACGACCAGGCCGCCGAAACACTGAAACGTTTCTGTGACCAACTGACAGGGCAAGTGGACAGTGCTTTCCTGACAGTATACCGGAGAAAAGAAAAAGAATATCGTGTTTTGTCCGGCTATGCCTTATACCAATGGGAAAAACCGGATATGGATTTAGTACTGCCTATCCGCATAGACAGCATAGGCAAAAGCGGTTCGGGAGCCACCGCCATAACTTTGGAAGGAACTGTGAATGGAAAAGAACAGAACTTCACATTAGATACGGGCGCAGGTGTCAATGTAGTCACCCCCGAAGTAGCCAAAGCCTGCGGAATGAAGATACTGGATGTGGAAATCACAGCAAGCGGAGTACGTACCGGAAGCGGACAATTCGCCATTGCCGAAGAGATAAAGATAGGCTCTCTCGTGATGCGAAACGTACCTTTCTATGTGCTGGATATGAAAACCGGGGATAAAAAGGCGGACCGCTACATGAAACATCTGGAAGCCATCATCGGGCTGCCTATCCTCAATCGACTTCAAGAAATAAAACTCGATTTCCGCACCAACCGGCTGACAATTCCCAAAGACCTGACTCCCGCACCGGGATTTGCCCCGAACATCTGCTTTACGGGAAAAGGCATCCTTGACCTTGAAGTAGTATATGACCATGAATTACTACGGATGAACTTCGACAGCGGTTCCGGTCTCAGCCAGTTGAATTACGACTACTTTGAACAGCATAAAGACCGCATCGAACGGATAGCCGAGAGAGATTCAATGGGACTTGGCGGCTTCGGCGGCACAGCACGGGTCTGCATTTACAAACTGCCGGGCGCATGCTTCCAGATAGGCGAATATATGGGATGTACAGATAGCCTCAGCGTAGTGGCGACACCTGAACAAAATGGGGTTCACTTCGCCGGAGATGGAACTATAGGAATGGATATATTCCGAAGTTTCAGTACGGTTACAATGAACATGAAGGATATGTTCGTGAAGACAACGCCACGGACACAGGGAGTCAATGCCACGATTTACGACCCTAAAAAGCTGCATCTGAATATACCGGAAAAGGATTTGAAAATAACAGACGTACTATTAGGAATAACCGGTTTTTATCTGGACTGGTGGAACTCACGCCGCTAAAAATCATCTTCTGCGACGCCCGAACAAATCCTTAATCCCGTCAAGGTCGAAACCTAACGTAAAGCGAAGTGTCTGGTCGAGCGGATTGCTCTGTGCCGTAGACACCAGATAAGCGGCATCCAGCGAGAACACGCTCATCTTGAATCCTGCACCGAACGAGAAGTACTTGCGGTTTCCTTTATTCTCATGTTCCCAGTGATAGCCGCCACGAACGGAGAACTGTTCATGATAGGTATATTCCAATCCCAACGACCACTGTATCTCCTGCAATTCTTCCTTGAAACCACCGGGAGCGTCACTGAAAGATTTAAAGATACCTTTAATAGGCGAAATATCATTGTAGTCACGATCCAGACGCTCTTCATACTCCTCCTGCGACTCCTCTTCTCCACGGATGGGACGGGTGGGAACCATGTATTTATTAGCATCAAAACTGACTCCAATCGTATTGTAATCATCTATCGGAAACAGCAAAGAAGCTCCCAAACGCAGGTTGGTAGGCAGGAACTGACTGGTATTGCCGCTATCGTATGAAATCTTTGTTCCTATATTGGAGGCGTTCAACCCGAAAGAAAGCATACACTCGCGTTGCGCGAGAATGATATAATTAGTATAATAGAACGCAATATCAGCAGCAAATGCAGAACCGGCGGAGACGTCTTCATCCTCTCTATATGCCAGGTCAGAATAGATGTAGCGCAATGCAACAGCCGCAGAGAAATGTTCGGACAGCATACGGGAGTAAGCTACGTCCACCGCCATTTCATAGGGTTTAATAGTATAGCCCGGAGAATTCTCGCCCTGGTTGACCGGTACTTCTCCCAAAGAGAAATAACGCAATGAGCCGCTGACAGCCTGATAATCTCCGATACGATAATAACCGGCTACGTATGCCAAGTCAATATCATTCACCAGTTTACGCAACCAGGGAGTATATGAGACAGCTACTCCGGCACGGCTGATCGTAAACGGGTACTTTGCCGGGTTCCAATACTGGGAATTTACGTCCGGATCAGTTGCCGCACCGACATCTCCCATACCGCCACCACGGGAATCGGGGGCAATACCTAAAGAATTAACACCGGTATTGACAGGGTTAAACTGGTTCTTGTCTTGTGCCGAAAGACTTACGGACAAGAGAATTATGATTGATAGTAAGATTAATTTCTTCATATAGATATGTTCTCTTATTTATTTTATATTATCGGTATCTGTCATCTAAGGGAGCGTAACCGAAGGATCTCATCTTTTTGCATGCATAGGGAGGAGATTCTTCGACTACGCTCAGAATGACAGATAGTATAGTTTATCATGCTGATGTACTTAGCATTGCTTTAAGTACTTTCGGTCTGCAATACTAATAAAACTGTAAACAGCCTCATTTATTGTGACAGGATAATGATTTTCTGCGCTTTCGTACTTTCACGGCTGCCATCGGAGACAATGGAAGCACGGTACAAATATACACCGGGTGCCAGACGTTGTCCGCCATTGCTGCATAAATCCCATTCTACGTAATAAGTCTGTCCGTCGGATATGCCCTGTTCAAGGTGTGTCCACAATTCCCGACCGGAAAAATCATAAACCGACATACGCACAGCAAGCGTAGAACCGGGACGATTGTGCGAGAGAACAAACGTTGTGCTCTCCCTTGCAGGACTCTGCGTACAAATCACGGAGAAAAGATTGGGCCGCAATCCGCGAACCACTTCAAAATCCAGCGTCTTTGTTGAAGAGTTATTCAGCAAATCCCAGGCACGGAATGAAAGGGTATGCTTTCCTTCAGTAAGGTCGGGCACAGAGAAGTACACCGCCCCGCGGGTATAATCTCCAGCTGTGGGGGTATAGTAATCATTCAGGTTATAAGTCAGCACAGCACTACCGTCAATACAGAGCGAAAGGTCGTGCCCGATACCGTTGCCCACCGTATTGATGCCGTCAGCATCTTCCAATTCCGCCACAAACAGAGGCGTATGATTAGTTTGTCCTCCGGAGTGGAAATCCGGAGTATTCAGATAAATAGTCATCTTGGGTCCTAAAGTATCCGAAGAAATCTCATCGGCCGTGCCTCCTACCAGGAAGCGGTCGAAATATCCCCCCGCTTCATTAGTCTGGTTTGCGCTCAGTGCATAAAGGCTCAACAAACCTTCTTCATCCGAATAATTGATGTCCAGCGGTACGGGGAAAGTAAATTCAAACCGGCCTTGGCGAACAGAGTCACTGCCGGAGAAAAGAGTTTTACTGCGCTCCGTATAAGTGTAAGCTCCTTCGCCACGGTTGTCGAGAGTGGTAACCTGTTCTTTACTGTCGAGCACGGTAGGATGCACCGTACCGGTAAAATCCTCTGCCGGATTACCTTCAGGAGTCAGGATATGTCCTTTGACGGTAATCTTGCTGCCGGCTTTCACCTGCGGATAGACAGCGCCTTCTTCTGATACATTCACTCCTGCGAATTCATCTATTTGTACCTGATAATCGGGATATGCCAATGTCAGGGCAGGGTCGCCGATAAGGGCAAAGTTCAGCTTATTCTTGTCGTTTGCCAAGGCCTCGTCACATTTAGACAGGCGCATGATGTCTCCCAACCGAAGGCGCTTCCCCTCTGGACGGGAAAAAATATGGCGAAGAAAGGCCTGGTTCAGAGAGGAGTTTTGCGAAGCATATACCACACGGGAGGTAGTGAGCAAGGCAATGGCACCACCTTTGGGATTCAGAAAAGCCTGTTCGCCCGCCGAAGTCTGTATATCGTCAAAACGGGTGAAGTCACAGGTTGCCGTTATCCACAGAGGAAGGCGCGGAGACGACATTTTAGTGATGTCGTTGACAGTTAATAAGTTCTCCGCCGCCCAGGCAGAGGTGCTTCCATGCCCCGTGTAGTTGACTACCAACATTCCTTTGTCGAACATTTGCAAAAGACGTTTCGTTGCATCAGGATACGTTTCTCCCGTGGCGGAAGCCTCACGGCGGAAGGCATCGGCATAAATCCGGTTGACAAGCAAGGAAGGATAATTCCGTTCAGTATAACTTGCGAGTATCTCGGATTGGGATATGTGCAGATTCTTATCTCCGTCATCCGATACATAGCAAACAGTATGCTTCCAGGGCCCTGCATGTTTATTTTCCATATAAGCGATAGTCTTATCGACAGCCGCTTTCGCCTCGGCAGCCGTGCGGACAGGGAAACGTCCGATGCCGATATCCAGCATGGCAGCCGTCAGGTTATCACCTTCTTCATCATCCAAAAAGCCGAAATAATCATCAGTCACGTATGAACCGGTTTCTTCAATAGAGTTCTCCGACTGATAGGAGAGCAGATAATGGTCTGGGCGGTAGTTCTTCCAAGAGGATGTCAGCATACGGTTGTCATAGCTGCAATCTCCAAAGAACAACAGATACTTAGGACGTTCGGCAGCCGTCGGAAAACGGTCGTAGAGCATCTTCATCAGGCGGCGGTAGGCTGTCCCATCCGGTGTTCCGGAAGAAAATTCATTGTAGATTTGCGGGGCAGGAATGACGACAACCGACAATCCGTCCTTTTCACGATGCGCCTGCGCCAGTCTCTCCGCCTGTGTCATCAGGTCAGTCCGGTCGGGGGAAATGATAATCATATCGGTAGCTTCCAGAGAATGCAGATTCTGGTTGGCAATGCCGCCAACGGATTCTACAGTTTCAAACCCCGTCGCTTCGGGAGTGACAGCCACAAACTCACGCAGTTTTCCCGCAGGGATGGTGAATGTATAGGCGGCATCCGCAAAATGTCCTTCTATCCTACTGATATTCGCAGGGTCGGTCACATCCCAGATAACGGTGGAAGCGGTAGCACCGGAAAGTACGAATGTGGTTTCCTTGTCGATAGAAGCCAGAGAACGGAAAGTAAGATAAGGGGCGTTCAGCCTAAGTTCGCGGGTATAGTTCAAGGCTATATAATCAAGACGGCCCGATGTTCCTGACGGGCGGCTATGGGTAACGGTTACTACGGCAGTTCCCGAATTAGTTCCCTGCCAAGAGGTATTTATAGTGGCGGAAGTGGCTCTCGTATAATACTGGTTATCGGATGAGATAGATGCTAACGGGGCATTGCCTTGCATCACCCCATCCACCGAAACCGAATAAGAGGTAGCCACTTCGATGGAACGGGCGGTAAATGTGGTAGTCAGCCAACCAGCCCCTCCGGGGACAATACCCGGTAAATTCAAGGTATAGTTCTTCGTATTTCCGGCAACATAGTCGTAGTCTTCGTAAAGTTCCCGGCCGGTATTGGCCCAGCTGAATGCATCTTTCTCATAAAGGGCGTATGAGTTGAATGTAGTCAACCGGTTGGCAGCAGTGCCTTGCAAAGAGGCTGTCACTTCGGGTTCCATTTCCGGAATATCATCCCGGTCGGTCAGGAAATAATATCCCTCGTCGGAGTAGAAGTTACGCTCGCGGACAAAATAAGTGTTTTGGGTATCGGGCTTCCAGGAAACAGTGCCACGGGCATAAAACAGCACACCGTCCGACAAACGCAGCAAGGGAACTTCGGGCAAATCGGCCGCCGGATGTTCACTGAAACGTTGGGACAGCAAATAACCGCCATACCCGAACACCCGGACTTTCTCCGGTCTTGAAAAACCCATCTTCCGTAACTCAGCATCCGTAATCTTAAAGACTCCGGTGGTCCGGACACGTATTTTTGTCCAACGGCCGGAAGAAAGAAGTGAATTCGTACAGTCTTTCAGAGAAGTATAATTACTCAGAGAAGCGTACCCCTCCAAAGAAGTTTCAACTGAAGGGATTGCTGTGTTTCGGGTGAGTGTCCCCTCTCCCATTCCCTCTTTCTTTGGAAAAGGTTTCACCGATAACTTAAAGGAGTTCAGCCGTTGATAACTACCCTCACGATAGACCACAGGAACTAAATTTACGGAGAGAAAGCCACGGTGTGCGGAGACTTTGATGAACGAAGTAACCTGCGGAGATACCGGCAGACCTTCCCTAAAAGCTATATCTTCATCCGGAAGCCGGCGCAAACTATCCAACCGCACCTCCAAAGCGGCAGCCTCACTCTTACTTAACTTCTGGTATTCCGGAAACTCTATTTCTACCTGATAGGTGAAAGAACGAAAATCATCCTTCAGCGGAAGTTCGCGCGTCACTACGGGAAGCGTTTGTGCAGACGGCAATTCCTGCCAGTTCAGCGTAACAAATTCTTGCGCCGAAACCGGTAGAAAGAGAGCGATAAAGCAACAAAGCAACCAGCAACGTTTGATAGACATATACTAATAAATTGACTCAACGAATATAAAAGTCGAGCAACTTATCTTCTCCGAGGTATCCTTGTAAATGCTGTCCTATCTGTACCTGACCTACGCCCGCGGGAGTCCCCGTAAACAACAGGTCGCCTATTTTCAGCGTCATGAAGCGGCTGACGTATGCTATAATCTCGTCCACCTTGAAAAGCATGTCCGAGGTATTTCCGTGCTGCACTTCCTGTCCGTCTATGTCCAGACGGAAATCAAGTTGCTGCACATCGCCTCCTGCCTGTTCCAAAGGAACAAAGGTACCGATAGCCGCCGAATTGTCGAACCCTTTGCAGAGTTCCCAGGGATTGCCCGCCTCGCGGAACTTGCGTTGCAAATCGCGCGCTGTAAAGTCGATGCCTACTGTCACCGCATCATAATAACGGCTTGCAAACCGCGGTGCAATATTCTTTCCCAAACGGCAGATGCGTACCACCACTTCTGTTTCATAATGAACCTCATCCGAGAAATCGGGAATAAAGAAAGGCTTTCCGTCTTTCAATATCGCCGAGTCGGGCTTCATGAAGATAACCGGCTCTTTATTTACTAACGTATGCCCCAGCTCTTTATTGTGCAGTGCATAGTTCATTCCAACAGCAATAATCTTCATTATTTGATTTCGTTAAAATTCAGACGGTTGAACATCACCGCCAAATGAGCATATAGAGAAGTATTCTGAACAACGATATTTTCCGGCACACGGATGCGGAACGGGGTAAAGTTCCACACAGCCTTGATGCCTCCCGTTATCATTGTGTCCGTAATCTGCTGGGCTATCTCGATGGGAACAGTCAGCACACCGATATTCACATCATATTCGCGCATCTTCCGTTCAAAGTCGTCAGAGTGGAAAATGGGAATACCATTCAGTGTAGTGCCCACCAATTCGGGATTGACATCAAACGCCGCCACAATCTCCAGTCCGAAATGCTTCAAACCGGAGTCACGCAACAGAGCGCCCCCCAAGCTACCCACTCCGAAAAGGAATGCCTTATGCATATCGGTAAATCCCAGAAAGTCTTCCAGCACGGCAATCAGCGTATCGACTTCATAGCCTACACGCGTACGCCCGGAAATATTCACGTATGACAGGTCTTTAGCTATCTGAGAAGCATCTATATTGATTTCTTTGGATATTTGTGTAGAAGAGACAAACCGTTCGCCCCGTTGTTTGAGCAACTTGACATTCGACAAGTACCACGGCAACCTGCGCAAAGTAGGCTCCGGCACTTTCATGCTATCCTTATATTGAATTGCCTGGTTCGTGGTCATTTTCTTCATTTCTTTAGGTTACGGATTGACAAAAATACGCTTTTTTCCGAAAATGAACAGTCATACAGAAGAAAGTTAACATAATTTCTACAAAAGTGTTATTCACCTGCAATCAGAGATAAGGGCAGACTGATGGAAACTCCTGCCGAATGGTATTTCAGGCAATCGAAACCGGCAAACACACCTATCCGCGCCCTATCAGAAAGCCCGACCGAATATCCCAGTTCCGTGTAAGGCCGTTGCCCGTATATCACGATAGAGCGGAGATGCAAGGCTTCATCAAAAGGTTTTCTTGACAGAAAAGGAAGGTGCTTCAGAAGCAGGTACGGGGTGTACCAGGAGACGTTTGCCTGCGCCCAACGGGTATTGGTGGATAAAGCATAATTATCCAGCAAACTGAATCCGCTATCGAAAGAACGTTCCGTAACCCAAATACAGGTGGAGGCGAAATGTTTGAAGTCGGGGAATTGCAGATTCTCCACCCCCCAGAATGTACCGGCATTTACCGACCAGCGCAGACGATTGAACATGCCGAACCCGATATTTTGTTTAGCCGAGAATTGCATCAGATGGTAAGAAGTCAGATAGCGGCTTCCATCCACCGGAAATGCCCGGTCGTATTTCAAAGCGAAAGTCGGATAACGGGAAGCTTCATATATTTTCTTGCCTCTGGACATATGGTAGTAATGTGCCGGGGTATATTCCAATTCAAAAGAAGCTTTCAGAATATCATTCTCCGGCATGGGACGGAATTTGCTGTTTTCGGGAATGTTCGGTTCGGCATCCCTCTTAAACCAACTATGCCTGATGTGATTATCCAGCATCTTCCTGCGTTGCCAGGAGAGTGAGGATGAAAAGAGCAAGCCGTTGAAAGGTTCTATCGCATGGTCCACAGTAAAGAAAGTATTTTCATAAAGTTTCAGATGGTTGTGCCCGAACAATGAGCTGGACATCGCATTTATCATACGCGACTCTCCGCTTTCCGAATTATAATCGGCAGAGAGGATTCCGCCTGAAAGGGATAAATAACCTCTGTTACGGGGAGCGTACTCCAAAGTCAATTCTCCTTGCCCTACCCAATTCTTCCGTGCAGTGGTATAGTAAAAGGAGGGAACGAAACGGAGGGTAGACGATTCAGACAGCTTCACCCCGGTCTTCAACTTGGCTCCCAACCAGAAACCATCCACAAAGTTATATTCAGGAATATAAGAGGAAAGACCGGGTAAAGTTAGCCAGGCATTCTTATTGGAAGTCCTGAAAGTTTTTCCCCACATCATCGTATTCAGCACTTGCCCGACAGCTGTTTTCTTATCGGACTTATCCTGGGGTGACGATTCTTTCAAAGCAATCTTTTCTTCCTTATACTGATAGCTTTGCACCTCCTCCAACCGCAACGGTACACTGCGGATAGCCGTCCAATAAAGGGAATCCCTCTTGTCGGCAAGCGAATCGACCTGGGTATCCTTACGCCCGATTCGTGCCGGACGCTCATATTTATGTTTCTTGGGTTGCGCCACTGTGCCTGCCGTTACGGTCTTCACGGTCTTATCCGTACTTGTTTCCGGTGAAAGCTCTGTCTTCACCTCTTTATAGTGTATCGCCGCCAGGTAAGATGCTTCCGCCTTGAACCCCATAATATCTATGTCAGAAGATGTATTGATGGAAACGGGCAGAAAGACAGAAGGCTGTATCTCCTTGCAGGTAATCTTAATCTTTGCTTTCAATCCGGTATCACGTACATTGACATCGGCAGCCGATAGGCACCACAGGTCTTCTACAATAAACAAGTCTCCTTCCAGCAAACGGTTGTCGTCTTTTCTTGGAATCACACGTATCTTATTAATCATCTGCCCTTCTTCCACGAAGCAACCGTCAAGCCGGAAGCGGTAGTACGAAAAAGCGTTTTTATTTAAAGGAGAGACTTTGCCGAAAAGCTCGGGTGTATAAAGATTAACTGTGGTGATGCCCATATCCACCTGTATTTCTTCGGGAAACGAATTCCTATTGGCTAATACTTTATTATTCCAGATATTGGGAGCAGTAAAATTCACAATCTGTTGTTGCTCCAAAACAAACAGTTTTCCAAGCCACTCCTTCGCGCCTTTCCGCACTTCTTTGGACAACTTCAGGACAGCGGGAATGGAGGTGCCCTTACCCGTTCCTTTCAAATACGTGCCGGCAGTATAACTTTTTATCTGCGTACGATAATAAGGAGCACGCGCTATCGCTCTACGCATCACGGCATAGGCGGGGTCTTCATTCCCTTTGGTGATACTTACTTCCGGCAGGCTGTAAGTGCGCTCGGCAAGTACTATATCTTTCTCATAGTCGCGATTGGGCATTTGGAAAGCAAAGGTCTGGGATACGAATCCTAAAGAAGATACCTCACAGGTATATTGCCCGGCAGGCAATCGGGTCTGAAAGCGCCCATGTTCATCAGTGGTCAACCCCGATTTAGTCTCTCTCAGATAGAGGGCGGCATACGGAACCGGATTCCCGCTATTGTCCGTAACAGTACCCTTGAAAGATTGTGCAAAAGATAGTATAGTGGCAAAAAGCAATAAAAATAACCCGGCAAATCTTTTCATGTTTCGTGCATTTGAAGTTAATTAGCATTTTCTATTAGACGACAAAAGTCACAAAAGATTGCAAAGTTCCATGCAAAATATTACTTTTGATTCTCAAAACAGAACGAATATGAAGAATAATGATTGGAAAGAACGGCTGAATGTCGTGTATTCTACCAACCCGGACTATAATTACGAAAGGGAAGATAGCGAAGAACAAGTCTCTTTAGAAGCCTCCCGACAGAAGTTGCGCGTTCAATTGGACCGCAAGAACCGGGGCGGCAAAGTGGTCACACTGGTCACGGGATTCGTAGGTACGGAAAATGACTTGAAGGAGTTAGGCAAATTGCTGAAGTCTAAATGCGGCGTAGGCGGAAGTGCCAAAGACGGAGAAATCATCGTACAGGGAGATTTCAAGCAAAAAGTGCTGGAACTGCTTAAAAAAGAAGGATATACGCAGACGAAACCGGTCGGATAATCGGGTCTGCCGAAACAGATGGTCTATTAGGGCAAAACAGATGGTCTATTGAGACCAAACAGACCATCTGTTTTACCCTAATGCATCATCTGTTTCAAAAGCCGCTAATATGCATAAAAAACGACCGCTACGGAAATTCCGTGCGGTCGTTTCTTTTATATATAGAGTGGATTATTCAGCTTTCAAAGTGAAACGCTTGAAGTCAACAACCTTCAGTTCAGGATCTGCTGCCTTCAGTACTTCTCTAACAGTCTTTTTAGCATCCATGATATCTTCCTGGTTCAACAAGCAAACTTCCTTCAAGAACTTACCCAGACGACCCTTAGCGATGTTCTGAATCATTTGTTCGGGCAGGTGAGCAGCCTTTTCAGCAGAAACGGAAGCGATGATTTCCTTTGCTTTCGCTACATCTTCAGCTGTAATCCAGCCTTTAGCCATGTTGCTTTCCATGTGGTCTTCGCTGTCCACATGAGCAGGATTGATGCCAGCTTTCGTCAGAGCAGCGTCTACAGCTTTCTGTACCAATTCTACTTTTGTCTTTTCGATAGCAACTTCAACTTCTTTCTGCTTTATTTCTTCAGAAACACCATCTTCATCAACTGCAATCGGGCTCATGGCAGCAATCTGCATAGCCACTTGCTTAGCCAACGCTTCGTTTACTTCCTTGTTAAAAGCAACGATGGTGCAGAGTCCGTTTCTGTTCATGTGGTTATAAACAACAGTGTTTGCACCTTCTACAGTCATGTAACCATCAAGTTCCATTTTTTCACCTGTGATACCGCTACGGTCAGTCACTGCATCCTGTACAGTACCGTTACCCATCGGCAGTACTTTCACTTCGTCCAAAGTCTTGCAATTGTTAGCCACAGCAAGGTCAAGAATGTCTTGAGTCAACTTTATGAAGTCAGCATTCTGAGCAACAAAGTCAGTTTCACACTTCAAAGCGATGATAGCAGCAAAGTCACCGGTAGTCTTAGCCAAAACGCAACCTTCAGAAGCCTCGCGGTCTGAACGTTTAGCGGCAACAGCCTGTCCCTTCTTACGGATAATTTCTATTGCCTTGTCGAAATCGCCTTCAGCTTCTGTCAATGCATTCTTGCAATCCATCATACCTGCTCCGGTCATTTTGCGGAGTTTGGTAATATCAGCCATTGTTACAGCCATAATATATTTCCTTTATATTTTTAGTTATTGATAATAAAAAAAGTAGTTAGTAGTTAGTAGCCAGTAGTAAGTAGAGGATACTCTATTTGCTGACTTAGGTAAGCAGTACATTTCTCTACTTACTACTAACTACTTACTACTAACTACTCTATAATAATTAAGCCTCTTCTTCCTTCATGAAAGCAGCAGCTTTAGCTGCATTGATTGCTTCCTCGTCGGATTTGTCGAGTCTTGCTTTAGTAGCTTTCTTCTTGCCTTTGTTGGCAGGAGCTTCACCGGCAGCTTCCATATCCACCTTTTCAGCTTTTCTTTCTTCCAGGCCTTCCTGCATAGCAGCGCAGCAAGCATCCAAGATTACTTCTACTGATTTAGTAGCATCGTCATTAGCCGGAATTACGAAGTCGATGTTAGTAGGATCAGAGTTCGTATCAACGATACCGAATACGGGAATACCCAGACGGTTAGCCTCGCGAACTGCGATATTTTCTTTCATAACATCAATAACGAACAGTGCAGACGGCAGACGAGTCAGGTCAGCAATAGAACCCAAAGTCTTGTCCAACTTAGCACGTTGACGTGAAATCTGCAGAATTTCTCTCTTAGACAGATTAGAGTACGTACCGTCATTCGTCAGTTTGTCGATGGTAGCCATCTTCTTAACAGCCTTGCGGATAGTGGGGAAATTAGTCAACATACCGCCCGGCCAGCGCTCGATTACATAAGGCATATTTACAGAGGCAGCTTTGTCAGCAACCACTTGTTTAGCTTGTTTTTTAGTAGCAACGAACAGGACTTTCTTTCCTGATTTAGCGATTTGCTTCAAAGCTTCAGCAGCTTCGTCTACTTTAGCAACCGTCTTGTGGAGGTCAATGATATGGATACCATTGCGTTCCATGAAAATATAGGGAGCCATTGCGGGATTCCACTTTCTTTTGAGGTGACCGAAGTGGCAACCAGCTTCCAATAATGTATCAAAATTTGTTCTTGACATCTTGTTTTTTCTTTTAATCGTTTACTTTCTTTTTTGTTTTTTCTAAACCAACCGCCGGGTAGTCTATCTTTCCAGAGTCCCGGTAGTTTAGATACTAAACGCTCTTTCAGTTGAGAGTTGAGAGTTGAAAGTTGAGAATTAAGCAACTTGTCCGCCCCAACGTTTCTGCAACTCTTAACGTTTACTGAACTGGAATCTTCTACGAGCTTTCGGCTGTCCCGGTTTCTTACGTTCAACAGAACGCGGGTCACGAGTCATGAAGCCTTCAGCGCGGAGAGCAGCCTTGTCTTCAGCATTCATCTTCACCAGTGCGCGGGCGATAGCCAGACGCAAAGCCTGAGATTGACCAGTGAAACCACCACCGCAAAGATTTACTTTAATATCATATTTTTCAGTAACACCCAGCTTGCTCAGCGGTTGTTTTACTACATACTGAAGAATAGTTGATGGAAAGTACTCTGCAAGGTCTCTCTTGTTAATAGTAATCTTTCCTGTACCTTCGGTTACGAAAATGCGTGCGATTGCACTTTTACGTCTGCCTAATGCATTTACTACTTCCATATCTCTTATTTAAGTAAGTTTATATCAATTGATTTGGGGCTCTGAGCTTCATGTTTGTGCTCGCTGCCGGCATATACATACATATTGCTCAGCAATTTAGCGCCCAATTTATTCTTAGGCAGCATACCCTTTACTACTTTTCTCAACAGTCTGTCATCACCATTCGGTTTAGCCTGCAGACGAGCAGGAGTCATTTCTCTCTGACCACCGGGATAACCTGTGTATGACAAATACACTTTGTCAGTCCACTTATTACCTGTCATTTTAACTTTGTCGGCATTGATAATGATTACATTATCACCGCAATCTACGTGAGGAGTAAAGTTTGGTTTATACTTTCCTCTCAACAGTTTCGCAACTTTTGCGCCCAGACGTCCCAATACCTGGTCCGTAGCGTCAACAATAACCCATTCTTTGGTTACCGTAGCTTTGTTTGCAGAAATGGTCTTGTAACTTAAAGTATCCACTCTTGATTTGTTTTTTAAATGTTACTACTAAAAATTTTCTCATTACGGATTAACTACCCCGGACAAAGGTAGATTAACTCGCTCTGAATTAATTGCTTATCCTTATTAGATAATAATCGGCTTGCAAAGGTACGGATTTTCCCAAAACTGGCAAACGTTTTCTTCTTTTTTTTAAGAGACTATCAATCAATTACAAGCAATGTAAGGGTATAAAACAAGCAATGTTAAGATGCAAAAGATTACTTGTTTTGCACCTTAACATTGCTTGTCATATCGTGAAAGTCCCGTTTTATCGGACAATGTCTTCGGGGAACGCAGACGGCATCAACACCCGCTTCCAGGTTTCATGATACCAGCAGTTCAGTTCATTACCGTTCAAATCTTTAGAAATAAAATACTTCAGGTGCATAAGTTCTCCTTCTCCCATCTCGAACTCCAGTGTATTGTCCTTATTGTCAAGCATGGGCAGGTGAATGTTCTTTTCAATGCTTTCTTTATAGCTATTGTCCGTCAGCTGCATGTAAGTGCCATAACCGGTGATAATGGCATCCTTACCGGGGATTAGGGTGAAGTTTACGATGCGTCCGTCGTCACTCAGCACCTTGAAGGTGTTGCTGGGTTTCAACGTGCCGGGCACACCCGGAACTTCGGACACGTAGTGACATAACTGCCAGATGCCTTTCAAATCAGCAGGTTTGAAACTTGTCTTTTTCTGCGCCACCGCTCCTGTTACCGCCAACAGCATCGCCGCCAGCAAGGTAATGAAATACTGCTTTTTCATGTTCGTATATATTTGGTTAACGTATTGGCATCCAACTGTCACAAATATAAGTATTTATTTTGATATTATAACAGTTTATCCGTAAAAAAAGAGCCCGCACAACCAAGATTGTGCGGGCTACTCAACTTATTTATTTTTCGAGTTAGAACTCTGCATTACGCGGTGTACGCGGGAAGGGTATAACGTCGCGAATATTCGCCATACCCGTCACGAACAGAAGCAAACGTTCGAATCCCAGGCCGAAGCCGGAGTGTGGACACGTACCGAATTTACGGGTATCGAGATACCACCACATATCCTTCATCGGGATATGCATTTCCTCGATGCGGGTCATCAATTTACTATAATCCGCTTCACGTTCGGAACCACCGATAATCTCACCAATCTTCGGGAACAATACATCCATTGCGCGCACCGTCTTACCATCTTCGTTCTGCTTCATATAGAACGCCTTGATTTCCTTCGGATAATCAGTCAGGATGACCGGACGCTTGAAGTGATCTTCCACCAGATAGCGTTCGTGCTCGGAAGCCAGGTCCACGCCCCAGTATACCGGGAACTCAAACTTATGGCCTTTCGCAACCGCCTCTTCCAGTATCTTGATACCTTCTGTATAGGGCAAACGCACAAAAGATTCTCCCAACACGCCTTGCAGACGCTCGATCAGCCCCTTATCAAACATATCGTTGAGGAACTTCACATCGTCAGCACAGTTATCCAACGCCCACTTCACACAGAATTTGATGAATTCTTCCGCCAAATCCATGTTATCCGTAATATCGTTGAACGCAACTTCCGGCTCTACCATCCAGAACTCGGCCAAGTGGCGCGGAGTATTGGAGTTTTCGGCACGGAATGTAGGGCCAAACGTATAGATAGCACCCAGTGCCGTAGCTGCAAGTTCACCTTCCAACTGACCGGAAACCGTCAGACTGGCCTGTTTGCCAAAGAAGTCATCATCATAAATGATAGAACCTGCTTCATCTTTCTGCAAATCATACAGGTTTTTCGTTGTCACCTGGAACATTTGTCCCGCACCCTCACAATCGGAAGCCGTGATGATAGGTGTATGGAAATAAACGAAACCTTTCTGATGGAAGAAAGTATGGATAGCTATCGCCATGTTATGACGGATACGGAACACAGCACCGAAAGTATTCGTGCGGGGACGCAAATGAGCAATCTCGCGCAGGAATTCCAGCGTATGGCCTTTTTTCTGCAAAGGATATGTATTATCACAAGTTCCCAGAACTTCGATCTCACGAGCCTGAATCTCAGCTTTCTGACCAGAGCCTACAGATTCCGTCAGTTCACCGTTCACACTCAGACAGGCACCGGTAGTAATATCTTTCAGCATCTCTTCGTCGAAGTTTGCCAAATCCACTACTATCTGCACATTATTTATTGTAGAACCGTCATTCAGGGCGATAAAATTAACTTGTTTACTACCTCTGCGGGTACGAACCCAGCCTTTCACGTTGACCATAGCGCCGAAATCTTCGCGCTTCAACACGTCAACAATCTTTGTTCTACTAATCTTTTCCATATTCTTTTAATTAAAGGAGTTAAAGAAGTTAGAGGAGTTAAAGGAGGTAGAGCTGATACTCATACAGTAAAGAAGCTATCAGGCTTTAACTCCTAAGCAAAGCGATAACTTCTTTACCTCCTTAATACCCTATTATATAATTACTCAAAAGCGCCCATGCGCAGGTAATTCACTTCCGGTTCAGTAAGGTAACGCCATTCGCCGCGACGCAGTCCTTTCTTTGTCAGTCCGGCAAAGAACACACGGTCGAGCTTCACTACCTTGTAACCCAGTGACTCAAATATACGACGCACGATACGGTTCTTACCGGAGTGGATTTCGATTCCCACTTCATCCCGCTTAAAATCGTCCGTATAGTTGATAGCATCTGCATGGATTTCACCGTCATCCAACTGGATACCGGCTGCAATTTGCTCCATATCTGCTTTCGTCACATTTTTATCTGTATGTACGTGATAAATCTTTTTCTTCAGGAATTTCGGATGCGTCAGCTTGGAAGCCAAATCACCGTCGTTCGTCAGCAACAAAACACCTGTAGTGTTACGGTCCAGACGACCTACCGGATAAATACGCTCGTCACAAGCTCCTTTCACCAAATCCATTACCGTACGGCGTGCCTGCGGATCATCCGAGGTAGTCACTGTATCTTTCGGTTTATTCAGCAGAATATAGATTTTACGTTCGATGCTTACCAGCTGATCGTGGAATTTCACTTCGTCACCACGCTTAATCTTGGTTCCGAGTTCCGTAACCACTGCTCCGTTCACAGAAACCACACCTGCCGTGATGAATTCATCCGCCTCGCGACGAGAACAAACACCCGCATTAGCCAGAAACTTATTCAAACGAATCGGTTCATTGGGATCAACAAACTGCTCCTTGTACTCAATCTGCTTCTTACGGCTGTACTTTGCATTCGGATCATAGTCCGGCGTACGGCGCTGTTGAGGACGGCCATATCCACCCGGTCTTCCGCCACCATTCGGGTTGAAACGCGGACGTTGAGGACGGTCGCCATAAGAAGAACCACCATAACCGCCACCATAGGAAGGACGTTGAGGACGTTCTCCGTCACCACTGTTATAGCGAGGACGATAAGGACGGTCGTTATTATATGAACGCTGTTGTCCGTCACCGCTGTTGAAACGCGGGCGCTGAGGACGGTCGCCATAAGAAGAGCCGCCATAAGAGGGGCGTTGAGGACGGTCGCCGCCTTCGTTGTTGTAACGGGGACGATAAGGGCGGTCACCACCCGTGTTATTTCCATAGGACGGACGCTGAGGACGATCACCACTTTCGCTGTTATAGCGAGGACGATAAGGACGGTCGCCACCTTCACGGTTGTAGGACGGGCGGTCGCCATAGGTGCGTTGCGGACGCTCACTGCTACCTTCGGCATTAGGGTTAAAGCGCGGGCGATAAGGGCGATCACTGCTGTAAGCACGCTGTGGACGGTCGCCACTCTCGCTGTTAAAGCGCGGACGATAGGGTCGGTCACCACCTTCACGGTTGTAAGACGGACGGCTGTAATTGTTTTCTCTTTCAAATTTGTTGCCTGAATTCTCCTCACTGGAAGAATCGTCACGCCAAGTTTCGTTTTCTGTACTCATTGTTTTATTCGAATAAAATTAAACGTTGGCCTCACGGCCATTCTATTATCACTTTTATACCTTATATAATATATGTATTCTTTATAGTAACAATCACCGGATTTAAAATGTTGGCTTCATTATCCGGCTACACCTTTATCTTTCTTTTTTTTTAGATTCCTGTGTATGAATGAGGAGTGATGGCACGTAGTTCTTTCTTTATTTCTTCGCTCACATTCAGTTCCTCAATAAATTCTTTAATAGATGACTCCGTAATCGCCTGATTGGTGCGGGTCAATGCTTTCAACGCTTCATACGGATGCGGATATGCCTCGCGGCGCAGAATCGTCTGAATAGCTTCAGCTACCACGCTCCAGCAATTATCCAGATCACGGTAGATAGCAGTTTCGTTCAGCAACAACTTGCGCAAGCCTTTCAATGAACTTTGAATGGCAATCACGATGTGTCCGAACGGCACGCCCACATTACGCAATACGGTAGAATCCGTCAGGTCGCGCTGCAAACGGGATACGGGCAACTTCACCGCCAGATGTTCCAGAATCGCGCTGGCTATACCCAGATTACCTTCGGCATTTTCAAAGTCAATCGGGTTCACCTTGTGCGGCATGGCACTTGAACCGACTTCACCGGCTTTAATCTTCTGCTTGAAGTATTCCATAGAAATATATTGCCAGAAATCACGGTTCATATCAATCATCACTGTATTAATGCGTTTCATTGCATCAAAAACAGCGGAAAGATTATCATAATTGGAAATCTGCGTGGTATATTCTTCGCGTTCCAGTCCCAACTTTTCAGCAACGAACTTATTACCGAATGCTTTCCAGTCAAACTCCGGATAGGCTACGTGGTGTGCATTGTAATTTCCGGTAGCGCCACCGAACTTGGCTGTCAGCGGACAGGCTTTCAATGTAGCCAACTGACGTTCAAGACGGTATACGAAAACCATCACTTCCTTACCCAAACGGGTGGGCGAAGCCGGCTGTCCGTGCGTCTTGGCAAGCATAGGGATGTCAACCCATTCTTCCGCATACGTGCGAAGCTGAGCAATCAGTTCCTCAATCTGAGGATAATACACTTGTTCCAGAGCTTCTTTAATGGACAAAGGAACGGAAGTGTTATTGATATCCTGGGAAGTCAGTCCGAAGTGGATGAACTCTTTGTAATCATCCATTCCACCCATCTTGTCGAATTCTTCTTTCAGAAAATATTCCACGGCTTTTACGTCATGGTTCGTCACGCTCTCAATGTCTTTGATACGCTGCGCGTCAGTTTCCGAAAAGTTCCGGTAGATGTTTCTTAAAGTTTCGAACACACCTTTATCCACACCTTTCAGCTGCGGCAAAGGCAATTCGCACAGGGTAATAAAGTATTCCACTTCTACCTGTACGCGGTATTTTATCAAAGCAAATTCCGAGAAATAGGCCGCCAAGGCTTCTGTTTTTCCTCTATATCGACCGTCAACCGGAGAAATCGCTGTTAGTAAATCAAGTTCCATACGTATATTTTGATAATTATCGGACTGCAAAATTAGCGTTTTTTTCTGAGTAACAAACCATAAAGGGGGAAGAAAGTTAAGCGAGGAAGTTAACAGATAAAAAAACAACTTCACAAAATGCAGAATATCGGCTCAAACGATTACCTCAATCCCACCCACAGATATACACAGGGCCGCTTTAGGATGGCTACACCCTTTGCCCCGGATAGCTACACCCTTTATCAAAGATGGCTACACCCTTTGCCTGTTATGGTGTAGCCATCCCGGAACGATATATTATAGTGATTCTAATCAATCACTTTATAGCCTTTCCACCCATAATAGGCACAAAATATGAAGCATATGAGCGGAACGATATAGGCTATCTGATAAACATGTTCGTTATGATGCATTATATAAGCGGTGAGTTGCGGCAGGCAAGCGTTTCCTACGATAGCCATAACAAGGAAAGCCGAACCGCTTTTCGTATCATCTCCCAAGCCATTCAAGGCCAGGGAAAATTGCGTGGGGTACATGATGGACATAAAGAAAGACACCGCCAGCATAGCATATAGCCCAACCATACCGCCAAACGCCATAATGACACCACACAGGACAATATTCGCCAACGCATACACAACAAGCATATTCTCAGGCTTGAACTTTATCATCAAAGCCGTGCCAATCCAACGTCCCGCCAGGAAAGCAAGCATATAGAAACCGAAGAATGTGGTCGCCTGACCTTCGGGCATCCCCGTATACGTACAGCAATAAACCAGAAAGAGACTGTTGATTGCAGTTTGTCCGCCATTATAGAAAAACTGGGCGATGACTCCCCAACGGAGATGCGAACGTTTCAATACCTGAAAGTTAATCAGCTTACCACTCTCCTTTCCACACCCCTCTTCTCCCTTGATTTTAGGCAGATGAGAAAAGATAAAGACAATGGCAATTACCAGAAGAATACCCGCCAGAATGAGATAAGGCAATTTCATGGCGTCAGTTTCAAACTGAATATAGCCTTCCCAGCCTCCGGCATAGTCGGCAGGAATCGTCTCCCGCGTGTATTCCTGCCCGCTCAGCACCAGCTTACTCAGGAACATGGCAGCAATAAATGCACCCAAGCCATTGAATGATTGCGCCAGATTCAGCCTGCGGGATGCTGTTTGAGGATTTCCCAAAGCCGTCACATAGGGGTTTGCGGCCGTTTCGAGAAAACACATACCGGTGGCAATGACAAAGAATATGCCCAGATATGCCCAATATTCCTTTATGGCAGCCGCCGGAAAAAACAATGCTCCGCCGGATGCAGCCAGCAACAAACCGAAAATGATTCCGGCCTTATAGCTGTATTTCTTCATGAACATAGCTATCGGGATGGGAAAGATAAAATATGCCAGCCAATAGGCTGTTTCCGTGAATGACGCCTCGAAAGTATTCAGTTCACAAGTTTTCATCAATTGCCGTATCATAGTCGGCAAAAGATTGCTGCTGATGGCCCAGATAAAGAAAAGGCTAAATATTAGCGTCAGGGCAACAGTGTATTTCTTTGTATTGGTATTCATTTTATAAGGTCAATGTGTTAATCGTACTTATTCCGACATATTCTTTATATAAGGCAGCTCCACCAGATTCCCGAACCGATAGAACTTCCGGGCATTCTCTCCCAGGAAGAGTCTCTTTTCTTCATCCGTCATCAGGTCAGATTTAAGAATGAAGTCGTATGACATCCGGTAAGTGATAGCTGCAATGGTTCTCGGATAGTCCGATCCCCACATCAGTTTCTCCATACCCACAAGCGATGCGGCTTCCTTTATGGCAACCACAGCTCCGCGGAAAGGATAGAACTCATCATTAAACAGCCATGTGATGCCACCGGACTCGATACGTACCTGTTCATGGCGGGCCAGTTTTATCTGTTCCTGCCATTGCGGACGCGTCACCATACCAAAATGCCCTATCGCAATCCGCAAACGGGGACACTCAGCAATGATTTCCTCCATTTCGCCGACTTGCAGAGCACCATCAGCCAAATCCACCGAGAGAAGCACATCTTTTTCTTCCATCAGACGGAACATCCGCATCATTTCATCAGATGTGAGATATACCCTGCCATCGGACAGCAACAGCCGTTGCGCCGGAATCTTTATTGCTTTGAACCCTTTCCCGATCAGCTCTTCAGCATGAGGGAAGTAGCCGGGCTTCCGCGCATCAACCATGCCACAACACAGGAAACGGTCGGGATATTGCCGCCGCACCTCTTCCAGATAGTCGTTCTGCAAACCGTCAATATACTCTTGCGTGATCACTGCGGCAGACACCTGTGCATAGTCCATATTGGAAAGGAAAACTTCCGCCGTATTCCGTCCGTCCACCATAAAAGGCGGAAGCATCTGGCGTACCTCACCCATAAACAGAGATTTGCCTCCCTCCATTGTCTTAATCCGCATCCCGTCCACCTCTGTATCCTGGTGCAACCAGAGGTGGGCGTGAGCATCTATTATTCTATAATCCATCGTTTCAGAATTTTATCAAGATACGGAATACTTTTCCAGGATTAGCCACCCAACCTTCCAGGGCTTCTTCCGCCTGGTCCGACGCATAAACTCCGCTGATTAGTTTTTCCACATCAGCCGAAGAACGTTTCAGATATTCTATAACCGCACGGAAGTCTTCGGGCATAGCATTGCGGGAGCCACGAATATCCATCTCTTTCATCACGAAATACTTCGTCTCAAAAGAAGTTTCTTTCTTGGCATAACCAATACAAACCACCCGGCCGGTAAAGCCGACTTCGTTGATTGCCATCTGATAAGTAACCGGAGCACCAACAGCCTCAACAACCACATCCGGACCAGCACCTCCGGTTATTTCCTGCAAACGCGCATGCACGTCTTCGGTTGCCGAATTAATGGTATAGTGCGCGCCCAACTCCTGGGCCAGCTTCAGTTTATCATCATCCACATCCACAGCTATCACCCGGGCGCCACGCAATGCGGCACGGACAATCGCTCCCACACCAATCATTCCACAACCAATAACCATCACTACATCAAGGTCAGTAGTCCAGGCACGAGAAACAGCATGAAAACCTACGCTCATCGGTTCCACTAAGGCAAACTGGCGGAGTGTCAACGTGTCGTCAGCAATCACTTTTTGCCAAGGCACCGCTATATACTCGCACATAGCCCCGTCGCGCTGCACACCTAAAGTCTGGTTGAACTGACAGGCATTCGGACGTCCGTTACGACAGGAGGAACAATGCCCGCAGTTTGTATATGGATTCACCGTACAGGACATTCCGGGATGAATGCTCTCAGGCACCCCTGCACCCACAGCCTCTACCCGGGCCGCAATCTCATGTCCGGGAATAACCGGCAGTTTCACCATCGGATTCTTTCCCAGATAGGTGTTCAAATCCGAGCCGCAGAATCCGACATAATGTATCTTCAACAACACTTCACCGTCATGAAGTTGTGGTTTCTCTCTTTCTACGAGAGCGACATTGCGTTCTCCTAATATAGCTACCGCTTTCATTTCATTTTTCATTTTAACTATTCAACCATGTATCTCTGAAACGGGGTTCCAGAATGCCTTTGACTTCTTCCAGCAACTTCTCATCCAAAGCTCCATCCGCCCATTTGATATTCTGCAAAACAGCTTCGGAACGGGTTGTACTGAACAGAGTCGTTGCAATCCGAGGATTAGACACAGCATATTTCACCGCTAACTGTTCGATAGTCCCGCCCTGGGCTTTACAGTAGCCTGCCGCTTTTCTGCACAATTCCTGCAAAGGTTTGGGAGCCGGATGCCAATCGGGAGCACCCCGTTCGGTCAACAAACCCATTGAAAAGGGAGAAGCATTAATCACGCCTATCTCTTTTTCCTCAAAATAATCAAGATAATCGGCCAACGCATCATCATTGAGGCAATAATGACAGAAAGACAGCACGCTCTCCACCGTACCTTCGGGAACATGGTCAATCACATATTTAAAATGGCGCAACGTCAGATTAGTGATGCCTACATGTTTCACAATACCCTTATCACGCAATTCCACCAACGCCGGAAGCGTCTCTTTGCAAACCTGTTCCAAGTCGGCAAATTCAATATCGTGTACATTGATCAAATCAATATAATCCACGTTCAGCCGCTCCATACTTTCATATACGCTTTCCGTAGCCTTCTTTGCAGAATAATCCCAGGAATTTACCCCGTCATGCCCGTAGCGCCCCACTTTCGTAGAAAGGTAATACCTGCTTCTTTCGATGTCCTTCAAAGCTTTTCCCAACACAATCTCCGCTTTCAGATGCCCGTAATAGGGAGATACATCAATAAAATTAATGCCATTGTCCACTGCCGTATGCACAGCCTTTACGCCCTCTTCTTCTTTGATAGAATGGAAGACGCCTCCAAGTGAAGAAGCTCCAAAACTCAGATTGGAAACTTTCATTCCTGTTTTTCCTATTTCCCTGTATTCCATATTATTATTTTTAAGAAATCCATACCCCAAAAGTATCCGTTTTCACCCTATGTAAGATTAGCTTATGTGTTAAAACCCTACGCAAAGGTTTGCGCAAACTCCCCGTTTTATTACCTTTGTCCCAACCATGCCTTTCATTACTTTTGTTGTCGGACTCATTGACGTGTTTATACTATGGAAAAGAAAAGAAATGTATCACTGAAAGAACTTGCAGCCGAATTGGGAGTATCCATTTCCACCGTTTCGCGTGCGTTGAAGAACAGCCCGGAAATAGGCGAAGATATGCGGAAAAAAGCGAAAGCCCTGGCTAAAGAAAGAAATTACCGCCCGAACCCTTTTGCCATGAGTTTATTGAAGAATACACCACGAATCATAGGCATCATCGTCCCGGACATTGTCACCCATTATTATTCGTCCATCATCAGCGGGATTAACGATATGGCTCACAAAAATGGTTATTCCACCATCATTACCTCCTCTTACGAACAGTTTGAGAATGAAAAGAAGTGCCTGGAAGACCTGATAAATATCCGCGTGGAAGGAATCATAGCCTGCCTGTCGCAAGAAACGACAGACTATTCCCATTTCGAAGCGCTGGCCGACCTGAACATTCCTCTGGTTTTCTTTGACCGGGTGTGCCTGACGGACAAATTTTCATCTGTAATAACCAATAATATAGAATCGGCACAAGAAGCCACCGAGCATCTCCTATCCACAGGTTCACGGCGCGTGGCCTTTATCGGAGGGGCCAATCATCTGGATATAGTAAAAAAGCGAAAGCACGGCTATCTACAAGCCTTACGGGAAAGAAGGATACCGATCGAAAGAGAATTAGTGTTTTGCGAGAAGATAGGATATGAAGCCGGATATGAGGGTGCCCGCCGCTTACTCTCCCTGCCCAATCCGCCCGATGCCATATTAGCCATGAACGACAACCTTGCCTTCGGAGCCATGAAAGCCATCAAAGAGTCAGGATTGAGCATACCTGCCGACATCTCCTTAATAGGATATACAGACGAAGCGCATTCCAACTACGTAGACCCTCCATTGACAGCCGTCACACATCAAACTTATAAAATGGGAGAAACCGCCTGCGAACTCTTGCTTGAACAACTCAAAGGAATCAGTAAAATAGAACAAAGAATGATACCATGCATTCTCTCGGTTCGCGGTTCGTCTATCAAGAAACGAAGTAAATATCTCAAATAAAAAAGGCCTTACAATCACTCGCAAGACCTGTCCAACAATATTAAAGTGGGCGTTGACGGATTCGAACCGCCGACCCTCTGCTTGTAAGGCAGATGCTCTGAACCAGCTGAGCTAAACGCCCTTTTGTACGAAAGTGCTTGGATTTTTGTGGGCGTTGACGGATTCGAACCGCCGACCCTCTGCTTGTAAGGCAGATGCTCTGAACCAGCTGAGCTAAACGCCCGTACACTTCCGTTTCAAAAGCGATGCAAAGGTACAGCTTATTTTGACATTACCAAAACATTTGCGAATTATTTTTCAGAAGAAATATACAATTTCCTATGTAGTGATTGAAATTCAACAATTTAACAAAGAAACTTTTTTTCCTTAAAGAATCAGCTATATAACTTCCGCTTTTCTTTATCACCTTATGGAAGGATATAACTTCCCGGCGGAAGCACTTTATCTTTTCTGCCGGGCAATGCCACTACAGCAATGGTGCCCTGAGGAACAACCACATGTATAGTCATTATGTGATTCTCCTTCTTTATATCTACTTTGATATCGCCATAAAGAGTAGGCACCACTGCCGAAGCTTCATGCAATGCCCCGAGCTGCGGAGAAACACGGAAACACTTGAATCCCGGTTCAAGAGGCTCTATCCCACAAAGTTTCTGGCTCAATATGGTCAGCGGGCCACCACTCCACGCATGATTGATAGTACCGCCTCCAAAACCTTCAGCGCCTATCCCCCAGCCCTCAAACAAAGTGGTATAAGGGTATGCCAGCATTTGGGTGTAGCGGTTGCGCATACGTTCCAATGCAAAGTCCGGCTCACCCATCATGAACAAAGCTTCCAGAACATACTTTTCCATATAGGGACTGGCGTGATACTCCTTTTTCAAGACTTTCAGCAAGGCTTTATGCCTGCCGACCGGAGCCAGTCCGCTGACTACGGCCATAGCCTGGGCGCGGTCGTCCGTCTCGCCCTGATGGGACTTGGAGCGGTATGCAGTACCCGTCCAGTAGCGATGGTCGAAAGTTGAGGAAATGCGCTTCATCATCCCGTCAGCCCGGTTGGCGTCATACTGCTTATGCAAATAAAGGGCAAACTCTTTTTCCGCTTTAAGAGCCAGATAATACCAGCAGGTGGTAAGAACTTCCAGGTCGATATCAGTCCCCCAGTCTCCCCAGTTCCAATCGCCCAGACGGGGAACGGGAAAGCCCTGCATGTCTACTTCCCACACTTCGTGCAGGTATTTCTTCATCCCGTCGTAAACGTCCGGAACAAAAGAATAGTCACCGCTATAAAATGCCTGGGTATAGAATCCGTACCATCCCACAGAAGCCAACATTTGCAAAGGCAGCTCTTTGCACCAATTCAGAGAAGGTACGGGAGAAGCGATAATGCCATCCGGCCGTTGCCAGTTCATCAACTCATAAATGCCTTTTACAGCCAGCTGCCATCCCTGCGGATCGAGCGCATAGAATGCCTCGCCCAGTTCATTTACTTCATCGCCCCACCACTGTGCGCGCTCGCGATCCGGACAATCCATATAATTATCACGCATAGTAATATATAAGGTACGGGCACTCCGCTTCCACAGTTCGGTAAAGAACTCATCGTTGCAGGCGAAAGAGCCTTTAATATCCGCATTATAGCCCGTTTCACGATATTTAAGTTCCAGCACTTCCACACCGGCCGGGATAATGTACAGCATTTCATGCCCGTTCATCCATCCGAAACTTTCATATTCCTGTTCACCGTCGCGAGTAATATACTCCGCCCGCACATTATTGGCACTGCCACCCGTGTAATTGTCCGTCAACATTCCAATCTGCAATCCCGCCGGAGCTTTTACTTTCAAATAAGGAGTTACCTGGGCATTATAAGGCAACCGGCAACGAATGGTGTCTCCCGTTTCATTCTTAACCATTTCCGGATATTCTTTCAATCCGCTATCTTTCCACATCGGGACAGGACGAAGCACCAATTTACCAAACGGCATCCCATTCGGGGAGGCAATCTCGACAGATGCCCCCAACCGTCCGTCAAACTCCGGCAGATTCCAGCCCGCCAGTTCTTTGCGGGCATCGAAACGGATATTGCTCTCCGCCAAACGGTAATTGGGAAATGGCGCTTCTGTATCTTGGTAGGCCTGATAAACTTTACATTGCCAGGTTTTGTCGCTGACGATGGTCAACCCTGCCGAACGGGCACTAAACAATAAAGCAGCCGTCCCGCTGTTCACATGACTGAAGCCGTTCTTCCCGAAATGCCACACTAACAATGCTATGGTATTCCCTCCCTTTACCAGATAGGGAGCAATGTTTATCCGGTCATAATAAGTCGCCCCGGGCGCAGGTCCGCGTTTCAATCCGCCCTCAAAAACCACCATTTCGCCATTAATCCACAACCAGTATTTGGAATCGACAGCAATATTAGCCATCAGCTCACCCGGCACATCAGCAACCTCCACGGTTTTACGAAAACAAAGCCAGGAGTTCGGTGTACCTTGACAATGTTCACTGCCAATCCACCTGGCCTGAGGCAGGAACTCATCCGCTGCCTTCATCTGTATGGCAGCAACAGCTATCAAAATAAGAATTAAAAAGAAGAGCTTTTTCATGTTTAAGACAGTATTCTGATTTAGTTTTCATCTGTCACAAAAATAACGGATTATTTTTTGATATCCAATGATGCGGACCTAAAAAAAGAGACAGCATAAACACCGGAAACACCCGGCATCTATGCTGTCTTCTCTTTTCTGGTAATTATACTCTATTATTTGTATTCCTGCCAGCTCTTGATCTGAATATCTTCCAGTTTCATCTCGCAGAACGCTTCGATGAAAGCGCTTGCCAGACGGGCATTCGTAATCAACGGAATGTTGTGGTCGATGGCACCGCGACGAATTTTATAACCATTCGTCAACTCACGCTTCGTATGGTTCTTCGGAATGTTGACAATCAAGTCGAACTTATGTTCGGCAATCATCTTCATCACGTTATTCTCAGCATCAGGACGTTCATCGGGCCAGTAAACAGCCTCAGTAGCCACGCCATGAGCGTTGAGGAATGCCGCCGTACCTGCCGTTGCATAAATCTTATACCCTTTGTTGAAGAGCATGCGGCTGGATTCCAGCAAATCTACTTTCGACTTCATCGCACCGGAAGAGAACATCACGCCCTTCTGGGGAATCTGGAAGCCGGTAGCAATCATGGCACTCAGCAATGCTTCTGAGAAGTCATCACCGATACAGCCAACCTCACCGGTAGAAGACATATCCACACCCAACACCGGGTCTGCCTTGTGCAGACGTGAGAATGAGAACTGGGAAGCCTTCACGCCAATCCAGTCAATATCGAATGCCGACTTGTCAGGACGGGTGTAAGGAGCATCGAGCATGATGCGGGTAGCTGTTTCAATAAAGTTGCGTTTCAACACCTTAGACACGAACGGGAAGCTGCGTGAAGCGCGGAGATTACATTCGATCACCTTCACTTCGTTGTTGCGTGCCAGGAACTGGATGTTGAACGGACCGGAGATATTGAGTTCTTTTGCAATCTGACGGCTGATTTTCTTGATACGGCGTGCCGTAGCGAAGTAAATCTTCTGTGCGGGGAACACCAGCGTAGCGTCACCGGAGTGTACGCCTGCAAATTCCACGTGCTCGGAAATGGCATATTCCACTACTTCACCATTCTGCGCAACAGCGTCGAATTCAATTTCCTTCGTGTTCTGCAAGAACTGTGAAATAACCACCGGATATTCCTTAGACACTTCGGCAGCCATCTTCAGGAAGTTCTCCAGCTCTTCCTCATCGTAGCATACGTTCATCGCTGCACCCGAAAGCACATACGACGGACGAACCAGCACCGGATAACCTACCTTTTCAACAAAGCCTTTCACATCTTCCAGACTGGTGAGTTCCTGCCAAGCCGGCTGGTCGATGCCCAGCTGGTCGAGCATTGCAGAGAACTTGTTACGGTTTTCGGCACGGTCGATAGAGATAGGAGAAGTTCCCAGGATGGGCACTGCCTGACGGTGCAGTTTCATGGCCAGGTTGTTCGGGATTTGTCCGCCTACGGATACGATTACACCGCGGGGCTGTTCCAGGTCGATAACATCGAGCACACGTTCAAAAGAAAGTTCGTCGAAGTAAAGACGGTCGCACATATCATAGTCGGTAGATACGGTTTCGGGGTTGTAGTTAATCATGATTGATTTGTAACCCAGCTTGCGTGCAGTCTGCACAGCGTTCACCGAACACCAGTCAAACTCAACGGAAGAACCGATACGGTATGCGCCGGAACCCAGAACGACTACCGATTTCTCGTTCTTATAGTAATTCACGTCATATCCCTGAGTGGCATACGTCATGTACAGGTAGTTGGTCAGTTCGGGATGCTCGGAAGCAACTGTATTGATGCGTTTTACAGCCGGAAGGATGCCCAGTTCCTTGCGACGGGCGCGTACCTGGAGGTTTTCTTTCTCCATGTTACCTTGCGGATTCAATACGAAACGGGCAATCTGGAAGTCAGAGAAACCGAGGACTTTTGCTTCGCGCAGCACATCGGCGGGAATATCTTCTACCTTATTATATTGTGAAAGTTTCAGCTTATAGTCTACGATGTTCTTCAATTTGCCAAGGAACCAGGGGTCAATCTTGGTCAGGTCGAAGATGCGGTCAATTGTGTAGCCGTTCTCCAAAGCCTCAGCAATGGCAAACACGCGCAAGTCCGTAGGACGTGAAAGTTCGCGGTCGAGGTCGTCGAAGTGCAGGTCGTTGCCCACGAATCCGTGCATGCCCTGACCAATCATACGCAAACCTTTCTGGATGATTTCCTCGAAAGAACGTCCGATAGACATGATTTCGCCTACCGACTTCATGCTGGAACCAATTTCACGGCTAACGCCTACGAATTTCGTCAAGTCCCAACGAGGTATTTTGCATATCAGGTAATCCAGTTGCGGAGCTACGTAAGCAGAGTTCGGAGTTCCCATTTCGCCAATCTGGTCGAGCGTATAGCCCAGAGCAATCTTAGCGGCAACGAATGCCAACGGGTAACCCGTAGCTTTAGAGGCCAAAGCGGAAGAACGGGACAGACGGGCATTCACCTCAATCACACGGTAGTCGTTGGTTTCGGCATTGAATGCGTACTGAATGTTACATTCGCCTACGATACCCAGGTGGCGGATGCACTTCGTAGAAAGGTCTTGCAACATTTTCACCTGTTCGTCAGTCAGCGAGCAAGTGGGGGCAACCACGATAGACTCTCCGGTATGGATGCCCAGCGGGTCGAAGTTTTCCATGCTTGCTACCGTGAAGCAGTGGTCGTTTGCATCACGGATAACCTCAAATTCTATTTCTTTCCAGCCTTTCAAAGACTCTTCTACAAGAATTTGCTTCGAGAAAGCGAATGAGCTTTCAGCCAGTTTCAGGAATTCTTCCTTATCCTGGCAGATACCGCTACCCAAACCGCCCAGTGCATAAGCGGAACGGACCATCACCGGGAAACCGATACGCTCGGCAGCGGCAATCGCGTCTTCCATGCTCTCTACAGCCTGGCTGACGGGAGTTTTCATCTCGATTTCATCCAGCTTCTTCACGAAGAGGTCGCGGTCTTCAGTGTACATGATGGCTTCTACCGAAGTACCCAGCACACGCACGCCATGCTTAGCCAGCACGCCGCTTGTGTAGAGTTCGGCACCGCAGTTCAGCGCAGTCTGACCGCCGAATGCCAACAGGATGCCGTCCGGCTGCTCTTTCTTGATGATTTCTTCTACAAAATCAGTGGTTACGGGCAGGAAGTAAACCTTATCTGCAATGCCTTCCGATGTCTGGATAGTAGCAATGTTAGGGTTTACCAATACTGAACTGATACCTTCTTCACGCAGAGCCTTCAACGCCTGCGAACCGGAATAGTCGAACTCCCCGGCCTGACCGATCTTGAGTGCACCTGAGCCCAAGACCAACACTTTCTTCAAATTCTTTTCCATATATTCTCTTGTTGTCTATTAAGTTTCTTCCTCTATACGTTCGGGCACAAAAAAAATGCGTTACCCGAAAAGGATTAACGCATTACCAAAGAACTAACAATATCATTTTCAGAGAAAGAGAAATCGTCGGCTAACGAATGAAATTCATTCGAATGCAGATTGTATGTATCTCTTTTCCCGTGTTGTTGCATCGCTGTTTTAAAATTTGTGCAAAGTAACGACTTATTTGTGAAATCAGCAAATTATCAGAAGAAGTTTTTTAGGAATTCACCGAATACGGACAGGAATATCAGTATCATCCTAATCTCAAATGAAGAATAATTTGTAGTTTTACCGCAAAGTGCTCTCCCGACACTGCACGGCATACAGAATCTGGAGAATAAAAGTGTACTACGTAAAACAGATAAAGGGGGATGAAATACGAATTAGGACTTGCATTGTGACATCCTGCCTGTTTTCAAAAGAGGTATTACCGCGACGCGAAGGTTAACCGCATAACCAGGTATATATAATCAAGCCAAACACCATTAAGAACAAAACCACACTCTCCTTACCACAAAAGCATAATAAACCTGCCCCAAAACTTCTTCATCCCGACTATAAACTTTATCTTTGCGCTGGAGATGCATATCTTCACCTTAGAGATGCGCATCTTCAGCTTAAAGACATTCATCTCCAGACTGGAGATAAACTTTCTTCCTAACCACAGACATCTTCATCCCTAAAGAGAAGGTACCTCGAAGTTAAGACGGGACTCTTTTATCGTTAACACTGGTCACAAACATTATTAATACCGTAGAAATCAATGGCTGAATATGAGATGCAGGAATCAAACCTGCCCAATGAAGAGGGCAAACGTATCCTCTTTCCACGCATGAAGCTGTGGAACCAAGTAGACTTGGAATACATCGCAAAGAACATCAATTATGCAAGCACTTTCACACCGGGCGACATTATGGGGCTGGTGCGCTCGCTCACCCAGGAGATTGCCAACCAGATGGCGCAAGGCAATTCGGTGAAAGTGGACGGCCTCGGCATCTTCACCCCCGCACTGGGCTTGCGCCAAGGCAAAGAACGCGAATCGGGCGAAAAAGGCGGGCGGCGACGAAACTCAATGAGCATCTGCGTGCAGAACATCAATTTCCGTGCCGACAAGCAATTCATCGAAGAAACAGGAAGACGCTGCATACTGAGCCGGTCGGAGTTAAAGCCCGGCCGTTCATCGCAGAAATACACACCGGAACAACGGCTGGAGTTGGCACAAAAGTATCTGGAGGAACATCCTTATATGAAAGTGCCCGATTACTGCCAACTGACAGGTTTGCTGCGAAACACCGCCGCCAAGGAGTTGAAGCGCTGGAGCGAAATACCGGAAACCGGCATTACCACTCAAGGACGAGGTTCGCACAAGCTGTATGTAAAGCGGAAAGAGACAGCTATCCCTTGAGGTTTCGATAAATATCGGTATCTTTGCAGTCGCATTGAAAATTAAGGAATTAAAAACGAAGAAAATATAGATATGGCTAAAGAAAAAATCATCCTCACGGGCGACCGCCCCACAGGACGCCTGCACATAGGACACTATGTAGGCTCGTTGAGAAGAAGAGTGGAGTTGCAGAACTCCGGTTTGTATGACAAGATATTCATCTTCATTGCCGACGCCCAGGCGCTGACCGATAACGTGGATAACCCGGAAAAGGTACGTCAAAATGTAATTGAAGTAGCTTTGGATTATCTGGCTTGCGGCATCGACCCGACAAAATCCACCATCTTCATCCAATCGCAGATAGCGGAACTTTGCGAGCTGACTTTTTACTATATGAATATGGTGACAGTATCCCGCCTGCAACGCAACCCGACCGTAAAGACTGAAATCCAGATGCGTAACTTTGAGACAAGCATCCCGGTAGGCTTCTTTACTTACCCCATCAGCCAGGCTGCGGACATCACCGCCTTCAAAGCAACCACCGTTCCCGTAGGCGAAGACCAGGAACCGATGCTTGAACAGGCACGCGAAATTGTACGCCGGTTCAACCATATATATGGTGATACACTCGTTGAACCGGAAATCCTGTTGCCGGACAATGCAGCTTGCCTGCGCCTGCCGGGAACCGACGGTAAGGCCAAAATGAGCAAATCCCTGGGCAACTGCATCTACCTCTCCGACACCGCCGAAGAAGTGGAGAAGAAGATTCGCGGCATGTACACCGACCCCGACCACTTGCGCGTGCAAGACCCGGGCAAGGTGGAAGGCAATCCTGTATTTACGTATCTGGATGCTTTCTCCCGCCCCGAACACTTCGAACGCTATCTGCCCGATTATCCTAATCTGGATGAATTGAAAGCGCATTATATGCGTGGCGGTCTGGGTGATGTGAAAGTGAAAAGATTCCTCAACGCCATCATGCAGGAGACGCTGGAGCCGATCCGCAACCGTCGCAAGGAGTTTGAAAAAGATATTCCCGCCATCTACGAAATGCTGAAGAAAGGTTGCGAAACAGCACGCGAAGCCGCCGCCACCACATTGGATGATGTACGCAAGGCAATGAAGATCAACTATTTCGATGATGCGGAACTGATTGCAGAACAAGTGAAGAAATTCAGCGCAGAATAACTTCCTATTGTTTCTTCAATCCCCCCGTAACAAACAGAGAAACGCCCTGTTCCTCGTAGAATCCTACGAAAGAACAGGGCGTTCCGTTTGTTTATGAAAAGACTATGTTTAGTTAGCTGATTTTACCAATACCACACGGTTCAGAATCGGTTGGCCAAACTTGTCTACACCACCACCAGCTTCAATGTTCAGGCGGTCGGCAGCGATACCATAATTCTTGACCAATGCATTCTTGACAGCCTGTGCACGTTTCAAGCTCAACTCTTTGTTGAATGCCGGAGTACCGGTTGCAGAGTCAGCATAACCGTTTACGGTATAAGTCGCGTTCGGGAACTGTTTCATCTGTTCTGCCAGATAAGACAGGTTCATGATTTCACGCGGAGACAACTCGGCAGAACCAATTGTGAAGAATACGGTGCGCGGTGCAATGTCCGGATCGGGAACAATCACTTCCGTTTCTGTAACTTCAGCCACAGGTTGGTTTTCAGCCTGTACCAATGCATTCTTCAACTGTGCATTCTGTGCACCCATCATCGCCAGCTTATCCTGCATGGCAGCCAACTCGATTTGAGAAATCAACTGCGGCATCGGACGACGGAAACCGCGGGCAGGAAAACGGTAAGTCAAACCGACCGTTGCGCTCAGTACGCCATCATATCCATGATCACCGCCAACTTCGCCATCGAATTTGTCTTCAACACCCATTGCACTAAGTTCCAGGTTAATATCTATCGCATTCGAAATACGGAACTTGTTGATGATACCCGCATTTACGGACAGTGCTTCGCGGTGAGGCTTTGAATAGTTGTGAGTAAAACCGGCACCTACATAAGGGATAATCTCATAAACGCGGTGCTGGTTGTAACCACCGAAGAGTGCGTTCAGGTTGAACATCACGTCACCGTGGAGGTTCATATAGTCGAAGCGTTGTTTATAGTAACCGTCTTTCAGTTGGGTACCTTTCACATAGTCGGCACCTGCATCGTACGTAAATCCTCTTGCCTGAAGACCGCTATATTGCAAACGCAATCCTAAACCCGGAGTAAACCATTTACCAACGGAGACATTCAGTGTCGGGCTGATACGTTTACCAAAACTTCCGGCTTTGTCATTATCGCCAAATGTAGCCTCGGCACCACCGCCGATAGAGAAGAACCAATTGCTCCAGAAAGGATTGGTTATCACCTGATACTTATCCTGTACCTGAATAACCTCATATTCGACAACTTCACTTGTACTGTTCTGTGCCCAGGCGGCAGAAGTCAGGCCGGCCAGAGCCAACAACATTAGAATCTTTTTCATATACCTAAATAGTTAAGTGGTTAATTTAAATTCATTATTATATTTGCTTAAATAACACCCACAGAACTAAAAGGTTTTTGAGAGACTATAATTTTTGTTTTTAATATAAAATGCACGTTGGGAGAATTGATTCATAACTGATAAGAAAGGAATCAAATGGCAGCCTAAGCCTGAAAGGCTTTCATCTTACAGCCCAGGGCAACACCCTGGGGATTGGTATGTATGTATCTTTGCGCCCTGTAAGGGCAAAAGCCCGTATGTGGTGTTATGCCCTTACAGGGCGTAAGATTGTGGGGTACGGTTCATTCCCAGGGCGTTGTCCTGGGCTATAAGATGAAAGCCTTTCAGGCTTAAGCTGCGCTATACTATTAAGAAATTAAAGTCCGCGTTCATCCGCCTTATCCGCGACGTCCGCGTACCCATTTCATTCATAACCCTACAGAAATGAACTAATTCCGCCAACAGGAAAATATCTTAGCGTGAAAATAGCTTCTCGATATCTTCTTCTTTAATAGTAGACAGTACCGTACGGCCGTCCGGGGTATAATTCGGAGTAGGACAGGCGAAAAGGCTATCCACCAGGTTCACCATCTCCTCGTTACTCAATACCTGCCCGTAAACGATAGCAGCAGCTTTGGCCAGCGTCAAAGCCAGCATGGTCTGCACTTCTTCTTTTACATCACTCCCTTTTTCCATAGCCGTATGCACCATATTGCGCACTAACTCCACGGGATTCAGCCCTTCTATACCGGACGGAATACCGTTTATGGCATAACTGCCGCCACCCAACGGTGTCAGTTCAAACCCAACTGCCGAGAAATCTTCCAGAATACTTTCAAGCACCGCAGCTTCCGAAGCCGGCAACTGCACAATCTCAGGAAACAGCACCCCTTGCGATACCCCTTGTTTCTGGCGGATCTGACTCATATAGCGTTCGAACAAAACCCGGATATGCGCCCTGTGCTGGTCTATCAGCATCAGACCGGACTTCACCGAAGTAAGAATAAACCGTCCCTTAAACTGGAAGTGTTGTGCCCCTTTCTCCACTGCCGGTTCATTGGCATACAACGGTGCGGGTGACGATGGTGCCATTTCCGTTTCCGAAACATACGGCATACGTTCTTCGGGCATATCCGCCGATACCGGTGCGGAAGCCCAGTTTGTTTCGTCCACAAACGGTTCTTCCTCCATCGGAGCGTTCATCTTGCTGGCTTTTTCCAGTCCGTCATACAGTCCCTCCCAATCCACTTTCGGACGGGAATAGCTGCCGCCGCTATAAGAAGAAGAGGAGGAAGCGGGAGACGTTTTGAACGGATTGAAATCCGAATTATAATGCACTCTGGGGGGCTCTATCGGGCGGGTCTGGTCGAATGCCGGAATATCAGGCATGCCTTCCATGTCGAAATCAATAGACGGTACCGCATTGAACTTGCCCAATGATTCCTTCACCGCCGCAGAGAGTATCTGCCAGATAGCCTGTTCGTTTTCAAATTTGATTTCCGTCTTCGTAGGATGTATATTCACATCAATGTTAGCCGGATCAACATCAAAATAGATGAAATAGGAAATCTGTTCACCGGCCGGAATCAGCTGTTCATAAGCATCCATCACCGCTTTATGGAAGTAAGGATGGCGCATATAGCGGCCGTTCACAAAGAAATACTGGTGGGCGCCTTTTTTACGTGCCGTCTCCGGCTTGGCTACAAAGCCCGACACCTTCACCATAGTGGTGTTCACATCCACCGACAGCAAATGCTGGTTCAGCTTCTTGCCGAACACCGCCAGAATGCGCTGGCGAAGCGGCATTACCGGCAGATTGAACAACTCGCTGTCATTGCTATATAAATAGAAAGCCACCTCGGGGTGTACCAAAGCGATGCGTTCAAACTCTGTGAGAATATTGCTGAGTTCCGTTGAGTTCGCTTTCAGGAACTTACGGCGGGCGGGTATATTAAAGAATAAGTTCTTAATGGAGAAGTTACTCCCTTTCGGACAGGAAACAGCCTCCTGAGTTTCTACTTTTGAGCCGGCTATCATGATCCGTGTTCCCAACTCTTCATCGGCCTTGCGGGTTTTCAGTTCCACTTCCGCCACCGCGGCGATAGAAGCCAGCGCCTCACCGCGAAATCCCATTGTGCGCAAAGCAAACAAATCGGCAGCTTCCTTAATCTTAGAAGTAGCGTGACGCTCGAAAGCAAGGCGTGCATCCGTTTCGGACATACCCTTTCCATCGTCAATCACCTGTATGCAGGTTTTCCCTGCATCTGTCACCAATACATGTATCTCTTGCGCCTCGGCATCAATCGCATTTTCTACCAATTCCTTAATTACGGATGCCGGACGCTGTATCACCTCTCCGGCAGCAATCTGATTGGCAACCGAATCGGGCAGCAAATGAATTATGTCGCTCATAATGAGTAAAGTAGTTAGTAGTTAGTAGTAGGTATGATGGCACTGACGACAGAAGTCGTTGATGAGGAATCAGATAATTCCGGTGCTTATTGCATACCACAAGTATATCAGCAAGGCGATAATCACCAGTATCACTCCCAGGTGTATCGGTTTACGCCCGCTTTCCTTACGCCGTTTCAGATGGGTAGTCCCCTCAACGAACTTTCCGCGGATATCTTCCGGCGAAAACTCTTTTTCAGGCAACATTCCCAATTCACGCTTGGCGCTTTCTTCCATTTTCGCCAACTTCTCTTTTCGCTCATCTACATAAATGTATTGATGGTTAAAGCCGCGTGGCTTTCTCATAGTGAACATTCCCATAGCGTTTATTTATTTCTTTTGATGTTCAAATTCCTTGGCGAAGTTATAGGTTTCCGGTCTGATTTCTGCAATTGTTCACCGGCTTTCTTGCCTCGCCATTCAAAAATATCTTCCTTATTCCGCGGACGGATATAGTCGAACCAGACAAAAGGGGGCAACTTGTATTTATCCGCCGGAATCTGGTCCATCGGGAACAGCGTACCATTGGCTTTACCAATGAACGCTCCTTTTTCCATACGGCGCTCTTTCAGCAACATACGCAAAAAACTGCCCTCGGCATAGTTCAACCCTATCATAGTGCTGTCTTTATCGTCTATCGGATAAAAGACAACGAGTACATTACCATTCACATCTATCTGCCGCATATCTCCTTCGACAAAGAAACCTTTCATCTCCTTGCCCGTCACCTGATTATAATGGACGGAGTCTTTCTTCTCCACAACCAAAGCCTGATTGATGATATGTATCCAGTCTATGGTACTGTCATTCATGTAAGCCTTGATTTCTTCGCCCACTACCTGTTGTTCGCCGTGCCACAAAATGGGGTCGGTGTACATGGTCATGCAGGAATCCTTTGAATTATAGACCAAAGAGTCGCAAACAGCCTGTACATCTGTACGGTAAGCGCGGACTTTATGATAAGCGCGCATCTCGCGATACATGGAGTCTGTATTTATATGATAGGTAAGCAACCGCAATGTATCGCCATGCATGAACAAGCTGTCGCCCTGCGAATAGTCGATGGCTACAGCACGCTGGGTGGCAAGGGCGCTTCCTGTCAATTCATTGTAGAAACAGTAATCGCCGGTAAGCATATTCCTGTTTACGGTATCATTCATCTGGACATTGTCAAATGCTTCGCCATATCCCAGAACACGGTCATAGAAAAGGCTGTCGCCCGTCAGTTTCTTGCCTTCGTTGGTCAATACGGAACGGTCCAGAAGTTCAGCCTGTTCGGTGGTGGTGTTGTAGATGCCCCGTTCGGAATAGATGTGGTTCTTATCGCTCACAATATCCGAAGGACCTAAGATGGTGGCTATCTTGCTTTCGGTACTATACTTCAAAGTGTCCGAAGTCAAGACAAACTGCGGATTCACCAGCTTCACATCATGATTGAATACGGATAACTTGGTAGCCGGACTGTATTCTCCCCACTCGGAAGTCAACACATTCTCTTCATCGGTCAACGTTCCGCCCTCAAAGTAATAGCCCAGATTATACAGACGGTCGTAGTTCAAGCTATCGGTTGTCAGCGTTGTATTCCGGTTAATCATGCGGACGTTGCCACGTAACATCGCCAATTGCGACATACCATCATAATAAAGGTAATCGCCATAGATAAACAGCGTATCTCCCTGTTCCATACGGACGTTGTCAAACGCTTCCACCGAGTTCGTCTTCTCAAAAATCAACGCGCTGTCACAGTACATATACATACTGTCGTGGCGCAGCTTCACCGACCCGATAAGTATCTGAACATCCGGCATCAGGATTTTGTCCGCCTGTGCCTCGTCAGCGTGAAGCAAATCGACCCGGGTCTTCTTCTTTTCCGGCTCTTTCTTCTTGTCCTGAGCGCTCAGCAAACAGATGCCAAACAGGCATAGAACACCTGTCAGTAGGAATCTATGCCTGTTCAGAAAATTAGTCCTTGTATTTTTTTTCTGCATACAAAAATCAGTATATCAGCCGGAATCAGTCTTTTTTAATCCAACCCGGATACTTAAATGCACAGTTTTTCCAGTTATCGTTGATACGCACGTACGTATGTTTCTGCTTCTCACGAATCCACTTGTCCAGCACTTCGTCGCGGCGTTTGTCCAACACTATTTCTTTCAGGTTCTGATAGTCTTCAGAAATCGTCGCCTTATGTCCGTTGATACGGCTTTTCAACTTCACAATCACACATTCCTCTTTACCGGTCTTCTGTGGTATCATGGTGAACGCCTCGGAGATTTCTCCCACTTTCATCTTGTCCACCACCTTGGCAATCTCAGGCGGAAGTTCCTGCATCTCAAACTTGGAAGTGTTGGTTTGAGGGTTAGGCAGCAAACCGTGATTGTTACGTGTATCCTTATCTTGTGAGAGCACGGAAGCAGCTTCTTCAAAAGTAAACTTGCCGTTACGGATATCGTCAGCGATAGAGTCCAGACGGGCGGTACCTGCCATCAATGCTTCTTCCGGCACGTGCGGCTTCAGTAAGATATGGCGTACTTTGATACGGTCGCCGCGTTTCTCCATCAACTGGATAATGTGAAAACCATACTCAGACTCCACAATCTTGGAAACCTTATTCGGATCCTGTAAGTTGAAAGCTACGTTAGCAAATGCGGGGTCCAGATAACCACGTCCGGTAAATGGCATTTCACCACCGTTGATAGCCGTACCACGGTCGTCAGAGTACAGGCGCGCCAACATAGAGAAACTCTCTCCATTGTTAACACGGTCCGTATATTCGCGCAAACGTCTTTTTACGTCTTCGATTTCATCCAAAGGAATCTTCGGCTGCTGCGTGATAATCTGCACCTCTACCTGGGTAGGGATGTAAGGGATGCTATCCTGCGGCAGGTCTTTAAAGTAGCGACGCACTTCTGCCGGGGTAATCTTAATCTCCCCTACCAGCTTCTGCTGCATCTTCTGCACTTTCAAGCCCTCACGAGCATTGTCACGCAGAGTCTCACGTATCTGGCTGGATGTCTTATTGAAGTATTCCTCCATCTTCTCGCGCGAACCGATATTGGCGATATACATATTCGTCATATAGTCCACACGCTGAATCACTTCGCTTTCAGCAACCTCAATACTATCGAGGGCAGCCTGATGCAGATACAGTTTCTGCACGGCTATTTCTTCCGGAATCACGCAGTAAGGATCGCCGTCGAATTTACGTCCTTCGTACTGGGCACTCATTCGTGCTTCTTCTACTTCAGACTTCAATATAGCCTCATCGCCCACTACCCAAACAACCTCGTCAATCACATTGTCTTGTCCGTAAACGGCAGAACCGGTCAACAGCGCCAAGGCACATAAAACTACAAACTTAAAGTTCATAAAATTTCTCATTCTGTGTATCTAAACTAATTATATTTAATCTTATCTCTTTTCACTGCCTGCTGATACAAGTCGTCTTTCACAGCTTTCATAAATTCTACTTGTTTCAGGTTCAGCACCATATCTTTCACTTTAGGACGGGCGAACTCATACGGTTCCTGTTCACCCACCGAGCGATATTCACTCACATTCAGGAAATAATAAAACGCCGTATCTTTCAGTTCGATATGACGGTTCTCATTCACATAGCTTTCCACCTCCGGCACTTTCAGCGGTATCAGATCGAGCACATCGGCCATTGGTACCCATTTGTCATAGAAGTACTCATACTTCACAGCATTCTGCAAACTATACTTCTCCAAATGCTCCACTGCATCCTGCGTAGGAGTCTTATACCAACGACGTACATTGTTTAGTTCTGGTGCAGTGAGGGGGACTTTCATGAACAGTCCTTGCACAAGGGGGCGCTCCAGTTTGAAAAGCTCTTTGTTCTTTTCGTAATACTCCGTCAACTCCTGTTCCGAAATCTCATTCGAGAGCCTCTGGTGAATCAGTGCCTGCTGATAAGTATGCATTATCAATGCTTTCCGATAATTCTCCACAAGCTTCTCTATCTCCCCGTTATCGGGAATATTGCTTTGAGCTTTCTCGTAGAGCAGAATATCTTCCACCCAATTGCGGATATAATGTTCTGCAAATAATAAGCTGTCATCCTTCGACAGTCTTGCCGGAAGCGCAGATTGCAAATCTTCCCGGTAAAGGAAATTGCCGTCCAGTTCCACCAGCGGTGTTTTGCCTTTATGATTGTGTTGCTCGCTACAGGCCGCACAGAAAAGGATGGATAGGATTCCCAGGAAAAATATTCGCATCACCGATATGATATTTACTTATTTCAGGCTACGAAGATAAGGGATTAATTGGTTGCATCAGTGATTATTAACGGTTTTTAAAACCTCTTGGTTTATTTCAACCTTAGAAGCCGCCCGCAATTGCGCTATCCAACGCTCTTCCAGATAGTTCTGATAGTCTCCTGACAGCAGTCCACGCACTTCCCGGTAAGTCTGCGGTCCTTTCACTTTTTCACCCAGGAAAGTAGTAAAAGGAAATGACTCCACAGGCTCCGTTTCACCTTTTTTGAAGATTTCCGCATCCACATAGGCGTTATCTCCAAGAGCAAACAAGCCTTGTTCAGCCTGCACCTGCCGGGTCTTTGCATTGAATGTCAACCGGATGGCATTCTGCCATTCTTCTTCCGGTAAGGATTTCAGGAATTTACGAACTTGTTTTCCGATACGCTTAGTGGTGGTATGCAATACTATTCCTTTATAACGAGGTGTTTTCCAATGATAATCCGAACGGTGCTCGGCAAAATATGCAGCCAATCCCGCTTCGTCCGAAGGAACGCGTTCCCAGATTTCCCGGTTACTGATTTCAAACAACAGCATGCCGTCCCGATACTCTTGCATCAGCATACGAAACTCCGGAAACTTCTGTTCCAGCCGACCGTATTCATAATCAAGTACGGCTTTCATCACAAATCCATCCAGTTGGCGTTGCACTCCCTGGGGATGGGCGGCAGCGAAAGGAGCAAACATTTTTCCGGTATACTCTCTGCCGTCAAGCACAAACAGTCTTTTATCCGTACTTCCCTTTAAAAGCAATTCGTCCATTCCCGCCTTATCGGGCGTATATTTATATTCTTTCTTCAACTTCTCCACCAATGCCTCCGTCCCCTTGTCCATCCCATGACGACGTGTCTGGCGACGGATTATTTCGTTCTTAATCTCATCGAAAGGACGAATTTCTTTTCGCTCAAGCACTTTGACAATATGAATACCTTGCGGTGTAAAGAAAGGACGGGACATCTCTCCTGCCTGTAAACCGAAAACAATGTCTTCAAACTCGGCAGGCATTTGCAACCAACTCACCCAAAAAGATTTCTTTTCATCAGAAAAATCACGGACACAGGCATCAAAGTCGGCCTGCCCCTTTTGTAATGCCGCATAGATAGAATCCATCCGAGCCTCTGCACTCCGAAGCGCATGAGCGGTCACCGTCTGGGGAAGATACTTAAATATATGGCTTACCCGCACCTGTCCCGCACGATGATTGGCTTTCATTTTATCATACACCTGCCTGGCAGCAAGTTCCGATACGTTTTCATCCGTCAGATAGGATTTCGCCAACTGGCGACGGTATCCTTCCAGCTCTTCACGGAAAGCACGCGTCGTATCAATACCCGCAACCTCGGCAGCGGCAACTTTCAACTTAAAGTTCACAAACAAATCAACGTATTCTTTCAACGTCTTTTGTTCCACACCGGCAAGGGCATTATTCTTATTATATATGTACTCAAATTCGGAGCGGAGCACATCTTTCCCGTTAATACGCATCAACACAGGGTCTTGCTGGGCAAAGGACACCCACCCAATACAAAGGAGAATTATTGTCAATCCACTTCTTATCATAACTATCATCTTAGAAAAGAACACTGTAATAACGGAAAATAATCTCTTATATTGCCTCAACGTAAAATAGATGATGCATATCATAACAACACATCATGTGTTACACTCAAACAGATGATGCGTTTGCCCCAAACAGATGGTGTGTTTTGAAAAAAGAAATGAGGATGTTTTTTACACACCCTCATTCCTTATATTAATTGCCTCTATTCTTATTCCGGACGACTGTAATTCGGAGCCTCGCTTGTGATTGCCACATCATGCGGATGACTTTCCAACACACCTGCATTGGTGATACGGGTAAACTTAGCATCGTGCAGTTGTTCGATATTGCCTGCACCGCAATATCCCATACCGGCACGCAGACCGCCTACCAACTGGAAGATAACCTCGTATAAAGTGCCCTTATAAGGTACGCGTGCCGCAATACCTTCCGGAACGAGTTTCTTCACGTCATTTGTTCCACTCTGGAAATAACGGTCTTTCGAACCATTCTCCATAGCTTCCAGCGAGCCCATACCACGATATGACTTAAACTTACGTCCGTTGAAAATAATCGTATCGCCCGGCGACTCTTCCGTTCCGGCAACCAGCGAACCGATCATCACGCTATATCCTCCGGCAGCCAAAGCCTTCACCACATCACCCGAGTAACGCAAACCGCCATCTGCAATCAAAGGAACACCTGTACCCTTCAGCGCCTTAGCTACATCATACACAGCAGACAACTGGGGAACACCTACACCTGCCACAACGCGGGTAGTACAGATAGAACCCGGGCCGATACCTACTTTCACTCCGTCAGCACCAGCCTCTACCAACATCTTCGCAGCATCTCCGGTAGCGATGTTACCTACTACGATATCAATATTCGGGAAACGTTTCTTGGCTTCTTTCAGCTTTTCTATTACATAGATAGAGTGTCCGTGAGCTGTATCAATTACGATAGCATCCGCTCCCGCATCTACCAAAGCCTGCATACGGTCGAGGGTATCAGCCGTAACACCCACTCCGGCAGCTACACGCAGACGACCTTTAGAATCCTTGCAAGCCATCGGTTTGTCTTTGGCTTTCGTGATATCCTTATAGGTAATCAGACCAACGAGTTTACCGTCTTTATCCACAACCGGCAATTTCTCAATTCTATGCTCCTGCAAGATTTGAGAAACAGCTTCCATGTCCGTAGTCGGATTTGTAGTGATAATATTTTCTTTTGTCATCACTTCGTCGATATGCTTGCTCATATCTCTAACGAAACGAAGGTCGCGGTTAGTAACAATTCCTACCAAATATTTCTCATCGTCCACTACCGGAATACCACCAATTCTGTATTCTGCCATCAATGCCAGTGCATCTCCCACGGTAGAACCTCTCTTAATGGTTACAGGATCATAAATCATACCATTTTCAGCACGTTTCACAATGGCAACCTGACGTGCCTGTTCTTCGATGGACATATTCTTATGAATAACACCGATACCACCTTCACGTGCAATGGCAATTGCCATCTTCGCTTCAGTAACCGTGTCCATAGCGGCCGTTACGAACGGAATTTTCAACTCAATGTTTCTTGAAAACTTTGTCGAGAGTTCGACTGTTTTAGGGAGTACCTCAGAGTAAGCGGGGATTAACAAAACGTCGTCATAAGTTAATCCATCCATTACAATCTTATCAGCAATAAATGACATAGGGCTATGCGTTTAAAATTTATTGCGTGCAAATATACAGCTTTTCTCGTTTATCCACACCATGATATGCATAAAAAGCTTATATTGGTTCACTTTTTTTAAACCGTATCCCCCAAAAAACTCTTTTTTCTCCCCTAAACAGAGTCTATTCGAAATACACTTTTCTCCTATTTACTATAAGAGTATGGTGCATCTATCGGATTTATCCCCCTACTCTTGCAAGGCAAATGATCCATTATCAGACTGAACTCACCACCTTGCAACAATTCCTCATGCTTCAAGTAATTACGGGAAAATTCTTTCCCATTAAGAGTGACCGAACGAATATAGAAATTATTTCCTGACGGATTATCTGCACGGATTACGAATGTTTTGCCATTTGGTAATGAAAGAGTTACCTTATTGAATAACGGACTACTTAATGCATATTCAGAAGTGCCGGGGCATACAGGGTAAAATCCTAATGCCGTGAATACATACCATGCTGAAGTCTGCCCGTTATCTTCATCACCACAATATCCTTTCGGACCAGAGTTATATAACTTATTCATCACATTACGGGTATGGTACTGAGTCTTCCACGGTTGGCCTATATAATCATACAAATAAATGGCATGCTGCACAGGTTGATTACCGTGGGCATATTGTCCCATATTCAATGCCACCATCTCTGCCATTTCATGAATAACAAAGCCATAGGTACCATAATTAAAGGTATTGGGTGCAATAAACATGGAATCAAGGCGCTGTGCCATTTGTTCATGCCCTCCCAGCAAGTCAGACAATCCTTCGGGATCATGAAACACACTCCAAGTCCAGTGCCAGGAACACCCTTCAGTAAAAGGTCCTCCCCATTCAGTTGCGTCAAAATTATCACGCCACTTGCCATTAGTATCTTTTGCCCACATAAATCCCTTTTCCGGATAGAACAGATTACAATAATTCTGTGCTTTCCTGTAATAAGTTTCAGCCACTTCCACATTCCCGGTTTCCTCTGCAAAGCGCGCCAGGCACCAGTCGGCATAAGCATATTCCAACGTTTTCGCTGTTGCTTCCGGCACTTCGGGATAGGGTACGTATCCCAGTCTATCATATTCCGCGTATCCATCTCGCCCTACTGATGCTATCTCACCACGCGCCTGCGTCTGATGCAACATAGCTTCCAATGCTTTATCCTTATCAAATGTCCGTATTCCCTTCATCCAAGCATCCGTAAGCAGGGAGATGGAATTATTTCCTATCATGCATCCCCGATGTCCGGGACTTGCCCATTCGGGCATAAAACCACTCTCGTCATAGGCATTCACTATGGACTGCATGATTCGCCCGCTCACTTCCGGATATAACAGAGTGAACAGTGGATGTACGGCACGGAAAGTATCCCAAAAACCATTATCAGTATACATATATCCAGCATGTATCTGTCCGTCATAGGGACTGTAATAAATAGCTTCACCTTCCGAATCGAATTCATAAAATTCACGCGGGAACAAAAGGGTACGATACAAACAGGAATAGAAGGTTTTCTGTTGTTCATTCGTTCCACCTTCCACTTTAATACGCCCCAATTGCTCATTCCAAACTTTGGCAGCCGCGGCCGATACTTCTGCCAATGAGCGTCCATTCACTTCATTGTTGAAGTTCAGGCGCGCCTGTTCATGGCTGATAAAAGAGGAAGCAATGCGAATGGTCAGCTTCTCACCTGCCTGTAATTTAAATCCGGCATATCCACAAGCGTTCTCATCCGTTCCAAACCCGACAATAGGTTTATCAAACTCTACAATAAAGTAATTGGCAAAATTCCCAGGAACTCCTCCGTTATTGTAACGTGTAGTACCATAGATACAATTCTTTTCCTTATCCAAAGCTACACTACCCCCATGCTGATAAGCATCAACTACAATATACTGCTCGTTTTCCGATGGATAAGTCACTTCAAAAACAGCTCCGCGTGAAGTGGCGGATAGAGCTGTACTGACACCATTATCAAATTTAACTTGGTAGCAATCCGGTCCTGCCTTTTCATTTTCATGCGAAAAACGCATACCACGTTTTTTGTTATCCATAACCAATTCACCCCATACGGGCATGATAGCGAACGTACCGTAATCATTAATCCACGGACTGGGTTGGTGAGTCTGACGAAATCCCCTAATCAGGCTGTCAGTGTACATATACATCCAGCCACTACCGTTTTCCCCTGTTTGAGGACTCCAGAAGTTCATCCCCCAAGGAACAGCCACCGCTGGATACGTATTTCCATGCGAGAACTCAAATGTTGACTCCGTACCCATCAGTGGATTCACCAGGGATGTCAAAGATATCTGAGACTTCTGTCCGCACGAAGCGAATAGAAAACAAAAGCAAAAATAGTATATCAATCTTTTCATAAGAATTTAATGGGTTTTATTTAAATAATCTCGGGTTTGTTCAGGACGTTGACTCATGCGTAGACGCCACACCAACTCCTGCATGTTGACCACTTCAAAGCGATCGTCCAAATATCCGGCACACTGTTTAGCCGCCGTCGCTCCATAAGCATTATCCTCAAAATGACTCCATGCATGAACACATATTACCGAAAAACTTTCTTCCTGCGCCTTATTTTTCAATTCTGAAGCTATAAATGCAGGAGCCCCTTCACGTTCGTGGAGTCTGTCCCAAAGGGAATATTTTACGGTAATGACCGGTATGTCATATCCTTTCTTATTCGTCATCCAAAAGATTTCTCCCTCACCTCCTGCATATGGCGAATATTGCAGGGCAATGATGCCCTCCAACTGATCATTGGCATCTACATAGGCCTGATAGGCCTCTTTAGCCGCTGTTGATTTCACGTCCATAGCCATCACTCCCAACAATTTAACCTGATACTGCCTCATATAAGCAGCCAGACGCTTCGCCGCAACTTTCAGATTAGCTTTCCGATTATGGTTCTGGCTATATGTATCCACATAATAATAGCCCCCTCCGAGCATTTCCATAAGCGAGCAATCAGGTTGTTGTAATTCGATCAGGTTGTCGAGCTGGACAGGCGCCATCATCGCTAAAGTAGAGATCGGCAGTCCATAAGTCATCTTCACATCAGCAGCCTCCGGAACATCATAATAGCGGGAAGCAAAGTCCTGCATCATCCATTGGACATTGTCTCCATCAGAAAGGAAGAAAGATACATAGTTTGTCTTTTTATTGAAGTCAATGGTTCGCGGATCAAAAGCTTTAGTTTGTACCGGCAACCGGTCTTCATTGTAGAGTAAGGACATAAGCGAATGGTTATAGCTCCAGTCACAAGGAATCATCGGATGCCCGCTTCTGGATACACGAGCCACAAACTCATCTTCGCTTACCCCTTGTTCCCAACCGTATACCGGAGCATTGGGTTTTAACCAGGCGAGTACTTCCTCCAATAGTTCTATATTCTGTCCGCTCCCGGCATCCTCCTGCCTTTTATTCAAGTTCAGCACAAACAGATTATTTTTGATAGCAAATTCACGTAACTCTCCTGTTTGTACAGGCATAATCACCAATGCGTCTTTGCTACATCTGTCCTTGAATTCATACCAAGCATCAGTCGTTGTTTTACGGGTAGCATCATATTTCATCACATACCCCGCTTTTTCATAATATTCCTTATCGCGAACATCTACTATAATAGAATTATAAACATGAGAAGCGACAGATGCCACCACCCCACTTTCCGGATTGTTCTTCACATCGGTCAGCACATATCCATCAAACAATCCTTTCAATTGGACCTGTATGCCATCTGCCGAAGTATAGTTACCGCAAGCCAATTCAACGCCATCCTGCATTCCTTGTTCACGGATTCCCATATCCCTCAATGCAGCACAGGATAGACTATAAGAAGGCTTACCACCGTGGTCGTACAGCCAGACTGCCACTTCACTCTTTCCTTTTTCCACTGCACGATTAGTAAGCCCTGCAAGTGACTGACATAATAAATGATATTGTAAACCACATGTTCTTTCTGTTTCGTCAATGCTGTTACGGTTCTCTACTGCAATTACTCCCGTGCAAGACCAATATATCTTCGGTTTATTTTTCATTTCGGGCATGTAGTATTTCGCTTTATCCGAAACAATCCCAACCATTTCCATATTTCCAAGAAAGGAAAAAGGTACACCACTCACTGCTTTCAATCCACAGAAAAGCATCAAGATACACATAATAAACTTCATATTTCAAATTGATAAGACTTCAATTCCGGTAGCCATCCGGCACAAGCGGACGGTAACGGTATAGAAATCAAGTAAAGAAAAAAAGGTCTTCTCCCTCTACAAGGGAGAGAGAAGACACTTCAAAAAATCCTATTGAAAACCATCATCCTGTATACTGACTATAACTGTACTTCGAAAACCGAAGAATAGTTATACTTAGCCTGTATACCTTCACCTAAGTTTTTAGGCAAAGCACCAATACGGAAGAAGTACTTCTGCCCGGCCTTCAGCTTCTTACCTTCGTCAGAACTCAAATTCAGAGTCAACGTAAAAACCTTAGTTGCATTCAGGCTATTATTCTCAAAGTTGACATCATCTCCTTCAATATTAGTCTCTACATGCGCCAAGTTGAAAGAGTTGGACGGGTTCTTGTCCGACTGGGCGAATAAAGCGATCTTTTCTACCTTGCCTGTACTATGCCCGTATTGTAATTTGAAAGTGGCTGTAATAGCATTATCCCCTTTCTTCACAGATGCCTCTTTGATACGGATATTGGGAATCACCCTGAAATCGAGTTTATTCTCCCCTTTATGAAACTGATAACCTTTGATAGTATCCAGCTTCACAAAGTTTCCATTATTCATAATAACATCATAGGTGCCGGAGAAGACCAGATTATTTCTATATTCTCCATTCAACATGAGTTTCCATTGCTGTACCTTGCGAATGGCGTAACCATACTCTATGACTTGCACAGAAGCTGCATCACCGCTTGTACCAATCTCTTGCTGAATCAGTTCATCCGTTTCCGCATCGATAACCGCACCATACACCTGTGCATCCGGCCCATCAAAATTATCCAGTTCACAACTTACCATTATACATGCTGCACTGATTCCGGCTATTAAATATTTTATCTTTCTCATATTCTGTACTAATTAAAAAGTTAAGGATTCTGAATCATCTGGTTAATAGCGTTACGTGGTACATCTTCATAATATTCAGAGATAGAATAAGTGTTAGGACCATTCAAGCTTGCTCCCATAGTGGTTTTGCGTACAAAAATCAAGGAAGGATTTTCATCGCGCAAATCCAACATCGGAACCAAAATATCATGAGAGAAGTTATTCATCAACGTATGCAACACTCTCCAACGGCGCAAATCCCAAATACGGATATTCTCAAAGGCAAGCTCCACGAAGCGTTCGTTTCGCACATTTTCCCTTGTCAGTTCGATTTCGTTAGTGTGGGCAGCCCGCTTACGAATATCATTCAAAGCTTTTGCTGCCAACGTTCTATCACCCAATCCACTTTCGCACACAGCCTCTGCATAGTTTAATAGAACTTCTGCATAACGAAATGCTATGTAATCCAATGTCGTCTTATGATATTGCGCTGGCATACTTTCACTGATCATCTTTCTCATAAGGAAACCCGACATGGAATGAGTTCCATCGCCCGGCCAGAAACCGGATACCTGATGTTTTTCACCCCCCAGAGAATAATATGTTTTACCATCCTTCCCGGTCACTGTGGTCGGAACACGATACAATTCGGTCCCATCGGATTGAATCACACCACCCTGCATCACAATTTTAGTTCCTTTCCATTCTGTACCGGGAAGAATGATAGAAGCCCACAAACGCGCATCCTTCGCCTTCTTCGCATCGCCATAAGCCACTCCGTTAAACAAATCATAAGGAGTCTCCTGACTTACTTTGATATAGTCATTATAGCCGTTATCAAAACCGGCATTAGAATAATTATCATTAATGCGCGTCTTAACCTTTGCATCTGAACGGATACCCGGGAGATCCGTATAATCTTCATAAGCATCCACCAAATTAAGAGCAGGAGACATCTTGCCTTGTCCTTGTGTCTGGTAAGGTTCGATAAAATAATTCAAACTACTGGCAAATCCAGATCCTTCTTTTACAATACCTTTAATAAAGATAGCTTCTCCATCTGTTTGGTTCGGGTTGATAAAAATACTACGATAGTTTTCTTCCGCTTCCTTAGGAGTAGCAGGATTGGGCTTATACAGTTGATGGTTCGATTCTGTCATAATAGCCAGGGAGGCATCTATACAGTGCTGGTAAAAGTAAGCCGCATCATCTGGCTTCATTCCTGCCAATCCTTTAGTGACAGCTTCTCCTTCCATTGGAGCCAGTTCACCGAATTTTGCTATGGATGCAGCATATAAGGCGGCGCGTGACTTCAATGCCAATGCTGCCCATTTAGTAGCCCGTCTGTCCGAACGTTCTGTCGGAAGTTGTGCTGCTGCAAGGTCACATTGCTGCATGACGTAATCCCAAGTGTCATATTCCGTACTGCGTGGAACAACCAGAGCACCCGGATTGGCAGGATCATATTCCTGTAATTCCTTAATCAAAGGAACTCCACCGAATTTTTCTGCCAGATAGAAATATACATAGGCAGTCATAAAGGCAGCCTCACCCTCCAATTCAGCTTTTTCACTATCGCGGATATCCAGCGTAGGAATAATGCTTTTCAGCAAATTGATGTTACGAAGCGTTTCATAGCCATGATTGAAATAATCGGCCCGGATAACGTAACCCGGTGACTGCTCACCCCACTGGCTTTGAACAGCCTCCTCACAAATATTAGCATACCACAACAGACCTATATTTCCTGTCGGATTATTAAAGCCTCCTTCTCCTGTGGTGCCCGGCATGAACATATAGTCTTCAATGGGCAAATCCCGGTAAATAGTTGCCATAAAAGCCTTTGCTCCGTTAGGATTGTTAAACAGTTCATTAGGAGTTATCTTGTTGTTAGGTTCAATGTCCAGCAAGTCTGCACATGCTGTAAATACAACCGATAGACCGATTATCAGATAATAATTTATATTTTTCATATCAAACGTATTTTATATTAGAAGCTAACATTTACACCGAAGTTGATTGAAGAAGATAAAGGATAGTTCATCATACGATTATCTTGTCCGGCTGTTTTCTCCGGATCCAGTTTCAAATCCTTCTTCAGATAAGAGTCACAGAATGTGAAGATGTTATATGCATTGACATAAACACGCAAATGCTGTAAACCTACATAGTTAACCCAACGTTGCGGCAATGTATAACCCACTTCAATACTTTTCAGACGGAGATAGCTACCATCCACCGTATTACGGTCTGTTTCCTGTGCATTGTTACCCATCGGATTGTAATTGGCCACACGGGCAGCCGGATACTTTCCAGGAATCCAGTTACTATTGGCATCGAAGGGATCCTCTCTGTGCCATCTGTCATACAAATAAGCGGATGAGTTGCCTTCCCAGGGAGCATAATTGCGTAAGTTATCAGGTATCTGGATTGAATAACATGCAGCACCCTGAAACAAAGCCATAAAGTCAAACCACTTCCATTCGGCTGTCAATGTGATTCCATAGTTCAGAGCTGGCATATTCAGACCATAATATTTCGGTTTCAAGTCATTACCATCAATATAGCCGTCGCCATTTACATCTTCCAGATAATAATCACCCGGCAGAATCATAGTGTTACCTCTGTCACCGCTTTGTATAGGTGCATTATAAATCTGGTCGTAATTCTGGAACTGTCCAGCCGTGGTATATCCCCAACCGATGCCACTCCAACGCCCTTCTGTTGCAGCTCTCCAGACGTCCCAACTGCTTTCATAGTCACCATGTATCTGACGTATCATCTTGCTACGGGCAAAATTGAAGTTTCCCTGTATGCCGTATGAAACTTCACCAATCTTATTTCTATGTCCCAAAGTAAACTCAATACCTTCCGTACGGTCGGCATTCAGATTTTCCTCCGGCAGAGATGCACCAAATGTATTGGTCAACTGACTGCCTCTTGTGGCAAGGAGACCGTCTCTGTCACGGCGATATACATCAAACGTAAAATCCAGCAAGCCATCCCATAAAGTAACATCTACACCGAGGTCATATGTACGTGTCGTAATCCAGGTAAGATTCTTGTTGATAAGTGCCGGAGTCTGAACACCATTAGTTTGCGTACCATCGACGAACTCATATCCCTTTGAGCCCATAGTAAAACCTTCAATAAACTGGAATTCATTACCGGCATCAATACCGGTTTCTCCATACGAGGCTCTCACTTTCAGATTGCTGACAAAAGGTATATTGTTCTTGATAAAGGATTCCTCCGACATTCTCCAACCGGCACTCACTACCGGGAAGAATCCCCAGCGTTTGCCCGGAGCATAACGGTAAGAACCATTATAGCGGAAAGCCCCTTCCAGCAAGTATTTACCTTTATAGTCATAATTCAAGCGTCCCAGATAAGAAATGTTGGCTGTTTCTCCATAACCACCTGAGTTTTGGATATTACTTTGTGATCCCAAGTCCAGGATAGGTTTAGAGTATATATCATATTCGCGTGTGGCAGAAACATTATCATTCCAACCGTGATTCATCTCATACATACCCATCAAAGAGACATTATGATCCCGTGCTATGGTAGTGTTGTATGACAATTGCGCCTGAATATTAAGGTTATTACCATTATTCATACTTACATATAAGCTGCTCGGATCGTTGATCGTTTTCGAAACATCATATGAACTGTTCTGTGAATTATAACTGTATAGTTGATAAAGTTTTCGTTCATGTGACGTACGGCTATCACTGGCGTCATAAGAAGCCATCAATTTTGCTTTCAATCCCTTTACCCAGGGAACATCATAAGTCAAAGTAGCAGATGACTGCAGGCTCCGCCCCCGACTTGTATTCAGACCGGTTAGATCGCCGTTCATCGCTGCCACAGGGTTATCCAGGAAAGGATAAGCGGCATTATAATAGTCGGAATTATTATTAGCATATACCCCGGAGGTAGGTCTCATCAGAGTAGATTTGAAAAGCAGGTCAAACACTCCCTGAATAGGCGCATTCGTTACATCATACCTTCCGGAGACATTAACTTCAGCCTTGAGGTATTTGGATAAGTCCGCCGTAAAATTACTACGCATGGTATACCTCTCGTAGTTAAAGTCTCCCCCTTTGGTCAAGTCACCATCACGAGCATACCCAAAACTCGCATAATACGTCATTTTATCACCACCGCCTTCAACAGAAAGTGTATGTTGCTGGCTACCCGCACTTTTTTTGAATACAGCATCCAGCCAGTCTGTACTTTCGTAACCAGGACCACCAGCCTGCCACTTGGCAAGTTCTTCCGGCGTAGTGTTAGGCCCCGTACCTGCATTCATAGAAAGTTCGTTGGAGATTTCCGCATATTGTGCAGCATTCATGACTTTCAGCATGGAAGTCGGGAAAATAGCAGTGAATGAACCATTATAATTGAAACGGGCTTTTCCTTTTCTTCCCTTCTTTGTGGTAATAATCACCACACCATTGGCGGCATTCATACCATAGATAGCTGCCGCACCATCTTTAAGGACAGAGATATTTTCAATGTCTTCCGGGTTCATGCGCTGGAATTCAGATCCACCATCACCACTATCGCGAACGACTCCATCAATAACATACAATGGACTACCGAAGCCGCGAATCTGCACCATAGAACTAAAGGAGCCAGGCTGTCCGTCTTGCTGGCGGATTTGTACACCGGCAATTTTTCCTTGCAGACTTTGAGCAACACTGGTACTCTTGGTCGTCAGAACCTTATCGCCGCTGAGAGTGGAAATAGCCCCTGTAAGCGTTTGCTTCTTCTGTGTACCATATCCCACAACCACAACTTCACCCAGAACAGCTTCGTCTTCTTTAAGTACTATTCTGACGGAACTTTCACTTCCTACCTTAATATCCTGCGTTTGGAAACCAATATAGGATACTTGAAGGATAGCGTTCTTCTTAAGATTTTGCAGTACAAATTCGCCAGACATATCCGCTACGGCATTCTTGTTATCGACTCCTTTCACTACAATTGTTGCACCGACCAGCGGATTACCTTCCTGGTCAAGCACTTGCCCTTTAAACTGTGCATGTTGTGCATATACCATCGTGGTACACAGCAACATGATACATCCTAACAGGGTACGTACCAAATGATTCATGTGTTTTATCATATCAATAAAAGATTTTAAACTTTACAATTACATAATAGATTTCTAAATATCACGTCTCTACTTTTTTCAGTGGACGCATCAAGGATTCTCATTTTATTTTCTCTTTTGACATAGGCATATTATTTAATGATTAACATTCTTAATTTATGGTTACGTAACGAAAGTCATGTTTATTGGCTTCCGGAAGAACCGGAGCTTCCAGACGATTATCAACAATACGATCCCAATATTGGCTCAGATCCAAAGTTTTACCTTCTTCGACCACAAATTCTTTTATCTCTATTTCCCTCTTCTCTGAAGCAGACAGACCGGCAGGTTCCGATATTACTTTATTGAAGCTGATGCGTTCCTTGCCATACTTCTTCGTTATCTTGAGAGTGATAGATTTCTTTTGGGGATCAGCAACTACAACTCCCCAGAAATTCGGATAGAATAGAGGAATATTAATTGCCTTATCACCGGTTACAATAGGAGCCAGACGTAATTCTTTCCGGGGAATATTGATACCGGCACCTGCCAATACATCTGTAGAAAACCAAGTCACCGGAGCCGTCATATAAGTAATATCACTGGGATTCCACAAGTTCTGTGTCCATGTCCAACCTTTACGTAGATGCACCAGTTGAATATGTTTCATGATATCCATGGCATCTTCATAAAATCCTGCCTGCATACCGGCCAAAGCTGTATAACTTTCCAGGTAAAAGGGCCAGCACTGCGAACCTTTATTATCAATACCGCGATTCAGATTAATATCCCACACTTTGTTTGCATAATAATCGGTTGATTTGGAAAGTGAAATTTTACATTGGGACACAATGGATGCTTTCACAATATCCATAGGATAAACATCCCCCCATCCACAATAGCGACTCAGAAACTGACCGGCCAACTGACCTGTAAACAACACATTATCGAGTCTTTTAGAGCCATCCGGTTCACAACCATAGGCAAAGAATCTTCCATTCCACAACTTCGCGATAGCTTCTTTCTGCGATGCCGTAAATCTTTCTTGTGACTGCTTTACTATTCTTTCATCCCCTACGGCCTTTCCTATTGCTTCATAAGCCTTCAAGGTCGTCAGCCACACTCCTGCATAATAAGAATATAAAGGAGGATGCACAAAATCATCATAGGTAGTGGGGCCAACAGGAATACTGCTACCTTTGGGTGCCCGGCTATATAAGAAAGCCATCACTCTCTTAATATCCGTCAGATGGCCTTTCAGATATTCAATATCCCCTGTCTGCTCATAATCCTTAACAAGTTGTATGATCCAACCCGAAGCGTTATCCAGCATCCAGCCTTTTTCTGTCGGTACACGTCCGCCTACGGTCCCCATACCTACATAATAGTGTCCGATGAAATGAAGTATATATCCTTCCGGATCCATTGAGTCCGCAAAGATATCCATCTCCGAACGATCCAATTGAGTAAAGAATTTCTGATAGAAAGGATGTGAACTCAAGCGTTGGTCCATTGTTCCGGCAAATCCCCCCATGGCACCTTCATTCACCATCACATCTCCCCCTTTGGTAAGTACCATATTAGTGTAGATAACGTACCCGCTATTGATCAACTTAAATTTGTACCAATCAGGAAGAGAACTATCAAGAACTGGTTTTTGCCATTCCGCAGTCTGCCGGGCAATTCTTGCCCTGTTAGATGTGGCATAACGCAGCATTGATTCCATATTGCTGAAATAGTTATGGTAATACTTATTATAGTCGGCTCCGCATGGCCAATAACTGCCAATAGAAGCGATCGCTGCATCAATATGAAGTTCCGGAGCATACCAGGCCAACATGAAACGAATTGTTTTTTTCCGTCCGGCTTTCAATTGAGTCTTAACAGCCAATACTGATGCGGCAGGAGACTGCGCTTGCTCTGTCAATACACTCTTTACCAATGATGATGTGAATTCTCCATTCAATCTGAATTGCTCCCAAGCATCATCATCTGCATGGTAGGTTGGAAGGTAGGATATATTCTTTTCTCCTTCCACAGCAATCACAACCTGATTCACATAATTCTGGAAAGTCAGTTTACGAGGTTGCAGGCTATCCGCTGCATATTGTATCAGACCTTTCAGATTCTCTGACTGATAAGGTTCTACATACGTTTTAGCTTTCTCACGCAACGGCCAGTTTTCTCCATTATTCAGATTAGCCCTTCCTTCGCTCAGTAATTGTCCATTATCAAATCCTTCCAAGCTTTCCGGATCTTTAAACATTCCGATAAAATCTTCCCAAGAGAAAGCCAACGATACTTCCATATCTTCCTGAGATATTAAATCAACCTCAAACCACACAACAGGCAAAGAAGAATCTTTCACATTGTGCGGCACCAATCCGGAATAAGCACGGATCACAGGTGCGACTTTCAGGTCATTGCCCTCATAACTTAACTCTGCTGTCGGAAACAATCCTTTATATTGGGTATGCTCCACTCCTTTCATTCCATACAAAGTAGCATTATCCCTGACCAGACGAATAGCTTCCTTGTCATTTCCTTTTCGCGTCCATAAAGAGAAGAAAGAATATTCCGACCGTTTTATAGGCGTGTGGATATTATTGATTCCTATCCTTGTGAATTTACCACTCGGAGCAAAATTGACATTGCCTACTCCAATACCTCCTAAAGGAACTCCACTAACATCTTCGTGATCTTTTAACGAGAGGTAATCATAATTGGTTTTTCCACCTAATATTCCATTTTGAAGAGTGAATTTGGTATTAGCTTCTTCGACACCATAATTGTTCTGATTTTCTTCTTGTCCATACAGTGAAAACGCTCCTGCAAGACAAAAGGCCAAAGAGACAAAGGTTCTTTTATTCATACGTGTGTTTTTAAAGATTAATAATAGAAGTTACGAATCTATTTCTACTTTCGTTATCGTTCGAAGGCAAAAATAGACACTGATAGATTACAATAGCGGTTACATTAGGGTTAATCGAGGGTTAATTTTATAGATTATTTCATTAACTACCCGGTTAATTGAAGGAAATAGGTGCTTAACAGTCCAAAACTATAAGCACGAAAAAGGCTGTCCCAGTATATAGAGACCTATATGCAAAAAACAGTCTGTTTTTCCGATTATTGAAAAGAGATCCTTAAGTCATTATGTATAATATCAGAGTAAGAATACGGATAATTATTCCCCATGCTTTTATTATATTCTGCAATATAAAGATAATATTTCTTCATTGACTGATCTTCTCTCTTCAGTTTATGACAAGCATTCAGCATATACCACAAAGCCATATCATTCAACGAATCGGCTTTCAGCCAAATTTCTGCCAACTGAATGACTTGTTCATAGGCAGCTTTTGCATATAAATTATTCAGTTCGATCATGAGCATTTTATGCAGTTCATCTTCCTGTTCACTCTTAAAAGTATCGAACATGGAATCATCTACTGACTTCAGGAATTTACCTCTCGACAATATTCCTATTAGCAATTGGCTCACTTCCTGAGATGCGTCACTCTGCCGTATTTTATCTATCTGCTCAAGATAACTCTGATAATCACAATAAAAATTTTCTGATAATTTAATTGAATAGCGACTATTGGCATAAATCAGTTCAATGCCTTCCAGATCATCCAAGATCTTTCTTAACCTATTGATAGTAACCCCTTTCAGATTCTTGGCACTGCTTAATTCTTTTTCTGGCCACAATAATCCATAAATATAACTTGAAGTGATACCTTCTTTATTACCTACTCCATTTAGGAAAGTAAGTAAAAACAGTTGTCTTATTTTGGAACTGAATAAATGAGTTATATCCTTTCCCTTCTTATCCAATATAGTAAACTCACCAAATAAATACAAAGCATTTGTCTGCGAAGTTCTTTCTCCATCAACCGGAACATGTGTCTTATGCCCGGATATTACTTTAGGAACTGATTGTTTAGCGTTCCTACTTTTTAGATAGACTCCGGCAGCAATAACCAATATAAGTACAACAGCTACTACAACAATGACAGGATACCACGAAAAATTCCCTTCTGCGGAATACAAAAACAGAGCATCCTTTGCAATAGCCGGTGCCGACAAGGAATAGAACCGGGTAACGGAAGACTCTCCGCTATGTTCATCAAATTCCTGTGTGCAACAATAAAACTCCTTCGTATCCTTATTATAGTAAAGGTTTGCATTAGACAAAATAGCCTTTGACTCCATAGGGATAGAATTTCCTAAAATCTCATAAGAATCATTTTGCAAGGAAAATTTATAGAGCTGCAAATAAGAAGAAGCCTCCTGCATAGGATAACATAATGTATAGAAAGCCGTTTTATCATCAGATAAAATAAGATTTCTTACGGGTACAATCTGAATACCGGTATAAGAGTAATCTCTCACTTTCTTTACCGTCGAATCTTGCAGATTTATTTTATAAAGATCATAATAATAAATCTTTCCCAAGCTTTGGTCCCCACTGCTATTGCCGGTACCTCCAAACAATAACAGCTCATCGGAATTCAATGCGCCCATAGAAGAAAAAAAGCGGGGAGCAACAAAGTCTCCCTTTAATTTGACTGTGCTCCAAGTCTTCTGATTCAAATCATACACTTCCAGCGTATTGGTATATTTACGTAAACCAAAACCGCCAAAAATATAGAATTTGTTATGAATCGTATCCAAATAAGAGGAATGATGATGCCGCTGTGAGGATAAAAACTTATTGTCTACCTTATTTGTCTTCCCTGTCAGTATATCCAAAGAGCAGATCGTACAAGAATCCATGCGATTATCCACCTCATAAATATAAGCAGAATGCGTATCCGGATATAAGAAATTTGTCCCCAAATGCATTTTCATAGGAAGAGGTTCATGTTTACGTCCTTCCCATCTGTTCCGACGTATATCCAAAGTATAAAGAGAGTCACTGTCGAAGTAAACAAAATTTCCAGACTGAACATCATAATTATAACCTGCCGTTGTTTTTGAAGACTGTGAATGAATCAAGTTCCAATAATAAAACCTATTAATCAGCCAAACAGGATTAATAGCTTTTCCTCTTACTTTCCCTTGATTATCATGAACAAGGGTGCCTGTACTCTCATTTAAAGGAAATTCGATCCGTTGATAAGTATCTGAAACTACTAAATTTCGGATGGCAAAAGGGGGGATTTCTTCAGAAAACCGACTGCTTCCGAACATTATAGAAGGAGTCATTTCTTTGGAAAGTCCCAGCTTTCCAGCGTGATATTTCCGTTTATTAATAGTCAGACATACTGAATCATCTTTAAGGGAAAAGAAAATTTCTATGGGTATCCAACGTCTGGGACCGAGATTCTTGTTACATAGAGTATCTACAACCAGACATTTTTTTGTTTCTATATTAAATTTCAGATAGCTTCGCTCTTTATTATCATAAGAGAAGACAAAGCTATAAATATCGGCATTCTTATTTTTCAGATCTTTCAGCCGGAATACATAACCAAAAGAACCATAATCCTGAATAGCCAAATCATAGGCTATAGAAAAGTTATGTTTAAAAGTCAGAGGATTTTCATCGAAAACGGAATAACTCGTTTTTTGTATGGTTTCAGATTCGTATGTACTGAATTCAAGGCCCTGGGCATTACCCCGCAAGCATAAAAGACTAAATAATACTATGAAACATCCTATGTACCTCATTCTCATTTTTTGGTCATGTAGCGCCTATTTTATTAATCAAGCAAATATATAATTTAAAAACCGGACTTATGAAACATAGGCCCGGTTTTAACAAAAATGTATTCCTTATTTTTAGTTCGCCATTTCAGAAATAAACTTAATGCGAACCAAACGCACTTCTTCTTCCGTGAAATCGTCACCCAGTTCATCGAGTGCATCATCTACTTTATCTGTAGTAGATTCCTTATAATAGTCGTAGATATCCAGCATGTGGTCTTCGTCCATGATCTCATCCAGGAAGTAATCGATGTTCAGCTTCGTACCGGAATAAACGATTGCTTCGATTTCATCCAGCAGATCGCTGAATTCAATGCCTTTGGACAGGGCGATATCATCCAATGCCACTTTACGGTCGATAGATTGAATAATAGAAACTTTCAGTTTTGATTTATTGGCCACCGTACGGACACGCAAGTCCTCCGGGCGTTCAATCTCATTCTCCTCACAATGGCGCTTAATCAGTTTGCAGAATTCTTCGCCATAACGTTTCGCTTTACCCGCGCCTACACCGGGAATATTCTGCAATTCATCCAAAGTCACCGGATAAATAGTCGCCATAGCTTCCAACGACGGATCCTGGAAAATCACATAAGGGGGAACTTCCAGTTTCTTGGATAACTTCTTACGCAAATCCTTCAGCATGGAATAAAGTGCCGGGTCGACCGCACAAGAGCCACCGCCACGTGCCGGAGCTTCTTCTTCCACTTCCTCGAAGTCATTATCTTCGGTTATCTTGAACGATTTGGGATGTTTGAGGAATTTCTTACCGTCATCCGTCACTTTCAGCAAACCGTAGTTTTCTACATCTTTACTCAGGTAACCGGCAATCAGCGCCTGGCGAATGACAGCATTCCACGTCTTGTCTTCCTCTCCCATTCCGGAGCCGAAAGCTTCCAGGTCTTCATGCAGGTGCGCCTGCACTTCGGTAGTTTCACGTCCTTGTATAATGTCAATGATATAATCCGCTTTAAAATTTTCTTTCACCGCGAGAATAGCCTCTATCACGGTACATAATAGTTCTTGAGCCTCCACTTGTTTTTTCGGGTTTAAACAGTTGTCACAATTTCCACAGTTCTCCTCCGTGTATTCTTCACCGAAATAATGCAACAGCGTTTTTCGGCGGCATACGGAAGATTCGGCATAAGCAGCAGCTTCCAACAGAAGCTGTTTGCCAATTTCCTGTTCTGCCACGGGTTTACCTTGCATGAACTTTTCCAGTTTCTGCAAGTCTTTATTAGTATAAAAGGTAATGCACTGTCCTTCGCCTCCATCTCTTCCGGCACGTCCTGTTTCCTGATAATATCCTTCCAGACTTTTCGGGATATCATAGTGAATGACAAAACGCACATCCGGCTTGTCGATACCCATACCGAAAGCAATGGTCGCCACAATCACTTCTATCTTCTCCATCAAGAAATCGTCTTGATTTTGCGTGCGTGTCGCAGAGTCCATTCCTGCATGGTAAGCGCGGGCGTTAATGCCGTTCGCTTGCAGGATCTCAGCAAGTTCTTCTACTTTCTTCCGGCTCAGGCAATAGATGATGCCCGACTTTTCCGGATTATTCTTGATGAACTTGATGATATCCCTATCTACGTTATTGGTTTTGGGACGTACCTCATAATAGAGGTTCGGACGGTTGAACGATGACTTGAACACCTCTGCGTCAACCATACCCAGGTTTTTCTGGATATCGTGCTGCACTTTGGGTGTAGCGGTCGCCGTTAGAGCTATCACCGGTGCTTTTCCGATTTCATTGATAATAGGGCGGATACGGCGGTATTCCGGTCGGAAGTCGTGCCCCCACTCAGAGATACAGTGCGCTTCGTCCACGGCATAGAAGGAAATCTTCACAGTCTTCAGGAACTCCACGTTTTCCTCTTTCGTCAGCGATTCGGGAGCTACGTACAGCAACTTCGTCTTTCCGCTGATGATGTCGGACTTCACCTGATCTATCGCACCTTTATTAAGGGAAGAGTTTATAAAATGGGCAATGCCATCTTCTTCACTAAAGTTGCGCATCGCATCGACCTGGTTCTTCATCAGAGCAATCAAAGGAGAAATCACAATACCCGTACCTTCCATCATTAATGACGGTAACTGGTAGCACAATGACTTACCTCCCCCCGTAGGCATCAGCACGAATGTATCGTTGCCCGCCAACAGGTTTAGTATGATAGCTTCCTGATTTCCTTTAAACGTGTCAAATCCGAAGTACTTCTTCAGCTGGTCTGTCAAATTAATCTTCTTCCCTGCCATGATTCATTAGGTTGTTTTTTAGAGTGATTGTTTAACATCTCGGTTAGTTGTTCTTTTTGCAAGAACTCTAACAAAGTTATAAACAACTTCTTAATTTTCAAGCATAATCCAATGAATATTTTTCAATAAAAAACAAAAAAGTCGGTTCCCGGCATCTTTACCTTCTGATTTTAAGCAGTTTGCAGTCTTGCAATGTTTGCTTTTTCAAGTTGGTGTTTTGCATAATCCAACATCACAACAAAGCTATCTTTATGTTCTGAAGGAATTTCGAACATAGCATCCATCATAATGGTCTCCACAATGGAGCGCAATCCACGGGCACCCAGCTTGTATTCCACGGCCTTGTCCACGATGTATTCAAAGACAGCATCCTCAAACGTCAGCTTCACACCATCCATCTCGAACAGTTTTATGTACTGTTTGATAATGGAGTTTTTGGGTTCCGTAAGGATGGCACGCAGGGCGTCGCGGTCCAGAGGATTCAAATAGGTCAGTACCGGCAGACGACCGATGATTTCGGGTATCAGTCCGAATGACTTCAAATCCTGCGGGGCGATATACTGCATCATATTGCTTTTGTCAATCACCGCTGTGTTGCGCACTGCGCTATAACCTACCACATGGGTGTTCAGACGTTGGGCAATTTTCTTCTCAATGCCATCGAATGCGCCGCCGCAAATGAAAAGGATATTCTTGGTGTTCACCGGAATCATCTTCTGGTCCGGATGCTTACGTCCGCCCTGGGGCGGCACGTTCACTACAGAACCTTCCAGCAATTTCAGCAAACCTTGCTGCACACCCTCACCGCTTACGTCACGGGTGATGGAAGGATTGTCTCCCTTACGGGCAATTTTATCAATCTCGTCAATGAACACAATACCTTGTTCGGCTTCGGGCACATTGTAGTCCGCCACCTGGAGCAGGCGGGTCAAGATACTTTCAATGTCCTCACCCACGTATCCGGCTTCGGTGAGCACCGTAGCGTCTACAATAGTAAAAGGCACATGAAGCAGTTTGGCAATGGTACGCGCCAGCAACGTTTTTCCCGTTCCGGTGCTGCCTACCATAATGATGTTCGATTTTTCAATCTCCACATCATCACCGCCATCCTTTTGCAACAGACGCTTGTAATGATTGTACACCGACACGGAAAGGAAACGTTTGGCGTCGTCCTGTCCAATGACGTACTGGTCGAGGAATTCTTTAATTTCTATAGGTTTCGGAAGTTCTTTCAGATTCAGCTTCGTTGCACTGCCATTCCGTTTTGCACCGCCCTGCGCCTCCTGAGTAATCTCGTAGGCTTGGGTGGCACAACTGTCGCAGATGTAACCATTCATTCCCGTAATGAGGAATCCGACTTCATCTTCAGAGCGTCCACAAAAGCTACATTTGTTTTTGTTTCTTTTTGAGTCTGCCATATTTATTTTTTAATCAACACTTCATCTACCATACCGTAATCTTTGGCTTCCTGCGCAGTCATCCAATAGTCACGGTCAGAATCCGCCCATACTTTGTCAAAAGGTGTGTGAGAATGGTCGGCAATGATGGTATACAGTTCTTTCTTCAGTTTCTGAATTTCACGCGCCGTGATTTCAATGTCCGAAGCCTGTCCCTGTGCACCGCCCATCGGCTGGTGAATCATCACGCGGGAGTGGGTCAGCGCCGAACGCTTGCCCTCGGCACCTGCCACCAGCAACACGGCAGCCATACTTGCCGCCATACCGGTACAGATAGTAGCTACATCGCTCGTGATGAACTGCATCGTATCGTAAATACCCAGTCCGGCATATACTGAACCGCCGGGTGAATTGATGTAAATAGAGATATCCTTACCGGGATCTACAGAATCCAGATAAAGTAACTGCGCCTGCAAAGTATTGGCGGTATAATCGTCTACCTGAGTGCCAAGGAAAATGATGCGGTCCATCATCAAGCGGGAGAAAACGTCCAGCTGGGTTACGTTGAGCTGACGTTCTTCCAGGATATAAGGATTTAAATACCCGGCTTGTGATTTAATCACATCGTCCAACACCAAGCTATTCATACCTAAATGCTTGGTAGCGTATTTTCTGAAATCATCCATATTACTTTTATTTTAGGTTTAGTAAATTGAGATGCAAAGAAACAAAAAAGAACACAGAGACACAAAAAAACACAGAGTTATATGATATAAAACTCTGTGTTTCTTAATGATTTTAAACTGTTTTCAGAATAAAAAAGCTTATTCAAACATCTTGTTGAATTCTTCCGCAGAAATAGCCTTGTAGTTCAGCTTCACCTGAGACTTCAAAGCAGAAGCCAATTTTGCTTCAACAACACGGTTTACCAAACCTTCTACGCTTTCTTTCTTCTTCAGCATTTCTTTTGAATAGTTTTCCAGGAGTTCTTCGGGAACGTTCATCATGCCGTATTGTGCAAACTGTGCACGAGTAGCTTCCTTAGCCATATTGACTACGTCTTCCTGTTCAACTTGAATATCGTTAGCCTTCACCAGCTGTTCCTTAATCAGGTGCCAGGTCAGTTCTTCGATGCTCTTGTCGTAGTTCTCTTCAACGAATTTCTCGTCTTTATCCTGGTTGTTCAGACGCATGATGCGTTTCAGCAGTGCATCCGGGAATTCCAGCTTACCTACCTTTTCCATCAACATCTTGCGGGCGTCGATCAGGAATTTATAGTCGCTGTCGGCTACGAATTGGTTAGCGATTACCTCTTTTACTTTAGCGCGGAATTCTTCTTCTGTCTTCACAACATCCTTGCCGCATACTTGGTCGAAGATTTCCTGAGTCAGTTCACCTTCTACGTGGCGGGTGATTTCTTCTACCTGATAACTGAAGTTGGATTTCATTTCAGCAGCAGCTTCGTTGTCAATCTTCAGGAGGGAAGCCAGTTCGGCAGCGTTGCCGTCCCATGCGGTATGAGGATTGAATACAAGTACATCGTTTACTTTAGCATTAGCGAAGATAGCTTTTTGCTCGTCGTTCTTCATGTAAGTCGGCATCATAACAGCGCCTTCCACCTGAATACCACCTTCTTTAGTGTTGCCGTTTTCGTCCAACTCAGCGAGCAGGCCTTTCAGCATATCGTTATCTTCGTAAGCGTCTACCTGTTCGTATTTACCGTTACGCTGAGTATATGCTTTCACCTGATTGTTTACCATATCTTCGGTAACGTCAATCTGATAGTAGTCCACTTCGTCTTTAGCGTCTACCTCTGCCTTGAATTCCGGAGCCAGAGCAATATCGAACAAGAATTCGAATTCTTCCATTGTGTCGAAATCAATTTCCTGTTGTTTTTCTTCGTTTGGCAACGGCTCGCCGAGAATATTCACCTTATTATCTTGAATATACTTATATACAGCCTCTGACAGTGCTTTGTTCACCTCTTCAGCCACAACAGATTTACCATACATTTTCTTCACCAGGCTCATCGGCACCATTCCCTTACGGAATCCCGGAATCTGAGCTTTCTGACGAATGCTTTTCAATGATTTATCAACTTTTTCCTGATAATCGGCTTTCTCAAGCTTTACAGTAAGCAGAGCGCTTACTTTGTCAATGTTTTGTAATGAAACGTTCATTCTGACAATTATTTATTTGATTTATACTTTGTTCCAATCTCAAACGAGGGTGCAAAATTAGCGTTATTCTTTCAATTATCAAAAAAACATTGCTGAATTATTTCTTTATAACAGAAGGAGAGCGTATTTGTATTAAACGATCCCCAGTGTATTCTTTAAAGAAAGGCTTACCAACATGGGGGTGTAAGTAACGCTTACATCCGGGTGTTGGTAATACCAACATGGGGATGTTGGGAGTGCTGACACCCGGGTGTTGGTAAGCATATCTTTTAAGATTAACAGGGTTATCTTTATAAAACACAGCCGACAAATAGTAATCATATAAGGAACTTATATATATATCCGAAAGAAAAAGCAAAAAAACAGATAGAAAATATTGCTAATCCGAAATTATTCTGTTTCTTTGTTGCGGAATGGTGATGTACTATTTGTTTAGATTTTCATTGCATGGTTTTTACTTCCGTTTATATTAAAACGCTTTTGTAAACTCTCTGTTGTTGTAATCCTTTTATTATAGTCACTATTCTAAGAGAGTTTTATTCATTTATTTATTTTACATTTTCATTATGAACATTTACGTAGGAAACCTTAACTACAAAGTTAGGGAGTCAGACCTGCAAAAGGTCATGGAAGATTACGGTGCTGTAACCGAAGTCAAATTCATCAAGGATCGCGAAACAGGCCGTTTCAGAGGCATTGCATTCGTTGAAATGGAAGACCCTGCCGCTGCCGCTAAAGCCATTGAAGAACTGGACGGTGCAGAATACTTCGGCCGTAACATGGTAGTAAAAGAAGCAAGACCTCCGAAATACTAATTTATATAAGGAGAAGAAAAACAGGACCGCCTGTTCTCTTGAGCAAGAGAACAGGCGGTCGTTGTTTTTTAGCGATTAGTGTTCAACAGCTTATCATCAACTGTCAAGTACTATTTCATGAAGTCCTTGCGGCGAAGCACGAAACTATTACTCAGATATTTTTCGCGTACAATTTTATTTTCCGACAATTCTTCCGGCGTTCCCTGGAACAGGATTTTACCTTCAAACAACAAGTAAGCACGATCTGTGATACTCAGTGTCTCCTGCACGTTATGGTCGGTAATCAGAATACCGATATTCTTATCTTTCAGTTTCCACACAATTTGCTGGATATCTTCTACCGCAATCGGGTCAACTCCGGCAAAAGGCTCATCGAGCATGATGAATTTAGGGTCGATAGCCAGGCAACGGGCAATCTCCGTACGGCGGCGTTCACCACCCGACAACTGATTACCTTTATTTTTGCGCACTTTCTGCAAACGGAATTCCGCAATCAGGCTTTCCAGCTTCTCTTTCTGATATTCCAAAGGCTTATCTGTCATCTCCAGTACGGAGGCGATGTTATCTTCCACGCTCATCTGGCGGAATACGGATGCCTCCTGTGCCAGATAACCGATACCGGTCTGCGCACGTTTGTACACCGGATACTTCGTGATATCCAGGTCGTCCAAAAAGATACGCCCTTCATTCGGCGTAATCAGCCCTACGGTCATATAGAATGAAGTCGTCTTACCGGCACCGTTCGGCCCCAGCAAACCTACAATTTCCCCTTGCTTCACATCTATGGAGACGTGGCTTACCACTGTACGTTTACCGTACTTTTTCACCAGGTCTTCGGTGCGAAGCACCATTTTGCTCTCTTCCATATTCTTTTCAGTTACAAGCTACCAAAGCTACGAGCTACGAGTAGACAAATATGACCACACCGCCACTTTTTACTTGTAGCTTGCGGCCTGTAGCTCACACATTTTGCCGCAAATGTAGCAATTATCAGCTGAAAATGGGCTATATTTGCACACAAAATAGTTAAGAGTCATGATAAAAGCACTTAAAACTGTCGGAAGATATATCCTATTGATGGGGCGTACTTTTGCCCGTCCGGAGCGTATGCGTATGTTCTTCCGCCAATATCTCAATGAGATGGGGCAACTCGGCGTGAACTCTATCGGTATCGTATTGCTGATATCGTTCTTCATCGGCGCCGTTATTACCATACAGATTAAACTGAACATCGAAAGTCCATTCATGCCGCGCTGGACGGTAGGTTACGTAACGCGTGAAATCATGTTGCTGGAGTTCTCCTCCTCCATTATGTGTCTGATATTAGCGGGAAAGGTAGGTTCCAACATCGCTTCCGAGCTGGGAACCATGCGGGTGACACAACAGATTGACGCCCTTGAAATCATGGGGGTCAACTCTGCCAACTATCTGATACTTCCCAAGATTTTCGCTATGGTCACCACTATTCCGTTCCTGGTCACGTTCAGTATCTTTGCCGGCATCATCGGTGCCTTTGCCACGTGCTGGTTTGGTGGCATCATGTCGGCTGTGGACCTGGAATATGGTCTGCAATATATGTTTGTAGAGTGGTTCATCTGGTGTGGCATTATTAAATCATTGTTCTTTGCATTCATCATCGCCAGTGTATCGGCCTTCTTCGGCTATACCGTCGAGGGTGGTTCCATAGAGGTAGGCAAGGCCTCTACGGACTCTGTGGTATGCAGCAGCGTACTAATCTTATTTGCCGACTTAATATTAACTAAACTCTTAATGGGATGATCGAACTGAAAGGACTTTGGAAATCATTTGAAGGCAGAGATGTGCTGAAAGACATCAACGCCACTTTCGAAAACGGGAAAACCAATCTCATCATCGGGCAAAGTGGTTCGGGAAAGACGGTGCTGATGAAATGCATTGTCGGTCTGCTGACACCGGAACGGGGTGAATTACTATATGACAACCGTAATTTTCTTGTTATGGGCAAGAAGGAGAAGAAAGCCTTGCGCCGGGAGATGGGAATGATTTTCCAGAGTGCGGCTTTATTCGACTCGATGACCGTTCTGGACAATGTCATGTTTCCGCTGAATATGTTCAGCAATGACACACTGCGCGACCGTACCCGTCGTGCCATGTTCTGTCTGGACCGCGTGAACTTGTCGGAAGCAAAGGATAAATTTCCCGGTGAAATCAGCGGTGGTATGCAAAAGCGCGTTGCCATTGCCCGTGCCATCGCCCTGAATCCGCAGTATCTGTTCTGCGATGAACCCAATTCCGGTCTGGACCCGAAGACCTCGCTCGTCATCGATGAACTGGTGCATGATATTACCCACGAATATAACATGACCACTCTTATCAACACCCACGATATGAACTCCGTAATGGGTATCGGTGAGAAAATCATCTATATCTATGATGGATATAAGGAATGGGAAGGCAGCAAGGACGACATATTCACCTCCAGCAACAAGAAACTGAACGATTTCATCTTCGCATCTGACCTCTTCCGCAAGGTAAAGGAAGTGGAAGTACAGAACATCGAAGGGTAAGCTGTCAGAATCTCACCTATCCCCATATAAAAAGGCGTCCGGGATTTTTCCCGGACGCCTTTTTCCTCATAAAACCAGTTAATAGAATTGACATATATCCTCACGATATACTTTGATTGTCCCTATATCTCCATGAGAAAACATGAAGAACAATTTCAATTACGGGAGCAAAGATAACCAAAATAAGCCAATAAAAAATCACGGAAAACCGTTACTTCATAAATTATTCGTAACTCAATCCAACTTTATCCAGCCTTGAGCAACCGCCTTGACCACCATGTCTATTGCGTTTTTCGCCCCAAACTTACTGATAAGCCTCTTGCGAAATGTTTCTACAGTATTTTCTGAAATTTTTAATAATGCAGCAATCTCATGGGTATTCATACCTTTGGCCACTGCTTCCAGCACATCACGTTCGCGCCGCGTCGGAGCATCCTTAGGTTGCCAATCTGCCAATCCGGAACTCAATTTCTGAGAAATGGAAGCAAACCGCGGACAAGTATAGGGTTCTCCCCTAAGCACACTACGGATAGCCGCTACCAGTTCCGCAGGAGCCGATGCTTTCAGAATGACCGCATTTACTCCACACTGTGCAAGACGATTCACCATCCATATTTCCTCATGCATCGTATTCACGATAATACGCGCCTGATCGTTCAACTCACGAATCTGGGTTATCAAATCAAAGCCGGACACATCAGGAATACTGATATCCAGTATATATACATCATAATCACGTTCTTCAATCAGTTCCGCAGCCCGCTTTCCGGAAGTCACTGCGTCTGCCACAGTCACATCCGGCATTTTATTCACTATCTTACAGATACCTTCCAAAACCAGGCTATGGTCATCCACTACCAATAATTCCGCTTTCACATTCTTTTCCATCGCTCGATTAGATTAATACGTTTACTTTCAGCCGGGTTCCTTCGCCCGGGGCAGAAGTCAGTTCAACTTTAGCACCAATAGTTTCCGCCCGCTGCCAGATGGTGCGCAAGCCTATACCTTTGGTTTTCTTGCTCATATCAAACCCTTTTCCGTCGTCTGTAACAAGTATGGAAAGGTTATTGTTTTCCAGTGCCAAGTTCACACGCACACAAGCTGAACCGGCATATTTCACTGCATTGCTCACCGCTTCCTGAACAATACGATAACATTCGAATCCTATGAGTTTAGGCACACTATTCCAGTCAACACCCTCTGTTGAATGATATTCCGCGTACATATTCTCCGGCAAAGACAGATGCAGCACATAGTCCGCCAGCATCTCATCAAGCGTAGCATACTGGAAAGCAGGCGGCATCAACTCATGCGAAAGTGTCCGCACTCGTTCACGGGTATTACTCAGCAAGTCCAACTGCTCACCCAGTCCCGGACTCTCCTCGGCGGAAATGGTACGTATATTCATCTCAAGCGCGAGCAGGCTGTTGCACACATCATCGTGCAATTCCGTTGCCATACGTCCGCGCTCACTTTCCAGTCCGTCAATATATTTTCGTGTCAGACGCAATTCCGTTTCTTTCTGGAGTTCAACGAACTGATGCTCTTTCTCACTGGCTGCACTTGCCAACAGAACAATTCTCGCCCTCTGGCGCTGACGTGCGTACAGCAAACCCAATAATAAAATGACCAGCAGCGAAATCACCGACCCTACTATGATGCGATGGCGCAACATATAGGTTTCCTGTTCCAACTGTTCTCTCTTCAGGGTAACAATCTCCAGCTCTTTCTCTTTCGTCTGATACTTCACAGAGAAGTCAGACAAATGTTCGGCATATTTCCTATTATTGGCAGAATCACGCAGAGCATAGGCTTTCTGAAGGTGTTTATAGGCAGAAGCATCATCATGAATAGCATGATAACACACAGACAAATTCAAGAAATAATCATAATCTTTTGTATCATATATTCCATGATCTATTAAATCAATCATTTTATGATAATAGCTAATAGCTTCCATAAATCGTCTATTAGCCTGTAGCAAAGGCGCTTTCGCTTCGTAATAACGAAAACGTTCCACATCAGTTTTTAACTCTCCTACCAGACCATCAAGTTTTCGCAAATAAACCATTGCAGAATCTGTTTGACCTAATTTTCGAAAAGCATTTGTTAAATGATTATAAGCCTCACATAAACGTCTTTCATTATTTACTTTTTGCAAAACAGGAAGTGCTTTTCTAAGCGTAGCAATGCTTTCTTCCCTTTTCCCTTCAATATTACACAGAATAGCTCCCAAATTGACATAGCAGATGCCTATCATCTGAGGAGTTCCTAACTTCAAAGCATATTTCAACGCTTTTTCTGAGAATGGTATAGCGTCTTTGGGACGCTTCCATTCACTGTATACAGTAGCAATATTTCCATAAATATAGGCAGCAATTCCAAAATTTCCTTGCGCTTCACATAAAGAAAGGGCCTGCTCAAAATAACGTATACAAGCATCTAAATTCTTTTTACGACGATAAATAGCTCCCAACTGATTCAGATTCTCTATCAACATCGCTGTATCTTTCTCTAAGAAGGATTGCTCCTTCACTTTAAGAGTGTGAACCAATGCAGAATCTGTTTTTCCTTCAAAAAGAAACGAACTGGCATAATTAGTCAACATTGTTAAATATTGGTTCGACCTCTCCGGCATATTTTCAGCTATATATATCCCTTTTTTTAAATAATAACGGGCAGAATCATAACGCGTAGCTACATTATAGTAATAGCCGATATCACTGCATATAGCAACAGCATCTCCCATCTGTTTTGTCCTTTCTGCCAGTACAAGCGCTTTCCTTTTCCAATCAAAGCCACCAGGGAAGTCTCCTTTCATGAAATAAGCTTCACCGCTCCAGGAATAATATTCAAGGAAAGCATTCAAGGATTTATCCCGGATAGCTAACTGCCGAATAGAATCAGCATATACCAAAAGTACCTCCGGATACTCCTCAATTGTATAAAGATATCGGCAAACTGCAGAATAACCTTCCACATTTTTTCTCTTTGCAGCTTCAAAGCACAATCTGATCAGCTCCCCATCATTTTGTGCTTCCAAACTTCCGTGAGGCAAAAATAATAACAGTATACACAGTATTCTAATATTATTCATTGATATAAGATTTAGTAATAAGGCAAAAATAGACAAAACATTAGTATTTACATATATTTATCTACTTTTTATCGCAAAAAAAAGGATGCCATAGCAGACACCCTTATTAATAATAGTGCAACCAAAGCACTATAGAAGTTCAATGTACAGATTATTGCCATCTTGCATTCACCTCTTCAAAATTTTAGCAAACGGATTAATGTTCTCTTACTCTTTTGAATATCTTGTCTGGGAGACATAACAGAATCAGCGCCTTGCTTCTTTAAAGATTGCGATTTAGAATAAAAAGATGGATTATCAATCACACTATTTACTTTCTTCCCTGTACTCAGTCTTGTATCTTTATCAGCATTACCTGCATAGGCAATAGCACAAATTAAAACACATAAAAACAAAATACACTTTTTCATATTACTATAATTCAATATCAATCAAAAGGAAATTCCTGTATTCTCCCTTAAACATCCTACTTCTGACGGATATAAATATTTATCGGAGTTCCCGTCATATTCCACTTTTCACGCATCTTGTTTTCCAGGAAACGCTTATACGGCTCCTTCACATATTGCGGCAGATTAGCGAAATATACGAAAGAAGGTACTCTCGTATTGGGCAACTGCGTAATATACTTAATCTTGATATATTTACCTTTGATTGCAGGAGGCGGATATGCCTCAATCAACGGAAGCATTTCTTCGTTTAAACGGGCGGTCGGGATACGGGTCATACGGTTATCATATACCATGCGTGCTTCTTCCAGCACCTTCAGAATGCGCTGTTTTGTCAAAGCCGAACCGAAGATGATAGGAAAATCAACAAACGGAGCAAAACGGCTGCGGATGGCATCTTCAAAAGTCTTCATCACCTTCACAGTCTTATCCTGCACCAAGTCCCATTTATTCACTACCACTACCAAACCTTTGGCATTCTTCTGTATCAGAGAGAATATATTCAAATCCTGGCTTTCAACACCACGCGTAGCATCCAGCATCAAGATGCAGACATCCGAATTCTCAATGGAACGGATGGAACGGATTACGGAATAATATTCCAAATCTTCATTCACCTTGCTTTTCTTACGGATACCGGCAGTATCTACCAGATAAAAATCAAATCCGAACTTATTGTAGCGGGTATAGATAGAGTCGCGTGTCGTGCCGGCAATCTCCGTCACGATGTTACGGTCTTCACCAATGAAAGCATTCACAATAGAAGACTTGCCTGCATTCGGACGTCCCACCACTGCAAAACGGGGAATATCCTCATCCAATATCTCATCCGTATCTTTCTTAAACGTACCTACAATAAGGTCCATCATATCACCGGTTCCGCTACCCGTCATGGCCGAAATACAATAAGGATCACCCAATCCCAGCCTATAAAATTCGGGAGCATTGTATTGCAGTTCCCCGTTATCGGTCTTATTGGCAATCAGCAACACCGGCTTTTGGGTGCGGCGCAAAATGGTTGCCACCTGCATATCGAGGTCAGTCACCCCGTTCATTACATCCACTACAAACAGAATCACGTCTGCTTCTTCCACAGCCATCAATACCTGCTTGCGTATCTCTTCTTCGAAAATATCGTCAGAGTTCACCACCCATCCGCCGGTATCTACCACGGAGAACTCCTTCCCCAGCCATTCGGACTTACCGTACTGGCGGTCGCGTGTTGTTCCTGCTTCTTCGTTCACAATCGCCTGACGTGTTTTAGTCAAGCGGTTAAATAAAGTAGACTTTCCCACATTGGGGCGTCCTACGATTGCAACTAAATTTCCCATAGTTCACTCTCATTGTTTTTGCGACTATCACAGTCGTATGAATACTCTAATCCAGTTGATAACCAAAATTGCGCAGTTCCTTGTCCGAACTTCTCCAATCCTTATCCACTTTCACAAACGTCTCCAGGAAAATCGTTTTCCCAAAGAACCTCTCCAAATCACGGCGAGCTTCGGTAGCCACTTTCTTCAATGCCTTACCCTGTTTGCCAATGATAATTCCTTTCTGCGAATCGCGCTCTACGTAAATCACAACGCTGATATGTATCTTCTTCGCATCCTCTTTGAACTGTTCCACCACTACCTCTACCGAATAGGGTATCTCTTTGTCGTAATACAACAGGATTTTCTCCCGGATAATCTCGGTCACAAAGAAACGCGCCGGCTTATCTGTCCATTGGTCTTTGTCGAAATAAGGAGGTGAATCGGGCAACAATTCCTTCACCCGCTTCATCACATACTCCACATTGAACTTTGTCGCCGCAGATATAGGAATGATTTCCGCCTTAGGCAGTAATTCCTTCCAGGCTTCCACCAGTTCCACCAGTTTTTCCTGGTTCGACAAGTCTATCTTGTTGATAAGCAGCAACACCGGAGTATCCATTTTCGCTACCTTCTCAACGAACTCATTATGCTTGTCAGGCGTCTCAACCACATCTGTCACATACAACAAAACATCCGCATCCGTCAGTGCCGAAGTAGAGAAATTCAGCATAGACTCCTGCAACTTATACTGCGGTTTCAACACTCCCGGAGTATCCGAAAACACAATCTGCATATCATCCGTGTTATAAATGCCCATAATACGGTGACGGGTTGTCTGCGCCTTGAAAGTAGCAATTGAAATCCGTTCGCCCACCAAGGCGTTCATCAACGTAGATTTTCCTACGTTCGGATTTCCCACGATGTTTACAAAACCAGCTTTATGCATCACATTCCTGTATTTTAGTTGAGACAAAAAAACGCATCGAAAATAGGATGCGTTTTTTCTTATTTATCAGTGTAACGTTAGTTACTGTCTTTTTCCATCATATCCCCACTTCACGTAAACGGCTCCCCAGGTAAATCCTGCACCGAATGCCGTAAAGATCAGATTATCTCCCTTTTTCAGTTTATCCTCGAAATCCCACAGACAAAGCGGAAGCGTACCGGCACTTGTGTTACCGTAACGTTCGATATTAACCATTACTTTCTCTCGGGGAACTTCCAGGCGATGAGCTACCGCATCGATAATGCGCAAGTTTGCCTGATGAGGGATGATCCAGTCGATGTTATCTTTATCCAGATGATTTCTTTCTGCAATGGCTGCGCAAGCATCCGACATGTTCGATACAGCATACTTAAATACCGTACGGCCTTCCTGATAAAGAAAGTGCATGTGGTTGTCCACCGTGAAATAGGAAGGAGGACATACAGAGCCACCGGCTTTCATGTGCAAGAAAGGCAAACCTTTACCGTCTGTTCTCAGGATAGAGTCCATGACGCCAACGTCTTCTGTCGTAGGTTCCATCATAACCGCAGCCGCACCGTCACCAAAAATCGGACAAGTGGCACGTTCGGTATAATCCACCATAGACGACATTTTATCAGCGCCCACTAAGATAATCTTCTTATATCTTCCCGAACGGATAAAGTTAGCTCCGACTTCCAACAGATACAGAAAACCACTGCACGCAGCCTGCAAATCAAAAGCAAAAGCATGTTTTAATCCGAGCTTGTCACACAGAATGGAAGCTGTAGAAGGGAAATGATAATCAGGAGTAGTAGTAGCGACCACTATCAGGTCGATATCATCAGGATCGGAACCAGTACGCTGCATCAACTGCTTAGCGGCCTTACGAGCCATGTACGAAGTACCCAGTCCCTCTTCGTTCAGGATATGTCTTTCCTTTACTCCGATACGGGTCATAATCCATTCATCATTGGTATCTACCATTCTTGATATCTCGTCATTCGTCAAGATATAATCGGGTACATATCCACCGACTCCTGTAATTACTGCATTTATTTTTTCCATTAATCCTGCTTAAGTTAATGAATACCTAAACAACGGTAGTCTAAAAAGGTTTGCATTTACAAATCTTTTTAGACATCCGGCATTCAAGTATATTCTTTATCAGGCTGCAAATTAAACAGCAGCTTCTTTCTCAATAGCAAGCTTGCCTCTGTAATATCCGCAAGCGCCACACACAGTGTGATATACATGCCACTCGCCGCAATTCGGGCAAATAGCCAAAGTAGGAGCTACTGCTTTATCATGAGTTCTTCTCTTTGCAGTTCTTGTTTTAGACTGTCTTCTCTTAGGATGTGCCATTTTTCTTAATCTTTAATTGTTATCTAATATTTTCTTTAATTCATTCCAACGCGGATCAATCTGCGTTTCCTCCACATCACCACTGTCCGGCAATGCATCTTCACCTTCAATGAATATTTCATCTTCCGCATCATCTTCATCCGCCTTTGTACGCAGATGCTTGTGTAACTTGCTGCTCACAGCCTTGTTACACTTTCCGGGAGCATGCACATGCTTCATCGGAATAGCCAATGCTATAAACTCATACATGAACCAAGCCACATTGATTTCCCCTTCTTCTTCAGGAATCACAATGAGATTGTCACCTTCTTCAGCATACTCATGGCCAAACTTCACCATCAGCTTATCAGTAGAACTGACCGGTTGCTCCATATCGTCCAGACAACGGTCACACGGTACCCATACCATGCCATCCGTCTGGAAGTTCAATTCGAAAGCACGAGATGTTTTCTTTACAACCAGTGTAACATTTACTTTGCCCTTCTGCACTTCCGGGCCATCAATGTTAGCAAAGAAAAGGTTATCCAGCACGAACTCATATTTACAAGAGTCTGCCTGCATGCCTTTCAAATCAATTTTGTATTTATCAAACTTTCCCAAAGCTTCTTTTATTTATTCGGGCGACAAAGATACAAATAATTATCCTCATAATGTAGAAATTAGCGACGAAATATTCATTTTTTAAGCTCTATTCTGAATATCGTCCCTTTATTTATCTCCGAATGCTTCACAAAAATGCGTCCGGAATGATACTCCACCACAATTCTGCGTGCTAACGAAAGTCCCAATCCCCATCCTCTTTTCTTAGTGGTATATCCCGGAGCAAAAACTGTTTCAAAATTCCGTTTGTCAATTCCCTTTCCCGTATCGGCCACATCAATATACCAATATCTTGACGTTTCCTGCACCGAAATAACCAACGTTCCCACTCCTCCCATTGCATCAATGGCATTCTTGCAAAGATTCTCTATCACCCATTCAAACAAAGCTACATTCAGCCTTACAGCCGGAAGGGTATCGGGTAGACGGGTTATGATTTTCACTTTGTCCGAAGTACGATGGGCAATATAGTCCGTCACCTTCTCCAATAACGCTTTTAGATCCGCATCTTCCAGTTCGGGGATAGAGCCTATTTTTGAAAAGCGGTTGGCAATCATTTGCAAACGCTCCACATCTTCCGCCATAGCGGGGATCAGATCATCCTGCGGATATTGTGACTTCAACAATTCCGTCCATGCCATGAGTGAAGAAATAGGAGTTCCCAACTGATGGGCTGTCTCTTTGGAAAGCCCTACCCACACTTTATTCTGCTCCGCTTTCTTGGAACTCAATAAGGCAAAAATGGCAATCAAGACAAAGATGAGTACTACTGCCAATTGCACATAAGGATAGACAGCAAGGCGGGTAAGCATCAGGGAAGGGCCATAATATACATTCAGATAATCACCGTCATCATTCAGATCGATACGGATGCAATGACCTTCACGGTCGAAGTGACTCAGTTTCTCTTTCAGGGCGACTATCGTATCGGAAGAAGATAGTTCAATGTTTCTGTAAGTCTGTACCTCACCAGCCTGATCGGCTACAATCACCGGAATGGTATGATTGGCATTCAACACTTTCAGCACCATCGTCAGGTCAGTATTTCCATCAGCAGTTTGCAAATTCTTCATCGCTTCCGCCCACACTTCCATACGCACCCGTTCTTCAGCAGATAAATCACTTATCAGAGAATGGGAGACATAAAGGGAAGCAATGGCTATTATTATGGCAGCCAATACCAACCAGAATTTTATCGGACGGATTTGTTTTATAAAGTGCATATACGTAAATAAGGCGTAAACTTACGGTATATAAACGGAAAAACAAAGGAAATATTATACCTGAATTCTGATAAGCGTATCATTTTTCAAAGGTGTGATTCTCTCCTACCACCTCCCCCTTCGGGTACTCCTCCTCCCGGGAGGAGGAGAATCGGTATAGTTTTCAAAATGGTGTAAATACAAAAAGCCCCCACATCTTTCGATATGGAGGCTTCTCTGAAAAAACGGCGACTACCTACTCTCCCACTTGACGCAGTACCATCGGCGTGA
>NZ_FQZN01000058.1 GCF_900142015.1 Bacteroides stercorirosoris
AAGTGTTCGCAATTGATTGAAACTCAGGTGTATGCAAGGGTGTCAAAGCCCCGGAGGAACACCCTTTTCTGAACAGGACATAGAATGGAAACGGAGAAAGATACTGAAAAAGAGACAGAAAAAGAGTCTGAAATCTGGTATGCTATGCGTGCCACCTACCGCCGTGAGCCTGACGCCATGCGTCTTCTTGAAAAGGAGAATCTGGGCTGTTTCGTCCCCATGCAATACAAGATTAGCCTGAAGAAGGGCAGGAAAGTCCGTGCTTTGGTTCCTGTCGTCCATAATCTGCTATTTGTCCATGCCCGTCCTTCGGATGTGAAACGTGTGAAGTCTCGTGTCAGTTACCTGCAATACATCACCGATACCCGCAGCGGGCAGAAGATTATTATCCCGGATAGTGAGATGCAACGTTTCATTGCCGTAGCGGGTACCTATAACGACCATCTCCTGTATTTCCAGCCTGATGAACTGAACCTGTCGAAGGGCACGAAAGTCCGTGTCATCGGTGGTGACTTTGCGGGGCAGGAGGGTGTTTTCCTGAAGGTGAAGGGCGCCCGTGACCGCCGTGTGGTTGTCGAGATACAAGGCGTCATTGCCGTAGCCATGGCCACCATCCATCCGGACCTGATCGAAGTAATCAAATAATTGGCTGTTGATAATCAATGATTGCTCGTTGACAGTTGATAAATCATAAATCTGAAATCATAAATAAAAATAATTATGTCTCTTTCTGTAGAAACAGCTGCCCTTCAGCGTGCAGCGCATGAGCTGATGTATTTGGGCGTTGACGGGAGTCCCATCTATAGCGATGACTTGTCCCGTCGTAACGGTGAGGTCTACCGCCTGACTACGGCTTTGTATGATTCCGGTGTCAAAGGTTCTACCATTGAAGAACAGGCGAATGTCTGCCTTGCATTGCTAATGGGTTATAGTGCCTCGTTTATTGACCACGGTGAGAAACAGAAACATGTTCAGGAAGTGTTGGACCGTTGTTGGGATATCCTTGACGCTCTTCCTGCTTCACTATTAAAACTTCGTCTGCTTACTGCCTGCTATGGTGAAGTGTTTGACGAGCCTTTGGCTGATGAAGGTCGTGCTATTATTGCTTCCTGGGATTCAGTATCACTCACTACTGAACAACAGGAAGCTATTAAGGAGTTTCAGAATGTGATTGATAATCCCTACCCTTGGGAAGAAATGAAGGACTAGTTGGTATTGAAGAGGTAGAAGATTTAAATCAAAATGATAGCATGAATACAATCAAAATTTCAACTATAGGGCTGTCTGACGCCGTCTTTATCTCAATAGCTGATATGCTGAGGTTGTGAGGTGGTTGCTTTGAAAGTGGTTTAGCAGATGGAAACTGGTGGTGTAAGAATATGCCGTCCATGGCTATCGGAGTTAATATTGACTAAACTGTCTGATTTTTGAATTATAAAAGAAAAAACTCCTATGGATGAGTTTTTCTATATGATATGTCAAAATTAGACGCTAACTTACATATCATGAAACGTATTTTTTTTGTTTTGTTGGGCATTGCCCTATCGTTCTTTTCATTACATTCTCAAGAAAAACAATCCCCTTTTTCGTTTGCTTTGGAACTTTCCAGTAAGTATATGTGGAGGGGTATTGAGTATGGTACCGCTCCGGTGGCTTTCCCGATGCTGAGTTATAGTTATAAAGGTTTTAGTGCATATGCTTTGGGAGCATATGCGATTAACGGTAGTCATCAGGAGGTGGATTTAGGCTTGAGTTACAGCCATGAAAAATTCACTTTTGGTCTTTCTGATTATTATTATCCCTCTGCTGTGGGTGAAAAGGATTCTTATTTTCTGTTGAGTAACCGTACAACCGGTCATAGTGTAGAGGCTTACTTGACGTTGACTCCATTCAAGGTACCCTTATGGCTGACTTTATCAACGTATGTCTTTGGAGCAGATAAGAAACTCAATGGAGGACAGGCGTTTTCTTCGTATGCAGAGGCGGGTTACACTCATGCTTTTGATGATAATAATGCTTTGTCGCTTGCTGTCGGTGCAAATTTGAACAAAGGTTTTTATACGGACTATGAAAAAGGATTTAACGTGGTGAACATAACACTGAAATACACCACTAGTTTTACATTTGGAAAATTCAAACTTCCTGTCAGTGCTTCTTATATTCTAAATCCTTATAAAGAAAAGTCTTATTTTACTTTCTCGTTTTACTTTAATTTTTGATGAAGACAGCTGTTATTCTAGCAGCCCGAAAGGAACGGGATACGACCATTCCTTATCCGTTGCAATGTTATAATGTCGGTGAAAAAAAGCAGGAAAGTTTGCTTCACCGTACTGTTTCCTTACTACAAGAGATGGAGTTTGAAACTATTATTGTGGTGACAGGTTTTTGTGCGGAACTGTTTGCTCCCTTCAAAGGGAAAGGTGTTCAACTCGTGAACAACGGAAGATATGTCTATACCTCTTCCATGGCTTCGCTGGCTTTAGCGGCTCCTTATGTAAAAGAAGACTTTCTTTTGATAGAGAGTGATGTGTTATGCGAAAAACGGTTGCTGAAACAATTAGCTACCACTTCAAAAAAAAATTGTCTTACTTTAGTCAACGAATGTGGAAACGGAGATGAGGCATTAGTAGAAACTGACGGTGATTTTGTAGTGAAGATATCTAAAGATATTCATCAGTTGAATAGGATAGATGGTGAGATGGTTGGCATTTCTAAAATCTCTCTGGAAACGTATAAGAAGATGCTAGTGAAATGGGAGTTTAATTCGAATTTGAAATTAAATTACGAGTATCTTTTTTTGGACTGCACAGAGAAATATGAGCGGCAGTACATTAAAGTGGCTGACCTTGTTTGGTGCGAGGTGGATAATGCGGTTGACTTTGTTTATTTGAAAGATGTTTTTTATCCTAGATTGCGTCGTAAGGAAGATCCTTTTGACTATCAGAATATAATATCTCACATGAGAACTATATTTCCTGAACAAGATTTTGAATCAACCTTGTCGGTAGAACAAATTGGTGGTATGACCAACCGAAATTTCAAGATATCTTTTGATGGTAACAATTATGTGCTCAGGATTCCTGGTAATGGAACGGCGGGGATGGTCGAACGTGGTAATGAAGAGGTGAACACACTTCTTACATACCGTATGGGTGTCAGTCCGGAAATTTTATATTTCAATGAAAAAACCGGCATAAAATTGACTCGTTTCATTGACGGTGCGGAAACTTTGACTCCTGCTACCATTCAACGTTATGAACATATACTTCAGATAGCCGACATCTTTCGTACCCTTCATGGCTCTTCCGTACGCTTGAACAATGATTTCAATGTCTTTCGTGAAATTATATCCTACGAAAATCTTCTTGATAAAACAGGTGTTAAGATGTATGACGGTTATGAAAAGTACAGGAATAGGATATTCTGTTTGCAAGAACGCTTGAATGTGTTGGGAGTGGAACTGAGACCGTGCCATAATGATTTAGTGGCGGAAAATTTCATTAAAGACATCCGTGGCAAAATATTTCTGATAGACTGGGAGTATTCGGGAATGAATGATCCCATGTGGGATTTTGCAGCTTTATTCCTTGAATCTAATTTTACTGAAACCAATAAGACGCTTCTGTTGGAGCATTATCTGGGAGGTTCCGTCAATGATGTGTTGATTGAGAAGATTCTAATCTATCAGATATTAATGGATTTCTTATGGAGTATTTGGACTTGCATCAAGGAAGCTCAAGGGGATGATTTCGGGACGTATGGAATAGACCGATATAATCGTGCTATAAGTAATCTGGACCGACTTGTTCCTCCATCCATTTAATAGTAAACTTTAATTTTTATGTATGAAGTAAAACGGGCCATTGTTATGGCGGCTGGTTTAGGAAAACGACTGCATCCTGTAACCTTGCAGATTCCTAAACCTTTGGTTGAGGTGAACGGAGTTCGTATGATTGATACCATTATCAGAAGTCTCCGAAAAAACAATATCACTGAGATTTATGTAGTTGCAGGTTATTTGCAGGAGAAGTTTGCTTGTCTTGAGGAAGAATATCCCGGTCTCAAGATTATTTGTAACCCGTATTATGACACCTGTAATAATATCTCTTCTTTATATGTGGCGCGGGAATATTTGAAAGATGTTATCATATTAGATGGGGATCAGGTGATTTATAACTCGGATATTCTTTCTCCTCATTTTGAATGTTCCGGATATAACTGTGTTTGGACAGAGAAGCATACCCGAGAATGGTTGTTGTCTGTGAAAGAAGGTGTTGTCTGCTCATGCAGCAGAAGCGGAGGTGAGAAAGGTTGGCAATTGTTCAGTGTATCCAGATGGACAGCGGAAGATGGACAACGGCTGAAGCGGCATTTGGAATTTGAGTTTGAGGAAAAACATAACCGTCAGATATTCTGGGATGACATAGCCCTGTTCTGTTATCCGGACCAATATCGTCTGGGTATATATGAAATGCAGGCAGGGGATATCGTAGAGATAGACAGTCTTGAAGAGTTGGCAGTAATTGATACACACTACAAATTGAAAATATGAAAAATAGTTTGCAAATCAAAAACGGCAGCGTGGACTGGATGATTACCTTTCTTCCTTTTGGGGTGATAGTGGCGTTGTGTGTGTTGTTCTTTTTAAAGCCTGAACAGTCAAATGAAATTCTGGGTCAAATTCGCTTTTTCTTCGGAGACACTTTCGGAACTTATTACCTGATAATAGGTTTAGGCTTTTTCCTGATTTCTTTGTTTATAGCTCTTTCCAAATATGGAAACATAGTATTGGGAGGGAGGGAAGAGAAGCCGAAATTCTCGTTTTTCTCATGGGGAGCAATGATGTTCACTTGTGGATTGGCCGCTGACATATTGTTTTATTCCTTTGCAGAATGGGTGATGTATGCCGATAGTCCCCACATTGCAGAGTTGGGAAATTTTCAGGATTGGGCAGGAGTATTCCCTATCTATCATTGGAGCTTTATTCCCTGGAGCTTTTATCTCGTGCTTGCTGTCTCTTTTGGCTTTATGCTCCATGTACGTAAACGAGAAAGGCAGAAATTTTCCGAAGCCTGTCGTCCAATATTGGGAAAATATACTGATGGCATTTGGGGACGTATAATTGATCTCCTTGCGGTTTTTGCTTTGCTTGCAGGAACAGCAACGACCTTCAGTGTGGCCACACCGCTGATGGCAAGCATCATCAATGAACTTCTCGGCATCGACATAAGCCGTAGTCTGTGTACAATCATCATATTACTTCTTACGTGCATGTGTTACACTTATGCATTGCTGCATGGTTTTAAAGGTATCAGTATATTGGCAAAAGTTTGTATTTATATGTTTTTTGGTCTTTTGCTTTATGTCCTTCTCTTTGGCGGTCGTACGGGATATATCATTGATACAGGAGTGGAATCGCTTGGACGTGTTGTTCAAAATTTTATCGAAATGTCCACTTATACAGACCCGCTGCGTACCACGAATTTTCCCCAGGATTGGACTATCTATTATTGGGCTTACTGGATGGTGTGGTGTGTTGCCGCTCCATTTTTCATCGGCAGTATTTCCCGTGGTCGGACAATCCGCCAGATAATCTTTGGTGGCTATCTTTTCGGTGTTGGGTCAACTATTATAAGTTTTGTCGTTCTTGGTAACTATTCTATGGGATTGCAGGTGACAGGAATGGCAGACTTTATTTCCCTATATCAGCAAACAGGAGATTTATATGGTCTTATCATTTCTATTATAGACACTATTCCTTGTGTTCCCTTTGTGTTGATTTTAGTTGTGTTAACAATGATTGCCTTTTATGCCACATCGTTTGATTCGATAGCTTTGACAGCATCCTGTTACAGCTATCGGAAATTGAATAAAGGAGAATCTCCCCATAAACTTATCCAATTGTTGTGGTGTGTATTACTTATATTGTTGCCTATTGCGCTTGTCTTTGCAGACAGTTCGATGAGTAATCTCCAGACTGTAAGTATTGTTGCGGCATTCCCATTGGGGATTGTTATGGTGCTGATAATTGTGAGTTTTTTGAAGGATGCGGGAAGGTATTTGGAGGAGGAAAAGGATCGGAATTTGTGAAAATGGTAAATTCTAAAAAAAAGCACATACTATTCTGGGGATTCATAATCCTATTATATGTTTTTTTTCTGCTAAACATATTGAAGGGTATGTCTGATGAATTTGTTATTAGAATAAGTGTGGTTAGTTCACTAACTCTATTAATTCTTCTGATAAGAAGTACGTATGCATATACTTCCACTCTACTGACACCGGGATTAATATTTTTAAGTTCATTCTATCTATTCCAAAACGGTCAAATCTTACTTTATAGTTTAAGTGTGGATTTTAATACTTTCTATATTAATAAGTTTGGTGCCAGAATAGTAGAGGCTTCCATTTTTTCCTCTATTAGTAATGTGATAGCTGCTTATGCATATTTTATTAAATCCCGCAAGTCTAACGATGCAAGACGGATATCTAAGATAGACTATTTAGATAGGAACTCGATTGCTATACTGGCTTATAAAAGTTTTTGGATAATGGGGGCTGTCGCAATTCCTTTGATTATTGTGAAATTCGGAGTTTCATTGAAAGGAGGATATCAAGCAGTAAGAAGTTTAGAAGGAGGCATCCCACAAATAATTAGTTTTGTTGAATATCTATTTCCTCTTTTTGCATTTTTATCGCTTATATACTGTTCGGAAAAGAAAGTCAAAGTTACGAGAATGTTTTTTATCATTTGGTTACTATTGACGTCAATGTGTGGAGATAGAACCACAGGTCTCAGTGGCTTATTACTTGTCTTTTTTTTGAACTACAAGTTTTCTTCAAGTCAAGGGAAGACAAAAAGTGCCTTTATTAAACTAATTGTAGCGGCATTCTTATTGTTATTGATGATTAGGATTGCTGGTAGCTATAGAAGTAATGCGTCAATTTCCGATGCAAATTTTGAGAATTCTCTTGTTGTAGACGTGGTTTCTGAATTAGGTTTTAGTGTTGTTCCACTACTTAATATAATGGAGATTTGTCCGAGTACTGTATCAATTCAATATGGTTATGAGTATCTGCTATCATTTATAGGAGGGTGTATTCCGACTTTTTTAGATCCTACAGGAACTGTAAAAACTATTAATGGAATGTCGCGCAGCTTTGAAGATTTCCAATCTCTATATTTAAATTTTGACAGTTTCGGATTTGGATGGTCTTTGAATGCTGATGCATATTATAATTTTGGATGGTATGGATTAATATCTATATTCTTTATCTGCTTAATAATATTTCATTATTTAGGTAATGCTAGTTTTAAAAATGTATCAAAAGATTTCTATTTGTATGAAGTTTGTGTTTTGCTTTTTATGTGGATAACATTGCCACGTAGAGATTCATATTATTTATGGAAAGCCATAGTGTATTGTGTGGTATTTATGCAATTTTATATCACTATTTTCACAAAGAAAAGGGTATAATATGGATACAAGATCAAGAACATATAATTCGATTTCAAATAGTATCTATGGTATACTTTGCAGTACCGTAACTGTATTTCTAAATTTCTTTGTACGCATCGTTCTTGTGCGTGAACTGGGAGAAGAAATTAACGGATTGCATAATCTATTTCAAAGCATTACAAGTGTTATGCTTTTAATGGAGATGGGAATCAGTTCTGCAATGATTATCCATCTTTATGCACCAATCAAGAACCACGACATTGAGGAAATAAAGGGGATAATGGGCTTTTATAAGAAGGTATATTTATACCTTGCAATAGCTTTTACAACAGTAAGTATTCTTGTAAGTATATTCCTGATAAATAAGCTTGTTACGTCATCACTTCCGCTCAATACTGTAAGAATCTATTTTTTACTATTTGCACTTTCTTTTGCATTTAATTATTTGACTCAGTATAAACGAAGCATCCTTTTTGCAGAACAGAAGAATAGAATCAGTATAGGCATTACAGCAATCTGTGAAGTCTTATTTCGTTCACTTCAGATTGTGTTTTTACTTGTATGGCATCAGTATATTACATTTCTTATCATTACAATTATTGAAAAACTAGCTTCTAATTTTGTTGCAATTCATTATATTAACAAATATCACCCTTATTTGAATGATGGAATGTTGCAAGAATTGCCTTTCCAAAAGAAGCTTGCTATTTTTAATACGGTTAAACCCCTGATGGTGTTTCAGGTTGCGAATACTGTACAGAATGCATCCAAAGGTATTCTCATCAGTATTCTCCTGGGAAATGTAGCTATAGTAGGCTACTATGGAAATTACCAACTTGTGATAAGTATGGTCGAAATGATTTACGCACAATTTGGAGGTGCTTTTACAACAAGTTTTGGTAATCTTTCAGTTGATGGTACATCTGAGCACAAACGTAGAATCTATTTTAAATCAGCATTCATTATGAACTGGATCGCCGCCATTATGTGTGCAGGATTTATAGCATGTATTCAAGATTTCATATACCTTGTATTTGGTGATCACTTTGTTCTTGAATTTATGAGTGTATTAATATTAACAGTCAATATGATGGTTTACCTACTAAATATTCCTGTTATCAGCATACAGAATGCCATGGGTTTACATAATCTGGATGTAAAATGGATGATTCTACAGGCTATCACAGCAATAGTGCTTGGTTATGTTGGTGGAATATTGTTGGGTATGACGGGCATATTTGTTGGTCTTCTTATACCATTAGTCGTTTTTACTTTAATTCGAAAAGGAATTGTTGTCAACAAGAGGGCTCTTGATATGGAGGCAAAGTCGTATTTATTATTTATTTGTAAAGAAATAATAAAGATAACCCTTTCTGTTGTCTTTACTATTTGGTTATGTGAATTCATTAAGATGCAGCCATCAGTACTTTGTATTATTCTGAAGGGTATGATTGCATTAGTTGTGGGGATATTTACACCTGTTTTGTTTTCTTTTAAAAGTGAAGAATTTTTGGAAACAGTTGGTTTGATAAAGAAAGTTTTGAAAATTAAATAAGAATTATAAATGAAAAGACTTATATCATGTGCGAGCTACTATGGTAGCGGTTCTAGTGCCATAATTGACTTGATTGGTGAATATAAACACGTGAAGTCATTAACAAACTACGAATTCCGTTTTATTCAAGATATTGATGGACTTATGGATTTAGAGTATCATCTTGTCCAAAATCCCAATCGACATAATTCAGGCCATGCATTAAAACGCTTTTGGAATTTATCCAAGTTTAATGCTGGCAATAACTTCGACAAGCGTTATTCGCGTTTTTTAGGCAGATCCTATTTAGACTTAACTAAAGATTATGTAGATGCATTAACCGATTATAAATATAAGGGATATTGGTTTATGGATCTTTACGAAAAGGGAGTAATATATTATTATGTGAAAAGTATTATCGGTAAGATTATGTGCAGGCTGCATCTGCCATATAAGAAGATGCCGAATGAAATTACTTATTGTTCTCATCCAACTGAAAACAGATTCTTGGAATTAACGAGGAAATATATTCAAAGCATAATAGAAGCTGCGAATCCGGAAGATTATGACTATCTGTTGATGGATCAGTTGACGCCGTCAAGTAATATCAATAAATGTCTTCGCTATTTTGATGAAAGTATAAGAACAATCGTTGTAGACAGAGATCCAAGGGACATTTTTGTTGTAGCTAAAACAGTATGGAAGAGCGGAATTGTTCCTTCAAATGTTGAAGATTTTTGTAAATGGTATGCTTTTACGCACGGTTGTGCAAAAGGTCAAGAAGTTGATAGAACGAAGGTACTTCATATACATTTTGAGGATTTGATTTATAAATATGATGAAACCGTTTCTGTGATTGAATCTTTTATTGGTATTAGTCCGGCAGATCATGAGAATCAGTTTAAGGGTATGAATCCACGAAGGTCTTTCTATAATACAAATATGTTTGCTTCATATAAGCATCAAGAGGATATAAGATATATTGAGAGGTGCTTGTCTGAATACCTGTATGATTTTGAAGCTGTCAAGAATTTAGCAATAAAGGGTGTTACCCCCAACAGTAACAAACGTTTCTAATCTGTGCATATTGAATCATGAGAAAAAAGAAAATTTGCATGATGTATAATCACTTTCAATTACAAGATGGGGTTAACAGATCTGCAATGGCAATTGCAAATGAACTTGCCAAACGAAATGATGTGGAAATTACTCTGATCCCTATCTTTAAATTTGATAAGGAATGTTTTCGTTATTTGGACAAACAAGTTGTAGTTAAACCCGTATTTCGTACCTATTTTAGAGGGTTTACGAAGATTGTGTCTAAAATTCCATCCAAATTGATGTATAACATTTGGATTTCTGACAAATATGATGTGAACATTGCTTTTCAGTATGGCCATTCCATGCGTATAGTTTCCAGCGGTGTAAATACCAAACACAAGTCTATTGCTTGGATGCATTGCTATGATGAAGGATTATTATATAAGCGAGAATACGAAAAAATAGGAAACGTAGTCTGTGTTTCTCAATGTAATGCAGGAAGATTAAGGAAAGAGTTACCCACCATTAATGTTGATTACAATTATAATCCTATTGACAACAACTCAGTGAGAGAGCAAGGTAGACAACCGATACCGCAACAAAGACCTGTTTGCACTCTTTTTGTATCTGTTGCAAGGATGAGTCCGGAAAAGGGATATGATAACTTATTGCAGTGTGTTTCACGTTTGAAGCAAGATGGATATATTTTTCATTTGTGGTTAGTTGGTGATGGTCCTATTTTGAGAAATTTAATAGAGAAAGCGAAAAAATTGCAGATTGAGAAATTTGTAACGTTTTGGGGACAACAATTAAATCCTCATGCATTTGTATCGAAAGCAGATGTATATATATGCTCATCCACAGTAGAAGGGTATAGTACAGCCTGTACCGAGGCTATAATGCAAGAGGTTCCAGTTTTGACGACAAATTGTAGTGGAGGAGAAGAAATGATAAAAGAGTCTGAGTGTGGCTTGCTTTTTGGAATGGATGAAGAATCTATATATTCTGCTATGAAATCAGTTCTTGATAATCCAACTATTATTAACGATTGGAAACAAACGTTAAAGGTTACAAGAGAACGTTTTTCACCTAACTATCGTTTTAAACGATTTTTGAAAATTGTGGAATTAGAATAGGTAGGATACTATGTTACAAAATGAATTATTATTCAGTATTATAGTACCCATTTATGGGGTAGAGTATTATTTACCTAAATGTGTAGATAGCTTATTATGCCAATCATATACTAATATCGAAATTATACTTGTTGACGATGGCTCTGAGGACAAATGTGCTGAAATGTGCGATCAGTATGCAAATATTGATAAACGAATCATAGTTGTTCACAAATCAAATGGGGGACTTGTTAGTGCAAGACAGGCCGGTGTAGCTGTTTCTAAAGGCGAGTTCGTTGTGTGCGTTGATGGGGATGACTGGGTAGATAACGACTATATAGAAACTTTCGCTGCTGCAGCTAAGACCTATAATCCAGATGTAATTGTTTGTGGAAGCAAATACTCCTGGGATGAAAAAGAAATAATAAAACCTTGTAATCTCTCTGCAGGTTACTACAACAGGACAAAGATGGAAACAGATATATTTCCTGCTTTAATTCACACAAGGAATGGTAAAAATGGATTTCAAGGTCAATTATGGGCCAAAGCCTTTCGTAGAGAGATATATCAAAAACAACAACTACTGGTAGATGTTGTTGTGAATATGGGAGAAGATCGTGCTTGCACAATACCTACTGTTTTCAATTCTCAATCTATATATGTATGTGAGTCTAATGGCTACCATTATAGACAAATTGGAACTTCGATGACAAAAACGAAGAAACCATTAAGAAAAGATGGTCCCGAAATAATTCACAGACATCTTTGCAATGCTCTTGATATGAATCAATATGGGTTGATGGAACAAATGTACCGTGCTACGTGCCACTCCTTATTTAATGTGTGTAAAACACAATTTTACGGAAAAGAAGGATATTGGAAAACCTGTCGCAGAATTAAGAATATCCTTGAAACTCCTATATATAAAGAGTCTATACGAAAGGCTCGTTTTAAAGGCTCTATAACATTAAATCTTATGCTGTTTTCATTAAGACATCAAATCATATTTTTGATGTATCTGTATTCTAAAATCTAAGTACAGATGATAAAAGTAATAACATACGGAACGTACGATCTTCTGCACCAAGGTCACATAAACCTACTGCGTAAAGCGAAGGAGCTTGGTGATTATCTTATCGTAGGAGTTACAAGTGACAGTTTTGATCGGGGGAGAGGGAAACTCAATGTGCGTAATAATGTGCTGGAACGTGTTGAGGCGGTCAAGGCTACAGGATATGCAGATGAAGTCATCATAGAGGACTATATTGGTCAGAAAATAGATGATATTCAGAAATATAATGTGGACATTTTTGCTATAGGATCGGATTGGGAAGGAAAATTTGATTATTTGAATGAATTTACTAAAGTAATTTATCTTCCTCGTACAGAGGGTATTAGTAGTACCATGCTTCGTGCAGAATCCACTATTGATGTAAAAGTCGGTATTATCGGATGTGGACGCGTGGCAAGTCGTTTTCCTTCTGAGGCTATTGTTGTGAGCGGTGTTAAAGTGATTGGGGCTTATGACATAAATTTTGAAGCCTCACGCTCTTTATCAACTGGTGATGATAATATTACTGCATATACTAATATTGGAGAATTGTATGATTCGGTAGACGCAGTATATATTGCAACGCCACATCTCTCACATTATAGATATGTGAAACAGGCTATTGAAGCAGGTAAGCATGTTTTGATTGAAACTCCCATGGTACTTAATGGAGTACAAGCAAGAGAATTGTTTGGAATGGCAGAGCGAAAAGGTGTCATTTTGATGGAAGCAAATAAAACTGCTCATTGTCCGGCGTTCAATCATTTAATGGTAATGATTAAATCTGGTATTATTGGAGAAGTTGTGGATGTGGAGGCCTCACTCTCTAAACTATGGGATGATGACATGTCACTTCGAGAATTTGATCCCCAACAGGCCGGAGGTTCTTTATATGAATTAGGAAGTTATCCACTGCTTCCGATTATCAAACTTTTAGGCGTTGATTATCAGAACTTGAATCTTTATTCACGGATGGAAGACGGCATTGACATCTATACTAAAGGTGTTTTTCGTTATCCTAAGGCAGTTTGCTCTTTTAAAGTAGGATTGGGAGTAAAGACAGAAGGTAATTTGGTTGTTTCTGGCACCAAAGGATATGTATATGTTCCCAGTCCTTGGTGGAAGACTGATTATTTTGAGATTCGTTACGAAGATCAGAATGAAAATAAAAAATTTTTCTATAAATGGGATGGTGCTGGCCTGCGTTATGAGATACAGGAGTTTATTTCTTGTATTCTCAACCGGCGTTTCTCTTCAACTCGGTTGAGAAGAAGAGAAAGTATCTGTATGGCTGACATTATGCAACAGTTTATGGAACGAAAAAATTTTATAGAAATATGAAGAATGCGATAGTAACAGGTGGCACGAAAGGTATAGGATTGGCCATATCGAAGATGCTTTTACAGGAGGATTTCTTTGTAACAATCACTTATGCGCAAAATAGTTTGGCGGCTGAATCATGTCGAGAGAGTTTAAATAGTATATCAGAGAATTATGAAATCGTAAAGGCAGACCAGAGTTCAAAGTTGGAAATGCAGGCTTTTGTCAATCACATATTAACAACTAAGAAATCAGTGGATTGTTTGGTTTGCAATGCTGGTGCCACATTGCGAAAGTCATTGCTGGAAACCAGTAATGAAGACTGGGAGAATACTATGCTGGTAAATGTAAATAGTAACGTATATTTGATACGTGATTTATATTCTTTAATTCCGCATAGTTCTAGAATTATTTTTATAGGTTCGCTTATGGCGATACACCCACATAGTACTTCTTTGGCTTATGGCGTAACGAAAAGTGCACTTCACGCTTTAGCTAAAAATTTAGTAAAATCATTCGAAGATACAGGAACCACTGTCAATGTAATTGCTCCGGGATTTGTGGAAACAGAATGGCAGAAAGGTAAGCCACAGTATATAAGAAATAGTATTTACGGAAAAACCGCAATAAAAAGATTTGCAGATGTGGAAGAAATTGCTGATGCCGTTAAATTTTGTATTCATAATGCATTCTTGAATGGTAGTGTAATAGAAATAAGTGGGGGATATTCATATACATAAATAGCTGTTTATTACTATGTATAAGTTGAAACTATTCTGATGAGTATAAAAAGACGATTATTCTATATTGTAAAGTATTCTTTTGTAGTTTATAGTGTCTACTATGTAGTAGGAACATTATTTTTACGTCTATTAAAGTTTTTCATCAAACCTGATGATAAGTTGATACTCTTTTCGTCTTTTGGTGGAAGAAAATTTGATGATAGCCCAAAGACTCTTTATGAATTGATGCTTAAAGATAAGCGATTTGGTGATTATAAATTAATATGGGCTTTCACTAATCCCGATGAAGTGGAATTAAGTGAGGATAGAAAAATAAAGTGCGACACGTTAAACTATTATGTGACCGCTTTGAAGGCAAGAGTATGGATTACGAACAGTTCCATTGAGCGAGGTCTGTCTTTTAAAGGGAAAAACACTTTTTATTTTAATACTTGGCACGGCACTCCTTTAAAAAAGATGGGTGCGGATATTTCTGCTGATAATCAATCGTTTAAGGGGAAAACTAAAAACCGCTGTGATGTATTCTTGGTACAGGGGGAGTATGAAGCGGATATATTTTCTCGGGTATTTACTATAGAACGGGAGAAAATCCGTTTAATTGGTTTACCTCGTAATGACATTTTGATACAATATACAAATAAGTATCAATTGGAGTTGAGAGAGAAACTAGGCATCCCTGTTGGGAAAAAAGTTATTCTTTATGCACCCACATTCCGAGAGTATGAAAAGACAGAGGACTTGGAATGTAAACTTACCGTTCCAATAAATTTGGAATATTGGAAAGAGCGTCTTGGAATGGATTATGTCTTGTTGTTTAGAGCGCACTATGAGGTAGCCAAAAGTATGGAAATAACTGATGATGATTTTGTGCGAGAGATGTCTGCATATCCTCAATTGGAGGATTTGATGATTGTTTCTGATATGCTTGTGTCTGACTATTCAAGCATTTTCTTTGACTATTCAGTGATGCATAAACCTATGTATTGTTTTGCATATGATTATGAGCGTTATGCAAGCGAACGGGGAATGTATTTTGATATACGCGATTATATTTCTGCTACAGATAATGAAGTAGATTTATTATCAATGTTAACGAAAGGAAATGATTTTGAAGCACAGGAAAAATCTAATGTTTTTCAAAAAAAATATGTGACAGCATATGGTCTGGCTACTAAACTGTCAATAGATATTATAGCAAAGGAAATAGGATTATTTGTTAGCGTCCCCAAACGACATATGTGAAGGAATTCTTCAAACAGATAGTGTTTGATTATACCTATTATGAAAATTTATTGCCGATGACCATTGGAATAACCAATAATAGACATTAAAAAAACAATCTTGATTTTGACAATTTTTATAATGAAGCCGCTTAAATGCGGGTTTCATTATAAGACATGTCAAAATTAGACGCTAATTGTATATAGAGAGAAACTGCTTGCATGAAACATAAAATATGGCAATTGAATTGTGAATAAGAATATCCTTCATGTGGTGAACATTTATTTTGTTCTTCCATATTTCATTGGAGACCAGTTTAAGTATTTCAAGGAAAAAGGCTACAATATGAATGTGGTCTGTAGTCCCAGTGAATATTTGTCAGATTATGCCCAAAAACAGGGGTTTGAATATATAGAATCTCCTGTTAATCGGAATATTAGCATTAGTCAGGATTTTGTTTCTATCCGAAATATCTGCAAGTTTGTCAAGAAGCAAAAAATTGATATTGTTGTAGGCCATACTCCAAAAGGAGGTTTACTAGCTATGATAGCCGGTTGGTTAATGCGTGTGCCTATCCGAATTTATGTGCGTCATGGCTTGGTTTATGAGACCAGTAAAGGATTAAAGCGTTTCATATTGATGTCCGTGGATAGGTTGGCTTCTTTCTGTTCTACCAAAGTGGTATGTGTGAGTCCTTCTGTTCTTCGTAAAAGCATTGAGGATCATTTGGCTCCCGCAAAGAAGCAAATGATTTGGCATAAGGGTACTTGCAATGGGATAGATACGTTGAATCACTTTAATCCTGCTGTGATTGTTCCGGCAAGACTTGCAGATTTGAAAGCGAGGTATGGCATTGGGGAAGAAGATTTTGTAATTGGCTATTCCGGTCGTTTGGTCAGGGATAAAGGTATTATAGAATTAGTCCGTGCGTTCGATAAATTGCAGCTAGCTGATAATTGTAAATTGTTACTTGTAGGTATGTTTGAGAAACGTGATGCATTACCCGAAGACATACAAGAACGTATTTTGAATGATTCTCGAATTATTTATACCGGTTTTATTAATGGTGGCATGGAGTATTTTTATTCAATGATGGATATATATGTGCTTGCTTCTTATCGTGAAGGTTTTCCTACCGGGGTATTGGAAGCTCAGGCGATGGAAAAGCCTGTCATTACGACGCGTGTCACTGGTTGTTGTGATTCTATTATTGATGGAAGAACTGGTTTTTTTGTCAATAACACTGCAGAGGATATTGCGGAAAAAATTGATAAAATTCGTTTGGATAAAGCTATTGATGGTTGTGAAGGGCGTAAGTGGGTGATAGAAAACTTTGATAGTCGGTTGGTTTGGAAAGAGATAGAGAAATTGTATGTCTAAGTTGGGGCGGCGTATGATATAAAGTTTGTGAGAAAATTATATCTTAAATCACAAGTTACGGAATAATTATTAGGATAATCCAATATTGGAAATTACCTTTGTAAAAAATGTATTGAGATATGGGTAAATCTAAAGTATATAAGAAACAAGAACCGGTACAGCAGAAAGCAAGTGAATCTTTTGCTGCTTATTCAAAAATAGATTCTAACATTCTCACGAAAGAACGGAACAATATAGAATCTGCAATCTCGGGTAAAGAATTATTGGATAGACTTCGTCCTCGTATAAAAGCTTTGTTCAAATGAAAGTTGTATTTGCACCTGAAGTTGAAGAGGATTTATATGAACTTATAGAAGTGCTTATTGAAAAAGAATACTTAGGGACTTATCCTTTTGCTATTTCTTATGTAGAGGACTTAATCTCTGATATTCAACGAAACATAAACTCTAAATTAAAGAAAAAAGCTCCCGCTTTTTTTGAACGATATGGTAAGGATATGCAATATATTACTTATCAAAGGAATGCAAATACTACTTGGTATATTTTCTTTTCAATTGTAGAAGATACTTATTTTATTAAGTATATTACTAATAATCACGTTTCCAGTCAGTATATTTTATAGACTATTTTCATGAATATTCTAATTACGGGAATTCACGGTTTTGTGGGTTCCAATCTTGTTGTTGCCTTAAAGAATCATCATGTTCTTTATGGTTTAGACATTATTGCTCCGGAAAAGGAAGGGGTGGTGAAAACTTTTGCTTGGAAAGATATTGAAACAACTTCTTTTCCTATGCAGCAATTACCCCAGTTTGATGCCATCATTCATCTGGCCGGTAAAGCTCATGATACAAAGAATCAATCTGAGGCACAGGTGTATTTTGATATCAATACAGGACTGAC
>NZ_FQZN01000014.1 GCF_900142015.1 Bacteroides stercorirosoris
TTTAGGGGAGTCGGAGATATACCATTCTTTATTTTTAGATTATGCAAACTGACAGCGTAAATTTAACATACCCACAGGGTTTTCGGACTGACCCCTATTATGAAACAATACTAAACTATTTTGTTAACAGGGAAACAAATGCATTTGCTGAATCATTCAATGCAAAAATTAAAGCGTTCAGAGCACAGTTTAGGGGAGTCGGAGATATACCATTCTTTATTTTTAGATTATGCAAACTAACAGTGTAGATTTAACATAACCACAGGGTTTTCGGACTGACCCGGTTTTCGGACTGACCCCAGATTAGCGATGCAGTTCGGCTGCATTGGGTTACACTTGTAGGAGCGTCGCCCAACGCAGCTGCAAGTGTGAAATCACAAAAAAGCCTCTGCAAACTATAACTTGCAGAGGCTTTTTGTGATCGCGACAGGATTCAAACCTGTAACCGGCTGATCCGTAGTCAGCTACTCTATTCAGTTGAGCTACGCGACCTTGTTTATCAAAAAGTGTGACCGCGACAGGATTCAAACCTGTAACCGGCTGATCCGTAGTCAGCTACTCTATTCAGTTGAGCTACGCGGCCTTTTTGTTTAACGGGTGCAAAGATACGGACTTTTTTTGAAACTGCAAGTTTTACACAAACTTTTTTTGAAGAAATTTATTCGATGAAACGGTAATTAAACAGTTGCCAACCGATACTCAAGCCCACATTCCACTCCCTTTTCGGTGAGCTATAATGATTTACATAAGCAGAGATCGCCCCGAAAGGCAATTGGCAAATAACAGAAACTTCTCCCATATATTCTATCTTCGAAAAAGCTTTTCCATAAAATGCCTTGTTTTGCGTATTCTTTTCAATCGGGAAAATAGGTATAAAACCGTAAAACTCTCCTCTTATATGAAACATATCATTGAAAACAAACATCGGCTTAATACCGGCAGCCAAAAACTGATTAGCACGAAAAGCTTCATTATACATCAATTTACTGTGCGGAGTTGGTGAAAATTCTGCTGCCTGCATCATGGTTGCCGTAAAATTCTCCGAGAAGTTCTTTGATGAATACAATGCCTCTGCCATCCACCCAAGCACAAATTTGGGTGCCATACTATGGTAAGCCTCTTTCATGTATGAAATTTGCAACCATGATTGTCGCTCCTGGGTAGTAGCCAATTCCGTAGGATTTCCCGGTGTATATCTTTCTTTTCCTGTAAATATCTGGGCTATCAGTTTTTCATTATATCCTTTTGTTGCATATTGACGCGCATTTAACGTACTGCCATAAAAACTGATAGAACCACCCATAAGCCTATAGACACTTCTGTCTGAATGATCCTCCTCAAAATTAATCACGCTGGACTGAAAATAATTATCTTGTAGTTTTCCGATACCAAAACCAAATTCCGCCCTTTTATTCGACAAAAATGGTAGAGCTATTATCATCTTCAGAAAACGTTCATCCTTTGAGTTAAAGGAGGGTTTATCATTTTTAGAGAACAGCTTATCTTTCTTATAATAATCGAAAGTGCTGATAGATGCAATAAGCCGGTATGATGTAGGGATATGCGTAGGTAAATCTATACGAGCCATTAATTGAGCATTATTATAAACTTTACCCAATTGTCCGTCAAACGTAAATTCTTTAGCATAATAATTAAGATTCTGATATCCTAATCCCAGATAAATCTGATTAGAACTCGTTGTAGACACACTGCCACCCAGCCGAACAGAAAAATTATCTTCCATCTTAACTTTCAGGTGTAGGTCGTACATGTCCGTTTCTTCATTGAATACCGCTTTCGGGATAATTTCGGAAATCATGTTATCGGCCAGCAAACGGAAATATCCACGTTTCATATCCTCGTAAGTGAATGGTTCATCTTCTTCATCATGAAATTCTTTTTGGATATAAGCCTGTTGCTGCGGATTAGCTCCCTGAATATAAATCTTCTGAAAATAGAGTTGCGGCAGATTGCTACGATAAACTAAACGTCGTAAACGCACATTGTCGGCATTCACTCTACGATGAATACGGCTTTTAATAGAATCCATCATACTAACCGTGCGATTGTAGCCAATATCATGAAGTTCCTGAAGCCGGTCGAAATCGAGCAAATTCACATCATCATACTTGAAAGTCATGAGAATACCGACAGAATCCGGAATAGAATAATCCGTTTTCTGCATCACCATGTTTTCAATTTGGCTCATGAGGTCATTCTCTTTGGGCTTGGAAGGGTTGGCTGCAACAACACTACCGATAATGATATCCGGATGAAAATCATCCCGCATCACATCAGTAGGGAAATTATTATAAATTCCACCATCATAGGCCAATACGCTGTCTATCTCAATAGGCTTGAAAACAAACGGAAAGCTCATTGAAGCACGAACCGCATCACCCAAATCACCTTTCCCCAACACAATCTGCCGCTTATTGTACACATCAGAAGCTATGCACCGGAAAGGCACAAAAAGCTTATCAAAATCACCATCACATGCGGCTGTAGCACGGGCAAACAGTTCCACAAAAACCAGATTCATCTGAATGGGATTAACCATACTGGTCGGCAACTGTGGCTTAACGTTCAAAGAATCTTTAAAATCAAAACGGATATTAAAAAACTCCGGGGTAGGAAGGTTCTTCTTGAAATAATAGGCATATTTCGGCTCTACCTTTCCCGAATACCAACGCTTAAAGTCTTCTGAACGTAGCAAAGCCTCCATGTCGTCAGGAGAATATCCCATAGCATAGAGTGAGCCAATTATGGCTCCCATGGATGTACCGGTAATATAGTCAATGGGGATGTTATTCTCTTCCAAAGCCCGAATGATACCAATATGCGTCATACCTTTCGCACCACCGCCACTCAAAACAAGCCCCACTTTCTGGGCTTGCAACACAGGCAGCAACAAGACACAAAACGATAAAAGCAAAAGAATCCTTTTCATACTTTAAACTCCCGAGCTGAAAAATAAATATTATTAAAGCTCAAATATATGCAATTGTTTCGAAATTGAACGTATCCAACGCCGAAAAACAAGTAATCCTACACAAATTATACGAAAAAAGGAGCATTACAACTCCCTAAAGTTGCAATGCTCCCAACATATAAATTGTGATTAAAGGGCGTATATTAGATAAGCTCAATACTTCTCTTCACAAAATTGTTCAAAGCTTCACCTTTTAACATGCCGTTTTGCAGCAATGCCAAGTCAATCAACTGACGAACAACTTTATTCTTAGCAGCATATCCGGCAAAAACGTCATCTTTCTTTGTTTTCAATTCTTCCCACTTCTTATCCAAATCATTTACTTCATCCTTCTCAGCTGTAGGAATTTCTTCTTCTTTTTTATCTTTTTGCTTGTCTTTCAACTCATTGCGACGTTTGTTCACATCATTCATTTCCTTCTGGATAGGAGTTATAACAGAATCGCATTCTTTTTCTTCGTCAGCAAGAACTTCTTTCACTAATTTATGGTCAGAGTTCAGCACCAAATTGAACATATCAGGCATCTCGCCATAGAAACTCATACCAGCTTGAATATTAGCCATTTCTTTCATACGACGCATATATTCACTTTGAGTTATCATCACCGGAGAAGAATTTTCCCCCAAAGCCTGTGCAGTAATGTTAAACTCAACCTTCTCCAATTTCGGCAACTGGCTCTTGAACACAGCAGAAAGAGCTTCTTGTTTACCGGCTTCTAAGGTTTCACTTTTTTTATCTTCTTTGACAATCAAATTGTCAATAACATCGCTATCCACACGAGTAAAACGGGATTTTTCAAATTTCTGTTCGAGCATACTCACTAAAGCAATATCAAGTTGCCCATCCATTAGCAATACGCTATATCCCTTATTCTTAGCTGCTTCAATATAGCTGAATTGCTCATCTTTATGATTTGCATATAAATAGATCAGATTTCCATCCTTATCCGTTTGGTTGTCTTTGATAAGTTTCTGATACTCCTCAAATGTATAGCATTTGCCATCCGTATCGGTGAAAAGGGAGAAATCTTTTGCTCTGTCATAGAAATCTTCTTGGGTGAGCATTCCATAATTGATGAAGATTTTCAAATCATTCCACTTTTCTTCAAACTGCTTTCTGTCATTTTTGAAGATAGATTGCAGACGATCAGACACTTTCTTTGTAATATACGTAGAAATTTTCTTCACGTTAGAGTCGCTCTGAAGATAAGAACGAGATACATTCAACGGAATATCCGGAGAATCGAGCACACCATGCAACAGAGTCAAAAAGTCAGGAACGATACCTTCTACAGAGTCTGTAACGTATACTTGATTGCTGTAAAGCTGTATTTTGTTCTTATTCAATTCGATATTGCTCTTCACTTTCGGGAAGTAAAGAATACCTGTCAGATGGAAAGGATAATCTACATTCAAGTGTATCCAGAATAAAGGCTCATCGGACATAGGATAGAGGTCACGATAGAATTTTTTATAATCTTCATCCTTCAAGTCGCTCGGTTTCAGCGTCCACAACGGATTGCTGTCGTTAATGATATTGTCCTCATCCGTCTCTACTTGCTTTCCGTCTTTCCAATCTTTCTTTTTACCGAAAGCAATAGGGATAGGCAAGAAACTGCAATACTTTTTCAGCAAAGAAGAGATACGTGCTTCTTCCAGAAATTCCTTGCTTTCATCATCAATGTAAAGCACGATATCCGTACCGCGATCAGCTTTATCTACATTTTCGATAGTAAATTCCGGACTACCATCACAGCTCCATTTCACAGCTTGAGCACCTTCTTTATGAGACTTCGTGATTATCTCCACTTTCTTGGCTACCATGAAAGCTGAATAGAACCCTAATCCAAAATGGCCGATAATGGCATTAGCGTCATTCTTATACTTCTCCAGGAAATCGTTGGCACCAGAGAAAGCTATCTGATTGATATACTTATCAATTTCTTCAGCCGTCAAACCGATACCACGGTCAGAAACTGTTATTGTATCTTTTCCTAATGATACATGCACAGTCAAATTTCCAACTTCACCTTTAAACTCACCGATGGAAGCCAGGGTTTTCAACTTTTGTGTAGCATCTACAGCATTAGAAACTAATTCACGAAGAAAAATTTCATGATCACTATACAAGAACTTCTTAATAACGGGGAAAATGTTTTCAGTGGTTACCCCAATATTTCCTTTTTGCATATTACTTATTTATATTTTAGGTTTATATTATTAATCACTTGCCAAGCATAATGCAAAAAAAATGCCAGCCCATACGGACTGACATTTTGACTGTTTATTCTAATTTATAGAATTAGGACATTTTCCACAAATACGGGTAGACTACTTAGCTACAGCTTTGATATCCAACTCTTCCTTCTCTTCGTTCAAAGAGACTGAAATCGCATCACCCGACTTCAATTCGGAAGAGACAATCAATTCCGAAAGTCCATCTTCCAGATAAGTCTGAATGGCACGCTTCAGAGGACGGGCACCAAACTGCACATCATACCCCTTAGAGGCCATGAATGTTTTAGCTTTAGCATCAATAACAAGCTCATAGCCAAGAGCTTCAACACGTTCAAACAAGCCTTTCAATTCAATATCGATAATCTTTTCAATAGCCTCCAATGAAAGCTGATCGAAAGTTATAATCTCATCAATACGGTTCAGGAACTCAGGAGCAAAAGACTTGTTCAAGGCTTTTTGTATTACTCCACGAGAATATTCCTTGTCATCTGTGCGATTTTGCGCAGCAAAACCAACCCCACGGCCAAAATCCTTTAACTGGCGTGTACCAATGTTTGAAGTCATAATAACAACCGTATTCTTAAAATCTACCGTTCTGCCATAACTGTCAGTCAAACGGCCTTCATCCATCAACTGCAACAAGATATTAAAAACATCAGGATGTGCCTTCTCGATCTCGTCTAATAGTACAATAGAATAAGGTTTACGACGTACTTTCTCTGTCAACTGGCCACCTTCTTCATATCCGACGTATCCCGGAGGTGCGCCGACCAAACGGGAAACAGTAAATTTCTCCATGTACTCACTCATGTCTACACGTATCAGCGCATCAGTCGAACCGAACATATACTTCGCCAACTGCTTGGCTAAGTGTGTTTTTCCCACGCCGGTAGGTCCCAGGAACAAAAATGTTCCTATAGGACGATTGGGATCTTTCAAGCCGACACGACTACGTAAGATAGCTTTTGTCACTTTCTCAATGGCCGGGTCCTGAGCTATTACTTTGGCCTGTAATTCTTCTTTCATACCTGCCAACTTAATACCTTCTGCCTGTGCCATACGCTGTACAGGCACACCCGACATCATTGACACAACATTCGCAATTTCTTCTTCGCTAACTGTCTGACGATCATCCTTCAAACGAGCTTCCCATTCTGCTTTCATCTCTTCCAAGCGCGCAGTAAACTCTTTCTCACGATCACGATAACTGGCAGCAAGTTCAAAATTTTGAGATTTCACCGCATCTGCCTTTTGCTGACGAGCTTCTTCTATGAGTTTCTCTTGTTCTTCAATCTCTTTCGGAACAGTAATATTTGTCAGATGAACACGAGAACCTGCTTCATCCAAAGCATCAATTGCTTTATCCGGGAAGTTACGGTCGGTAATGTAGCGATCTGTCAACTTGACACATGCTTCTAAAGCATCATCCGTATAAATCACATTGTGATGATCCTCATATTTCTCTTTAATATTTTTCAATATCTGAAAAGTTTCTTCAGCCGTAGTCGGTTCCACTATTACTTTTTGGAAACGACGTTCCAAGGCACCATCTTTCTCTATATTTTTCCGATATTCATCAAGAGTAGTAGCACCAATACATTGTATCTCACCACGCGCCAATGCAGGCTTCAGCATATTGGCAGCATCCATAGAACCGGCAGCAGCTCCAGCCCCCACAATCGTATGGATCTCATCAATGAACAGAATTACATTCGGATTCTTCTGCAACTCATTGATTATAGAGCGAATACGTTCTTCAAACTGTCCACGGTATTTTGTTCCCGCTACTACCGAAGCCATATCGAGCATTACCACACGTTTATCAAACAAAATACGTGATACTTTCTTCTGAACAATACGCAACGCCAACCCCTCTACAATTGCAGATTTACCGACACCAGGTTCACCAATCAATACTGGATTATTCTTTTTACGTCGACTCAAAATCTGAGCCAATCTTTCTATTTCCCGTTCACGACCTACCACGGGATCCAATCTGCCTTCTTCCGCAGCCCGGGTCATGTCCATACCAAAGTTATCCAATACCGGAGTATCGTTGGACGGTTTCTTGGATGTAGTTTGCGTAGATGATTGTGAACCAGAACTCTGGGAGGAACGCGAAGACATATTCATCTCTTCCTCCTCATCATCGTCATCCTCCGTGAATCCCATACCTGCATTAGGACTAGCCTTCATAGAAAGCTGTTCAAACACCGACTTATAATCCACATTATTCTCTTCCAATACCGTAGCGGCCAAATTATTACCATCTTTCAAGATAGCCAGTAAGACATGTTCTGTATCAGCAGTGGCGCTCTTCAACAGACGAGCCTCTAATATACACATTTTTAATATCTTAGCTGCCATAGGAGACAATGGGATGTCTGCATCAGGCAACAAGTTATCATCTTCAATCTCTTTCAGAAAACCTTCCAGACGCTTTTTAACCCTGTTCAGGTCTATATTCAGTTTCTGTAATATTTCTATAGCTTTTCCTCCACCATCTCGCAACATGCCAAGCAGAAGATGTTCCGGACCAATATATCTATTTTTCAACCGGTTGGCTTCTTCCTTGCTATAGGTGATAATATCAGAAACTCTTTGTGAAAACTGATTATTCATACTTAATATTCTCCTTCCTTATCTTAAGGTGTTACTATAATACAAAGATACGCATTAATAATTTCTAGTACGCAAATATATTTTCTATTTATTATTTGTTATACAAATCCCGTGCCACAGTTTAATAATCCGTTTACCAGTATCTTTTAATACCTTATTTATATATTATAAGAACAAAGTAGACGGGAGAATGGTTCTGAAACAAAGTTTATGCGCGAAAACTTTTGTATGTCGTAAAAAAGCAGTACTTTAGCGTGGTTTTTTATGAACCAAAGTATGTATAATTAATAATCTTTTTAAATGCTTGAACAAGACAGAATTATAAAGATTAACATCGAGGAGGAAATGAAGTCATCGTACATTGACTACTCCATGTCGGTCATAGTTTCACGTGCCCTTCCGGATGTTAGAGATGGTTTTAAGCCTGTCCACCGTAGAATTCTCTTCGGAATGATGGGACTGGGAAATACGTCTGATAAACCTTATAAAAAATCAGCCAGAGTTGTAGGTGAAGTATTAGGTAAATATCACCCGCATGGTGACTCTTCCGTTTACGGTGCACTGGTCCGCATGGCACAGCCTTGGGCAATGCGCTACTTAATAGTAGACGGCCAGGGTAACTATGGTTCAGTGGATGGTGATAGTGCAGCAGCTATGCGTTACACAGAGTGTCGCCTGCAAAAGATTGGTGAAGACATGATGCAAGACCTTGACAAAGAAACCGTTGATATGCAAAACAACTTCGACGATTCTTTGCAGGAGCCTACCGTAATGCCAACCCGTATTCCGAATCTTTTGGTAAACGGTGCATCTGGTATCGCAGTAGGTATGGCAACCAATATGCCGACTCACAACTTAGCCGAAGTTATTGATGCTTGCGTTGCATATATCGAAAACAACGATATCGAAATAGAGGAGCTGATGAATTATGTGAAAGCTCCCGACTTTCCAACAGGCGGATATATATATGGTATGAGTGGTGTACGCGAAGCCTATCTTACCGGTCGTGGTCGTGTTATCATGCGCGCTAAAGCAGAAATTGAAACCAGTTCCACGCATGACAAAATTGTCATCACAGAAATACCCTATGGTGTCAATAAGGCTGAACTGATCAAGAATATCGCTGATTTGGCTAACGACAAGAAGATTGAAGGCATTTCTAACGCCAATGACGAATCTGACCGTGAGGGTATGCGTATCGTTATTGATATTAAGCGTGATGCCAATGCCAGTGTCGTTCTGAATAAGCTCTACAAAATGACTCTATTGCAGACATCTTTCAGTGTAAATAACGTAGCATTGGTACATGGACGTCCCCGTCTGTTGAACCTGAAAGATATGATTAAGTACTTCGTAGAACACCGTCACGAAGTAGTTATTCGTCGTACTCAATACGATTTACGTAAAGCTAAAGAACGTGCTCACATTCTGGAAGGATTGATTATCGCATCAGATAATATTGATGAGGTAATCCGTATCATTCGCGCAGCTAAAACTCCTAATGATGCTATTGCAGGTCTGATTGAACGTTTTCAATTAACCGAAATCCAGTCTCGCGCCATTGTAGAAATGCGTTTACGCCAATTAACCGGACTGATGCAAGATCAGCTTCATGCTGAATATGAAGAAGTAATGAAGCAAATCGCTTACTACGAAGAAATACTCTCAAACGATGAACTTTGCCGTAAAGTTATTACAGATGAGTTAGTCGAAGTAAAAGCCAAATATGGAGATAAACGTCGTTCAGAGATCGTTTATTCATCTGAAGAATTCAACCCGGAAGATTTTTATGCAGATGATGAGATGATTATCACTATTTCACATATGGGATATATCAAACGTACACCATTGAGCGAATTCCGTGCCCAAAATCGCGGTGGGGTAGGCTCTAAAGGTACAGATACCCGTGATGCAGACTTCATTGAACACATATATCCAGCAACTATGCACAATACCATGATGTTCTTTACTCAGAAAGGTAAGTGCTACTGGCTCAAAGTATATGAAATTCCTGAAGGTAGCAAGAATTCAAAAGGACGTGCTATCCAGAATTTGCTGAATATAGATTCGGACGATGCTGTAAATGCATATCTGCGTGTGAAAAACCTTTCTGATCAGGAATTCATTAATAGCCATTATGTTTTCTTCTGTACTAAAAATGGTGTTATTAAGAAAACATTGCTTGAGCAATATTCACGTCCCCGTCAAAATGGTGTAAACGCTATCACTATTCGCGAAGATGACCGCGTTATTGAAGTGCGTATGACCAACGGCGATAATGAAATTATTATTGCTAACCGCAATGGACGCGCTATCCGTTTCCATGAAAGTGCTGTGCGTGTTATGGGGCGTACTGCAACAGGTGTACGTGGTATGACACTTGATGAAGATGGACAGGATGAAGTAGTAGGAATGATTTGCATTAAAGATCCTGAAGCGGAAACTATTATGGTGGTTTCTGAACAAGGCTATGGTAAGCGTTCTGATATTGAAGACTATCGTAAGACTAACCGTGGTGGTAAGGGTGTAAAAACAATGAACATTACTGATAAAACAGGTAAATTGGTAACAATCAAGTCCGTAACAGATGATAATGACTTGATGATTATCAACAAATCCGGTATTACTATCCGTCTGAAAGTAGCTGATGTTCGTATCATGGGACGTGCCACACAAGGTGTTCGCTTGATTAATCTTGAAAAGAGAAACGATGAGATCGGTTCAGTATGTAAGGTTACTTCTGAGAGCATGGAAGACGAAATACCTGTTGATACAGATGAAGCCTCTCCCGTATCCCCAGTATCTACAAACGAAACAACAGAAGGGGAGGAAGAGAACTATACTTCTGAGAATGAAATAAACAATGAAGATGAAGAATAGACATAATATTAATTTTAATTTTACATTTATCATGAAAAGAGTATTATTTTCAGTGATTTTATTGCTCGCTGCAGGCTTCACTTTCGCTCAAGAAAAGACTGTGAAAGAAGCTAAAAGCATTGCGAATGAAGTGAATCCGGACTTTAACAAGGCCGAACAGCTCATCAATCAAGCCTTGACTAATCCTGAAACAAAGGATAATGCCGATACTTGGGATGTAGCAGGTTTTATTCAAAAGAGAAGTAATGAAAAGCAAATGGAAAATGCCTATTTAAGAAAACCTTACGATACACTTAAGGTATATAATAGTGCGTTGAATATGTGCAAATATTACCTCAAGTGCGATGAACTTGCACAAATTCCGAATGAAAAGGGAAAAATTAAGAACAAATACAGAAAAGCAAACTCTGCCGCTATTATTGCAGAACGTCCTAACTTAATCAATGGCGGTATTCAATACTACAATCTGGAGAAAAACAAAGAAGCTTTAGATTTCTTTGGAACTTATATTGAAACAGCTCAGAGTCCAATGTTTGAGAAGGAAAACTTCTTGCAAACAGATACTGTTTTACCTCAGATTGCATATTATGCAAGCTTAGCTGCTGCTAAAATGGAAGATTATCCGAGCGTCTTAAAATATGCTCCGTATGCTCAAAATGACAAAGAAGTGGGGCAATACGCTATGGAATTCATCTCTACAGCTTTAAAAGCACAAGGTGATACAGTTAAATGGATTGCTTCTTTGAAAGAAGGTTTGCAGAAATATCCGCAACATTCATTCTTCTTTGGTCATTTGATTGATTACTATAGCAACAACAACAAATATGACGAAGCTATGCAATTTGCTGATGGCATGTTGGAAAAGGATCCTAATAATACATTTTATTTGTATGTAAAGGGATATCTTTATCACAATATGTATACTAACCTAAAAAATGAAAAGAAAGATCAAGAAGCTGCAGATGCCCTTAATAAAGCTATCGAATATTATACTAAAACAACAGAAATAGATCCAAACTATGCAGAAGCATATTCTAATTTAGGATTAATCTACTGTTTGCAAGCACAAGACTTTTCCGAGAAAGCAAGTGCAGATGTAAATGATCCAAAATATAAGGAAGATCAAGCTACTTTGAAAGCTTTTTATGAAAAAGCAAAACCTTGTTATGAAAAAGCAAGAGCATTGAAACCCGACCAAAAAGATTTATGGATGAACGGTTTGTACCGAGTATACTATAATTTGGATATGGGACCTGAATTTGAAGAAATTGAAAAGATGGTAAACTAATCCATTGGTATAAAAATGTAATAACAAGAAAGAGGATGTGCTCTGTGTTTGAACACATCCTCTTTTCTATATTGAGTCAGCCAATTAAATATAGGGGAGGTTAATAATTATATTCCAAAAATGTCAGCTCTATATATTAAACATAATACAGATTATTGACTCGAAATCCATGCGTTATTTTCTTTAACTTGGGCGTCCATAAATAACTAACAATGGTGTATCAGAGTGAAAAATCATCTTTCGGGCAATTCCAGGATTGAATAAGCGGGAAAAGATATTTCGTTTGTATGTTGTTAATGTAATAATGTCAATATGATTGTTTTTTATATAGTCATCTAAGCTATTCAGAAAATCATCATTCATCACAACATCATAATGTATTTCTAAATCCGGATATTGCTTTTGAAAGTATTCTTTAATACCACCTAATTTAATTTCATTCCACGTGTCTTTAACATCCGACAAATGAATTAAAGATACAGAAAAATGAAATAGTTTCAAAGCAGCAATTAATGTATCAAACGCAATTAAGTCTCGTTGATCAAAATTGGTAATAAATGCAATACGCTTAGCTTCAGATAATTGTTTAAATGGAGTATTCTCTGGTATGGCTAAAACCGGCACACGACTTCGCTCAATCACTTCAGCTGTTACACTACCAATTAAGTCTATATCTTTCTGATTTTTACCACGAGTACCCATAATGATGATACGCGGCCTATTTTCTTTCGAATAACGAAGAATCTCCTCTTCAGGAATACCCTCACGTAATACACAACTATATTTCACATTTGGAAATTCTCCAGAAGCTACCTTCTCCTTTATATTATCCGATAAGGTATTTAAGTCTGCGTGAACCTTTTGTAGTATATTTTTCACATTTTCTTCATCTGCAATCTGATAATTGAAAACATCTCCATAAGGCAATGAAGTAGTATAAATCGGTGTAAAATAAATATGTAACAATACCACCTCTGCACCCATATTTTGGGCAAAATTAAAGCCAAATTCACATGCTTTCATTGAATAATTAGAGAAGTCAACAGGGATTAAGACCTTATTACTTTCTTTCTCTACTTTAGCTGGCTTCCCTCCTACTACCTCTTCTGATAGCCAGACAGAACTTTCCGTAATCTTTAAAGCACGTGGTAAATCGCTTTCTTTTATACGTAAGCGCACACCTGAAGATACCACAGGCTGTATTTGATTTACATTGTGAATATAGGTTTCGATACCTTCATTCTCAAGTACGTTTTTCAATATCTGAGCTTTAGCATAAGTCAGAATGGCTAAGGTTACTAACTTGTCTTCCATAATCAACTGTTTTTACTTTATAAACAAACAAGAAATCCCAATTGTTTGTTTATCAATTGGGATTCATCTATACTTTCTTTTCTTAAGCTCGAACAGGCTCAGCTGCACCGGTATTCATTTCATCTAATATTTTGAGAGCTCTATCAAGAACAGTAGTATCGTCCAGCATAACTAAACCACCATCCGGTCCAGGTTCTAAGTGTATGCCAACACTCTTGCCTTCTTTGAAATTATGACCGCCAAAAAAGTTTCTAACTGTATCAACGTTCAATCCGAGCTCATCGGCTATTCTATGCATACTACCAGTAGGTAATGAGTCTTTAATTTTGCGAAGTTCATTAAATGTTATTGTTCTCATATTTATAAATTTAATGGTTAATAACTGTGAGTTTCATTTATCACGCTATAAACTTAAGGAAAAAAAAAGATAAATCAAACATTTTCGATATCTTTTTTACAAAATAAAAGAAACCCGCCAAAAGAATATTCATACTTTTCCTTTTGGCAGGTTCCTTTCCTATTATTAACTATCTTACTATGAAAGAATTATATATATCAGATAACTTCTACGGATGATGCTGGTACCCAGCCTACCTTACCATCTTCCAAGCGGATTTCTTTCCACTCACGCATAGAGTTATCTTTAATTTCCACCTTTCTCCCCTCATGCAATATGAATAGACTTGTACCCGTTTCACTTGGAGTACTACGTACCGTTACACTTGGAGTTAACACAATGGCATTATTACGGTTCAATAACTCACCTTTCTGCTGAAAAGCAAAGACATTTGCAAAAATGACTAATATCAAAAATACAATTCCTGCAATGAATCCAGTTTTTTTCCATACAATCTGCCTGGAAAAGAAAAAGAAATAAAGAGATGCCAGCAATAAAAAGAAACTAACTATACCTACTTTTGCCCATGCATCCACACTCAAACAATTAATTAACGATTTTGTCCAAGATACAAAAAATATCTCAGCTACTGGAACTACTTTATCAATAGTTTTTGCACGAGCTATTTCCAAATTAGCACGAATATCAGCATTTCCAGGCTGTATTAGTAAAGCACGCTCATAATTTAAGATAGCCTTTGCTACATCACCAGCCTTGTAATAACTGTTCCCTAAATTATAATATACCTCAGCTGCTTCCCCATCTTTCAACAAAGCTTCGTATATCTGAATAGCAGAAGCATAGTCATTTTTCATATATGCGCTATCTCCTTCTGCTTTTGTCACCCCATTCTCTAACTTCGTGGCTGAAAATTCTGAATGAGAGCCTATTATGACCGAATCATTCGCATTCTGCAATGTATCAGATGAAGCCTGTCCGAAAGAGGTCGTCGCCATAAGCAGGCCAAGGGTAAAAAACAATATTTTTCTCATCATATAACCTCCTAATTAATGTTTAATCGAGTTCTCCATTTTACTAATTACCGCCAATGAAGCTGAGTAAACCTTATCCATAGCCTGATTATCATCACCAGGAGCAAAACGGGCAAATTCACAATCATTCAGTGCTGCAAGAAACTCTTTAATTAATGCATCCTCTACTCCATATTTACGAAGCTCCTCTTCAATATTATCTTTAGAAAGTCGTGAAACAGGAATATTCAATTTATCACTAATATACCCCCAAAGGGCTTTTAATACTTCATCGTAGAAAATATCTTTCTTATTTTCAGATAACAGTTTACCGGCTAATTTCATACGCTTGACAGCAACCTTATTAGCCTTTTTAGTACGCATTCTAGCCACATTTGCATTAGCAGCTATCTGTTTACGGTAAATAATAAAGAAGATGATAAACGCAATACCTGGCACTAAATAGAGCAACCAATACACCATGGAATCAAAGAAAAAAGCTCCCTTTTGAGAAAGAGTCACATCATTTTGCTTGATGAAGCGAATATCCTCGTTCAATATCCTCAAATCCTCCTTATTAGTGAAGTTTGCAATAGTCTGCGCAGCGTTCCCCTCACCCTTCTCTACATGAAGCTCATATTCCTCTGTAGTTAATGTCTTATAGGATCGGGATTTGATATCGAAATAGCTAAATTTAACAGCCGGTATCTTAAACGTTCCCGCATTGCGTGGAATAGCAAGATACTCAATTACTTTACTACCCGAAAGACCAGCATTAGTCAGACGGAACTTATTGTCCACTTTGGGATCATACATCTCAAAGTCATCCGGAAATTTAACTTCGGGATCGCCAATCAACTTTAAGTTACCTGTGCCGGAAATCACAAGCTTAATGGTAACAGCATCATTGGTCTTCACATTAGTGCTATTGATAGAAGAGGAAATACTAAACTCTCCCACTCCACCGGAGAAATCAGCAGGTTTACCGTCCGGCAAAGACTTAACATCAATTGTTAATTTAGGAGTAGTCAATATCTTTTTAACTTCAATATAATTGCTACCTCCATTAAAGAAAGCTTCAAATGGGTCTGATACTTGAGTAGCTTTGGCTACAGAAGCATCAAAACGTGCCGGTTCAATGGTCAAATTACCAGACTGTTGAGGAAACAATACAAACTGGCGATACACAGTAGTCTGATAATTTCTGCCCTTATAATGTTCCAAACTCCATCTTCTATCATTCGGAAGTTCCACCTCTTGAGAATGAAATCCCTTGAAATCAGGAAGTTTTACATTGTCAAAACGTTGTAAATCAACTAGAGTATAGATTTTATATGTCAGCAGGAAAGCTTCCTGCTCATATACATTTGTCTTACTTGCAGTAGCTGTAATAAATAAATCCTGATTAGAAATAGAAGTACCCGAAGAAGCACGGCTGGTATTACTTTGCTGACCACTACTACTACTTCCACCTGAAGATGCCGCTGCTGCCTGATCCGCAGGAAGCACTTTAACATGCACTGAATTAGAAACCATCTGATTACCATCAGCCGTAATCGTAGCACCCGGAATGGTAAAACTACCTTCCGCTGTAGCCATCAAAATATAAGTAAATGTGATGCTACTGGTTGAGGTTGATACACCATTAATGATTTGCATACTACTTTGCTGTGAACGACTGGGTCCCATCAGTACATCAAAACCTTTGATAGAGGGAGCACGGAAATCTCTCACCTTCTGTGTAGTCACTGTATATGACAGCCGAAACTGGTCACCTACCGCTACTGCATCAGGAGCTGACGCGGTAAATGACACTTTTTCGTCAGCAAAAGCCTGTAAACTGACTGCTACCAGTGCTATCCATAAGAAAATTAATTTTCTCATATATTATCGTTTCTTTTATTATTTACCAATCCTTTTCCAAGCGACCGCCCTGGATAACTTGCTGTTTCTTCACCTTATCCTGTACCTCCTTCTCATCCTGCATAACCGATTTCAGAAGCTGTTCAGCATTCTCCTTCGACATTTGGTTATCTTGTGGCTGAGATGGCTGTTGCTGCTGATCCTGATTTTGCTGATCTTGTTTATTCTGGTCCTGCTTATCCTGATTTTGTTCTTTCTCCTGATCTTGCTTGTTCTGATCCTGGTTCTGATCTTGATTCTGCTGATTTTCTTCCTGTTCTTTCAGCATCTTCTGAGCCAGAGCTAAATTATAGCGTGTTTCATTATCTTTCGGATTATTACGCAACGACTCCTTGTATGCTTCCACAGCCTTCGCATAATCTTTACCGGAATGAAATATTACACCCATATTATGATAGATTTGAGCAAGCTTGCTTTTATCCTTCTCCATTTTAGTAGCAGCAACATATTGTTCCATAGCCTCCTGCAACTTATTCTGTTGCATAAGTGTATTACCCAGATTATACATTGATACTGTTGATTTGGGGTTGACATCAATGGCCTTACGATAATTCACTTCAGCATTCACATACGTGCTATCTTTATACGCACGGTTTCCTTTACGAATATAATCACGTTCCGCTTTCTGCGCAGAAACTGAAACAGCCGTCAACAGCAGCAAGATAATTCCGATAGTTTTATTTCTCATCATCATACCTTTCTTCCTTTTTAAACAAATGGATATTACGGAATAACGGGTTTTTGCGTTCCAGAATCAGCATTTCGACCAATAACAGCAATAGAATAATCCATGCAATGGCCTGAAACTGTTCGTTGAATTCGGTATAAACCTGCGTTTCCACATCCGCTTTCGCCATTTTATTAATTTCCTGAGTAATTGCCTTTTGTGCAGCATTCGAGTTATCCACACGCACATAAATACCATCTCCTGCCTGAGCTATTTCTTGGCACATCTGCTCATTCAGACGAGTAACAACTACATTCCCGTCACGATCACGACGGAAATCATTCGTTCCCTCTACCGGAATAGGTGCACCGTCAGGCATACCTACGCCCAAAACATTGACTTGAATGCCTTTCTCTGCAGCAGCTTTAGCGGCTTCCGCCGCACCGCCTTCATGGTTCTCACCATCAGTAATAACAATGACGGCACGCCCTACCCCTTCCTGAGGCGTAAAACTACGAGTTGCCAGATTGATAGCCGCCCCGATTGCAGTACCCTGCTTTGATATCAATGACGGATTGATGGATTCCAAAAACATTTTAGCAGAGATATAATCGCTCGTGATAGGCAACTGAGTAAAAGCGTCACCAGCAAACACAATCATACCTACCTTATCATTTTCCATCTTGTCTACCAATTGTGCCACCAATCTTTTAGCCTTTTCCAGACGGCTGGGCTGCACATCTTGCGCCAACATAGAGTTAGATATGTCCAATGCAATCATCACTTCCACTCCCTGGCGCTTCACAGTTTCCAGTTTGGAGCCAAACTGCGGACGTGCCAGCAATACTGCAAACAGTCCGATTGCAGCAAACACTAACCAAAACTTCACATCCGGACGATATTTAGATACATCCGGCATCAGTTGTGCCATCAGCACCGGGTCACCAAACTTGCGGATTGCTTTCCGTCTCCGATAATTAGAGTACAGATAGAAAGCCGCCAAGAGAGGCAACAGGAGCAACAGGTATAAATATGTAGGTTCTTCAAATCGAAACATCTTTCTATTACATTTTAGTAATTTACAATTAATGCACTGTCTTTAAGGTATCTTCTTCAAGATAGAGTTGCGGAGTAACACTTCGAGCAATACACACAAGAATGCAGCCAAAGCGAACCAGCGGTATTCTTCTTGCCGCTTGCTGTACTCTTTCACATTCAACTTGGTCTTCTCCAACTTGTCAATTTCCTCATACACTTCCTTCAATTTAGAATTGCTGGTTGCGCGGAAATAGTTTCCTTCCGTAGTGGCAGCAATCTGCGTCAGTGTCTTTTCATCAATTTCTACCGGCAAGTTAACGTACTGTACCGTATTACCCACCGGATAAGGATAAGGTGCCATACCGTTCGTACCTACACCAATAGTATAAACACGGATGCCAAAGCTTTTAGCTATCTCTGCTGCTGTCAGCGGAGAGATATCCCCTTTGTTGTTTGTACCATCCGTCAGAAGAATGATTACTTTAGATTTCGCTTTGCTGTCTTTCAAGCGAGTTACGGCATTAGCAACGCCCATGCCGACCGCTGTTCCGTCCTCTATAATACCACATTTGATACCCTGAAACAAGTTCAACAACACCGCATGGTCCACCGTCAGCGGACACTGTGTGAAACTTTCCGCAGCAAACAACGTAATACCGATATTATCATTGGGACGACCATTGATAAATTCCGCCGCTACATCTTTCGCTGCTTCCAGACGGTTTGGTTTCAAGTCCTCCGCCAGCATACTGGTAGATACGTCGATAGCCAGCATGATATCGATACCTTCAATTTCACTGTTTTGCCAGCTATTCGTGGTCTGAGGACGCGCCAGCACCACGATAATCAATGCTAAAGCAACAATGCGCAGCATAAAAGGCACATGCAACAAATAGTTCTTATAACTCTTTGGCGTATGCGCATACACACGGGCATCCGAAATCTGAAGTGTAGCTTCATTATTCTTCCGCTTCATGATATACCATACTATATAAGGTATAAGCAACAGCAGCAAAAACAAATATTCAATATTGGCAAAAACCATTGTATTTACTATTTAACAATTTACAATTTACGATTGAAGTTACCTCTGATTCTGCAATTAAGCAAAATAACTGTATAACTGCATTCCAATATAAGTGAGCGCACCGATCAAAGCAGCCGCCAATATGGCAATACCTATACCTAACAGTATCTTAGTACGCAATGAACGTTTCTCAATGATAGTGATTTCAGTTGGCTGCGGTTTCACATTTTCAGCTTCCACCTCTTTGGTTTCATTGATAAAATCAATAGCATTAATCAGATTCGCATCATTCTCATTCATCAGCGGAGCATGTTTAGCGAATTTCACCAAGTCAGCTGTCTGGAAGAGAATACGTAGATCTGCAATGGCCTCTTTATCCTCCATTTCAAGCAATCTCTCTATGATTTCCGAAGAAGTCATTTCCAAAGCATTGAAACCAAAACGTCCCTTGATATAAGTACGCAAAGCGTCCGTTAACTCCGTATAGTATTCTTTGGATTGACCTTTTTGCCATACTTTCTCGCTCTTGATGCGTTCTATCTCTTTCATAGCCTGCTGATGCGGTGGCAATTTCGGCTCTACTTTCACTTTACGTATAATCGGCTTATTATCACAGATACGCATAATCAGATAGACAAGCAACAATGCAAACGGAATAAGCAGTATACCACAAGTGATAATTCCATACCAATCTTCCCATACAAACGGAGCTTGCATCACTGTTTTAGGTCCAAAAAACTGCTCCGGATTTTCAGGGTCCAACGGCACATTCATCGAGTAGACTTTCAGCGCCAATGCTTTCGAACGGTATGCCTTATTATCCACCATCACTTCCATCGGTGGCAAATAGTACAATGCCGAATCAAATGACGTAACAGTATATTCCTGCGTAATCAGCATTCGCTTATTATCATTTATATACTGCGTGTCCGCTTTCGCAACGTCGATAATTTCCACACCACGCACCAGCGTATCCGTATAAACAGGTAAAATAGCCCGTTTATCCGCATCCAACGCCACTTGGAGTTTAATCTTTGCCTGGTCACCAATATATATTTGCAGAGAATCGATGGTAGCATCCACTGTCACCGACTGTGCCACAGCTTTGCCAGTCAATATGCCCAATAGGGTTATCAGAAATAGATATCTTTTCATTTTTCCGATTAATTTCGTTTCGCAAACAAATTCATCAATGCCTTGACGTAGTCCTGATCGGTACGTACCGACACATTATCGACATTACTCTTAGTGAATACTTCATGCAATTCCACCTGTTTGTTCACCCACCAATCATGATGGGCGCGACGAACGGCACGTGATGAAGTGTCAATCCACTGTTCATGTCCGGTCTCAGCATCTTTAATTTTCATCAGGCCGATAGCCGGCAATTCCTCTACCCTGCGGTCATACACCTGGATAGCCACCACATCATGTTTCCGGTTGGCAATAGTCATTGCATTCTTGAAGCTTCCCTGATCGATAAAATCGGATAAAAGAAATGCCGTACAGCGACGTTTCATCACGTTCGTCAGGTATTCCAACCCGAGACGGATGTCTGTCCGCCGACTCTCAGCCTTGAAATCAATCAATTCACGGATAATATACAAGATATGCTTTCGCCCTTTTTTGGGTGGGATAAACTTTTCTATCCGGTCGGAGAAAAAGATAACGCCGATTTTATCATTGTTCTGTATAGCCGAAAATGCCAATGTAGCTGCAATCTCCGTCACCATATCCTTTTTCATCTGCTTCACCGTACCGAATTCCAAACTACCGGAAACATCCACCAGCAGCATAACGGTCAGTTCACGCTCTTCTTCGAACACCTTGATATAAGGCTTGTTGAAGCGTGCGGTCACGTTCCAGTCAATGTCGCGTATATCGTCGCCAAACTGATATTCGCGTACTTCGGAGAATGCCATACCTCTACCCTTGAAAGCCGAATGATACTGGCCTGCAAAGATATTGTTGGACAATCCGCGCGTCTTGATTTCAATTTGACGGACTTTTTTTAACAGTTCACTTGTTTCCATTTATATAGTAGAATAATTCCGTTAATAAATACCTGCGACGTTCTTTAAAAACGTCGGCAAGATTCTTTAAAAACGTTGGCAACGTTTATTAATAGCTTCCAAAAGCTATTTCATTGATATTTACATCAAGGTACTTCAACCTTATTCAATATCTTACTGATAATTTCATCAGAAGTCAGATTACTGGCCTCCGCCTCATACGTCAGACCGATACGATGGCGCAATACGTCATGAGCCACAGCGCGTACATCCTCGGGAATAACGTAACCACGACGTTTGATGAAAGCATAAGTGCGGGCTGCCAATGCCAGATTGATAGAAGCACGGGGTGAACCACCGAAACCAATCATGTCTTTCAACTCTTTCAAGTCATATTTTTCCGGATAACGGGTAGCAAACACGATATCCACAATATAGCGCTCAATCTTTTCGTCCAGATATACCTGACGAACAACCTTACGGGCTTCAATGATTTCTTCAGCTTTCAGGATAGGTTTCACATTGAACTTCTCACCATTGATATTCTGGCGGATAATCAGCTTTTCTTCTTCCATCTTCGGATAGTCAATGACTACTTTTAGCATGAAACGGTCTACCTGTGCTTCAGGCAACGGATAAGTACCTTCCTGTTCGATAGGATTTTGTGTAGCAAGTACGAGGAAAGGTTCAGGCAACTGGAATGTTTGCTTACCAATAGTAACCTGACGTTCCTGCATGGCTTCCAGCAAAGCACTCTGCACTTTGGCCGGAGCACGGTTAATTTCATCTGCCAAAACGAAGTTAGCGAAAACAGGTCCCTTCTTTACCTGGAAAGTTTCATCTTTCTGACTGTAAACCATTGTACCGATAACATCGGCAGGCAACAAATCGGGTGTAAACTGTATACGGCTATATTGCGCATCAATCAACGAAGCCAGCGTTTTGATGGCCAATGTCTTTGCCAAACCCGGCACACCTTCCAACAGTACGTGTCCGTCGGATAGCAAACCGATCAACAATGACTCTACCAGATGTTTCTGTCCTACGATAATCTGGTCCATGCCAGTAGTAAGGTTGGTAACGAAAGAACTTTGTCTTTCAATCCGCTCATTCAGTTCGCGGATATCAATTGTTTCAGCCATAAATACTCTTATTTTTATTGTTTAAATTTCGTTGGTTATCCAGTATCCTACTGGTAATTATTTTTTTCGCTCCCAAAAGTACAGGAATAAATTAACCATACCAACTAATTTTTATTAAAAAACGATTAGATTAAACTACTTTCATAGAGTTTAGTAGTTAGCAATAGTTTCTAAAAAGATTTTCAATTTCACAGGTGAGGATAAATAATAATTCACCCCTGCAAGTGATGTGTCATCGACTTGCAGGGGTGAGATATTTTCATTTATTTCTTCACAAGCTCAGGTATCTTGACTACAGTTCCGTAAGGTACATGATCTGGATTCTTGATAACATCAGGGTTATACTTCACGATATATGGCCAAAGAGCCTTTGTTCCGTAGAAACGAAGCGCGACTCTCGTCAAGGTCTCCCCTTCTTTTATCGTATAGGTAGCCTTCGTTCCCACTATCTTATAATTCACAGAGTCCGGCTCAAACGGAGCTGCCGCAGTTTTTTTATTTTCTTTCTTGGAAGTTGTGGAGGTTTCTTTTTCAGCAACCGGCTTAGGTGCAACAACAGCAGGCTTTGACTCAATTACCGGCTCGGGTACTATTGTTTTTTGTGTAACAACTTCTGCCACAGTATCCACTTTTGCAACCAATGCAGTATCTTTCTGCAAAATACTATCCTTCAAAGCAACGGGAGCAGCCGGTTTTTCCGTCTTTTCATCAGCTACTTTATCAGTAGGTGGTGGCATAGATCTATCAAATAAATCCGGATAATACATAAAAGTCACAGCACCTACACACAGCACAACCACAAGCACCACAATGCCAATGAAGAATTTCATGGTAGAACTATCCGGCACACTCACAGGGGGCGTTGGTGTATTAGGAGCAGGTATCTCATATGTAGGCACCCTGTCTTCTTCTTTTGGTTCTACCGGAACCTCTACAACAGATTCATCAGGCTGAACAGTAGTTTCTACAGAAGAAAGTTCAGTTTCTACAAGAGATAGTTCCACAGTGGAGATTACAGGTTCCGCATCAGCAACAAACTCTTCTTGAACTAATGTATGTTCTTCTATGGTAGATTCTTCTGGTTCTTCCACCACTTGAGTTGTTTCTTCAACAGCTTCTATAGATTCCTCTTCTATCTCAACAGGCGCTTCCTCAACATTTTTTTCTCCTTCAACTACAATCTCTTCTACTTCTACCACAGTAGAGATTTCTTCCGCTTCGTCAGCAATTTGCTGCACCGAAAATTCTTCTTCTTTTTCTTCCTCTTCCTCAGAATTACTTTCTACCGGTGTATCTTCCAACAGCGTTTCATCATTCAACACCACCGTCTCGAAGTGTGAGAAGGGCTTGTTTATTAAATCCTTCAGAGATGGCTCCGGAGCAAACGAAACTTTAGTATGCCCTTGTATCTCAAACCGTTCTCCTGTATTTATATTTACGCTTTCACGACTTTCTACATCTATCAGCTTAAATGTACCCAAGCCTTTAATCTTCACATACTTATCTGCCTCCAGCGATTCTTCAACCAACTGGAAAAACTCTTTCACGAAATTCTCGGCATCTTTTTTATCCATGCCATGCTTTTCGGCAAGCAGTTCTATCAGATTCTGTATATTCAGCTTTTCATTCATAATTATGGAAGATTACTTTGAGTGAGACAGGTAGATTACTTAAACTTATCCTTCAGAACACTACTGGGTTTATAATTCAACACTAACTTGGGAGGAACCAACATACGCAATTTCGTTGTTGGATTAATAGTAATACGCTCCGCTTTCTTCTTTACCTCAAAAGTTCCGAAACCTTGTACTGAAATAGTATTCCCCTCTTGCAACTGTTGCGTCATGCCCGACAACAAAGATGCAATCAGCTCGGATGTATCCTTTATGGTATATCCCAATCTCCGCGACAATTCTGAAGTAAACTCTTTATTATTCAAAATCCAGATATTTTTATGAAGTTCGGCGCTATATTAGCAAAACTTCCGCACATACACAAATTCTTCGGGAAAAATCTTTAAATTATCCGCCCAAAAAGGTCGAAATCATCGGAATTTATTATCTCTACCTGGTAAAAGTTACCTATAAGTAAGGTTCGTCCATCCCGTTCTATCAAGACTTCCGGATCCACCTCAGGAGAGTCAAATTCTGTACGACCGATGTAATAATCACCTTCCAAACGATCTATTATCACTTTCATACGCTGCCCCACTTTTGCCGCGCTCAATTCTGATGAAATACTCTGTTGAATAGACATCAATTCATCCAGACGCGCCTGCTTTACCTCTTGAGGTATTTCATCTTCGTAGTGAGCAGCCGCATAAGTACCTTCCTCTTCCGAATAAGCAAAAGCTCCCATTCTATCGAAACGCACCCTACGAACAAATTCCTTCAAATCTTCAAAATCAGCTTCCGTTTCTCCAGGATGCCCCACCATCAAAGTTGTACGCAGATGAATCCCCGGTACTTCTTTACGAAATTGTTCCAGCAGACGATAAGTTTCCTCCTTAGTCACATGACGGCGCATTTTCTCCAGCATCGGATCACTGATGTGCTGAAGAGCAATATCCATATATTTACATACGTTAGGGCGTTCACGCATCACTCGGAATAAATCCGTCGGGAAATGCGCCGGATAAGCATAATGCAATCGTATCCACTCCACACCGGGAACTTCAGAAATACGCTCTATCAGTTCGGGAAGCATTTGTTTCTTATACAAGTCCACACCATAATAAGTCAGCTCCTGAGCAATAACCTGAAACTCCTTCACGCCTTTAGCAACCAGATAACGCACCTCATCCAATATTTCTTCCATTGGGCGCGATACATGCTTCCCTGTGATAATAGGAATGGCACAATACGAGCATTTCCGGTCGCAACCTTCTGATATTTTCAAATATGCATAATGTTTTGGAGTGGTAAGCGTACGCTCAATATGAAGTTCTCTATGATAGGCCTTACCAAGATCCTGCAACAACTCTGCCCAGTTGAATTTACCATAGAATTTGTCCACCTGCGGTATCTCAACTGCCAGTTCTTTCAAATAACGTTCGGAAAGACAGCCCATCACATATAGCTTCTCCAGCTCTCCTTCTTCCTTTGCCTGTGCAAATTCCAGAATCATATTAATTGACTCTTCCTTTGCATCACCGATGAAACCGCAAGTATTGATAACTGCAATCTCCCCTTTCGGCTTTTCCGTATCATGAGTCACATGATATCCGGCTTCTTCAAGCTGGCGCATCAAATGCTCCGAATCCACTAAATTCTTAGAACATCCTAAGGTAATGATATCAATGGTTTTCCGTTTCATGCATTCTCCCCAAACAATGAATCAACAAATTCTTTTTTGCGGAACACCTGTAAATCTTCCATCCCTTCACCAAGCCCGATATACTTCACGGGAATTTTGAACTGGTCTGAAATTCCGATAACGACACCCCCTTTGGCTGTGCCGTCCAATTTTGTAATAGCCATTGCAGTCACTTCCGTTGCCAAAGTAAATTGTTTAGCCTGCTCAAATGCATTTTGTCCGGTAGAACCGTCCAAAACCAGCAACACTTCATCCGGAGCATCAGGAACCACTTTCTTCATCACATTCTTAATCTTAGTCAACTCATTCATCAAGCCCACTTTATTATGAAGGCGCCCGGCAGTATCAATAATCACCACATCCGCATTATTGGCAACGGCAGAGTTCAAAGTATCATAAGCCACGGAAGCTGGATCAGCCCCCATCTTTTGTTTGATAACAGGCACGCCTACACGTCCACCCCAAATATCCAACTGTTCAACAGCTGCCGCACGGAAAGTATCCGCCGCGCCTAGATAAACACTCTTACCCGCTTTCTTAAATTGATATGCAAGTTTTCCGATAGTAGTTGTTTTGCCTACACCGTTCACTCCCACCACCATAATAACGTAAGGTTTCTTTCCAATCGGAGCTTCAAAATCAGCAACATCATCCGAATTATTCTCTGTCAATAAAGCAGCGATTTCATCGCGCAAGATGGTATTCAGCTCTTGCGCATTCATATATTTTTCGGCGGCGGCACGCTTCTCTATACGTTCAATTATATTTAACGTAGTTTCCACACCCACATCCGAAGTAATCAACACTTCTTCCAGATTATCAAGCACTTCATCGTCCACCTTCGACTTTCCTGCCACAGCTCGAGCAATCTTTCCGAACACACTTTCCTTCGTCTTAGACAATCCTTTATCTAATGTTTCTTTCTTTTCCTTCGAGAAAAAACTAAAAAATCCCATATCCTATTTATTTATACAATACATTATTCCACAAAGATATAACAAAGTAATGAAAGTATAGGAATAAAGTATAAAAAAAATCCCCTTATCGTTGTACGACAAGAGGATTTTATAATCAAACGTCTTTCGACGGACTATCTTATTTCTTGAAAAAGTCTTGTACTTTTTCGTTCAATACCATTTGTTCATCAAAAGTATAAGCACCGGTCTTCGGAGACTTAACCATTTTGATAACCTTTGTATAAGCACGACCTTCTTTAGAACCTTCGTGCAAACTTGCTACAGTTTTCTTTGCCATGGGTTATACTTATTATTTAATTTCTTTATGTACTGTTACTCTCTTCAAAATCGGATTATATTTCTTCAATTCCAATCTTTCAGTTGTATTCTTTCTGTTCTTAGTAGTGATATAACGAGAAGTTCCCGGCATACCGCTATCTTTGTGTTCTGTGCATTCCAGAATCACCTGTACTCTGTTACCTTTTGCTTTCTTTGCCATAATCAGTATTCTCCTCTACTTTTTAGCCAATTACTTTAATGCTTTTCCAATCACAATAACCTTTAGCTACTGCGTCGTTCAAAGCAGCGTCTAGTCCTTTCTTATTAATAATACGCAGACCGTTAGCGCAAATGCTAAGGCTGATCCAGCAGTCCTGCTCTACATAGTAGAACTTCTTGTTAAACAAGTTCAAATCAAAGGTTCTTTTAGTTCTTCTCTTTGAGTGTGAAACATTGTTGCCAATCATGGCTTTCTTTCCGGTAATTTGACAAATCTTCGACATTTCTATCTTATTTTTATAGTTTTTATCTATACTTATTTCAAACAGAGCGCAAAGTAAGTACTTTTATCGATACCAAACAAGTTTTTCATAAAATAATTCACTGTATGATAGCAATTTTTCTTCATTTTAAGCACCCACAAAGCATCATTAGAGCATTTTGAACAGCTTTTTGCACATTTTCGGCTCTTCCGTCATCTCCTTCTTGTCTGAAAGTAACAATTTCATTTTTATAGGCAGCAGCAATCCACACAGTTCCCACAGGCTTTTCCCGGCTACCTCCTCCAGGCCCGGCAATTCCGGATGTGGCAACGGCACAATCTGTTTTCAGCGCTTTCATCGCACCTCTTGCCATTTCGGTCACAGTTTCCCGGCTGACGGCTCCATATTTTTCCAGCGTTTCGGCCGAAACGTGAAGCAAAGCCATTTTTACCTCATTGGAATATGCCACAATCCCACCGTTAAAGTACGCCGAACTCCCCGGAACAGAAGTTACCAAAGCAGCAATACTTCCTCCTGTGCAACTTTCTGCGGTAGAAAGGGATAAATTCTTCTCTCTCAGTAATTCGCCTACTATTTCTTCCAGTTTCATACACCTTATTATTATATATTACCAACTTTATTATAATATAACGCGTGAATAAGCCGGCGCATCTATCGAACAAAAGTCCTGATCCTGATACTTAAAGTATCCTGTAATGGCGATCATTGCAGCATTATCCGTCGTATAGCTGAACTTGGGGATAAATATCTTCCAACCGTACTTCTCGGCATGTTCACGGAAAGCATTGCGCAAACCGTTATTGGCAGAAACGCCACCGGCCACAGCCACTTCCTTTATTTTATATTCCTTAGCCGCCTTACGTAATTTATCCATCAGAATATCTACAACAGTAGCTTCGAGCGAAGCTGCCAAATCTACCTTATGATGCTCGATGAAATCGGGGTCTTCCTTCATCCAGTCGCGCAGAGAATAGAGGAAAGAGGTTTTCAAACCACTAAAACTGTAATCCAATCCGGGGATATGGGGTTTGCTGAAAGTAAAAGCTTTCGGATTTCCCTGACGAGCCAGTTTATCAATAATCGGACCACCGGGATACCCCAGCCCCATAACCTTGGAGCATTTGTCGATAGCTTCCCCTGCGGCATCATCAATAGTCTGCCCTAAAATCTCCATATCATTGTATGCCTTCACCAGGATAATCTGCGAATTTCCTCCTGAAACGAGCAAGCAAAGGAAAGGAAATTCCGGTTGGATATTCTCTTCACCTTCCGCTTTAATAAAATGAGCTAACACATGACCTGTCAAATGATTAACATCTATCATAGGAATGCCCAGAGAACGAGCGAAACCTTTAGCAAACGATACTCCAACCAAAAGAGAACCCATCAAACCGGGACCTCTTGTAAAAGCAACCGCACTCAGTTCTTCTTTCGCCACTCCGGCACGTTTCAACGCTTCGTGAACTACCGGAACTATGTTTTGCTGATGTGCGCGTGAAGCTAATTCGGGAACCACACCACCGTAGGCCTCGTGTACCGCCTGGCTGGAAACAACATTCGACAGTAAATACCCATCTTTGATAACGGCGGCTGATGTGTCGTCACAAGAGCTTTCTATTCCTAAAATTATTGTACTCATATCGTTATTTACGTTTAAACGCTGCAAAAGTAATGATAAAAGTACGATTGATAACGTATAATTTCATATTTTTGTTGGCTAATTCAAACAAACCGCCTATCAGAAAGTTAAAAAAGACAGTTCGCTGGGTGCTCGGTATTATACTAAGTTTGTATATCGGGACTATATTGTTGTTGAACATTCCTTACGTTCAGCGACAGATATCTGTGCTCGTTGCAAACGAATTATCAGACGTACTGGGTACACAACTGACTATCGGGCGAATAAATATGGGCTTACTGAACCGCATTATTGTTGACGATTTACTATTGGACGACCAATCCGGTAAAGAAATGCTGAAAGTGTCCCGTCTCTCTGCTAAATTTGATATACTCCCCCTGTTCAAGGGTAAAATATCAATCAGCAATGTACAGCTGTTCGGTTTCAATATCAATCTGGAGAAAAAAACACCGGAAGACATTCCTAATTTCCAGTTTGTGCTCGATGCCTTTGCCTCAAAAGACACAATCAAGAAAGAAAGCAATCTTGATTTACGCATCAATTCTTTATTGATACGGCGCGGCAGAATGTCTTATAACGTATTGTCAACCCAGGAAACACCAGGAAAATTCAATGCCCAGCATATCCAGCTGCGTAATATCATTGCCAATATCTCGTTGAAAGCCCTCCAAAGCGATTCTATCAATGCAGCTATCAAGCGTTTGAGCATCGAAGAAAAAAATTCCGGCTTCGAACTGAGGAAATTGAGTCTTAAAATTGTGGCAAACAACCAGAAAATGAATATCGAGAACTTCTCTATTGATTTGCCTAACACTTCACTTGAGATGGACACGATACGTATGGAATATGACAGTTTGGGAGCTTTTAGCAATTTTGTCAATGATGTACGTTTTTCCTATCGCATACTGCCTTCTGACGTAACACTTTGCGACCTGGCAGCATTTGTACCCGCTTTTTCCCCTTTCAAAGAGAAATTACAGATAGCTGTAGAGACGAACGGCACCATCAACCAATTGAACTGTCCGCATCTGTCTATCACAGGAGGCCAGCATTTTCATTTAAGGGGGGATGTTTCCTTGCAGGATTTGTCCCATCCCCAGGATGCATTCGTTTTTGGTAACCTTTCCAGCCTCTATGCCGATTCGGAAGGTATCGCTTTCTTTGTCCGCAATCTGAGCAAGAACTATGAAGGTGTTCCACCGGTATTGCAACGACTGGGAACCATCTCGTTTAGCGGAGAAGTATCGGGATATTTTACAGACCTTGTCACCTACGGTTTGGTACGTACCGATATGGGTTCTATCAAGACCGACTTAAAATTAAGTTCAGATAAGGAAAAAGGTTATTTTGCCTATTCGGGTGCGGTGAAGACTGAGAATTTTGAATTGGGCAATATGCTGGCTAACGAAAACCTGGGTAAGGTGACCTTTAACCTTAAGGTAGACGGTAACCACTACGAAAAACAATACCCCTCCATTGTGATGAAAGGATTGGTCGCATCCATCGACTACAGCGATTACACATATGAAAACATCACCCTCGACGGAGAATACAAGCAAGGCGGTTTCAACGGAAAAGTGGCATTAGATGATGAAAATGGCTCTGTGTTGCTGAACGGTAGCATCAATACCGCCAGTCGTATACCGACTTTCAATTTTCAAGCGGATATCCGCAAGGTGCGCCCTCACGGACTGCATCTGACACCCAAATACGAAGATACGGAGGTTTCAGTTCAACTGACCGCCGATTTCACCGGTGGTTCCATTGATGAAATGAATGGAGAAATCAATATCGACAGCCTGCAATTCACGGCACCCGACAAGGAGTATTTTCTGGACAACCTGAAAATAACCGCCACCCGGAAAGATGAGTCTCACAAGCAACTGAGAATAACGTCTAATTTCCTGAATGCAAGCATCGAAGGAGATTACTCTTATCGCACATTGCCTGCCAGTGTACTGAATATCATGCGAAGATATATCCCTGCTCTGATATTGCCGGACAAGCAACAGGTAGAAAGCGAGAATAACTTCCATTTTGATATAAATATCTTCAATACGGACCTGTTTTCTACCATACTCAATATCCCGGTTAAGATCTACACGCAATCCACTCTTAAAGGATACTTCAATGACAAGGCACAACGTCTGCGGGTAGAAGGTTATTTCCCGCGTTTACGCTATGGAGATAAATTCATTGAATCGGGCATGATATTGTGTGAAAATCCCGGTGATAAATTCCATGCACGCGTACGTTTCAGCAACCGTAAACCGGAAGGCGCAATAAACGTGGCATTAGAGGCGCAAGCCAAAGACGACATCATACAAACCTCCTTGAATTGGGGCAACAGCAGTACTGTCACCTATAGTGGAAAATTAGCTGCCGCCACGCATTTCATCCGCACCCAGGCCGAAGAACGGGATAATAAACGCGCCCGTTCAGCCAAAGCAACATCGGCATTGAAGACCGTTGTAGATGTTCAAAAGACCGACATTATCCTGAATGATACTTTATGGGAAATACATCCGTCACAGGTGGTCATTGACTCCGGGAAGATACATATCAACGACTTCTATTTCAGCCATAAGGACCGGCATCTCCGCATCAACGGCATCCTCTCGGAGCAGCCCGAAGATACGGTCCGCCTGGATTTGAAAGACATCAATATAGGTTACGTGTTCGACATTGCCAATCTTGGAGTCAACTTCCAGGGTGAAGCTACCGGTCCTGCCTATGCCAGCGGAGTATTGAAGAAACCCGTCATGCACACCGATCTTTTCATCCGAAGCCTCGGACTGAATGACGGCCTGCTGGGGGATGCCAATATTCACGGAGAATGGCATCATGAAGTGGAAGGTATCTATCTTGATGCCCATATCCGCGAGAAAGACATTGCCAAGAGCCATGTATACGGCTACATATATCCCATAAAACCAAAGAGTGCGCTCGACTTGCAGATTGAAGCCGACAATACCAATCTGAAGTTCATAGAATACTTCATGAGCAGTATCACACCGGAGTTTAACGGACGTGCCAGCGGTAATGTGCATTTCTATGGCAAATTTAAAGGTCTCACCATGGAAGGACGCGTATTCGGCGATGCCTCCATGAAAGTAGATGTGCTGAACACCACTTTCTTCATAAAAGACAGCATCCGCATAGAACCTGACGGACTGACTTTCCGTGATAACCGTATTTTCGACCCGCACGGCAACCAGGGACGCGTAAACGGTTATCTGCACTATCAGCATTTTAAGAATCTGGAATATCGTTTCCAGTTTGAAGTGAATGACATGTTGGTAATGAACACAAAGGAATCCTTGGATTTTCCTTTTTACGGAACTGTCTACGGAACAGGAAGCGCTTTGATAGCGGGTAATGCACGGGATGGAGTCAACATTGATGTAGCCATGACCACCGACCGCAACACCAACTTCGTTTATATAAAAGATAACGTATCTTCAGCCGCCAGCAACCAGTTCATCAAATTTGTGGATAAAACGCCCCGCCGGGCTGTACTGGACTCCATAAGTCTGACTTCCGACTACGAACTGGCGCAAGAAGAGATACGCCAGGAAGAAGAGAGCCAGACAGACATCCGCCTCAATCTGCTTGTTGAAGCCACCCCCGATGCAACCATGCGCATCGTCATGGATCCGATAGCCGGCGACTACATCAGTGGACGGGGTTCGGGCAATATACGCACAGAATTTTACAACAAGGCTGATGATGTAAAGATGTTCGGTAACTACCGCATCAGCCAGGGAGTCTATAAATTCAGTCTGCAGGAAGTGATACGCAAGGACTTTACCATCAAAGACGGAAGTACCATCAGCTTCAACGGCTCGCCATTGGATGCAACAATGGATATTCAGGCAAGCTACACCGTGAACTCCGCTTCACTGAACGACCTGGTACCGAATGCAAGCAACTACGGAGTTCAGACGAACATCAAAGTGAACTGCATAATGAACCTGACAGGACAACTGACTTCTCCGGACATCAAACTAAGTCTGGAAGTCCCCAACGAACGGGATGAAGTGCAGGCCCTTATCCGTAACTATATTCCTACGGACGAGCAGATGAATATGCAGATACTGTACCTGTTGGGTATCGGTAAGTTCTATACTCCGGAAAACGTAGATGCCACGCAAAACTCCAACATGATGTCTTCCGTGCTTTCATCTACCCTTTCGGGACAATTAAACAATGCGCTTTCAAGCATCATCAACAGCAACAATTGGAATATCGGTACGAATCTCAGTACCGGAGAAAAAGGCTGGACAGATATGGAATTCGAAGGTATGCTGTCGGGACAGTTACTGAACAACCGTTTGCTCATCAACGGTAACTTCGGTTACCGCGATAATCCCATGGCAAATACCAACTTTGTGGGTGACTTCGAAGCCGAATGGCTTGTGAACCGCAGCGGAGACATACGTCTGAAAGCATATAACGAAACCAATGACCGCTACTACACCCGCACGAACCTGACCACACAAGGCATAGGTATCATCTTCAAGAAAGACTTCAACCGTTGGAAAGAATTGATGTTCTGGAATAAATGGAAACTGAAACGGCTGCAACGTGAACAAGAAAAGCGAAACCCGGAAACGGAACAGCCCGATACCCCGGAAGAAATCAAGCGTGATTCGCTAAATATACAAATGACGCCCCAACCTTCAGAAGAAGCACAAGCCAAACAGAAAAGAGACGAAGGTGGATGATTTACAACAATGATAATTTAGCACACGTAAATAGTTTATTGCTATACAGATACTCAATATACGAATTAATTATGGGCATCTACTTATCATATAAAACGGCAAAACGTCGGACACACAGTGAAATAAAAAGTAAATGACATTGCATTGCTTAATACAAATTATTACTACCTTTGCCCCGTCCCCCAAAAAACGAACGGACGATTAAAGAAACACTCCGATATCAAACCGGTTATTTCTGAAAGCAGTAGCTTACATCCTCTACTCTTGACACTCTTTGCCGCCTGCACAAACCAGGAAGGACTTCCTGCCCAAGGACAAGAACTGCCCGAAGGCAAATGCCCGTTAATTATAGGTTTGAACGTGGCTACAACCTCTGCCAATGCCGGAATGACAAACGATAGTTATTCTCCAAACAATAATATGAACCATTTCAAATCCATTAATTATGGCAAAAAACATCCTCAAAGCGTGGAAAGTGGACAACACCATCACCACCGATGACAAGACTGACAAAATCTTCCAACTGGAAACCACCCGCAGCACAGACCTCGAACTGATACTGGACCGCATGGTGGGCAAGAACCCCGGCGTGCTGCGTGGCACGATGCAACTGAGTGTAGACCTCTACAACGAAGTAGTGTCCGAAGCTATCATGAACGGCGAAAGCGTCAACACCGGACTCTTCCGCGCCGTAGCGCAACTGAAAGGCCTCGCCGGACAGGCATGGGACCCGAAGGTAAACTCCATTTACGTATCTCTGACGCAAGGCAAAACGCTGCGCGAAGCCATACAAAACACCAATGTGGAAGTGCTGGGCGACCGCCCCGTGAAGTTCTACATCGGCGGTTCGAGCGATGCCGCCACACGTGCCACGGACTTCTCCGCCACAGCCGGCGAAGCCTTCACCGTGTATGGCAAGAACATTCTGCCCGCAGGTTCCGACCCCTCGGTGGGCATCACGCTCACCAACGTCAGCACCAAGGCGGTGACGAAGCTGGAAGACAAAAAAATTGTGCTGGCCGAACCTTCACGCCTCATCCTCAACCTGCCCGCCGGACTGGCAGACGGCGAATATACACTCACCGTCACCACGCAGTATAAAGGCAGTAGCACGGAGTTCTTGAAAGAGCCGCGCAGCACCTCGCAAAGCATCTACATAGGCGCTGCCCCGGGCGGCGGCGAAAGCGGCGGCAGCGGCGAAGGCGGTGGTGTAGATCCGAATCCGCTGGGATAAAACACGGTTTTTATGGTTTATTGGCAAATACCGAAATCCATTAACATAAGTTCACTGTTAGACTAACGGTTAGTCTAGGGTAGACTAATCGTCAGCCTAACGGTGGACTTGCTTCCAGACCAAGGTAGACTGCAAAACCCTCCATATACTTCTCCTTATGAAACTACTAATTCCAGTACAGGAGGCCTGCCATGAAGTGACCGCACTGCACGAGGCTGCCAATGTCAACTTCGACGGTGAATGAAATGCTAATTCAGATTAAGCGCTTAATCAGAAATTCTCTTTATCTTTGCTTCCAAAACAGAAAATCCCGTATGAAAAAGCCCGGAAACATCCTCATTGTCGATGACAACCGCGGTGTGCTCACCGCTGTGCAACTGCTGTTGAAACCCCATTTCGAAAAGATTATCACACTCACCTCGCCCGTTACGCTCACCTCCGCGCTGCGTGAAGAAACCCCGTCAGTAGTGCTGCTCGACATGAACTTTGCTTCCGGCATCAACACCGGAAACGAAGGTCTGTTCTGGTTGCAGGAAATCAAACGGCTTCACCCGTCCCTGCCCGTGGTTCTTTTCACCGCATACGGCGACATCGACCTTGCGGTACGCGGCATCAAAGAAGGTGCCACAGATTTCATCGTGAAACCATGGGACAATCAGAAACTGGTGGAAACCCTGCTGAATGCAGCCTTGCCCGCCGACAATAGAAAAAACGGACAAAATGCTCCGCCCATGACCTCCTCCATGTATTGGGGCGAAAGTTCCCCCATGCAGCAGCTCCGTTCGTTGGTAGAGAAAGTGTCCGTCACCGATGCCAACATCCTCATCACCGGAGAAAACGGCACGGGCAAAGAGATGCTGGCACGGGAAATCCATCTCCTTTCTCCCCGCCGCAACAAAGAAATGATTGCCGTAGATATGGGTGCCATCACCGAAAGCCTTTTCGAGAGCGAACTCTTCGGCCACATGAAAGGCTCTTTTACCGATGCCTATGCCGACCGCCCCGGCAAATTCGAAACCGCCAATCACAGCACATTGTTCCTCGATGAAATCGGCAATCTGCCTTACCATCTGCAAGCCAAACTCCTGACAGTATTGCAACGCCGCAGCATCGTCCGTGTAGGCAGCAACCAACCTATTCCCGTTAATATCCGCTTGATTTGTGCCACCAACCGGAATCTGAGTGAAATGGTACAGAACAATGAGTTCCGTGAAGACCTGCTTTACCGCATCAATACCATCCATCTTGAAATCCCGCCCCTGCGTGAACGTCCGGAAGACATCCTTCCGCTTGCCGAACGCTTCATCGCGCGTTTCTGCAAGCAATACGACAAAGCCCTGCTACGGCTTTCCGACGCCGCCTGCACAAAGCTGAAAGCCCATCCCTGGTACGGAAATATCCGCGAACTGGAGCATGCCATCGAAAAAGCCGTCATCATCTGTGACGGCAACGAACTGCCTGCCGAACTGTTCCAACTGCCCAAACGTGCCGAACTGTCCCGTTCTGAAAACAACATCAGTACGGAAGCCGCCACCCTCGAAGAGATGGAACGGAAAATGATACAGAAAGCCCTGGACACCTGCAACGGTAATCTTTCCGCCGTAGCCGCGCAACTGGGCATTACGCGACAAACTCTTTATAACAAAATGAAAAAGTTCGGACTATGAAGCACATCTACCGCCACATCACCGACCGTTATCTCTTCCGCCTCTTTACTTCCCTGGCTTTGGCGGGAATTGTCGCTTTGTCCGCCATCTACAGAGATATCCCGTGGACTGTCCTCTCCGCTCTTTTGTTATTGCTAAGTATACGCTGGCAGTGGAAACTTTACCGCCGGTATACGCAAAAAATCCTGTTCCTGCTTGATGCCATCGAGAATAATGATACTTCCATCCACTTCTCCGAACACGAAGATATTCCGGACAACCGCATCGTGAACCAGGCACTGAACCGCGTTGCCTCCATATTATATAATGTAAAGAGCGAAACGGCACAACAGGAAAAGTATTACGAACTTATTCTGGATTGCATCAGCACAGGTATTTTAGTGCTGAACGATGCCGGAGCCGTTTATCAGAAAAACAATGAAGCGCTCCGTCTGCTGGGACTGGACGTTTTTACCCATGTCAGCCAACTCGTCCGCGTTGATGCCCAGTTGATGGGGTTACTTACCCATTGCCGCCCCGGAGATAAGTTGCAGACCCGTTTGTCCAATGAACGCGGTACAGTAAACCTGTCCATTCGTGTGTCCGACATAACCATCCGCCAGGAACATCTCCGCATCCTTGCCCTAAATGATATCAACAACGAGCTCGACGAAAAAGAAATCGACTCCTGGATACGCCTTACCCGTGTGCTGACACATGAAATCATGAACTCCGTCACTCCTATCACTTCATTGAGTGACACCCTGCTGACACTGATACAGGGGAATGAAGAGTTGAAAATGAAGAGCGAACCGATCTCTTCAGACAAAGAAACCGCCGAAGAAATCCGTAATGGGCTGCATACCATTAGTGCCACGGGCAAGGGACTCCTCTCTTTTGTGGAGAATTACCGCCGTTTCACCCGCATACCGAAACCGGAACCTTCCCTGTTCTATGTGAAAGGTTTTATCAACCGTATGGTAGAGCTGGCACGGCATCAATATCCTGACTCCCGCATCTCTTTCCGCATCCATATTACTCCGGACGATCTGATTCTTTATGCAGACGAAAACCTTATATCCCAGGTACTCATCAATTTATTGAAAAATGCGATCCAAGCCATTGAGACGGAAGGGACTTCTGAAGGTATCATCACTCTGCGCGCTTACTGCAACGAAAGTGAAGCTGTACTTATCGAGGTATCCAACAATGGTCCTGCCATTCCGCCAGAAATGGCGGAACACATCTTCATTCCTTTCTTCACCACGAAAGAAGGCGGTAGCGGTATCGGATTGAGCATTTCACGGCAAATCATGCGTTTGTCGGGCGGAAGCCTTTCCCTATACCCCGGAAAGGAAACCATGTTTATGCTGAAGTTCAATTAAAAGGAGATTTTTAATCTGAACATTTCACCCCTTATTTTTGTTAAAAAGAAAAAGTATTCTTGCTTTTCGAATACGAAATCCTTAAACGAACAACTTTATTACACATAACTTATGATTTTTACAGCTGAAAACATTCTTTTAATAGGTTCTATTTTACTTTTCGTTAGTATCATTGTCGGTAAAACCGGTTATCGTTTCGGTGTCCCTGCCTTATTACTGTTCCTCGTGGTAGGTATGCTCTTTGGGAGCGATGGTTTAGGTTTACAGTTTCATAACGCTAAGGAAGCACAATTTATTGGTATGGTTGCTCTTAGCGTTATTTTGTTTTCCGGCGGTATGGATACCAAATTCAGTGAGATAAAACCGATACTTGTACCGGGTATCGTTCTTTCCACAGTCGGCGTGTTGCTCACGGCTGTTTTTACGGGATTGTTTATCTGGTGGATTGCAGGGATGAGTTGGTCCAACATTTATCTACCCATCACTACATCGCTGCTACTTGCTTCCACCATGTCGTCTACCGATTCAGCGTCTGTTTTTGCCATCCTACGTTCGCAGAAGATGAATCTGAAACACAATCTTCGTCCCATGCTAGAGCTTGAAAGTGGAAGTAATGATCCTATGGCGTACATGCTTACCATCGTACTGATACAGTTCATACAGTCCGGCGGAATGGGCGTTGCGGGCATCTTCGGTTCATTCGTCATACAATTCATAGTGGGCGCAGCCGCAGGTTATCTTCTCGGTAAACTTGCCATTCTTATGCTCAACAAGCTCAACATCGACAATCAGGCACTCTATCCCATCCTCCTACTGGCATTCGTATTTTTCACCTTCGCCATTACCGATCTTCTGAAAGGAAACGGTTATCTCGCGGTTTACATTGCCGGTATCATGGTTGGTAACAATAAAATCATGCACCGCAAGGAGATATATACTTTTATGGATGGATTGACTTGGTTGTTCCAGATCATTATGTTCCTCTGCCTCGGCCTGTTGGTAAATCCTCACGAGCTGCTTGATATTGCTTTGGTTGCCACACTTATCGGTGTGTTCATGATTGTTATCGGTCGTCCGCTCAGTGTTTTTCTTTGTTTGTTGCCTTTCGGTAAGAAGATAACCAACCGTTCCCGATTGTTCGTCTCCTGGGTAGGTTTGCGCGGTGCAGTACCCATTATCTTTGCTACCTATCCGGTGGTGGCACAAGTGCCGGGAGCTGATGTTATTTTCAACATTGTATTCTTTATCACTATTGTATCTCTGGTAGTGCAAGGCACCACCGTTTCGTTGGCTGCCCGTCTGCTGAAACTTTCAACCCCGTTAGAGAAAACGGGAAATGAGTTCGGTGTGGAACTGCCCGAAGAGATTGATACGGATTTAAGTGACATGACTGTAACCATGGAAATGTTGGAAGAAGGTGATACACTGAAAGATATAACACTACCTAATGGAGCATTGGTTATGATTGTGAAACGAGGTACGGAGTTCTTGATACCGAACGGATCGCTAAAGTTGCATCTCGGAGATAAGTTGCTGCTTATTTCGGAGAAAAGGAATAATGAGGAGGATAAATGATAATTTAGCGGGCGGATGCCCGCTAAAAATTGACAATTGACAATTGACAATTAACAATTAGGCTGCGCTATATTGTGCTTAAACAATCGTTCCGAATGGTAATTGTCAATTGTCAATTGTTAATTGTCAATTTTTAGCGGCAAAGCCGCTAAACTATCATTTATGCAATTGGTTCATTTTTCTTTTTCTTTCGCCTCCCGTCAAAGAATAAATATAGAAACTTGCACGACATTACATTTAGCTCTATATTTGCGCAATTTTAATTAAAGTGTGCAAATTTAACAGATGGAACAGGAACAACACTTCATTGATTACATTGAACAAAGCATCATTCAAAACTGGAATTTAAACGCCTTGACCGACTATAAAGGTGCCACCCTCCAATATAAAGATGTAGCCCGCAAAATAGCAAAATTCCATATCGTACTGGAAAGTGCCGGTATTCAACCGGGTGATAAAATAGCTGTCTGCGGTCGTAACAGTGCCCATTGGGCGGTTACTTTCCTGGCAACCATCACTTACGGGGCTATCATCGTCCCTATCCTGCACGAGTTCAAGGCAGACAATGTACATAATATCGTTAACCACTCCGAAGCCAAACTCTTGTTCGTTGGCGACCAGGTTTGGGAAAACCTCAATGAAGAAGCCATGCCGCAACTGTTGGGCGTCATCCTGATGACTGAATTCACTCCCGTAGTCTGCCGTGACAAAAGACTGATGGAGGCTTTCGAGCACCGCAACATCCTATATGGCCAGCGTTATCCCAAGAACTTCCGCCCCGAACATATCTGCTACCGGAAAGATGAACCGGAGGAACTTGCCATCATCAATTATACATCCGGCACCACCGGCTACTCCAAAGGCGTCATGCTGCCCTATCGCAGTCTCTGGTCCAACGTCAACTATTGCCATGAGATGCTTCCGGTGAAACCCGGCGACAATATGGTTTCCATGCTTCCTATGGGACACGTTTTCGGCATGACGTATGATTTCCTTTACGGTTTCTCAGTCGGCGCACATCTCTATTTCCTGACGCGCATGCCGAGCCCTAAGATTATCGCACAATCTTTTGCAGAAATCAAACCCCGTGTCATTTCATGCGTACCTTTGATTGTGGAAAAGATAATCAAAAAGAATATCCTGCCGCGCGTAGATAATAAGATAGGCAAATTGCTGTTACGCGTTCCTATCATCAATGACAAAATCAAAGCGCTTGCCCGCAAAGAAGCGATGGAGATATTCGGAGGTAACTTTGATGAAATCATCGTCGGCGGCGCCCCGTTCAATGCAGAAGTGGAGAGTTTCCTCAAACAAATAGGTTTCCCTTACACCATTGCTTACGGTATGACGGAATGTGGGCCTATCATCTGTTCTTCCCGTTGGGAAACACTGAAACTTGCATCGTGTGGTAAAGCAACGACGCGCATGGAAGTGAAAATCGACTCGTCCGACCCGCAGAAAGTTGCCGGAGAAATCATTTGCCGTGGTGCTAATCTGATGCTAGGTTATTATAAAAATCAAGAGGCAACGGCACAAATCATTGACGTAAATGGCTGGTTGCATACCGGAGACCTCGGTACGATGGACGCAGACGGTTACGTAACTGTGCGTGGCCGTAGCAAGAATATGTTGCTCACTTCCAGCGGACAGAATATCTATCCGGAAGAAATTGAAAGCAAACTGAATAATATGCCCTACGTTTCCGAATCACTCATCGTGTTGCAGAAAGAGAAACTTGTGGCCCTAATCTATCCCGATTTTGATGACGCTTTTGCCAATGGGCTGCAACAAACAGACGTGGAACGCATGATGGAAGCAAATCGTAATGAACTGAATCAGCAATTGCCTGCTTTCTGCCAGATATCAAAAATAAAAATCCACTTCGAAGAGTTTGAGAAAACTGCCAAGAAGTCAATTAAACGTTTCATGTATCAGGAAGCAAAAGGTTAATCCGTTAACAAAGATAGAACATAATACCGGATTTTCTAATTAATGTTATAAAACATACTTTTTTATTTGGATAATTTGCAGATATCCAGGAAGTCCGTATCTTTGCACTGTGTTTTTCATAGTATTAGATTTAAGGTTAACAAAGGTTGGAGTACAGCGGTACTCCTTTTTTTATGTCCATAAGTCATCTATTCTCTCTCACATAGACTTTCTTCTCCAGTCCTACCCCTTTGACTGTCACGCTTTTCCAATGTTCAGGAAGTGATGAAGGTAACTGTACAATGCCGTTATCTGTAATCTGTAATCCACAGAAGCCATTGATTACGGCTTGCAACAATCCACCGGCTCCCGTCATAAAATAAGGATTGTCACTGGTAGCAGTTTCTGCCAATACTCCGAAAGGTGCACGCAGATTTGGCTGATAACAACGGCGGAACATCTTATATGCTTGTTTTGCATCACCCATCCGGGCATACTGCACGCAAAATATTGAATAAGACATTGCCGGACCATTCTGAGGATCAATCCTGTCGGCATAATATTCCATATCTTTTTTCTGAGCCTTGGCATCCGTAATAAAGTAGAGCGGATAGCCCAACAAGTTTACGTCGGCTTGCTTAATCATCTCACCATCATAAGTGGCATGTTCGCGGGTTACGCCATCTTTAAAACGCAGGATACGAATATTCCGGCTGATTTCTTTCCAGATTTCCGGCACAGGTTCATTACAAATCACAGCGGCCTCGCAGGCATATTCCAAAGCACGGATAGCGGCAGCATTCGTAAAAGCGTTGTCATCTATGCCATTGGCATATTCATCGGCCCCTACTACATTGCAAATGGAATAGGAACCGTCATCATTACGTTCTACACGACTTACCCAGAAATCAGCAACCTCTTTCATCAGAGGGAATGCCTTTGTACGTAGCCATTGCTCGTCACGGGTAAGGCAATAATAATTCCAGCAGGCGATACTGATATCTGCCGTCACATGATGTTCTAAAGGTCCGGTCAATGCAAAGGTGGGAGTTGATTCTTCGCCATAATCATCACTTTCCCACGGAAACATGGCTCCTTTATATCCATAAGCCATTGCTTTTTTACGAGCGGCCGCCAAACGGTCAATGCGATAGTCGATCATTGATTCAGCTATTCCTTTATTCAGCATCAGCATCGGCGGAAACATCCAGAGTTCCGAATCCCAGAATATATGCCCATTATATCCCTGTGAAGAAAGTCCCATAGGGGAAATACTCAATCCACTACCTTCACGGCAGGATGAATAAAGATTGAAAAGTGCGAAACGAACTGCCCGTTGCGCTTCATCATCTCCCTCAATCAGGATATCACTCTCCCAAAGTTCACTCCACAGCCTACAATGAGCCGCCATCAGAGCGTCCGTACCTTCATGGATAGCGTAGATAACCTGCCGTTCGGCCTCATTATACGGATCGCTGAAATCGCGGGTAGAACATACGGAGCCAATCAAAGCAAAAGAAAGGCTATCCCCTTTACGCAACTTCATCGTAAAGAATATTTCTCTATCTATCTCATCATACAGCACTTCCGTAGCTTTATCTTCATCAAAGATAAAAGCGGAAGAAGCGGAAACTTCCCGCTGTCGATGGGTAGAAGTTGCATAAGACTGAAGCATATACATTTGAGTAGCGTCAGCTCTCATCTTACGAAAACGCTGTGTGGATTGGGAATATTCCTGGGGAATATCCATTCGGGCAGCTACCCTCAGAGACATATCGGATAAAGCTTTCACATTCACACGGATAAGACCGGCATATGGCATATTCCTCAAAGCACAGATGCCATAGCTTATATCCGCTTTCCCATCTGCCCGAAAACTACTGTTATGGGTTGCCTCTTTCATATCCACACATTGAGACCAGTTTACAACACATTCCGAATCCACCTTCTTCCCGTCAACATCCATTGACAACAGAAAAGGATTAATCCCCTTCAACACACGACTCACTCCCTGCGGACCATCCGTATCGAACACATGATTCAGGATTACCTGCCGGACAGAAAAAGGTTCTTTCCAAGGAAGAATACCAATGCCTCCATTCGCCATAGGGGCACCTACATAGGGGGCATTTATATCGGAGGCATGAAGTTGCCACAAATCAGCATCTTCACCTTTCACTATCTGTACAAAGAAAAAGACGAGAAGCAAGAAACAGGAAATACGTGTTCTCATAATCAATACGGATTTATAGATTTCCATGCAAAAATAGTCAAAATCCTATATAAATTGACAATCAATCATTATCTTTACTACCTAACTAATTTCATTTATCATGGATATACACACATTCATTAGCAATTATCGGGAAGCTTTCGGTGAACGCACCGAACTTCCTATCGCTTTCTGGTACTCGAACAAGCTGGAGAACGAGACGGAGAAAATCAATGGTTGCCTCTTCAAGGGAATGCAACGGGTAAGAGAAGGTAAAACCATCAGTCTGAATGCTGACATCATAGGATGCGGTGGCGGAAAGTTCTATACCGGCTTTACGGAAATGCCGGTACATGTTCCGAACTTCGTATCCCTGAAAGAGAAATACAAGAAAACGCCCGAAATGGTAGTGGATTTCATCAGGCAAATCCAAGTGCCGCGTGCGGAAAAGACTTATCTGCATTTTGCGCGTCTTGATACACTTGCTTCTTTCGATAATGTAGAAGGTCTGCTGTTCCTTGCCACCCCCGATATTTTATCGGGACTCACCACATGGGCTTTTTTCGATACGAATGCATTTGATACGGTAGCCGCGCCTTTCGGCTCCGGTTGCAGTTCCGTGGTTACTTTTACCATTCTTGAAAACCGGAAAGGAGGCAAACGCTGTTTCCTCGGTTTCTTCGATCCTTCCGTAAGACCGTATTTTGAACCGGACATATTGAGTTTTACTATTCCTATGTCCCGCTTTAAGGAGATGTATCACACCATGCGCGAAAGTTGCCTGTTCGATACACATGCCTGGGGGAAGATTAAGGAGAGAATAAACGGGTGAAACCTTGAAAAAAAAGTAAAGAAGGGAAGTACTTCTTTTAATAAGTGTTATAAAAACACTTATATCGGTCTAATAATTTGGAAATATGCAGAATGTCCGTATCTTTGCACTGTGTTTTTCATAGTATTAGATTTAAGGTTAACAAAGGTTGGAGTACAGCGGTACTCCTTTTTTTATGTCCATACGTTTGGTATGCATGAAATACTGAATAAACAGACCCTTTATTAGTGAAAAACAGACGGTCTGTTCACTCCAAACAGACCATCTATCTCCGGTCAACAAACCATCCATTGCCAACTAACAGACCATTCATATTGATAAAATGAAAATGGGAAAGCCGAAGCCCTCCCATTCTGTTAATGTTCTGTAATTATGCACTTGACAAGCAAAGCAACTTTATTGAGAAACTCTTAGTGTTTTCAATCCCTTTACTGTTGCCTTATCCTTGACTTCCATAATACTGATAGCATAACCACCACCGGGAGCTGCTTTCAGTTTCAGCACCGTTTTAGGAGAAACAATTCCTTTGCGGATTACATAAGCCTGCGGATTTGTCTTGTAATCGGCATCTTTTGCGTCTGCATAAACGGTAGCTATATACTGTTTATCAGCATCCAGAAAGTCCAGTTTCAAGACAGAGGTATGTCCCTGTTCATTGCTGGTACAACCGATAAACCAGTCATTGGCTCCTTTGGCTTTACGGGCTGCGGTGATGTAACGTCCCGGCTCTGCCTCCAGATAGCGGCTGTCGTCCCAATCCAAAGCTACATCTTTGATAAACTGGAAAGCATCCATGAATCGTTCATAGTTCTCGGGAAGGTCGGCTGCCATTTGCAGGGGGCTGTACATCGTTACATAGAGTGCCAACTGGCGTGCCAGTGTAGAATTGACATGAGAGTGGCTATTGGGATTCAGTTTATTGATATCCATCTCAAAGATACCAGGGGTATAATCCATCGGGCCACCTTGCAGACGGGTGAAAGGAAGCACTGTGGTGTGGAAAGGCTTGCTTCCGACAAACGCTTCATATTCCGTACCACGGGCTGACTCATTGCCTATCAGGTTCGGATAAGTGCGGCATAAACCCGTAGGACGCACGGCTTCATGGGCATTGACCATAATTTTGTGTTTGGCGGCTTCGGTCACAGCATAAAGATAATGGTTGTTCATCCATTGTCCGTAATGATATTCACCGCGCGGAATGATATTGCCTACATAACCACTTTTCACTGAATTATAACCATATTGATTCATCAATTCATAGGCTGCCTTCATGTGACGCTCATAATTGCGCACAGAAGCCGATGTCTCATGATGCATCATCAGACGAACACCCTTGGAATGGGCATATTCATTCAGATACTTGATATCGAAATCAGGATAAGGCGTCATGAAGTCAAAGACGTAATCTTTTGAATGGCCGAACCAATCTTCCCAACCGGTATTCCAACCTTCCACCAATACCTGGTCGAAACCATGTTCCGCAGCAAAGTCGATATATTTCTTCACGTTCTCTGTATTGGCAGGATGAATGCCATTCGGTTTTACTTTCGTGTAATCCGTCTCATCCAACTTTACGGAAGGAAGATCGAAAGTATAAGCCCACGGTTTGCTGCCTGCAATCATTTCCCACCAGACACCGACGTATTTCACCGGTTTAATCCAGGAAGTGTCTTCGTACTTACAAGGATCATTCAGATTCAAAATCAGATTGGATGCTAATAGTTCACGGGCATCATCGCTTACCATCACTGTACGCCATGGTGTGTGACATGGAGATTGCATATAACCTTTATCACCTTGTGCGTCCGGGGTCAACCATGACTCAAAAGTCAGGTTCTTATCATCCAGATTCAGGTGCATACAAGAATAATCTATCAAGGCGGCTTCATGCAGGTTGATATATATTCCATCGGCTGTCTTCATTTGCAGGGAAGTCTGTATGCCGGTCGGTGAAAATTGTGTCTGTGAAGCATTATCAGAAATGGCTCCCTGCATCAGGCCGCGGATTTCCGAAAGTTTCGATTCCGTATAGTCATATTCCTGTGTATCATAGTCTCCGGGGATCCACCAGGCAATATGATCGCCTGTCATAGCGAACTTGGTACGCTCTTCCTTTATCACGAAGTAAACCAAGTTCTTCTGTTGCGGGAATTCGTAACGGAATCCGACACCATCGTCATATACGCGGAAACGAAGATTCATGTAGCGGTCGGTGGAGGGTTGTTTCAGCTCTACCAGCAGTTCGTTGTAATGGTTACGGATATCTTTCGTTTCACCCCACACGGGCTGCCAGGTTTCATCGAATGCAGAGGTTGAAGTTTTCACTACTTCAAAACCGTCCAACAGGTTATTGGTATTCTTTAATTCCAGTCCCAAAGTACTGGGGTTGATGGCAGGCTGCCCTTTGTATGCTATCTGATAGGTGGGCGTTCCATTCTTCGATAGTTCGAAATCCAGCTTTACCTTACCCGACGGGGACGAAACTCTTTCTGCTTTCCCCGCTAAGGCGAAAAGAAGGCAAACTGCACTAAGCATTAACTTTTTCATAATCTTATTTTTATTATTAGCATTAATAAATCATTTTGTAATCGGGAGTTTTAATAAAGAAACTCAATAACATGTTCCCTCCCATCATCCGGCAGCCTCAACAGACAAAGATTCTGTTTCTTTTCCGGACACCAGGCAACCGTTTTGAATTCTTCTTCCAGCGCTTCACCCAGTTTCTCCGCTTTCATCTTCCTGACTTTTGTTCCGTCAACCAGCACTTCCTTCGGCATTTGCCCTGCATAGATGCGGAACATGAAATTACGTTCTCCCGGCAGGGCGTACTTCTCTCCCGCCCTCTTTCCGATTGCGAGCGTATATCCTTTTTCCGTTGTCCGGCAAGTTACAGGCGTACGCAGAAACTCTCCACGCAAATACCCCAAGTCTGTTCCTGCATCCTCATAAAGGCAGAAAGAAGTTTCACCGCCCGATGCGACAGGGAAAATTTCGAATGTAACCGGATAAACGGGCTTCTCATCCGTATAATTCATGACCGGCATCTGAGGAATAATACTGCCCTTCCGCACAAACATGGGAATTGTGTTCAACGGAGCATCAGCCGTAGTCCATTGCTCACCACTGTATTCCGTATGCTTATCATTATAATCTATCCAGACACCTTCGGGCAGATACACATTCTTATTAGTCGTCCCCTTTTTAACCACCGGAGCTACCAGCAACTCGCTACCAAACATGAATTGTGCATCCGTGGAGAAAGTCTCCATATCCGCCGGATATTCCAGAAACATAGGGCGCATAATCGGCAGACCGGTTTCGTGTGCCTCACGGGCATACGTATAGATATAGGGCAATAAACGATATTTCAGTTCGATAGCCGCTTTTACATTCTTCTCCGCTTCCTCTCCGAAAAGCCACGGCTCCACGGCAACGTCTCCTTCGTGGTGAATACGGCTCAAGGGATTGAATGCGCCCAACTGTACCCAACGGGTATAAAGTTCCGCCATAGCAGGATAGTCTTCAATATCCCCGCAATAACCGGAAATGTCGCACGCCACAAACGGAATAACCCCTAATCCGGCAGACAGAAGCACAGGTATCTGATTCGCCATTTGTCCCCAGCCTTGCAACACATCATCTCCGTTGCCGCAATCCCCGGTCCAACCAAAGGTATAGCGTTGCAATCCGGCAAAGGCGGCACGCGTCATCTGGAAGACACGCAGGTCGGGATTCCGTTTCTCGAACTGCTCTTTGACTACTTTATCCCAGGTGAGGCCGTAGACGTTATGGATTTCATCGTGCATGCCGAGATGATGTTTCATGACGAGACGCTCCGTCTGTTCCTCGTTGCTCCAGGCAGGTTCGCCCATATCGGTCCAAAAGCCGGAGATGCCGTCGTCTATGGGTTTCTGCTGATAAGCGCCCCACCAGTCAGCCACATCGGGGATGGTGAAGTCCACTACACCGCAGTTGCCGCCCCAAGGCCAGGGCATATCATAACTGCTGCCTGTGGTGGAGTCTTTCACAAGATAACCGAGGCGGTCGGCTTCTTCCCATTGCTTCCTGTTGGTCTGGGAGATGACAGGGTCTTGCGAAACGATGACTTTAAAGCCCATCTCTTTCAGGTCGGCAAGCATTTTCTGCGGGTTCTGATAGTTCTCTTTCCGCCAGTTGAAGTCTTGCAGGTGTTGGGTCCAGCCGATATCCTGATAGATAATGTCGCAGGGAATGCCGCGCTGGCGATATCCTTCGGCTATTTCATAAGAGAGTTTCTCGGTAGTCAGTAAGCCACGGCACTGTGCAAAGCCTAACGCCCACTTGGGAGGCATGATGGGCCTGCCGGTCAGGTCTACATATTGCTTCATGATTTCTTTATAATCCTTGCCGAAGATGAAATAGTAAATCATCTCTCCGCCGGGGGCTTCGAAGCTGTAATAATCGCGGCTCTCGGTGCCGAATTTGAATTCCGTCTTATACGTATTATCCAGAAAGATACCATAGCGATAGCTGCTCATAAAGAAAGGAATACTCTTGTACAAAGGGTCTTCCACAATGCTGTAGCAGGGTTTGTCGCTGTTCCACATCTTATAAGATTCTCCGCGTCGGTCCAGTTTGCCAGTCTTCTCGCCCAGGCCGAAGAAGTGTTCGTCCCGGCGGAGGGTCTTGTATTCCACTTTACGGGCTCCTTCGCTAACGTGGCCCTTATCGGCATAGTCACTGAACAGGAGTTTCTGATACTTGTCGAATATCTGGAGGCTGAACGGGGCTTTGTTGACCCGGATACGGAGTTTGGGCGTGAATATCTCATAACAGGCATTCTGTTCGTCCACCTGAACCGTGCCCACATCTTCCAGTTCTTCATTGATGACGGCAAAGGAAGGGTTTCCCCGTTGCAGTTTTCCGTCCGGCGAAAACCAGACACGCACCACCGAAGGGCTGCACAGTTGTAGCTGCACTGCCGAGGTGTCATTCAGGTGGAAGGTAACGTTTCTCCCTTCTGCGGAATAGGAGATGCAGTTTCCGGTTATATTTCCGCTATATGAATACGGAGACAGGAAACACAATACTACTAATAAATATATATATATTTTCATGGTTTATATCCTTTATAATCTATTCTTTTCTGAGCGGTTATGAACTAATTCCGCCAACGGGCGATTTATCTTCCTATACCTTAATAAGTAGATGGTTGTTTCCTCCCGTGGTGATTCTATTTACCCCAAATGGTAACTTCATTTACATGCCGAGGTAAAGGCCGTTACATACCGAGGTAAAGAGCGTTACAATAGGTGGTAAAGGTCGTTACATACGGCAGTAAATGCTTTTACATCGTGAGGTAAATAGAATGTAAATGCTATCTATTGATAATCAACAAACTAAGCAGGCGTATTGGTGAGGCTGATTCATTCTTGGGCAATCTTAAATCAACTCCAATAACAGCTTTATTCTATCACAATCATTGTCCAGTATTTCAGTGAAGGAAGCGTAAAGGTTATCGCTCCGTCTTTCTGCTCAAAGGCCAGTTCCTGCGAAGCTCCGGCATGAGTGTCGGGAGTAGCGACCCACACTTTGCTTACTTTCCCGACGACTTTCAGCTTCAAAGGCACTTTAGTCACCAGACGCGGTTCGGGCATGCTGCCGTCGAGGTCTCTCCAACTCAGACTGTTTGCGCTGAGGAAATTGAGCAGATGGACTACCTGCCGACCATTTACTCTTTTGGCAAAAGCCGTTATGGACGATTTCTTAGGTGGCCAGACATTCAAACTTAGATTCTTGCTGGCATCAGTACAGTTCAGAGTGACCTTTTCTTCCTCTCCACCATCACGAAGGAGGTTCTGATAGGCGGTCATAAAATCGTAATAGCGCACGATGGCAGTCTGCAACGCATCACTCATCCGTAGGCGAGTGTTCGGGAAGTATTCGCTGCATAGCATGTGGTCGCCTCCCAGTTCCAGATGAGAACCGCCAAGGGCAAACATCACCGCATCCGTCAGCAAGACTCCCGGCATATTGAAGTCTCCGGAACTCTTTTCATAGTTCATGTAGGCGGCAAATACTGTTTTCAACGTTTGGTTGCCGTATTGATGATTGGCTTTCAGAATGGTGTATAAATCCGTAAAGTCCGCCTCATCTCCCCAAACTTCATTATAAAGGAAATCGACTTTGCCCGTCCCGGCAATCTGGGAGGCTCCATAGCTGCTGACGGCATTCATAACCAAGCGTTTCTCGGGATGCCGTTGCTTCATGGCGTCGATGAACGAGGTGTAGAACTTGGGAAGATTCACCTTGTTTCCTTTGTAGTCGTAGCGGTCGCCCCGGTTTCCTAACTGGTCTATCTGATAGCCGTCGAAATCAAGATTGGCATAGACATCATCATTGCGCTGGGCTATGTAAGCTTGCCATTCTGTGTTGGAAGGATCAAGAAGATAGATATTACTTTTCCAACTGTCGGGCAAGGTGTGCGCATCCTTATCCGTATGTCCCGCGCCCTTAAAGATGTACCATTCTTCTTTCACACCATCATTGGCAGCATCGTCGAGTGCACCGAAACAAAGGTTATAGAACATAGACTTCATTCCGTATGTATGCTGAATGCGAATATAGTCTTTTACCGATTGCGTGTAAATGTCCCGGTTGGCAATGTCTTTATATACCGCATCCAACTGTTCGCGCATGCCACCTAATGGCCAGTGGTGTTTGTTGTGCCAATCCTGAAACTGCACACCATTGATATGGCAACGATTCAAGAAAGCCATTTCTTCCTGAATTTTACTTTCGGTTTTAGAAGCATCGAAGGTGGCGACAAAGCCGTAACGGGGAAAACGGATCCAGTCGCTGGATACATCTATGGCAATAGTGCCGAGAATAACTTCTGTACCGTCATCTTTCGTGCGGTATACATCTGCCAGATAACCGATAAAATCTGTTGCCGGTGCAGTCCACGTCCAGGAAGTACCTACAGCGGCTTGTTCGGAGACGACTTTGTTCAGGGTACGATAGCGTATCTTTGCTCCCGCAGGCAGGGCATCGGCTGTAAAAGATACAGTTTCACCCGGTTTGTAACAGGCCTTATCGGTAACGAGGCTTACGGTTAAATCGGAGGTTACCGGAGTGACATCAGTCACTCCGCCAATTTCACCTCCTCCACCGGAACCACCGCCGGTTTCATCATTGTCTTTGCTGCACGAGGCCAGAAAGAACAATGTGGTAATTGCATAAATTATATATTTCATCCTATTGAATTTTAAGAACTATCATTGCTTCACTATCGAAATAGTCTCTTCCAATTGGTTTAGCGTTATCTTATAAGAACCTGCTGTCGTAATCTTCCATTTCTGATCGATACCGCCAACCATTACATCCGGATACTGGGCTTTAAACGCATCGCTGGACTTATCCAAGAATAACATTGACTCTGTTTCCCCCGTAGGCTGCTTGTCGGTCACGGTCGGCATAAACCAGGCACCGTTCCAATCTTCTTTCTTGTCGCAAGTCAATTTCAACTCGCCCGCATTCAGCACACCTTGCCAGGTGAATACATACGGATTATCCGTAGCCTGCATCGGAGTAGCATCACCGATAGTCCATCCCGCAGGTGCAGCATCGCCTACCATATAAATCATCTCGTATGGCACAAACTCACTCATCATCATGCGTTCCTTACCTGCCCGGATGTCCACGCAAATCTTATACGCCTTGCCACATTCGGCATCTTTCAACACCCACTTGTTATCGGGGTCGAAGCCTTTCACAAACACCATCTCTGTATCGGTATAAGCCGCATCGGCATTCTTTGCCTTATACATATTCTCCCAACTTCCTTCCGAAGTGCCGAACTTGAACTCTCCGCCTTTACCCGCTTCAAAGAACCTGGCATAGCGGAATAGGTATGCATCCAGCACATCCCGCTTCATCGGTACAAAATTCCAGTCGGTGGCATTACCTATGAAATAAAGCTGGTCATAAGCCGGTTTCAAATTCTCCGTCCGGGTCAGGCTGACAACGCCGGTAAACAGATTCGCTTCGACTATGTAGTTGAAATCTTCTTCTATTGTGAAGGTTTCATCCGGCTGGTCGTCACTGCTGCGAAGCACCAACTTCCCGTCTGTTCCTTTATTATAAGACGGCAGGAACGCCCCCAGCGTAGTGATGAACTTGAATGAACCGGGCGTCATCTTTCCCGTCCATGTAAACAGGCCGTTATCTTTCCGTGTCATCTCCGTTGCATCATCCGCACTCCAACCGCCGGGCGTGGCGTCGCCTATCAAATAAAGCGTGGAAGTCAGCGGTTCATAAGCGGTGACACTGAATGAGGTGGTCGCCACCTGTACTTCTTCCCTGTCCATAACTTTAGCCGTCAGACGTGCTTCCAGTGAGATGTTTCCGGCAGTTTCCATCCCGAAGTGCCCGCGAAGAATATTATTCAACTCCTCTACACTTTTCTTCCAGGTATATTCCTGCACGGCATTCTCCAGGGCAACGTAAGGAGTAGCGAAATTGCTTCCCGCACGGGCAAGCTCCAGCGTATAGGAGATTTTATTCCCTGTCCCATAATTCGTTCCCGTTGTCCAGGAAAGCTCCAAAGCATCGTCGGCATGGGCCTGTTCGTTCAAAACGACTTCGGTGTTGCTGGTGAAGAGCGCCAACTCGTTGTGTCCCTTGTCCAGTTCCATATAGTCATTATCCACACATGCAGACAATGCCATGCAACCCAGCAACGCAAATACTAAATGTGAAATATATCTTTTCATATTCTTCTTCTGATTTAAGTGATTAATAGCCTGTATTCTGTGTCATCAACACGTTTGCGTCCATTTCCGTCTGCGGAATGGGGAATAGCAAACGGTTCTTATTCACACTGCTCTTACCGATGGATTGCAGGAACCGGATGGCATACTCGCCATTATTGACGCGGATCATATCGAACCAGCGATGCCCTTCGAAAGCAAGCTCCATGCGGCGTTCGTGAATAATCTTCTCACGCATCGCCTCCTGCGACAGGCCCGAAACTTCAGGCAACCCGGCACGCTTACGAACGATATTCAAGGGTGCGACGGCCTGATCCGGTTGTCCCATCTCGTTCAAAGCTTCCGCCTTTTTCAGAAGAACATCTGCGTAGCGATACACGACGAAGTTATTCGGATTCGTGTTATATTCCGGAGAGATGGTTTTAGAAACCAGGAACTTGCGGACATTATATCCGGTGTTGGAATAAGAACTCTTATAAGTCTTTCCATCGAAGTCCGGACAACCGTCGTAAAGCACCGTCAGGTCTTTCCGCTTATCACCTTCTTCATATTGCCCCACAAACTCCTCCGTAGGCTGGTTCCAACCGTAACTGCCTGCTACAAAATCCGAGTTGCGCGGCCCCATAAAAGTGGAAAGCCAGGAAGACTGACCGTCCGTTCCCCAGAAATCATATTCCGTGCTGCCGGAATACTGCACTTCGAACAAAGACTCAGGACCATTATTGATGGTAGCGTCGAAGTTGTCTTCATACTTGCAAGTGGAGAGGTCGTAGCCCAGATTCGTGATTTCGTTGCACAAATCCACCACCTCTTCATAATAGCTTGTGTGATTGGGTGCCAAGGTCAGATAAATATCCGCCAGCATGGCCAGGGCGGCATCCTTGCAGGCACGTCCTTTCTGTTCTTCGCTATATTCAGCTTTTGCAGGAAGCAAATCGACGGCATTCCTGCAATCGGAAATAATCTGTTCGTAAGTCTGGTCCAGAGTCGTGCGGGCTATTGCCGTAGACGCCCCCGGAGTATAAGGCTCCAGACGCAAAGGTACACCACCGTACAAACGCGCCAAAATATAATAGTAGTGAGCGCGGAGGAAATAAGCCTCGCCCATGCAACGGTTCTTGATGCTCTCCGACACGGCTTCCGCCTGCGGAAGACTGGTCAGCACAATGTTACACTGCCCGATGCCTACCCACGGGGAACGCCACATATACAATGCCATGCCATTATCGCTCTGCGTGATAAAATTGGATGCCTGTATGGTTTCCAGACCGTCCGTACCACCGCCTGCACCTACCAGACTGTTACCCGCAACGATATCCAGCGACCACATACGCTGGTTATACAGATTGGAGGATTGAAGCGCCTTGTAGCAAGCATTCGTCAGTGCTACAGCCACGTCGTCGGTCACCGTCGTTTCGGGGTCAACCGCATATTTGGGAGACTTATCAAGGAAGTCATTACATGAAACCAGCATCAACACAGCCAGCGCATATACTAAGTTTGTTATCTTTTTCATATCCGAATCAATTTAAAAGTTAAAGTTTAAACCTACACTGAATGTACGTGAGATGGGATAGCGGGACAAATCAATTCCGTTGATGTCCACCTCCGGGTCGAAACCGGAATATCCGGTGATGGTAGCCACATTCTCGCAAGAGATGGAAAGGCGCGCATTCTCTATCTGTATCTTCTGCAACCACTGCTTGGGGAAGGTATAGGAAAGCGTGATATTCTTCAGACGAAGATAAGAACCGTCCTCCACAAAGCGGTCAGATACACGGCAGTTCTGATTCGGGTCGCCGAAGACGGCACGCGGCATGGAATAGCTTGTTCCCTCTCCTCTCCAACGTTTCAGTACATCGGTGGACTGATTGTATGCGGCAGCCATACCGACGTTATCGATATTGTTGGCATTATAAATCTTGTTGCCGGCCACTCCCTGGAGGAAGACGGACAACTCAAAACCTTTATAGGACAAACTGTTGTTCATTGAGTAGAACCAACTCGGATTAGGATTGCCTATCACCGTGCGGTCACTGTCATTGATGACACCGTCGTTATTCAAGTCCCTGAAACGAATGTCGCCCGGCTCCGCTCCCGGCTGCACGGCATGCGCATCCACTTCCGCCTGATTCTGAAACAGCCCGTCCGTCACGTAACCGTAGAATACGTTAATCGGATAATCCTTTGCCAGCATCGTCACGTAAGAGTTGTTAATCTGGTTGATATAGTAAGGAACCGCACTGTTCAGGTCTTTAATCTTATTCTTATTGTAAGTGGCGGTCAGGTTTGTCTCCCAGCCCAGTTCACCCGTCAGGTTGATGGTGTGTAGGCTCATTTCCAAACCCTGGTTGCGGACTTTACCGGCATTGGTGTAAGTAGTGGTAGTGTCCTCAAAACCCGACGTGATAGGGATAGACGCTTTCACCAACATATCCCTGGTCTCTTTCAGATAAGCATCCAGCGAGAAGGTGATGCGCGAATTGAACAGGGAGGCATCAAAACCGATATTCGTCTGCGCCACCTCTTCCCAATGGATATAAGGATTGGCAAGCGTGGAAGAAACCAGCGCCGTCTGATTGCCGCTTGTGGTGCCGAACGGGTACACACTGGTATTATAAGATGCCAGATAACTGTAATTGCCCACACTTGCCTGGCTACCCGTCACACCATATCCGACGCGCAACTTCAAGTCGTTTACAAACTTATTCTGCGGGAACCACTTTTCCTGCGAAACACGCCATGCCGCAGAGACTGACGGGAAAGTACCCCAACGATTTTTCTTACCGAAACGGCTGGAACCGTCACGGCGAACCGTCGCCGTCAACAGATAACGGTCTTCGTAAGAGTAATTGACGCGTGCCATGTACGAAAGCAATGCCCATTCGTTGGAACTGCCGCCAATGGCGTACATCTCCTGACCGTTATCCATTTCATGCACATTGTCGAACATGAAGACATTCTTTTGGGCGTTCAAGTAATCGTTCTCATTCCACTGTGCGGAAGAACCTGCCATCAAGCCTATACGATGCTTTTCGGCAAACGTATAGTCAAACAGGAAATAGTTATCCCACAGATAGGTGAATGATTTATTATCACTCTTATAGCGTGAGGTTTCTTCCGTCGGAATAGGCTTCCAGTTATACTTCGGAGTGAAATTGTCGATGAACCAGAACTTGGCGTCATAGCCGAATGTACTCTTGAATTTCAGCCATTTGGTAAAGGTCAGTTCCGCTGTCAGGTTGGCAAGGAAATTATAACCTTTCGTCTGGCTCTTGTTAAGTTGCGTAGGCCCTATCGGGTTACGGATGCTGCCGTACCATTCCGAATTACCTTCCGGTCCGCTCCAGGAACCGTCTTCATTCTTCACCGGAAGGACGGGAAGAGCTTTCAGCGCATCACCTATATTATAACTGCCCGAGTCTTTCGTATCGGTACTGAAAGTAATGTTATTAGAGAATTTCAACCACTTCAACACCTGCGCGTCGCTGTTGGACTGGAACGTGAAACGACGGTAATTCACACTGCTTACGATACCCGACTGGTCGAGGAAACCACCGGACACATAATAATGGGATTTCTCATTACCTCCGGAATAACTTACCGTGTAGTTCTGCATCACGCCCGTGCGAAGCAATTCATCCATCCAGTCGGTACCTGCACCCAGTTCGGAAGGGTTCGCCCAATTCGGATTGGGGTTGCGTCCGCTATTCGTCATCATGTCGTTGCTCAACTCCGCATACTGGGCGGCATTCAGCAAAGAAGGTACATTCGTGGCATTCTGGAAAGCACAATTGGCGGAAACTGACAGCTTGCCTTTTCCTTCCGTTCCGCGCTTGGTAGTAATCATCACCACTCCATTGGCTCCCCGCGAACCGTAAATAGCTGTAGCTGATGCGTCTTTCAGTACGTCCAGACGTTCCACATCCGCCATGTTCAGCGAAGATAATCCCAGGTCGGTAGGCACTCCGTCTATCACCACCAGCGGATCGCAGTTATTGATTGAACCCAAACCACGAATCTTGATAGAGACATTGTCGCCCGGCTTTCCGGCATCCACTACCTGTACGCCGGAGATGCGACCCTGAATGGCCTGTCCTAAATTGGACACAGGAGCATCTTTAATATCTTTACTGCCCAAAGAAGATACGGCGCCTGTCAAATCGCTTTTCTTCATGGTTCCATAGCCTATCACCACCACTTCATCCAGCATCTCACTGTCCTCGGACAGCATTACCTGAATTTGTTTCTGTCCTTTGACGGAGATTTCCGCAGTCTTGTAACCCACAAACGAGACTACCAGAACGGCATCCGAAGGCACATTCAACAGGAAATCGCCATCGATACCTGTTATCGTTCCGTTCGTCGTGCCCTTCTGCACCACACTGGCCCCGATAACGGTTTCACCCGTCTGGTCCTTCACTACACCTTGTACTGTGATTTGCTGTGCGAACATGCACATCGGAAGTAACATTCCTATCAGACAAACCATGATTCGAAGCCTGATTGGCATTTTGTACTTTTGCATAATATAAGAATTTAAAGTTAATAATAAAACATAAGTCACATGCTGTTGCCCCTCCGTAAGAGGAACAATGCAAATGTATCGGATAAGAAGAACCGATGAAGGAGGAAAGAGTGAAAAAGTAGTGGCATCAGCCGTTTTACAAATCGCAAACAACTAATATCCAACAAAATACGATAGTAGTATTATCTCAAAAAAGTAGTAAGAATATAAGCGTAAAAAGGACACTAATAGGACCTGAAAGCGGCATTTCAGTCTTTAGATTTACCTATCTTCATCACTTCCTGTTCCAATAAGTCACGGTCGCCGGCAGCTTTGTTGCGAACCTTGGTACGGTAATTATATATGGTAGTCACAGAATAGCGCAGGAACTGGGCTATCTTCACACTATCGGTAATGCCCAAACGAATCAGGGCGAAAATGCGTAACTCCGTACTCATCCGTTCGTTAGCTTTCGGATAAATCTGTTCGCCATCGGCAAGCAAGGCATTGAAGTCTTCTACAAAGGTGGGGAACAGTTGCAGGAAGGTATTGTCGAAGTTCGCATAGAAGTCTTTCAGCTCTTCGTCTATGAATTTGGAAGATTTGATGTGTTTATACAGTTCGTCCACCTTACCACTTGCCGCTATCTTGCCCAACGAACGGCGGTAGTTATCCATCTTTTCCAGATATACGGAACACTGGTCCATGTATCGTCCGATGTATTCCTCTTTCAAATAGGAATTTTCGGCAATGATGTGGTTGGCCTCTTTCAGTTGCAGGTTGTAGCGGTGGAGTTCTTCATTCAATTCTTTCAGTCGCTTATTGGCATCCACCACTTCATGGCGTGCGGCGGCCACACGTTTCATCTGCTTATATACATAGAAGATGGCTATCAGAAGGAAGATGGACAACAGGCTGATAGAGACTAACGCCCACTCCATTTGTTCCTGTTGTTTCTCGGTCTTTTGTTGGTAAGCGTCGTTGATAAGGGGGAAGATTTGCAGGATTTCCAGAATACGCAACCGGGCATTGCAGAACACGGCATCGTCCATACAGAGCTTCAGATAAGAATAGGCACGGTCTATATCTCCTTCCTGATAGAGCAACACAGCCAGCTTTCGCAGAGAAATATATTCGCGCACCGCAGACTTCATATCTGCGATGGAGGAAAGAATCAGATATTCTTTCTCTTTTTCGGTGTCTTCTTTCAAGCGGTATGATTCCGATAATGTGTAGGCACAGATGGCTACATCGTGTACATTATCTATCTGTCCTGCCAGATAGTCCGTCAATAACTGAATGGCATTCTCAAACTCACCCCGCACATTGTACTGGTCGGACTGAATCAGCGTGTACACCAGAAGGTTGTCTTTGTTGACCAATAGCAAGGAATCGCGATATTTGTCCGTTATTTCGGCATAGAGTTTTTTCTCCTGCTCCGTAACGGCATAATCAGCCATCAGGCCGTAGACTGTACGGTAGATATGATAATAGTATGGGTGAAGCTCATCAGGTAATTGATTGATATGTACGTTTTGCATCAGGTCAATGGCTTCTTTGTACATGCCTGCCGTACCCATAATCTCGGCGGTATTCATAAGGGCGTTGTCCTGATGTTCTTTGTTCTTCATCCGCAGTGCCACCTGGTATCTCTCGCGGGAGATGTAAAGGGAAGAGTCTGTGTTATAGGAACGGTATTCATCCAGGTACTCTCCTAACAGGGTAAAGCGGTTCTCGTCGGAAATACGTTGTCTGAGGGCTTTTCGCAAGTCATTCAGTTTCTTTTCTTTTTGTTCTATGTATACGGGACGGTTTTGGATTACTTGGTCCAGTTGTGATAAAAGGGAGTCTACAACATTATTGGTAGCAGCATGAAGCTGGCACATACATACACCACATATATATAGGAATATGATTATTTTCTTCATCCGATTCTCGATTAGTTAAAGGTTACTTCTATAGGAAGTTCTATGCAAAAATAAGTAAATTCTGATAGATTCCTATTTATAGTAGCATTTAAATCACAATATCTTTAAAGGTAAAGCGACGTTTCTTTAAAGAATAGTGTTACCGACATGGGGGTGTAAGCACTACCAACACCCCCATGTTGGTATGACTGACATCCCCATGTTAGTAGTACCAACACCCGGGTGTTGGTAAGATGATTGTTTAAAGATAAAGAGAAGAAGGTTAGTAGATTCCATTGCTAATACTTACCTTTGTAGGCATCACAAAAAGATAGGAACAACAAATGCTATTAGCATTATATTAACTATTGAAATAATTTATGGAACAACAAATTCAACTCAACGACCACAACAAGCAGGAATACCCGCCGATGCACACCTGCGAGCATATTATCAACCGAACCATGATGAACCTCTTTGGTTGCGGACGATCAGTATCGGCACATATAGAAAGAAAGAAAAGCAAATTGGATTATGCATTGGAGTCCGCTCCTACCGAAGACGATGTGAGGCGACTGGAAGAAGCAGTAAATATAGTGATAGCACAAGGATTGGATGTTACCACAGAATTCATCACCCAAGAAGAAGCCCAGGGACGTTTCGACCTGAAACGGTTGCCGGATGACGCTTCGGAAACGGTACGCGTAGTGAAAGTAGGCAATTATGATGAATGCCTTTGCTTGGGAACACACGTAAAGAATACCTCCGAGATAGGGACCTTCAAAGTCATCAGTCACGACTGGAATGAAGAAGCCAAGCGATGGAGAATGCGTTTCAAATTAGTAGCCCCATAAAGCAATTTTATATAAAAAACGTACAAAACGGCATAAACCAAGTAATTTTGTCAGAAATTTAGTGACATTTTGTTAATCAGCGAAACCAAAAGCAATTGGCACGCGTTTTGCGATAACGTTTATGAACAACGGTTCAGAAACCGCACGAAAGCAGTTGAAAAACAGCAACCGAAAGGTAAATACGGACCGGAAGTTCAAAACTAACTGAATGTTTAACTTAAAGGATAGGAGACTAAAATTATGATGCCTGTTAGAAGAACTCAAAGTTGGTTACCAAGTATCTTTAATGATTTCTTTGATAACGAATGGATGGAAAAAGCCAATGCAACCGCTCCGGCTATCAACGTGATGGAAACGGAAAAGGAATACAAAGTAGAGTTGGCTGCTCCGGGAATGACCAAAGATGATTTCAACGTTCATATCGACGAAGACAACAATTTGGTTATCAGCATGGAAAAGAAGACTGAAAACAAGGAGGAAAAGAAAGACGGTCGCTATCTGCGCCGCGAATTCTCATACTCTAAGTTCCAACAGACCATGATATTACCGGACAATGTGGACAAGGAAAAGATTGCAGCACAAGTAGAAAACGGTGTGCTGAACATCAACCTGCCGAAGTTCTCAGCCGAAGAAAAACAAAAGAACAAGAAATCCATTGAAGTGAAATAAATTTTTCCACTGAAACCAACAGATGAATTATTAAAAATGAGAACGGGCAACTTCCACAAAAAGAAGTTGCCCGTTTCCTTATATCATCAGGAGAATAATTCATTTCACCTTGCGACTACCTTTCAGAAAACGATTCGTCAGCCATTTGCGTACAGGCTCATCGTAGAGTTTCAGACAGGCGTAAGCAAGAACAAAGGCACCAACAAAGGTCAGTATCATATAAGGAAGACCTTCGGCTATCGTAGCATTGTTGTTGCACGCCCATGCCGTGTAAGTATATATCAGTGGATAGTGAGTGATATATACAGGATATGAAATATCACCCAGAAACTTACAAATTCCTACGGAACGTTTGCCAGTCACCTTTCCGCCCGCTCCCATAGATACAATAACCGGGAAGATGAAAATGATGCAGAGAGCTTCATAGAGTCCGTTCATCCAGAAATGGTCTTCACCACCGATGCGGGGAACAGAAAGAATCACCACAATCATCAGGCTGCACCACCAGAATGCACGCTTCTTCACTCGTATCAGCCAACCCAGACGAGACAACAGCAACCCGGCAAAGAATGGATAGAGCAAGCGGACAAAGCCCACATACTGTTGTTCCCAATTCAATGCCCAACCGCCAACAATGTCACCCTTCGGAGCCGTGAGACAAAGATGCAACGTAGCGCAAGCCGCCAGGAAAACAAGTACAGACAGTGCAACCTTATTGAACTTACGTACAAACAAAGCATACAGTATGTTACCGATATATTCATAATAAAGTGACCACGCCGGACCATTCAACGGATGCATTTCCGTCCATCCACGAATGTCCCACTTCAAAGGAAGCGGAAGCAACGTACAACCATAAAGCATAATTATCAGCACGGTTCCCACTGAAACATTATCCATCCCTGGGAAACAAGGGGACTTCTGAAAGAAAAAGAAAGCAGCACCGATAATGCTACCCATAATCACCATAGGATGCAGACGGATGACACGGCGTTTAAAGAAAGTACCGATGCTCATCCGGCTCCAGCGATCATCATAGGCATAGCCGATTACGAAGCCCGAAAGCATAAAGAAAAAGTCTACGGCAAGATAACCGTGATTGATAATTTGCGTGAGATGGCTGCCACCCGAATGTGCTTCGAAAAGGTGGAAAGCTACGACCATAACAGCGGCTACACCACGTAATCCGTCAAGAATTTCATAATGTGGCTTAGAGGCAAGATAAGTTGTCTGCGTGTTCATTGAGGTATCAGATATTTTAAATTTGATTGCAAAAGTAGGATAAAAAACAATAAAACGAAATTACTCACTATATATATTGCCGTAAATAAGAATAAATCACTCTATTATCCTATTAAATTAATCTTTTTACTTGTTTATATGGCTAATTTTACGTTCGTTTGTAGTTGCTTAATTATAAAAACATTACATATGAAAAAAATATCTTTATATGCAATCATCGCTTGGTTAGGCTTGCTATGCGGCCCAGCCCTGTTTATTTCATGTTCCGATGATGATTCCGGGAAAACACCTGATACTCCCAACGAAGGTTTGGAAGTAAATCACTGGATAGAAGAGACTATGCGGGAAAACTATTTGTGGTATAATGAAATCCCACAAGAAAGCAAACTGAACTTCGATGCCGAACCGGAAACATTCTTTCGTTCTCTGCTTAGTCTGAAAGATGGAAAAGCTCGCAATGGAACACATCACTACTATTCATATATTGAGAAAAACAAAGACTATGTGTCCGGTACACGTACCAGTATTGATTCGGATGATACATACGGGATGGAGTTTGTGACTTTCAATATGGTGGATCAGAATGGTAAACCTTTGGGGTATTACCGTTCATGGGTGCTATACGTCCTCCCCGACAGTCCGGCAGAAGAAGCCGGAATTAAACGGGGAGACTGGTTGACCTACATAAATGGTGTCAAATTGAATCAGAACAATTTTACGCAATTGCTCAAAGGTCCGGCAATTGAGTTAACAATCATGTTAGATCCATCGGATGAGAATAAAACAAAAAATGTGGCATTATCCGCCTCTCGAAAGGTAGAAGATAATCCGCTATACTGTCACACAACGCTTGACGCAGGTGGCAAAAAGGTTGGATATTTACTTTATAACCATTTTACAACAGGACCAGATGGCTTTAACGACAAAGCTTATGATAATGAAATGAAAGAGATTCTCGGTGAGTTTGCTTCACAAAATGTAGATGAATTCATACTTGATTTGCGCTATAATGGGGGTGGATACCTAAGTTCGGCAACCATACTTGCCAGTTTATTAGTGGATGAAAGCCATAAGAATGATATATTCGGGATAGAGACAGACAATAAAGGTAAATCTTTTAACATCAGGTTCAATGCTGAGGGAGAAACTACACATTTAAAGTTGAATCGACTGTTCATTCTGACAAGTTCATCAACTGCTTCCGCATCTGAAGCTGTAATAAACGGATTGATACCTTATTATGGAAAAGATAATATCATTCTTATCGGTGAAACTACGGAAGGTAAAAACGTAGGTTCCCTTCATTATTCTGATAAGAAATACGAATGGGCTATTCAGCCGATTGTGATGCGTATCACGAATAAAGAAGGAGCAAGTAACGATTATAGCGCAGGACTCGATCCGAATTATCCGCTTGACGAATTTGAGAGCAAGCAGTTACTTCCCTTAGGTGATCCTAACGAATATATGCTGAATTATGCATTAAAAGTGATTAATGGTACAGTGCCCTCCTCGCGTGCTGTTGATTCTCCCAAAGAAGGAATGCGCATACCTGTTTACCAGTCTATTGAAAGACACAGTACAAACGGGGTATTACTGCCTCCGGATTATCTGAAAAGCAGAGTTACTGAATAATACTAAAGAGGTCGGAAAATTAAGTTTTCCGACCTCTTTGTTACTTACCCTAACTACTTTTCCGATAACTCTTCACAGCCCACAGGTTAAAGAAAACCGCAAAGACAAGCAAGGTTCCCAACTGCGGTAAGAGATCCGCAAAACCACCTCCACGCAGATATATAGTACGCATTACTTCTACAAAATATTTCAGCGGATTGAGGGCGGCTATAAATTGTGCCCATTGCGGCATGCTATGTATAGGCGTAAACAAACCGCTCATCAGAATAAGAATCAGCATAAAGAACCACATGACAAACATCGCCTGTTGTAAAGTGCCCGAATGATTGGAAATTACCAGCCCAAAGCCCGAAACCACCAGCAAAAAAACCATCGAGAAAAGATAAATAGTCAGGAAGTGCCCGGCGGGCAAAATGCCATAAAGCAACCAAGCCAAGAAAAAGCAGATAGTAAGTACTATATACCCAATCAGCCAGTAAGGGATCAGCTTTGCGAGAATAAAGGTGAATTTCCCGACAGGAGTCACATTGATTTGCTCAATAGTCCCCGCCTCTTTCTCGCCAACCACATTGAGAGCCGGAAGAAAACCGCAAATCATTGTCAGCAACATAACCATCAATGCCGGTACCATGAATAGTTTATAGTTCAGGTTAGGATTGAACAAATTCTGAGTCGTTATACTCACTTTCGGGAGTGCCCTGCCGGAATGCATTCCATGTGAAGAAGATTCCGCCTGCAACTCGCGTGTATAATCACTGATAATGGAGGAAAGATAAGAACTTCCCAAACCACCCTTAGTCCCATTCACCGCATTGGCAGCAATCAGCAGACGGGGACTTTTGCCATGCACCCAATCCTTTTCAAAGTCACGGGGAATCTCCAAAATGATGTCAGCAGTGCCAATCTCCACGCTTTCCAAGCCCTCGTCATATGTCTTGGGAAGGGCCGTCGTGCGGAAATAGGTGGATGCACCTATCTTGTCTACAAGGCGGCGGGAAAGGGTACTATGGTCATTATCCACAATATTCAGGTTGATGTTCTTTATTTCCAGATTCGCGGCCCACGGCATCAGTATCATAATCATACACGGGAAAATGAAAATCATCTTCGGCAGGAATGAGTTGCGCAGTAATTGCTTGAATTCTTTTTCTATCAGAAATTTTATCATAACAGCTCCCTCCTATTCTAATCGGTTCTTAAACTTCTTGAAACTGATAGTTATCAGTATCGTTGCCATTGTAGCAAGAATGCCGACTTCCATCAGAACAAGCGAAATATCCACTCCCTCAATCATCAGTTTACGTACAGCCTGAATGTACCAACGGGCAGGCAGCACGGCTGAAATGCCTTGCAGTATCACCGGCATACTCTCTATCGGAAATATCATGCCGGAGAGCAACATGGTAGGCATCATCAATATCAATCCGGACGCAAGCATGGCGGCAACCTGTGTCCGCGTCACCGAAGAAATAAGCAATCCTAGAGCCAGCGAAACAAAGATAAAGAGCAATGACACCGTTATGAGCCAGAACAGACTACCTGCTACGGGTACATCGAGCACATAGACTGAAAGCAACAGGATAGTCGTAAGATTGACAAACGACAATACAAAATAAGGCACCGCTTTTGCAAGAATGATGAACAAGGGTTTCACGGGAGATACCAACAGAATTTCCATCGTACCCGTTTCTTTCTCACGGACAATGGAGATGGAAGTCATCATTGCACAAATCAGCATCAGGATAAGCCCCATCACACCCGGCACAAAGTTGTACGCACTCTTCATCTGCGGATTATAAAGCAGCTTGACTTCGGGAATAATGGAAGCAACCCGCACACCCGGAGGAAGCATTTCCCGTCCGGCAGCGGTTATGATATTGGCAGCATATCCCTCCTGCGTAGTTGCCGTATTAGGGTCGGTAGCATCGGAAATCAACTGCACGCGGGCCTCACCTGTATAAACACGGTTGGCAAACTGCTCGTTAAAGATGAGCGCCAAGTCTATGTCTCCCCGCTTGAAAGTAGCTTCCACCTCTCCGGGAGAATGCAGGTAAGTAGTTACGGAAAAGTATTCGCTGGCATCCAGACGGTCGATGATACGGCGGGTAACCATATCGTTGGACGGGTCTAGAACCGCTACACGTACGTTCTTCACTTCCGTTGTGATGGCAAAGCCGAAAAGGATAATCTGTACAACAGGCATACCCAGCAATATGAGCATCGTACGCCTGTCGCGGAAGATATGGAAGAATTCCTTTCGGACAAAAGCTATGAATTGTTTCATTGTCTATTCTTTATTAATCCGCCGTCCGCACTGCCTCCCGTGCAAGTTTCTGGAACACATCATCCATAGTGACGGCATTGAATTGTCGTTTTAGTTCATCAGGCGTATCAAGGGCGCGAATCACACCGTCCACCATAATGGAGATACGGTCGCAATATTCAGCCTCATCCATAAAATGGGTGGTGACGAAGACAGTGATGCCACGGTCGGCTGCTTGGTAAATAAGCTCCCAGAACTGGCGTCGGGTGGCAGGGTCCACACCGCCGGTAGGTTCATCCAGAAAGACGATTTTCGGCTCATGGAAGATGGAAACGGAGAAAGCAAGTTTCTGCTTCCAACCTAAAGGAAGGCTTTTCACTAGCGTATCACGTTCCGCACCCAAGCCGATACGCGTAAGGAGTTCATCGGTCTTCCGTGCTATTTCATCTTCCGCTATGCCGTAAATTCCGGCAAAGAGGCGGATATTCTCCCATACTTTGAGATCCTCGTAAAGAGAAAACTTCTGGCTCATATAGCCGATGTTTTTCTTCACTTCTTCCGTTTGGGTAGCTACGTCGAAACCTGCTACATGTGCCATGCCTTCCGTCGGGTGACTCAGTCCGGTGAGCATACGCATGGCAGTGGTCTTTCCGGCGCCGTTGGCACCCAGGAAACCAAAGATTTCTCCTTTATGAACGCGGAAAGAGATATGATCGACGGCGGTGAAATTTCCGAAACGCTTGGTAAGTCCGTCCACTTCAATGACGTATTCCTCTTTCTGTTCTGCCTTGCCATGCTGCAAGCCTGCCGGACAAAGTATATCTGAGAATTGTTCCAAAATACGCTTCGGAGTATCTATTCCATGTATCTGCCCTTCATTGATGAAGGCGATGCGGTCGCACTGGCGCGCTTCGTCAATGATGGGTGTAGAGGCAATGATGGTGATACCCTGCTCTTTCAGACGACGAAGCATTTCCCAGAATTCCTTACGGGAGACAGGGTCGACACCCGTAGTAGGCTCATCGAGAAAGAGAACGTCCGGCTTGTGGATAAGCGCACAACTAAGGGCGAGTTTCTGCTTCATGCCTCCGGACAATGCTCCGGCACGGCGTTTCTTGAAAGGTTCTATTTGCTGGTAGATATCTTTCACCAGGCCGTAGTTTTCTTCAATGGTGGTGTGAAAAACGGTGGCAAAGAAGTTCAGGTTTTCCTCCACCGTCAGGTCTTGATAGAGGGAGAAACGTCCGGGCATATAGCCCACACGGCGACGGATTTCCTTATAATCCCGCACCACATCCAGGCCGCAGACGGAGGCAGTCCCGCTATCGGAAAGCAGCAAGGTGGTGAGGATGCGGAAAAGAGAAGTCTTCCCCGCCCCGTCGGGCCCGATGATTCCGAACAACTCCCCGGAAGGAACCGTCAGGGAAACACCCTTCAACGCCTCCACCGCCCCATATTTCTTGGTAACGTTATCTACAACAACCGCATGTTCCATAAACTTATCACTTTATCACTCATCACTTTATCACCTATCACTTTATCACTCTATCACTCTATCACTCTATCACTTATCACTAAACTCCACTCCTCCATACATACCTATCTTCAGATAGCCTTCATTCTTCACGGCTATCTTGACGGCATACACCAGATTGGCACGTTCATTCTTAGTCAGAATGGTCTTCGGAGTAAACTCGGAAGTGTCCGAAATCCAGGTGACAACGCCCGGATATTGCTTATGCTCATCGGTGCCATAATCAGAGAAAACGGTAACCTTCTGCCCCAGCTTCACTTGTGACAATTGTTCGGAAGTGATGTATGCGCGAAGATACATCTGCTGCGTATCGGCAATCTTGAAAAGTGGCGTACCCACAGCGGTCAGCTCTCCTGCTTCGGCATATTTAGCCAGCACGGTTCCGGTTATCGGAGAAGTGATATAACACTTCTTCAATTGGTCTTCCACCTGAGCCACCTGGATGCCGACAGAAGAACTCTGCCATGTCAGGCTCTGGTGACTATTGGATAATGTGGAGTTCTGTGCCACGAGTTGTTTCCGGAGCACTTCAAGCTGGTCGTCCGCATCATCCAGTTGTTTCTGGTTGGCGGCACCCACTTTTAGTAAGTTTGCCACACGGTTACGTTCCCGTTCAGCAGCCGTTATCTGCTCTTTGGTGGCAGCCACTTGCTTCAAGATATCGGGACGCTGTTCTTCAACGGATTTGATGTTGGCTTCCAGTTGCAGCTTTTTCAGATAGAGTTGCACAGTGTCCACCACACCAACTTCCTGACCTGCTTTCAGCACAGTGCCCTCTTCTATATTGAAGTAAAGCAACTTGCCCGATGCTTCGGCGGACACCAGTACTTCGGTGGTTTCGAATGTTCCGGTAGCATCATATTTCGGAGTACCATTTCCACAAGCGGAGAAAAGGGCCAATAGGGAACAAAGTCTCAGTAAATTCTTTGATTTCATAATGATGTATATTTTTGCCTTTAATTATTCAATGTATATTTCAAATTCCAAAGATTCATCAGCAATTGCACTTCATGTGCAGCTTTAGTCTGGCGTGCCAGATTCTCTGATGTAATTTCACGTAACATATCGGTAACGGTGAGTGTTCCGTTCGCAACTTTTGCCTCGGCAGCCTTTCTGATGTTGACACGCAAACGGATAATCTCGTCATCATCCGCCATCTGTTTGCGCATGGAAAGTATGGCGGAATTCTGTTGGGTGGATTGCAGATGGGTATTGAACAGAAAAACATCGCGGTTTGTCTCCAACAGCCTACGATTATTGTCAATCAGCTTGCGGTCGTTGCGCAAAGTATACAGACTGCCAAAGTTCCATGACATACGGACTCCCGCCACATAATATGCAGAGAAATCATCCTTCAGCATATTCAGCCCCGGATTGCCGTAAGCTCCCTGCACAAACAGCCCGAAGCGAGGACGCAAACGAGTTTTCAAGGCAGACTCCTGCACATTCAGTTGGCTCCCCTGTGCATCGAACCAGCGAAGTTCGGGACGGTTGTTCACAAGTGAAGCTGATTCAAGAATATCCGCAGGTTTCTGCAAGGTAGTTCCGGCAGCGATTTCCTTTCCTATAAATATGGAAAGCATACTCAAATATGCTTGTCGTGAAGACTCCAATTCTATGCGCTTCTGGCGGGTATTCAGTATCTCCACGCTCACGGCATCCAGGTCGCTCTGATTGGCAATGCCATTCGCCATATAGTCAGAAACCTGTTTATGGGTACGCTCCAGGTCTTCTTGCAGAAGCTGGTTTTGTCGCAACTGTTCGTCCAGTAATAAAATACCGAAGTAAACCTGATTCACACGGTCGTTCAATGCATACATATCCACATCCTGTTTCTCACGATCTACGTCCGAAGTAGCCCGCATCAGTTGCTTTTTTGAGTGTATGTCGCCACCATCCCAAATGTTCTGCGATACTTCAAGCATCACCTGATACTGGTCTTTAGGCATACTTTTTATATCAACGCCCGGTATCTCCACCGGAAGTTTCGTGACATCGCTCTGATACGTCGCTTTTCCCGAAATAGAAAACTGCGGCAAATATCCCTTTCCGGCATTGGCAAGATTATATTCACGTGCCTTCTCTATCAGCCCGTACTGGCGTACCAGCGGATAGTTGACCTGTGCTTGATGATGACATTCTTCCAGTGTCAACTGGGCGTGCATCAGCGCAGCCGTGAACAGAAAAGCAAAAGAAAAAATCGTTCGTTTCATGTCTATATCTATTTCTTGTTAATTAGCTACGAATTACAGTGCAAAGATAGACCATAAAGCTACACAAATACTTTCCATTAATCGAATGATATGTTCCATTTGTTCGATATATGATCGAATAGAGCATTAAATAACACTATTTTCTTACCTTTGCCACAGATACACATCCTTAACAGAAACCAAACAATGAAGAAAAATAAACCTCTGAATCTCGATTTTCAGGAAATAAAAGATAATGCAAACCTCATCACCCGTGCTGAATTCCGTTCTATCCACCGGGGCATCGGAATGGTTATCAGCTTTGCCCAGATGCAAAGTTCACTGTTCCGCGTCGGACAACCCTACCGCGCAAAAGAGAGCCGCATCATTCGCGTCACCCAAGGCGTAGGGAGAATCTCCATCAACTTGGTAGAGCATGATGTGAAAAAGCAGACAATAATCGTCATTCCCCCGAACTCACTTATAGAAGTAATAGATATAAGTCCGGATTATGATTTTCAAGTCATTGTCCCTGAGAATGATTTCCTGCCGGCTGTGCAGAGCAATAGTATAACAGACTTATACGGCAGACAGGAAATTGTACTCTCCCTAAGTGCGGAAGAATGGGAACATACCGGCGAGTTTTTCTCTCTGCTTTGGGAAAGCATGCACCGTTCACCCTTCCGCACCGAAGTGGTACAGCATCTGGTGACTGCCGTGCTATATGATATACGATATATGCTCGACCAGAAACAGACAGCCTCCCGCACACACTTTTCCCGTCAGGAAGAGACGTTCAACCGTTTTATAACTTTAGTAAACGAGCATGGCAAACATGAACGTAACATAAGCTTTTACGCCGACAAACTATGCCTGACACCCCATTACCTGAGTACGGTGATTCGTGAAACCAGCGGACAAACGGTCATGCAATGGATTAACCAGGCAGTAGTGCTCGAAGCGAAAGTGCTACTTAAACATAGTGATATGCTGGTATTCCAGATTTCGGATGAACTGAATTTTCCCAATCCATCGTTCTTCTCAAAGTTCTTTAAGCGAATGACCGGAATGACTCCGGCAGAGTATCAGAAGAATACGTAAAAAGACAAAATAAAAAGTGTCTTACAACAGGATAATGCGTTTCTGCATGATATCTATCAACTGCGCTTTCAATTGTTTGGCATTAATAGGTTTGGGCATATATCCATCGAAACCGCTTTCCATAACCTTTTGTTCGTCCGAAGCATAGGCAAAGGCCGTGACGGCAATAATGGGAGTCTTTGCCGAGTACTTGCGAATTTCCTGGGTAGCTTCGTAACCATCCATCACAGGCATATTGATATCCATCAACACAATCTGCGGATTATGTTCCCTGAACATCTCTACCGCTTCCCTGCCATCCCAGGCATGAATCAACTGATAGTCGAATTTCAGGATAGACTCAAACAGTTTGTAATTACTTGCATTGTCTTCGGCAACCAGGATGGTTAACTTGCCCTTTTCCACTACGATGGGTTGGGCGTCCTCCTGTTTCCTCGTTTTATCTACATCCACAGCCGATGAATAAGGCAATGTGAACCAGAAAGTCGAACCTTGTCCTTCTTCCGACTCCACACCGATCTTTCCACCCATGTGCTCCAGCAGCGTCTTGCAGATGGAAAGCCCCAATCCGGTCCCCTGTGCAAAAGAATTCAGTTTGACGAAGCGTCCGAAGATGTTCTGCTGCTTATCTTTAGGAATACCGCATCCGGTATCCGCTACATAAAAATACAATTCCTTTTCCCGCAATTCATAGCCGAAACGGATACTCCCCTTTTGGGTGAATTTAATGGCATTAGTCACAAGATTTATCATCAACTGGGATAACCGGTTTTTCTCCGTATGGGCTATGCAAGGTTTTGCCGGTTCCACAAATTCCAGTTTCACCGCATTTGATTTCACTCTCAGCAACAAGCCACATTCCAATTCTTTCATCAATGCATTCAGATTGACATTGGAATATTTTAAATCCAGCGTGCCGGCTTCTATCTTCGATAGGTCGAGAATATCACTTATCAGTTGCAACAACAACGTGTTATTATTCTCGATGATGCTGACGTATTCCTGTTTCTCCTGCTCCTCTTCAGTAGATGCCAATATCCCTGAAAAGCCGACAATCGCATTCAGCGGAGTACGTATCTCATGGCTCATATTGGCAAGGAAAGCCGATTTCAGACGATTGGATTCTTCGGCACGGTCTTTCGCCGTGGTGAGTTCCTGCTCCATCTTCTTGCGATTGGTAATGACGAGGGAAGACCCAACCAACGTAAGCGGCTTCCCATTCTCGTCGCGTGTTTCGACGGCAGCCTGGGCTTCTACCCAATCTATCTTGCGCAAATTGTTTTTCTGTACGTTGACTATCCGGTATTCCTCTTTTACTTTCTCCGAACGTCCCTCAATCAAGTCCTGATATGCCTTTTCCACCCGTTGGCGGTCTTCCTTGAATATCTTGGCAAAATATTGCGAATCGGGCACAGCCAGTTGCTCTTCTTCCACTTCTTTCCCGGTGATACTCAACTCTATCGGTTTATTGATGTCGCATAAAATGGTTTTGCTCAATAAATCCTACTTCCAAGGAACAATGTTGGCTACATCAAGAGCCATGGCAAGCTTGTTGTTCGTAGCACTCAGTTTCTGCTGTGCTTTATGTAGTTCCGTACTGTTCAGGCAGAACACATCAATCATATTGCCTTGATTCGTACCTTTCAATATCACATCATAGAAAGTATTAATGGCCTTAAAGTAATAAGGGAATGTAATTGCCCTGTTCTCCGCCAATGCAATCTTGGTGAAGTGCAGGAACTCAGCCATAGATTCAGGAAATATTTCACTGGCTTTTTTGCCGACAACCTCTTCTTTGCGATAGAAGTGTTTCTCAAATTCTGAATTTACATTCCTGTAAATCAGTTCGACAGGCGTACCATTTTCATCGGTAACCAGTTCCTCCCGCATATAAAGCAGAGGCATATTATTCACCAGATTCTTATAGGTAGCCATCATGTCTATCTCTTTCTGTTGTGCCTTCTTTAGCTCATTCAGGTTGCGAATGCGATAGAGGAAAAGCAGTGTCAGTAACAAGATACTGAAAAGCATTCCCAAAATGAAATATCGGTAGTGCTCCCAGAATGTAAGAGGCTTATTCAGGAAACGAGTATTTGCAGGACACCGTGAAGGAGAAAGCCCCTTGCGCAGCAACACTTCGTAATTAATGACAGGTGCTCCATCAACCGGAATATAAAACGGTATGTCACGCGCTTGTTTTCCTCCCAGTATTTCCGCCATTACCTGGGTCAACCTTCGATTATAATACTCCTGATCATTGGTATATCCGCCTACCATACCATCTTTTCCGCTCGCAATATCTATAAAATTCAAAGAAAACAGAGGAGCGTTAGCCGTAGCTATGAGTTTATGAGAATTAGTAGCCAGCGAAGTATTGCCTGCAAACGTGGATTTATAGTACCATGAAGCGAACAATACTCCTGTCGTCTTTGAGTCTACATAATATAAGGAGTCCAGCAACTGATTCGTGGTCATCTTTTCAGAAGACAGAAACTGGAACTTGATGTGCGGATAGTTCGCTCTCAACTCTTCTTCTATAATTGCCGCATTGTTCTGATTGATTTGCCGTCCATCACCGATATATACCAGTTTCTTCATATCGGGGACGATCTGTTTCATCAATTGAATATTTTCGGGAAGATAGAGGTCGGCATACAAGAAAGTCAGGTTATAAGGGTCAGCCAATTCGGAGACAGGAACCCTGTCGAACTTCCTGATAGGCTGTTTCCGAAGATATACTTCCTTGGGGCCTACGTAATCTTCCTGTGCACAAAGGATGATAGGAATATCTCCCCACATCTTTCTCAATTCATCCCGCAACATCAATGCCGGATTTCCCAGTAGAACTAACATACGGGGGCGCTTCTGATATTTACTTAAAACATCATGCTTAAATTCTTCCAGAATGGTATCCTTATCAATCAGCAGCACATTCATATGCTCTGCATAAAGAGTGAGGTTAGGGTCTTTCTGCACAAATTCCGTCATACATGAAATTACCCGGCTGCTCCAGGGGGAAGCATCTGTATATGAGTTGATACATAAGATGTAACATTTCGCATCTATTTCATCTCCCTGTGCACAAACTGTATTTATAGTCAAAAGGCACAGAAGAAAAAAAGAATATAGTACTTTCATCCGTGTTAGGGGGCTTTTATGTTCCGCAAATATTTGCTCGTTTTACCTTGCGCTGCAAAAGTAGTGAAAAAGAAGAAATAAGAAACAGTCTTTGTTTATTTATTCCATAATGCCACACTTTAATGCCCGAAATGCCACACTTCAACAACTGGAATGCCACACTTAAAGACCATAAATGCCACACTTCGGCTCTCTCCGAGTGTGGCATTCCAGTTGTTGAAGTGTGGCATTTATCTGCATTATCCAACAGCAGATAAAAGATGTGATTTACAATTTTCTTTTCTCCCTGCAATACGACCGGTGTCCATAAACAACAATCACCACGAAACAGATGAACGGAAGGATAAATGAAAGGTTGACGGCAGGCATACCCAGCAATGTATGGCAATCGATGATACTTGCCTGAACCGGAGGCAATACCGAACCTCCCAGAATAGCCATAATCAATCCCGCAGCACCAAATTTGGCATCATCACCCAATCCCTGCAAAGCGATACCATAAATTGTGGGGAACATCAGAGACATACAGGCAGATACGCCCACCAGACAATACATTCCCCAGATATTCTGGAAACCGATTACTCCGGCAGTAAAGAAACAAGCTACAATAGCCAACACCTTCAATAACAGCCCCGAACTGAGGTATCGCAGAATAAATGTACAGATGAAGCGGCTGGCACAGAAAATAATCATAGCTATGATATTATACTGTTGCGAAAGGACTTCCGCCGCTTTCTCTTCCATGCCTTGCGACATGAACAAGCGTGTACCGTACTGGATGACAAATGTCCAGCACATGATTTGCGCTCCCACATAGAAAAATTGGGCAACCACTCCTTCACGGTAATGGTGTATCGTGAATATCCGCTTCAACGTAGGCAGAAAATTAATGCCATGAGACTGGTCGCCATTCTTCGGCATCTTCACCATTCGGATTACGAGCAACATGGCCAGAATAACAAGCCCGATGATGAGATAAGGGGCGATCAATACCATCAGATCAGAATCGCGCACAGCGGCAAATTCCGTATCCGAAAGCTGACTGCGTTCCACCGTATCCATCGGATTGAGGCGGTTCTGGATGAAATTCATAGCCACATACATGCCCAGCAACGAGCCCATCGGGTTGAAAGACTGCGCCAGGTTCAGGCGGCGAGTAGAGGTAGCCTCATCACCCATAGAGAGGATGTAAGGATTACAACTCGTCTCCAGGAATGACAAACCGCACGTCAAAATAAAATAAGCAATGAGAAAAGGATAATAATTTCCCGTCAGCATGGCGGGATAGAACAGGAATGCCCCTATGGCATACAGTCCCAATCCCAGCAGCACACCCGCCTTATAGGAATACCTGCGGATGAAAATAGCCGCCGGAAATGCCATAGCGAAATAGCCGCCATAGAAAGCCACCTGCACCAATGCCCCGTCAGTGACGCTCATACGGAAGATTTTGGAGAAGGCTTTCACCATCGGATTAGTGATGTCGTTGGCAAAGCCCCACAAGGCGAAGCAACTGGTGATAAGTATGAACGGAATGAGATAACTTACTCCGTCTTTGCTGATAATACTGGTTTTCTTGGTGTTGTTCATGGTATTTCTGTCTTTTGTCAGTTAGTCATATAAGTGGAAAATTCGTTCCATCGGCTGCCATTTCTCTGCGGCAGTGGAACCGGGTTTCACAAGCTGGAAGATAGCCATATAGTCTTCCCATTCCTGTTGCCGGGGCAGGGAGGCAAGGCGTTCCATAGCCATATCCCAGTCGAAGCCCACAGGTACTTCGACAATCATGAACAGGCGGGTGCCTAACAGATAGATTTCCATTTCCAGGATGCCGACTTCACGAATGCCGGCGGGTATTTCGGGCCAGATGGCTGCCTGGCTGTGACGGCGACGGTATTCGGCTATCAGTTCCGGGTCGTCACGAAGTTCCAGTGTCCGGCAAATGCGTTCCACAGGTTGGTGGTGCTCTTTGGCAGGATAACGTTTGATTGGTGTGTCCATAGTTATTTTATTAAAATGCAAATAAAAGCAGATTTTTACAGAATAAAAAGCTGCGGGATAATTCTTTTTTGAGGAAAAATGTTTTTTTCCAATAGGAGAAAAATATTTCTCTTATTGGGAGATAAATTATCATTTATGTACCCAGTCGTTTTTAAGTGTTACTATACTCTTTTATCTCCTCCCGACTAGCAATTTCTCCTTTTGCTATAGCTTGCACCAGAATATTCCCGATAGCAGTTGCCTCCACAGGTCCCGCTATGATAGGAATGCCCAATGCATCGGCAGTCAGGCGATTCAGCAATGCATTGCGGCAACCACCGCCGATGATGTTCAGTTGCTCTATCGGAGACGGAAGTAGGCGGTTCAGTTGCTCAATAGCCCGTTTATAACGTTGAGCAAGTGATTGAAGTACGCAACGCACATACTCGCCCGGAGTGGCAGGAATGGGTAACTGATGTTCACGGCAATACCCGGCTATGGCAGCTTGCATATCTGCCGGATTCTGGAATACTTTATCGTCCACATCAATGACGGAAGAAATATCTGCACTTCCGGCAGCAGAAAGCAGTACATCATAGCCACACTCCTCACCCCGCTCCTTCCATTGCGCCATGAGGCGTTGAAGTATCCACAGCCCGGTGATATTCTGGAGAAAACGAATCTTTCCGCCTACTCCACCCTCGTTGGTGAAACCGCATATCCGGGCTTCTTCCGTGAGGATGGGTTCGTCCAACTCCACGCCCAGCAAAGACCAGGTTCCCGAACTGAGAAACGCACAACGCGACTTATCCACATGAGTTTCAGGAATGGCAAAAACGGCGCTTGCCGTATCGTGAGAGCCGACGGCAATCACATCCACTTCTTCCGTGAGGCCTATTTCTTCGGCAATCTCCGGTTTCAGTCTGCCGCGCACGGTGCCCGGCATCACAATATCACCAAAGAGATGTTCAGATACTCCCAAACGACGGATTAACGCTCGGTTCCAGCTACGGCTACGGGCATCAAGCAATTCGGAGGTAGAGGCAATGCAATACTCATTGTTCGCCACCCCGGTCAGGAAGAAACTGAAAAGATCGGGCATGAACAAAAGGCGGTCTGCCACTTCCAACTGCATATCATCACTCTTCTTCATACTGTAGAGTTGAAAAAGCGTATTGATAGACATCACCTGTATCCCCGCTTCGGAATAATGACGGGAAAGGCTTCCACCGGGATGGTTATTGGAAACCTTAGCATCCATGCACGAGGCATTCATCTCCAAAGTATCAAAGAATTCTTCCGGCAAACCATCCGTCCGCAAATCGCGGTAGCAAACAGGATTTCCCAGCAGATTTCCCTTCCTGTCTATCAAAGCAAAATCCACGCCCCAGGTGTCGATACCGATACCTCTGATATGATACCCTTTGCGCACAGCCTGCCGAAGCCCGTTCTTCATTTCATCGAACAAGGCAAGGAAGTCCCAATACACATGATTTCCCATCCGCACCTGACGGTTCGGAAAACGGTACACCTCCTCCAGTTTCAGCGTACCCTGGCAGATGGAACCGGCCATCACGCGACCGCTTCCACCTCCAAAATCTACTGCCAGATAGGTATTCATCATTTGGTTTTCTTCCCTAAGATGTACGTTTCAAGGTCATCTATCTCTTCGGGAGTAAGCACCGTATAGTCGCCTCCGGACTGGATGATGATGCGACACGCCATCTCAAAGAACATGGCACGTTCAAAAGCCTGGTCAAAGTCTTTTCCGCACACCACTTGCCCGTGTTTCAGCAACAAGACGGAATTATGGTCTTTCAAGGCATCAATCACCCCTTGCGCCAGTTCCTTCGAACCGGGACGGAAATAAGGTACTACCGGAATCTCACTCCCTACGTGACAAGGCACCTCTGCCGTCACATTGAAGTTCGTAGGACGATTCTTCATACAAGCTACAGCCGTAGCATAGTGGGACTGGAAGTGCAGGACTACATTCACATCGGGACGTTCCCGCAATACACCGAGGTGGAAACCGCTCTCCATCGAAGGTTTCACCCCATTCAGCACTTCTCCGGTGGAAAGGCGGCAAACGGCCACCTTCTCTTTCGTAAGAGAAGGTACCCATGAGCCTGTACCCGAAAGCAAAACCTCGTCGCCAATGCGCCAGGAAATATTGCCGCTACTGCAAATTGTCAATCCGGCATCTCCTACCCGATGCGCCTGGGCAATGAATTGTTCTATCTGTTCGTTAGTTATCATGTTTCTATTACTTTAGTGTTTATTTATAAATCGGACCGTACGTTGTGCAAGCGCGATAATCCGCCCCTTCCTTATCCATACCGAACGCATTCCATGCAGCCGGACGGAAAATCTTCTTCTCGTCTACATTGTGCATGCAAACCGGGATGCGAAGCATAGAAGCCAGCGTAATCAAATCCTGACCGATGTGTCCGTAGCTGATAGCACCGTGGTTGGCTCCCCAGTTGTTCATCACCGAATATACATCTTCGAATGCCGGTTTATCGCACAGACGGGGTACAAACCAAGTGGTAGGCCAAGTGCGGTCTGTACGTTCATCAAGCAGCTTGTGAACTTCCGGATCAATTTCCACTGTCCATCCTTCTGCAATCTGGAGCACGGGGCCGAGGCCTTTCACAAGATTCAGACGGCTCATCGTCACAGGCATGCCGCCTTTAGACAAGAAGTTGGAAGAGAAACCACCGCCACGGAAATAATCACAATTGGCAGGATACCAGGTAGTTGCTTCCAGGCATTTTTCCATCTCAGCTTCCGAGATTTCCCAATGAGGCTTCATCACAGGCTCACCTTGGGCATTTGTTTGCTGTCCTGTACCGTCCAAAGTAGTGGCACCGGAGTTAATCAAGTGGATGATGCCATTAGCGGCCATACCGGTAAGTTCTTTACCCGTAACGCGCTTCACAGCTTCGGGGCTCCAATACGTACGCACATCCGAGAAGATTTGGGCACGGTTCGTCAGCAAATGGCCGAAAAGCATAGCCACACCATTGCAAGCATCGTTTTCAGTAGCCACTACGTATGCCTCGCGGATACCGTTCCAGTCGAATGAAGTGTTGAGCAGAGCTTCGGAGTAGTCGCCGTTCGGATAGAAATCCGTCCACTGCCGCTGTCCCTGGAAACCGGCTGCAATGGCATTATGCCCAAGCGCTTCTTCCTTGAAGCCCATCTCACGCAGCTTCGGATTGCCTTGCATCAGGTCGCGCATGATGATGGTCATCTTTACAATAAATTCCCAATCTTCATCTTTCTGCTCGCGGGTCTTGGTCTTGGCGGGAAGATTGAAATCCTTGCCTTCATTCTTCTTGCAATACTTCTCTGTCCACGCCATCGCTTTAGCAAACTCTTCCTTATCATAAATGCCTTCGGTCATGCGGCGGATGATTTCAGTCAGGTCAACAGATTCGCAACGGATGCCCAGATATTCCTGGAAGAAATCGGGATTGACGATAGAACCTGCGATACCCATGGAAACGCTACCCATTGACAGATAAGATTTTCCCCTCATGGTTGCCACTGCCTGTGCGGCACGGGCAAAACGAAGTAGTTTCTCAGCCACATCAGCAGGGATCGAATTATCGTCCAAATCCTGCACATCACGGCCATAGATACCGAATGCAGGCAAGCCTTTCTGTGCATGTCCTGCCAGTACGGCAGCCAGATACACCGCTCCCGGACGTTCCGTACCGTTAAAGCCCCAAACAGCTTTCGGATACTGCGGATTCATGTCCATCGTCTCGGCACCATAGCACCAGCAGGAAGTTACCGTAATGGTAGAACCTACTCCTTCGCGCTCAAACTTCTCAGCACAGGCTGCACTTTCCGCTACGCGTCCGATGGTACTATCCGCAATCACACATTCCACGGGACTTCCGTCACCGTTTTTCAGATTAGCGGTAATCAACTCGGCTACTGCCTTTGCCAGATTCATGGTCTTTTCTTCAAGACTCTCACGCACGCCACCCTGGCGGCCATCGATGGTGGGACGAATCCCGATTTTCGGATACTTTTTCATACTCTTATTTTATTGGGTTAATAATACTTTCATCTTTATTATTTGAACTCATAGCTTTTTATCTATGCTGAACTGTGCTGAAATTACTTCATAAAAAAGGCTATAAAGAGCCTCTTAAATGAATTTTTGTCGGCAAATATACTTGCACGGACTTACCCGTCAGGATAAAGTCTGCCGTCATAGTCCCCATCTCTTTCCAGTCTATACTCATGGCTGTAATGCCTTTGTCAATCACTTCGTAAGCAGGGGTATCGTTGTAGGCTATCAGACCAAAGTCCTCCCCACACGTCAACCCTGCGGCACGGCTCCTTTTCACTATCTCCACAACATCCACCTGACGGATAGCAATATAAACTTCTCCGGCATGTACCTCTTGTTCATCCATTGTCTCTATAACGGTATAATCCAGACGATTATCCATGCAGAACTTCTTGAAGTATTCGCATGTCTCTTTAGGATGCTTGCTCTCTTTCGGCAGAAAAAGAATAAGCCGGTGATAGCGTTGCAACCTATCGGACAATTGAGACATTGCCCCGTAGAATGCCTCGCCAAAGTCCTGGCAGATGTACGAATACTCCCGTTTGTCGAACCGCCCGAAATCAAGCAGCAACAATCGGGAAGCATCTATTTTATAGAGGTATGGAGAGAATTTTTCATTGTCGAAGTTCATCACAACGTACTTATTATACCGTCCGATGGAGTCGCGAAGCAGAGCATTGAATAATGACTCATTGTACTGATGGAACCAAAGATCTACTTTATACTGAGTGGAAAGGCGACGGACGAAGCTGTTATAGAGTGTGTCCTTGAAAGGGGAATATTCATCGAGCAGGAACAGGATATTCTTCTGGCGGTTGACTACATAATAGCCTTTACCGGGTGTAGAGTCTATAATTCCCCGCTCTTTCAAGTCGATAAATGCCTTGAACACCGTGTCACGGGAAACTTTATAATCATGGCTCAACTGATTGATGGAAGGCAGAGCGGTATCTGTCTTATAGCGCCCCATAGAGATATCCTGACTGATGAGGTCGGCCAGTTGTTTTACCTTCGTTGTCTGTTGAGTGAAAATTGTTTTCATACTGATACAGGTTTAATCAAGGCTCAGAACAGCAAAGCCAACTATGCTGAACTGTGCTGGTGCAAAGTAAGATTATTTATTTGAAATCAGGAAGAAAGAGGCGTATGTTTTGCAACATATAAAATAAATAGCCCCCGTTGCATCTTTCACAATGCAACGGGGGCTATTCTACAATTTATCAAAAAGGATATTTATTCCTTATTGACTTTAATTTCTGATGACTTGCCATACATCTTGCGCAATAGCCTCCGTGCCGGCACAGCCTTAATCTGCCCATCTGATGTTCCTTGTATCACATCTTCATTCCGCAGGGCTTTCTCTTCAAGCATTCTCCGCTCAGCCAACGCCAGGCCATAATGCAGTTTACGACTTAGTTCTTTTCTTTCATCGTCCGACATAGTCTTGTATGGTATTAAAAAGTTCAACATCCTGTATTTCCATTTCCTGATTTCGGCCTCCTTCTGCTACTATTACACGAGGAGTATAACTATTATCTGCCAAAAGCCAATAATCAACCTGTGGTATATAAATATCAAATAAATTATTGATTCCGGCCTGATAACGACGATAAATCACATCTTCGGGTATATCGTGCCCACCATTACTTACACGCTGCTTCACACGACTAACTGCCAATTGCGGCGAATTTAACCAAAAATAAATAAGACTGACCTTGTAGCCTTGTTTCTGCGCATTAGTAACAAGGCGAATATAGGAACGTGTAGCAAGAGTAGTTTCAATAGAAAAGCTTTCCTGATTTTTCAGCAATTCATCTATCCGTTGCAGCATCAGGCGTCCAGCTTCAATAGCCATGCTACTGGGATTGAAAGGAGATAGTCCACGGGCTATTTCATCAGCATTGACGAATTCCTTGCATTGCAGCACATTGGGCAATACAGTATAGGATGCAGTCGTTTTGCCTGCTCCATTACAACCGCTAATAATATAAAGTTGCTTCGTGCTACTCATCTCTAACTTGATTTCTACTGCAAACTTACTACAAAATATTGAAATATAAACAACTGACAGTCATAAAATGATTAGTGATAAGCAGACAGCTTATCACTAATCACTAAACACTCATCTCTAAAATAAGTCTATTTGTACTCTTCCCACGACTTAATCGCAATATCATCCACACTCATCGTACAGAAAGCATTGATGAAAGCGCTTGCCAGACGGGCATTCGTAATCAGCGGCACATTGAGGTCAATGGCAGCACGGCGTATTTTGTAACCGTTGTCCAACTCGCCTGCGGTAAGGTTCTTCGGAATATTCACTACCATATCAATCTCCTTATTGTGCAACATATCCAGTGCCTGCGGATGATTTTCCGGTTCACTGGGCCAGTAAACGCGGGTATTCTCCACCCCGTTCTCCGTAAGGAAGTTGCTGGAACCGCCTGTGGCAAAAATCTTATATCCCCTCTTCTGCAACATACGGGCGGCAGAGAGCATATCCACTTTCTGTTTCGGCGTCCCCGTAGAAAGAAGAATATTCTTCTTCGGAATACGGTAACCAACCGAGAGCATGGCTTTCAGCACAGCGCAGGATGTATCGCTTCCGATACAACCCACTTCTCCCGTAGATGCCATATCCACACCCAACACCGGGTCTGCTTTTTGCAAACGATTGAAAGAGAACTGGCTGGCCTTGATGCCCACATAATCGAGTTCGAACAGGTTCTTGTTCGGTTTCTCCACCGGAAGCCCCAGCATGACTTTCGTAGCCAGCTCAATCAGATTTATCTTCAATACCTTGCTGACGAACGGGAAACTACGCGAAGCACGCAAGTTACACTCAATCACCTTGATATCATTCTCACGGGCCAGATACTGGATGTTGAACGGACCGGAGATATTCAACTCCCGTGCAATCTCGCGGCTGATACGCTTAATGCGGCGCACAGTCTCCACGTATAATTTCTGTGGCGGGAACTGGATAGTTGCATCACCGGAGTGCACACCGGCAAACTCGATATGTTCGGAGATGGCGTATGCCACAATTTCACCGTTCTGTGCCACGGCATCCATTTCCACTTCCTTGGCATGCTCGATGAACTGGCTGACAACAACCGGATGTTTCTTCGATACATTAGCCGCAAGCTGCAGGAAACGTTCCAGTTCTTCCTGGTTGGAGCAGACGTTCATTGCCGCACCGGAAAGCACATAAGACGGACGCACCAGCACCGGGAAACCTACTTCTTCCACAAATTCGTTAATATCGTCCATGCTCGTAAGTTCGCGCCAGCGAGGCTGATCTACGCCGATACGGTCCAGCATGGCTGAGAACTTCTCACGGTCTTCGGCGTTGTCGATGCTCTTGGCGGAAGTACCGAGGATGGGCACATTCTGTGCATCCAGACGCAAAGCGAGATTGTTCGGTATCTGTCCTCCCGTAGAAACAATCACTCCGTGCGGATTTTCCAGTTCGAGGATATCCATTACCCGTTCAAAGGTGAGTTCGTCGAAGTAGAGACGGTCGCACATATCGTAGTCCGTAGATACGGTTTCGGGGTTATAGTTAATCATGACGCTACGATACCCCTCCTTGCGGATGGTATTCAATGCCTGCACGCCACACCAGTCAAATTCCACCGAAGAACCGATACGGTACGCACCGGAACCGAGAACAACAATGGATTTTCGGTCGCCCAGATAACGGACATCGTTAGCAACGCCGCTATACGTCAGGTACAGATAATTGGTCTGTGCAGGATACTCTGCTGCAAGGGTGTCAATTTGCTTCACCACAGGAAGGATGCCAACACTCTTGCGATGGTTGCGTACATAGAGAATACCGTCTTCCATATCTCCCTCATAACCAATGGCACGGGCAATCTGGAAATCGGAGAAGCCTTGTACTTTTGCTTTTTTCAGTAACTCCAAAGGTAATTCTGAAATCTGTTTGTGGTTCTTGCTCCATTGTTCCAGCTCCTTGCTGGTATTCATGATGTTCATCAACTTCTCCAGGAACCACTTGTCAATCTTTGTCAGTTCGTGCACCTGGTCTACGGTATATCCGGCGCGGAAAGCCTTTGAAATAACAAAGATGCGCTTGTCCGTCGGTTCGCGCAGTGCCTTATCTATATCGGCAATGACGAGTTCCTTGTTCTCCACGAAACCGTGCATGCCCTGCCCTATCATTCTCAAACCTTTCTGAATAGCTTCTTCAAAAGTACGCCCGATAGCCATCACCTCGCCTACGGACTTCATTGAAGAACCAAGCTCCTTGTCCACTCCATGAAACTTACCCAAGTCCCAACGGGGAATTTTGCAGACTACATAGTCCAGCGCAGGTTCAAAGAAAGCACTCGTGGTTTTCGTCACGGAGTTCTTCAGGTCGAACAAGCCATAACCGAGTCCGAGCTTGGCGGCAACAAAGGCAAGCGGATAACCCGTAGCCTTAGAGGCCAAAGCCGAAGAACGGCTCAAGCGGGCGTTCACCTCAATCACCCGATAATCTTCACTTTCGGGGTCATAGGCATATTGCACATTACATTCTCCCACAATGCCTATGTGACGGATGATACGGATAGCCAGTTCGCGCAATTTATGATAATCCGTATTCGAAAGCGTCTGTGAAGGGGCAATAACGATAGATTCTCCCGTATGAATACCCAGCGGGTCGAAGTTCTCCATGTTGCAGACGGTGATGCAGTTGTCGAAGCGGTCGCGCACCACCTCATACTCCACTTCCTTCCAGCCACGCAGTGATTTCTCAACGAGCACCTGCGGAGAGAAGGAAAAAGCTTTCTCAACCAGCACATTCAGTTCTTCCTCATTGTCGCAGAAGCCGGAACCCAGTCCGCCAAGTGCGTAGGCAGCGCGGACAATGACCGGATAGCCCAACGTAGCAGCAGCACGACGAGCATCAGCGGCATTTTCCACGGCTTCGCTTTGGATAGTCTTTACATGTATCTGGTCGAGTTTCTGAACAAAGATTTCACGGTCTTCCGTGTCGATAATGGCTTGTACGGGGGTGCCAAGCACTTTCACGTCATATTTTTCGAAGATGCCTTCTTTGTAGAGGGCAACACCGCAATTCAGTGCAGTCTGTCCGCCGAATGCAAGCATGATGCCGTCCGGTTTTTCTTTCGCAATGACTTTTTCCACGAAATACGGGGTGACGGGCAGGAAGTAAATCTGGTCGGCAACTCCTTCCGAAGTCTGCACAGTGGCAATATTGGGGTTGATAAGAACGGTATGAATACCCTCTTCTTTCAACGCTTTGAGCGCCTGGCTGCCGGAGTAGTCGAATTCACCCGCCTCACCGATTTTCAGTGCGCCGGAACCGAGCAACAGGACTTTCTTTATATTGTTTTCTTTCATTGTCTTTTATCTTATAATAGTTTCACAAACTCATCAAACAAGAATTCCGTGTCCGTCGGTCCACTGGCAGCTTCTGGATGGAACTGTGCGGAGAACCAGGGATTCCGTTTATGTCTGATGCCCTCGTTGGAACCATCGTTCATATTGATAAACAGCGGTTCCCAGTCCTCAGTCAGCGTATTATTATCCACTGCATAACCGTGGTTCTGCGAAGTAATGAAACAACGCTCCGTGCCCACCATACGCACCGGCTGGTTGTGACTGCGATGACCATACTTCAGTTTATAAATCTTCGCTCCGCCCGCCTTGCTCAGCAACTGGTTTCCCATGCAAATACCAAAGATGGGCAACTTCTCATTTGCCATCGCCTTGCGGATATTCTGCACGGCAGCATCACACGTATCCGGGTCGCCCGGGCCGTTACTGATGAAAAGCCCGTCGAATTCCAGTTCGTTGTAATCATAATCCCAGGGCACGCGGATGACTTCCACATCCCTCTTCAACAGACAACGGATGATGTTCGTTTTCACACCGCAATCCACCAGTACCACTTTCTTCTTGCCCGCCCCTTCATTGTAGCGGATCACCTCTTTGCAACTCACTTTATCCACATAGTTCACTCCGGCATAAATGGCCTCAGGTGCATTCTCCGGTTCATCGTCGAAAACAATCTTGCCCATCATCACACCATGTTCACGCAGCACCTTTGTCAGTTCGCGCGTATCGATGCCCGTAATACCCGGCACCTGTTCACGTTTCAGCCAGTCGCTAAGGCTCTCCACAGCGTTCCAGTGACTGAAATCTTCCGAATAATCGCTTACGATGATGGCTTCCGCATGGATGCGTTCGCTTTCCATGAAAGTAGCCAGTCCGTTTGATTCGATGGTGAAAGGCGGCACACCATAGTTACCCACTAACGGATAAGTGAGCGTCATCAACTGTCCGGCATACGAGGGGTCTGTCAGGCTCTCGGGATATCCCGACATAGCTGTGTTGAAAACCACCTCTCCCGCTACCGGCTTTTCGTAGCCAAACGACTTGCCGTGGAAGCGGCTCCCGTCGTCGAGGATAAGAGTTACATTTCTCATATTTAAAATTGATAGACTTGTTCTATATAATCAATAAATGCATTGTTCAGCAGCTTCACCCCACCCGGCGTGGGATAATCACCACTGAAGTACCAGTCGCCCCGATGCTTGGGGCATGCTTCATGCAGTCCCTGCAAAGGCTGGTACACGATTTCCACTTTCGCTTTCGTGCCGGCTGGCGTCAGCAATTCCACCATCTTGGCAGAGATTTCCTCATCGGTGAAGGGTGCATAGATTTCCTTCACGTAGTTCACCATCTGCTCCTTCGGTATTCCCACCTGGTCTTTCGACTTACGGTAGGCGGCGGCAATCACATCTTTCATATCCCGGTCTTTCAGCAACTCGATGGCAGCCTTGAAAGCGATGAATTCGCTCATTTTCGCCATGTCTATGCCGTAGTAGTCGGGGTAGCGCACCTGCGGAGAAGAAGAAACAATCACAATCTTCTTCGGATTCAGGCGGTCGAGGATACCGATAATACTTTGTTTCAGCGTTGTTCCGCGCACAATGCTGTCGTCAATGATAACGAGGTTATCCACACCCGGCACAAGACTGCCGTAAGTGATGTCATACACGTGCGCAGCCAGGTCGTTCCTGCTGTTTCCCTCTGCGATGAAAGTGCGGAGTTTGATATCCTTGATGGCTACCTTCTCACTGCGGATGCGGCGGGAAAGTATCTGTTCCAGTTCTTCCAGATTGGGGTTATGCCCCAGTGAAGCTATCTGCCGCACCTTTTCTTCATTCAGGTAATCATCCAGTCCCTGAAGCATGCCGTAAAAGGCAACTTCCGCTGTGTTCGGGATGAATGAAAAGACGGTATGATCCACATCGTTATTAATGGCTTTCAGGATGTTAGGTACCAGTTTCTCACCTAACAGTTTACGTTCCTTGTAGATATCCACATCGCTACCCCGGGAGAAGTAGATGCGCTCGAAAGAGCAGGGTTTCAGTTCGCGCACCTTGTTGATTTGTGTGGTACGCAACTTACCCGCCTTGTTTATCAGCAAAGCCTGTCCCGGCATCAGTTCTTTAACGCTGTCTGCCGGTACATTGAGGGCGGTCTGTATCACAGGACGTTCACTGGCAAGCACCGCTATTTCTTCATCCTGATACCAGAATGCCGGACGAATGCCCCACGGGTCGCGCACGGCGAAAGTCTCGCCGCTTCCGGTCAGGCCGCAAATCACGTAGCCCCCGTCCCACTCTTTGCTTGAGGTGCGGAGCACGTTTGCCAGGTCGATGTGGTCTTCAATATAATGGGTCACGCCCATGCCCGTCAGCCCTTCGGCTTCGGCAAGGTTGAAAAGGCGCTCCACTTCACGGTCGAGGCGATGGCCCACCTGTTCAAGCATGATGTAAGTATCGGCATACTTGCGCGGATGCTGGCCTATGGCGGTGATACGGGCAAAAATCTCGTCCACATTCGTCATATTGAAATTACCGCAAAGGGCGAGGTTCTTCGCGCGCCAGTTGTTCCGTCTCAGGAAGGGATGCACATAAGAGATGCCGCTTTTTCCGGTGGTGGAATAGCGCAGGTGTCCCATGTAAACCTCACCGGCAAAGGGGAGTACACTCTTAGCGTATTCCGCATCGTGCAATTGTTTTTTTGTCAGGTCTTTGAAGTTGCTCTGCACCGTATCGAATATTTCGGTAATGGCGCCCGAACCGAGTGCACGCTCGCGGAACATATATTCTTCACCGGGATTGGCTTCCAGCTTTACGCAAGCCAACCCGGCACCTTCCTGTCCGCGGTTATGCTGTTTCTCCATCAGCAGATAGAGTTTGTTCAAACCGTACATCCATGTGCCGTACTTCTGTTCGTAGTACTCCAGAGGTTTCAGCAGGCGTATCATGGCGACGCCACATTCATGCTTCAGTTCTTCCATCTTATACGTTATTGTTTATAAGTTTTGCAAATGCGAATTTAGCAATTAAAATACAGAGTATATAGAGTTTAGCATCTATTATTAATCTTATTCAACAGTTACGCTTTTTGCCAGATTACGGGGCTGATCCACATCCATACCTTTGCACACGGCAATGTGATAGGCCAGTAATTGCAAGGGCACCGTAGTAATCAACGGGTCAAGGCACTCTATTGTTTCCGGCAGTTCGATACAAGTGTCGGCAATTTTACTGATGACCGTATCTCCTTTTGTCACCAGGGCAATCACTTTACCCTTGCGCGCCTTTATCTCCTGTATATTGCTCAGCACTTTCTCGTAAAGCCCGTTCTGCGTGGCAATCACCACTACAGGCATTTCAGCATCCACCAGCGCGATAGGTCCATGCTTCATTTCGGCAGCCGGATATCCCTCGGCATGGATATAAGAGATTTCCTTCAGCTTCAACGCACCTTCCAAGGCTACGGGATAGGAATAACCACGCCCCAGGTAAATGAAGTTATGCGCATAGGTGAATATCTTGGAAAGCTCGGCAATATCCTTGTTCAGCTCCAGCACCTCCTTCATTTTGTCGGGGATGCGGTTCAGTTCCTGCACGATGGCAAGATATTGCCCTTCGTCTATGGTATTCTTCTCTTTAGCGAGCGTCAACGCCAGCATAGTAAGCACCGTCACCTGCCCCGTAAATGCTTTGGTAGATGCCACACCGATTTCCGGTCCTACGTGGATGTAAGAACCCGTATGCGTAGCCCTTGGAATGGACGAACCGATAGCATTACAAATGCCGTAAATAAATGCCCCGCGGCTACGTGCCAGTTCCACAGCAGCCAGTGTATCCGCCGTCTCGCCACTCTGCGAAATAGCTATCACTACATCGCTGCTATCAATCACCGGATCGCGGTAACGGAACTCCGAAGCGTATTCCACCTCCACCGGTATGCGGCAAAAGCTTTCTATCAGATGTTTTCCGATGAGGGCAGCGTGCCAGGAAGTACCGCACGCTACGATAACGAAGCGTTTAGCTGCCAGCAAGCGTTCTTTATAATCTATCACGGCGGAAAGCACCACGTTCGTATTCTCCACATTGATGCGCCCACGCATACAATCGTGAATGCAATCGGGTTGCTCGAAGATTTCTTTCAGCATGAAGTGCGGATATCCGCCTTTCTCCAACTGTCCCAGGTTCAGCGCCACCGTTTTCACTTCGTGGGGACACTCCACATTTTTCAGGTTCACCACTTTCAGTTTCTCCCCGCGGTGTATCACGGCAATCTCTTCATCTTCCAGATACACCACTTTATCCGTATATTCCACGATAGGCGTAGCATCCGAAGCCAGGAAAAACTCATCTTCACCGATACCCACCACCAGTGGACTGCTCTTACGGGCGGCAATAATCTCATCCGGATTATCTTTGTCCAGCACGGCAATGGCATATGCGCCTATCACTTCACGCAAAGCCAGCTGCACGGCAGTCAGCAAATCGGTGTTTTTGGATTTCTGGATGAATTCTATCAGTTGCACCAGTACCTCGGTATCCGTACTGCTTTTGAATGAATAGCCTTTAGCTTGAAGTTTTTCTTTGAGAACGGCGTAGTTTTCGATGATGCCGTTGTGGATGAGAGCGAGACGTTCGGAAGAAGAATAATGAGGATGGGCGTTAGCAGAACAAGGTTCCCCGTGCGTAGCCCAACGGGTATGGGCAATTCCGATGTTACCGGAAATATCTTTTTGAGTAACGAAAGTCTCCAGTTCCGAAACTTTACCTTTCGTTTTGTACACATTCAACTGTCGGTTATCACTGATTAATGCTACCCCTGCACTATCATATCCACGATACTCCAATCGCTTCAATCCTTTGATAAGAATGGGGTAGGCTTTTTTTTGACCAATATAGCCTACGATTCCACACATAATATATTCAGTATTTGATTTTGCGTTGCAAAGATAAGTATTCTTAAGAACATAAAGTTAATATTTTCCCAATTTATTTATCAAAAGAATAGAAAAAAGTTGTTTTCATGTCAAAACGTTAACAAAAACAAACTTATTAAAGCAAAAGGCTGTTACTTGCAATTTCATATCAAGCGACGGAAATTTAGTTTTATATTGAAAGAAGATTACGGAAAATTCTTCCAATCCGACAAGGGAAACACTTTCCCGTATTACCAAATTGCCACATTGCCATATTACCATTTGCATAAGCGGTGGCAGTTTTACTGCTAACAATCAAATTAAATCCGTACATTTGAGGCGTATAAAAAGAAGAACCAACAAACAACACTATAATTTTACTATAACATGAAGAGTACTTTTTCTAAAGGATGGCTTTCTATTCTTATTGTATTGGCAGTTTTAATTATTGACCAAATCGTAAAGATAGAGGTTAAAACAAATATGAGCTATGGTGAGAGCATCCGTATCACCGACTGGTTTTATATTCATTTTGTAGAAAACAATGGCATGGCTTTCGGGATGCAGATACTACCTAAGGTCATTCAGACCATTCTGCGTATCTTGTTTTCCGGCGTAATCATATGGTATATTTCCATACTTGCAAAAGCTGACTATAAACGCGGCTATATCGTTTGCGTTTCATTGATACTGGCAGGAGCCATTGGCAACATCATCGACAGTATATTTTATGGCGTTATTTTCAGTAAGAGCACATTCACTGAGATTGCAACGTTTGTACCTGTGGGGCATGGATATGCCGACTGGCTATATGGAAAAGTAGTAGATATGCTACACTTTCCTCTTTTTGAATTCAACTGGCCTGATTGGATACCCTTTATAGGAGGAAATCATTTCCTGTTCTTTAGTCCGGTGTTCAACATTGCAGATGCGGCTATCAGCTGCGGAATATTCATCCTGATCTTATTCTACTCAAGAAGTTTTAATAATAGTTTCCATTTGGTCAAGACCGAATTTCAAAATCTTTTAAAGAAAAATGATTCACAGGCTCATTAAAAAGTAACAAGACAAGCTTTTTTTCATAGAATATTCATTTCAGTAGTACGGATGACCATTACACCATATTACAATATAAAACTTAAAACGCCTATTTATGTTTTAAAACGAATATAAATAGCATATTTTTCTTTCATTCTAAAACATTATCCCTGGCAGTTGATATTTTACAAGTCAGAAGTTTCACCATCACTGCATCATTTTGAAACCAAATTCATATCTTTGCCAAGCATTTTGATAGCAATAATAGGTATTACCACAGAATAAAGTAAACTTAAAAGGATGAAAGAAGAGCTTTTTAACAACAAAACAAAGGAAAAAGCCGGCCAACAGAAAACCGGTCAGAGTCAACAGTCCGTTTGCCAGCGACAGCCCAGGCAGTTGGGCTTGTATGATACAGACAATGAGCATGACGCTTGTGGCGTGGGTATGCTGGTGAATATCCACGGAGGTAAATCGCATGAGTTGGTGGAGTCAGCATTGAAAGTATTAGAAAATATGCGCCATCGTGGTGCGGAAGGTGCGGACAACAAAACCGGAGATGGTGCCGGCATCATGCTGCAAATACCGCATGAGTTTATCCTCCTGCAAGGCATCCCCGTTCCCGAGAAGGGAAAGTACGGCACCGGACTTCTATTTCTCCCGAAAGACGAGAAAGACCAGTCCGCTATTCTAAGCATCATCATCGAAGAGATTGAAAAAGAAGGATTGACACTGATGCACCTGCGCAATGTTCCTACCTGCCCCGAAATACTGGGTGAAGCGGCACTTGCCAACGAACCGGACATCAAACAGATTTTCATCACCGGATTCACGGAAAGCGAAACGGCAGACCGTAAACTCTATATAATAAGGAAGAGAATAGAAAATAAAGTGCGCAAGTCGGACATCCCGGCACGGGAGGATTTCTACATCGTCTCACTGTCCACGAAGAACATCATCTATAAAGGTATGCTCTCCTCGTTGCAACTACGCAACTACTTCCCTGACCTGACAAACAGTTATTTCACCAGTGGACTGGCACTGGTGCACTCCCGTTTCAGTACCAACACCTTCCCCACCTGGGGACTGGCACAGCCCTTCCGTCTCCTGGCACACAACGGCGAAATCAACACCATCCGAGGCAACCGCGGCTGGATGGAGGCTCGCGAAAGTGTACTCTCCTCCCCTTCGCTGGGCGACATCAAAGAGATACGTCCCATCATCCAGCCGGGCATGAGCGACAGCGCCTCACTGGACAATGTACTTGAATTCCTCGTGATGTCCGGCATGAGTCTGCCCCACGCCATGGCTATGCTGGTACCGGAGTCCTTCAACGAAAAGAATCCCATCAGCGAAGACCTGAAAGCCTTCTACGAATATCACTCCATCCTGATGGAACCGTGGGACGGTCCTGCCGCACTGCTGTTCAGCGACGGGCGTTTCGCAGGTGGTATGCTCGACCGTAACGGGCTGCGTCCGGCACGCTACCTCATCACACACAACGACATGATGGTGGTGGCGAGCGAAGTGGGTGTCATGGACTTCGAACCGGGAGACATCAAGGAAAAAGGCCGCCTGCAACCCGGTAAGATATTGCTGGTGGACACCGAAAAGGGAGAAATCTACTACGATGGCGAACTGAAAAAGCAACTTGCCGAAGCCAAGCCTTACCGCAATTGGCTGGCAACGAACCGCATCGAACTGGATGAATTGAAAAGCGGCCGCAAAGTGGAGCACACAGTGCCTGATTATTACCGTATGCTGCGCACCTTCGGCTATTCCAAAGAAGACGTCGAGCGCCTCATCGTTCCTATGTGTACCACGGGTGCCGAACCCATCAACTCTATGGGAAACGATACGCCGCTGGCTGTGCTCTCTGACAAGCCGCAGCTTCTATATAATTATTTCCGCCAGCAGTTCGCCCAAGTCACCAACCCGCCCATCGACCCCATACGAGAGGAACTGGTGATGTCACTGACGGAATATATCGGTGCCGTTGGCATGAACATCCTCACACCCAGCGAAAGCCATTGCAAGATGGTGCGCCTCAATCACCCCATCCTGAGCAATGCACAACTGGATATCCTTTGCAACATCCGCTACAAAGGGTTCAAGACGGTGAAACTACCTATGTTGTTCGAGGTGTCCAAAGGGCGTGCCGGACTGCAAGAAGCACTCACCACCCTTTGCAAACAGGCGGAAGAATCTGTCAGCGAAGGCGTAAACTACATCGTACTGACCGACCGCGACGTGGACGCCACCCATGCCGCCATCCCTTCATTGCTGGCTGTCAGCGCCGTGCACCATCACCTCATCTCGGTAGGAAAACGCGTGCAGACGGCACTGGTAGTGGAAAGCGGTGAGATACGCGAAGTGATGCACGCCGCCCTGTTGCTGGGCTTCGGCGCCAGTGCACTGAATCCGTACATGGCATTTGCCGTGATAGACAGGCTGGTGGCGAAGAAGGAAATACAACTGGACTACGCTACGGCAGAGAAGAAATATATCAAATCCATCTGCAAGGGATTATTCAAAATCATGAGTAAGATGGGGATTTCAACCATCCGCTCCTACCGGGGTGCGAAGATATTCGAAGCGGTGGGATTGAGCGAGGAACTGAGCAATGCTTACTTCGGCGGATTGAAATCCACTATCGGTGGCATCCGTCTGGATGAGGTGGCACGTGACGCGATAGCATTCCACGATGCAGGCTTTGCCGGACAAATAGAAGATTTACTTCCTAACAATGGCTTGTACGCCTTCCGCAAGGACGGTGAAAAGCATGCCTGGAACCCTGAAACCATCTCAACCCTGCAACTGGCTACACGCCTGGGCAGCTACAAGAAGTTCAAGGAATTCACTCGGCTGGTGGACGAAAAGGAAGCGCCTATCTTTTTGAGAGATTTCCTTGATTTCCGCCACAGTCCGATACCCATTGACAAAGTAGAGCCGGCAGAAAGCATCATGCACCGTTTCGTGACGGGTGCCATGAGCTACGGTTCCATCAGCAAAGAAGCCCATGAGGCGATGGCTATTGCCATGAATAAGATTCACGGCCGCAGCAACACCGGTGAAGGTGGTGAAGACAGTGCCCGCTTCGCTCCGCGTGAAGACGGAACTTCCCTGCGCAGTGCCATCAAGCAGGTAGCCTCGGGACGTTTCGGCGTGACAACGGAATACCTGGTGAATGCCGACGAAATACAAATAAAAGTGGCGCAGGGTGCCAAGCCGGGCGAAGGCGGTCAGCTTCCGGGCTTCAAGGTAGACCAGGTGATTGCCAAGACACGCCACTCCATACCGGGCATCTCTTTGATTTCCCCTCCGCCCCATCACGACATTTATTCCATTGAAGACCTGGCACAGCTCATCTTCGACTTGAAGAACGTAAATCCACGGGCCAAAATCAGCGTGAAGCTGGTGGCGGAAAGCGGTGTGGGAACCATCGCCGCAGGTGTGGCAAAGGCCAAAGCCGACCTCATCGTCATCTCCGGTGCAGAAGGGGGGACGGGAGCTTCTCCGGCTTCCAGCATCCGTTATGCCGGTATTTCTCCGGAACTTGGTTTGAGCGAGACGCAACAGACACTTGTCTTGAACGGCCTTCGCGGGCAAGTGATGCTACAAGTGGACGGGCAGCTGAAGACAGGCCGTGACATCGTGCTGATGGCAATGCTGGGAGCCGAGGAATTCGGTTTTGCCACCAGTGCGCTGATTGTGCTGGGTTGCGTCATGATGCGCAAATGCCATCAGAACACCTGTCCCGTGGGTGTGGCAACACAGAACGAAGAACTGCGCAAACGTTTTCACGGACGAAGCGAATATCTGGTGAATTTCTTCACTTTCCTTGCGCAGGAAGTGCGCGAGTATTTGGCTGAAATTGGCGTGGAGCGTCTGGATGACATCATCGGACGGACTGATCTTATCGTAAGAAAAGGACAAGGGGATGAGTTGACAAAAAGAGAAAAAGCAATAGAGGGGAATCCTAAATTCGAGCTTCTCGACTTCTCCAGGCTTCTGGCACGCATCCCGAACAATGCCGCCATCCGCCACACCATCGACCAACAGCACGGTATCGATCACGTGAAAGATGTGGAAATGCTACATGCCGCCGCCGAAGCCTTGGAGAGCCAGAAAGAAATCTCGCTGGAGTACACCATTGCCAACACCGACCGCGCCTGTGGGGCTATGCTCTCCGGTGCCATTGCCGCAAAGTATGGGGAAGCAGGTCTGCCTGCACACACGCTGAACGTAAAATTCAAAGGCTCGGCAGGGCAGAGTTTCGGCGCATTCCTTGTACCGGGTATTAACTTTAAATTGGAAGGTGAAGCGAACGATTACCTCGGCAAAGGATTGTCGGGCGGACGTATCGCCGTCCTGCCTCCGGTACGCAGCAATTTCCAGGCCGAAAAGAACACCATTGCCGGAAATACCTTGCTCTATGGCGCTACAAGCGGTGAAGTGTATATCAACGGGCGTGTAGGCGAACGCTTTGCCGTCCGCAACTCCGGTGCCATCGCCGTAGTGGAGGGCGTAGGTGACCACTGTTGCGAATATATGACAGGCGGCCGTGTCGTAATCCTCGGCTCTACGGGACGTAACTTCGCAGCCGGAATGTCGGGCGGCGTAGCTTACGTCTGGAACCGGGACGGTAACTTCGATTATTTCTGCAATATGGAGATGGTGGAACTCTCACTCATCGAAGAGGCTTCGTACCGCAAGGAATTGCACGAGCTTGTCCGCCAGCACTATCTCTACACAGGCTCCAATCTGGCACGCACGATGCTCGACGACTGGAACCGCTATGTAGACGAATTTATCCAGGTAGTCCCCATTGAGTACAAGAAAGTACTGCAAGAGGAACAGATGCGGAAGCTGCAACAGAAGATTGCGGAAATGCAACGTGATTACTGAATCGCGAATTAATAATGAAAGAATGAAAAAGCGGGATAGTGTACGGCTTATGTTCACTTTTCTCTTTCTCTGTTCCTCTTTCATTCTTTAATTTGTTCATCCCCTTTTATTCTTTAACTCTTTAATTTGTTTATCATGGGAAATCCAAAAGCATTCTTAACCATACCACGACAGGAAGCGGGTTACCGCCCTGTCCACGAACGCATCACCGACTTCAGTCAGGTGGAACAAACTTTGAACAGCCACGACCGCAAACTCCAGGCATCACGCTGTATGGACTGCGGTGTCCCTTTCTGCCACTGGGCATGCCCGCTGGGCAACAAGCAACCCGAATTTCAAGACGCACTCTATAAAGGCAAATGGCGTGAGGCTTACGAGGTCCTCGCTGCTACCAACGACTTTCCCGAGTTCACGGGACGCATCTGCCCCGCCCTCTGCGAGAAATCATGTGTACTGAAACTCTCCTGCGATGAGCCTGTCACCATCCGTGAGAACGAAGCCGCCATTGCCGAAGCTGCCTTCCGCGAAGGCTACATCACTCCTATCCGCCCCGAACACAACGGAAAGCGGGTAGCCATCATCGGTGCCGGCCCTGCCGGATTGTCCGCCGCCTGCCGGCTGAATGCCCGGGGGTATGAAGTAACCCTTTTCGATAGCAAACCCATGCCCGGTGGATTATTGCGCTATGGTATTCCTAATTTCAAACTCGACAAAGCAGTAATCGACCGCCGCATGCGGGTACTCGAAGCCGAAGGCATTCAATTTGAGATGGGCGTAACCGTAGACGTGCAGAAACTTCCCGCAGGCTTCGACGCCTATTGCATCTGTACCGGAACCCCACAAGCACGCGACCTCACCATCCCCGGACGCGAACTGAAAGGTATCCACTTCGCCCTTGAAATGCTGTCACAACAGAACCACATTCTCGACGGAGAAACTTTTCCGAAGGATAAGTTGGTAAATGCCAAAGGCAAGAAAGTCCTCGTCATTGGTGGTGGAGATACCGGTTCGGACTGTATCGGTACAAGCATCCGCCAGGGAGCCGTAAGCGTGACGCAGATAGAAATCATGCCGCAACCTCCCGTAGGACACAACGACTCCACGCCCTGGCCGCAATGGCCCATTGTGCTGAAGACGACTTCGAGCCACGAAGAAGGTTGCACCCGTCGCTGGAGCCTTGCTTCCAACCAGTTCATCGGGAAGAACGGCAAGGTATGCGGCGTAGAGGTGGAAGAGGTGGAATGGACTGCGGCACAAGATGGCGGACGCCCCACCATGAAGCTCACCGGAAAGAAAGAAATCATTGATGCCGACATGGTATTGTTAGCTATGGGCTTTCTGAAACCGGAACAACCGGAATTCCCAGAGAATGTGTTTGTGGCAGGAGATGCTGCCAGAGGTGCAAGTCTCGTGGTTCATGCGCTGGCTGACGGACGCAAGGCGGCGCAGAGAATAGATGAATATTTAAATAAATGATAATTTAGCGGCAAAGCCGCTAAATTATCATTTACTAACCCTAAAACAAATACAATCATGTGTGGAATAACAGGCATCTTCAACATCCAATCTCAATCCCAGGAATTGAGAAGTAAAGCGCTGAAAATGGCGCAGAAAATCCGTCACCGCGGACCCGACTGGAGTGGTATCTACGTAGGTGGCAGTGCCATCCTGGCACACGAACGGCTTTCCATCGTCGACCCCGAAAGCGGTGGGCAGCCTTTGTACTCATCCGACAACAAACAAATCCTCGCCGTAAACGGTGAAATCTATAACCACCGCGAAATACGTGCCCGTTATGCCGGGAAATACACTTTCCGGACAGGTTCGGACTGCGAAGTCATCCTCGCCCTCTACAAGGACCGGGGCATCGACTTTCTTGAAGAATTGAACGGCATCTTCGCTTTCGCCCTCTATGACGAGGAAACCGATGATTTCCTCATCGCCCGTGACCCGATTGGCGTCATCCCTCTCTATATAGGCCATGACGACCAAGGCCACATCTACGTGGGCAGCGAACTGAAAGCGCTTGAAGGTTTTTGCGACGAATACGAGCCTTTCCTCCCCGGCCATTACTATCGGGGAAGCGAAGGCAAGATGCAACGCTGGTACAAGCGCAACTGGACCGAATATGACACCGTAAAGTCAGACGACACCGCCGCCCGCCATGCCACACGTCAGGAAATAGACAGCATAAAGCTTTCTCTCGAAGCTGCCGTCCAGCGCCAACTCATGTCCGATGTTCCTTACGGGGTACTCCTTTCCGGTGGACTCGACTCCTCCGTCATTTCTGCCATTGCCAAAAAGTATGCCCGCAAGCGCATCGAAACCAACAACCAAAGCGAAGCCTGGTGGCCGCAACTCCACTCCTTCGCCGTCGGCCTGCGCGGTGCACCGGACTTGATAAAAGCCCGTGAAGTGGCCGAATACATCGGCACCGTCCATCACGAAATCAACTATACCGTGCAAGAAGGTCTCGATGCCTTGCGCGACGTCATTTACTTTATCGAAACCTACGACGTCACCACCGTCCGCGCTTCCACACCGATGTACCTGCTGGCACGTGTCATCAAGAGTATGGGTATCAAGATGGTGCTCAGCGGTGAAGGAGCTGACGAAGTTTTCGGAGGATATCTCTACTTCCACAAAGCGCCCACCCCGCAAGCTTTCCATGAAGAGACGGTACGCAAACTCTCCAAACTGCACATGTACGATTGCCTGCGTGCCAACAAGAGCCTGGCCGCTTGGGGAGTGGAAGGGCGTGTACCTTTTCTTGATAAAGAATTCCTGGATGTAGCCATGAGCTTGAATCCCGCCGTCAAGATGTGTCCGGGCAAAGAAGTAGAGAAACGCATCGTCCGCGAGGCTTTCGAGGATATGCTGCCCGAAAGTGTGGCCTGGCGACAGAAAGAACAGTTTTCGGACGGTGTAGGCTACAACTGGATTGATACGCTGAAAGCCGTCACATCTGCTGCCGTCACCGACCACCAGATGGAGCATGTGGCCGAACGATTCCCCATCAATCCACCGCAGAACAAAGAGGAGTATTATTACCGCAGCATCTTCGAAGAGCACTTCCCCAGCCGGTCGGCAGCTTTCAGTGTTCCCAGCGTCCCCAGCGTGGCATGTTCCACAGCCGAAGCCCTTACCTGGGATGCCACACTGCAAGGAAAGAATGATCCGAGCGGACGCGCTGTGGTAGGAGTGCACGAAGCGGCATATACATTATAAAATAGTAATGCCACACTTCAGCAAGTAAAATGCCACACTTGAATGAACACAATGCCACACTTCGTGATTGTTGAAGTGTGGCATCATCCTCATTATAGTGTGGCATTTTACTTGCTGAAGTGTGGCATTATGACTACTCAGATGTGGCATTTCCCTCATACTGTTTCCCCTCGCTGCCAACAAACAACTAATGCTTTATATCTAAATATAACTTCTCTCCCCCTCCTCTTTCATATTCCCGATTAATTCCCTACCTTTGCCCCGCTTTTTTCGAAAAAGCAGAATTCGTTCAATTCGTTTTTGGGTTAAACTTAATAACGCTTATGCAAAAGTCTGACTGCATCATTGGTGTAGAGCACGTATCGAAATACTTCGGAGACAAAGCCGTACTGAATGATGTAAACCTCTCTGTCCGTAAGGGCGAATTTGTAACTATCCTGGGACCCTCCGGCTGTGGCAAGACTACCTTGCTTCGCCTGATAGCCGGTTTCCAGACCGCCTCGGAAGGCATCATCACCATCGGCGGACGTGACATCACCCAGACACCGCCGCACCAGCGACCGGTGAACACCGTCTTCCAGAAGTATGCTCTCTTCCCTCATCTGAATGTGTACAACAACATCGCCTTCGGACTGAAACTCAAGAAAATGCCCGAAGCCACTATCGGCAAGAAGGTGAAGCAAGCCCTCCGCATGGTAGGCATGACGGATTACGAAGACCGTGACGTCGACTCCCTCTCCGGCGGGCAACAGCAGCGCGTAGCCATCGCCCGCGCCATCGTCAACGAACCGGAAGTGTTGCTACTGGACGAACCCCTCGCCGCCCTCGACCTGAAAATGCGCAAGGACATGCAGATGGAACTGAAGGAGATGCACCAGAAGCTCGGCATCACCTTCATCTACGTCACCCACGACCAGGAAGAAGCCCTCACCCTGAGCGACACCATCGTCGTGATGAGCGAAGGCCGCATCCAGCAGATAGGTACCCCGACCGACATTTACAACGAGCCTATCAACTCTTTCGTTGCCGACTTCATCGGCGAGAGCAACATCCTGAACGGACTCATGCTCCAAGATAAATCCGTCTCCTTTGCCGGACACGAATTTGAGTGTGTGGACAAGGGCTTCGGCGTCAATACCCCTGTCGATGTCGTCCTCCGTCCCGAAGACATTTATATCTTCGAGCCTTCTGCCGCCGCCCAACTGACAGGCACCGTCACCTCCTGCATCTTCAAAGGCGTGCACTACGAAATGATGGTGCAGACCAACGAAGGTTACGAATTCATGGTGCAGGACTATCACAGCTTCGAAGCCGGACGCCAGGTGGGCCTGCTCGTAAAGCCCTTCGATATCCACGTCATGAAGAAGGAACGCACCTGCAACACTTTCGCCGGACGACTGATCGACGGACAGCACGTCGAGTTCCTCGGCTATACCTTTGAGTGCGCTGAAGTGCAAGGCATCGAGCCGGGCAGCGACGTACAGGTGGAGATTGATTTCCAGAACGTCATCCTCGAAGATAACGAAGAAGACGGCCATCTGACTGGTGAAGTGAAATTCATCCTCTACAAAGGCAACCATTACCATCTCACCGTGTTTACGGACTGGGATGAAGATATCTTTGTCGACACCAACGACGTCTGGGACGACGGCGACCGCGTCGGCATCACCATCGCTCCGCAGAACATCCGGGTGATGAAACCCTCTGCTATTGTTGAACCCACTAATAAGAAAGGAAGTGCTCAGTAATATATCCCGCTTCTTCATGCGTCGCCGGAACTGGACTGTTCCCTACGCTCTGTTTCTCGTCATCTTCGTGGTGATGCCCTTGTTGCTCATTGTGCTCTATGCTTTCACGGACGCCGAGGGCGCGTTCACATTCGCCAACTTCCGCAAGTTCATGGTGCACCCCGAAGCCATCAACACATTTGTTTACTCCATCGGGATAGCCGTCATCACCACGCTGGCATGCTTCATACTGGGTTATCCCGCAGCTTATATCCTGAGTCAGAAACGCTTCAACACTTCCCAGACCATGGTTGTACTGTTCATCCTGCCTATGTGGGTGAACATCCTGATACGCACACTTGCCACCGTGGCGCTGTTCGACTTCCTCAACCTGCCGTTGGGCGAAGGTGCGCTGGTGTTCGGTATGGTCTACAACTTTCTGCCGTTCATGATATACCCCATCTACAACACGTTGCAGAAGATGGACGGCAGTCTGATAGAAGCCGCCCAAGACTTGGGCGCTACGCCCCTGCAAGTGTTCCGGAAGGTGATTCTGCCCCTCTCCATGCCGGGCATCATGAGTGGCGTGGTGATGGTTTTCATGCCCACCGTCTCCACCTTTGCCATTGCCGAATTGCTGACAATGAACAATATCAAACTGTTCGGTACCACCGTGCAGGAGAGCATTTATAACGGAATGTGGAACTACGGCGCTGCCCTGTCGCTCATCATGCTGTTGCTGATTGGCGTCACTGCCTTGTTTACGAACGAGAACGACAGTGCTCAAAATGAAAGCGGAGGTGTGATATGATGACACGTATATTTGCCAAAGGATATTTGTGGCTGCTGTTGGCGCTGCTCTATTCGCCCATCCTGATTATTATGATTTTCTCCTTCACCGAAGCCAAGGTGCTGGGCAATTGGACAGGGTTCTCCACCAAATTATACAGTTCACTCTTCACCGGCGGGATGCACCACTCGCTGATGAGTGCCATCTGGAACACATTTGCCATCGCGCTGATTGCGGCTACGGCATCTACCTTGCTGGGCAGCCTGGCAGCCATCGGCATCTTCAACCTGCGTTCCCGTGCCCGGCAAGTGATGAACTTCACCAATGCCATACCGATGATGAATGCAGACATCATCACAGGTGTGTCGCTATTCCTGTTGTTTGTCAGCTTCGGCATCTCACAAGGATTCACAACGGTGGTGCTGGCACATATCACTTTCTGTACTCCGTATGTAGTGCTCAGTGTCATGCCCCGCCTGAAAAAGATGAATCAGAACGTTTACGAAGCCGCCCTCGACCTGGGCGCTACGCCTTTCCAGGCATTGCGGAAGGTTATCTTTCCGGAGATCCTGCCGGGAATGATAAGCGGGTTCATCCTTGCTTTCACCCTTTCCATTGATGATTTCGCAGTGACCATTTTCACCATCGGAAACGAAGGTCTGGAAACGCTTTCCACCTATATCTATGCCGATGCGCGCAAGGGGGGATTAACCCCGGAATTGCGCCCGCTGTCAACTATCATCTTCGTAACGGTGTTAGTGCTGCTGATTGTGATAAACAAGAGAGCGGAACGTTCAAAGAAAGAATAAAAACAAAAATGATAATTTAGCGGCTTTGCCGCTAAAAATTGACAATTAACAATTGACAATTGACAATTACCATTCGGAACGATTGTTTAAGCACAATATAGCGCAGCCTAATTGTTAATTGTCAATTGTCAATTGTCAATTTTTAGCGGGCATCCGCCCGCTAAATTATCATTTACCACATAATCATATCAACAATGAAGAAATACATACCCCTCCTCCTCTGCATCCTTCTTCTCGCTTCTTGCACCAGCTCCGGCGAGAAACGTAGCCGTGTCCTCAAAGTCTACAACTGGGCTGACTACATCGACGAGAATGTCCTTGCCGAATTCCCCGCCTGGTACAAAGAACAAACAGGCGAAGACATCCGCATCATCTACCAGGTATTCGACATCAACGAAATCATGCTCACCAAAATCGAGCGTGGGCAGGAAGACTTCGACCTCATATGCCCCTCGGAATACATCATTGAGCGTATGTTGAAAAAGGATCTCCTCCTCCCCATCAACCGCGACTTCGGCAAAACCCCGGATTACATCCCCAACATCTCCCCTTACATCCGGAAAGAACTGGAGAAAATCAGCCAGCCCGGCCGCCACACCAACGACTACGTTGTTCCCTATATGTGGGGTACTGCCGGCATTCTCTATAACAAGAAGTTCAAAACCCTCGAAGAAGTCAGCACCTGGGGATGCCTTTGGGATGCCGTCAACCGTGGTAAAATCTTGATGAAGGACAGTTACCGCGACGCTTACGGAACTGCCATCATCTACGCCCACGCCCGCCAGCTTGCCGACAGCACCATCACCGTGGAACAACTGATGAACGATAATTCCCCCGAAGCCATCGCCTTGGCAGAGCAATATCTGAAATCCATGAAACCCAATATCGCCGGGTGGGAAGCCGACTTCGGCAAAGAGATGATGACCAAGAACAAGGCATGGCTCAACCTCACATGGAGCGGTGATGCCGTCTGGGCCATCGAAGAAGCCGAAGCTGTGGGTGTCAGCCTCGATTATACGGTTCCCCGCGAAGGCAGCAACATCTGGTACGATGGCTGGGCCATCCCCAAGTACGCCCGCAACGTGAAAGCCGCCAGTTACTTCATCAACTACCTTTGCCAACCGGACATTGCCCTGCGCAACATGGATGCCATAGGTTACGTCAGTGCCGTAGCAACCGCCGAAATCATGGAGGCAAAGATTGATACGACTCTTGAACAGTTCTCCGACCTCAGCTACTTCTTTGGCCCCGGAGCAGACAGCATTCAAATCAATCCTATCCAGTACCCCGACCGTCAAGTAGTAGAGCGCTGTGCCATGATCCGCGACTTTGGCGACCGCACGGAACTCGTCCTTGAAATGTGGAGCCGCGTCAAAGGTGATAATCTGAACACTGGTATTGTGCTCCTTATCTTTGCCGTTTTCGGTGCACTATTTGTCTGGATTGTATGGAAACGGATCAGTATCTATAAGCAGAAGAAACGCCATCGCCGTCGCAGACGGAGATAGTAGTTATTAAATATTATCGAATTATTTCGTAACTTGCAACGAATTTAAAAATCACGCACCTATGAAACTGAAAAACCTTTTATTCGCCTCTATCCTGACTATTGCCGCATACGGCACTGTACAGGCACAAAACACCCAAGTTATCGCCCACCGTGGCTTCTGGAAAACTGACGGCTCCGCCCAAAACAGCATTGCCGCTCTGGTGAAAGCCGACTCCATCAACTCTTACGGCTCCGAGTTCGACGTATGGCTCACTGCCGACAATAAGCTCATCGTAGACCATGACGGTGTCTTTAAGGGTGTCCGCATGGAAACATCCACCAAGAAAGAGTGTACTTCCATCATTCTCGATAATGGGGAAAACCTCCCAACCCTGAAACAATACCTCAGCAAAGCCAAGCAACTGAAAACCCGTCTGATCCTGGAGCTTAAAGCACATAAAACTCCCGAACAGGAAACCCGAGCCGTAAAACAAATCGTGAAAATGATAAAGAAAATGGGCCTGGCAGACCGCACCGAGTACATCACCTTCTCCCGCCACGCCTGCAAAGAGTTCATCCGTCTCGCCCCGAAAGGCACTCCCGTCTACTATCTGGAAGGCGACCTCAGCCCGAAAGAGTTGAAAGAATGGGGATGCGCCGGCCCCGACTATCACTTCAGTGTATTCAAAAAACACCCCGAATGGATTAAAGAATGTCACGACCTCGGCATGAAAGTGAATGCCTGGACAGTGAACGATGCCAAAGACATGGAATGGCTTATCGGCGAAGGCGTGGACTTTATCACAACCAATGAGCCTGTATTATTGCAGGAGATATTGAAAAGGAAATAACTTTTTTAAAGATAGTAACAAGGTGTTTCCTGAAATACATTTAGTCACCAAAAAACAATAAAACCGTTTCATAATGTCATTTATGAAATGGTTTTTTCATTCCATAAACTTCACTTTTCTGCAAAAACCAAGCATTTACCTCCTTTTTCACACAGAATGAATATGCAGAAAGAATTCCATAAATAACAAATCCACTAAATATCCCCCTGCAAACTTTTAAATTGAAACTTGAATAGTGTATATTTGCAGCGACTGAAAGATTAGACTCCTAAAATAGAAATAAGGTATTGTTTTTATTAAATAACAATCAAAATGTCGTATCTTTGCATCGTGATTAAAACAAAAGGAAACATTAATTCACCAACAGAGTACAAAATGACAAGAATGATTAAATTCACCAAGATGCACGGAGCGGGTAACGACTACATCTATGTAGACACCACGAAATACCCCATCGAAAGTCCTGAAAAGCTTTCGGTTATATGGAGCGCCCCGCACACAGGAATTGGAAGTGACGGTCTGGTACTTATCGGCAGTTCGGACAAGGCTGATTTCAGCATGCGCATCTTCAATGCGGATGGTTCCGAAGCCAAAATGTGTGGTAACGCCAGCCGTTGCATCGGCAAATACCTATATGAATATGGATTGACCTCAAAGCCAGCAGTCACCCTCGATACCCTTTCGGGCATCAAAGTGCTGAAGCTCCACATAAAAGACGGAAAAGTAGATACCGTCACCGTGGACATGGGCATCCCTACCGGTATGCAGGAGCAAACCGTAGAAGCCGACGGACGGAAATTCACCGGGACCACCGTCTCAATGGGAAATCCGCATCTGGTAATCTTCGTAGATGATATAAAGGAAATAGACCTCGAAAGTATCGGCCCGAAACTGGAAAACTACCCGTCATTCCCCGGACGAATCAATGTAGAGTTCGCCCAGATACTTGAAGACGGCAAAATCCGGATGCGGGTATGGGAAAGAGGTTCGGGCGTCACCCAAGCCTGCGGAACAGGAGCTTGCGCCACCGCCGTAGCCGCCGCCCTCACAGGAAGAGCCGGAAGATCATCAGACATCATCATGGATGGAGGCACACTCACCATCGAGTGGGACGAAAAAAACGGGCACGTAATGATGACCGGAGGAGCGGTCCGGGTATTCGATGGGGAGATAGAGATAATTAACGCTTAAAACAACAAGAAAGTATGGCATTAGTAAACGAACATTTTTTGAAATTACCGGGAAGTTATTTATTTTCAGACATAGCTAAAAAGGTGAATACTTTCAGGATAACACACCCTAAGCAAGAAGTCATCCGTCTGGGTATCGGCGACGTTACCCGGCCACTGCCACCGGCCTGCATCGAGGCGATGCACAAGGCGGTGGACGAGATGGCAAACGGGAAGACTTTCCGCGGCTACGGCCCCGAACAGGGATACGATTTTCTGATTGAGGCCATCATCAAGCACGATTACGCCCCGAGAGGTATTCATTTCAGCCCTACGGAAGTGTTCGTCAATGATGGAGCCAAGAGCGATACGGGTAACATCGGAGATATCCTCCGCCACGACAACAGCGTGGGAGTGACCGACCCCATCTACCCGGTATACATAGACAGCAATGTGATGTGCGGCCGTGCCGGAGTGCTGGAAGAAGACGGCAAATGGAGCAACGTGACCTACATGCCCTGTACCGCCGAAAACAACTTCGTCCCCGAGATACCGGACAAGCGCATCGACATCGTTTATCTCTGTTACCCTAACAACCCGACGGGAACCACACTGACGAAACCTCAGTTAAAGAAATGGGTGGATTACGCACTTGCCAACGACACCCTCATCCTGTTTGATGCGGCATACGAGGCATTCATACAAGAAAAAGATGTGCCCCACTCCATCTACGAGATAAAAGGAGCCAAAAAATGTGCCATCGAATTCCGCAGCTTCTCAAAAACAGCCGGATTCACCGGGGTACGTTGTGGATATACCGTGGTTCCGAAAGAACTGACAGCCGCCACACTGACCGGTGATCGCATCGCACTGAACCGCCTGTGGAACCGCCGTCAATGCACCAAGTTCAACGGCACCAGCTACATCACCCAACGGGCTGCCGAGGCCATATATACCCCGGAGGGCAAACGACAGATAAAGGAAAACATCGATTACTATATGAACAACGCCCGGACGATGAAAGAAGGTCTGGAAGCAGCCGGACTGAAAGTGTACGGCGGCGTAAATGCCCCTTACATCTGGCTGAAAACACCGAACGGAGTCGGTTCGTGGCGATTCTTTGAACAAATGTTGTACGAGGCCAACGTGGTGGGGACACCCGGCGTAGGTTTCGGTCCCAGCGGAGAGGGTTACATCCGGCTGACTGCTTTCGGCAATCACGAAGATTGCACGGAGGCGATGAAGAGAATCAGAAAATGGTTGATGTAGAGAGAAGAGATGATTCGACAAGCTCAGCATGACAGATGGCATCGACTTACAGAAAACATTATACTTAAATAACAGCTGTTTCACCGGACTGATCATCCGCAATTTTTCTAAATTTAAAAAGGTAAAAGGATATGGAAACAAAAAGCGTAAAATTGAAGGCAATAGCAATCGCATTATTATCAGTAGCCCTGCCCTTCACGGCAAAGGCACAGGACAAAGTGGAAGCATCAGTCGGTGCCGACCTGGTAAGTGGTTACATCTGGCGCGGCACGGACTGCGGCGGAGTGAGCATTCAGCCCAGCATGTCGGTAGGATATAAAGGCCTGTCACTGACGGCATGGGGTTCGGTAGGAATCGACAAAGACGATGCCAGGGAAATTGACCTTACACTGGGCTACAGCACAGGCGGTTTCAGCGTGGCAGTCACCGATTACTGGTTCTCCTATCACAAAGAAGACGGTGGATATACGGGAGATTACTTCAAGTATGGTGCACACAGCACGGCACATATCTTTGAAGCGACTCTGGGATACGACTTCGGCCCTTTGGCACTAAGCTGGAACACTTATTTTGCCGGTGACGACTACACGAAAGAAAATGGTGACAGAGCCTATTCCACTTATGTAGGCATCAGCGCCCCTTTCAAACTGGGTGGTCTGGATTGGTCGGCAGAAGTAGGTTTCACCCCGTGGGAAGGTGCATATGCCGACAAATTCAACGTCACCAACCTCACACTGAAAGCTGAAAAAGAGATCAAATTCAGTGACTCCTTCTCACTGCCCACTTTCGCGCAGTTGACGTTCAATCCCCATACACAGGGAGCTTACTTCGCAGTGGGAGTTAGTTTTTAAAGAAGAATAAACAGGTATTAGGTATTTACAGATGCGCCGAATGGCAAATCGTAAATCGTAAATTGTCTAATCGTAAATATAGTAAGGTATGAAAAAGATTGAAGCAATTATCCGTAAGACCAAATTCGAGGATGTAAAGGACGCATTGCTCGAAGCGGACATCGAATGGTTCTCCTACTACGACGTAAGAGGTATAGGAAAATCACGCCAGGCCCGCATCTACCGCGGTGTAATGTACGACACCAGTTCCATTGAACGTATCCTGGTCTCCATCGTGGTACGAGACAAGAATGCGGAAAAGACCGTGCAAGCCATCATCAAGTCCGCACAAACCGGAGAAATCGGCGATGGACGTATCTTCGTCATTCCCATTGAAGACGCCATCCGCATCCGCACTGCCGAAAGGGGCGACATCGCACTCTATAATGCCGAACAAGAAAGATAGGCAGCTACAAACCACAACAAAAAAGTGAGCGATGCACTACCTTATAAGGGAGAAGCTCACGCCCTTGTAAGGGAGAAGCTCACTATAGAAAGACAAAGAATACAAGTACAACAAAAAGCAAAAAACTTATGGATAAATATAGAAAACGCAGCATTGCCAAGCTGTGGATAGCCGGTGCTGTCCTTATGGCAATCTGCATGGCAACAGAAACTTTCGCACAGAATACCGCCACGGCGGACAACCTATCAACCACAGTAATAGCCGTCACAGAGCAGACAGCCACAGAAGAAGCTGCTCCCGACACTTTAGGAGAACTGATAAACGGACTTAACACTGTATGGATGCTTCTCGCCGCCATGCTGGTATTCTTCATGCAACCGGGCTTCGCACTGGTGGAAGCCGGTTTCACACGGGTGAAGAACACCGCCAACATCTTGATGAAGAACTTCGTGGACTTCATGTTCGGCTCCCTTCTCTACTGGTTCATCGGCTTCGGACTGATGTTCGGCGTAGGCGGTTTCGTGGGAATGCCCCACTTCTTCGACCTCTCGTTCTATGACGGCGGCGGACTACCCACAGAAGGTTTCCTGGTTTTCCAGACCGTATTCTGCGCCACAGCGGCTACCATCGTATCAGGAGCTATGGCGGAGCGCACCAAGTTTTCCATGTATCTGGTTTACACCATCTTTATCAGCGTACTGATTTACCCTGTATCCGGTCATTGGACCTGGGGCGGCGGATGGCTGATGAACGGTGAAGAAGGTTCGTTCATGATGAATCTGTTCGGCACTACGTTCCACGATTTCGCAGGGTCTACGGTGGTTCACTCCGTCGGTGGCTGGATTGCACTGGTAGGTGCGGCTATCCTCGGCCCGCGTATCGGCAAGTATGGCAAAGACGGCAAATCGAGAGCCATCCCGGGACACAACCTTACGATGGCAGCTCTGGGCGTATTCATCCTATGGTTCGGCTGGTTCGGTTTCAACCCCGGTTCACAGTTGGCAGCAGCCTCTACGGCCGATCAGGAAGCTATCTCACACGTATTCCTTACCACAAACCTTGCAGCCTGTGCAGGCGGTTTCTTTGCACTGGTAGTCAGTTGGTTGAAGTTCAGCAAACCGTCCTTGTCACTCACCCTGAACGGTATCTTGGCAGGTTTGGTAGGCATCACGGCAGGTTGTGATGCGGTTTCCCCACTGGGTGCAGTCATCATCGGTACCATCTGCGGCATCGTAATGATCTTCTCGGTGGAATTCATCGACCAAGTACTTAAGATTGACGACCCTGTAGGTGCCTCTTCCGTACATGGTGTCTGCGGTTTCCTCGGAACCATACTCACGGGGCTTTTCTCCACCAGCGAAGGTCTCTTCTACGGTGCAGGTGCAGGTTTCCTGGGTGCACAGGTATTCGGTGCCCTCGTGGTAGGCGCATGGGCGGCAGGTATGGGTTATCTCATCTTCAAAGGACTCGACATCGTGCACGGTCTCCGCGTTCCGAAACGGGTGGAAGAAGAAGGACTCGATATTTACGAACATGGCGAATCAGCTTATAACTAAACAAGAGTTTTTTTACTCTAACAAATATATTTTTATAAACCAACAATTACAACTCGAGGTATTATGTCAAAATTGAGATTCAGAGTAGTTGAAACGGCGTTTAAGAAGAAACCCGTTGCAGTGGCAGCCCCCGCGGAACGTCCGTCGGAATATTATGCCAAGTATGTGTTCAACAAGGAAAAGATGTTCAGGTATCTGCCCAGCAAGGTATATGCCAAACTGATTGACGTGATCGACAATGGTGCTCCGCTGGATCGCAGCATTGCTGATGAAGTGGCAGCCGGTATGAAGAAATGGGCACTCGAAATGGGCGTTACCCACTACACTCACTGGTTCCACCCGCTCACCGAAGGTACGGCCGAGAAGCACGATGCTTTCATCGAACACGACGGCAAAGGCGGTGTGATGGAAGAATTCACAGGGAAGCTCCTCGTTCAGCAGGAACCGGACGCATCCAGCTTCCCCAACGGTGGCATCCGCAATACTTTCGAAGCACGCGGTTACAGCGCATGGGACCCCTCCTCTCCGGCTTTCATCGTCGATGATACGCTCTGCATCCCTACCATTTTCATTGCATACACCGGCGAGTCTCTGGACTACAAGGCACCGTTGCTGAAAGCCCTGCGTGCTGTAGACAAAGCTGCCGTAGACGTATGCCGCTACTTCAATCCCGAAGTGAAAAAAGTGGTTGCCTACCTGGGTTGGGAACAGGAATATTTTCTGATTGACGAAGGACTTTATGCTGCCCGTCCCGACCTGTTGATGACCGGGCGCACGCTCATGGGCCACGACAGTGCCAAGAACCAGCAGCTCGAAGACCACTATTTCGGAGCCATCCCCACCCGCGTGGCCGCTTTTATGAAGGAATTGGAGATTGAAGCATTGAAACTCGGTATTCCCGTCAAGACCCGTCACAACGAGGTAGCTCCCAACCAGTTTGAGTTGGCTCCTATCTTCGAAGAATGTAACCTGGCGGTAGACCACAACATGCTTATCATGGCACTGATGCGTAAAGTAGCTCGCAACCACGGCTTCCGCGTGCTGTTGCACGAAAAGCCTTTCAAGGGCGTCAACGGTAGCGGTAAGCACAACAACTGGTCACTGGGCACGGACACCGGTATCGGATTGATGGGACCCGGCAAGTTGCCCGAAGAAAACCTACGCTTCATCACCTTCGTAGTGAATACCCTGATGGCGGTTTATAAGCACAACGGATTGCTAAAGGCAGCTATCTCCAGCGCCACCAACGCACACCGTCTGGGTGCCAACGAAGCGCCTCCCGCAATCATCTCCAGTTTCCTTGGCAAGCAGTTGTCGCAGGTGTTGGAGCACATCGAAGAGAGCACCAAGGATGACCTCGTAAGTCTCAGTGGCAAACAGGGTATGAAGCTGGACATCCCTCAGATTCCCGAATTGCTCATCGACAACACCGACCGTAACCGTACCAGCCCGTTCGCCTTCACCGGCAACCGTTTTGAGTTCCGTGCCGTAGGTTCCGAAGCCAACTGCGCCTGCGCCATGATAGCCTTGAACGCTGCCGTGGCAGAGCAACTGGTAGAATTCAAGAAAGATGTGGATGCCCTCATCGAAAAGGGTGAACCGAAGATTTCGGCCATCCTCGAAGTGATCCGCAAATACATCAAGATTTGTAAGCCCATCCATTTCGACGGCAACGGCTACAGCGACGAATGGAAAGCCGAAGCCCTGAAGCGCGGTCTGGATTGCGAGACCAGCGTACCCCTTATCTTCGACAGCTATCTGAAACCGGAAAGCATCAAGATGTTCGAAGCTACCGGTGTCCTGAACCGCAAAGAGCTGGAAGCCCGTAACGAAGTGAAATGGGAAACTTACACTAAGAAAATCCAAATTGAGGCCCGTGTATTGGGTGATCTGGCCATGAACCACATCATCCCCGTGGCAACACAATATCAGACGGATCTCATAGACAACGTTTACAAGATGAAGGACTTGTTCCCCGGCGATAAAGCTGCAAAACTATCTGCCAAGAACCTGGAACTCATCGAAGAGATTGCCGACCGCACCGCTTTCATCAAGGAGCATGTAGATGCCATGATCGAAGCCCGTAAGGTTGCCAACAAGATTGAAAGTGAACGTGAGAAAGCCATCGCCTACCACGACACCATCGTGCCGGCCATGGAAGAGATCCGTTACCACATCGACAAGCTGGAACTGATTGTTGACAACCAGATGTGGACGTTGCCCAAATACAGAGAACTCTTGTTTATAAGATGATTTTGAGATTTATGATTTACAATTTATGATTTATGCCATGCGGCATAATAGCACAGCCTATAAATCTGAAATCATAAATCTTTCTATTTCTTTTGTTGGTTGTTTTAAGTTTGCAGGGGGAGAGGTGCCGTGAGGTAGTTCTCTCTCTTTTTTATGACTAAATTATCATTTATCCCAAACGTCTCTCCTTTTCGCAAAAAGTAGTATCTTTACCCCGAATTTAAAATCCTATTATGATGAAGAACATATACATTCGCTACGCGACGCTTTTACTCCTTGTATTGCTGGCAGTTCCGGCATCTTTATCCGCACAAACTGCCCTGAAGCAAAAATTAAACAAAATTTCCGCCATCAAGGAAGTCCGTCCGTTAGAAACCTCTGAATTCGCAGAGAAGTACGTCACCTATTTTACCCAACCGTTGGATCACCGCCATCCGGAGAAAGGCAGTTTCCGTCAGCGCGTCATTGTCGCCCATATTGGTTTCGACCGTCCCACAGTCATCGTCACCGAAGGTTATGGCGCCGCTTATGCCCTCCGCCCCAAATATCGCGAAGAGCTGTCAAAGCTTCTCAATGCCAACATGATATTCGTGGAATACCGTTATTTTCTGGAATCCACCCCCGAACCCAAAGACTGGCAATATCTGACAGCCGAAAGCTCCGCAGACGACCTGCACGCCATCACCACCGCATTCAAGAACATCTATCCGGGCAAATGGATCGCCACAGGCATCAGTAAGGGTGGACAAACCACCCTCCTCTACCGCACCTTCTATCCGGACGATGTGGATATTTCCGTCCCCTACGTAGCGCCGCTTTGCTATGGAGTAGAAGATGGCCGTCATGAACCTTTCCTGCACAATGTATCTACTGCCGAAAACCGCAAGAAAATTGAAGATTTCCAATTGGAAGCATTGAAACGGAAAGCAACCTTACTCCCCCGTTTCGAGAAGTACTGTGCCGAAAAGAAATATTCTTTCAACGCTCCTATCGAAGAAATCTACGATTATTCGGTATTGGAATATTCCTTCGCCTTGTGGCAATGGGGCACTCCCATCACTTCCATTCCCGCCACTACCGCTTCCGACGACGACATTTTCAAGCACTTGCTTGCCATCAGCGAACCCGGCTACTTCACTCCCAACAGTCCGAACGCTTCTTTCTTCGTGCAGGCAGCCCGCGAACTGGGTTACTATGGTTATGACGTCGAACCTTTCAAAGAATACCTTTCTATCAAGTCAAGTAAAGGTTATCTGCACCGTCTGATGCTCCCCGAAGAACTGAAAGATATGGATTTCGATAAAACTCTCAGCAAGAAAATAACAAAGTTCCTAAAGAAAAACGACCCGAAAATGATTTTTATCTATGGTCAGAACGACCCGTGGACAGCAGCAGGCGTCACCTGGCTGAAAAACAAGAAGAATATTCACGTATTCATCCAGCCCAATGGGAGCCATCTGGCGCGCATCAATACGTTACCCGAAAAAGAAAAGAAAGAGGTGATGAAACTGATAAACGAATGGCTGGAATAAATGATAATTTAGCGGGCGGATGCCCGCTAAAAATTGACAATTGACAATTGACAATTAACAATTAACAATTAGGCTGCGCTATATTGTGCTTAAACAATCGTTCCGAATGGTAATTGTCAATTGTCAATTGTTAATTGTCAATTTTTAGCGGCAAAGCCGCTAAACTATCATTTATCTTCTATAATTTCCGCATCCTCAATATCCCTATCCTTCGGTGCAGTCGGCATCTTCGGACGTTTACGCGTGAACGTAAACCAGTTCACTAACTCTGAAACTGCATAAATTATGCTGGTGACACCGATAATAATGAACGCTGTCGAGCGCACCCCTGTCGGATTGAACAAGGCTACCAGCCCTGCAATCAGAATGAGTACCGGAATGACATAAAATCCTGCACGAACCGGCATCCAACGGCGGGCTGCCGACAACGACGCAATCTGTTGTACACCTCCCAGCACCAGGATAAATCCTAATACAAACGTCAGCAAATCAGCAAAGAAACCGGGCATAATCACCAGCCAAAGACCGAACAACAAGCTACCGATCCCCTCAATAGGCAAACGGCGCCTTTCCTCCGCACTCATGGCGAAATATCCGATAATACTTAAGAGCGACGGTATCAAGAATACGACACCAATCGTTATAACAAAGTAATCGCCCGCTTCATTGGGAAACATCACCAATACCAGACCGATTACCAGCGCACATATCGTGCGTAAAAATGAGTTACTTATTCCTTTCATGAGCTTATGATTTTTTGCGAAGATACATTTTTATCCGCACAACTCCACAAGAAAGTCACGAAAAATCAATTAACGTTCAGCCAGGCGTTCATATCTTCGGCCACCAATAGCCAGTAAAGCAACAAGAGAATAGCAATCGATACGCCAATGGCGACTAAATGTTTCCGTTTCATAGTTCATCCTTTCTTTTTTATATGAGTAATGGTTGTTTTTAATACCCTTATAGAACAAGTTTATAAGAAAATTGTTCTTAGAAAGAAAAAAAGCAAGAAATTCTTTGGTATTTAAAACAAAGTGATTACATTTGCCCCCAGTTAAAACAAAAAGACAATGAAAACAATGCTCGTAAATACATATTGGTGGTGGCGCCCGTTACAACTCCGACAGTCGTAAGGGAGCAGCGCTCGTATGTATATATGTGAACATAATATAGAATAAGAAAGAGCCCTGTCGCAACCTGCGACAGGGCTCTTTTCTTTTATCCGGTTTTGAGATAAACAGTAAATCGTAAACAATTAAATAAAAAATAGGATTATGAGTTTTTTAGTAAATCAAGATGGTTATTACGGAGAATTCGGCGGAGCATATGTTCCCGAAATACTCCACAAGTGTGTAGAAGAGCTGCAGAACACCTACCTCAAAGTACTGCAAAGCGAAGATTTCAAGCAAGAGTTCGACCAACTGCTGCGTGACTACGTAGGCCGCCCCTCCCCACTCTATTACGCCCGCCGCCTCTCCGAGAAGTACGGCTGCAAACTCTACCTCAAACGTGAAGACCTGAACCACACAGGCGCCCACAAAATCAACAACACCATCGGCCAAATCCTCCTGGCACGCCGCATGGGCAAACACCGCATCATCGCCGAAACCGGTGCCGGACAACACGGTGTAGCCACCGCCACCGTCTGCGCCCTGATGAATATGGAGTGCATCGTCTACATGGGCAAGACGGACGTAGAACGCCAGCACATCAACGTAGAAAAGATGAAAATGCTCGGTGCAACCGTTATCCCTGTCACCTCCGGCAATATGACACTGAAAGATGCTACCAACGAAGCCATCCGCGACTGGTGTTGTCATCCCGCTGATACCTACTACATTATAGGTTCCACAGTCGGCCCGCACCCTTATCCCGATATGGTAGCCCGCCTGCAATCCGTCATCAGCGAAGAAATCAAAAAGCAACTCATGGAGAAAGAAGGCCGTGACTGTCCCGACTATCTCATTGCCTGTGTAGGCGGTGGAAGCAACGCTGCCGGAACCATTTACCATTACATCGACGACTCCCGCGTACAAATCGTCCTTGCCGAAGCCGGAGGAAAAGGAATAGACACCGGAATGACCGCAGCCACCATCGCCCTCGGCAAAATGGGTATCATCCACGGCGCCCGCACCTACGTCATCCAGAACGAAGACGGCCAGATTGAAGAACCTTATTCCATCTCCGCCGGACTGGACTATCCAGGCATCGGTCCCATGCACGCCAACCTCGCCGTACAAAAACGTGCCATCGTGCTTGCCGTGAATGACGATGAAGCTATCCGTGCAGCCTATGAGCTCACGAAACTGGAAGGTATCATTCCCGCCCTGGAAAGCGCCCATGCCCTCGGTGCCCTCGAAAAACTAACCTTCAAGCCCAAAGACGTCGTTGTCCTGACCGTTTCCGGACGCGGAGACAAGGACATAGAGACGTATCTGGAATTAATTAATAATTAAAGCGTTATGAATACATACAACTACCAAACCCACAGCCGTACCATTCTCGGGGATCTTCACACTCCCGTAAGTACCTATCTTAAAGTCCGTGACGTGTTCCCTCAAAGCGCCCTCATGGAGAGTTCGGACTATCACGGCAGTGAAAACAACCGTTCCTTCATCGGCCTTTGTCCGCTGGCAAGCGTCAGCATCGACCACGGGACGGCCATCTTCCGTCTGCCCGACGGCACTCGCGAAGAACATCCCGTCACACACGAATACCGCGTAGAGAATGCTTTAGAAGATTTCCTCAGCCGCTTCCACGTCGAAGGTGAATACGCCAATTATTGCGGTCTTTATGGCTACACCTCTTTCAATGCCGTGCGCTATTTCGAAGACATCCCTGTGAAGGACAGCCGCGAAACCACCAATGATGCACCGGATATGCTCTACATCCTCTATCAGTACCTTATCGTCTTCAACGATTTCAAAAACGAAATGGTGCTTCTCGAAATGCTTGCCCCCGGTGAAGAGAGCGAACTGGACACCGTACAAAAAGCCATCCACAACCGCAACTATACCGCCTACGACTTCCGTGCCGTCGGCGAAACCACCTCCTCACTGACCGACGAACAGCACAAGGCAAATATCCGTCAGGGCATTTCCCACTGTCTGCGTGGAGACGTTTTCCAGATTGTCCTCTCCCGCCGCTTCGAACAACGCTTCGTAGGCGACGACTTCAAACTCTATCGTGCCCTGCGCAGCATCAACCCCTCGCCTTACCTGTTTTACTTCGACTTCGGCGGTTTCCGCATCTTCGGTTCGTCCCCCGAAACTCACTGCCGCATCGAAGGCCGTCATGCCTACATCGACCCCATTGCCGGCACCACCAAGCGTACCGGAGACCCAGAGCAGGATGCCAGGAATGCCCAATATCTGCACGATGATCCCAAAGAAAACGCTGAACACGTCATGCTCGTCGACCTCGCCCGAAACGACCTTTCGCGCAACTGCCACGATGTAAAAGTGGATTTCTACAAGGAGATGCAGTATTACAGCCACGTTATCCACCTCGTCAGCCGTGTCAGCGGTACACTGAACGATGATGCCAAACCCATCAAAGCTTTTATCGACACCTTCCCCGCCGGCACTCTGAGCGGCGCCCCAAAAGTTCGTGCCATGCAGCTCATCAGCGAACTGGAACCACACAACCGTGGCGCCTACGGCGGTTGCATCGGCTTCATCGGTCTGAACGGTTCTCTGAATCAAGCCATCACCATCCGTACTTTCGTCAGCCGCAACGGAGTGCTTTGGTTCCAGGCAGGCGGCGGCATCGTAGCCAAGAGCAACGAAGAATACGAGCTGCAGGAAGTCAACAATAAACTGGGAGCGCTGAAAAAGGCGATTGTAATGGCAGAGAAAATGTGAGAACCATAAATTATAAATCATAAATCCCATGATCGTAATCATAGATAACTACGACTCTTTCACCTACAATCTTGCCCATCTGGTGAAAGAACTCGGTGCAGAAGTAGATGTTCTGCGCAACGACTGCTTCGCCCTCGAAGACCTTGAAGCATACGATAAAATCATCCTTTCCCCCGGTCCGGGTATTCCCGAAGAGGCAGGATTGCTTCTCGATGTCATCCGCACCTATGCCGGACGCAAGCCCATACTCGGTGTCTGCCTCGGCGAACAAGCCATCGGCCAGGTTTTCGGCGGCAAGCTGACCAACCTGAGTGAAGTATTCCATGGCGTACAAACAAAGGTATATGTGTCTCCCGCAGGGGCTAATAATCATTCGCCCGCTCCCGCAGCGCCAGCAATACCTATAGAGCCCGATTACCTTTTTTCCGGCCTTCCCGCTGAAATTCCTGTCGGCCGTTACCACTCCTGGGTAGTCGATACCGGGAATTTTCCCGAAGAACTTGCCATCACCGCCATCAGTCCGGAAGGCCAGATCATGGCACTGAAACACCGGACGTTCGATATTCACGGCATCCAGTTCCATCCGGAATCGGTACTGACTCCCGACGGAAAAACGATCTTGAAAAACTGGATTTCCAAATAATAAAAATTGAAGTTATGAAAGATATATTAACCCGGCTCTTCAATCACGAAGAGCTCACTTCAGAGGAAACCAAGCAAATCCTCCTCAATATTACCCGGGAGAAGTATTCCGAGGCTCAGATAGCAGCATTACTAACTGTGTTTCAAATGCGTAGCATCACCGTAGATGAACTAACCGGCTTCCGCGAAGCCCTTATGGAGACTCGTGTTCCCATCGACTTCGCGCCTTACCGTCCCATTGACATCGTTGGTACAGGCGGCGATGGGAAAAATACTTTCAATATCTCCACCTGCGCCTGTTTTGTCGTAGCCGGAGCCGGTTACAAAGTTGCCAAACATGGCAACTACGGCGCCACCTCCGTCAGTGGGGCGAGCAACGTCATCGAGCAACACGGCGTCCGTTTCACCAACGACCCCGACAAACTGAAACGCAGTATGGACGAGTGCAACATCGCCTACCTTCATGCCCAACTTTTCAACCCGGCAATGAAGTTTGTCGGCCCTGTACGCAAGGCTCTGGGAGTGCGCACCCTGTTCAATCTTCTCGGTCCGCTCGTCAATCCCTGTAAACCCGCCTATCAGCTGTTGGGGGTTGCCGACCTCGCCCAGATGCGTCTTTACACCAACGTCTTCTACAAACTCGGCATCGACTTCGCAGTAGTCAACAGCCTCGACAGTTACGATGAAATCTCCCTCACGGATGAATTCAAGGTTATGACACGCAATTACGAGCGCATCTACCGTCCGCAAGCTCTCGGTTTCAATGCCGCACAGCCCGAAGAACTTTTCGGTGGGGCGTGTAAGGAAGACGCCGCCCGCATCTTTGATAATATCCTTAACAACCGTGCCACACGTGCCCAAACGCAATGTGTCATTGTCAACGCCGCCTTCGGCATCCAGGTAATGGAACCAGAAAAGGAAATCGAAGAGTGCATTGCTATCGCTCGCCAATCGCTGGAGAGTGGACGGGCGCTGAAGGCGTTGAAGAAGTTTATAGAAATCAATCAGTAAGAACCCATAAATTCCAATTTATGAAAGATATTTTATCTGAAATCATCGCCCACAAGCGAATTGAAATAGCACAGCAGAAACAGGCCGTCTCTCTCAGCCAATTGCAGGAGCAGGCTGCCGCTGTACTTCAAGAAGATGCCGCCGCCCTAATCGGAGGCACCCTCCGGCACCGCAGTATGAAGCAATCCCTTGCCTCCTCCGCCTCCGGCATCATCGCCGAGTTCAAACGCCGTTCTCCTTCCAAAGGCTGGATTAAAGAAACCGCGCAGGCCGGCCTCATTCCTCCGGCTTACGAAACCGCCGGTGCCTCCGCCCTTTCCATCCTAACGGACGAGAAATTCTTTGGCGGTACTCTACGTGACATCCGCACCGTGCGCCCCCTCGTCAACATCCCCATCCTGCGCAAGGACTTCATCATCGACGAATACCAGCTTCTGCAAGCCCGCATCGTAGGTGCCGACGCAGTGCTCCTCATCGCTGCCTGCCTCACACCCGACGAATGTCGTGCGCTAACCTTCCAGGCACACGAATTGGGCCTTGAAGTCCTACTCGAAGTACACGCTCCTTCCGAACTCTCCTATATATATAAGGAGACGGATATGGTCGGTGTCAACAACCGGCACCTCGGCAGCTTCGTCACCGACGTAGAGAATTCCTTCCGCATTGCAGAAGAGCTGAAGCAGACCATTGCGGAAATTGATTTCGAGACACCTCCGCTACTCGTTTCCGAAAGTGGAATTTCCAGTCCCGAAACCATCCGGAAATTGCGTTCTGCCGGCTTCCGAGGTTTCCTTATGGGAGAAACTTTCATGCGTACCGAAAACCCCGGAAATACCTTAAAAGAACTCATTCGCGAAATATAAGTTTGGAAATTTACACATAATTTCATATATTCGTGAATTCTAAGTGTACACAGCCCCATGAATACAATTATCAAAGTATGCGGAATGACCGAAGCTGACAATATCCGCAATGTAGATGTATTAGGCGTAGACATGATTGGTTTCATCTTCTACCCCAAGTCTCCCAGATATCTGTACCAGATTCCCAGATATCTGCCTACCCTTGCCAAGCGTGTCGGCGTATTCGTCAACGAGACCAAAGAGAATATCCTGATGTATGCCGACCGTTTCGGCCTGGACTACATCCAGTTGCACGGTGACGAATCGCCCGAATACTGCCGTACCCTCCACTCCAACGGTTTCCGGATTATCAAGGCGTTCTCGATAGCCCTTCCCAAAGACCTTCTCGCCGTTTCCGACTACGAAGGCTTTTGCGACTATTACCTGTTCGATACCCGCACCGCCCGTTATGGTGGTTCCGGACAGCAGTTCGACTGGAACATTCTGCAACGCTACACCGGTTCCACCCCTTTCCTGCTCAGCGGTGGCATCAACCCTTACAGCGTCAAGGCGCTGAAAGAGTTTCACCACCCCCGCCTCGCCGGCATCGACATCAACAGCCGTTTCGAGACCTCCCCGGGCATCAAGGATGTGGAACGGATAGAACGTTTTCTGAAAGAGCTGGGCAAAGCCCCTGCAACAAATTATAAATTATAAATCGTCAACATGAATCGTATAAATAAGCTTTTCCAGGACAGTCCCAAGAACCTGCTGTCCATCTACTTCTGTGCCGGTTGTCCCACTTTGGAAGGCACCGCTAACGTCATCCGTACCCTCGAACGCAACGACGTCCACATGATTGAAATCGGCATTCCCTTCAGCGACCCGATGGCTGACGGCATTGTCATTCAAAATGCCGCTACCCAGGCTCTCCGCAACGGTATGTCCCTGCGCCTGCTTTTCGAGCAGCTGCGCGATATCCGCAATGACGTACACATCCCCCTTGTCTTCATGGGCTATCTTAACCCCATCATGCAGTTCGGCTTCGAATCCTTCTGCCGGAAATGCGTGGAATGTGGCATCGATGGTGTCATCATCCCCGATCTCCCTTTCAAGGATTACGAAGAAACTTATAAACCCATCGCCGACCGCTACGACATCCGCGTCATCATGCTCATCACCCCCGAGACCAGCGAAACCCGTGTCCGCGAAATCGACGAGCACACCGATGGCTTCATCTATATGGTATCCAGTGCCGCCACTACCGGTGCCCAAAAGGATTTTGATGCCCAGAAGCAAGCCTACTTCAAGAAAATACAAGATATGCATCTGCGCAATCCCCGCATGGTCGGCTTCGGCATCAGCAACAAACAGACTTTCGACGCCGCTTGCGCCAACTCCTCCGGCGCCATCATCGGCAGCCGCTTCGTCACCCTGCTGAATGAATACGAAGGAGATGCGGAAAAGGCAATTACACAACTGAAAGAAGGGTTGAGATAGGGAGGAAGAAAGGGATTTAGTATAAGGTATAAAAACGCCTGCAACGAATTCAAACAGGTAATAGTGCATCTTAGTCGCATACCTTATACTTCATCCCTTTCTTCCTTTGGCAAACTTTTATACGGACTTATATATAGTTTCAATTTAAATCCCTATATTTGTATACATTAAAGCAAAGATCCAATGAAAACAGTTACTGAATACATTTCATTACTACGTGACTACATGCAGAGAAATGCTGATAAATACGGTATTTCCCGTATGGGCATATTTGGCTCTGTTGCCCGAAACGAACAAACAGAAACAAGCGATGTCGACATATATGTTGAAGGACAACTACGCGGTTTTTTTGCTCTATCCGGAATTAAGCAAGAATTAGAAGAACTATTAGGTTGTCCAGTTGATATAGTACGTTTGCGTGACAAAATGGACACCCTTTTACGCGAAAAAATATTAAAGGAGGGAATTTATGTTTGATACATTAATTGCTCTTCATACATTAGAGTTAATTCGCAGTTCTTTGGAACAAATAGAGAAAAGGTGTTCAGACATACACTCTACAGATGATTTCCTATTAAGTGATACCGGCATGATGAAACTTGACAGTATCTGCATGAAACTTACAGCAATAGGAGAAAGCATAAAAAATCTCGATAAAATTACCAATAAAGAATTATTAGTGAAATATCCTGAAATACCCTGGAAAAACGTAATGGGTATTCGCGACATTATCGTACATCATTATTTTGATGTAGATGCTGATGAAATTTTTAGAATCTGTAAAGAAGACCTCCCTCAACTATACGAAATCATAATAAGAATGATAAATGAGATGAAGTAGCCAACCCTAATTCGCGCAAATATCATTTTTTCACTATCTTTGCGCCCAAAACAATCAAACTCCGGTTATGTTTATGAAAAACGACTATCCATCCGTATTGCTGATTTATACCGGTGGCACCATTGGTATGATAGAAAATCCTGAGACCGGCGCACTCGAAAACTTTAATTTCGACCACCTCCTCAAGCATGTCCCCGAACTGAAACGTTTCAACTACCGCATCTCCTCCTACCAATTCGATCCCCCTATTGATTCCTCCGACATGGAGCCCTCCCTCTGGGCGAAAATCGTAAAGATAATCAATTACAACTACGACTACTTCGACGGCTTCGTCATCCTTCACGGAACCGACACCATGGCCTACACAGCCTCCGCCCTTAGCTTCATGCTTGAGAATCTTGCCAAACCCGTCATTCTCACAGGCTCACAACTCCCCATCGGCACCCTGCGTACCGACGGAAAAGAAAACCTTATCACCTCCATCGAAATCGCTGCCGCCAAGAATCCGGACGGCGCTCCCGTAGTTCCCGAAGTATGTATCTTTTTCGAGAACGAGCTAATGCGCGGAAACCGCACCACCAAGATAAATGCCGAAAACTTCAACGCATTCCGCTCTTTCAATTATCCCTCGCTGGCACATGCAGGCATCCACATCAAATATGATGCCCACATCATTCGCCGTCCCGACCCTGCGCGTCCTATGAAACCCCACTATCTGTTCGACACCAATGTCGTCATGCTCACCCTTTTCCCCGGCATTCAGGAGAGCATCATCAATTCAGTCCTCCACGTCCCCGGCCTGAAAGCCGTTGTGCTCAAAACCTTCGGTTCCGGCAATGCTCCTCAAAAAGAATGGTTTATCCGCCAGCTGAAAGAAGCTACCGAACGTGGCATCATTATTGTAAACATCACCCAGTGCCAGCGCGGAGCAGTCGAAATGGAACGCTACGAAACCGGGCTGCATCTTCTTCAGGCAGGCGTCGTCAGCGGTTATGACAGCACACCCGAATGTGCAGTAACCAAACTCATGTTCCTCCTCGGACATGGACTTAACCAAGCCGAAATCCGCTACCGCATGAATTCCGATCTTGCGGGAGAAATCACGAAATAGTAAATTTTCAAAATATTTAGTCTAAAATCAACGGGGTATAGCAACAAAAATCTTCTGTTGGCTATAATCCCGTTTCGTTTTGCATATCCGAGAAAACCGCTGGACAGATTTTACAAGTTCCCAATTTGCGTATATCATACTCATTTTTAGCAAATAAAGCATTATACTGAAACAAAAAATCAACTTTTGTGTTATTATATCAAATTTATCATTACCTTTGTGGCGAGAATATGCAAGAAATGTACATTTTCGACAGTTAATAATGGAAAATAGACAATAATCCAATACATATTACTCTATCAAGTATGAAACTAATTAACCGATTATCAGTAATGGCTGCCGTGGTAAGTACCATGTTCTTAGCCAGTTGTGCGGATGATGTGTACGATCCCAGTAAGGAACCGCAGACACCACCAGCAGAAAATCCTTTTGGGGAAGGCTTTGCAGCCCCGGATGGCTTTGGCTGGACCATGATTAGCCCCGTAAAGCTCAATGTTGAGGTAAAAGATGATTTCAATGGTCAGTATAAGTACTTGATTGAAGTATTTGCCACCAATCCATTGCATGATGAAGACGCAACTCCTATTGCAGCAGGTGTAGCAAACAAGAATGCAAGTTACATTGCAGAAATCAATGTACCTACAACCATTGAAAAACTATACATTCGTCAGACAGACCCGAAGCAACGAAAAGAAGTTTACGCACGTGCAGTTCCGGAAAATGGCGGTTCAATGGATTGCAAGTTGTACTATACCGGAGTTGATACAAAAGCCACAGGAAATACAGGTTCAGCATTCGAAGCTGCTAAACGAGCAGGTTTTGTGGAACCGGCTCATAAGGACAGCGAAGACCTCAAGCCTCTTTATGATGAAACAAAGATAATACCTGAAGTACCCGCTGTTTCAGACGGCTATGTCCAGTATAATCCGGGAGCATTAAACGCCGGAGCTAAATTCATTATCGGAACGGAATATACAGAAGACGCTCCTTTTAAAGATATTTTAAGAGTTTACGGAGATAACGGCAGAGCAACCGTATTCGTTCAGGGAGTATGGGATTTATCCGCCTCTGGTAAAAAACTAACCTCCAGGCTTGATATTTATATCATGAATGGCGGTAAAATAATTGGTACAAGCGATTTCACAATCGAACCCCAAAACACCCTTACTATTCAGAGCGGAGGAAGCATTGAATCAAAAGGTGGCACCTTCAATTTAGGATGTTCAACTAAAGTTTATGGTTCCATTGATGCAACAAACGTTTTAGTAAATGAAGGAGGAGCACCGGAAATATATATTGGCGAAAACGGAAATATCAAAGTTACTGAAACCGCTCGCTTCAATAATGCTCAAGTATTTAACTACGGTGTATTGAGCGCAAATAAACTAGAGTTTGTAAACACCACCATCCTAAACAAATCATACATAGAAGATTGCGAAGATATCCTGATCAACGGTAGTCAGATATTCAACTATGGTGATGTCAAATTCAACGGAACACTTGCAACCAACAACAATACAGGTACGGCAAGTTTCATCAATCATTATCAAGCCACTTTGGCAGGAACGACATGGAATAATGGCGCTTCAGTTTATAATGATGGCCTTATCCAACTTACTGATTTCTATAATACAGCAGTAGGTGAGATATATAATAGTTGCGCATTTATCATCAGAAATGAATTTACTTTCGTGAATTTGATTTTGGACAATGGTTCTATTACAAGTGACTGGAGTAAAACAACGAACGAATGGCTTCCTGTTCCGAACATCACCTGCAATCAAAAGGTTAATGTCAAGATGAAAAACAGTTCGATCATTAAAACCGACAATTTCACCCTAGGCAACTCCCCCAACAGCATTGTAGGCGAACAAGGTGACATATCCATGATAAAAGCCCGCCAATTCACATTAAATAGCCGTGGCAAAACCAGCATCAGCGGTAATCTGGTATTTGAAGGGAAATATGCAGAAAATTATCCCTCATGGCAACTTGATGTCACATGCGCCACGACCGGCTATGATGAATCCAAACATTCCATCGAATCTTGTAGCGGTATTATCAATGGTGGCAATGAAGGCGGTGACCCAAGCGATCCGGAATTTCCGATCATCGTTGAAGATGCAACCAACTATACTTTTGCATTCGAAGACAATTGGCCTACTTACGGTGACTTTGATTTGAACGACATCGTAACCACTATAGACAAAGTAACTTTTGCCCAGCATGAAGACGGCTCTGTAGGAGTATACACACTCAATGGAACCCTACAAGCTGTAGGCGCAAGTAAGAAACTCGGTGTCGGTATTCAATTCCTGGGATTTACAGCTTCCAATGTTGTAGAACTGAAAGGCATTGTAGAAGGCGTAACAAGCAATGCCACTCCGATAAACTTTGAATCCAATCAAAGCAATCCCGTAGTTATCATTTGCAATGACGCACATCGCTTTATAGGCAATTCTGAAAACGACAGAAGTTATGTCAATACCCTTGCAAACAATAGCAACAATAAGAATGGCGTTAAATTTGAAATATCCATAGAATTCAAGAAAGGTGCTGTAAAGCCTAAGGATCTCAATATCAATCTGCTTGACTTATTTGTTATATCAAGAGCAGCGGACGCTAAGACCAAACGTACAGAAGTGCACGTGGCAGGTCATGCACCTACCGATTTGGGCAATACCAAGTTGTTCGGACAAGGAAATGACAAGTCTTCCGCAGAAGAAAAGCGCTATTACCTAAGCTCTGAAAACTTAGCATGGGGTGTGGTTATTCCAACAGATTTCGCATGGCCTTTAGAATACAAAAACGTTAAAGATGTATACACCAATTTCGTCAGTTGGGTGACCAGTGGCGGCAAAGAAAATAAAGATTGGTACAATAATCACAATGGTCAGGTATTCAAAAAATAGCTCAATGCCTCCCTAAATAAAAAGCCGATGAGTACCTTTATTCATCGGCTTTTTCAGTAATATGGGAGGGTATCATTTCAAATGCCCCATCATATAGTTAAAAGATACTAACGGTTTGTCTTTTTAAAGCTTATAAAAGCTGTTATTATCTTAATAGTCCGTATTTTTGTTATTATCCAAACAAACAAACAAACAAACAGGTCATGGGAAGGAAGTTCAAAATAAATCATATTCTGCCAACTGCGCTGATTCTATCATGCGCCTTGTTGGGTGGCTGTGAAAAAAACGCATTCGATCCCGAAAAAGTAAAAGCAACTTACGAAGATAAATTCCCGGTAAAAGACATCGATCCCGATATGGACTGGAAAATGACCAGGCAGGTTACGATAGACATCTCTGTCTACGAAGATTATGGAGTGGATTATACCGTAGAAATCTTCGATCACAACCCCTATTCTACCGATACCATACCTCATTTACTGGCAAGAGGAACTGCCAATCAGGAATTTTCTTTCCATACCGCAATTGATTGTCCGACTGTGCTTTCCACGCTTTATGTATCGCGTACCGACGAGGCCGGTCGAAGGATATTCAAACCCGTAGCCATAACCAACAACCGTCTGGCCACATCGTTCGGTAGCCAGACGCTGACACGTTCCTTTTCCCCATCCACCAGGAGTGAAGGCAATTTCAGCATATCCGCAATGTCCCGTCCATACACCGATAAAGAAATAGAGACAATGCTTTCCAAAGCAGTCGAATATACCGGCCAAGATATGGACACCGACATAGCCAATAAAAACATTTTTAAAATAACATCCACCTATGAAGGCAGTATCAACCATGGAGGTACCCCTACTCCCGCAGCCAGTACTCTCAAACTCATTATTGCGCCGGAGGCCAAATGGGAAATTCCCTCCTCCCAGACCATCAACCAGGGACTTGAAATTATAGTAGCCTCCAAAGGTGAAATCAAATTAAAATCCGGTAGCGAAAATACCCCGGCTCTTAAATTTACAAATACCGCCTCACTCACAGTTCTGGGTACCGCTTATCAAGAACACGAAAATGACGAGGCGGAGGATACCCGTGGAAAAATATCCGGCAACGGATGGATAGAGTTCTCCAATGGCGGAACCAACTACAATGCCGGAGACATCAACATTGACGGTATCAATAATAATGGCGGTACCTTCTTCAATTATGGTGAAATCGACGTTAAAAAGTTATATGGTCCCTCTACCGGAAGTCTCTTTGTCAACCATGGGGATCTGGAAGCCGACCAGATAGGAGACGAAAAAAATGACAGGGGACCCTTGCTGGAAAACAGTTGCAAAATCGCAGTTGACGGTGACCTGACTTCCTATGGCATCACATTGGGGCAAGGAGCATTCATCAAATGTGAACACCTGCACGCTTCAGACTATATCAACCTGAACGATAACTCTATGATCAAAGTAGAGAATAACTCATGGTTCAATAATTGCAGCATCACCGGTCCAACCGCCCCGAACAGTTATGCATTGCTGAAACTTTATAATATACAACAGGCTAACTGGACAGGAAACTGGCAAAGCGAAGTAACCCAAGGTTATGTGATCAATAATGTGTACTGCGAATATGAAGGCGGAGGTCGAGACGCTACATGGAATTTTGAGTACTGCTGCCTGAACGGCACTGCAGGAGGAAACGGGAAAAAAGGAAATGGTAACGCAGTTGCATGCAAACCCGGAGAGGCTCCTAAATATATCCCCGAAGGCAGATGCACCGGTGAAGGCAATACTCCGGGAGAAGGCGATCCGGGAGAAGAACCCGAATTAATGCCCTATACCTACGTCTTCGAAGACAACTTCCCCTTGGTAGGCGACTATGACTTCAACGACGTAGTTTTGGACGTATCCATCAATCATGACCGTGGCCGCGACAATAAGATAACGACCACACACATTGATGTCACACTCGTGGCAGCCGGAGCGACCAAGACTATCGGAGCCGGTTTGCGATTGATAAATGTGGATAGAGCTGCCGTTGCAAGTATCAGTTACGAAGGAGATGTAAACCGATTCCAAAACACCCTATCCGGTTCTATGTTAGACAATATCAGCTTTGAAGATGACATGGTGATTCCTCTCTTCGGAAATGTACATGGCGTATTTGGCGTTGCTCCCGGTACCATGGTCAATACGGGTATCGCTACAGCTCCCACCTATACATACAAGATAAAGATCGAACAGAGCAATGCCTACCAACACGAGTCTCCGGTTATCTCTAAAGACAATTTGGATTTCTTCATTGCTTATAAGTTCAGAAGTATGCAACAACGTATGGAAGTGCATCTTTACGAATTCTGGGATTATGGCGCCACCAAAGGAGGAACCGTACAGAAAGAAAATCTTGACTTAGCAGGTAACAATACATGGGCTATTTGTGTGCCCAATTTCCGTTATCCGAGAGAAAGTATCAACATCAGTACGCTAAAGGGTGACGATTGCGCATACCCCAAGTTTTTGGATTGGGCTCAGAACCGCACGCCCGATACTGAGAAATGGCATCTCGATCCCAACGAAAATAATGTTTATAGATAGAATAATCATATAACAAATAACAGGTATAGAATATTATAAATTACAATAATGAAACAGATATTATTAGTAGATGATAAAGCCTCTATAGGCAAAGTGCTCTCTATGTATTTGGGAAAAGAGTATGATTTTGTATACTGCGAAGATCCCTTGAAAGCAATTGAGTGGTTACACGAAGGTAATGAGCCGGATTTGATTATATCTGACATCCGTATGCCGAAAATGACAGGTTCGGAATTTCTCCGCTACCTCAAAAGTAATGAGCTGTTCAAGCACATTCCCGTCATGATGCTTTCCAGCGAAGAGAGTACTACCGAGCGTATCCGCCTGCTCGAAGAAGGCGCGGTCGATTACATTCTGAAGCCTTTCAACCCCATGGAATTGAAAGTACGTTTAAAGAAATTTCTATAATTAAGTAATTAATCCACGTAAAGGCATATGTTATATTACATATATATTGGAAATAAACGGGTTATCATCGACCACCTGAGCAAAGTTACAGGAGGGATGTTTGTTGCCGTCTCTTCTCCACAGAAAGCGGCTAAAGTCATTGATGGTATTCGTGACCGGTATAACATATCTATCCTTTACGAACAAACAGAATCTCCAGAAGCGGACTGCTTTGAGCTTTCTTATTTACGCAAACGTTATCCCCGGGTTTATATAACTCTCGTAACCGAAGTATTAAAACCCGAAAATCGAAAAGCTTACCTCCAGGCAGGCGTCAACAATACGCTTCCGCCACATGCCGAAGAAGAAAGTATTCAACGCATGAATGTTTATCTCAGGGCACGTAAGGATAGTAAACTGAAAGAATTCAGCGAAACACATCGTAAAGTATTGAATACATTCCGTCTTCCTATGTGGAAACGTACATTCGACATTCTCTTTGCGGGTACTGCTGTTATCATTCTTTCACCATTGCTGATAGGAACAGCTATTGCCGTCCGTGCAGAGAGCAAAGGAAGAGTTATTTATAAGTCGCAACGTGTAGGCTCCAATTATCAGATTTTCAATTTCTTAAAGTTTCGTTCCATGTACACTAATGCGGACAAACGGTTGAAAGAATTGAATGCCCTTAATCAATATCAGATTGAAGAAGTTGAAAATTCAGATGAAGGCCCTGAAATTCGCTTTGATGACCTTTCCGGAACACCGGATGAAGAAGAAAACTTGCTGATTTCAGATGATTTCGTGATTTCTGAAGAAGATTTCATCAAAAAGAAAGAGAAAACAAAACAGAATACATTCGTCAAGATTGAAAACGATCCGCGCGTTACTCGTGTCGGACGATTCATCCGCAAATACAGTATTGATGAATTGCCGCAACTTTTCAATATTTTAAAAGGGGATATGAGCATTGTAGGCAATCGCCCTCTCCCACTCTATGAAGCTGAGCTATTAACCAGCGATGCCTACATAGATCGTTTTATGGCTCCGGCAGGTTTGACGGGACTATGGCAAGTAGAGAAGCGAGGTGGTGCAGGTAAAATGTCAGCAGAAGAGAGAAAACAGTTGGATATCAAGTATGCAAGAGATTTCTCATTCTGGCTGGATATGAAGATTATCTTTAAGACATTGACGGCGTTTGTGCAAAAAGAGAATGTATAATTGCAATAGTAACCATGTATAGCAAATAAAAAAATGATAAAAAGATATATTACACTCATTTATTGGAGCGCTATTCTTTCGGGATTGTTTGCTCTTCCTACAATTATTGTCGCTCAAGAGCAAACAATGACGCGTGAAGAACGTATAAAGGCTTTAGAGCGTTTAAAAATGGAGGACGCACGATGGGAAACAGTAACTGTGATGCAGACAGGGAAAGAAGCCCCCCTTGAAATTGAGAAATTAGAATTGCCTCCGTTATCGGTTTTTTTAGATGCTGTAACAGAGAATGCTACTGTAAAACGAGCTCGTTCGCAAGTTGAACAGCAGAAAAATGAATATCGCATTGAAAAACGTAATTGGTGGAACTATTTTAAATTAAACGGTAGCTATGCATTTGGTCGTTTCAACAGTTTAAACGAAAACAGCGAAACACTCGTTGATTGGTACCAATCAACGAGTGTCGGTACACGCCATACTTTCAATTTAGGAGCCACTGTCAGTGTCGGCTTAGGCGATCTGTTCAACCGCCCGTTAAAACTAAAAAATTATCGCTATAATATAGAGCAATTACAATATACTCAAGATGAGGTTATGGAAGAGCGTAAGCTAAAAGTGCTGGAAGCATACAATGCCGTAACAGAGCAACTGGCCACAATTAAAGCAAAAGCAGAAACTGCGGCACTATACAATGCTCAAATGAAGATATCGGAAAATAGTTTTATTCAAGGAAAAATAGATATCATTACGCTTTCTTTAGAACGGGCACGCCGAACGGGTGCTGTAACTAATTATGAACAGAGCAGGGTTGCCCTCCATAATTCTATTGTGCTATTAGAGATGTTGACTAATGTAAAAATCATTAAAGACTATTAAGACCCTATGGATATTATATTATTTATATCACAATTCTTATACCGTATCCGTTATTGGTTATTATGGGGAACACTTTTTGTGACAGGCTTAGTTATCTATTTCACTCAGTTTCTTCCTTATAGTTACACAGTAGAAAGTAGCTTGTATGCAGGCATTACCAACTCAACTTCTATTGACGGAGCAGCCATAAACTATTCTGCAGTCAATAGTACTTTTGATAATCTTATCAATATAGCCAAGGCACGCGGAACATTACAAAAAGTATCCCTCCGTTTATTGGCAAACTCGTACACCTATGGAGAAGAATGGAAAGACAACCAATATATTCAAGCTAAACATTATCGTCAATTATTGCAAATGACCCCGAAAGAAGTATTGAGTCTAATTGACAGAAAAGATGCTGAAAAAACATTAGCTAATTTGACTGCATATCGCAAAGAAAGCAGTAGTAATTTTGTATATGCCATGTTTAATCGTCCAGTTGCATTTTACAGTGCAATGGCCTTAGACGAAATCAGTATAAAACGTGCCGGCAACAGTGATATTCTGGACATTGTTTATACTTCGGCAGATCCTGGTATCACTCAAAAAACAGTCAGCATTCTGATAGACGAATTAATTAAGGCTTATGAAATACTTCGCTTTAAATCGACTAACGATGTTATTGCATATTTTGAAAGGCAAGTTCGCCTCACCAAAGAAGCATTAAGCAAAGAAGAAGATGATCTTATGAACTATAATGTAAGCGAACGTGTAATCAACTATCCAGAAGAGACTAAAGCACTTGCCGGTACCCGATATGAAGTAGAAGATCGTTTAGAAGAAGCTGAACGTATCTATGAAGGAGCAGTAGCTCTGCGTGATATGTTAGAGGGTAAGATGGACATTCGAGCTCAAATTATTCGTAATAACACCAATCTTCTGAATGAGTTGGATAAGGTCAGTACCCTGAACCAAAGTATAATGGAACGTGAAATCTATACAACTGATAAAAATCAGTTGACAGACCAGAAGTTGCAAAAAGAAAGAGAAGCTTTAAAAAAGGCAGAAAATCAAATAAGCCATATATCCGACAATCTAAATGAATTCAGCTTCTCCAAAGAAGGTGTTGGAATTCAAAGTATGGTAGAAGAGTGGTTGATAGCTTGCATTAACGAAGCAAAAGCGAAAGCAGAACTACAGGTCTTGAAAAAACGGCAAGACAATATTTTCGAACAATATGTCCATATGTCCCCCATCGGTACCCAAGTAAACCGTAAACAACGCGCCATTAGCATAGCGGAAGATAACTATCGTACTCAACTCAAGGGACTAGCAGATGCCAATCTTCGATTGAAAAATATAGAAATGAGTACCAGCAATCTGCAAATGGTAGCACCTCCCGATTTTCCATTGACCGACAATGGACGTAAGCGCATACTATATATTCTCATTGCTTTCATCGGCAGCATTATATTTATCACAACTTATTTCTTGCTTATTGAGATATTAGACCGTACTTTGCGCGATCCTCTTCGAAGCAAACGACTGAGCGGCCTACCTGTTATTGCAGCTTTCAATGGAGTCAATAATTTGAAATACCGTGGTTTCTTGAAAGCATGTAACCGAATTGCTGCCGCTTACTGTTGTCGTAAGTTAGATAAATATATGAAGCCCGGACAACCTGCAGTCATCAGTTTGCTCAGTATAAATCCAGGTGAAGGCAAATCTTTCTTAGCCAAGTATTTCATTGAGCACTGGAAATCGGAAGGGGTTCGGGTACGTTTGGTACAGCATGGTATAGACTTTGAAAGTGATAGCAAGAACTACGTACAGGCAGAGCAAATTTCCGATTTTTGGAAACTGAACGAAGCTGAACAGATTCCTGATATCATTTTGGTTGAATATCCAGCTATTCAGGAAAGTTCCGTCCCCTTGTCCGTTCTTCAAAAGTCCGATGCAGTCCTACTTATCGCTAACGCCCGCCGTTTGTGGCGCAATAGCGACAATACAACACTATATCCGATAAAAGAATGTTTGGAAAATGTTCCGTTCTCCCTTTATCTGAATAATGCCGACCGCGATGTGGTTGAATCATTTACCGGTGAACTGCCACCTAAAATGCCTATTCATTCATTCTTCAGCAGATTGGCACAATTAGGATTGACATCGCAAAAGGCAGCAGTAAAATAGTATATAATACAAAGTACTGATGGCATATAATAGTCAAAATCCGACATACGAACTCCCTCCCAAAGCCTTGACTTTTCTGTTATTGGCTGTGGGGTTAGTTACTATTGTTATATCCATTATCACCCAAAAATTACTCATAGCGGCAGCAGTTATAAGTTTGCCTCTTGTAGTAATCATATTTGTGTATGGAAGTCGGTCTCCCCGTTTCGGTTTCTTTTTATATGCCACTTATTCTTATTTCTTTACGGCAATCATGCGTTATAGTCGTCAAGAAGGACTTAGTGTTGTATTAGACATTTTATTAGTATATATGCTAATCACTATCTTCTTCTCCGTTATCCGGAAAGAATCTAATATAAAGCTATCAAACGCTATAAATGTACTTACTGTCAGCTATATCGCATGGATGATATTTATATTGGTGCAGCTTGCCAATCCCGGTATTCGTGCCGAGGGTGTCACATTAGGGATACGTAGCTGGATATTGGGAACATTTGTGCTTTATATCGTTTCATCTTTATTCGCAGACACTCCCAAAACCCTCAAGGCCGGATTGATACTGTTCGGAATGTTCACGTTCATCGCTTTCCTCAAGTTATTGTATCAAAAGTTCCGCTGGTTCGATGCCGCCGAAACAGAATGGCTGATGCAAAACAGTTGGTACACACACATATTAAGTAGTGGTATCCGCTATTTTTCTATCTTTAGTGATGCCGGAAATTTCGGAGCACACATGGGTATTATTACTATCGTATATTCCATCATCGGTTTCCGTACCCATGAGAGATGGCTTTCCATTTTCTATGTCAGCGTTGGCGTGATGGGAGCGATAGGAATGTTAATGTCCGGTACCCGTGGAGCTATTATCATTCCTTTCGGAGGGCTTGTCCTATATTGTCTTGTCTGTAAAAATATAAAAGTCATGATAGTCTCAGTTTTAACAGGAGCAGCAATGTTTGCTTTTTTCGCTTTCACAGATATAGGAGACGATAATAGTGTGATACGCCGTATGCGAACCGCTTTCCGCCCATCAGAAGACGATTCATATAATGTACGTGTCGAGAATCGAAGAATTATTGCAGAATACTTAGTACGACATCCTTGGGGAACCGGTTTGGAAAGAGGGGTACCCAGAATAACAAGAACAGACGAAGGAGAATTAATAAAAGAAGATACTGTCCCTCCTGACTCATATTATGTAAAGATATGGATGCAAACAGGTATTATTGGATTAATCCTTTATATAGCCATATATACCATAGTTCTAATCAGGTGCTGCTACATTATTATGTTCCGCATACGAAATCAAGAACTCCTCCATACTCTTGCAGCCCTTCTTTGCGGAGTTTTTGGTGTATGGCTCAATGGATATGTAGGGGAAGGAATGGGACAGCCTCCTACGAATTTTATCATAGTTGCCGCACTCGCTTTCGTATTGAACGGTCCCTATATAGATAAACAGATAACTCAACAAAAAATCAAGTAAAACAAAGTAATACTCATTATGAATGATATTTTTTCCATATTAAATCCCGATTGGTGGATGGACGAGAACAACAATGCTTTGCAGATTGCTGATGCTATCTTGTTCTTAGTGTTATGTATCCCAGTATTATATCTCTTCATTTGCGCGCTTTTCTCGCTCGGGAAATATAAGAATCCTTATCCACCAGCTAAAGTGCAGCACCGTTTTCTTGTATTGTTCACAGTGTTGCGCAATGGTAAAGAAGTGATTCAGTCTATAAATCATTTTTTAGACACACAACTATATCCACGGGAAAAATGTGATATAGCTGTTGCAGCTACCCAATTACCCGAAGAGGACCTTGTCACTTTGCTTCAGATGCCGGTCAACATCGTCGTTCCCGACAAAGAGCAATGTACCAAAGTATATGCCATCCAACAAGTCATGGAACGCTACTCCCCTGAAGAATACGACATGGTCGTTGTCTTTAATTCGGATAACCGGATAGTGCCTAACGCACTTACCCTTTTCAATAATGCATATTATTCCGGATGCGATGCTATTCAAGCCCATCGTATGACAGAGAACCTGACCACCAATATTGCGGTATTGAATGCCACCAGTGAAGAGATTAACAATAATATCTTCCGTAAAGCACATACCCGTATGGGATTTTCATCAGCCTTAATCGGATCAGCCATGGCATTTGACTTTCCAATGTTCCATGAAATAGCACCAAAGTTGAAAGGGTCCGACTTAAGTAAAGCGATGGAAACCGCACTCTTGAAGCAGAATATTTTTACCGAATACATGGAAGAAGTAGTGTGTTACAGTAGAAAAGAAGAAAGTGCCGATGGCTATGAAGCACAACGCATCGGCTGGCTTCGTTCGCAATACAGCAGTACTATTTTCGCTTTAAAAAAGTTACCGATAACTTTACTGAGAGGACAATGGGATTATGCTCTCAAGCTATTTCAATGGCTAATGCCTTCACGTTTCCTACTTATCGCCCTAATTGCAGCGTGCGCTGTGGGCATCACCCTGTTAGACTGGTCACTCAGTTTCAAATGGTATGCTCTTCTAGCGGTAATTGCCATAACATTTTTAATGGCGTTGCCTGACGGAGAAGTAACCAAACGCTTCAAATACTCGCTATGGGCTTTACCGGTGCTTATATTTGCATCCATATTCAGCCATATCACGCGCTTTTTCCAATTCAAAAAGACAAAGAAAAAGAAGACTAAAAGAGAAAAAAAAAATCCCAAAAAGGAATGAAGATAGCTATTGAGGCTCAACGCATTTTCCGTCCTAACAAGCACGGAATGGATTTCGTGGCTTTAGAAACCATTCGTGAGTTACAGAAAAGGAACGACGATAACCACTACTTTGTTATCGTTGCCCCGGGTGAAGATAGGTGTTTGGAAGAGTCACCCAATCTTTCTATCATTGAACTAAAAAGTCTCTCCTATCCGCTTTGGGAACAAATAGCTCTCCCAAGAACAGTAAAGCGTTTAGGAGTGGACTTATTGCATTGTACCTCGAATACAGCCCCTTTGCACTGTTCGGTTCCTCTCGTTCTGACGCTCCATGATATCATATATCTGGAACCCCGACAACATCGTAGCCCGTCTCTTTATCAAGAAATGGGCTGGCATTATCGACGCCTGGTCGTTCCCCACATCCTAAAGATGTGCAAGAAGATCATTACAGTATCACAATTTGAATGTGATCGTATCCGCCACGCTCTGAATATCCCATCCGAACGAATCACATACATCTATAATGGGTACAGTACTCATTTCCATCAGCAACCCGATATAGACATGAACATTGTGCAGAAGTATATTCCTCAAAAAGAATTTCTGTTTTTTTTAGGGAACACTGACCCCAAAAAGAATGCAGCGCGTGTACTAAAAGCATATAGCCTTTATTTAGAACGTTCATCAGTGAAACGTCCTTTGCTGATAGCCGATCTTAAAGAAGAATACATCAATAATCTGTTACAACAAGAGGGAATCACAAAAGTGAAGTCACACTTGTATTATCCTGGGTATATTTCCAATAAAGATTTGGCAACATTATATAATGCAGCCTTCGTGTTTCTTTACCCCTCACTCCGTGAGAGTTTCGGCATACCCATAATTGAAGCAATGGCGTGCGGAACGCCGATTATTATCGGTGATACATCAGCCATGCCCGAAGTAGCCGGACCAGATGCGTTAACTGTCGATCCCTATAAAGCAGAAGAAATATCAGAGGCCATATTGCGTTTGGAAACAGATAACGAGTTATATCAAAAGCAAAAGGAATATGGGCTGACACGAGCAAACTTATTTTCATGGAGAGAGACAGCCGACAAATTGATAAAACTATACCAGTCACTACAACCTTAAAAGTCCTATATGTATGAAAGCTCTTTTTCTTGTCTTTTATGGTTTTCAAGAGTACAATGGCATCAGTAAAAAAATAAGATACCAAATATCAGCTCTTGAAAAATGTGGGATGGATGTCCGCACCTGCTATTACGAAGTAACGCCTAATGGCGGAAGACAATGGATGATTAATGATGAAGTGCTGGTCGACCTTGGAAAAGGGATGATTGCAAAACTAAAGAAACGAATATCATTCCATGCCATTATCCGCTATATTATCAAAGAAAAAATACCATTTGTCTATATCCGTTCTTATCACAATGCCAACCCTTTTACAATACATTTTGTAAAGGCATTAAAGAATCATGGAGTGAAGATATTTTTAGAAATACCGACATATCCATACGACCAGGAGTACTTTTCCATTAAAGAAAAAATAGAGCTATATACAGACAAGTTATTCCGACATGCGTTTTGTAAATACATAGATGCCATCATTACATACTCTAATGACACAGAAATCTTCGGGAAGCGTACAATTCGCCTCTCCAATGGTATAGACTTCAACCATATTCCTTTACGAAACAGCATAAGGAACATTAATAACGAGCTTCACTTGATAGGCGTCGCCGAAATACACTTCTGGCATGGTTTTGACCGTCTGATTAAAGGCTTAGGAGAATATTACAATAACAATCCGGAGTACAAAGTATATTTTCATCTTGTAGGCAATATGAGTGGAAAACGTGAACAAGATGAAATTCTGACTCCCATCAAAAAGTACGGTTTAAAACCTTACGTCATCCTGTACGGGGCCAAACATGGAGAAGAATTAAACGAGCTTTTCAATCATGCAGACTTTGCCATTGGCAGTTTGGGGCGTCATCGGAGTGGCATATATAATATTAAAACTCTGAAAAACAGAGAATATGCGGCACGTGGTTTCGCATTCGCATATTCTGAAACAGATGACGACTTTGATCAGATGCCTTACGTCTTGAAACTTCCGGCAGATGAAAGTCCTATAAACATTCCGCAGTTGATTACTTTCTGCCGCTCTCAAGCCATGTTACCAAGTGAAATCAGAGCTTCAATTCATCATTTGTCATGGGAAGAACAGATGAAAAAGATATATGAAGATGCGTGCTTAAATCATACAATCACTAAACTCTAAATGATATTTATATGCCAAACTATCAACCCAAAGTTTCCGTTGTAATACCTGTATATAATACAGCTGATTACTTGCGTGAAACTCTGAACAGTATATGTGACCAAACATTAAAAGAACTGGAAATCATTTTGCTCAATGATGGTTCTACGGATGACAGCATGAGGATCATTGAGGATTTCGCGGCACGCGACTCCCGAATACAATATCACGTGCAGCCAAACCAAGGATTGTCCGTCGCACGCAATCAAGCTATGAGATATGCAACAGGCAAATACATATACTTCATGGATAGTGACGATATTTTAGATTGGACAGCTTTGCAAAAATGTTATCTCACTTGTGAAGAAGACAATTTAGATTTTGTCTTTTTTGATGCCGAACCTATCACAAACTCTGAAGAAAATGAGAATATCCCTGATTATAACAGGAAAAAATATATCAACGAGAACGTATGGAAAGGAACAGAACTTCTGAATTATGAACTGGATAATCATTTATTCAGAACCCCGGTTTGGATATGTTTTGTCAACCGCAATTTTCTGAATACCTTCTTTAAGCGCTTCTCTCCAGGTATTATCCATGAAGATCACCCATTCGCCATACAAATTTACCTGTATGCAGAACGCGTCCGGTACATCCCGGAATCATTCTTTAAAAGAAGAATACGAATCGGCTCCATCATGACCCGGCGTTTTAGTATGCGAAACATTGAAGGTTACACTACCGTGTGCACTGAAATACGGAATCTACAACAGCAGCACCCTGAATGGACATCTGTCATCAACAAATACTTGATCCAAACCCTAAACGACGTAATCTGGGCAGGACACCGGATGACCTTTCTTGAGAAAATAGAAACAGCCTGCCGCTTCCGACGTTTGTCTTTCAGTAAATATGTCACTTTCAGAAATTGGGCAGTCTTTTGGCTGAAAAGAAAATAATTACAACTATGGTCTCCATCATCACCGTTAACTACAACGGCCTTGCCGACACTTGCGAAATGATCACCTCATTCCGTAAGTACGAAACATATCCCTATGAAATCATTGTAGTGGACAACGGCTCCCAGAATCCCGAAGCTGACGAAATCAAGACGCGCCACCCCGAAATAAAAGTCGTGCAAAACACCAACACCGGATTTGCCGGAGGCAACAATGCCGGATTAAGAGTCGCTGAAGGCAACTACCTGTTTTTCCTCAACAACGATACAATTATCAAAGGCCCGATACTGGAAACACTCGTCCACCGCCTCGAAGCAGCCCCGGAAAACGGAGGGGTATCCCCTATGCTGAAGTACAGCTATGCACCCGACACACTGCAATATGCCGGTTTCACCCCATTCTCACGCATCACGCTACGCAATGCCGCCATAGGCTTTAATGAGAAAGACCAACCCCGCTATCGAATAGCCTGTGAAACCGCCTCCCTACATGGTGCCGCCATGATGGTACGTCGCGATGTCCTGCAACGAGTAGGTCCAATGACAGAAATTTATTTTCTGTTTTACGAAGAATTTGACTGGTCAGCACAATTGCACCGGGCCGGATATAAATTATGGTACGAACCGGAAGCTGTAGTCTACCATAAGGAAAGCATGACTGCCAAGAAAGGAACCCCTTTAAGAGAATTTTATCTTTCACGTGCCCGTGTCCTGTACGCCCGACGGAATATACCGGGAAGTGAAAGAATCCTGTCCTGCCTATACATCACTTTCATTGCTGCACCTAAAAAAACAGTGGCTTATCTGTTACATGGCAAATTCCGACTGGCAGTAGCCGTCATCCGTGGAACTTTTTACGGACTTATTTCATCAAAACAATAAACACCCATTATATCTCAAAAATTACCAGACTTTTCATCCTTATATATCTACCTTTGCTGCCATTTATTCCATTTATACAAAAATTATGAAAAAATCATTTTAAACTATCCATCTCCAACGGAGATAAAGTAGAAATTTTCAGTGTCCAAACTGAGACAGAACATGTGAAACTGGAATTTATCGTATTGGAACTTTTTGCCCGAGGCATAGAGAAATTGCTTAAAGACAAAAGCAACATCAGCACGCGCCTGGAACGAATGTTAGGAAACCTCCGCAAGCTTACCCACCATTTCAGACACACTCCGGACAAAAAAGACGGACAAGACTGACAGACAGATGTTTGTATCTAATAATCGCAATGCGCACTTCAGCGCAAGAGCCCCGCCATACGTTAAATAATAGTTAATCTCTCTTTTTTCAAGATGTGCGGTCTTACCCCACCAAACCGCTTTCACAAACATTCTGACAACGGAACAAACGGACAGACCGCACATTTTAAAAGTACTATCAATGATTATATTTGCACACGCTAAGAGAAAACGCTACGAAAAAAACGCTGTCGCCATAACAAGCAACTCCGCTTTGCGCAACCTTTTCCCACGAACAATCAACTAATAAAAACAACTCAAAATGAAAAGAAACTTTTATCTACAGCACCAGCTCATGGCCATGCACGACCCTCGAATGCAAAAACTGTTCGACGAAGAAGGCCCCAGAGGAATAGGAACCTACTGGATCATCATCGAAAAATTATCCATGCTACCCGATGCTAGAGCACAACTGAAATATCTGCGCTCTTCCACGGGCAAAAAGTTGTCGATTACCTACATAGAGAAAATCATCCGCAATTTCCAGCTTTTCATACTCGAAGAAGACGGATTTTTCAGTCCCGAGGAACTGAATCCGGCGAAAAAGAAGGAGAAAAAAACGGCAAAAAATGATAGAGCAAATACCGTTGCTGATGCAAAAAACGACGAAAAACAGCCAAAAACAGCAGAGGAAAAAACGGAAAATCCGGATAAAAATCAAGCTAACGCGCTAAAAGCCAGCACTGATAAAGAAATAAGCCGTGAAGTATTTAAAGAGAATATAAAAGATATAATAACATCATCAGCAAAAGAAGAAGAAACTGCTGCTGATGATGATGCCGATATCAATCCTCCGGCAAACTATCGGGACGCTTCCGCCGGAAGTCAGCCTTCACTCACCGTCTGCGATGACTTCGGCCGACCGGAAACGCCGCTGCGCCCCATACGTCCCTGGCAGGAAGTGGTGGACGGACTGGCTGTGAGGACACCCTGGCTGGAAGCTGTCTGTATGCATAGCGGCTACGGAGAGCTGCTGATGCGGCACATCAAGGCGGCTGTGAACTGCTTCAAGAAGCATATCGAAGTCTACGACAAATGGCACAACCTGCTGAACGAAAGCGATGTACGCCGATATTTCGTAAACTTCACAAGTCCCGGACAGCGCACCTCGCAAGCCCTGAACGCAACCCTCCTGGCACTCGACGCCAAGCAGCAGTCCGCCGCCCCACCCGACCCTTACCGCTACGAGCTGCTCATTGACGGCCGACGCACCTACCTGGGTTGCCTCATTCCCGACAATGCCCCGCCACGGCCGAATGCCAAGGCTTTCTGGAACGACACCACGCAGGCATGGGGAGCGTAATACGCTGTGCCAGAGTGCCCCGAATGCCACACTTGAGCGGGACAAACGCCACACCTCAGCAAGGTAAATGCCACATCTGAACAAGCCGAATGCCACACCTCACACACATCCAAGTGTGGCATTTGCCCCCATGAAATGTGGCATTGCAGGCGCTGAAGTGTGGCATTCAAAAACGGTTCAAAAAAACAATTCCAGAAAACGACTTAAAGACAACCTGACGAAAAAATGAGAAATTTCCATCAACACGGCATTGACACCCGTGGCCGCACCAGCGGCAAAATCAAGACTATCTGCCCCCAATGCAATGCCACCCGTGGGCACAAAGGCAATAAATCCCTCTCCATCGATCTGGAAAAGGGTGTTTGCTACTGCCACCATTGCGGCTATAAACTCTACGTGCCCGATGATGCCGAAGAGCGGGAACGCCAGTTGCGAAAAGAACAATACAACCGCGCCAACAAGCTCCCCTCCCACTTCCGCCGCCCCGTCTTCGACCCTACCCGTACGAATCTCAGCGAGAAACTGGAACGGTACTGGACACAGGAACGCTGCCTGGCGCAGCACTTGCTGGCCGACCTGCACATCACCGAAGAGCGAGTGAAACTGCCCGAAAGCAATGAAGAGGAGAACTGCCTCTGCTTCAATTACTTCGAGAGAGGCATACTCATCAACACCAAGTACCGAAGCGCCCGGAAGCACTTCATGATGGTGAAAGGCGCCGAGCTCATCCCCTACAACATCGATGCCATATTGGACAGCCCGGAATGTATCATCACCGAAGGCGAATTCGACGCCGCCGCCTTCATGACCGCCGGCCGGAAAGATGTCATCTCCGTGCCCGCCGGTGCGCAAAACAACCTTAACTGGATGGACCGCTTCGTTGAGACCCACTTCGAACCCAAGAAGCTCATCTACATCGCCGTCGACGAGGATAATGCCGGACAATCGCTGAGTCAGGAACTCGTGCGGCGTCTCGGTGCCGACCGTTGCCGCCTGGTGCACTTCGGCCCCGAATGTAAAGACGCCAATGAGCATCTGGTCAAATATGGCGTCGAAAGCCTGCTCATCACCTTGGCGCAGGCCGAAGAAATCCCGCTGGAAGGTGTCTTTACCGCCGAAGACCGCCAGGACACCCTCCGCACGCTTTTCGAAAACGGCCTGCAAAAAGGCGCAGAAACGGGCTGGAAGAATCTGGATGAAAACTGTACCTTTGAGACCGGACGCCTCCTGGTGACAACGGGACGTCCCGGAGAGGGAAAATCGGAATTCATCGACGAACTTGTCCTGCGCCTCTGCCTGCGCCATGAGTGGAAAATCAGCTTCTTCAGCCCCGAAAACATGCCTATGGACTACCATCTGGCCAAGCTCTCCGAAAAACTGACCGGACACGCCTTCCGTCCCGGACCGGGCATGACGGATGCCCTCTACAACCGGGTGGTGTCCTGGCTGACGGCCAACGTGACGCACATCTTGCCGGACGCAGGAAGCTACACCGTGGACTGCATTCTTGAGAAAGCCCGCCAACTGGTGCGCCGCCGCGGGGTGCGCATCCTTGTCATCGACCCGTTGAACCGCATCGACCAGCAGTTGGAAGCGGGACAAACGGAACTGCAATACATCACTTCGCTGCTGAACAAGTTGAGCCGCTTCGCCTTACAGCACAAGTGCCTCGTCATCCTTGTGGCGCATCCACGCAAGGTAAACCGCAACCCTCTCAACGGTGAACTGCGGCGGGTGGAGATGAATGACATCAACGGTTCCGCCAACTTCGGTAACATGGCCGACTTCTGTATTACCGTGGACCGAAATGATGCGAAAGAAATCGTCACCGTCTATATCGACAAAGTGAGGTTCAAGCATCTGGGCAGTGCCAACACCTGCGCCAAATTCGTCTACAACCGCATCAACGGGCGTTACTGGCCCTGTGAAGAAGGCATCGTGCACCGCTCTGACGGCGATAGACTGGGACCGACGAACACGGTACATGACAATGAAAATTGGTTGAAAAATATTGCGGAAGAAGGTTGCTTATTCGATTAAAATTAAGTACATTTGTAGGAACAATTAACTTAATAAAAAAACAACAATTCATTTAAATTCGAGCATGAAGAAAACTGATGATTCCATCTTAGAAGTCTGCTTCCTGATACGCAGTTACGGGAAAGGCGAACTGGCCATGTGCTATATCCACGGAGTGAGCCAACAGGCAGCGGTCAACCGTTTCAACACCTGGATACGCAAAGCGCCCGGACTGGAACAGCGCCTGCTAGAAATGGGGATGAGCCGAACGGGCAGGAACTACACTCCCGCACAGGTGCAAGCGATAGTCGATGTTTTCGGGGAGCCTTAGGGTGTGTATAATAGTCACAAAATACTCCTTGGGATACTATGTGCCGGTGAAGGACAATGAAACAGCCTATTTCGTATCGAACTTCATTGATCGCATCGGGGTGGACTTCTCACTGGAAAAAAGAAGCATTGACGGGTGGAAGATTAAGTAATCCTACAATTATTCTTCGCGAACCTCACATAACCTCATTTATCCTCACGTAACCTCACGAAACCTCACGGAACCTCTCACCGCGCCGTTCGCCTGTCGTATCTTTGTTTCACCGGAGCGGAAGAAGAAATTATCTCATCTCTTCGCTCCAGAGAGATAAAAACAACTTATTATTCATCAAACCTAAAATTTTACAAAGTTATGTCAACAGCTTTAGTAATGCGCTCACAGCGCCACAAGAAAATCGGAGACGCAGCTTCCCCGATGGTTTTCACCCTGAAACGCAAGCCGAAAGACGCCAAAATCTTCAACCTTGCACGTATTGCACAAGACATCGAGGCACTGGGCGGAATGTCGGCCGAAGATGTGGAACACGTGGGAAAGGCCATCGTCCGCCAGATGCGCCAGACCCTGACCGACGGTAACAGTGTACGCCTGGATGGTTTCGGGATTTTCCACACTACTTTTAAATGTCGTGCCACCGAAGTGGCAAAAGAGTGTACGGTAAAGAACATCGAACGTGTCAATATCCGCTTCAAGGTGGCCAACACCTTGCGACTGGCAAACGACAGCATCGCCACCACCAAGGGAGGACCGAACAACATCGTCTTCGAACTAGTGACGGAAGATGACAAGCCGTCCACCGGTGGCGGTTCTTCTTCCGGCGGCAGCGGAGAAGGTGGCGGCGGAGGTGTAGATGAGAATCCGCTGGGGTAGGCTGCGCGGTCATTGCGCAGCCTGTTAATAGCTAATCACTAAACATTCATCACTAATCTCTTAATCTTTATGAAAAAAACGACTTGGGACAAGATTTTGAAAGTAATCATCGCGGTGGCTTCGGCCGTAATCGGCGCTTTTAGTGCCAATGCCATGAATCTGCATCCCTGATGAGAAGGATTGATTTAATTGTGGTCCATTGCAGCGCCACGCGCGAGGACCGCCCCTTTACCGAACAGGATTTGGAAACCGCTCACCGCCTTCGCGGTTTTGATGGCATAGGCTATCATTTCTACGTTCGCCGTAACGGTGATATCAAGTCTACCCGCTTGGTCGAGAGGGTCGGTGCCCACATGCGTGGACACAACGCAAATTCAATTGGAATTTGTTATGAGGGCGGTTTGGATTGCCACGGAGTGGCAAAGGATACCCGGACGGAATGGCAACGGCATTCGCTACGGGTACTGGTACGGGCTTTGAAGATGGACTATCCGGAAGCAAGGGTTGTAGGGCATCGGGATTTGAGTCCGGATGTCAACGGGAATGGAGAGGTGGAGCCGATGGAATGGACGAAGGAATGTCCGTGCTTTGAGGTGAAGGAAGAGAGGTGGTGACACCTCTCTTTCCATTTATGACATAAAAATAAGAATGATACTTCCCTTTTATGTTTTCTTTTTATATCTTTGCCTACAAACTTCAGTCCACTTGATTATGCCCAATGAATCCCGACTCAAAAAATCTCTGCTCAACGCCAAGGTCAATCTGTGTTTTTATCTTTTAGGGCTTATTCTCTCATTCTTTTCCAGAAAAGTCTTTTTGAATGTTTTGGGTGCTGATTTCTTAGGTTTAAGCAGCACTCTACTCAACCTCTTAGGCTTCTTAAACCTCGCCGAACTTGGCATTGGCAGCGCCATCGGCTACGTACTCTACAAGCCCTTATACGAACAAGACAAAGAGAAAATCTGTGAAATCATATCCGTTTTCGGCTACATCTATCGTTGCATTGGGTTCATCATTTTAGGTAGCAGCATTCTATTAGCCTGCTTTCTTCCCTATATTTTCCCGGACACTCCCTTCAATTCCAGCATCATTTACTTCGCTTTCTTTACATACATAAGTTCAGCCCTGATAAGCTATTTCGTAAACTATAAGCAAACTTTATTAGGAGCCGACCAGAAAAATTATGTAGTGACAGCTTATTATCAAAGTGCCGTATTACTGAAAACGTTGCTGCAGATGGGATTAGTGTACTACACTGGCAACTACTACTTATGGATCAGCCTGGAGTTGCTGTTGGGAATCACATACTCCATCATCCTAAACTGGAAAATCAATCAGGTATATCCCTGGCTAAAAACCGAAATAAAACAGGGAAAGACACTCTTCAAGAAGTACCCGGAAGTAATGAAGTACACCAAGCAACTGTTCATACATAAATTGAGCAGTTTTGTACAGTATCAGACAGCTCCCTTTTTGATATATACATTTACATCCCTTAAAATCGTTGCCTTTTACGGCAATTACACTCTCATCATTGACAAAATAGCCCAATTAGTCAATAACCTGTTGGGTAGCACCGGCGCTGGGGTCGGCAACTTAATAGCCGAAGGAGATCAAAAGAAAATCCAACATGTCTTCTGGGAGTTGTTGAGCATCCGCTTTTTGATAGCTGGCATCATCTCTTTTGCATTGTTCCAACTCACAACCCCTTTTATCGGCTTATGGTTGGGAGAGCAATACGTATTGCCGAACTATATACTGACACTAATCATATTCAATGCCTTTATCGGCTATACACGTGGTGCCACAGACCAGTTTCTTTATGGCTACGGGCTGTTTAATGACGTATGGGCTGCCATCGCCGAAGTGTGCATAAATCTGATAGTAGCATTGATAGGTGGCTCCTTATGGGGGCTTTCGGGCGTGCTGCTCGGCGGGCTTAGCAGTATGCTCATTATTGTCGGAATCTGGAAGCCCTATTTTCTCTATAGTCGTGGTTTCAAGACTTCAGTTGCCCATTACTGGATAAATTATATTAAGTATTTATCAATACTTATTGTTGTAGGAATCCTATGTCATTATTTGCTATCAGCAAAATATTTCTCTCCAAAAGCCTCATTCATGCATTGGGCTTTATATGCCGGAATAATAACTATTACTTATTCCGGACTATCATATAGCTTATTATACTTTGTTGCCCCCGGTATAAAAGCAGTTACCAAACGATTTTTAGAAAAGAAAAGTTTTTTTATCAACAAATAATTACTACAATATGGAAAAAATTTCAGTAAGCATAATCGTTCCGGTTTACCAAGCGGAATCATACCTGCAAAAATCCGTTGAGACTATTACCCAACAGACTCTACAGAATATTGAAATCTTGTTAGTAAACGATGGGTCAACCGACAATTCACCTGCCCTCTGTGACGAACTATCAAGAAGAGACAAAAGAATAAGAGTCATTCATCAAAAAAATTCAGGACAATCATCCGCCCGAAATACAGGTATTGAAGCTGCTCAAGGAGAATATATAGGATTTATGGATAATGATGATTTTCTATATCCTAAAATGTGCGAAACGCTCTACAAAAATGCAAAAAATAATGATGCAGATATTTCAGCATGCTCATATATAACAAAAGATGAAAGCGGAAAAACATCGCATGACAAGCACAACGGAAAAATATACAAATATGATAATCGGCAAGGAGTTAAAGAGTTACTGACAAGGGAAATTCTAGACATCTATGTCTGGACCAAAATCTATCGTAAAGAGTTTTTAAACAAGGAGAATATCCGTTTTGAAGAGGGGCGTAGTGAAGAAGATTGGCTATTTAATCGTTTGGCCTATTTTGCAGCAAAAAAGAGTGTCATGGAAGATACTCCTGTTTATCTATATATAGAACGCCAAAATTCTACATGTCGTACATTCTATAAAAAGAATTTAAAAAAATACTTGGACGATGTTTGTTATAGAATGCAACTGATAGAGAATGAAGTGGCAAATAAATATCCCGATTTACAGTTTTGGGCAAAACGCCAAACAATAAAAACCTGTTTCAGAGTTTTATTTGTCATTTCAAAACACTCAAGAAGAGAATGTGAGCCCTACTATTCATGGATAAAAAAGTATCTATACACCAATTCACAAATAGTGATAAAAGAAAGATATTATTGGGAAATGTCACTCGTAGGAGTTGTTTTGGCATCATATATGCCAACAGGAGTCTATTTCTATTTGAAAAAATGGAAAAACAGGAAAATCAATTAAAGACTGTTAGAGACCTCCGCAAAAATGTTGTCTGCTTCTCCAATAATGCAATAATCTAAAACAAAAATCATATATTGCAAACTGGGATTTTTGTAATAAATAGCGTCCCAACTTATCCAGCTTATAATCTGACAAATAATACTGATTTAGAAAAGTCCTATTTTCTGTTATTAATTGCCTGATATGAGCAACACGCGCATAACGAGACACATGATGACATGACAAATAGTCAGTTTCCAACGTCCTCTGAAAATATAGAAGTGAAAATTTTAATAGTATATCCATATCTTCAGGAAATATATCCAATTGATGAGCTAATTCACTGACAAATGCATATTGCTTTTTAAAGAGAACATATTCCGATTGAAATAAGTTTATTTTAGCTGATAAACTATCGGGGCTTCTTCTATAAACATAATCAGTACATCAAAAAACAACGCATGTTCTCCAATTAATCCTAAATCGTAGATTTTAGTCTATGGAGAAAGCAGAAAAGTGACATCTTTTCCCTTAAAGAATATCTTATAATCAACAAAAGGATAATTCCCGTCTGTTGGAAAACATTTTTCTTCTTTCACCTCTCCTTCTTCCTCATGATATACATATCTCTGAACCACCAATCCTTTCCCTCAAAAGAATAAAGATGCTCTAAATAATTCGGAAGCACCTAATCATCAGAATCAACAAAAACTACATATCTTCCACAAGCCTCACGGAGCCCTCTGTTACGGACAGCACTCACTCCTGCATTTTTTTGATGGAAAACACGAATCCGCATATCTCTTTCAGCCCAATCATCACAAATCTCGCTGGAACGATCCGGACTACTGTCATCTATCAGCAACAATTCAAAATCAGAAAAAGCCTGTTCTAATATGCTACTTATACACTGGGAAAGATAATTCTCTACCTTATAAACGGGAACTATAATTGAAATTTCAGTCATATCAATTAGTTTTATGACCAAACATTCGTCTGAAATTTATCTTATATAAAAACCGCATCCATATATCAAAACAAACATTGCTGCAATACAGTAAAAGATATTTAGCTATTTTATCCGCTAAATAAGCGGGTAAGAACATTCTCTTAATTTCATTCCTATTGTTCAATGTCAACTCACGCAAATACCTTATTCGTTTACTATATGAATATTGATTTTTATGACAATAAATAGCTAATATGACTTTGTGAAACAAGACTGTTATTGTTTTCCATGCATTCTGCATCTCTGCGTCTGCTATAGCATAGTAGTCTTGATACAATTTTAATCTTAACAGAAACTCCCTACATATTGACAATTCACACTCATAGGAATTTATACGGGAAGATAACGTATCAGTCGAATAGGATACACGATAACAATAATTATAATTGCTTTTTATTAAAATATAATCTGCATAGCAACAATAATCCAGAACAAATAACATATCTTCAAAACATGAAACGTCTGGTATGAACGCTATCTTTTTAGATATTATTAATTCTCTATTGAAAAGTTTACCCCAAACATACATCATTCTTCCACATATAAATTCTGTAATCAAACGATAGAAATCAGCATGATACAATAGCATATCCTCAACTGAAACAGGCAATATCCTGGTTGGATAAACCCACTCAAAGCTCCCCAATATCAAACCCTTGCCCCTATTTCTCTCTAATAGGCATTTATAAAGTTCATTTAAGTAATCAGGTTTTATCCAATCATCTGAATCTACAAAAGTTACATACTCTCCAATAGCTTCACACAGTCCCTTATTACGTGCTACACTAACACCTGCATTCTCCTGATGGAATACCCTTATCCGAGAATCTCTATGGGCATATTCATCACAAATACTCCCAGAATGATCCGAAGCTCCATCATCTACCAATAATACCTCAAAATCCGTAAATGTTTGCAACAATATACTATCGATACATTGATGTATATATTTTTCAACATTATAAACTGGAACTATAATAGATATCACAGGCATATTCATAAATTAAATTATTTCAACGTTAGTATGTCCTCTTTTTCTTCCACTCCATGCGTTGTATGAATAAACCTCTTATTCGCCTCTTTTAACCGGAATAAATTAAAAAACATCAGAAGAAATGAATAAGGAACAAAACATACTGCCTTAACCAAACGCCACTTCCAAAAACGACGAGGAATCGCAATAGCCAATGCTATCAGTAACAGTCCCAATATTCCCCACCATTTATAAGCCAATGCAGGAAACCATATTGTAAGGCATACGGAAAATATAAAAATAAAACCCAACAATAAGACCCGTGAGAACGAAGCTTGCTGAAATAACTTATCACAAAAATCCCATTTTCGTTCACGGACAGCTGGAAGCAAATGATGAACAAACTCACCGAAGCTATAATATTGCGCAGACAGCCAACGCCTTCTCTGTTGATAGAAATTCTTAGTCTTCTGTATTTTTTCATCCAACACATAGGTATCTGGCAAGTAATGAAAGAAAATACGATGATAAAGCAATTTCATTTCCAGAACTCTGTCGAAGCCTCCGACTGAAGTGTTACTCATCATCGCTTTATAGAATAAAGAATACTCAAAAGCCATACCGGAACCTATCAGAGCTGCCGACATTCCTAAATTGACATGCCCCAAACGGAATATTGAATTATTTATTTCCTCACTAATGGCATCCAAATAAGCCATATCCGTATTCAAATTCTTTGCTACACGATGAGTCTGCACAACTTGCACTTTCGGATCTGCAAACGCATTATTTACCTCAGAAAGATACGAAGAGTTAATAATATTGTCTGCATCGATAATCAAAGCGACATCATATGAATTCTCCCCTAGATATTCAAGAGCAGTTTTCAGAGATTTAGTATTCGTGCTTTTTTCAAAATCCACTTGAAGTAACTTAATAGGCAATGCACGCAATTTTTCATTCGTTGAAGACTGCATATGATCTGAAATTACAACCACATCATACTTATCACTTGGATAATTTTGCATCAGACAAGCTTGCACCGTATCCATAATAACCGCATCTTCCCTATATGCCGCTATTAATAAAGCAAATCGTTTATATTCTTTCGCCGGTACCGGTTTATCAGGTTTACGCTGGAGCGATGCCAAACTATAAACCAATAAATACAATACGTTTATTGCAAACAATACGTATAAAATCCAATCGAGTATAAGCAGTACCTGTTCCAAAATTAAAATTTTATGTAGATAATGCCACAAATATACAAAGAATGACTGAAATAATCACTATTTCTTAAAAAAAGAAAATGTCCCATTTTTCGTAATGGAACATAAAAATGTGCAGGCTCTCATGCGACATACATATCGTCTGATTTCATTTTCATAGCACTGAATAAATGCAAACTCCAATTCTATCAATATGCTCTTTCAATGCCAAATTTTTGATATGTCCATAAACCACTATATCTACAAAATAAGGCAGAACTGCTTCATCGAAAGCAACAAGTAATGCCGACAGCCCATCTTTTGAAATGGTTCCTTTTACAGCAATGTCAATATCTGATCCCCGACTATAATTACCCTTGGCGCGAGAACCGAACAAAACAGCTTCTTGCACCTCTGAAAAACGAGAAAGAACATCAATGATTCGCTTCCCGTTTATTTCACTCAATCCGTATTGTTGCCACAGGATCTTACTCATCGGCTTTTTCTTTAAAAGAAATATAAAAGTCTTGAAGCAGAAAAAATAGCGTTCAAAGATATCACTCAGCACCCGAATAATGATTTCATCATCATAAATATGGGTAGTCAGATTACGGTCGGCCAATGCCTGCAACCAATCTTCGCCATTCATGATATATCCACTCTGAAAGCCTTGACGAATCGTTTCACGAGGAGAACGCACTTCAAAACCCTCTAATGTGAGATAATCCTTCAATGTTTTCCATGCCAGCTCAAATGTGTACTCATAAGTCTGAACAAGCCCGGATTGCAACAAATCATCATCGGGGGTAGCTTTCACAACTTCTATAGCACGAGATAAACGTTTGAATACCTTCTCGTAATTCTGAAAACGTTGTTTCCAACGTATATCTTGACTGCTTATTTCTTCCATACTTTTGTATCTTTGCTTTAAAGGGGTCAGTCCGAAAACCCTGTGGATATGTTATGTTAATACGCGCAAGTGAACTATCTTTGCGTTCAAATTAAAATTATCTGCCCAATGCCTTCCAATCGCAACCTACATAAGTTACTACGAGTCATCTTCCCCGAAGTTTTAATGGAGTATTTCGAGATCTCGGGTTGGCATGACGACTCTGTGAAAATCGAAGTTT
>NZ_FQZN01000025.1 GCF_900142015.1 Bacteroides stercorirosoris
GAAGACGGAGGATTTCTTGCTTTTCTGCTAATGTGTGATGTCTTGACATAAATAAACCCCGAAAGTTTTTTGTCCAACTTTCGGGGGTCACTTCATTCGCGACACATCCTCACTAAAATATACGCTTCATTATACAATATACCTCACCATAACTATCGCCTTCTATTGTAAATGGAGTTCCATGTTGAATATCATATCCTTGTCCCAATTTGCTTGTCCAAAAACCATTCCTCAACTCACGAGCTGCATGTGTCCATGTTTTACTATCTTTTTTCACATATAACGCAACCTTTTGATATTTATCCTCATACTCCCAACTATCACACAACTCATACCCTTTAGTTCTAAATGCGTCTATTAGACATTCAATTTCCATACCTTGTTTGGCATCCTCAGGCCAATAAACAACACTATCTAAGGGAGGAGGAGTTATACTTGGCGGTTGCATCCACCGATCATTATAGTGACAAGCCCATGCAAGACAATTGTAATTTGGATTAATAGGACTAGTCAATTTAAAATTCTTATCAGTTGCCAATTTTGGGAAAATACCAATAATCCTTTTCTTAATTAACTCTTCAGTGCTTTTATCCATAATTTACATGCATCACTAATAGTAACGTTTGGTTTATCGGTTATTTTCTTCTTATAAATCATATTGAGTGCCCAAACCAAGTTAGAAGGCTCACGCTCCAACTCTTCCAAAATAAACGGAACAGCTTTTGTTCCCATATTCACAATAGCCTTAAAATCATTCTGTTCAATAATATCTTTCACAGAAGAAAGGAAGAAAGTATTGTCCATCCATGAATTATAATAATCATAAAACTTCCTCTTTGCAATAAAAATATTATTTTCTTGATTATCTACTTCTTGAATATACTTTGATGCTTTAGGCTTAGATATGACAGCAGTTATGTCACTATATTGATCTAAATCAGCGTACATAAGTGCCGGACTGCTAACCAATAGACCAGCAGCAATAGTCAAAGGTTTAAACCCATTTTTAAAGCTTACTAATTGCATAATTCGATTATTTTATCTGTGACATTACTAAAAAATATATCATTCTTTACCTCTCTAAGTTCCTGTAAAACCGATTGTATAGAACTAATATCAAATATGAGATTACTTTTATTCAAAACATCAATATCGAATATATAAAGATATTTTTCAGGAGTCTTATCTAAATTCTGATTAACAATAGAATAGACACCCTCTTTAATATCCAACATTAGTCTAAATCCATATTTAATTAAAGGGTATGGAACTCCATTCTCTGCTGATGATATAATAGTTTTAAAATAAACTGTCGGATCCTCAAATTCGTCTAAAACAAATTGATTAATAAATCGGATAGAAATTCTTGTTATAATATGCTTTTCCAATATCGGAGCAAACACCATAAGATATTGACAAACAATACGTTCAAATTCATCCCATCCAATATAATCACGTTCATCAGTATAGGTTAAACTACCTTCTCCTATAGTTAATTTACATTTTTGATCTTCACTATAGTATACATAGTTAACCATTTTAGCATTGGAAGTTCCTGATATTTTAGAGACACCTAATGGAATTGATGACGAAGGCAAATTTATACTAGCTTCAATAGTATCATTCCTTTTAGGAAAATACTTACTCAATTGAGAATCACATTTAAGAAAATCACTCAGTGCTGTATTTCCCATTTCAAATTTCAATTGAAATAAAGCTACTTCTACTGGTGGTTTACTTAACTTCGGCCACATCTTTGCCATAATTATTTCTTTATTTATCTAATAGTTTTAATAGATTTGAAACAAAAATTCGTTGCAAATATAATGATAATATAATTATTGCACTAAATTTTATATTAAACTTTATAATCAATTTTATTTAGTACTCACTAAATTATCCCTATAAATAGCACCTATTTGTCTTTATACTATAATATAGAGAACAACGACTTCATCTTTTTGTTTTATTATAAATACCATTTATTCTACCCTGTAAAAACTCCCCTTCAGCACCCTATTCAACCCATCCGCATCTATTTCCGCCTCAATCTTCTCGCACAAATATTGCTTATTGCCAATAAGAAACACCTTGTTTACATCCGGCAAACGGTTAGCTTGAAAGTTGATGATATAGGGAATATTAGAATGAAACATCTTCAGAACAGAAAGCCGATGACCTACGCTGTCCGGACAAACATCATTCAGACTGAGCGAATACGGAAGAAAATCAGTGAGCTGCGCAGCAGTCTTCTGCTGGTAGTCTGTAAAAGGATAAGCATAATCATACGAATGTACCTGACCGCTATAAGTCACATCCTGTCGGTTGAACTTGCCGGTATTGATAGCCACCTCCATATATTCATTCTTTTCTTGCTTCTCCTGTAATTCCACGTCACCATTGATTGCTTCCTGGATATTAAAGTGTTCTTGATGGACAGTAGTAGCCTGATATCCTACAGCCGGAATATTGAGATACATAGCTGCATAAGGACGATTTAATGTATATTCAGCAACAGAACCGTAGACACCAACATTGAACTGAAGGATTTTGGCAGGTACAATCTTTAGTGGGGTATCTATATCGGAAGATTCCGGATTACGTATCAAATCTGCATACAGGTTGACTTCACGCAGTTTGTTTTGATCATTCTCATTATAATTGATATAATAGCGTTTACCAACGACAAAAAGAGTGCTCTTCTTGTCACTGTCATTCATTCCATTGTAAGCGGCTACCATTGCATCATAAGTATCACATTCGAGCTTATAGGCTGCATCTACAATATCCCTTTCAATACGCAGATAACCATCATCGGTATGTGAAGGCAAATCATAACCTATGTTCCCGGAACTGAGATCCTTTTCGCTTTTTTCGTCTTCAATTTCTACGGTAAACTCACGAATCAATGCAGAACTATCAATAATTTCTTTTTCAGAATTGGCAAAGTAATCGTTGAGTCCAACAAGTCGTACAACTTTTGTGCGTTCATCGACTACCGTAACCGCACAAAGAAATCTCTCCAATTCATCGAAGAACTCGGAAATGGTCCAATGTGGTAGGGCATCAGCTATTTTATTGGAGGTAACGGCACTACAAATATAAACGTTACGTAGAAAATTATCATTGAAAAATGATGTATCAAACGTATAACCGAAGTGTTCTACTATCCTCTTGATGACAGTTATCAGGTAAGGTTGTACGCACCGATTACGCGCATACGGACAAAGCGTAAAGTTATTCGTTCCAAATTCATAAATAACATCATTATTCAGATTCTTCCATTGAGCTTCTTGATAGAATACCGGAAGCCAAACAACTTCAACATCATCTACTGAACCATAATAACCCACCATGTTAGCGGGTGGTTGGAAATAGTTTTGGTTATTGTTAGGCCAACCAACACTACCTAAATCAAGCTCATCAATATAGGTACTGTCGTTTGTCAAAAGGTTGAACTCCGCATTGCCCGATACGATCTGTACTTTAACAAGCGTGTCTTCAACCGACAATAAAACTGCGCTGCCATAAAGCAGACACCTGGCATCCACGATGAGCATAGCCGGAAGGATGGTCTTTTTCTTCGTCACATCCAGCCTGTTAACATGTTTGAATATGGCATGATTAGCCGGCATGGGGAGTTCTATATCCAATGAGTAATTGGAACTACGGGTGAAATAGGGATTCTCCGAGGTAAAAGTAATATTGAACCCTTCAGGAAGGGCGGCCAACTGTCCGTCAATGTATAATTCGGTCATTGCTTGTTACGTGATTTGTTATTCTCTAATTTTTTATATTCTCGTTGCGCTTGGTTAATACCCCGTTTACCGGTAACATAAGTCTCCGCCACTAACGGATCATCCAGGCGATTTTTAAGCTTACGCAGCACGCGGGTACATTCTACCAGCATCGCCACCATAGCCGGATCATTGGTTGTTGTAGTGGCACTGGCTCCGGGTGCCTTGGCCGGAACGGTACGCGTACTCTTGCCGGATCCTGCCACGGAAGCAATGTCTTCGGCTGTCAAATTACCAACATTTCCGGTGCGCTGTGCCACATCAATAACATCGAATATCGGCCGTAAATTCGGATTGGCCACCGCGAAACGATTGGCTACAAATTCATTGGAGTGAACGATACCTTGTGGTTGATCCCAGTTACCGGGACCGGTATAGCCACCAGTATAAAAATTGCCTATGGCGGACTTGGCCGTTTCGAAAGCAGCTGTAATCAGGGCGATTTCGGCAGCAGCTTTAGCCAGTCCCCAAATACCCATTTCTCCGACATTCCGAATAGTTGTCATAGACACATAAGCAATAAGCAGTTTCTGAACGGTATCAAGCACCATAACAACAAGATTCTGCAAAAACTCTCCCATAGCTTCCTCTTCACCAGCCAAAGTCTTACCCAGTGCAACTCCGAAATCTTGTGCAATACTCGACATCAGCATAAAAGTAGCTTCCATTTTTTCTTCTACATCTTCAAAAGCATCAATTGATTCATCTCGAAAATCGAAAATATCAAGCAACAACATACCTAATGTTGACATTTGTTGCTCAGTCGAGATGTCTGACCATTTGGTAATGTCATTCCAGCCTTCTTTTACTCTTTCCTGCCATGTTTTCTCCTCCTCTTCTGTTTCTTCAAAAGCCTTTTGGAGCTTCTTCATAACATATTCAAGAAATGATTCTACAGCTTTTTCTTCTTCTCCTGTTGCATCTTCTGTTATTTTTTGAATATCCTTCTTATATTTCTTTAGTAGCTCAAGAATTTTCATCAAATATTCCTCACGCGAAATATATCCTAACCTATACCGTTGATTCTCTTCTGCCAATTCTGCGTCCAAAGCTTTTTGTTGATTACTTAGGAATTGTTTCTTTTCATCAAGATCTTCTTTTATGCATTGCTCCTTCAGTTTCAGCTGTAACGCAAGGATTTGGTTCATTATTTCTTCTCGTTTTTTAGGCTCCAAACCAACGATTTCAAGCCTCTTATTCAAATACTTCATTTCCAGATCTGATAAGAATTGCAAGTATTCTGCCTGTGTCATTTCATCACTGGCTAAATACTGTTTCTTCAGTTCCGCCTGTTCTTTAAGGGATTCCGTCTCAATCTGTTCCAATCTTTTGCGAATACGTTCTTTACGTTTGGCTTCGTCTTCTTCACAAGTACAAGGATCATTGCCACATTTCGGACATTTTCCACCACCATTGCCTCCGGTGGGGTTGTTTTTAGGCGTGCCTGGATTCAATGCTTTCCATTTTTCCTGTACCAGTTTCTTATAACGTGCAGTTAAAGATGCAACAATCTCTTCTTCTTGAGAGATCTTGTTGCGAACATCCTCGCGAGCCATCGCCCCCATCGGTGAATGGTCACTCAATGCCGGGGATTTTTGAAGGCGCATTAAGTTGATCCGATGTTTATCCAGTTCGTCGGCAACCTCTTTCAATTCGATATTGGTTGCCAACACAGCATTATACTGGTCAAGTGCTTCTGTATTCTCATTAATGATTTTTCCTTCTTTATCAATCTCAGCATTATATTCTGGAATAATGGCCTGTAATTGCTCTATTGCCTTTTTCCGTTCGGAATTTGAGAGATTATTATTATGTATCTTTTTTGTTAGTTGCTCAACAAGAGATGATTGGCGTGCATATTCATCATTTGACTTTTCTGTAATTTTTTCATTGACTTTATTGAGATCATAATAATCTTTGGTGCGTTGCGTCAATTTATAGGACGCAGTAGCAGCAGCAAGAACTAATGTTACCAGCAAACCAACCGGATTACTGGCCATGATAGCCCAGGCTGCTTTCATGGATTTTGCAGCCAGGTCAACACGACCTCGTAAAACCTGCACGGCAGCAGCATATAAATAAGTGGCAATACGTAGTGACTTTAGCAAGACTGTATGTCCCTGCATGAGAGTTGACAATTTACGCAGGTTTCCGAATGATGTCACAGTATAACCGGATAGTGTATTCATTGATGCGGCATAAGCCAAATTGAGAACTGTTGCAACTTTGGTAAGCGAGTTCCAAATTGAATACCATGTTGTAATTATCTTCAGCCGGGTAGCATATACAAGCAATATCGTACTAAGCCACAATACAGTACCACCCCATTCTTTACACCAATCAATCAGTCCGGGTAGGAATTTGATGACATTGGTGAGCATATTGGTGCTAACTGTTAAAGCCGGATTTAGCTTTTCACCCAAATCAATAGCCGCCAATTTCATTTTATTGCGCGCCTGTTCCAATTTTGCCTGTGCCGTATCACTGTTTATTGCTGCCTGTTCATACGCCACATTCGTACCGGTAACGGCAGTTGTGAAGTCCTTCACCATCTCCGTGTTCTGAAGGATTACGGATGCCGTGTTATAACCTTCTTCCCCGAACATCTTTTTAATGGCGCCTGCATCCATGTTCTTATTCTTCAGGTTCTCCAGTGCCTTATCCAAGCCAACGATTTTAGGATTGGTTTCATCCGCTCCGGTCTGAAGTACCAGGAAGAACTTTTTCAATCCCGTTCCGGCCACTTCATCTTTTAGACCCCGATAGGCAAGCGTTTCAATCAAAGCAACTGTCTGTTCAATGGGAACATTAGCTGAAGCTGCTGCTGTACCTGCATTCCGGATTGCCTTTGCCTGGCTTGCGATATTGGCGGATCCGGCTTGAGAACCGGCAGCCAACACATTGGCAAAACGTCCTGCCTGGTCAGCAGCTTCGCCATATTGGTTGAGCGACAAAGTAAGCGAATCAACCGCCTCATTGAGGGTGATATCCTTAGCTGCCGCCTGTAACCGCATCGCTTCTTCTGTCACTTGCTTCAATGCCTCCTTATCTCCAAGCAGTTCCGGTTTGGCCGACCCCACCAGCATGAACGCATCCAGGATCTCAGCAGCCGACTGGCGGACACGTAACCCCTCTTTTGTCATGGTGGTGGAAAGCGTCTTAGCCTGTTCTGTCAGCCAGGCAATGTTATCATCATCAAGCCCGGTCAAGGCTTTTAGCCCGGCTTGTGACTCTTCTAACTTGTTGCGCTCATCTCTGATGGCACGCAAGGCAAGAGTAAAACCGGTCAGAAAACCGATCACCGAAAGGATTACACCCCCAAAGCGGTTAAACCAATCTACCATACTGCCGATACTGATCGTTGCTTTCTTGGTCTCGGTAGTGATACCTTTTATCTCCTGGCGATGCTGCTTGAGTATGCCCTGAAGATGCTTTATCTTCGCCATGGTGCGGTTGTATTCTTCGGAACCACGTGTCATTTCCTTAATGTCACGCTGGAGACGCTTCATTTCCAAATCAATGGAATTTATGTCATTCTTGATCTCTTTTCCGTCAATATAGAGATACACACCTCTCTTGACAGTTTTGTTATTTTTTGCCATAACGTTTCTCGATTGTTATTTTATCAAACTTCTGAAGTACTTTTTTGAGTGCCTGGTCTCCGTAATATTCTCCGGAGAGGTCGGCCAATGATTCTATATTTTCTACAATGGGCGGATCCAACCAAGGTAATGGAGTACGGCGGATAACCGCATAGTGTTCATCAATTGTGCGCATACGCCTGATGCGGTATTCCGAAACACGCAATGAGCGAAGCTCCTGACGCTTCTTTTTGTCACTCCATGCCGAATGACCTTTCATAATGATACCATCTTTAACAATGTATCCACGTCCGGCACCGTATTCTCGATATGCTCCATAACGTTCAAAGCGAAAGCCAAGCCCTACATAAGCCGGTCCACCTTCACGATCATTTAGCAAACGTGCTTGTAGTCCTCTACGAAGTTTGCCTGAAGCATGAGTACGATGTAGGATATTTATAGATATTCCCCGAACTTTATGAGTCCAATTTTCCACCCCCTTATTATATTCAGCGGGACTCATTAACCTGTTTTCTTCAATGATAGCCATAAAAAAAGCCTTTAGTTTCAGGTACAAAACTAAAGGCTGAAAAGAGTGGGAAAAAGGACAAGAAATTAGCGAACGGAGAACTTGAAATCATTGATTCGGTTCAACCATCCTTTCCGGAACACAAGCTGCGACGGATTCTTTTTACAGATTTCTTCAACAAACCGGATCCGGTCCGCCTTGACAGCTTCAAACAACTGGCGCTGGTTGGCCAGATTAATACTGGCAACCGTCTGAGGTCCTACAATACCATCCACCTTAATCTGTAGGAGTTGCTGTACTCTTGTGATTCCAGGACGTCCGGAAGCCCATACCCAGTCCACACAAATGTTGGCAATGGACTGGTTATGTATAAAATCAGCCTGATAACGGTCCCAATAATACTTTTTGAAGATATTGAATACATCTTCCGGAGTAATCAATCGTAGATCATCCGCATCGATATCGCCATCACCGTCTTTGTCATAACCGCATGATCTCCATGTTGACAAGGTAATACCCATGTTGGTTTTACCACCTTTGTCATTTTTGTGATCACTCCATCCGCCTTCCCATTTGCGGATGATTTTGAATAAAACTTCTGCTTTTGCCATATTGTATAAATGAATGAAACATTGGCAAAAGTAACATGTAGCTTAGCCGGTACATAGGACATTCATTCTTAATAAATGGTCATCAAGTGTTTTAAAGTTACATTTCAGTTTTCTACAGATAGCAGCCTTTGAGTAACCATAATTAAGCATAGTCCGGATAACATTTTCTTTTCCGGTCAGCTTATAGTGCGTGTTCTTATCGCCTTTCTTCCGACCTAACTGTTGACCGCTTGCTTTACGCCGTGCCAGTCCTTCTTTAGTACGTTGTGAAATCAAATCACGCTCGATCTGAGCGGACAAACCAAAAGCGAAAGCAAGTACCTGGCTATTAATGTTATTGCCAAGCTCGTATTTCTCCTTTACTGTCAACACAAAGGTTTCCTTTGTCATACAAAGATGAAGCATACTCATAATTCCCATAAGATTACGACCTAACCGGCTAATTTCAGAAAGTATAAGCGTATCACCCTTCTTCATTCTCTTTAAAAGTGGTCCCAACTTTCTGTCTTTAGCGGCCTTTGTGCCTGATACCGTCTCCGAAACCCATTTATCAATTACCAGCCTACGGTCATTAGCAAAATTTTGAATTTCAAACCGCTGATTTTCGACCGTTTGTTTATCGGTGCTGACACGAATATAAGCGTAAATCATTTTTGTCGGTGAAGTTAGTAAACTAATCCTGTACGGACAAATTACGCATCAATCGCCCGTTAAAAATACAAGGATATGGAGAAGACTACAATTAAGGACTACAACAATGGCTTGGAAACCAAGGATAGCCTAAGTAAAGTGAAAGCTGTTGATGGTTCCGGTAATGATATACTTGTTAATCCTGGAATTGTCGTACAATCTGGAGGGTGTGGAAGATACACTCCGGATGAAAGGGTATCGCAAAGCAAATGGTACAGAATTGCTTTGGGGCGTTATGGGAATGTTCCTCATGCTGTGCTCTTGATGGTAGGCAACTATTATAATAGTGAGGTTCCAAGTTCTCAGTTACTATATATCCATGCTGATGGATATAGTGATAGGCAATCTATTGTTCAGTTGGCAAATTCCGGCAGAGTAATAAGTAAAGCTCGAATTTTATATCAAGCATCAACGGCTAACGGGCCAATGCTTGATATATTTATTCGAACTGCAAAAACAAATCAATTAACGCTTTCTTACTCATGTAACATGAATTTTACTTTCCAATCACCGATTGAAGTTCCTGAAGAACCTGATGCGGGATATTCAGTCAAAGAATTTTCATTTTAAAAGAGGGCGACTACGGTCGCCTATTTTTGTACCATGTCTTTTGCCCGTTAAAAGTGCAATGATGGAAAAGATAACAAACAAAGAATACCAAAATAGTTTAGGGAATGGAGTACCTACAAAAATTCAAGCAATAGACGCCAATGGTGATCCAATATTATCAACTCCAAGTGAGTTAATGACTGCATTAGAAAATGCAGGGATGTTTAAACGTATTTTCTTTCCTCTTGGCACTGGTGCCAAATGGCTCAAAATTATGGAAATAAAGCGTGGAATAAATTGTTCGTTTCTGTTAAATATGATATGTTATGCAAATCAACCAGCATCTATAATTGTTGGATATGCAATGAGTTATGAAGGTAATGTGATGCATTGTGATTTTAAGCAACTTATAGGGAAAGCCGGTGAATCGTATAATCCTAATATAAAATACAGAAAAGAGAATGGAATAATATCCATTTGGGCTAAAGATTCCGCCGTTAGTAATAAAGCATCATGTATAACCATCTTACATGGTAATGCAGAATTTCCGATGATAATCGAAACACCACCAGAGGAAGCAATACAACCTATATGGTAAAGATTTTTGTAATACATTTGCATTTTACACTTGCCTCTGTAATACTATCCATTCTTTTGCCCCTTAAAAATACAATGGTATGGAAAAAGTTTATTTGAAGGATTCAGATGTAGTGAACGAATTGATAACCACAATTCCGGTTGCTACAACTGAGAAAAATGGTCTTAAACCCGCCAGTGATGTAAGAAAGGAAAAGATGATCGCAACCACAACCTCAAGAATTGTGTATGAAGGATCATCCTCAACAACAGCAATATCTACCTCCTTACTTATCAGTCTTGCCGCTTACGGTGGCGGGCCAATGACCTTATTCTATATGACCATTAACAGGTCAGTCGATGTTTTGAAAGCCCCCACTATCATTTTAAATCGGATAGGTGGGGCAAATGCTCCGACAACTCTACGATTTAAAATATGGTCAAACGAAAGTACCGGAGCGTTTAAAATCATATTAGAGCATACGCAACATACGCCATCCATATATATAAAGATTCTGAATACTATTATACCTACTTATGATATTGTACCTTTATCAGTAGCTAATCAAGATGAAGTTGACGCAGCGACATATATTGATGTGACACAATAATAGTAGGGGCACTATGCCCCTATTATCTAGAGCAATTCCGTTCTATACCATTACAATTCCGTCCAGTCGGTTACATCCTCTTCTATAACGTTACGAAATACACAATCTGAAGTGTAAAAACCTTGAAAACAGGTTGTAATAGAGAACTCTGTATTAAATTTTATTGCAAGATATAGTTCTCCATTATAACGGCAATGTCCTAATTTAAAGTCTACAAGATTATTTCCTCCTCCCCATCCACCTGTCACATTCATGTCTTTTATTAGGTATGAAGCAGAACGAAATAATACGATATCGGCCTTGGCCATCATCGGACTGTAGCCTACACCTGCTCTTAACACATACAAACTTCCCAAGACTCCGGCAGCATCTATTTTATCTGTTAAACCGGAAATAGGAACAAATAGCAGAATCCTACTTCCTGCCCCAGAACTGGTACTGTATCTTAATTGTGTATATCTCATTTTGTCCGTTCCTGAAGTTAAAGCAGTATATTCAACCTTAGACAAGCTATCTACAGTTACCTGCGCTACATTCTGATCGGCCGTTAATCCAATAATTGATGAGGGAGCATTGGTGAATGCAACCTCTGACAATTTTATCTTTTCCATACCCTTGTATTTTTAAGGGGCGTCATTTCTATTATAAAAATCAGCCCAATTTAACATTTTGTTTTTAATCTCTTTTTGTAATTATAAATTTCTATAAAACTATTATTTATTTGAATATCTTTTAGTCTCTTTTCCATTTTCTGAAAAGATAAGTCCAAATGGTCCTAAATTATATTCAAGATAATTAGAGCCTACTACAGAATACCCATTAATGGATGAACCGGTAGTCTGAATCTCATCGATCATATTATTTCCTGAAAACCTCCTAAGAAACACCCGTGGATAATAGTTCGTTGTACCCATCCACTCCTCAGTCATAAAGGATATACGGCCAACTTCATTATTGTCCTGATTGAACATCTTTATACTATTGGTTTTAGGAGAGATTTCAATACGCGTACCATTCATTGAGGTTGACAACTCACCGATTATCTGTATATTTCCCTCTTCATCAATCTTAAAAGAACCATTCGGAGAGCGGATGTTCTTGAAAACGCCTCCATTCACCTCCACTTTATTACCCTTGAACAAACCCGTGGCAAAATCCAAAAGCAGATTAGGTACAAAATTCCCCGTATTAAATTCCTCATAATTCGATGTCGGATTACCATCAGCGCCAACCCCCTGTTGCGAAAACATGTAATCTCCTGAAAAGATGGCACTCGCTAATTTAGCGAAGTTAGCCATCAGAATCTCCACGAAAATAGCTGTATAGTCTTCAACAAGCGTCCAAGTGGCGTTCGATCCATTTACGGCAACATCTTTCCGCGGAGAATTGATATTTGAGGGCATACCCTGTCCTACCCATGTCGTATTTCGATTCATTACATAATACTTCCCATCTAACACATAAGGAGTAACCGTATCTGTACAAATATAGGAAGTATATAGATTGTACTCTCCGGCCGGATACGGAATACGCCCACTCTTTCCGGGAGCACCCTTCTGTGCATACTTTACACTTCTTGTTACACTCGCTATCGGCATACAATTACATTCCTTTATTTATGACACAGTTTCAATATACACGCCTACATCCGTACCAGCCTGTTCACACATCGCATAGGTCACAGTAAATTTTGCCTGATTAGTAGCTTGCCCAAGGATAAGTCCTACACTATCAATGGCGGTAAAATTAAAGTTCATCTCCATTGCCTTAGTCGTAGAGCCTCTTTTCACAACCATAGGAGTATACACCACAGTATCGCCCTCTTCAACAATCGTCTCATCAGCCGGACTTGGATTAGGAATGATATCATAAGGGTCTGAAGCATCCATTACGCCTTGTATATCCGTACCGATTTCAGTTCCCCCTTGCGAGACAACACATTTGAAGCTGGAATAGCAATCTACCATATCACCTGTAACGGTCAATGTCTGTGCCGTTTTTCCTGAGAGTAAGGACCAGACACCGCCAACCAACTTATACCACTTGTAAGTCAGATTAGAGGTAACAGAAACACCCGCCTGATAAGTCATAGCCTTGAGTATACAGCTACCGCCTTTTTCTGTGATGGTATAATACTTATTATCTCCAGCGGCAATAGTAACAAAATAAGGAGAACCGGTAGCCCGACGAATAGGTATATTGTAGATAGCCTCTACTTTATCGGTGACATTACCATATACGACTATGGCTTCTCCCTTAATGCTGCAAGGAGCCGCACCCGCAGCCACAACCAGGTTTTTCAAGATTTTCAAGCCCCAATAATCCTGCGTCCCTGCAACATACGGCAACTTGCGGAAATGCCCTGTCTCTCCATTAAACACATTAGTGGAAACATTATTGGTGAAAGTGAGCTTCACACCGTTGAAATACCAGTCACAAGAGATAGGTACGGAAATACCTTCCGCCACACGGGATGAAGTCGCAATAAACACCAACTGCGGCTGCGTCTGGGAAAAATCGGGCGATATAGCACCGATTGCTCCCACGGACCCTTCAAATTCCTGGTAAAGGTCCCCGCTTGGAGACTGGATAATAGTAGTGTAAGTTCCCGCCTTCGGCGAAAATCTTACATTCACTTGTCGGGTTGCTATACTCATACCTCATCCTCCTTATTTATTTCCGATTTTTCCTCTTCAGACGGAGATTGCTCTGAGGAAGACAGGAACCTTTCAGGTGTAGCAACCTGCACAGGATGATCAGTACCATCCACTTCTTCTTTTGCGGCATTGGGAGTCAGCACGGCTCCACCGCAATAAGCCGCACGGGAAAATATGTCGTCTCCCGGAAAGCGCAGGATGTCAGCCTGCCATAATAGATAATTCCCGTCTGCAGTCTTGTTGCGGATGCTTGTCAATCCCATTGACGCAGCCACCTTTTCTGTTACTTTGATGTAATTAGCCATATTCTTAAAATTTAATTGTTATTTTGCTATTATTACTTTATCAGCACTTGCTAATATTGCCTTTCCGTCACTGGTTGTCAGTATCTTGTAATTACCCTTGTCTGTCATATCCACACCCAATAATCCGCTGGTCACATTATTGGCGGAAAGAGAGGGGGATTCACCGGTCCCGATAACCGTACTGTCCTTATACCAGGTCGCTTTCAACTCCTGCATGGCATTGCTGATAATGCCTTTCGCTCCTATTACCACGACTTTGGGATTTACGGTCACTGTTCCAGGAGCAATACGGTTCGGCAGATTGGTTATGTCGTAATCATAATTCGGGAGACGACGCACAATAGTAGTGGTAGCCGTAGGGTCCGCATCCGTCGGTGAGGCAGCCGGGGAACCATCAGGGGAAAAGGTAGCCTTGCAAATGTAGGTCTCCTTTTCTCCTATCGCCTCGCGATCAATGACAAGCACATTATCATTCACACTGACCACATCAAGATCAAATTCATCAGAACCGGCAAGCGTCAGGGTGCCATTTTCACGACGTTTGTACCAGAAGAATTTTCTTTTTGCTGATACACCGGTAAAATCGGTTTCACCTGCCATCAGGGTAGCTACTATGGTCTGCTGTACAGGGTCCTCCCAGGGGTTGTATAAATGGGTAGATTCACTATCAAGCGTCAATAAAGGATTGGCATTGGTAGCATTGATACATTTTATTAATTTTGACTGACGGTAAACGATGATCTGATTTGTGCGCGTATCCAGGTATTCTGCATAAAAATCCAACGTTATAGGGTGCAAGAGTGCGGCATTCTTCTTTACTTTTATCTGACCTTTATTTGAGCCTTCCTGAGTGATTTCATAACCGGTATTCGTCGTTTCAATCAGGATTCTTTTGCCATCAATGATTTCATACCACTTAAGATTGGTTAGAGAGGAATTTATATTAAATTCCTTAATAATACCATCCTTGTCAACAACATCACATTGAGGCAACAACACCAATGGCGTCAACGTATAGTCCGCCTCAAAGATTCCCGTCACCGCATCATACGTTTGCAATGATGATACGGAACCAACCTCGTTAATCGCCATATGTACGCTAAGAGGTTTGTAGTTTACTTCTATTTTCTTTGTCTTCATATCACAACTTCTATTTCATCAGGGTATACATTCTTACCGTCACGCAGCAGCACGGTAGCCTTAAATTTACAGGAACCGACCTGCACAAAGCTCGTTCCAAGATCATCACGCCTGAGCACCAGCACTTTTCCCGTGTCGGCATGTTTCACTGCCCAGGCGTTATCTTCCGTAATATTACCGCTATCACGCGTCCACTCCACATCAGCATCAAGTATATGTTCAGTAACATCCCGGTTATATAGCATTCCGGTTATAGTGAGCACGTCCAGATCATCAACAAGATTGCCGTTTTCATCCATCTTGTCCAGGTCTATCCTCCAATCGTTGGCAGAAGATATATCAATAGAGAAGTTTGGGTTTCCTTCTTTCATGGCCCATCCCGTCGAACCGAATCGGGGCTCATCAAGCGTGCCGTTAATCAGACATTGCCAACGACACCCGTAATGCCATACGGTATCCGCAGACGTAGAAGATACAGAATAGGGATTATCAGAAGCAGCAACCTCGGAGCTCCAGTCTCCGCGGTCCACAAGGGAAACGACAGGAATCCCCGGATACTGAATCTGTAGGCGTTCCTGAAAGGCTATACCCCTGCAATAGACATAGCTATGCCGGTAATTTATAGGCAGGTTATCGAATAATGATAACTGTTTCAGTCTGCCGATGATAATGGCGTAATTATGCTCTTCCAGTATGGGTTTCGTTACGCCATCGAGCATGCAGATACATTTCTCACGAGTAGAAAGATACCAGTACGCCTGACGATCTTCATTGACCGGATTGCCGCGACGCGTTATTATCATCAATGGCTCCGGCGGGTAATTCTTTCCCCCTGGAACTTCACTATCCGGATACAGAACAGCAGTAATCACATTAGCGGAAGTATCCACATGCAGGACACGTAACCAGGAAGTATAATAATCTCCTCCTCCGGAGGCAAGGTTGTTTACCATGCCGTAAATGATATCATTTTCATCCAAAGCCGTGAAATCATTCTCCAAACGTTTACGGAGCGGTAAACGGTAAGTGCCATCCTCCAGAAGTTCTACGCTCTCAATCGTGCCCGATTCAGAAAAAGAATAATCACTTTCCATGGCAGAAAGCCGGTTGAATATCACTTCTTGAACAATGAGAGCAAAACGAGCTTCCAAAGTATCAGCCTGTACACGGCCATTTTTAAGTAGAATCCCTTTCCCGGCAACTAATGAGTCTATTGTTTCGCCAACTTCGGCACCTCCTAATAATTTCAGCAGGAAAGGAGTTTCGTCAGGCTTGGATTTATGAAGGAAGATTTTATTCAGTTCTTCCAAAGAACACTGTGATAACAGATTCAAAATGCCCACCAAGGTACGTCCAACACGTTCTCCCGTGTTTTCTCCCTCCTGCGTAGCATATCGTACCTGCCGGGCTAATTCTTTAAGTGTTTCAACCGTATCTGCCATATCAGTTGAATGCCTTCCTACAGTTAACAGCCTTATAGGGTTGCGACAAGTGTATTGCCGCGATCACCCCATAAAGCTGGCTATCAATATTCACCACATAATCCGCTTCTACCTCTTCAAGTGAAAAGGCAATCCATTGGCGGTTCTTCCTTTTGTCTTCAAGTACCTGGTTCAGCATCTCATCAAGAATGCGCTCGCACTTATCAAGTGCGGCCTCTATCTGTTCGTAGTCTGAAGTATCGGACACATGTTCCAATACAAAGAGCAGATAATCACGATCCTTCAGGTATGCCCCCGTAGCACCGCCATATCCGAACCCTGAGCCACGGTCCAGAATCACCGCCGGATAGTGGAGCACGCTGTCCAGTGCCGTGTGCTTCTCCCGTTCGGATGAAAGGAAATGTACCTCGTCATTCTCCTTGTGCCGGATATCGACATGGCGTTCGGCCAAATTCTCTATGTACTCTGAAAATGTCATTTCTTCTGTTTTTGAGCGTCACGTATTCTTTTATTAAGCAGGCGGAACGCCGTTGCCACTGGCATCGCCTGGTATTTCTCCATCACCGCCACATCATTACCGACAAAAGAATCAAAGATATCAAGCCAGTTGACCGATGGCGCGGTCGGTTTCTTGTTGTTCTTCTCCGGTTCCGGATCTTCGTTCAACGGAAACAGGAAAGGGAACGCCTTGGAAAGCCACCTTTTGACAAAAACATAGTTCAGGAATATAGCATACTTGACATGCCTGTCTATCTTCGCCACTTCCGACAGCCGTTTTTGCAGTATCAGCGGTTTCTGCCTGCTAAATAAGCCGTTTTTTCCACCTGCCGGTAGGACAATATATTCGTTATCCTTCAGGTACAGCATTGATATGAAAGCATCCAGTGAGGCATCCTTGCCGTCGCGCGCATAGCGGTTGAAGGCGGTGTCCACATGCATGAAGTGCTCGAAACACATCCCCTTCAGGCGTTCACCCGGTGCTTTCAATCCGGACACACCGGAAAGAATAAAGCGATCCATCCGGACACGACAGTCGCTGATGAACTCTATCAGCTCACTCAGCTTATACCTGTAATAGCTGTCCGCAATGACACCGGAAGGCAGGGGATAGAACTCCTTCAGGAAGGATGATTCATCCGTCTCCTGAAGGTAAAACCGTGACACGAGCAGGAACTGCGACGGTGTCAGCTCTTCCCATTTCTGAGGCACCCGGCGTATAACCTCACGCCGGACTCCGAAGCTGCGATATGCAATACGAAGCTCTCTCATACCCAGAATGTACGTTTACGGTCATTGTCCCGGTCGAATATCCTTCGGGGATCACCGGCATAGTAATCGGCAAAATAACTGCGGGCAATCCGCAGCAATGCGGTCATATACATGTCGGCATCCGCCTTCAGGTTCTGTATCTGTACGGCTATCCGTTTCATATCGACCGGCTCTTTCTGTTCATTGCCCTTTTCACCTGACCGGATTGTAGTAAAGTATAACCCCCGGTCCGTAATACTGCCCGTCTCCATCAACAGCCGTCTGACCGCCATTGTCCCGATGTATCGGGAACAAGCCAGGCGCAAACGTTCCACATTCTTCTGCCGCTCTTCATCTTTAGGCGGATTGACCAGCCCGTCAATCAGATGCTCATAGAGCCTGTCACCGATAGCCGGCTGAAGCAGCATTTCCTCCACAAATTTCAGATGCGGCTGCAACCGCAGGAAGATAATCCGGCTGCCGCCAATGAAACAGACATCATTCACGTCTGCAGTACTGCGGACAATGGCGGATTTCCGGTCCTGATAAGCCTGTGAAGTCGCAAATTCCGGATATTCCGCTATATGCGCATACAGGAACTCAAGCAATTCATCCAGCGCATTGAACCCCTTATTGCGGAAAGACATGCGAAGATTGTCTTCCTGGTATTTATACACCCCTTGAAAGGATTCATTGTCGGACTTCTGCCGTTGAAATCCCGCATCCGTGATCCGGACGCTGATTTCATCGAAATCATTCCAGAACGCCAAGTTCGCATTCGCACGCTGGCAAATCTCAAGCAGCCGGGCATCCAGCTTCTCCCGTTCGGTTGCCCCTTCAGCATTCGGTTCCAACACATCCGGATCCGGACCGAAATTATAAATCTCAACCACTTCGCCCGCCATCGCATCGCCCAATAACGGTACAAGGTATTGTCGGAAGGCACCCCGAAGCGGCGCCTCCATCATGTCAAACGAAATCGCGGTATTCACCTTCATCAGTGCCTTGAGTTCGGCACCCTTGTTCCATTTCTCTGCACTGAATATCATTAGCTCAACGTTTTTTTGGTACCACTACCGGTATCGAGGGTTACTAAGATGGTATTGCGGAAACGCAGCTCACATTCCGGCATACCGTTCATTTTTATGTAGAGTTCAATCGGATCCAGAATATTCTGCCGGTCAATCCAGGCATTGGCAATATTCACAAGGAACGCCTCACGGATATTGGAACCTCCCTGATTACCGGCGTATGTACCACCCGGCATACCAGCACCGAGGACATTGGGATTGACCATAAGGGCGAACAGGATCTCCGAGTTGGCGGCTGCCGATACCGGAAGATTATCGCTTCCCTGGTACTTGTTCTCCAGCGGCTTGATCTTCCATTCCTCTTCAATCCTGCCGTTCATCTCATTGACGGCATAATGTGAGAAGATCGGTTTCTCAGCATTGTCCGGCCCGCAGAGATTCTGTTCTACCGAATCCATATACTTCTGAATGGCCGCTTCGCGTTCTGTGACGGAATAGTCCTTGGAAGGGTATTTCTTCTCCCAATAAGAATACGGTATCTGTACATGCCACTTCCAGGTAATCTGGTTTTTATAGGCTTTCTTGAGGAAATGGGGGATAAGATGGGCAATCTCCACCCATCCACAAACGTATGCCGGCCACCAGACAGGCATGCCGTAAAGATCGTCATTGCTCCAGCTGTCACGCACCGGCAGGATAAAACCGTTCTTCATCTTCCCGGCAAACTTTAACACCTCGGCGTGCATCTGCGGATCGTACTCGGAAAGTACCTCCAGCTTGGTGTACTGCCCCTTGCCCGGATGCTGCGGCCAATATCCGGAAACAATACATTTACATGCTCCGTACTCATCCACTTCGGAATAACGGCGATAAAGCGCATTAACCGGATTGACACCTGCAAAAGAATTGCCGGCTGCCGACGGGACGAACTGGACGGCCCCGTTTCCGAACTTCAGGTAATCCCGCAGCACCTTCTCCATGTAACGCCGGACGTTCCGGGAAGCGACAAAAGCTTGTACCCGGCTATCCGTAACCGGCTTCAGTATCTCGTTACCGCCATCATCGTAACCGTTCACCGTACAAGGATAAATGCCCTGCCCAAGTGTCAGGTTACGGAGAAATTTCAAGCCGGTATTAAGCACACTGGTATTTCCGATCTCTTCGGCCGCCTTCTGCGGGAAATCGTTCTCGTCTCCCCACGGGCGTACTTTCACCCCGTCGATATCTATGTAACTGACATTCGACAAGTCGTATGGCGACAGGATCCGGGCACGGTCCTTCATCTCGTTCTGCGGTGCCCCGGTTGTCTCTCCGAATATGTACGTGGACTGCATCAGCAGGGGAATGCCGCTTGAATTAAACAGTATGTTCATCAGAATACGATTTTCATTTTGTTATACTCCAGTATCAGGTCTATATCCACGGGATAGGGATGCCCTTCGGGATTGCCCTTGCAGTCGCAGGGCTGTACCCCCCGAAGCTGGTATTCCTTCATGTTCATGCGTCCGGCACCACAGGCGTATGCCTGCGGGATAAAGTAGACCTTACCCTCCTTGCTGACGAATTTTATCGAAAAGACGCGCCGGTTCCCGCGTTCATCCCTGCGGATATCCATATCGGCCAATGCTAAATTTCTGCGTATTGTTTCCATTGTGTATATTATTTATTCAAATGTCCTGTCAAATGTGTAATCGAAGATACCGCCACCAAACGAGTACCTGTCAAATACCTGATGCTTCCGGCTTGCCGGACAGAAGGTCAGATTCACGTTTACCCGCTGGTTGCCCATTTTCGTATGCGTAAAGTCAATATCTGTGATGATGATCTCCATCGGCAGCGAAGGCGTGTCGTACCATCGCTGTACCGGAGAGGTTAGCATGTCTATCAGGGCCTTGTACTTGTTTTCGTCCAAATACCCGGTGTTGACCGTGCGCAGATCATTGAAAAACGGATTGAATCTCCTTTTCAGCTTCACCATGTCCGCGATATCACCCTCCAGTTCCGGACTATACTGCACCAATCCTGAGAATGATATGGATTCCGGCAACCCGAATACATTGTAATAAAGGAATTGGTGCATTTCACGGTGGCTTTTCCGATCCATGACATACCTTACAATATCCGTCAACGTGCCGTCGGTGATACGTGCATCATACGATAGGATATTGTCGGCCCTGAGACCTGCGAGTTTACCCACCTTGGCCGGACTCATGTTGTATGCCATCATCCGGTTGGCATCGGAGAGTTGCAGCTCAACGGTTTTCTTGACGCTGCTGCCGGATTCCAGGTGGATGATATCCAGATACACTTTTGTCTTGTCAGACACGAAGAAGGAAAGGTAATCAATCGTATTCTGCCTGATATGCTTGATTTTATAGCGTGAATAAAAGATGAAGCCCGTTAGCGGCTCGAAAGACACGCGGTATCTTGAGTGGAACACATACAGCGTGTAGTCAGCGGCTGCCTCGCTGTCTGAAAGAGACAGTTGTACCGTCATAGGAGTCAATACGATCCGGTCATCACCGCTGCCCAGTTCCGGACGAACGAAATACTCATTGATGATATCACCCGGATCGCAAATGACGACTGCGTTCCCACTGTCCGGATAGTACACTTCAGAAAGCGCTTCCTGTCCGTCAACTGTCATCTTGAAAACCAGTTTTTCGTGTACGTCCGTAATACGGATATCCTCCATATCGGCGGAAAACAGATACGTGTTATTGACCAAATTCGCTACCATCTCCACAAATCTTTAGATACCCCCAACACCAGTGATTTATTGTACAGGTCATAGCCCGCCCTGAACTCCCACGACCTACGCCGATACCCCGCGAATAACACACAGCTGTAACGCCCGGCATCCAACCCCAGAGCTAGGGCATTGTTATAAACGACCGGCTGTCGGTAATCCACCACTACGGTACGGTCAAGCAACGCATTGCGGGATATGACATCGGTCATTTCCACCCGCAGGTATGGGCGTTCAATAATCGTATCGAGATAATGCTTCTCCGAGAAATAATCGGCCAGTATAGCCGCCGTATCTACTTCTGCGGGTACCTCACGGACAATCACCTCCGGTTTAGGAATGACAGGTCGTATCGTGTCATGTTTGACCACCGTTTCCGGAGTGTAAACAATACTCCGGTGGCGAGAACCCAGCCAGTGACCTGCCCAACCGGAAAGAAGTGCTATAAACGCACATAGTAATATGCAACTAACGTTCCGTCTCATCTACCTTTCTTTTAAACTTGTCTGTAACCGTAACCCACAACATGCCCACCTGCTTGATCAGCGTATCTTTAGGTTTACCGTCAATAACCGCCAGGTTCTCCAATATGCTTGTCACATGCTCCACACAGAACCAGGTCATGACGAACACTTTGACAATTGAAAAGAACAGAGTCGCCAGCAGCATGATGAAGCTATCTTCCGCCCCTGCCTTGCTCTCCAGATAGAATGAGTGCGTGATATAAATGATGGTCAGCCATATACACAGTTTGATGATACAGCGTGAGAAACGGAAGGATTCAAATCCTATGCCCTGAATCTTGCTTGCCTTGATACCCGTCCACATTTCGGAAACAATGGCGATCAGCATAGCCATCGCCAGCAGCGGGGTAATACCTATCCATTCACTGACTACCGCAGTGATTGCACTGAAGGAAATAGCCGGCAGTTGCAGGTTATATTTAAAACTGGGTGCCACTGAAAGAAAAAACTCCTTCAGGGAATCATATCCATAGGTACCGACGAACTTGGTAATGAAGCGTATCATATCTTTTTTTGTCACAAAGGTAAAATCATACCATCCGCTTTCATAGGACAAAAAAAGCCCCTCCGTGGTTGAAGGAACGGGAAACATAAAACAAAATACCGCTTTGGGTCCCATTCCGTTTGCGAGCGTGCGAGCAAACGGAATGGGTGCGCCCGCACCCCATCCGTCAAATCATCCCTTCATCACAAAAGCTATAATATCCGTCATTCGTTATAATTACGTGGTCCATCATCCGAATATTGAATAACGCTGCCGCCTTTTTAAGCTGTTCCGTCAGCCTCTTGTCATCATTGCTCGGTCGGCTGTTGCCGCTCGGATGATTGTGTACCGCTGCAAACTGCGAAGCTCCCGTATTTATCAACACCTGCATTATCAGCCGTACATCTGCCGAAGTCTGGTCTATACCGCCTACTGAAACCTGTACTTTCTTGATTATTCGGGATGCATTATTAATAGCCACTACCCAAAACTCCTCATTCCGTAAATCACCAATTAACGGCTGCATCAAATCATATACATCCTTGCTCATTCGTATAAGCCTGCGTTCAACCTGTTGAGACTGCTGTCTCTTGTATATCTCCACTGCTGCCACAGCTACTTTCTTGCGTCCAGGCGTCAAAGATGCAAACAGCCTGTCTATATCTATCTCCCCGTTGCTGCGTTCAACGTCTGAAACAATCTGCCTGTTATTGCTAATCTCGTAAATCAGTTCACTGTCACTCATGTAGCGGCAATCATTATCGAATAAAGTATTCATAACAAAAAATATATATTAGTTATAAGAAAGAATTGTTCTACCTAAAAAATAACCTCCCAACACTTCCGCACCTAATTGCTCCAGTGCGCACGCAAATTGTGCGTAGCTGTGTCCTTTCGTTAGTATGTCATCAAAAACCAGTACCCGCTTCCCGTTGAAAAAGTCAGTATTCAGCGTAATAGTTTCCGTGTTCTGTATGCTTTTGCCTTTCTTGGTTTCGTGGATGGTCATACGTTTTCCGCCCACTTTCACGGCTTTGTAGCCATTCATACACCCGCAAAGGTTGGAAACCTCTTCGCAAAAGTCCCGATAGCGTTTTTCCGTCCGTTCTGCCGAACTTGCAGGAACACAGACAAACACAATGGTATCGGCAAACGAACCGAATTTTTCCGCTATCTTACCCGCTACGATAGCCGCTACCTGTTTGCTGCGTTTCCCAGCCTTGAAGTCCCATATCAGTGAGCGGATTTGTTTTTCCCGTTCTGTAGCCTCGTATCTTGCCGGTATGTAGTCAAATAAGGAAATCATCGGTTTATGCCACTGATTTTTCCATGCTTCGGGAATGTTTCTTTTTGCTGCCATAACTGTAAGTTTTAATTTTATTCTGGATTTTTGGAGTCGTCGGGTGGAGCCTTTTTCAGATTCTCCGTTTCCCGGAACGACTTTTTTTTTATTCCGGCGTGTCTGTATGACGTGCGGTATGGTTGCCTTTTGATGCCGCAATAATTGAGGTGCCGAGGATGACATTCTGCAAGGTTCCGACTAAAACCGGAGGCTTGAATACTACCTGCAAGGTGGAGATTTTTTAGCGGACAACGCCTGACCTTGCTTGTCAGACCGGTGCCCTACATTTGCGGACTCAAAAGACTACCTGACCGCATACAGACATGCAGAAATGAAAAGGAGTTCCGGAAGAGAAACGGGGGTACGTCAAGCGGAACGCTTACCGCTCTACGGTCCCTACCTTAGAATTTGAAACAGAAAAGACCGGGGACCTGCATGGGTGCAAACAAATACAGGAAGCGTCGCTTCCTACCTCTATAAGCGCGCAAAATCCGTACTGGGGAAATAGATTTGCCTGCCTATTTCTTCAGTACGGATTTTGCTCGCGCCGGGGACTCTGTTAATGAATGTTATAAGAAAACTACCTTCTTGAAAATGAACACACAACACCCCGTTTTCCATCCGAATGGAAAAAGAAACGGAAGTTTCTTCCTACCGCGCCCTATCAAAAAGCGCAAGGGAAACCGCAAAAAGTAAGGAAATATGACAAAAGTAATAGGTTTTTACATTAAAGAAAACACCCTCCGCCTGTCCTCCGATGCGGCATCCGGTCCTCAAGCGTTGCGAGTCCTGTTATAAGTATTGCGATAACTGTTGCGGAGTGTGTGAAGTGAATCAGATACGCGCATCAACGAACCCATAAGCCTGCCTGAGCAAATGCCCGTACTTCGTCCATATACGTTTATCGACCGCATCACCGAAGTGCGTTGCCTCTTCAGGAAGGATGGACTGGTTGCGCTCGCTACGCTTATCCTTTTCGAAACGGCCGTTCTTCTCGATGACGCGTGTGTTGTTCATGGATATCAGCGTGTACTTGCATTTCGAGCCGTTAAAACGCTTCTTTGGAAAACGTTCGTCTTTCTCCGCAAGGATGGATGCCCACAAAAGGAATTTGTCGTGCTGCGGAGGTTCAATACCCGCGTGGGTGTGCTGTTCCACTGTCCAGCCGTGTTTTTCCAGTCGCTCAATGGCAAGCTGGTTATAGGACTTCTTGTTGTTGGCAAGACGAATGTCACCATAACGGTCACGGTAATAGTGTACATGCTTGTTGATGTGCCCCCTGTAATAGTGGCAGAACTTATCCATCAGCGCGTTGACCATCGTATCGTCTTCTTCGTCACGCTTGACAAAGAACTCGTTGATATTGTTATCTACCGGCTCACGGGTCAGCAGCTTCGTCACGAAATCATAGTTGCGTTCCTGTGCCACTTCAAGAAATGAGGCGGCAGAACCCCAGTCAGGTGTCAGTTCCAGCGGCTTCGTGGGGGTACAGTCCAGGTCACGCCGGCTGTCATCGTTATTGGCAAGCTGCTGCCAGTTGTAGTTATGATCTTCGGCAAAGTCACGTATATAGTCGTCATTGGTCGCATTGTAATACACATGCCGTTCATCCAGTTGGTAATAGCAGCTATCAATCTTATCCACCATGAAATTCAGGATCTCAATCATGAAGGAAAGCTTATCCATCACCTTATACTGGTTCAGGATATAGTTCATACCCACATTGGCGATATTGTCGAAGATAGAGCCGAGGATAAAGAGCGTGCCGTCACGTGAAACGAACGGCGTGATGCTCTGACGGAGACGGACGGTTTCATTCCAGATTTCCTTGAAGAGTCCCGCATCATTCGCAATCCTTGCATCAATGAGCTGCATCTGTAACCGCACAATCTTATTCCAGACATCAAACAGTCGGATGCCGCGTTCTTCTTCGTAATACTTGGCCGGTTCAAGCAACCATTTCTGTTCAGGCGTGTAAGGCATGGAAGAGAGGAAGGTGTTGCCGTGATGTTTCAGAACGGGATTCTCGGACTTGCGTCCGAAGATGTGTTCATTGCCCCGGTTGGTCGGTGCCGCCTCCTGATCGAACTTCTCTTTATCGAGCGTCAGCGCTTCGTCAGTGATGTTGTAGTCAGCATTCGGTCCGCGGCTGTTACCGCCCTGGGTAAGTATGTAGAGCATGTGACCATTGGAGAAGCTGATGCCATACTCAAACGACATGATGTGCTCATAAGGCTTGTACCAGCCCTCAATGGGTCTGCGACAAACCACATAGTCACCGGTCTTGCTGACCGGATCCCATTGTTTGTAACCGAGCATCTCCAGCATCTTGAATGCCGAGGGCAACGTTTTAGTGAGCGCCTGCCCAATGGTAGCCTGTGTGAGTGTGGTAATACCTCGCGGCATGAGCCGGATATTATCATCTATCACGGCACCGGTAATGAATGATTTACCCGTTGCACGTGAATAGATGACATACCCGTTCTTGTACGGCATTACCAAAAATGCCGCCTGTGCCGGATTGACCTGTATAACCTCTTCCCAAACGTTTTCGTCCATTGTCCTGCCGTATCAATAACGTGGGAAAACAATGTAGTTCACACCTTCGGAGGAAGTCATACGGGGCATAGGCTGCCCTGTATCGTCTAATAGTTTTTTCACTTCATCCGGCTTGAACTTGGCGGATACGGTACAAACAATCTGTGTCTTGCTGACCGACACCATATCGATATGCTTGTGGTCAACCAAATAAGAGATTAAGCGTTTGTTTGTCAGTTTCTTCATGATAATCTATTTATGAGTTCATTATTTCTTCTGCCTGCACATCGTCAATAGGCGTGTACATGGAATCCACAAGGACTTTCTGCTCTTCCTGGGAAAGATTGCGGATGGCGTTCAGCGGAACATCTACCTTTTGCCCCATACTGTTGATCTGAATATAGAACACATTCTTCTCCATGCGTCGCGGATCCTCAACCGAAGCCGGACGTTCGCCAATCATCTGATGCAGCACCTTCTTGGCGTTGTTCCAGTTCTTCAGATCACCTCTGAGCTTACAGTCCCGGATAAGCTGTATCTGGTCCTTGATCATCCAAGCAAACCAGAAATCCCAGTCAAACTGGTGCTGTGTCTTGAACAGTTCTTTTGCCAGGGCGATATCCTTACGTACCTGTGTACGTGAAATCCGGTATTTCGCCAGCATGATGTTGATGATATGGCTCTCATTGGGATAATCATCCAGCAAACGGGCTATCTGCAACACCCGGTTGCACTGCACCCGAAGATGCTCCGGCAACGGGCTGTTCTCCGGGTCAATGATGTGCTGCTGTATAAGGTCGTATGACTGTTCCTCCAATGCGGCCTTGCTTTTGGATGTTGTCAAGCTGTTACTCATACTCAAGATACTGCTGTTGCGATTTAAAGAACTTGATCAATTCCTGTTGTGCCGGATTGCTGCCGTTGATGGCGGACTTGATGATAGCCTCCCGTACTTCAACCATCTGTCTGAGATGTCCCCGGTAGAAAGCTATACGAACTTCAGTGCCCGGAGTACGGAGTTCTGCAAGAAAATCCGTCTCATCCACACCGATATTGATTGCGATCATCCCCGGCGGGATAAGGCGGTACGCCATTTTCTCTATCTCCTCACGTTGTTCCTGAGTCAAACTCATCATTCAACATTTTAAAGTCAAAATCAAAAATATCTCTGCCGGTATGGATGATTCCACGCTCCAGCTTCGGGTTATGCGTCGCGTTCTGACTGCCTACTACGGTGATGTTCCAATCTTCGTTATACAGCAACGCCACCTTCGCATGCAGTGCCAAGCAACGGTAACAGTCCGGAAATGTAGTCACCAGATAATCGAACGGCTTGGGTGAAATGCTGCGTACGCGGTTATCGATCAGGAACCGTACCGATAGCAACTCACCGGTCTCAACCTTACGATGAAGGGCGTTGATGCTATCCATAGAGATGGAATAGGTTGTCAGGAACAGATGTGCCGGACCGGTCTGCTTGAGAATGTAGAAAATCAGCTGAATGAGATTGAACGCGCCTGAAGAATAAAAATGCTTGTCTGTGCCGGGTACCAGCATCCCCATAGCGTCCGGATGCAGCAGCTTCTCCGCAACCAGGTCATGGCCGGAGGCCGCCGCATCCGTTCGGCGGATGTAGCCTGTCGGGTATCGATCTCCCTGTATAGGACTTACTGCGTCATCCGCCGGCATCATCTTATTCTCAATCTCACTGCAACAAACCAACATAACCTATTGCAGTTCTGCCAAACGATATTCTATCTTTTCTACCAATGCCTCCTGATCAGCCACCTTCTTCTCGTATCTCACACGTTTGGGGCAGTCAGGAAGCGGGTTTTCCTTGCCGTCTTTAGGTTTGCTCTCCGAAGAATACAGCAACATGTTTTTTGCCTTGGTAATCTTACTCTTGGCATTGGATTTTGCTTTCTTCAGTTCTTCGACGGAAAGGGAACTGATGTCGGTCTGTTCATCTTCCTTTTCCGGCTTTTCTTCAGCAGCATCCACTTTTTTATAAAGCTCGTCCAGCTGCTCATCAGTCGGCAACTCCTTTTTCTGCTCATATTGCTGTTTGATGACCGCCAGCAATGTCATACGGTTGGAGAGGGAGGCTATACGGGTAACAATATCCTTGCGCTGTGCGCATACAGCCGCCGTATTGGTCTCACCCTGTTCGGAGAGTAACCGGTGCAGCCGTGAACGTTCATTATAGCAATCCCGGAAATCATAGATAATTTTGGCAATAACAGGCGGATAAGCGGGCTGTTCATCCGTTTCACGTGCCAGTTCCTTTTCCGCAATGGTAACGATGGCCGCCGCCGTTTCTTCCGGAACCGTCTCGGAACGTCCGTCATTACCCGGTACCGCATCATCCGCCAGGTCCACATCCTCAAAGCGCGGATCATCTGGATGATACCAGACTTTAATCATCTGCCGGATCTCGTATTCCAGCTTCTCGCGGGTATGCGGCTTTTCGCCTAATTTAGCCAGTTTGGATGATACGATTGTCTTGTAACCTGATTTAGCAAGGATAGCCACACCAGTATTGTATTCTCTCTTAGCAGAGTTCAGCCAGGCGATACCTTCTCTGCGGGCTTCGATATAAGCATTTGTAATTTCAGCCATGATTCTTGATATTAACGTTATACAAAGGTGTTGCGAATTTTATTGCTGTGATAGGACAAAACAAAATGTCCGCCTCCCGGAAAGAATCCGGAGACGGACATAAACAACCAACTAACCAAACGAAGAAACAAAAATCAGCCTCCAGGTGCAGTCTTTACAGTAAGAATATCCTCCGCATCACCTTCATACACACATTTACGCGGTGCAGTGAAAGTATAATGAAGTGTGTTCTGATTACGCGCGGTAGAGTTTGCCCCGGTGGTAGAACCGTCTCCGGAGGCACGCATGGCACCGCGGCGTTTGTCACCCATCAGGTAGTTCGTGCCGTTGTTGTCGGTCACGATAAAGAACATCTTGCGGCCTTTGGTCGCATTCTCAAAACCGAATATTTTCTTCCGCATCTTGGCCGAAATGATATTCAGGTCCATCAGGAACGATTCACCACCGGTTTCTCCCTGATCCGTAATCTTGAACTCAGCCAGTTCGTCAGTGATATCCATCTTATAGGCCCGGCAACCTTCTTTCATAACAAGATCACCGACCAGTGCACCGGCGGCCTCCAGTGAAAGCGGATCATCCGTCTTTTTCGGGTAGTCCGGCCATGTCGCCACATCTGCATGATAACCGAAGATAACGGACGGTATGATACCGCCCATATTATCCTGGTTCTCGCAGTCCATTGCCTCGTTGATATCATCAAGGGCAATACATAATTTGGGATCTACTTCTGCCATAGTCACAGGATTTATTCAGATTTAACAACGTATGTACCCGTCACTTTCTCTACTGCACCCGCAGCAGGAGTCTTCTTCTGCACGGCAGGAGTGGTATATCCGGCGGCCTCCAGGAACTCGATAGTATATTCCTTACCACCGGGAACCGCTACATACGTACCGGAATCACGCCAAGCCTCTTCACCCTGAATGCGCCATTTGCCACCGTTGGCCTTCGCTTCATCCGGTGCAATTGTGACCTCGATATATCCGAACGGGTTGCTACCTTCAGGATCCACCGGACGGTCATTGACGCAGAACTCCGATTTATGTACCGATACGAACTGGAAGCCTATCACGTACTTGCCCGAAGCATCGAACGTATAAGGATTACCGGAGAAGAACGGCTTGATGGACTTGAAATCGCTCTCCTTGTCAAAGCCGTAGCAAATGTTCCCTTTAGTGGTCAGCATGACGAACTGGCTACCATCGGGAAGATTCGGAACACGTACCAGCTCACAACGGTTGTTGGAACCGAGCAGGTGTTGTGTATCGGAAGTATCTTCTTTTAATCCGATAACGATAGTACCTTCATCTTTGCGCCAGTCATCATACATGTCGCCCAAATCGTCGGAAATGAACATCTTGATGTTCTTCTTGCGCTTGAAGGTACGCGGCATGTGGCGCCACATCTCCAGCAACTTTTCGCCAATGTTGGCACGAGTCAGCTCACCGGTAGCGTAAACATTGCCCTCGGCACTGGAAATATCTCCGACTGCCTCGCCTTCGGTAACAATGGTACCGATACCGTCGAAAGAGTCCTGAATGTCCGTCTTGTTCTCATCAGCGCTGTATTTCGCTGTGAAGATGGCAAACAGCAAATCATTGGATGCCAGTTCATGGCCGTGGTTGATCAGCCACAACTCGAAGGGATGTTCTTTGCGGAGCGTACCCGGTACCTCAGCAATGTAGGTGCGACGGTAACGTTCCGGCTCATCGGACATCTCCATCACGACGGGACGAACGACCAGACGACGCGGAACAATCTTACCCAAATACTTGCCAGCTGTAAACTTGCCGGTGTACTTGCTGGAAATACTTCCGCCTTCTACCTTGCCTAATTCAAGGGAATCGGTAATGCCCGGTACCGGAGTGAAATGTTTCAATACCTCCGAAGCGTCGAGCTTATCGACCGCCTTCAGGATGTCTCTGTGCTTTTTTACCGCGGTCAGAACCGTGGTAATGTCAATAGGTGCTTTAAAATCCATAAATAGAATAGTTTAGATGTTATTCATTCTCATAACTGTTGATAGGGTCCGTGGCAATGTCCGCAAACTTGCTGTCCTCGTTCGATTCCTGATGACTGGCGGTTGCCGTTCCGGGAATCTTGGCCACGATATTGCGGATAACCTGTACCTTAGTCTTGTTGTCGGCCGCATTCCTGACGCTATCGCTCAGGCTATCGAGGTCGTTGACAACTGCCGTCAGATTGTTTTCAGCCGTCTGTCTGGCTGTATTGGCGGCTGTCAAATCGCTTTCAGCTTTGGTTTTCGCTTCATTGGCTACCTTGATGGCGTTATTGATGGCCTGCAAGTTCTCTACGGTAAGCGATATCTTACCGTCTTTTTCCTCAATGCCTTCACAATTGAGGATCTGATTAATGAAAGTAAATTCTTTACGCATGGAAATAACTGTATTTGAATTAGAAATGTCTTCAGAGGTATTATTGGCAGGAAACAGACTTTTGATACCGTCAATGATTTGAGAAACAAGGTTTCTGTCATTGCCTTTGGGTTGCGTTTCCGATTCGGAAGCATTGAGTACCGGTAACGGTAAACCGATGGCAGTAAAGCAGTCGGTTATTTCATTGGTCACCTGAGGCTTTTTATGCACACCGGGAATGATCCTGTCTATGAAGCCCCATTCCTTGACTTCAGCGGCAGGCATCCAGCGTTCTTCTTCCATAAGGGTGATAACGTCCTTCAGACTCTTGCCGCTGCGGTTGATGTACTTCTGTGCAATCATCAAGTCAATCGCCTCGGCACTCTTCTTCTTGTTTTGTAGTTCTTTAATGGTGTCTTCGAGCTGATCAGCATTAAGCTGTCCCCAAATGTCCACGCCCAGGCTGCACTTATGCGCCAGCCACATACCGTCCTCATGCATCTCAATGGACTTGCCACCGAACGCCAGTATGGTAGCCGCCGAAGCATTGAAGCTGATAAATTCCACCGTCACATTGCCATGCTCAGCCATAAGGTTTGCCATGGCGACCGCTTCGGCCACATCACCGCCAAAGCTTGAGACTTTCAGGCGGACGGGTTGGCCTTTTGCCTTATCTAAATAGTACTTCAGATAATTTTTGTTGTAACAATACCGGTCAATACTGCCGAATAATGTGATAACTGTCTCGTTCATATAACTTTTTTGCGCAAAGAAAAGCGCAAAAAAAACGGTACCCAAGGACACAGGGCACCGTCAAACAGGGAATAAGCGTTGTTTTTACGCTTCCAGTTCTTCCAATCCGGATATATAAATGGTGGGTTCATCCTGTACGCAGGTGAATGTAAAAGACGTGCCGTTCCGTTCTGAAACGGAACGCCCGCTTGTCTTGTTCGTGGCGAATAACATAAGTGCGTCTTCTTGACCGCACCAGTGGACCTGGCCGTTACCGTCCACTGCCAGCACATACCACAAGCCACGCTCCAGCGTCTCCATCAGCTGATTATTCACTGAGGAAAGTTTAGGAATCACCCCTTCAATGGAAACATTCCAGCAATCCCCCGCATCATTCACTTCCTTGTCCTCATTATATATATAAGTGTCATTGGCATACACCGGAATGGAAATAATATTCTCCCGGTCGCGAAGCTCCAGGTAGTTCAGACCGGCATTGTAATCCTTACGGATCCGCAAAAACGAGGTCGGGGAAACGGCAATCACCTGCAACAGTCCTCCGACGTTTTCAAAATCATAATTTATCACTTTCATACGCTAATCTTCCTTGCTGGGAAATTGTCCCAAACTCGGACAACTTCCCCAATATTATACGGTTAATAAAATCAAAAATAGTAGTATTCTCCACTGTCTTCCGATATCCGTGTCGGTTATACTCCCTGCGGATGGTGTCATAAGACCAGGTGTCTTCAGTAAATCCGAACTTCGTCTGGAAATTACGGATGGCGGCTGATAGCGGAAGCCCCATACTCACGTGCGTATCAAGATAGAGGAACAATATCTGTTTGATCCGCCGTTCAATCTTGGTACCGAATGCCACCACTTCGGTGTTCGACATCGACCAGCCATAACGGTAGAAGTCATCACGGCGTATCTCTACCGCTACATTGGCCGTATAGCGGTAGAGGTTACGGTATTTGTTCTCGTAGCGTCCAGGCTTGGATAGCCGTGAAAGGAAATCGTTCTGCAACTCCTTGTCGGAAGACAGGTTAACGATTTCAGTCCAGGTATCATCAGGCGTATTGAAATTATGCAAAAGGAACTGCTTAACATATGGTTTGCAAGGCAGCCAACAGACAAATCGGTCTTTCTTTATCATTTAAAGTGTTGATTTTTACACAAAAATAGCAAGATTGATTAATATATTAATCACTTCTCCACATTTTTATTCCTATATTGAGCAGACACATTTTGCCCTCTACACCTTCTACACTTTCTACAAGTCATAGAAATACCTATATATCAACAATATAACGGTTTTAGTATAGAAGAAAAAGTGTAGAAAAGGCTTCTACAAAGTACCATTTTGTAGAAGAAATGTAGAAAAGTCATATTTTGTAGAAATTTGTAGAAGCATGTAGAATCTATATTTATAATGTAATATACTGATTTATAACATTGTAGAAAGTGTAGAAAGTGTAGACGCATTTTTTGCCCCAAAATAATACGTACTTTACGTTCAGAAAGACACAAAAAAGCCCCTACCTTCACAGGCAAGGGCTTCTACACAACTATGATAGACGTATTAGAACATATACGGAGAAGTACCGTTCTCCCTCGGTTTGTTATTCTGTGCTTCCTCTTCCCCATCAGTCATCCCCATATCAATATTAAGATTGATGTTATAGTTCGTCATCAACTCAGTGTAATCGAAACAGAGGGCTTGTTTGGTCATGCTGGTTTTCCGATAATATTTTTGACCGCCTGTTTCCACCTCTTTAGTAACTTCTACTCCCTTCAATATATTCTTGAAACGAACGGAGTTTTGTACACCCAGGTATTCTTTGGAGTTCTCGATATAAAATTTCAGGGATTCCGTCGGTAGCGCGTTGTCACCTACCTGCCTGGCGAACTTCTTGTACAGCATAAAGATACGGTCTGTCTGCATCCGCAAAATGGGGCGCGGTTGTTTGAATGTCAAGTCCTTTACCTTATTGGTTTTGAGATTGGAAAGATAGTCTATACGAAAGTCAGCTTCCAGAAAGATTTCTCCATCCTGTTGCAAGTAACTGACCACATTCCAAAAATTGGCCAGTTCGTTATTACTTTTACATTCCCGGTTCTGGCGGATGATACCATCCACACAAATCCCCAACAATTCACGATAGGTAAACGGCACATCAAGCACAGCTTCAAGTGTTCGGAAGGCTGCCAATGGTATGACCCAGTTGCGTTGTATGCGGTCCTCAATAGTTGTTTCCTTCAGACGCTCATTGAGATCATTCATGCACTGGCGGTAATTGGTAGAAAAATCAGTCTCCATTTTAGACCGATGCCGCAATAGCTGAAGGGCCAAATGTGACAACCCTTGTAAACTGATAGCGTCACATTCATTAAAAGCCCGTTTCTCTTCATTAGAATATTCAGTCTTGTTGAATGTCAGATAAATCAAACGAGAAAAAAGGGCTATATCAATAGTCAGCATCTCCTGACCGGATAATATGATACCACAATCTACACTTGTAATCTCACGTTTTTTGTCCCGGTCCATATTCATGCGGCTACGCCCAGTTCCATCCCACAACCCTTTTAAGAACTCGCGCTTATCAAGGTCAATGCTATTTTTATATTCATCAAGATGAACCAAAGCATTTGCACACTGTGCAACCGCATCGCTCAATGCTGCGATAGTTGCATTCTGAATATTGGGCGCTTTATTGTCAATGACGAAAAATGACATCAGACTTTTACCAAGCTCAGACTTACCGGAACCTTTCGGACCGAATATATTAAGAATGGGAAAACTTTTGGTTTGTCCGGAAATGATATCCCGGAATAATGTAGCAAACAAGAAACATAATCCCACCTTTGCGTTATCTCCGAATACCCTAATCAATTTCTCGCTATACTCACGCAGGCTAACATTATTATAAGAGGTATATATAAATTTGCGTTCAAACTGGAAAAGCTTCACATCATCACGATAAATAGTACTGCAACCGGGCAGATAAAAGTTGCCATTTTTAAGACGTACGATGCCATATTCATCAGCAGCATGCCATTCCGTATCAAAACAACCGTTACCATATGCAAAGAATCCCTGACGTTGCCAACCAAGCTGCGTGACTTCAAGCGCTGTTTCTGTCTGTTCATAAAGAAACATCTTCAGTTTGGTCAGCTCCTTTTCTGTGGCCAGCCAAATATAATTACCAAGACCTTCAACTTTCTGCTTGAATTTGGAAAGTGACACAAGATCCTCCTGCTTCATTTCAATGATTTCCTCCTGTTTATTCTGATTCTTGATGCGATACAAACGTTTTGGAAGTAAAGAATCCTTAATGTGAAACATGGGCATCATGATAAAATTACTCCATTGTACCGCCTTACCACTGTCACCAGCTAAAGCAAAATAAGCGTTGTATTCTTCGTAAAAGCCATATTTCTGATAAAGATCCCGGTCTATCTTCTTGCTTTCATCAATAACCTGTTTGGCCTTATCCAGTTTTTTAGCGCGGTTAATGGCCTTCTGCCAAAGTTTCTTGTCCTCATAAAATGATTGCAACTGCTTTAGGTACATGGACTCCTTTACTTCATCCTTCACCATTACTACCATCGTACAAATGGTATTGATGGCATCACTGCGCTCTTCAGTAGTATTTATATCCTGAAATATGTAACTTGCGTACCATGGTATAAAATCAACTTCTTTTAGTTCTTGAAACTTCTGAATGCTTGTGCAATAACTATCCGGATCGTTCTTGCTCTGCTCCTCCCCCATGGGAAGTTCTTTAACCGACACGCCAAATCCGCATTTCATAGCCAACATACCGTTACGCATCACGTTACGAATACCTGCACCTAATTTTTCGCTTCTCTCCAAATTTGGCGGATCTGCATCCGGAAGAAAACAAAGTTTAGTAGCATACTTCTTCAGTTGCTCCATTTGGTTTTCAGTCCAATCTCCCCCAAGCGGCGCTACTGCATTATTGACGCGAATGCGTTTAAGCTGCATCGCATCAGGGGCACCCTCCACCAGATAAAATTTATCTTCCTTAGCCGCCTGGCGTATAGCCGTATCGATACCGAATATTGAATCTCTCTTATGGTAGATATCACTTTCGGTAGAATTCATATATTTAGCCACCTTATCACCGGACATATCACGGGCAGTAAAGCCGATTATTCTCCGGAACCGATCCCGTATAGGGATAACGACACGATTACGATAAACATCATAAGTATTACCTTTTTCACCGACCTTCAGCAATCCCATTTCCTTCATCAAGTCGATAGACAGACCGGATGATCGGGCGAACCCCAACAAATCATCCCATTTGTCAGGGGCGAAACCAATTCCCATTTCTTCGGCATACTCCAGCCCCCAACGTCCTTTAACATATTCAGCAGCCGTTTTATTAGTAGGAAGAAGTAAATTCTGCCGGAAATGTTCGGCACATCTTTGGTTGATGATAAACATACTTTCGCGCTTCATCCGTGCCTGTTCCTGCTCAGGAGTCAATTTCTCGTCCTCAACGGTAATGCCATACCGTTTACCAAGAGCACATACTGCCTCCGGAAAAGTCATAGTTTCATGTTCCATCAAGAAACCAATAGTATTTCCACCTTTACCGCATCCGAAACAGTGCCATGTACCGCGTGCCGGGTTCACCATAAAACTGGGTGTCTTCTCTTTGTGGAACGGACAACAAGCTGCATAATTAACACCTTTCTTCTTCAGTTCAACATAACCGGATATCACGTCCACAATGTCGGCACGATCCAAAATTTGTTCTATAATTCTTTCGTCTATCATTGCATTTATATATTCAGGTACTATCTTCTGAGAATGACAGTACCCTGTTCTTCGATATAGTAGCTGTATATGCCATATAAGTCAAACGCACACAGGCATGAATACACGCATTTCATGAAAAGATCATAGTTCTCCGGACTGACCTTTTCAAGTACCCGGAAAGATTCACCGGGCTGCATATCATACAGCCTGATGAGTACTTTATTATAATATTCCGTCAACCTCTCCACCCCCATCAACTCAATATAAGACGAAATCCAGGATTGACAGTCGTCCGGAAAATATTGAAGCAAATCCATGATCTAAAACATTGGCCGGGTACAAAGGAAAGAGAAGACAAATATGTCATCAAGGACATACATCGTCATTCTATCTCTATCAAATTTAGACCCTCAATTTATTTATCCTGCGAGCATTCCATTCTTTTTCGACATCGGATATGGCTTCCATTATCTTGCCAAAAAGAAGAGCTGGAATTTCATCACAACAAGGATCAATAAAAGATATACAACCTTTTTCATTCATACGATACCGTATTAGAAGTTGTTTACGGTCATCCTTTTGTTTTTTCTTACTCACCATCTTAATGTTTTACGTTAAATGTAAGTTACTTTTTTATTCGTAGTGCCAATTTTAAGCACCTTGTATTCAGTCAATGGAGACGCTTCTTTTTGCAGTTTAGCACATCGTTTATCAGCATCCTTCTTTGTCGTAGGCTGGCACATCGTTTCCACGTGCCAACCTCGAAAATAACGTGCTATAACATATTGCTTTTTCATACATAATTAGATTTACGCAAACCCTAATAGCTTACTGAACTTATCCAGCGTTTCAAATAGCTTATCTTCATTCACTTCACTCAACTCTTTACGAAGACAATATTCTCCATCAGAGCAATCATAAAAATGCTCTCTAACTTCCTTTAGAAAATTCCAGCAATCCATATGTAAAGTCATTGCTTTTTCCTGAATTGCATGAGCATCTTTGATTTCTTGTTCCATACTTGGGAGCAATAACCGAATAAGTTCGTTATATTCTTCCTTGTACAAGTGAATTGAAACGCCATCTGATATATCTATATCTATATTTCGGCTTGATAAATCGTTATTTCTAATTTTCATTTCTTTCTATTCTTAATTTTAATATTAACTTTGTGAAAAATTAAATACTTTATGGATATATCTGAAATAATCAAAATCTATAATATAGAACAAAAGAATGTTTTTACAGGCTTTTGCATACAACTGCCATTAATCTTCACTATACTATATTTATATATTCCACAATTCAACAGTTTAGATATCTATTTGCAAGTTATATTTTCTGCTACGGCTTCCGTTTTATCAATATATTATTCCTATGGAATGTTATGCTTATGTTCTGTATTGGCAAAACATCAATATAAGCTTGAAATTCTAATACTCATATGTCCAATGCTAGCTACATCTTTTTATCTTATACGTTCACCAGAAAGCTATTCACTTGGACACGAATATGCTTTATCAATATTTCTTAGATCTTCTGCTATTATTTATGCTCCTATTGCATTCATCGGTTTTATTATTCGTAAATGTAAAGAGTATGATATAAAGCATAAAGGGGATTAGGTATATTATATTTAAATTCATTTTTTTATAAAATCATTCATACTTCGTCATCGAAATCCTCATTATATAAATTATACCCAGCTAATACAGCTTTCTTCAGCTCTTCCCGAAGATCACAATTTCCTGATCCTGATAAGAGCATACGGTCAGCAATTTCGTATGCACGTTCTTCCAATGTTTTTTCACCCACTTTGGAATACTGGATAACCATACGCGTATTGTATTTCTCACCTTTATAATTTAGAACCTGGCTTAAAACAACTTCAGCAGCATTCATCTGAATGGCTTCTTCAGATAATTTCATAAGAACAAACTGCATCAATTTTAACATCTCCTTACCACCTTCTTCTGCTACGATCTTTAAAAACTTGCAGATTACTTGATCTTCTTCCTTTGTCAATTTCATATTAGTTAGTTTTTATTGTTTCAAACCATCTATTTAATGTTATTCAGCCAATTTAAAGCGCTCTGTAAATTGTCTGTATAATCTGCATTATAAATATATGAAACTTCATCACCTGCTCTATAATCCCGGTCATTGTCAGTTTCACCTAAAACAAACTCCATACTTGGAGTTCCCAGTTTATATACTCCTATACAATAAGTAGTACCTTCATGCTTGCTACTCTTTTTAAGAGCTAAAAGAAAAATCTTTTCTCCCATAATCATTTTAATTATATATTAGACAAATAAGTTAAACTTCCTTCAAGCGAACCGACACCTCTGTTTTTTCTCTGCGCCCTCGACTACGGCAATAGTAATCTCCTGAGATAAAATCGTTGAAAATTATCAAAACGACCAGAGCCACCGCACCAATGGCACGCTTTAAAGGTGATAGTTCAAAGCTGATATTGAAATGTGTGCAGAACCACCATGCAGACAGTTCGTTTATCTTGCCAATATGAAGTTTCTGATATATCTTACGAAGAATATTATCTACTGTATAGCGGGAAATACCAAGATCATCAGCAACTTCTTTTTGGGAAGCACCCCAAGCTATACGCTCCGCAATCTGTACTTCCCGTTCTGATAATGCAGCCATATCATCATATTTTTTGATCTTCAGGAACAATATCCCAAATATCAGTCACTCCATATTTCTGAAGAATATGGGTGATAACTTCATACTTAGACATGGTAATATCCACAATACCATTATTAAGCAAATGCGAGAAATAGGTGTAACGCGTGATGTTTAATGCAGACATCAAATTCTTGCGAACTTCATCTTTCTGAGCTATAGTCACTTGCCGATAGCCTTTTTTAAAGTAATAGCGTTTTTTCGCTATTGCAGGGGTTTCGATTTCTTTGTACATTTGTTTCGTGTGATTTAAAATACAATACAAATATGAATGATATATAGTTTAAAAACAAATAAAATATGAACTATATATCATTCAATTAACCTTTATTATGGATACAGAACAAAAGTCATCAGCTGTTCGAGATAGATTAATTGCTCTCTGTGAGGCATTAGAGCTATCACGCCGTGAATTTTCCATCAGCATAGGTCGTACATCAACCTATGTGACAAGTTTAAATAATGATATAACCTCAGGAGTTTTGAATGATATATTAATCACATATCCTCAAGTCAATATTATGTGGCTTATCACTGGAAAAGGAGAAAAGTTCATAACTCCTGAACCTACAGATGCCCTTTTTCAGCATTTAAAAGAAGAAAATAAAGAATTAAAAATAAGAAATGAAGAATTAAATCGTGAACTTGGACGCCTTGAAGGACAAATTGCTGAGATGAAAAAAATAGTTGCCCATCAGGACATATCTGCTGGATGTGCCGATGCAAGTGGGTCAGGTTTAACGATAACCAAATAAAGTGTCCACGGTATTAAACTTTGTATCAGATACTTTAAATAATAAATAAACATTCAATGTCGGACATATTTCGGACACAGAATAATATTCATTTAACCAAGGTAGAAATAGTAAGATGTTAACAGTCAATAAGCATAAGGAACAGGCACAACGTCGTTGTACTTCGAGCCTCTCCTCCCGTGCAGAAATAAAGAGAGAGAAACGAAATTGGTTTCTCTCTCTTTATTTTTCTATCCTTATATCAACAGAATATCACCTCAAATCAACGTCCTTTTTCATCTGTTTGGGTGAAATTAACACCATCGGTCACCACACCCTTTACGGTAATCTCTTTTTTGACCGGCTGGTCGGTTGCATATCCCTTCACTGCCAGCAAACCCAGCAGGAACATCAGGGACAAAAAACGAATTGATTTCATATTCTCTCTCATTTACAATTTTATTTCGTGGCAAAGTAAACGGTAAAAAAGAAAAGAAAGATATCATTCCTGTTACATTTGCGTAACAGCAATCTAATACGTAACAGTCAATCTAACGAATATCAATCAGCTTATGCGTTTGCAGACTTAACCGCCATTTGGGATGTTGCATCACACATGCCACCGTCTCCGCCGTATTGGCACACGAACAAGGCTGCAAAAAGAAATGTTCGGCAGGAAGCAACTCATATACTCCTATATCCTGTCCTTCGTACACTACCTTCACTTCATCTATACGGGTAATACCCAGCTTCACTCCCTGTTTGGGCGAACAAGTCACCCAATCGATATTCTCCGGCAACGAACGTGTACCGTTTGTTTCGATACACACATACTTGCCAGCCTGATGCAAGCAATCTATAAAAGCCTCATCAATCCAGAGGGAAGGTTCCCCGCCCGTCAGGATAACCGTAACAGCAGGATATTTCCGTATCTCCGCTACGATTTCTTCATCCGACATAAACGTGCCCTCCTCATGCTGTGTATCACAAAATGAACACTTCAGATTACAGCCGGAGAAACGGACAAAGACAGCCGGTGTACCGGTGTGATACCCCTCTCCCTGCAAGCTATAAAAAATCTCATTAATCTTTCTCATATACGGCAACATTGGATTCGGACTCCTGTACCTCGACTTTGAAACAGGTAGGAATTTGCTCACATATCCAGCGGGCTATATTTTCGGCAGTGGGATTGAAAGGAAGAACTTCATTCAGATTCCGGTGGTCGAGCTTCTCTTTCACCGTCTCTTTGATGTGACTGAAATCAACCACCATTCCATCGGCATTGAGTTCCCGAGAACGGCAGTAGACTGTGATAATCCAGTTGTGACCATGCAGATTCTCACATTTGCTGCGATAGGAAAGTTTCAGACTGTGGGCAGCCGATATTTCCATACGTTTAATAACTGTATACATACTCTTATTAATACACTGATTAAGAAAATACTCTGTCTGTTGTCGCACCTGATGTCACCTCGGCACGGCACAAAAGTACAAAAAATAGATGGATTACGGGCGGAATCTTCTGCTTTTATTCGTAAACGCAAAGTGAATTGGCCACTTTACGCTCTCCTTTATTGTCATAGAGATTATTGTCGCAGAGTTTATTCACAACACCATTATCCGGTGCAGACGCACTCCAAAGGGTGGTAGAACCGCCACCATCGAGATTCAAGGCTTTCTCGGCACCCAATACGCGAAGCAGATGTGTCAGTTCGGGGATATTGATGCCCTCTGCCTTACCTGCGAAACGACCGGCTATTGCAATGAGGAAGATACTTCCATCCTTCATCACGGCCACCGCACTACGCGGATGCTTGGTTCTGACAAATGAGCGATCGCAAGCCGAAAGGTCACAATCTTTCCCATCCAGCAGCATCAGCGGACCGGAAGAAAGGATACTGCCCTCTTTCAGATCGCAAGTTTTTTCATTCTGTTTATGCCAGGGGATAATATCCAGTTTCCCTTTACTGATGCGCACAGCACCGGTAGAGACGGTACTGAGTACGCCGGTAGCGGTGGTATCTATCACTACGCCGTCTTTCCTCAGATAACAGACAGATGTTCCCTGCTTGATGTTGAAATAAGAGCCATTGATGGCTGCCACTGCTCCCGAACGACGGGCGGCACTGCTCGTCTCTTCTTTAGGTGAATGAACAAGGATGTCAAAACGATGCTGCTCAGGTTTTATTTCCAGGATAGCGATGTGTTGGGGGACACCATACAAAGAGGTGAATTCCGCTTCACGGAGAAGAATGCCCTTTCCCATAGGAGTGGTATTCCAGTTGGCAGTAACAATTACTAAAGAGTCTGCGGCAGTCTGTGCCAATGCAACAAATGCATTGCAGAGCATCAACAACAATATAAGGGTGGCCTTGTGGAAATTCATGGCTTGACTTTATTGATATACTTCCGCAAACATAAGCATTTAAAACGAATACTGTATTACAAAAGGTTATATTTTTAAGCCCACCGCGAGGAAAGAATTCCGGATATTCTTCCTCACAAAATCATCCGGACTTTTCCCGTAAACAAAAAAAGAGTACTTTTGCGGCATGAAAACTCTCTATATCACGTTTGGTACAATTTCTTTAACTCTCGGCATCCTCGGCATCTTCCTGCCGCTGCTGCCCACCACACCGTTTTTACTACTCACTGCCGCACTATACTTCAAAAGTTCTCCCCGCTTATACACATGGTTACTGAACCAAAAACATCTCGGTCCTTATATTCGCAACTTCCGCGAAAACAAAGCCATTCCTTTACGAGCAAAGATTATCTCCATCTCCTTGATGTGGATTACGATGCTATACTGTGTTTTCTTCATCATTCCCTATCTATGGATGAAGATATTGCTTCTGATTATCGCTGCAGGAGTGACGTATCATATTCTATCGTTCAAGACGCTGAAATAAATTATCATTTAACCACCCCACCAATCTTCTCAAAAAACTCCCCTAACTCCTTGCGTGCATCAGCCAGTTTATCCTCCCAATGCTTCACGGAATTCTGTCCGATGATATCCGTCACATACTTCACCGCAATGAAAGGTACTTTCTTGGCACGGCACACAAATGCCTGCGCAAAAGCTTCCATATCGACAACATCGCCTTTCACATCCGACAACTCCGTCAGGAAAGTATCACCCGTATTACAAACCCCTTCTCCTGTCCAATGCATACAATATCCCTTTTCGGCAAGCAAAGCAGAAGAGTCTATCTCATACTCCACACCCAGATTGGCAAGCTTCTCCATATCACGGTCGATGAAATGACGGCATACCAATATATCACCCACTTGGCGGTCGATGCTTCCTGCCGTGCCGACATTTATCACCAGATCCGGTTGTCCCTGATTTATCACCTCGGTAAGATAATACGTCGACTTCACTTTTCCTACCCCCGTACGGAGATACCCAACGTGTACTTCTTCCTCCCCTATCAATCCGGGAAATTTCAATTCCGTAAACTCGCCCTGAACAGCGTAAGTGACTAAAATTCTCATACAGTATCTTTTTATTTTTTAATAATATACGTTTTCAGTGCCTCCACATATTCCTCAAAGGCGTCCACCCCCTGCGGCGTAATCTTGCAGAGAGTACAAGGCATTTTTCCTTTGAACGTCTTTGTCACCTCCACATAGCCTGCTTTATTGAGCTTGTCAATCTGCACGCTGAGGTTACCGGCCGTTGCCCCTGTTTGTTGGCGGATAAAGACAAAGTCTGCCTCTTCGACGCCAATAAGCAACGACATCACCGCTAAACGCAGCTCAGAGTGGAGCAAAGGGTTCAGTTCTTTAAACATATCATTCGTTTTTCTTTCGTTTACTACTCAACAATGCAAATAGGGACATACCCAACCCATGCTGAAACCGTACTGTTCCGTCACAGCCATATTCTGTATCACGGCATACAGCAGATAGAAACACCCTGCAATCGCCATAAAACATCTGCCGAACTTACCTCTCCAGACAATAACAGCCACCAAAGTCAGTATCATTACTATCTGAAAATAAACAGTATAAGGATACATATCCATAATGAAGGCATGTCCCAGTGTGTAAAATATCAAATCTCCCGCAGCCTCAAACTTAAAGCCTTTCGTCGCCACCGGCATCAAAAGGAACTGCAAAAGTACAAGTAACAAAAAGAACTTCCAAGAGGTCAGGAAATTCTCGAAACGACTTTTTGTCACGCACCGCCTCCTTTCTTCACTTTATAGTTCAGGAAATGTCCCGGAATAACCATCATAAAAATAAAAGCCAAGGCAAAAAGCAATATCTGGTCGAAGCCGTGTATAAAGAGACAACCTAATGACGACAGAGCTCCCAAAGTTCCTCCTATAGTCACTACCTTCATGTTTACAATCAGACCGGTCAATGCCGTACCCATTCCCATTATCAACAGTATGATGAACAAGACAGGCAAACTCCAATAGAAGATGGCCACCCAGGTTATCAGAAAACCACCCAATCCGAACACGGTCCAGACGTACCCTAATATCCGGTCGATATAGGTTCGTGCCATCTTCTGCTTCTTCCGGTTTATCCACAAGGTGGCAGGAAAAGAAATCGCGGGCAACAGGAACCACATCCATTGCCAGTTGTAATTACCGGTTTCTTTCAGGAGAAACCAAATCACCAGAGATATCACCGTACACAAATATCCCCATATCAGAAAAGGCATTCCAGCATTCTCAGCCATCTTGTACTTTGCGTTCTGTATCATGTGAGTGATGAGTTCCAAACTCTCTTTCTCAGTCATATTTTTATTATCCATTACCAACTATTTTATTTATCCGAAATCATACATACAAACGAACATTCATTCCTTATCTTACATTAAATAATAAAACAGGAAGAACAGCAGAAACAATAAACATAGGGTTAATATCAGCAACAGCCTTGTCGTCACAGCATATTGTCTGGCAAGCAACTTTTTCTTTAATAAAAGTACTTCGCCAAATGTCAATACAGCCAACCAGGCATAACCATAAAAAGTCGTGATATGCCAAACATCCTTCGACCCCATGTATACTGCAAAAAACAGGTAATCAGAAATCAACGATATCCCAACGGCAAGCGATGCCACCACAAGGGCTTTTTTCATCAGATTCCCTGTTCTATTTTCAGAAGCCAGACAAATATAAATACCTGCCGCCCAGAAAAGAGGATTCACCGTAAGCATCAACAGTATTCCCAACTGCGGATTATGACTCCAAGGAACCCATAATACGACATTGGAAAGCCAATACATGCACATTATCATCAGTATCGTAACCGTCCACCATAATTGGCTCTTTTGTTTATTTAATCTTGCAACATCCATCATTTCATCTCTACTTTAGAAGTTAATAATCTGTAAGATCGAGCACCTTTACCAGCAAGAAAGCCAGCAACACCATGTTTCCAATGAGAAGACAACCAAGAAATGAGTTCATCGCAGTTCCTCCTAATTATTTATTTGAAACATAGTTTTCTTTCTTCGCAGCAATATTCAGCATGTGCCCGGGAATAATCATTGCAAAGACAGCAGCCACAGCGAAACAAAGTAAAGAAACATAGGTAGGAGCATCTTCTCCCATTGCTGCAAACACCATATACAAGCCTATTGCCAACCCGATTGACGAGAAAAGATAAAAAGCCTTGTAGCGAACAATAATACCTGTAATAATACTCCCCAACGACATAATCAATGTTCCTAACGGCAGGATAAATTCAAACTGTTTCATACAGGTAGCTCCTATTGCCACAGCCATACAGAGTCCACCCAGTATACGCCATATTTCAGTCAGCACCCTATCCGAATAGGCTTTAGCCCGTTTCTGTGATTTATGTTCTAAATATATTCCCAAAGGGATTCCAATAACAGGTATTCCCCAAAAGCCCCACATCCAATGAGGGTCTTTTGTAAAACATAAGCCTGCGTACACAACTAAAGTCGCTATGGTTCCAATATATCCCCACAACAGAAATATATTTCCGCTACCCGCATCTAGATTACGACGTGTATTCTGTATCATCTGAGAGATGAGTTCTAAACTCTCTTGCTCAGTTATTTTTCTATCTTCCATAACTTATTGATTTAATGCAATTATTCTTTTGTGTATCTTCTGTTCAACCGATGCCCGGGAATAATCAGCATAATAATAAAACAAACAGCAAAAGCAGGATACATAAAGTTGAATTCAGGCGGATTTAACAAGATATGCGATATCATAACCACGGATATTGCCAATGAACAACCAGCAGCATTTCTCATCCATGAATCATTTATAATGCTCCCCGTAATATTAACTCCCAATGAACACAGCAGCAGAATAATCGGCAGCAATAATAACATGGAGTCAAAATAGAGAGCGGCTATTATAGAAATACCAATTCCATATTGCCCGATATTGCTCCAGATAGCAAGTAAAACCTTATCCGTGTAAGTCAAAACCGGCTTATCTTCCTTTTTCTTCAACCAGTACATCACCGGAAAACCAATAACCGGTATAGCCAACCAGACCCAATTCCAAAGCGGATTACCAGTTATCAAAATCAGAACATAAACCACAAGCGCAGTTATCGCACAAAGATACCCCCATAGCAAAAGAATATTCACATTCCCCAACCGAAGGTTTTTCTTACTATTCTGTATCATCTGCGTGATAAGCTCCAAACTCTCCTTTTCAGTCATTTTCTTGTCTTCCATAACAGTGTTTCTCTTTATATATAAAATTATTTTTTTGCTTTGTCCTGTAAGGCCTTTACATCTTTCAGCTCTATATCAATCGTTTTTGTTTCAGCCGTCATGTCTAAATCTACAATCGCGCAATTCTCTACTGGCACCCCGTCTTCCCGATCCAGTTGATAATTGCCGTTTTCATCGTGATACACATACAATTTGCATTTTCCTTCGGGCATCTCTTTTAATACAAGAGTTGCCGTATCACCCGTAGCATCCACCATTGCATATTGCCCTTTATCGGCAGCAATCATCACCTTTCCTTTTGCAGAACGAATGTTCTTCACTTTCACTGTCAAGTCGCCCTGTGCTGATGCCGAGACCACACATACGCTTACAACAAACAATGCAACCCATTTAAAACCAATCGTTTTCATAACTGTACACCAATTAAATTTCTACAATAATCATACATTTCGGGTTCGAACTCCGGTGCAAATATAAGTAGTTTATTCTATAAACCAAATTATTCTATAAATTAATTTATAGAAAACAAAAAGAAAGCTTTCGAGAAGGTACGAATACTCCGGAATTAATTCACAAGTGATAAGAAAGGGAGCAAATGATAAGCGATACTATCTTAATTCTCCTCCTCCCCGGAGGAAGAGCACCCGTAGGGGGAGGTGGTAGGCAAAACAATAAAATACCTATTAATAAGAACATTAAGGACTTCTTTTCTCACCTACCACCCCACCCTGCGGGCACCCCTCCTCCAACTGGAGGAGGGGAATTGAAATAGTCCATTTGATTCAAAACCCTAATAGAGACGAATAATTCCACCATTGCAAAAAGCCAACCCCTACGCTGCAAGAAACTAATCCCTACCTTGCAAGAAACTAATCCCGGCACTGCGATGAACTAATATTTTTCTTGCATCTTATTATTCATACTATATATATTATAGTTTCCTACAACAGATGTTGTAAGAAAGAAATATAATTATTGTAGGAAACTTTTATAATTGTTGAATGAATAATAAGATGCAAGAAAAATATTAGTTCATCGCAGTGCTGGGATTAGTTTCTTGTAAGAATAGGAATAGTTTTAAGCATCCGCCAAACAAACCCTTTTCAGTCCGCATAAGTACCGTTTTCATATTATTTCGATACTCAGGCAACATTTTTCCCTGAAAAGTTTTTGTAATCTCCAAGTTAATTGTATTTTTGTGTACAATTTTGGTATAGTAATGACTGACGAAGAAAAGAAGCGATTAAGTACCTTTGAAGCGAGACTGCGTCATTTAGTCTTTTTACATGACGAATTGAGACGCGAAAATGCTGAACTAAAGCAACTTCTAAAAACTAAACAAGAAGAATGCGAGCAGGTACATGCTGAATATGAAGCTTTGGAAGGCGACTATACGAACCTAAAAACAGCAATGACAATCAGCCTTAACGGCAGCGACGTAAAAGAGACGAAACTGCGATTGTCCAAATTAGTGCGTGAAGTCGATAAATGCATCGCTTTGTTGAATGAATAACAAGATGTATGAACGATAAGATAAAGATAAACCTACAGATGGCAGGCTCCACCTATCCCCTCACCATATTGCGTGAAGAGGAAGAAATGGTGAGAGAAGCCGCCAAACAGGTGGATATACGGCTCAATGCGTATCGAGAACATTACCAGAATGTGACTCCTGAGAAGATTATAGCCATGGTGGCCTATCAATTTGCTTTGGAGAACCTGAAAATGAAAAACCGAAACGACACTCGTCCGTATGCCGACAAGATAGAAGAACTGACAGAGGTGTTGGAAACATACTTTAAGGGACTGTAAACGCCCGGAAGACTTTTCAAGAACACCAGAGCCAGCAAAAGATTAAGAAACCCCGCGCACTGTGTAAAAGTGACCTCCAGAAAACGGAGGCGACTTTTCTACAGTGCGCTTTTTATTTATATTTTTAAAACAAATTGAAATGACAGTAACAATACTAGTATCCATTGCCTGTTTCATTATCGGTGGATTTCTGTCGTACATGTTCTTCAAACATGGTTTGAAGTCCAAATATGACAACATTCTGAAGGAAGCCGAAACTGAAGCGGAAGTGATTAAGAAGAATAAGCTGCTCGAAGTAAAGGAAAAGTTCCTGAACAAAAAGGCAGACTTGGAGAAAGAAGTAGCCATCCGCAACCAGAAAATTCAGCAAGCGGAGAACAAGTTGAAACAACGCGAATTGGTGCTGAACCAACGCCAGGAAGAGATACAGCGCAAGAAATCGGAAGCCGAAGCGGTGAAAGAAAACCTGGAAGCCCAATTAGTGATTATTGATAAGAAGAAGGAAGAACTGGACAAACTGCAACAGCAGGAAATCGAAAAACTGGAAACCATTTCCGGGCTCTCCGCCGAAGAAGCTAAAGAGCGTATGGTAGAATCTTTGAAAGAGGAAGCCAAAACGCAGGCACAGTCCTTCATCAACGACATTATGGACGATGCCAAGCTGACTGCAAGCAAGGAAGCCAAACGCATCGTGATACAGTCCATCCAGCGTGTGGCTACGGAAACTGCCATCGAAAACTCAGTTACCGTATTCCATATAGAATCGGATGAAATCAAAGGCCGCATCATCGGTCGCGAAGGTCGTAATATCCGTGCATTGGAAGCAGCTACAGGCGTTGAAATCGTTGTGGATGATACTCCGGAAGCAATCGTTTTGTCAGCCTTCGACCCGGTTCGCCGCGAGATTGCCCGTCTGGCTTTGCACCAGTTGGTGACTGACGGACGTATCCACCCCGCACGCATCGAAGAAGTAGTTTCCAAAGTGCGCAAGCAAGTGGAAGAAGAAATCATTGAAACCGGTAAACGTACCACGATTGACCTCGGTATCCACGGTTTGCATCCTGAATTGATCCGTATTATCGGTAAGATGAAATACCGCTCCTCTTATGGTCAGAACCTGCTGCAGCATGCTCGCGAAACAGCCAACCTCTGCGCTGTGATGGCATCGGAACTGGGACTGAACCCGAAGAAAGCCAAACGTGCCGGATTGCTGCATGACATCGGTAAAGTGCCCGATGAAGAGCCGGAATTGCCGCACGCACTCTATGGTATGAAGCTGGCTGAGAAGTTCAAAGAAAAACCGGACATCTGCAACGCCATTGGTGCTCACCATGACGAAGTGGAAATGACAAGCCTTCTGGCACCTATCGTACAGGTATGTGATGCCATCTCAGGTGCACGTCCGGGAGCACGCCGCGAAATCGTTGAGGCTTACATCAAGCGCCTGAATGATCTGGAGCAGTTGGCAATGTCTTATCCGGGTGTGACAAAGACTTATGCTATCCAAGCAGGTCGTGAGTTGCGCGTAATCGTTGGTGCCGACAAGATTGACGACAAGCAGACAGAAAACCTTTCCGGTGAAATAGCGAAGAAGATACAGGATGAGATGACGTATCCGGGACAGGTGAAAATCACGGTAATCCGTGAGACACGCGCTGTAAGCTATGCGAAGTAAATTGTAAAGTTTGAAATAGATGATAAGAGGCGGGGAATTGATTCTCCGCCTCTTTTATTTCACCACAGAAGACACAGAGTTCACGGAGTTTTTAATATTTTTGCAGAGGTTATCTGTTATTCTTCGCTCAGAATGACAACAGGATAGACATCATTATCATTTCTTGCATTATAAAAGTTATGGAGCAATATCAATTTGAAGTTTGTGCCAACTCCGTAGAGAGTTGCCTTGCCGCCCAGGCAGGGGGAGCAAATCGGGTGGAGTTATGCGCAGGGATACCGGAAGGCGGTATTACCCCATCCTACGGAGACATTGTTATTGCACGCGAAGTATTGAACAATACTCTGCTGCACGTCATTATCCGCCCGCGTGGCGGAGATTTTCTGTATTCTCCCATCGAACAGCGCATCATGCTGAAAGATATCAGTAACGCTCACAGGCTGGGAGCGGACGGATTAGTATTCGGCTGCCTCACTGCCAAAGGTGATATAGACATACCGTTTATGGAGCAACTTATGGAGGCTTCGCAAGGTATGCCCGTCACCTTCCACCGCGCCTTTGATGTATGCCGCAATCCACAGGAAGCACTGGAGCAGATTATTGAATTAGGATGCAGCCGTATCCTTACTTCCGGGCAGCAGTCCACGGCAGAACAAGGCATCCCTTTGCTGAAAGAGTTGCAGCAACAGGCAGCAGGGCGCATCACCTTACTGGCGGGATGCGGAGTGAACGAAAACAACATTGCCCGCATTGCTGCCGAAACAGGAATCCGTGAATATCACTTTTCGGCAAGGGAGAATGTAAAAAGTGCCATGACGCACCACAATGAGGCAGTATCTATGGGAGGAACAGTACATATAGAAGAGTATTGCCACCCTGTGACTACTGCAAGACGGGTTAGAAAAACGATTGAAGTATTAATAAACAAGGCGGATTAGTAGTTGATTTTTGTTCATTTCTGTAGGGATTTGAACAGAGCAGGCATTCATTGCGCAGCTCAAGGCTGAAAGCCTTTTATCTTATAGCCCAGGGCAACGCCCTGGGAATTGAGTAATGTTTATCCCTGCGCCCTGTAAGGGCATAACAGTACACACTGGCTTTTGCCCTTACAGGGCGTAAGATTGTGAGGCCATCCATTATCCAGGGCGTTGCCCTGGGCTATAAGATAAAAGCCTTTCAGGCTTGGGCTGCGCTAAATCATCATTTGACTCATTACTATACAGATTTGAATCAGTTGACAAAAAAAGGGAACAAAGTACAGCGCAGCCCCTTGTTCCCTCGTCAACTCCTTATCCCTTATAATCCTTTCACCGTTTTCATCAACTGCTCGCCCAGCCCGATGGTATATCCTTGCGAAACAAACACCACGCGGTTGAAGGTATCAGCGATAATAAAGATAGGCAAACTATTCTTATTCTTTAATTTCATGACTTCGGCTATCTGTTTGGCGACGCCGTCCGTATCTATACCATATATAATAGTAGAAGGCATACCGGGGAATGATTCTTTAGCAAATCTTCCGGCCTGAGCCTTATCCGGGAAAAGCAACACCATCTTTCGTCCCCATTTCTCCAAATCCGCTTTATACACGGCTATGTCACGTAATGCATGGTTGGTAGGTTCCTGATTGACGCCTAATATGCCGACCACAAAATAGCCACGTCCGCAAGCTTGTAAGAGACTTTGCTTGGAAGAGGATGTTCCCTTATCCGCCATCGGGGTGAAAAGAGACTCGGAATTGAAGTTTCCGATGACTTGCACTTCATCTTTGCTCTCACGCATCACCAGGTCTATTTTCGTTGTCTTTTGCGGCTCGACACTAAAGAAAGTGATATTGGACAGCACTGCACCGCTAGCCAGACGCGTACCGGTGACCAATACATAGTTTCCGGCATCCAGCGCTGCCCCTTCCTTCAACAGACTGCTCCATGTGGTACCGCTGCCCATATCCGCATCGCCTTCTTCATAAGCGAGCAATTGCAAACGTCCCTGCGGAGTGACTTTGGATATAGTGAAATGAGAATAATATTTCGGATTGTCCAATGACTTGGCGGGTTTGTATCCGGCAATGAGTTTACCTCTCTGCGACCGTGTTCCTTCGGACAGCGCTTTTTCAAAGTTCACATCAATAAGACCTGTATCTTCTATCAATTGCACTTTACCAGTCACTTCGTCAATACGTGCAGGCATCCCCATGCTGCGAGCCATAGCTACAAAGAAAATATCACGGCTATGAGCGTCTGCCACGCGTGCTTTCCACACTCCCGCAGGAGAAATGGCCGGGCCACCCAAATTGCAATCTTTCTCCACACGGATATTCTCAGCTACCCACGCTATCAGTTTGGCAGGTTCTTCCAGATAAATCTGCTCTGTTTCCTGAGAAATCACCTTGTCAAAGAAAGTTTTGTATGGAGTCAGCATCTCGTTACTTATGCGCGGATTGCGTACATATTTGCGGAAGTTCACAGCACTTGTGCGCACATGAGACAGCATATTTTCTATCAACACCTCCAAACTAACGTCACGAAGATCTTTTGCCGAAATCTGTTGCAACAGGTCGATGCCGCCTTTTCTGGAATCCTCAGAACGCAGACGGGTAATGAAGTCTGCAATCACTTTATGATTGCCACGGGAAGCAGCCAGAATCTTCGCCACTACATCTGCATCCAGCTTATACTGCTTTGCCAAACGACGGGCAGAATCTTCTGACATGAATGTAGCAACGTAGGCATTGCGAATGGAGTCTTCATGTGCCAGACGGCGATTGTTTTCGGCACGCTGTTCGGCAGTAACGGCAGGCAGGTCGGCACTTTCTGTGGGCGGAACAACATCAAAGTCGATAATACAGTTATCACCGGGAGTTTTATCCAACGCCACGGTCAACTCATTGTCCTTACCAAAAGAGAGTTTGGCGAAACCGAACTTTCCGTCTTTGGATGCCCACACCAGCATGTCTCCTTTTCCGGCTGTCAGGGCACAGGTACCATCAGCATCGGTCTGCTTGGTTGCTACCGTGTAAAATTCCGCATAGTTGTAGAGTTTAAATTCTACCTGTGCACCGGAAACGGGATTTCCTTGTCCATCCGTCACTTTTACTTTGGCTTGTGCCGTAGGTGCATAATTATCAATCACATTGATTTCCGTATAGTTGGGGGTGACAGACATCACTTCTTCTTTTCCTTCATAACGTCCGAACACCTTTGTGTGCATCAACATGCCGCGACTGGCAGGGGCATTGAACCAGCCAAGGTTCAAAACCGGTTCCGGCTCACAGGCACCCAGGAAATACCATTTGCCATCCGCCCAAGCTTCCACCCAGGCATGGTTATCATCGGTATGCGCCCAACGCGGCGTATAAACCTGCCGTGCCGGAATACCTACCGAACGGAGGGCGGCTACCAGAAGCGTGGATTCTTCTCCACAACGACCGTAAGCAGTACGCACAGTTGCCAACGGCGAACTGGTACGGGCGTCGGAGGGCATATAGACTGCTTTCTCATGACACCAATGATTTACTTCCAGTATGGCATCATATAGGGAAAGAGACTTCACACGGTCTTTCAGCTCATCGTAGAATACAACCCGGGCACTATCCAGATGCTCATTGTTCACCCGTGCCGGAAGCACGAAGTGACGGAATAAATCTTCGGGAATAGTCTTTCCCCAAGGCATTTCCTCCGCCGTGCGCCGGGAAGTGCGGATATTCATCAGATGGAACTGTCCGGGATAGTCCGTGATATCTGCCAACGGCATATAGGCATAGAGAAACTCCAGAGCTTCCCGCTCATAGGTGGTCAGCGACTCATCGTCCAATATGGTAAACAGTTCTCCTTGCGATAGCATCGTCTGCTTTTGCTGCAAGTCCTGTTCCACACGGGAACGGTAGGATTCATCAGTTATGAAATGGGATTTTCCACAGGAAGCAAGCAGGCAAAGCAGCCAGCATATTCCGAAAAGATGTGTAGCTCGTCTCATAATACTTATATATTAAGGTGTGAGCTACAAAGTTAAAGAATTATCCGGAAACTCACTTTAAATTTACCACTAAAGTAGTGTCTGCGGAAAACGTGAAACTGCATTTCTCGTAAGACGGCGGGCCCATGACTCCTTCGGCATCGTTACTAAAACCAAATTTTTCGGTAGGTATGCCGAAAGCGACAGTATCCAGTTTACCGTTCCCGTTCTCATCCTGATACATGGAGAAAGCGTAGGTGCCTGTGGGGAGGCCCTTGCAAGGAACGGACATCACTTTATCTTTTACCTCGACCACAAACCCGGCAAGCGGTTTCTTCATGAATGTTTCCGGGGAATTGTAAATGGCAACGTAGAGTTTCCCGGTTACTTTCTCAATACCACGTACTTCCAGAGTAAGATTCTGTGCAGACAGACTTTGAGCAACAAATGCCAAAACGCAAACAAAACTAATAATAAATGCTTTCATGTTCATTGTTTTTTAAAGAGTTAATTTATTGAATTTAGAAATTAGATACATCATAAGCCGCTTTCTTGCCTATCGTGATAAATACACCGATGTAGAAGAAATGGTCACTCGAAGCCAATATCGCCTTATTATCCACCTTACCGAATTCATTTTTCCGGCAAAGGATATTCGTGGCAGAGGCGTGGATGATAACTTTTTTGCTCGGTAAGAAAGTCAGTCCCAGATCAAGGCTGTTATAAGGCTTCACTTCATCGTTCATTAGCCCCGGCAAACCGGGATTATGGTAAGGACGGCCGCTACTGAAACGGTTTGTCAGTCCGACAATCGTCCCTATGCGGGGAATGGAGTATTTCAGAACTACAGATGCGTTATGACGGGTGGCATATTGGGGAGTAGTCAGTTCCGTGTACTCCTGAAACTTTCTTTTGGAGATATTATAGGTATAAGAAAGCTGGTATTCCAGATTCTTCACCAGCACACGGTCATTGAAAAACAAATCGAACCCCTTGCTATGACCGTATCCATTGGAAGTTACCATCTCTGCCATATTCATGTTTCCCTTCTCTATCAATGCCAGGTGGTCGTATTTCTTATAATAAACTTCCGCTTTATAAAAACACCCTTCACTCCCGAATTGGGCACCTAAGTTATACTGGATGCACGCCTCCGATTTCAGATTCTTACTTTGAGCCAATAATCTATTTATCGGCAATTGCGTATACCTCCCTGCCGTAGCAGAAAACACCACATCACCCAAATAGTAATTGACGGACAAGCGGGGTGAGAAATTCATCCGCCGGTTCAATGAAGTATATTCCGTCCGGAAAGAAAGTTCCGCTTTCAGTTGCTCTATGGGATAGTAGGTGACAGAAAGGAAAGCTGCGCTGACGGTAGGACTCATCTCATTGCGGCTATCCATTGTACTTGCTTCTTGTATCTGATATTGATAATGGTTTTCGTATCGGCGAATAAAACTCTCCAAGCCCATATCCAGACGGAAAGCCGGAGTAAGGCGCTTGAAAACTTTCGTCTTTATGTGAAGCTCTTGCTGGCGTTCCATCCAGTCGTCACCGGAAAGCGATACATTCCCTATTTTCTGTTCAAAGAAACCGTATGCCGCTCCGGCAAACCAATTCCAGCCTTTAGGAGTTCTTTTGCGAAAAGTAGCATTGACATAGAAATTATTCTCCCCCAAATCAAACAGTCTCCGTTCCTGCCCTTCATAATTGGAAAAGTCCGTCCGGTCATAACCGAAGTAGATTTTAAAAAGTGTCGTATCGTCCGGATGATAACGGAATTGCGCCGAACCTGTCATCAGGCGGTAAGGATCTTCAAAGTCCATTCGCCCCGAATAAATGTGGTCATATACACACAAATCCTGATAATCCAGATTCACGGAAAGGGAACCTTTATCGAAAGCCCGTGTGCCTCCGCCGCCGAAACCTACCGTAGAAGCGTTGATGCCCAACTTATTCACCGGACTTTTATCCTTCGTCTCCAAAGGTAACACAGCCGAAAGCGCTTCTCCATATTCCAAAGGAGCACCGCCCGATTCCAGATTGACCCCACTGAACATAAAAGTGGAATAACGGCCGCGCGCAGGTGAATTTATTCCCGTAGCAGTATAAGGATTCAGGACATGCATGCCGTCAATGTAAGTTTGCGCTTCGTCACTACTTCCGCCACGCACCAGCAATCTGCCGCTTTCACCTTGTATTTGTGTACCGGGTAACGTCTGCAATGCATGATACAAATCTCCGTTCGCACCTCCCACCGTCACCAGTTCCACAGGATGCATGTCGCTCCAACGGCTGTTAGCCACCGGTGTTCTTTTCCCTTTAACCACCACTTCTTTCAAATCTACACTATCATTGTATATTTGCAGAAAGACAGTATCCATCACCACCGTTTGTGCTTCCAAATGCTGTGTCATCAGCAATGCACCCATACCTAAAAGTAAAATCAATCTTTTCATTTATCTATGTTCTTTACGATTTCCGTCAGCAAACATAGACCAAGATTCCGGGGCAAAAAAATATCCGGGACAAACAGCCCGGATATGTGACAAACAGCATTCCATCTGTGACGAATGGCTGTTTCTATCTCTTTTCTGTGACGAATGACTACCCTTCCGAAGTATCTTCTATCAACGTTTTTACCTCTTTGGAGTAAGCTCTGGAAACAGGAACTTCATCCTTACACCCATCCAAACGTAAGCGGTACCCCTGCGAGTTTCCATCCACTTTCACCACCGTACTTACATTCACCAGAAACGCCCGGTGGCAACGGACGATAAACGGACAAGCCTCCACCGCTTCTTCTGCCTGTTTCATCGTAGCGCGCAGCAACCTCTGCTGTATTTTGTTCTCAACACGATAGATAATGCGCACATAGTTTCCCTCCGCTTCCACATACAACAGCGCATCGGCGGGTATCTCCAACATCTCTTTCGTTCCACCGGAAAAGACCAGATGCGCAGGTTTCTCCGTCACCGGACAGCAAACATCATCTTCCTCCTCAGCTTCCGCTTCTCTCTTTTCTTTCCGAAGGCTTATCTTTTTAGAAAGGGCGAAGTTTATCTCCGTAGCTTCTTTCAGGTTGCGAGTCAGTTGCAGATTACGGTTCCACATCAAGAAAAACGCAATAGGGAAAGGAGCAAGAATTCCTACCCAGATTACACTGATCAGGAAACCTCTCCAACTCAAAAGATTCCCTCCGAACCAACAGGCCGTATAAAACCAGTTACCTATCGCAATCAGTAGACAGGCCCCCAACGTTCCCAGCAGTTCTTTCCCTAATGTCCAGTGCTGCTCATCATAGTATCGGGGAAGTGCAGCCGGAAGCATATACACAAATACGCTCAACGCCATTGAGGAAACGATGCTATATCCCAATACTATCCAAAACTTATGGCTCTCCATCATAGAGATGCCGAAAGGCTGCAACAGAAAAAGAATAGTGAATACGATAAAAGAGGGGATTACCACCGCTTTCCATCGCTTCACCAATACCGGATAAGGGCTATGTAAAAGTGTCAACAACTTATTTATCATCGTAGATTCCTGTTTATAACTTCCATTTCATATAAGATATTACAAAGGTATGCAATATATTTGTAATATACAGATGGCAAAACCATGCTTTTTAAGAGATAACTGAAGAAAAAGTGCACATTTTTATGTTATAGAACATATTTCTCGTGAACATTTCGTATCTTTGCAGCGTTAATAAGATAAAGAAAAAGATGTAAAACCCGCTTTCCGAAATGCGGAAGGCACAAAACAAGACGATTATGAAAAAGAATGCAAATGAAATCTTTATGTTACAGTACCGTATTAAACGCTATCAAGCAATGGGAAACGGTGCAATGTGCCAGGCTTTGAATGGCAAACTTCAGAAACTGCTTGCAAAGCAAGCTAACATTACCATGTAAACAACACCTTTAAATAAAATGAAAGAGGGCGGAGAACTGAAAGGTTCTTTGCCCTTTTCTTTTCTGTTTAATCTGCAACGATATCTTTTCCAAAAGGAGTCAACGCCAATGCCGCCAGTTTGAAGTGCTGCAAACCAAAGGGAATACCAATGATAGTAATGCACAAGATCACTCCAAACACCAAGTGTGAAAGGCAAATCCAGATGCCACCCAGAAATATCCACAGCACATTCATCAATACGTAGAGGCATCCGCCCGAACGCTCTCCGCTCCGCACCGTTTTTCCGAAGGGCCACAGCGCAAGCGTGGCAAGTTTCAACGTTTGCATGCCAAACGGAATGCCGATGATGGTAATCATCATCAGCAAACTGGCAACAAGATATTCAATAGCTGTAAGGATGCCTCCGAATATCAGCCACAAAAAGTTCATAAAACAACCCATAGTTTCGCGTTTTTATATTCTAAAACGCAAATATAGATTATTTATTTGATAACGAACTTATACTTGCCCGTTAATCGTGCTTCTTTATCTTTCAATGTAATGCGGTATATTTCGGGACCCCAGACATTGGAAAGACGCGTATCCGGCAATTCGATTGTTTCAAGGTCTGCCGTGAACTCGCGGGGATATTCCAGCGTGACCTTCTGTCCCTGCACTTCGACAGTTACTTTCCCGAGAACGGAAATGTCCACTTTCCCCCAGGTAAGGAAGTTAACCTGATTAGGTGCTTTCGCTGATTTCAGGGAGAAATTATCAGTGATGGTCAGTTGCTTTTCGCCCAGGGAGTACGCACGTGTCCAGTTGTTCACTCCGGCTTCTTCGGGATAGGCTGTAGCTATATCGGCTGAGAAGAAGCGCTTTTTAGGCTGGCAGACAACGTCCGTAGCTTTATATTGTTGTCCGTAACTTTGCGGCACACCGTTAATCATCGGCAGATTGTGATAGTTGCTTTGCATCGTCCAGATGGTGTAACGGTCTTTGCTGAATGTCTGACGCGTATATGTTCCCACACCTGCATCAATCAGCACCGGTATGGTATTGACGTACAAGGAGAAAGTGCCCACGTCATTATGGTTATGGCTTTCATTGTTGAAACCTCCTTTTGTTGCCAGGAACCAACCGGACTTATTTGTCAGGTAGCAGAATTCCGTTTCGGGGTACCAGGTACAGGCAGGTATGGTGTGGGCTGCCACTGTCTTTTCCAACTCCCCATTCCACAAAATGGACTGCAAAGAACGGAATGTATCATTTCCCACAGGTATGGAGGGGCGTTTGCCATTCAGAAGATAGGCTGCAAACTGCATCATTTCATCACTACCCACGGCATGACCGTAGCGGTAAATCAACGGAGCGTCACCTCCGCCCTTAGCGGAAGCGTCGGCAAAGTTCACTACCCAGCCGTTGCCTACATATGTACGGCTGATATACTCTCCCATCCGGCGCACCATCGGTTCTTCGAAAAGCGAGACTTTTCCGCCTGTACCGTCAAAGAGTATCTGAAGATAGTCGTACATCTTTCCTGCGGCATGTCCCCAATAAGAAGGACCTTCCTCGCAGGCACCATCGGCTTTTACAAAGTTGATGAACTTATCGACTGACTGCATACTGCGCCATACTGCCTTTGCCAGGCGGTCACGGTCGTTTTCCAGCAAGAGATAGCATTGCAACACATTCGAGTTGCACCACGGATTCCAGTTATTGATAATCTCTCCCGGCTTCCAGTGAAAGGCCATCCACCATTCGCGGTCATTATTCATATAGGGGTCGAGAATACGTTCCTGTAAAGTCTGGCGCAGACGCAAAGAAATCGCAGGGTCCAGTTTATCGAATGAGTGATGGAAGAAATAATATACCCACGAGAGCATAGAACCGTAATTGCCGGAACCGAGGTCAATCACCTGTTCCCGGTAATCGGGTAAAGAGCGTTTCGTGCTTTGGCGTACCAGATGGGCGGAAAGTACCCAGGAAGTCATTTCGCAACTAAAGAACACACCGTTCGCCAGTTGGTCGATAAAGCGTCCTTTTCCTTCGGCAAGTTCGGCAAGCATCAGGGTATTGATGGCTTTGCGGTTGGCTTCATAAGGATTCTGCATGATATTGCGTTCGCCACTGCGTTCATATTCCAGATAGTCGGTGGCGCGGATTACTTTCCATTCGTAATTCAACTGTTTTTCACCAGCGCGAATAAGCGTTTCTTTATCAGCACCCAGCAATTCGTCCCAACCGGCACGGTCGGTATAAGCGGGATAAGGTACCCATTTCTGATTCATCACCAATACTTCCTTCAGTTGTTCTTCACTACCGGCAGTCTTTTGCAAAAGATTCCGTTCGGTATAGGCATGTGCTGAAACACCTGTGACAATAAGCAGGCAGAAAGAAAGGATAATGCGGCAAAGCGTGTTCTTCTTCATGATATTTAAAAGTTAGATTATCTGTTATACGATGAGGCAAAAGTACACAAGTTCCGCCAAAACAATGTATCTGATTATCCGTAGTTGGGTACAAAATCATCCATTTGTACATCGGATTAATAAATCACAGGGAAAGAGGGGTTATTTCCAATCACTAAATTCAAAGCTCAACTGTTCCCAAACGCCCTTCTCCTCTGTCTCCTCCCGCGGATTAGAAACAGAAAGACCTATCAGGCGGATAGGATGGTGTTCATAATCCACTTCTTTCAGCAATTGTTTCGCCAAGGGAAGAATCACATCAAGAGTAGTTAATTCTTTGGCCTGCGTAATACTACGGGTTATCTGGTTGAAATCATGAAACTTGATTTTCAGCGTCAGTGTATTTCCTTTAAAGTCCTTATGCTCCAGACGCCCAACCAGTTCCACCGCAGTATGATATAACTCGATGATAACCGATGAACGTTGCGAGATATCTTTCTCCAATGTATGTTCACAACCGATAGATTTACGAATACGCACCGACTCCACCGGACGGAGGTCAATTCCTCTTGCACAATCATAATACGATGAACCGACTTTTCCGAACTCACGCAGTAACATGGCTTGTGAACAGGCTCGCAACTGTTCTCCATTGTGAATCCCTAATGAGTGCATCTTCTTTGCCGTCACCGGACCTACGCCCCAGAAACTCTCGATGGGAAGACGGGCTATAAAATCCAGTGCCTGGTCAGGGTGGATGGTACACAGTCCATCCGGCTTGCGATAATCCGAAGCAATCTTTGCCAAAAACTTATTATAAGATATACCGGCGGATGCCACGAGATTAAGTTCTTTCCGTATCTTCTGTTTGATTTCCTTGGCAATGTCCACAGCCAATGGAATGCCGGATTTATTCTCTGTCACATCCAGGAAAGCCTCATCCAACGAAAGCGGCTCAATGATATCCGTATATTCATGGAAAATTTCATGTATCTGGCGGGAGACGTCTTTATACACCTCCATTCGTCCAGGCACAAAAATAAGTTGCGGACAAAGCCGTTTTGCTTTCGTAGATGGCATAGCCGAACGAACTCCAAAGCGACGCGCCTCATAACTGGCAGCCGCCACTACACCACGTTCTTCGGCATAACCCACGGCAACAGGTTTCCCACGCAACTCCGGATGGTCACGCTGCTCTACAGATGCGTAAAACGCATCCATATCTATATGTATGATTTTTCGTTCAGTGTCTTCGCAACACATCATGCATAATCAACTTTCCATTTTACGATTCATTTCCTCACATAGTGGGGCATCTCTCCGGGTATCTCCATGGAAATCTCTACCAGGCCTCCCACCACACCATCCTGTTTCCATGCCGTCTGATAAATCATTTTCCTGACTCCGTTCTTCTCAATGGTATAAGCATTGACACCTCCCGTTTCAAGCAGTTCGCGTATCTTGTCCTGCGATTGCGGGTTATGACAATCAAATAGATTCTTGCCTATCAGATTGCCATGTTTGGTAAACGTGCAGCATGCTTTCTCATTCATATAAAGGATGACTCCTTCTGTGTCACATACGGTTACGGCACAGTTCATTTCATTAGCCCATTCGTACATAGTTTTTGTTATAAAGTTACGGTTCATACCTTTTACTTTTATGCCCCCAAAGATAATGTTTTTCCCAATGACACTCTTATTGCCTGTCAACAAAATCTTTGAAAGACTGAAATCACTCGATTCTCTGATATTATACTGAACTTTACAGATATGCTCTTAATTAATATCAGTTCCTATAAATAAGTTAACGACTATTTTCTCTTACTCACAGGCAATATTTAAAATAAATCCCTAAATTTGCAGTACTTTCTTAACCCGCATACCTATTATGAAATACCTATTCAGCCTCTTGCTCCTATGCCAGATTATTGGACTGTCCGCCAAAGAACGTGTGGATTCTATACTCTCTGTCCTTGATAGCGAGATAGAACACCGTGAAATCTACTACCAACAGAAAGAAAAGAAGTTAGAAGACATAAAACAGCAATTCCGATACATCAAGAATCAGCGGGAAAAGTATAATCTCTGCAACCGTCTGTTCAATGAATACATCACTTATCAATACGATTCAGCTTACTCTTATGCTATACAAACGGAAGAAATATCACGCCAGTTAGTTGATAAGAACCTGTCGGCTGAGGCAGATTGTAACTTACTTTATTGCTATCTTTCCACCGGACTATTCAAAGAAGCATACGACATGATGAAATCTATTCATGTGGGAGATGTTACGGATTCTATCAAGTCCGATTACTATCAACTATGCATGAGATTATACTCCGACATGAGTAGTTACAATGAAGGAACGCCTTTCAATGCGGACTATAACCAGAAGATAACACTCTATTGCGATTCCGCCCTGCTCTATACTCCCGAGAATTCCTTCTATCACCAGAAGATAGAGGCTTTCAAATTCAGTGTGGGCGACAATGAGAAGAAAATACAGATGTACAAGCAAATGCTAAATGATTACGACGTTTGTCCACATGAAAAAGCAATCATCTACTCCATGCTGGGACGTATGTACATAGGGATGGGAGATTTTGAACATGCCATTTACTACATGGCACTATCAGCTATACAGGATATACGGTCGGCTACACGGGAAACGACGGCAAAGAAGGAACTGGCAAGTTATCTGTACGGAAAGGGAGACGTTCTGCGTGCCAGCAAATACATTCAGATTGCACTGGAAGAAACGAACTTCTACAATGCCCGACACCGTAAGATGGAAATAAACACTATACTCCCCATCATTGAAAAGCAGCGCCTGACAATGATAGAAGAGCGGAAAAGGGAAGTGACAATATCATTGGCAGTAATGAGCCTGCTGGTCATCTCACTTTTAGTCACCCTGTCCATCATTTATAAACAAATGAAAAAGCTGAGAACGGCCAAACAATCCATTCAGCAGCAATTCAATGAAATATCAGAAGTGAATGGAAAACTGCAAGAGTCCAACGAGATCAAGGATCAATATATCTTCCAATCTCTTTATGGTAAATCCGATTATCTGGACAAAGTAGAGAATCTGCTGAAAAAACAGGATCGTAAATTGAAAGCACGCCAATTCAATGATCTGCAAATCACGCATAAGGAGTTCGATATAAAGTCCGAACGGGAGAATATGTTCTCATCCTTCGACCAGACCTTCCTGAAGCTCTTCCCGAATTTCCTGACGGAATACAATAAATTCTTCCGCCCGGAAGACCAGGTGATTCTGGATGAGGCAGGCAACTTGCCACCAGAGTTGCGCATCTTTGCCCTGATTCGTTTGGGAGTGACCGAGAACGAGCGGATTGCTAAGTTCCTCAACCTATCGATTAATACTATATATGTATATAAGGCACGAGTAAAAGGAAAAACAATTGTGCCGAAAGAAGAGTTCGAAGAATATATTATGCAAATAAAGAAAGGAATTTAGCCACGCAATATCTCTAAAAAGGCTCTAAAACAGACCTTAATTTTCCGTTGAAAGGAGGAATGCATTGATTTGAATATCAAAGCATTTCTCCTTTTATCATTCTATATCCCGTCTTCATTGCTTTTTTCTCCCGCCTATCCGAAATACATTTGTCCCAAGGAAAAAATTCATTGAACCTATTAACTCATTTAAATCATTGTACCATGAAAAAGAAAACTAAGATTTATCCTTGGAAAATGTACTTTCATGTACTCCTTGGAATGTTCTTCCTGCTCCCTGCATTACTGAATGCCCAAAACACAACCATCAAAGTATCGGGAATAGTGACGGACACCAACAATGAGCCTCTGATCGGTGTATCTGTTGCAGAAAAAGGAACCACCAACGGAGCCATAACCGATGTCGACGGTAAATATTCGCTGACCGTCCGCCCCACAAGTACCCTACGCTTCTCCTTCATCAGCTACAAAACGCAGGAAGTGAAAGTAGACGGGCGTAAGACTATCAATATTCGTATGGAAGACGATGTGCAAGCTCTGAACGAAGTAGTCGTTATCGGATACGGAACGCTGGATAAGAAAGAACTTACCTCTGCCGTATCACACATCTCCAGCAAGGACTTTCTCCATATCAGCAGTCTGGACCCTTCCATGATGATACAGGGAAAAGTGGCCGGTGTATCCGTAACCAACACAGCTGCCGCCGACCCTAACAACCAGGCAAGTATCCAGATTCGCGGCATTTCCTCACGTGCTGCCGGATTGGGTCCGCTGATCGTAATCGACGGCATTCCCGGTGGTAACCTGACGAATATCAATCCCAACGATATCGCCTCCATGGATATTCTAAAAGACGGTGCAGCCTCCGCCATCTACGGTACACGGGGTAGCAACGGCGTAATCGTCATCACCACCAAGAAGGGATCACGCGACGGTAAATTCCATGCCACCTATAATGGTATGCTGACCGCCAGTATTCCTCTGCATGAACTCGACCAACTGACTGCCGAAGAGTTCCGCGAATACCGCGTTCCCAACAATCCGACCAGTGACCTGGGTGGAGCTACCAACTGGATTGACGAGATTACCCGCACCGGTTTCACCCATCAGCACACCGTCACATTGTCCGGCGGTACCAGCCAAAGTAATTACCGTGTCAGTGTGGATTACCGCAATGCGACCGGTATCGATATACGTTCCAGTCGCGAAGAGTATGGTGCACGCGCCTCTATCAACCATACTACTAAAAACGGACTGTTAGATTTCTCCATAAATATCGCACCGCGTATCGCTTACCGTGAAAATTCCTCCTGGGATGCCTTCAAGATAGCTATGGATGCCAACCCCACTACCCCACTGTTTGATCCGGAAAACCCGAATCTTTACTCTGACTTCACCGGACAGGAAGCCTTATGGAATCCTGTAGAAGAACTGAAACTGGAACAAAACGGTGGTGAAACCAAACTATTGGATTGGGATGCCACCGTAAAGCTAAACTTACTTCCCCTACTCGCCAAAGAGGGTCATTCCATTCATTCCCTCAGTACGCAACTGACTTTTGCCGACCAGCAATCGGATAATTTCGACTACTGGTTCCGTCCTTCCACAAGCCGCCTGGCAATGAAGAACGACTATAAAGGAGAAGCCAGCCGCACTTACAGCAAATACCGCCAGCATAGTCTTGAATGGTTGGGCAACTACGCTATGGAATTGAAGGGACACCGTGCCCGCGCCATGGTAGGCTACTCGTATCAATACTTCCAGAATTCAGGTCTGAATGCCGCCAATAAGGATTTCTCTTCCGACGGACTTCTGTACAACAACCTCGGTTCCGGTGAATGGGCCAAGGAAGAAGGACGCAACGAAATGGGCACCAACAAAAGCGACTCCAAACTGATTGCGTTCTTCGGCCGTCTGAGTTATGACTACAAGAACCGCTACCTGATGACCGCTTCTCTGAGATACGAAGGTTCCTCCCGTTTCGGAGATGACAATAAATGGGGTTACTTCCCCGCCGTATCTGCCGGCTGGCGTATCAGTGAAGAGGCTTTCATGAAAGATATCACATGGATCGATGACCTGAAAATACGTGGTGACTACGGTGTAACCGGTAATCAGGATTTCGGCAATTACCTGTCCTTGTCTACCATGAGTAGTTTCGGCAGTTACTACTACAACGGCCAATATTTCACCGTATGGGGTGCAGGTAAGAATCCTAATCCGGGACTGAAGTGGGAAAAAGGTAAAAACTGGAACATCGGCGTGGACTTCAGCCTGTTCAAAGGAATATTGAGCGGTTCGGTCAATTACTACAACCGTAAGCAACAAGATTTGCTGGGCGACTACAATGTACCCGTTCCTCCCTACTTGTTCTCTACCACTTTTGTCAATGTAGGTACCATGCGCAACACCGGTATCGAAGTCGACCTGAATATCCAGGCTGTGAAGATGAAAGATTTCACCTATACCGTCAATCTGGTAGGCGCCACCAATGAGAACAAGTTCCTCAAGTTCTCCAACAACGAGTTCACCGGACAGAATTATTACGACCTGGCGAATATGGAAAGTCCGAATCAGCCGGGCAAGTTGCAACGCATAGAAGAAGGACAACGCCTGGGTAATTATTACACCTGGAAGTATGCCGGTATCGATGCCGATGGCGACTGGGTAGTATGGAACAAAGACAATACGGAGATGATTAAAATATCCGATGCCAAAGAAGAAGACAAGCGGGTAACCGGTAACGGACTTCCCAAATTCACAGCTTCCATGACCAATACCTTGACGTATAAGAACTGGGGATTAACCATCTTCCTTCGCGGTGCTTTCGGCTTCGACCTCTTCAATGTACACGACTTCTACTGGGGCATTCCCAGTATGCAAAGCAATGTGCTGAAAAAGGCATATACCAAGAACGCGGCCATTAAGAAAGGTAAGAATGTGCTGACCGACTATTTCATAGAACGCGGCGACTATGTGAAGCTCGATATGGTAACCCTGAGCTACACTTTCCCGATCAACAACAAGTGGCTGGACAGTGCCCGCCTCTACGTCACCGGAAAGAATCTTGCTACCATTACAGGTTTCAATGGCGTAGATCCTTCGACTTACCAGACCAACGGATTGACTCCGGGTGTGAACCTGAACGGTACGGAAGGTACCCGCCGGTACTATCCTTCCACTACACAGGTCATGTTCGGTGTCCAATTAGACTTCTAAATGTATAACCTTAAAAAACAATAGAAATATGAAACTCAAGAATATATTAACCGGTTCGCTGGCAGGAGTATTGCTTCTCGGCTCCCTCAGCGCATGCACCGACCTTACGGAAACGGTATACGACCAAATCATGTCTACCAACTATTACAATACAAAGGATGATATTATCAAAGCCACATTCCGCCCCTTCGAACATGGATTCTACAGCATCGGGCCGCGCCAGGTGTTGCAAGAGTGTTGTGCCGATCAACTGGGTACCTGGGCACGCGATGGCTGGTGGTATGACAATGCCAAATGGCAATACTTGCACTACCATACCTGGGCTGCCGACAATGAATCCATCAAAAGTGAATGGGAAAACTGTTTCACCGGAATCATGCAGGCCAATTCCGTCATAGATGACCTGCAAAAGCTGGACCCTGCCAAATTCAACATGTCACAGGCGGAGATGGATAACTTCATCGCACAGAACAAAGCATTACGCGCATGGTTCTACATCCGTCTGCTGGATGCTTTCCGCAATGTACCGCTAGCGGTCAGCCTGGACCAGAGCAAGAACTCCGTCGGGCAAGTGACACCGCAGGAACTGTTCAACTTTATCGAAACGGAACTGAAAACATCTATCGAAGCACTACCAGCCAAGAATGGTAATGCCGGCAACGGGATAGCACAAGGACAATGGACCAAAGCCGGTGCAGCCGCATTGTTAGTGCGCCTCTATCTGAACGCGGAGAAATGGATCGGAACTTCTAAATATACGGAATGCGCCACATATGCCCAAAACATTCTGGACGGCGACTATGGCTTCTACGAACTGGGAAAGACCTGGGACGAAGTATTCGACTGGACAAACGACCGATGCAACGAAACCATCTTTGCTTTCCCGTCGTCCTACGGGCGTAGTTACTGGCACTATTCGGGCGATACATACTGGTGGGCCGTCCCTGTCAATGCACGTTTCTACTTCGGCGCTTTCAAGCAAGGAGACTTCAATACCAAATATGCCTTGCAACCCAGTCTCGACCTGAATAATAATGAATACAACTTCAAACTCGGCAAGTTTGTCAGCAAATTCAAGAAATATCCGAAAGATTATCGCCTGACCATGTACCGGAATCTGGGCAACAGTACCCGTGAAGGTATGTTCCTTTATGGCTACCTGCCCTACACAGCCGATGACGGCACCCAAAAGAAAGTGACTTCCCCCGTAGGAGGATATGAAATCTACATCCGCGACCAGGTAGGAGTATTTCACGAACTCGCTCCGGATCAACTTCCCGCCGACCGCACTTCAAACATGAATACCGGCGACCATAACTCCGGATGGCATTTTGTGAAGTATCCCATCTACAGCGACGAAGACGCAGGGAAGCGCGAAGCCGATTACAATGAAATTCGTCTGGCGGAAATCTACTACTCATTGGCGGAATGTAAGTTCAAAGCAAACGATGTGGACGGAGCTGCCCGGCTGCTGAATACGGTACGTAAACGTAACTATCCGCAAGATACATGGGCAGAATACCTGTACAAGCCCGAAGGTGCAGTAACCCTGACGCAAGATGAGCTTTACGATGAATGGGGACGTGAATTCCTTGCCGAAGGACGCCGCCGGGCCGATCTTATCCGCTGGGGATTGTACTGTACGGAAGAATGGTGGGACAAGAAACCCGATGCAGATTCACACTGGGATATCTTCCCTATCCCACGGGATATGATGGGAGCGGATCATACACTTGAGCAGAACCCGGGTTACAATTAGAATGAGCATGCCTCAGTATATGACTCGGCATAGAATCAATGCCAATGATTCCTACAATCAATGCCAATGATTCCCACAATCAATGCCAATGATTCCTACCATCAATACGGATGATGACTACCATCAATACGGATGATGACCACCATCAATACGGATGATGATATGACAACCCATAGGAACAGTATAGTTTAGTTACGCTGTTTCCCGTGCAAAGTCTATCACCGAAGTTATTTAATCACATAACAAATAATAAGATTATCATGAAGAAAGTAATAAATAAACTCATTTTCATCTTCCTCCTCCTCCCCCTACTGACCGGATGTGAGAAAGATAAAGAAATCGTCGTAGTGGAACCCGTAGAGAACTACACACAATTGTACGGGCTCGGCACCATCTTCAGTTGGGATTCCAACGCTCCCACCGAACTGAAGCTGACTGAACCGAATACATTCACCATAGATAAAGTTATCAAATACTCCGAAGAGAACAAGCAATTCAAGTTCATCCTTGAAAAAGGCGATTGGGACAAAGTACGTTACCTGGTACCCACCTCGACAGATGACGGCACCGCCGTAAAAGTCATCACTCCCGGAGAATACGACATGCTGATATGTTCTGAAATGACAGGCGACCTGCGCGACCACTTCTGGGGAATACCCGAAGGAAGCGACGGTACCTACCGGATTACAGTGAACGTAAAGAAACTGAAACTAACCCTCGAAAAAATCAGTGACGAAACCGAAGAGCCGGAACCGGAGATAAAGACGATTTATGGCTTGGGAAGTGCTTTCGGATGGGATTCGGGCAGTGCAACCGGATTAGTACCCGACCCACTGTATGCCAATGTATATAAGGCAGAAGTAAACCTGGTTTATAGTGAAGAAAACAAACAATTCAAGTTCATCCTTGAAAAGGGAGACTGGGATAAAGTCAATTATCTGGTGCCCGAAAGCGTGGATTACAACGGAAATGTCAAGATTGTAACACCCGGCGAATACCCCATGTTTAAATGTTCAGAAATGGAAGGCAACCTGCGCGACCACTTCTGGGGCATCCCCGAAGGAGCGGACGGGAAGTATATACTAACCGTAAACACCGAAACCATGATTCTGAAAGTTGAAAAGGTTGTAAAAACCATCTACGGCTTGGGTACCGCTTTCGGCTGGGATTCGGGTAATCCGACCGGACTTATACCTTCCCCGGATGAAGAGGATATCTATACGGCGGAAGTCGACTTGAATTACAGTGACGAAAACAAGCAGTTCAAATTCTGCCTCGAAAAGGGAGACTGGGATAAAGTCAATTATCTGGTGCCCGAAAGCGTGGATTACAACGAAAATGTCAAGATTGTGACACCCGGCGAATACCCCATGTTTAAATGTTCAGAAATGGAAGGCAACCTGCGCGACCACTTCTGGGGCATCCCCGAAGGAAGCGACGGAAAGTACAAACTGACAGTCAATACGAAGACCCTGAAACTCAAAGTTGAAAAAATCAATTAACCTCAAAACATGATTGCCATGAACTATACAAAATGGATACTCGGACTCGCAACCATCTTCTTGTCATTTTGTCCTCACTCCTCCGTAGCCCGTGACAGTCCCTTCACCCGTCACGGCACGGGACCCAAATACTGGATTGCCTACGAAGAGTGTTTTGTAACCAACGTTCCTCTCAGCGAGGAACGCTGGAAAGCAAACATCGACTGGATGGAGAAGACTTTCAAACCCTACGGTTACGACATGATCTGCAATGACGGATGGATAGAAGCTGCACAAACCGTCAATGAGAACGGCTATATCACCAAGTACAACAGTGACTGGAAAAACGGTTTCAGCTACTGGGCCCGATACCTGCAAGAACGGGACATGAAGATGGGAGTCTACTATAACCCCATGTGGCTGACCCGTGCCGCCTATGAACAGAACCTGTCTGTAAAAGGAACTTCTTACCGTACCCGAGACATTGTGGGATACAAATCGTTCAACGATCCTCTGTATTGGGTGGATGTGGATAAGCCGGGAGCCAAAGAATGGATTCAGAATTATGTCCGCTATTTCAAGGAAATGGGCGTCACCTATCTTCGCATAGATTTCCTGGAAAACTATGAAACCAACTATGGCACCCGCCGCTACGAACAAGCATTGGCATGGATTGCCGAAGCTGCCGGAGATGATCTTTTCCTCAGTCTTGTGATGCCTCATTGTTATAATCATGCCAAGACGGAATTGAAATACGGGGATATGATACGCATTGACGATGACTGCTTCGACGGTGACTGGGACTTTGTCAGCAACCGCCGCCGCGGGCAGCAGAAAGACCATTGGCCGCAATTCGGTAATGCTTTCGACGGATTCATTGGTTTTGCCGATGTCGGTGCACGAGGGCAAATGATACTGGACGGTGACTTTATGCGTATGAATAAACTGGCAAATGACAACGAGCGCCGCTTCCTTTTCTCGCTGATGATTATGGGAGGTTCTGCACTTGCCATTGCCGACCAGTATGATACGATTGGAGATCACGCCTGGGTTTACCAGAATCCGGAAATGAACGAGTTGAACAGTCTCGGTTTTGCCGCCAAACCATTGAGTTACGACTTTCGGGATGCTGCGAACAGTTCCCGCTGGATCGGCCAGTTGCCTAACGGAGATTGGGTGGTAGGATTATTCAACCGTGAAAGTACTCCACAGACACGCAGCATTGACTTCCATCGTGAACTGGGCATTGAAGACGGGCAAGCCGTCAATGTACGGGATTTATGGGAACGCAAAGACTTGGGAGGTATGTCGGGAACATACACCATAGAATTGCAACCCCACGAATGTAAAGTAATCCGCATTCAACACAACACCCTGAAAATAGAAGCAGAAACGGCTTCCGTAAGGGGTGGAGCAAAATCAATCAAGTAAATGAAGTACTACAATCTATTACTAATGGCTTGTCTCCTGTTATCCTGCAAGGAATCCGATTCCGGGCAGGATAACGATGGCAACCAAGAGAATACTTACAGTGGTGCCGGCTACGTCACAGGACTGGAAAACCCCGGCGCCAATGTACTCTTTGCAGTGGAAGTTCCCCAAACGGGGGACTATCCGCTGGAAATCAGATATCGAAATACAGGAGTAGCAGACGCAGTGGCTTTGATCACCGTCAATGATGTGGCGATAGAGAAATGGTTGCAACTTCCTGTACAGGCTGACCAAACAGCCTGGCAAACCGCGGAGACAGAAATATCCCTGCAAAACGGTATTAATTATATAATCATTCAGAACAGTACGTCCAAAGGCGGATGCTTTGAACTGGACTATATAAAAATAAGAAAGAAATCATGAAAAGACTTCCTAATTATTCTCTGCTATGGGTAAGCTTTATCGTTTTCCTCTACACAAGTTGCAATCCGGCATCGCAACTCGCTGTAAGTTCTCCCGATGGTAACCTCTGCCTGCATGTAGAAACAGAAAACGGAAAACTCTATTATGAACTCTCACGAAATGGAAAGCCCATACTCGATAAGTCACGCCTCGGATTTATCCTGAAAGAAGATACACTTGCTGACCATCTGGAAATAACAGAAGCTCTTCATCATTCATTCAGCGGGATATGGGAACAAATCTGGGGAGAAGACCGGATTGTGGAAAACAACTATCATGAGATGACCATTCATGTACAGGAAACATCCGCACACAAACGAAAATTCAAAGTTGTGTTCCGGCTGTTCAATGACGGGTTCGGCTTCCGCTACGAATTTCCGGTACAGGAAGCATTAAAAGACTTTGTGATCATGGATGAACTTACAGAGTTTGCATTGACCGGTGATCATAAAGCCTGGTCCATACCTCATGAAGCACATTTTTATGAAGCACTCTACGAGGCATCTCCTGTCAGTAAACTCGGTTGGGTAAGCACACCGCTCACTATGGAAACCAATGACGGACTTTTCCTGAGCATCCATGAAGCCAATCTGACAGATTATGCCGCCATGAATCTTATCCCTAAAGAAGGTAGTATGACCCTGAAAGCCAATCTCACTCCATGGTCTACGGGAGAAAAAGTTTTTATGAAAGCTCCCGGTGTCACTCCCTGGCGCACGATGATTGTTGCTGAAAATGCAGGTGATTTACTCCTGTCACGCCTTATGCTGAATCTGAACGAGCCTTGCCGCATTCAGGATACATCCTGGTTACAACCCGGAAGATACATTGGAATCTGGTGGACTTACCACATGCATAAACACACCTGGCACACAGGCCCACGCCACGGCGCTACCACTGCCAATGCACTGCGGCATATAGACTTTGCCGCCCGACACGGTTTTCAGGGAGTACTTATTGAAGGTTGGAACAAAGGTTGGGATACTTATCATTTCAACTTTACCGAACCTTATCCTGACTTTGACCTGAAACAGATCACCGACTATGCCGCTTCCAAAGGCGTGACGCTTATCGGCCATCATGAAACGGACGGCTGGGTATCTGATTATGAAAACCAAATAGAAGCAGCCTTCAATTTATATAAAGATCACGGCGTGCAAATAGTCAAAACAGGCTATGTAGGCAAACTGCTGGATGGCAAAGAGCGACACAGCAGCCAGTTTGGTGTACACCACTACCGGAAAGTTATTGAACTGGCAGCCGACAAGCATATTATGATTGACAATCACGAACCCGTGATGCCCACCGGACTGCAACGCACCTTCCCAAATCTGATGACACAAGAAGGTGTACGAGGGCAGGAATGGGATGCCTGGGACAAAGATGGCGGCAATCCTCCCGTACACACTACCATCATTCCCTTCACCCGTGGGCTGGCAGGTCCCATGGATTTCACCCCCGGCACTTTCCGCTTCGAAAATCCGGTGTTGCCTCAGACGCGTGTACAAACAACGCTTGCCAAACAATTGGCTTTATCCGTTGTGTTATACAGTCCCCTGCAAATGGCCTCTGATGAAATAGAAAACTACGAACGGAACCCTGAACCGTTTTCATTTATCACCGCCTGCCCTACTACTTGGGAACAAACCATAGTACCCGAAGCTAAAATAGGCGAATATGTGACAATTGCCCGTAAAGAACGCGGAAGCAGCGGACGTTGGTTTATAGGAAGCATCACTAATGAACAACCTCGGGAGATGCAACTCCCCCTCTCCTTTCTGGATAAAGGAAAACGATATAAGGCTGTTATCTACAGAGATGGAGATAAGGCTGATTATCGTACCAACCCGTATCCGGTGATAATAGAAGAACAGGAAGTAACCAGTGAATCGACCCTGCAAATAGCACAGGCACCGGGAGGAGGTACGGGAATTATACTCACTGTTCTCTCCTCATCCGGAGCAACCTCCGATATACAAAAATAAATGCCGGCACCAGGAACAGGACAGCCGCAATCCATGCCGTCGGATCACCGAAGCAGACCGCGAGATAGCCGAAAGCGGGCACTGCATAAAGACTGACCAGCACACGCGCTATCATTTCGGAAACTCCGGAAAGCATAGCAAGATTGGTATATCCCGCTCCCTGAATGGTATATCGCAGAATACAAAGCAGTCCCAAAACTGGGAAGAAGGACACGGAAATATGCAGGAACAACTCCGTGTCCTTCAAGATTTCCAGTTCAGACGCTTCCACAAAAAGCAAGGCAAACGTACGTGCACCCAGCATCAATACGCAGAACGTAAATGCCCAGTAAATAATCATCATTAGCGCACTTACCTTTACTCCCATCCAAATACGTTCGGGCTTGCCCGCACCATAATTCTGTCCGGTATAAGTAGCCATAGCAATGCCCAGACTTTCAAGCGGGCACATAAAGAACATCTTGATGCGCATGGCAGCCGTAAAAGCTGCAACACAAGCAGTTCCCAATGCATTGTTGGCGCTTTGCAACATGATACTTCCGATAGCGGTAATCGAGAATTGTAATCCCATAGGTACACCGATATACATCAATCTCCGTGCCAGAGCACCGTTGAACTTCCGCTCATCCGGTGTTCCCCGCAATATATCAAAACGGCGCATCATATATCCATAACACAACACAGCCGATACGCCTTGTGAAAAGACCGTAGCGATGGCGGCTCCCGCCACTCCCCAATCCAATACCAGGATACAGAACAAGTCGAGCAGAATATTAAGTATAGTAGAAAACAACAGAAACCAGAAAGGCGTCTTACTATCACCCAAAGCACGAATGATGCTGGACAGCAAATTATAAAAGAAGGTACAGGGAACTCCGATAAACGTTATCAATAAATAATAGTAGGCATCCTGGAATATGATATCCGGTGTACGCATCATCAGCAGAATATCTCCACACAGAATACTCGTAACTACCGCAATCACCACCGACATCACCGCCGCCAGTTGCAAACTGACCGATATATAACGACGCATCGTGCTATAATCCCGCGCTCCGAATTTCTGCGCCACAGGAATACCGAAACCTCCACAACATCCATTGCAGAAACCAAGAATAAGGAAAACCACCGAAGTACTTGCTCCGACCGAGGCCAGTGCATTAATACCCAAGAATTTTCCTACGATTGCCGCGTCGACCAGAGAGTATGTCTGTTGTAGCAGGTTTCCCATCAACAGAGGCATAGTGAAATTGAATATCAACGGCAATGCGCGTCCTGCCGTCATTTCTCTTGATGTTGCCATAAATTAATCCTCTGAAAATTGCACGCAAAGGTATGAAAAGATAAGATTACAGGAATTGACAAACGTCAAAAATATGCTTCGTAATGAAAAGAATTAAACTACAGTCCGTCTGCATCTTTTAAGACTGAACTGTGTGCCAGATAATCAGGAGTTTCAGCATAGATATACATCACACTTCCTCCTTTAATGGCATCAATGATAGGACGGGAAAGTTTTTGCGGAACAGCCGGACAGCCAAAGCTTCTTCCCAAACGTCCTCCTCTGCTGACTACCGAAGGATCGGCATAAGCCGCCCCATGCATCACAATGGCACGCTCACGGGCCCGGTCGTTGATTCCTTTTTCCAAACCATTCAAAATAAGCGAATACCCATTCTTTCCCTGATAAGTAGATTCTGTAAGATAGAACCCCAGTGAACTTTTGTAGGAACCATATTCGTTGGAGAAGGAAGTGGCATAATTATCACCGCTATTCTTTCCGTGGGAAACAACCGATGAGAAAAGTACTTTACGTTCCCTCATGTCAAATACAAAAAGACGTTTTGCGGTAGAAGGACGGGAAAAGTCTATCAATGTCAACACCTCCCGTTTGCGATTGTCTATTTTATAATAACCTGCTACAGCCTGCCGGAAAGCTTTCCAGTTGACAACTCCTTCCAACTGCATGGAACGGTATAAGCTCGCATAAGCCTCAACATCAGATGCAGCAGCCCTTTCAGCAGAGTCTGGAATGTTATCTGACGACTTGCCGCCCAGAAATAAGGTACAAGGAAGAAATAAGAATAAAATGAATACAATAAATCGCAACATAAAACTTTAGCCAGAGAAATAACGGCGGCTAAATTACAGTTTTTTCTCCAGACACCTATCACACAGATAGTTAAAAATGAGGGTTCACTATTCAATCACCACAACCAAAGAGCGTTCGGTAGACGCCCAATCGAAAACGAACTTGGAATGTGAAGTGGCATTGCGCACACACATATGCGAACGTGGAGTGGTTCCCAACGACCAGCTATACTCAATCATACTTGTACGCGGCGCATTCACCGGCACTCCATGGATATAAGCTCCGTTCGTAAAACGACTGGCATAAGGGGCATAGCCTCCTGTCTCCGCCGAACCATCTTTCAGGAACACCATACGCGTTTTCTTCTGTTGAAGCAGATACATCCCCAGTGGGGTTTCCTGAGCATAGGGTGGAGCATGCATTCCGGTAGTGGCGGGATTCATGCTGCGTATCTTCCACTCACCTTCCGAGACATGTTCCAAGGTAGTAATATTCTGATCCAGGCGGTCGACAAAAATCACATGATTAAAGACGGTGCTATCCGGCAATTGTTTCAGATAACTGCGTGGTGCCAGCCATTCTTCTTCAAAAGTGGCGGGTAATATCCGGTAAAAACTTCCCTCCTCGCCTTTCAGATAAGCGATAGTACCGTCTCTACCATAACGTTCGGGCACCAGCGTATCAGCGGGCAGATATAGCGGCACCGATTGATAGCGCTCCACGCCCAATGTATCAGATACACGGCGGTACACATTCCGCACGAACTTACGTACCAGGGGAGCTTCTTTATTCAGATTCTTATAATTCTGCAACACCACCCACCTTGCAGTAGTATCGCGCTGCATATTCTCGATATAAGCCAGACAGTTCCGGATGACATCCCATTTGAAAGAGCGTACCGTATCCTTATATGGATAGGTATCTTCGAGGGTATGCTGGTCATAAAGCAATTCTTTGGTAAGGGAAATATCGGCAGCGGTCAACTGTTTCTCTTTAGGATGAGGAAATTCCAGCACAGCCGTATCCTTAGGTTCAGACTCCTGCACAACTACCGGCACAGGTGGTTCCTGCCGGTTACGACATCCGGCAAAAATCAAACCAACAGCCACGCAGGCAAAAAGAACGAAATGTTTCATAAAATGAAATTTAACTATAACCTAATAACGACTATCCGCCTGTTATTGTTGACTCTTTATAGAAATCAATTACATAAGAAGTAACAGCAGGTATCGTTTCATCTTATTCAGGTAATACGAATTTCCGCAAAGATAGGAATTTAATGAAAGTTTCCGAAAGATATTGACGGTATAATATTAATCATTCGCTTATGAGCAGAACCTTTTATATTAAAATTAGACAAGTTAGGAAGGCTTTATTTATCAATACATTACAAGATCCAAACTCCTTGCATACAAAAAGTTAACTTCCTGTTGACAAGAAGTTGAGACCTTGTCGACAGGAAGTTAATACCTTGTAAGCGGAATATTTATCCCCTTATCAAATCATCGAAACCGATAGCTTTCTCAGATTACTCCAACACTTTCTTTTTCAGATTAAATGTTGACAATACTTTTTTGCCGGAATAGAGTGTCACTATCAAATCATATTCCTTTCCTTCCTCAACCACATCCTTAGCAGAAAGCAATATATCTGTTTTTTCATAAGGCTTCAATGCCGGAACCATACCGGAAGCTACCTTTATTGTTTTTCCTTCCTTTTTATACGCTACTTCCACCAATGCTTTCTTTGAGCCGACCTGACCGAAATTCTGTATTTCCACTGTACATTCCAATCCCTTCCCGGACTTGGTAAAGACTGGGGCACGAGCTGAAAGGATCGGTTCTATATAATCAATGTATGGCAAACGCGCATACCCATAAAGCATTCTTCCATCTTTGTATTTTCCAATTAATTTCGGGGCAAATTCATCTTTAGTGATGCCATTTCCTTTGCCATTGAAAGTTACAATCAAATCCTTGCCCTCATTTTCTGTGGTCAAAACCTGGCAGCCTCTGCCATAATTCACTTCTTCAGAAGCACCGAAACGCAAGGAATTCACATCTATATCCGTCTGGGGATTGAAGCCTTCTTCCGCCTGTATCTTCACACGAATTGTTTTTGTACCCGAGGTGATAGGTTTCTCGTCCAGTATGGTAAGCAACAATCCCGGATTCAAGGGAATGCTGATATTCTTTGAACTATGGTGATCAAAAGGTTTATCTTCGTTTTTAAGCGTATCGATTACCGCGAAATTAGCCTGAACAGCACGTCCGTATTTATCCTGATACACTTTAAGGCGTTCATATTTGAACCAGTCTTCCACCTGTCCGTCTGCATGTACAGCAACTCCCGGCATATAAGCTTCACCCGGATCGACCACCCAGTTCACTCCATCCTTTGAACGAAGATAGAAAGCAATACGTCCCAGCCAATCATTAACAATCAGGTGATACTGAATATGATCGCGCCAGATTACGGGATCTTCAAACCGACCGTCTACATCCGGATAAACCCGTTTGTCGGTCAGTTGATTGTATTCCGATAGTCCATCTCTGCTGACCCAGATACCACCACCACGACAAACCATCACATAAGAGCTGTCTTCACGCTGGGCAAATGAAAGATTAGACAGGCCTTCGATAATACGGCGGTCGCGTGCATTGAAATCAAACTTTCCATATTCCCATTTTCCATTCAGATCATCGGATACATAACGTCCACCAATTACATAGACAACATACCGGCCATCTTTAGCACGGAATATTTCAGGATTATGCCCTTTACCTATGATACGAACAGGCTTGAAGGGCCCTGTCAGATTATCGCTTACAGTATGAAATACGTATGAGTTAGGCCATTCCATGTGTCCTTTAGGTGAACATTCCAGCCAGCCGCAGGCAAATAGATGATATTTACCGTCTTCGCCTTTTCGGATATTTCCACCCCAATAGGACCAGATACCGTCTTCAATGCCATTATCTACATAACGTGGAAGCACACAGTCAGCACCCCATGCATCGGATGAAAGTACATTTCCCTTCATCGGCAGGAAGCGATCCATAAAGCGGGCGCCTTTCACTAATTGTTTCCATTCCGCAGGACGCTCCCGTTCCGTTATTTGTGAAAAAGAGGAATGACTGACCAGGAACATGACTCCCAGTAGAGCAATTTTAAAGAGGTTTCTTTCCATAAATATAATATTAGAATCGGTTTTAAATAGATTTACGTGGCCAAAAGTAGAAAAATTGCATGTAAAAGGAAAAGGAAAGAAAGTAAAAAGGTACGTAAACCTTTACGTAAACAGGGATTACAAAGTTTCAATTCATATTGATTGTCCTGCAGCAAAACATATAGGCATAATTCCTTTCTGATGGGTTATGAATGAAACAGATGATTATTGCGCAGCTCAAGGCTGAAAGCCTTTCATCTTACAGCCCAGGGCAACGCCCTGGGAATTGAGTAATGTTTATCCCCGCGCCCTGTAAGGGCATAACAGCACACATCAGCTTTTGCCCTTACAGGGCGTAAAATTGTGGGGGACGATTCATTCCCAGGGCGTTGCCCTGGGCTGTAAGATGAAAGCCTTTCAGGCTTAGGCTGCGCTAAATTATCATTTGATTCCTTTTCGCACCAGTTACGAGAAAGCTTCCGTTTCACTTCATAGGAACATTTGTTTCCTTATTGTGAGACATCAGTTTCTTAGGTGAGACACTTTTATTTCTCGCCTGAGAAACTATTGTTCCACAGGCAAGGCACTTTTGTTTCAAAAGGAAGAAACTAAATGAAACAAACAGAGGCACGACAAAGCATCAGTATCTCCCTTTTCAGCCACAAGAAAAGGCGTAATCTTATGACTACGCCTTTTCTCTTGCCAAGAGGTTTATTCTATTTGTCAATAGGCCAGCACAGACCACAAATCGCGTATTCGCTGCTCGGGATCCCACTTACCGTCAAACGTCCATCGGGCAGTGATGCCGTAAAATGCCGGTGCACTCTCCGCCTGTTGCAGATTATTGTCCAACCAACCGCTATGACCTCCCTGACGATGACAACCATAGTAATAAACACGCTGTCCCCACGGACAAGGATCGAGCACTTTGTCCGAATAAGCATAACCAATATTGCAGTCCAGAATCTGTTCCGACATCTGACAATTGATAATAAAGAACTGCGAGTCATGATGCCAACGTCCGAGAATAGTGGGCGATTGAGCATCAAAGGACGAATTAGTGATTACCAGTTTCTTACTCTTATCCCCCCGGCCGTCATGCCAGATCAGTGCACGGCCATCGCCATAAAACCGGCAGCGAGTAGCATAACACCATCCGCGCGGACAAAGAAAATCCACTCCGGGACAACGCAGATAAAGATCGGCATGATAATACATTCCATTGCCTTTCGGCGCCCAAAGTGAAAGTGCATCATTACCATCAGCCCATACATTGCAATTAATAACAATGGTACGTGTAGCACGTCCAAAGATAGACATCTGGTGGGTGGTAGTGTTCTCAACAGTAGTTCCATAATTGTTATATACCGTCAGCCCGCTAATTACACAGTCATCGGCCCCCTCTTGCAGCACAATCACACCATTGCCTACAGGTTTTCCATGATATTGAGTGATGGTCCTTGTCTTAGCTGTCTCGGCTAAAACAATCACTGTACTGTCACGGTTCTCACCTACCAATACAATGTTCGGACGGTCTATGATGACCTTTTGATTATAGTTACCTTTTAATATAAGAATCTTGAAAGGACTTGCCGGTGTCTCAGGTGCTCTCTCAATGGCATCCTGAATACTTTGTCCCGGCTTCACCACCACATCGAAAGCTGTACGATCCATCACCGGACGACGATACATTTCGATAATTCCCTTTTCATTAGCTCCTTTGGAATTCAGACTAACATTTACTTTGTGCTTCGGATCATATTTGGCAACCCAGGTATCATACAGATTGAAAAGCTCGGCCGGACGACTGTTATACCAGCTGTAACCATTGCGACGTTCCACTCCGATTTCCTCCAATCGACGTCGTGGCAAACCGTCACGGTCGCAAACATAAGGTTCGCAATACTTCAAATCATAATAACGTGCCCATATCGGTCCGGCTTGCGGATCTTCCACAAGACGGGTATCCCGTACACCATGCTCTCCTGCCGACCGTTCACATCGCAAACCGGTGAGTTTATACGTATCAAACCATTTCATAGCTCCGTGGACAGCCCGCTTAACACGTGCATCGGGTTTAGGCAACGTCATAAGCAAGCGCACGATGGCAGCACTCTCTGACGAGCAATACGAGGGCAACTCGTAGGCACGTGCCGATGCCGGTTTCAAGGTTTCCCGGTCGTGCTGCTGACACCATACCGTAAGCTGTCCATCAGTAACGATCTGTGTTGCCAGAATACATTCAATCCCTTTATCAAAAGCTTTCGACAGCCGTTGACGCATTGCCTTGTCGGTGAGGTCACCATCATAAGGAAATTCAGCAGTCATAATGTCATGCAGTATTTCCAGTGTATTCACTATCGCATCATCATTAAAAGTAATATGTAGCTGGTATCCGCGCATTTCCGGCCAGAATTGCGGCCATCCGCCATTTTCATACTGACCGCTCAGAAGATACTCCACCGCCAGACGGAAGGCGTCACGGTAGCGCACATCCTTTGTTTGCCTGTATAAACGAGCCAGATAAATCATCTGCATGGTGGTCGCATTGTTATCAATTGTCGAATCGTCACGGCGTGACTTCTCCTTTAAGATTTGTGCTAATTCCTCATTGCTCATCTTCTGAGTCATATCGATATTTTTCGGCCAACCACCGGTACAACGCTGAAACGCCAGCACCTGATTGCCTATGCGACGTGCTTCTTCAGTCTTGAAAAATTCATTGTTTGTTTCGCGTAAAACATTGCGTCTTGGCATTTGCTGTGCCATTGCCGAAGAGAATGCCATCAGACAACACAGCAAAATAACGGCAGCATGTGCCTTTCTGAAAATAAAAATCTGCTTCATAATCCCTGTTTTTATTTTGTTAGATAATTCTTTCATGTACTTAATCAGACAGAATGTTTTTCATTCAAGTTCCATCGTAAAGCAAAATAAGGCATTTCATAAAACATCGAATTATAATATTCAGCTTTTCCTTTATAAATTCTGAACATAGAGTATTCTTTTTATAATTTCAGGTTTAATCATTGCAATAAATCATCAGTTTATTGGTATCTGATATCTTTTCCCGATATTTGTATGACAGAAAAGTACAGATACTATGTTAAAGCAGGTCATCACCATACTACTCTATTTATTCACCCCTATGTTGTTCGGACAAAGTCTGATCAATATGAAGCACTATTCAGTGCAAGACGGATTGTCTCAAAAAAGCGTCCATAATTTTATCCAGGATGATAATGGCTATATATGGATGTCTACCTGGAACGGATTGGAACGTTTCGACGGTTACTCATTCTATAATTATAAAACCTACCCGGAAAGTCCTATCCGCATAAGCAATCATCGCTTTACCAAAATCAAAAAAAGTTCATTGAATAACATCTGGTGCCTGACTTATGATAAACGCTGTTACTTATTCAATACCCGGACATATGAATACCAGGACCCTTTCCTTTTCAACAAAAGCCTCACCAATTCAGTTAACAAATTGTATGTATTGGGAAATGGGATTACCTGGGCCGTCGGTATACAGAATGAGTTGTACCGCATAGATGAAAATAAGTTTCCGGCGACGGAGTCCGTCGAGTTATATTCCGGAAGAAATGAAAGAGACACGATCTATGGCATTACCCAAGATAAGGAGGGGGATGAATGGATTCTGACTAACAAAGGCGCTCTTATTGTAGGTCAGAAAAGCATATCTAATCAAATGCCTTTCGAATTTATGGTGGAAGTTCCCGGTGGAATTTACCTGGCCACTTCCAAGGGCTTCTTCACCCGGTATGATACTCAAAGCCAGGATGTATTGCCATGTGTTCCCGAACAACCGATATCAGAGATCACAGGATTAAAAAGTTTAGCGGATAATAAAATTGTAATTCTACAGAATAGGAGCATTATACTTTACGATCCGGCAAATGAAAAATTCACAGTCCATGAAATGCCCATAGAAATAGATTCAGAGGTATTTGAAGACAAAAAAGGGAATCTATGGCTACTGGGTGCCAACGATGGAGTAATCCTATTAGATAAGGAGAATGAAACCACCACTTTATTGGATTATCCCAGATACTCGGAAGTCCCTTTCTATAAACCTTGTACTTTTGTGCATGAAGACGAATATGGTTGTATCTGGCTCAAACCCACAGGAGGTGAGTTATGCTTTTACAATCCGGTAAACCGTTGCTTAGAGCAGGCATCCACTTATGAAATGGGAATGCGGAAGCCTGTTTCATTCCAGGCCTTCAGTTATATTATCGACCGTCATCAGAATCTGTGGTATACCAAAGGAGATGGGTTTGGATACCTATCATTCCACCGGAAGAAATTCGAATATAGATTCGACAGCCATAAAGAAGCACGTGCTTTGATGGAAGATCATCAGAAGCGTTTGTGGGTGGGATGGAAACGTAATCACAAAAAGCAATCGAGCAACGTATGCCTCTACAATCCGTCGGGACAATGGATTGGAAATCTTTCAAGGGAGGGCAAAATAGTACCTGATTCTACCGTTACCTTCAATATAGATGTATATTGCATCTACGAAGATAAAGAACACAACATCTGGTTGGGAACCAAAGACAACGGGCTTTATCTATTGCGTCACGAAAGAGACAACAGTTACCGGATTACCCATCATCTATCGGATAAAAACAATCCGTATAGTATATCCTCCAATTCCATCTATTCCATTTTACAAGACTCAACAGGACGTATATGGATAGGAACTTTTGGAGGAGGCCTCAACCTGGTAGAGCATTTACTGGAAAGTGCCGGTCCGCGTTTCATTCACTCCGGAAATATTCTCAATAACTACCCGATTCATGTATGTGAGAAAGTACGTTGCCTGTACGAGGCGGATAATGGAGTTATCCTGATTGGAACCACAGGAGGGCTGCTCTCTTGCGCCTCTGATTTTACAAGACCGGAAGCCATCCGCTTTTACCATAACGTTTGTGAGGAACGTTATTCCAGTTTGAGCAACAATGACGTACTGAATATTATCCAAACCCATAATGGCAAATTATTGGTCATAACGCTGAGCGGAGGAATTAATCTGTTGGATGACAGTAGCAGACTATCCGAAAAGCTGGCTTTCAAACATTATAACGCGACGAATGGGCAAGTCCCCGATTTATCCCTTTCAGCAATCGAAGATTCCGAAGGCAATCTATGGATTGCTTCTGAGAATAAATTATCAAAACTGGATGCCGATATGAATCTGCTGGAAGAGTACAACGATCAGATACAAATGGCTGAGACAAAGCCCGTTTTATGTTCTTCCGGGAAGTTAATATTCGGTTCGGAATTCGGTGCATTATGTGTTACTCCCAAAGACTTGTATAAGAGTGATTTTGTACCTCCCATCGTATTCTCGCATTTGGATATTTATCTAAATAACACATCCCGCCGGCAAGAAGTGTTCAATAGTAAAGAAATACAATCCTTAAAGGCAGACGAACGGAACTTCACCATTACATTCGCCGCTCTGGATTACGTAAACTCTCCGGCCATAAAATATGCATACCGCATTCAGGGATTGAATGACCAGTGGATTGAATTGGGAAACAGTCATTCAGCCAGTCTGGTAAATATACCGGCAGGCGATTATCTGTTTCAGGTAAAATCGACTAACGGGGATGGAGTATGGGTAGATAACGTAACTTCTTTACCCATACATATCGAACCCACCTTTTTCGAAACAATCTGGGCGATATTGCTCTACATTGTCATAGGTATTGCTGTACTGCTCATCGTAATATATATCGTAATCCGCATCACTAATTTACAGCGCAGAGTAGATTTCGAACAACAGCTTTCCAATCTGAAGCTACGTTTTTTCACTGATATTTCTCACGAGCTTCGCACTCCACTTACACTGATAGCCAGTCCGATAGATGAAGTCATCAGTAATGAGAAACTATCCGACGCAGGTGTGGAGAACATGCAGGTTGCCAAAAGAAATACAGACAGGATGCTACGGCTAATCAATCAGATACTGGATTTTCGTAAGATACAGAATGATAAGATGAAAGTGATGGTAGAACAGTTGGATGTGATTCCTTTGATAATGAAAATCTATGAGAATTTCACTTCCATGGCCCACAAACGACATATAGAATTCCAGTTACACTGCAATCTCAATTCTTTCGTGATGTACACAGATGTGGATAAACTGGAGAAGATTCTCTTTAATCTGTTATCCAATGCATTCAAATATACATCCAACGAGAAAAGGATAATCTTATCCGTAACCGGCGAAAAAGATCATCTGTACTTACAGGTAAAAGATGAAGGACGTGGTATCAATGCCCAAAAGATCAATCAACTGTTCACTCGTTTTGAAACTTTAGACGAGGCTGATCCGAACCTCTCGACAGGCATCGGACTGTCTCTGGTGAAAGAATTGCTGAACCTGCTGCATGGCACCATAAAAGTAGACAGTAAATTAGGCGAAGGCAGTACCTTTTCCGTCAGGTTGCCAGGAAACTATGAGACCTTCAGTGCAGACAGCAATGTAGAATTCATCCTGAATGACAGTGAGAATTCTGAATTGCAGAGAGAGAATGACGGAAACCTCATGGAAGATGAAGATAAAGAAACCCAGATTCTGATTATTGAAGATAATGAAGAACTACGTCATTTTATATGCAATGTGCTAAGCAAAGATTATGTGGTTTTTGAAGCGGAAAATGGGAAGCAAGGATTAGATAAAGCCCTGGCTGAAATGCCGGATATCGTCATCAGTGATATTATGATGCCCGAAATGAATGGAATAGAGTTCCTGAAAAGAGTAAAAGCAAACAGCAATATCTGTCATATCCCCGTTATTCTATTATCAGCCAAGTCTTCATTAAGCGATCAGATTCAGGGATTGGAGTATGGTGCGGACGAATATATTACCAAACCTTTCAGTTCCACCTATCTGAAAGCGAAAGTAGACTCCCTGCTCAAGCAGCGGCAAATGCTATATGATTATTACACCTCTAAAATAAAGAGAGAAAAAATAACGAATCTAACAGACCAGATAGAATCTGTCACTCCCCAGGTGACTCATTTTGATGATGACTTTATCCGGAACATACTTCAGAGTGTAGAAGAAAACATTCATAATCTTGACTTCAAGATAGACGACCTGGCTGAAGCTATGGGAATGAGCCGTACTGTATTTTATCGGAAGATGAAATCCCTAATGGGAGTTTCACCTGTGGACTTCATGAAAAGTATGCGCATAAAACGGGCCGTTCAGTTATTGGAACAAAATCAATATACAGTTTCCGAAGTGGGATATATGAGTGGATTTGCAACCCCCCAGTATTTCAGCAAAGTGTTTAAAGAGACCATGAATTGTACTCCCAAAGAATATAAGTTGAAAAAACATGCTGATGAACTGAAATTGTAACGAATCGCACAGATATTATAAAACGGAGTTGGGAGGATGGCCTATATTTGCACTCTATATAATTTTCCAAAGAACTACTAAATTAGGAGATAACAATGATGAAACCTTTGTTTGTTATGCTGGCTGTACTGCCTTTTCTGTCGGCCTGCAACCAACCTGTATCACCAAACGCCGAACTGTTTCCGGCTGCCGGTGCAAAAAATGTAAATCCGGATACCCATCTGGTACTGACTTTCGCGGACACCCCCATAGTAGGTGACTCCGGAATGATACGCATTTATGATGCGATGTCACACCAGATAGTGGACAGCCTGGATCTGAGTATTCCTCCCGGACCTACCGAAAGTCGTACGTATGGACCGGAATGTGATTACACCAAGATACCTTACGACTATACACGCACCCACATGCCTACCAACAGAGATACCCGCCCTGGCACCCCTTCAGGTACGGCAGAGCCTACCCCACCCGATTACCAGTTGAACATCATCGGTGGATTTACAGATGCGTTTCATTTCCATCCCATCATCGTGCGCGATTCGACGGCAACCATCTATCTGCACAACAATATGCTCGACTATAACCATAGTTATTATGTCACCGTAGACGAAGGTGTTCTGACTTTACCCGACCACAGTTTCCACGGTATCAGTAAAGAGCATAACTGGAGTTTCAAAACTAAAGACTCCGCTCCCACTTCTACAGACACACTGATTGTAGATGCAACCGGACAAGGTGATTTCAACACCGTGCAAGGAGCACTCGACTTTATTCCCGATTTCAGTCAGAAACAAACCGTAATTCTGATACAAGCCGGCGACTACGAAGAACTGGTATATGCCCGGAACAAAACAAATGTAAAGATTAAAGGTGCAGGAATGGAGCGGACCCGGGTACACTATGCCAATAACGAAGTTTTCAATCCTCATCCCCTGACAGTGAAAACCAACGAATGGCCGGGCACATTCCCGTCCAGAAGAGCCGCTTTCATGCTGGATAATTGCAGCGACATCCAGCTGGAAGACCTGACCATAGCTACCGATCTGCATGGACAAGCTGAAGGTCTGCTGCTGAACGGTGAACGTATTGCCCTCTACAGTGTACACATCATCGGTTCCGGAGATGCATTGCAAGCAAACGGAACAATCTATATGGAGTCGTGTGAGCTGGACGGAGGTGGTGACACCATCCTGGGACGTGGCAGTCTGTTTGCCTACCGCAGTAACTTCCGCAACAACGGAGGCCCATTCTCCTGGGTAAGAAACACAGCGGGAAATCATGGTGATATCTTTGTAGAATGTACTTTTGCCGCCCCCGACGGGAAGAAGGCCGACTACGGACGCACCAAGAGTAATCACGGAACCGCTTACCCGGACGCAGAGTTTGTGGTAATCAACTGTAAGGTGAAAAACATTATCCCACAAGGGTGGAGTGCTATTGGTGAGAAAAGTTCCCGGATGTATGAGTTCAACACTTGCGATATGGAAACAGGCAAACCGGTGGATGTATCACAACGCCATGCTTATTCACGCCAACTGGATGCGCAAAAAGACGCAGCCCTCATTGCGGATTATATGAATCCGGCGTTTGTATTGAAAGGATGGAAGCCTTTCAGTTATTTGAAATAGCGAGCGCATCGCGCAATAGTAAGGCAGAAGCCTTCTCTAAAAGACGAATCACTTATACCTATTATATAATATGAACCGAAAATCCCTGCTATTCATCGCGGGAGCAGCCCTGAACATTTTCATCGGCTCCTCTCAGGAAAGAGTAAACCTCGACTTGTCCTCCCAACCGTGGAACATCACCTTAGACCGTGCAGCTGCCTGGCAGAATGATGAGTTATATCTTCCACCGGTAGATATCAAAGCATTGCCTGCAAACACTCCGACAGGGGGCTGGCAATTACTGAAACATCCCGATAAAACAGGTATCAATCTGCCTGCCACAGTAGAAGAGCACCTGTGGGGATGGAACGGACAGACATTCGGAGTGACAGGAAACTATACGGGAGTTTCCTGGTTTGAAACAGAAGTAGACATTCCTGCCGAATGGAAAGACAGGCGGATTGCAATGAATATCGGCTCCGTAAGGTTCCGTGCTGAAATATTTGTCAACCATCAACTGGCAGGATATGATTTAGTGAACAGTACTCCTTTCTCCATCGACATCACTCCTTTTATAGAACCGGGCAAGAAGAATGTAATCACTTTCCGGATTACAGATCCTAACGGGAACTTCAATTGGAAAGACTCACAGGTTTATACCTGGGGAGTATATCGCACCAATCCCTCACACGGCTTCGGTGGCATTACGGGAAAAGTGGAACTGGAAGCTACCGGAAAGCTTTATGTGAAAGATGTATTTATCAAAAACCAACCGGAACCGCATACCATTGAAGTAGAAGTCAGGGCAGCCAATGAAACCGGAGCTTCTGTTACAAACAAGGAACTATGTCTGGAAATCAAGGAACATCCCAACGGACAGACCGTATATCGCAAGAATATCCGCCTGGAATCGCTGAAAGAAGGTGAGAACCTGCAAACTTATCAAATCAAAGTGTCCAATGCGCACTTATGGAGTGTGGACTCGCCCCGTCTCTATGACCTGAAAATTTCTCTGAACGACGATGCAGTAACTGAGCGTTTCGGTTTCCGTTGGTTCGAAATAAAAGATATAAAAGGAGACCGGCAATTCTTCCTGAACGGCAAACGAATCGTATTACGGACAGCTATCTCGTGGGGATTCTGGCCTTATAATGGTATCACTCCTTCCGATGAACTGGCCAAACGGCAAATTACGATTGCCAAAGAACTGGGATTGAACATGCTGAACTTTCACCGGAATATCGGGCAAACCAACATTCTGGACTATGCTGATGAATTGGGATTGCTCTATTTTGAAGAACCCGGAGGTAATCAGTACCCCATCAAAAACTTCAATGATAACGACAAACAGAGTAATTTCTATTTTGCCTACCGCAACGAGAAACTGGCACGCATGGTGAAGCGGGACCGTAACCATCCGTCACTCATCATCTACAATCTGCATAATGAACGTGGCGCTTATCCCCAGACTCAAGATTATGACCAGATGCGCATGGCACATGCTTTGGACCCTACCCGCATCCTGACTTATAATTCAAGCAACGGAGAAAATCCGGCAGAGGAACACAACACGCGTTTCAAACTGCATCTGATGCCTTATGACACTACCTTCTACGACTATGGATGGTATGACCGGCATCATGCAGGCGGTCCCGGATGCTATCATGACAACTTATATCTGGGTAAAGATAACTATCACCGTTTCTCCGATCATAAGAAAGAAATTGTTTACTGGGGTGAAGACGGGGCAATCGGTACTCCTCCACGCCTGCAACTCATCCGCGAAGATATCCTGAAAAGCGGCAAGATGAATAGTTGGGAAGCGGACGATTATCTGCAATGGTATGACGCCTACGACCGTTTTCTGAAAGAGAAAGGGTTCGACAAAGCTTTCCCCACAGTGGATGACCTGACGCGTTCCATGGGAAATGTTTCTTTCTATTATCAGGGAAGAATCATAGAGAATATCCGGATCAGTAATACAGTAGATGCGTATGCCGTAAATGGTTGGGAAAGTATGAAACTTGAGAATCATTCGGGCATCGTCGACAATTACCGTTTCCCGAAAGGAGATCCGGAAGTCATGGTCCGCTACAATGCTCCTCTTTATCTGGCTGTCAAAATGAACCGCAAGGTAGTGAGTACAGGAGATACAACGTTGGTGGACACTTACATTGTGAACGAAAAGAATCTGAAAGGTTCTTATATACTGAATCTGGTAGCCAAAGATGAAGGTGGAAACGTAGTGGCCAGTCATAAGGAACGGGTGACAGTGAAAGGTGGAAATGACTACGGTCAATGCCTGCAAAGCGGTTGGGCATTTATACCGAAGAGTAAAGGTTATACCCGTATAGAGGCTTCTTTACTGAAAGGCAAAACAGAGTTGGTAAAGGGAGATGATCTGTTGTTTGCGGTTGAACTGGATACGAAAGGCATCACAACACAGGGCAGTGTAGCCGATACGACGGGAGCTCTGGTAAACTTCTTACGTGGTGTCGGCATGGAGGTTCCGGTTTACAAAGGTGGCACCCCCGAAGGAGATTATCTGCTGGTCGGCGCTTATGAACCTACGCAATGGGGCAGTGGCATGAGCGACATCATGGAATGGGTATATAAAGGACATACTCTGATTATTGTAGACAATCCGGAACGTTGGGCAGAATTCCTGGCAGATAAAGAGGTACTGGACTATCGTGGTTCGAAGATTCTGGGTAAATCATGGTATGGAGGTAATTTCTTCAACCGGGAGCATCCTATCTTTATGAACCTGCCGGCAAATAGTGCTTTCAACTGGGAATATCAATGCTTTGCCACGTACAACCGGCGTCGTATCGGTTTGCGGTGTTTCAATGGTGAGACACTTGTAGGCTGTGTTTCCGACCATAAGAAAGAGGTATATTCAGCCTTACAGGTGATACCGGCAGGAAGTGGAAAAGTAATTATCACTACGCTGGATATCCCTGCCTGTATCAAAGGAATCAAGGAGTATACCGCACCTGTCGATTTGGATGGTATGAATGAATCTATGAATACATTCAATACGAAAAGTGAAAACCGGGCTAATGTGGTAGGACAACAGTTGCTACTGAATCTATTGAAGGAAGTTTATAGATAAGAGTATTCAGAAGACAAGAAGCTAAATAGGGATATTCCTAAAATAATAAAATTTAAGGCAACTAATTCATTGCGAGTTAGTTGCCTTTTTTGTATCTTTAAGCATTCCCCCTAAAAAACGGTTTGACGGCCAAAACGGGGGTAATCTAAACTAAAAACACATGGTAAAGATACAAAAAATCTCAGAAATCGAACCTCGTTTAGGTTT